>JBFLVZ010000001.1:0-15742 GCA_040758295.1 Pseudomonadota bacterium
GAGCGGGCGCGCGATGCCCTGCGGGAACTCGGCTGCCGCGATCTCGTCTTCAGGACCTACCCCATGGCCCACAGCGTCAGCAGCGAGGAGATGGCCGACCTGCGCGCCTGGCTGGCACAACATCTGGATTGATCGGCATTCATGCACTCGACCTGGGACATCTTCTGCACCGTCATCGACAATTTCGGCGATATCGCCACCTGTTGGCGCCTTGCCCGCCTTTTGCGCGACGAGCATGGCCAGTATGTGCGCCTGTGGGTCGATGACCTTGCGACCATGCAGCGGCTGGTGCCCGCGACGCGCCTTGAGCTTGCCGGGCAGCACATCGACGGCATCGAGGTTCGCCACTGGAGCAGTGATTTCCCGCCCGTTCAGCCCGCCCGGGTGGTCATCGAGGCCTTCGGCTGCACCCTGCCGGAAGGCTATGTCGCCGCGATGCGGGAGGTGCGGCCGCTGTGGATCAACCTGGAGTACTTCAGCGCCGAGGACTGGGTGGCCGGCTGCCACGGCCTGCCCTCCATGCAGCGCGACGGGCAGGGCAAGTACTTTTTCTTTCCCGGCATCCAGCCCGGCACCGGCGGCCTGTTGCGCGAGCGTGGCCTGCTGGCCGCGCGCGATGCCTTCCTGGCCGACGCTACGCTGCGCGCGCGCTGGTGCGAGGCCTGGGGCATCCCCGCCCCCGCGGAGGACGGCCTTGCCCTCTCGCTGTTCACCTACGAGCATCCCGCCCTGCCTGTCATGCTGCGCGAGCTGGTCGAGGCCCCTCGACCGGTGAGCGTCTACATCCCGCAGGGGCGCAGCCTGAACAGCGTGCGCGAGGCCTTCCCGGACCGCACGCTTGCGCCCGGCACATCAACGATCGACGGCAGCCTGCACCTGCACGTCATCCCCTTCCTGCCACAGGCGGAGTACGACCGCCTGCTGTGGCTGTGCGATGTCAATTTCGTGCGCGGGGAAGAGTCGCTCACCCGTGCGATCTGGTCGGGCAGGCCGTTCATCTGGCACGTCTACCCGACCGAGGACATGGCCCACCTGGACAAGCTCGATGCCTTCGTCGGGGTCTACGCCGGCCATGCGCAGTCGGGCCGCGAGCCCTTCGCGGCCATGATGCGTGCCTGGAATGAGGAGGCCTTGAATCCGGGCGAGGCGGCCCCATCCTGGTGGTCAAGTCTGGAACAGTTGCGCGAACGGGCACCCTGGTTCGGGGCGCGCTCAAGGCAGCTTGCGCAGACCGACGATCTGTCCACGCAACTGGTCAATTTTGCCGTGGGCCACTACAATGCCCCGGTTAAACAACCGCTTAGCCCTTCTGGTACCGACTGAATGAAAACCGCACAAGAATTCCGCGCCGGCAACGTGATGATGGCCGACGGCCAGCCCTGGGTCGTGCTCAAGGCCGAATACAACAAGTCCGGCCGCAACGCCGCCGTCGTCAAGATGAAGCTCAAGAACCTGCTCAACGGCATGAACAACGAGCAGGTCTACAAGGCCGACGACAAGTTCGACCAGGTCATCCTGGACAAGAAGGAGTGCACCTACAGCTACTTCGCCGATCCGCTGTACGTGTTCATGGACAGCGAGTACAACCCGGTCGAGGTCGAGGCCGAGTACCTGGGTGATGGCGTCGGCTACATCGTCGATGGCATGGAAGAGGTGGTCGAGATCACCTTCTACGAGGACCGCCCGATCGGGGTCGAATTCCCGACCACCATCGCCCGCGAGATCGCCTACACCGAGCCGGCCGCCAAGGGCGACACCTCCGGCAAGGTCACCAAGCCGGCCAAGCTGAACACCGGCCTGGAGATCACCGTGCCGGCCTTCATCGAGATCGGTGAGAAGGTCCTGATCGACACCCGCACCGGCGAGTTCAAGAGCCGCGCCTGATCGCCCGGCCATCCTCGCGGATGAGAAAAGGCAACCTCCGGGTTGCCTTTTTCTTTTTGGCGGCCAGCCGCCGAGGCTTGTAGACGCCTGCTCAAGCCTTGATGTAGGTCCAGCCGCTTTGCAGCCGCTCGACGATCGCATCGACCGCGGCCGGCGCCAGCTGCACGCCGGGCAGCAGGCGGGTGTCCTGTCCGTTGTCCTTGAGGCGGCCCAGCGTCTGCCGGCAGCCGATGAAGCTGAGGTTGGGGTAGGCGGCCTGCAGGGCGCGGATGCGCTCGGCCTGGGGTGCGGTCGCGGCGCGCAGGAGGTCGATGCCGCCGCTGTTGGCGACGACCGCGACCTGCAGCGGCCTGCCATCCCGGCGGGCCTCCTCCAGCAATGTCTGGGTCTGGTCGAGCAGGCTGGCGAAGCGCTCGGGCGTGCCGGTGTCGACATGCAGCATCAGGCGCGCAGGGTCGGCGGCCACGCGCTGCAAGGTGGCGAACTGCAGCGCGCCCGGCGTATCGAGCGCACCGCGCGTCATCCAGCCGAGGCCGAGCCCCAGCGCCAGCAGGAGGCTGGCGGCCATGGCCCGTTGCCCCCAGCCACCTTGGTGGAGCGGGCGAGACGGCCTGCGGCCCGGCGGTTCCCGGTAGCCGGCCCGCACCATGTCCTTGAGCATGCGCAGCTCGCAGGCCTGCTGGCGCAGTTCGGCCTCGTCGCTGATCCGCTCGAGCAGGCGGGCGCGCTCGACCGGGGCCAGTTCGTCGTCGACAAAGGCATTGATCTGTTCGTCCGAGGGGGTGTGCTTGCCCATCATTTGACCCTCCGCAGGGTTTCGCGCCCCATCGCGCGCGGTTCATGCAGGCTGATGAGTTCGGTGCGCAGCTGCCGGCGTGCCCGGCAGAGGCGGCTCATCACCGTGCCGATCGGGATCTCGAGGATATGGCTGACCTCGGCGTAGGAAAACTCCTCCAGGTCGACCAGGGTCAGGACTTGGCGCTGCCCGATGGACAGGCGGGCGACGGCCGCGCGCACCTGGTCGACGATCTCCCCGCGCTCGTCGGCGCGCTCGGGCGAGTCGCCACCATCCGGCAGCAGCTCCTCCAGCGTGTCGATGTCCTCGTGCGGGCGCAGGCTGCGCAAATGGTCGCGCCAGCGGTTGGCCAGGATGGCGAACAGCCAGGGGTCGAAGCGCTCGGCATCGCGCAGCTGTCCGGCCCGCTCCAGCGCGCGGGTCAGGGTGTCCTGCACCAGGTCCTCGGCCAGGGCCTCGTCATGGCACCAGGAGTAGGCGATGCGGTAGAGCCGCGTCCGCTGCTGGCGCAGGCGTTCCCGCAACTCGCGCGGGGTGGTGAAAAGGGCGAGGAAACTCAATCGTTCTGTCCTCGTGGAAAAAGGGGCCGGGGCCGGTCGCCAAGGACCGGTCCGGGGCCTGTTCGTGTCAGAACTTCCAGGTCAGCTGGACGCTCAGGCGGTCGCCGAGATTGTCGGCAATCTTGAGCGCATTGTCGCGGTTGGGACCTGCCGGGATCGCCTGCGGATTGCTCACTTCCGCGTCGCGGAGCTCGTAGTTCACCGTCACCCGGGTGTCCGGGTTGATGAAGTATTGCAGACCGAGGGTCGTCGTCGTGAATTCCCGCTCATTGGCCGCGGTTTCGGTCATCCGGTCGAAGCGCTCGTGGCGCAGGTCCAGCTCCCACTTGGGATGGAAGCGCCAGCCGCCCTCCAGGTACCAGCCGCGGGCCTCTTCCTCCAGGCCGACCCCATGGAAGGGCGCGTCAACGAACGGCGGGTTGGGGCCGTTCAGGATCATGCCCTTGCCATGCATGTACTCGCCGGAGACGCGGTAGCTGGCCTTGCGGAACATGAATCCCGCGCCCTCGCGCAGCCGGTCGTAGTCCTCCGTCCCGAAGCGGCGCTCGCCGTCCTGGCGCCAGACGTAGAGGCTCAGGTCGTCGCGGTTGGGGCCCTTGCCGCCGAAGATGTACGAGGCCTGCAGGCGCAGGGTCAGGTCCTTGTTGCCGTCGCGGTCGCCCAGCCGGTCGATGCTCTCGCCGTTGGAGAGCATGGCAGCGTAGGACAGCTCCCATGGCCCCGTGTTGAACCAGTCGTAGAGCTGGATGCCGACATCGCGGAAGCCGGAACCGCCGCTGGTGATGTCCGCCTTGGCCAGGCCAGCGGGGGCGGCGCCGGCCGCCGTGCTCGGGGCGAGCTGGCGCTCCACCAGCAGGTTCTCGCTCATGCCGGTGAAATAGACGTAGGGATAGCTGGTGTGCACGGCGACCAGCGCCTCCTCGCCGGTGGGCACCTTGAACAGGCCGGCGCGGATGCGCGCCCCGGGGATGAAGTTGAAGGTCAGCGAGGCGTCCGTGACCATCAGGTCATGCTCGGCGGTGATGGCATTGCGCCCGCCCTCGGCCAGGACGAAGTAGTTGATCTTGTCGGAGAGGGGCGAGAGCACGCCGCGCGCGCCGAGGCGGGCGCGGAAGAACTGGAACTTGGCATCGGCGTCCAGGTCCGGGCCGACCAGGTTGGCGACCTGGTCCTGGCCGTTGTAGGCGGCGGCCCCGCCGGCAAGGCCGGTGACCGGCTCGGCGTCGATCCGGGTGTAGGTGGGTTGGAGGAAGCCGAACGGCTTGAACAGCGGTGCGTCGGCGGGCTCATTGCCCTGCACCTGGAGCCAGTTGGTGGCGAGGGTGGGGTTCGAGCAGGCGAGCGTAACCGCCGCCCCCGTGATCATCAGGGTGCGTTTCATGTCGAAAAATCGTCCTTTTCAGGGCCGCGCGGGCGGCCCGGGGTCAGAGGAGCGTTTCCAGAAGCCGGTCAGGGCTTGAGATAGACGAAGCCTTCGCGGGCCTGGAGCTTGCCGATCTCGGCGACCCCCGAGGGGACGATGGATGCCTCGGCGATGACGCGTTCCGGATCGATCTTGCGCGCCGTGAGCGTGTTGTTGCAGACGCGGAAATCCACGCCGCGGGCCTTCAACCCCTCGACGATGGTTTGGTAAGGGTTGCCCTTGTCGTCCTGGGCGTCCTTGAGCAGGAAGTCGATGCCCTGGCCGTGGGTGACCACCACAATGCGGGCCGCCGGGCTGGCATCGAGGTGGTTCTTGATGTTGCGCAGGGCGGCGCTGGCGTTGGCGCTGTCATTGACGTGATAGACGACCTTCTCCTGCACCACGGCGGCCTCGGCGGCTAGGATGGCCGGGGCGGACAGGACGGTCAGCGGGGCAGCCAGACCCAGGGCAAGGGTGGCGGCCATCAGGGGGCGTGCGAACATGGGATCCTCCTTCGGGGGTGCGGCATGGCTTGTGTCCGCCATGTCCGTACCGCTAAAGACGAGGGGGCATCCGGATTGCTTCCATTGTTTGTTCAAATGCCCGCATCACATCCACAATGGTGGCCATGTCATCCGTCATCCTGCTCAACAAGCCCTTCGACGTCCTCTGCCAGTTCACCGATGCCGAGGGACGGGCGACCCTGGCCGACTTCGTCGACCGCAAGGGCTACTACCCCGCCGGCCGGCTGGACCGCGACAGCGAGGGGCTGGTGGTGCTGACCGACGACGGACGCCTGCAGGCGCTCATCGCCGATCCGCGGCACAAGCTGGCGAAGACCTATCTTGTGCAGGTGGAGGGGGAGGTCACGGACGAGGCCCTGGAGCAGCTGCGTCGCGGGGTGATGCTCAACGACGGCCCGACCCTGCCCTGTGATGCGCGCCGCATCGACGAGCCCGAAGGGCTGTGGGAACGCGTCCCGCCGGTGCGCTTCCGCAAGTCCATCCCGACCAGTTGGCTGGAGCTGACCCTACGCGAAGGGCGCAACCGCCAGGTGCGACGCATGACCGCCGCGGTCGGCTTCCCCACCCTGCGCCTGATCCGCTGGGCGGTGGGCCCGTGGACGCTGGAGGGGCTGGCTCCCGGCCAGTGGCGCGAGGCCGCGGCGGAAGGTATGGTGACCCGTTCCCCCCAGCCACCACGCAATGTCCGTCCATCCCATGGCCGTCCCCGACCTTCGCGACCTCGAAACCGCCCTCGCTGACTGCCTGAGCCGCGACGCACACGCCCTGCGCTCCCGCCTGCTGGGCCTGAGGCAGCGGGCGGCGAAGGGCCTGCCGATCGATCGTGGACTGGCGGAGATCGCCGGGGCGATCGAGGCCTCGCGCAATGCGGTGGCCGTGCGCCGGGCGCACGTGCCGGCCATCCGCTATCCCGACGAGCTGCCGGTGGTGGCGCGGCGCGGGGAGATCCTCGCTGCGCTGGAAAAGCACCAGGTCCTGATCCTGTGCGGCGAGACGGGCTCCGGCAAGACCACCCAGCTGCCCAAGATCGCGCTGGAGGCCGGGCGCGGGGTGCGCGGGTTGATCGGCCACACCCAGCCGCGCCGCATCGCCGCGCGCTCGGTCGCCGCGCGCATCGCCGAGGAGCTGGAGACTCCGCTCGGTGAGCAGGTCGGCTACCAGGTGCGCTTCGCCGGCCAGGTGGGGGATGCCACGCTCATCAAGGTGATGACCGACGGCATCCTGCTGGCCGAGATCCACGCTGACCCGCTGCTTGCGCGCTACGACACCCTGATCATCGACGAGGCGCACGAGCGCAGCCTCAACATCGACTTCCTGCTCGGCTACCTCAAGCGCCTGCTACCGCGCCGCCCGGACCTCAAACTCATCGTCACTTCCGCCACCCTGGACGTGGAGCGTTTCAGCCAGCACTTCGACGGCGCGACGATCCTGTCCGTCGAGGGGCGTACCTACCCGGTCGAGATCCGCTACCGCCCCGTGCAGGGCGACGAGGACGACCGGGACCGCGACCTGCCCAGGGCGCTGCTGGACGCGGTGGACGAACTGGCTGCCGAGGGCATGGGCGACATCCTCGTCTTCCTCGACGGCGAGCGCGCCATCCGCGAGGCGGCCGAGGCCCTGCGCAAGCATCACCCCAAGCACACCGAGATCCTGCCGCTCTATGCCCGTCTGTCCGCCGCCGAGCAGGCCCGCGTGTTCCAGAAGCATACGGGCCGGCGCATCGTGCTCTCCACCAACGTGGCGGAGACCTCGCTCACCGTGCCGGGCATCCGCTATGTGATCGACACCGGCCTTGCACGCGTGTCGCGCTTCTCCCCGCGGGCCGGGGTGCAGCGCCTGCAGGTCGAGCCGATCAGCCAGGCCGCCGCGCGCCAGCGCGCCGGGCGCTGCGGCCGCCTCGGTCCCGGCATCTGCATCCGCCTGTACGGCGAGGACGACTTCGAGAGGCGGCCCGCGCACACCGATCCCGAGATCCTGCGCACCAACCTCGCGGCCGTCATCCTGCGCATGGAGAGCCTCAGACTCGGCCATGTGGAGGACTTCCCCTTCCTTGACATGCCGGAAGGCCGCCAGGTCAAGGCCGCCTATGACCTGCTGTTCGAGCTGCAGGCGGTGGACGAGGGCCGGCGGCTGACCCGGCTCGGCATCCAGCTGGCGCGCCTGCCGGTCGACCCGCGCCTCGGGCGCATGCTGCTGGCCGGACAGCACGACGGCTGCCTGGCCGAGATGCTGGTCATCGTCAGCGCCCTCTCCATCCAGGACCCGCGCGAGCGCCCGGCCGACAAGGCCCAGGCCGCCGACCAGGCGCATGCCGCGTGGAAGAACCCCCAGTCCGACTTCCTCAGCCTGCTGGCGTTGTGGAAGTGGTACGAGGAGCAGTCGCGGCACCTCTCGCAGGCCAAGCTGCGCGGGCTGTGCGAGACGCACTTCCTCTCCTACGTGCGCATGCGCGAGTGGCGCGCGCTGCACCAGGAACTGCGTGGCCTGTTCCATGAGGAAGGGGTGAGGGAGAACGAATCGGCGGCCCCGGACGACGCCATCCACCGCGCCCTCCTGACCGGCCTGCTCGGCCACCTCGCCTTGCGCGAGGAGGAAGGGCGCAAGACCACACCGGCCAAGGGCAAGGGCCGGCTGGAGCCTGTGGCCTATCGCGGGGTGAAGGGGCGCAAACTCGCCATCCATCCTGGTTCCGCGCTCGCCAAGCAGCCGCCCAAGTGGCTGATGTCCGCCCAGTGGATCGAGACCGCGCGCCTGTGGGGAGCGACCAACGCGGCGATCAATCCGCGCTGGATCGAGCCGCTCGCCCGCCACCTGCTCACCCGCGAGGTGACCGAGCCGCACTACCAGCCGGATTCAGGGCGCGTCGCCGCGTTCGAGACCCTGAGCCTGTACGGCCTGCCGGTGGTGGTGCGCCGCTCGGTGAACTATGCGGGCATCGATCCCGCGGAGGCGCGGAGGATCTTTATTCGCGAGGGGGTGGTGCAGGCGTTGGAGTGGGCTCCAACGCTGGACTCACCCTCTCCCCAACCCCTCTCCCCTCAAGGGCGAGGGGCTTTACTCCCCGCCCCCCCAAGGGGGGAGGGGTGGGGGGAGAGGGGAAAACCCACCCACCCCTGGCAGCGCGCACCCTTTTTCCACCACAACGCCGCCCTGATCGCCGAGATCCGCGCCTTGGAGGCCAAGGCGCGGCGGCCGGACATCCTGGTGGATGAGGACACCCTCTGTGCCTTCTTCGAGGCCCAGCTGCCGCCGGAGGTGGTGGATGGGCCGACCCTGGCCGCGGCGCTGCGGCGGGATAAGACCTTGGATGCGCGCCTTTGGCTGACCCGCGAGGCGCTGATGCGCCATGAGGCGGAGGCGGTGCAGGGCGGCCGCCTGCCGGACCGGATGCGCCTCGGCGAGATCGAGGTCCCCCTGCGCTATCACTTCGAGCCGGGGGCGGAGGATGACGGTGTGACCGCAACCGTGCCGCTGGCCGAGCTCAACCGGCTCGATGCCGTGGCCGCGGAATGGCTGGTGCCGGGGCTGCTCACAGAAAAGATCGAGGCCCTGATCCGCGCCCTGCCCAAGCACCTGCGCCGCCAGCTGGTGCCCGCCCCGGACGTGGCGCGCGCGCTGGTCGAGCGCATCACGCACGGACTCAAGGACTGGCCGCCAGCGGGGCGCCTACCCGAGCGCCTCTCCGAGGAGGCGCGGCGTATGCTGGGCGCCCAGGTCGAACCCAACGACTGGCCGCTGGAGGCGATCGAACCACACCTGCGCTTGCGGGTGGAGCTCATCGACGATGCGGGCGAGGTGCGCGGCAGCGGGCGCGACCTCGCGCAGATGCAGCAGGCCCTCGGCGGCGCGGCCAAGCGTGCCTTTGTCAAGCGCTTCGCGGCAAGATCGGGCCTGACGAGCTGGGACTTCGACGAACTGCCCGAGGTCACGGTGGTCGAGGCCAGGGGCGGATCCACCACCGTCTACCCTGCGCTGGTCGATGCCGGCGAGAGCGTCACGCTCACGCCCCTGGATACCCCGGAGGCCGCGCGCGAGGCGACGGCCAAGGGCCTCACCCGCCTGTTCCTGCTCGCCGCGCGCGAGGAGGTGAAGGCGCTCAGGCGCGAGGTGGCACGGGACAACGCCCTCTGCCTGCTCTACTCCGCCCTGCCGGCCGTGAAGGGCATCGACAAGCCCTGCGCCGACCTGCAGGACGAGGTGGTCTGGCGCGTGGCAGGCGCGGTCTTCCTCGACGGCGACTGGCCGCGCGAGCGGTCGAGCTTCGAGGCGCATGTCGCCGCCTGCCGCCCGCGCCTGTATGCCGAGGGGCTCAAGCTGCTCGAGGCCCTGCGCGGCCTGCTGAAGGAGCAGCAGGCCCTGCGCCAGAAGCTCGCGGGCAAGATCCCGCTGTCCTGGGTGGAGCCCGCGCGCGACATCCAGGCCCAGCTCGACCGCCTGTTCGCCCGCCACTTCATCCTCGACACGCCGGAGGCGATCTGGCGCCGCCTGCCCGCCTACCTCAAGGCCATCGCCCGCCGGCTGGAGCGCCTTGACCAGAATCCCGAGCGCGACCGCCAGGCCCGCGCCCAGCTCGAACCCCTGCTGGCCCGCGCCCAGCGGCTGATGGAGCGCAGGGCACTTCCCGCCGAGGCGCGTGCTAACCTCGGGTTGATGCTCGAGGAGCTGCGCGTGCAGCTCTTCGCCCAGGAGATCAAGACCGCCGTCCCGGTGTCGCCGGGGAAGGTGGACAAGATGCTGGATGCCCTCGAACGGGGAGGTTGAGGCCCTCTTGAAACGCGCCCTGATCCTGCTGCTGCTCGCGCCCCTGCTGGCCCGGGCCGAGGAAACGGCGGGGCCGGAGGCACCGGCGGTGGAGCAGACATCTCCACGGCTCGAGGTCGTGCTCGAGGGCCTGCCCGACTACGTCCAGCCCGGCGTGCGGGGCGCCCTCTCCGCCGAGCGGCAGAAGGACAGTGTCTACTTGGACGACCTGCTGGTCGATCACCTCGCGCGGCGCGCCGAGGAGGAGGCCCTGGCGGCCATGCGGGCCTCGGGCTTTTATCGCGCCGAGGTGGCCGTCGACGTGCATGACCAGGTGCCGGGCTGGCGGATGGTGCTGCGGTTCAGGCCCGGCCCTGTGGTGCTGATCCGCGCTGTGCGGGTGGAACTGGTCGGTCCCGGCAAGGAGGACTGGCGCCTGACCGCCCGCGCAAAGCAGTTTCCTCTGGTGCCCAACGGCCCGCTGGTGCATGTCCCATACGAGGACTTCAAGGCCGATTGGCTCAAGCTCGCGCGCGAGCGCGGTTACCTCGATGCGCGCTTCACCCGCCATGAGATCCTCGTCGATCCCGAGGCCGGCACGGCGGACGTTGACCTGCGCATGGATACGGGTGAGCCCTATGTCTTCGGCGTCACCCTCTTCACCCAGGAGGGTGCGCAGCGGTTCGAGCCGGCCCTGCTCGAGGGCTTCCGCAGCTGGAAGGAAGGCGACCCCTACCGTCTGCCACGTCTGCTGGAACTGCACCGCGGCCTCTCCGACACCGGCTATTTCAGCGTTGTCGACATCAGTCCCCGTCCGGACCCGGCCCGTTATGTCGTGGATGTCGGGGTACGCCTCGCCGCCCGGCCTCGCACACGCTACAGCTTCGGCGCAGGGTTTGGCACCGACACCGGCCCGCGCGGCTCGGTCGAGATCGAACGCCGCTACCTCAATCCCCGCGGTGACCGCATCTTTGGCAGGCTGCGCGGCTCCGCGATCGACGCCCAGGCCGAGGTGGAATACCGCCGCCCGTGGCTGACCCAGGGGCGCAGCCCCCGCACCGACTATCTCGGCGCGGCGGTCGACTATCGCCGCGAGACGGTGGCGGACATCGAGACCGAAACCCTGCAACTGCGCGCTTCGGCCAACGACGTGCAGGGCTTCTGGCGTCGCCAGGCCAGCCTGGGATGGTTGACGGAGGCCTACCGGGTCGAGGGCGAGCCCGAGGCCACCTCGCACATGCTGATGCCCGCCCTCAAGCTCGGCTATCGCCCGCGCCGCGACCGGCGCGGAGGCGGCTGGCGCCTGGACTTGGAGACGCGAGGCGCACTCGACGGTCTCCTGTCCGACACCTCGCTGCTGCAGGCGCGCGTGGACGCAGGTTGGACCCTCCCGGTGCGCCAGCATGACCAGTGGCTGCTGCGCGGCAGCCTCGGCACCAGCTGGGCCGCTGACTTCGACAAGGTGCCGATCTCGCTGCGCTACTTCGCCGGCGGCGACCTGAGCGTGCGCGGCTACGGGTACAAGTCCCTCGGCCCGGTGAATGACGAGGGGGCGGTGGTGGGGGGCAAGCATCTGGTCGTGCTCAGCGCCGAATATGACTGGATGTTCGCCGACCCCTGGGGCATGGCCCTGTTCGTCGACGCGGGCAACGCCTTCAACGGCAGCGCGATCGAGCTCAAGACCGGCCTGGGCCTCGGCCTGCGCTGGCGTTCCCCCGTGGGGCTGGTGGGGCTGGACGTGGCCCACGGCCTGGACAACCCGACCGATGCCTTCCGTATCCACTTCACCCTGGGGGTGGAGCTGTGAAGCGTCTGGCGTGGCTGGCCCTTTTCACCCTGATCCTTGTCTTGGGCACGGGCGGCTGGCTGCTGGGAAGCAGCGATGGGCTGCGCTTCATCGCCGGGCAGCTGGAGGCGCGCGGCTGGCTGGAGGCCGAGGCGGTGGCGGGCAAAGTGTTCGGCCGCCTCGAGCTGAAACGGGCCTCGCTGCACGTGCCGGGGCTGGATGTTGCGCTCGACCGCCTCGTCCTCGACTGGCGTCCGGCGGCCTTGCTGCGCGGGCGGCTGCACGTGAGCGAGCTGGCGGGGTCGGGCATCCGCCTGGCCATCCAGCCCCGTGGCCCTGCCGAGCCCTTCGGCCGCTATACCGGCCTGGCCCTGCCGCTGGAGGTGCAGGTCGATCGGCTGCAGGTCGAGGACCTGGCCCTGCGGCAAGGCGAGGAGGAGACCCTGATCGTGCGCAGCCTGACGGCCGGTGGTGAGCTGGCGGAGGGCAGGCTTCGCCTCAAGCACCTCGCGCTGGACACCCCCTGGGCCACCCTTGACGCGGTAGGCCACTGGGGACTGGGCCCTGCCGATGCCGGCGACCTGGCCCTGCGCTGGAAGGCGACCTTGGCGGGGCTGAAGGCGCCGCTCGAGGGCGAGGGCCAGCTTTCGGGTACGTTGCGGCAGATCAGCTTCGAGCAACGGCTGACCCAACCCATGACCGCCCGGCTGACAGGGGCGATGGAGCCGCTGACGGCAGGGCTGCCGTGGCACGCCACGCTGGATGCCGACGAGGTGGTGTTCAATGCGCTGTTGGAGGGACTGCCTGAACTCGGGGCCTGGGCGGTGCACCTTGCGGCAGCGGGGGATCGGCAGGGGGCGCAGGTCAGCCAACTCGAACTGCACCAGGGGGAGCGCAGGTTGCATGGCGAGGGGCGGCTCGACTGGGCCGGGATGCCGGAGAAGCCCCTCGGTTCGGCAGGTGGGAGCGGCGCCCCCGCCGCGAATGGGGGCGATATCGGCCCGGGGGCGGGCCTCCTACCTTTCGTGGGGCTGCGCGGCGAGGCCCGCCTTGGCTGGCAGAACCTCGCCTGGCCGCTGGCTGGTCCGGCGGCGCTCGAATCGTCCCGAGGAACACTGGAGTTGCGGGGATCCCCCAGCGACTACCGCGTCGCCGGGGAGGCGCAGCTGGCCGCGCCGGGGCAACCCGCCGCCACGGTCGCGCTGCGGGGGGAGGGGGATCTCGCCCATCTGACCTTCGACGAGCTGACCGCGCGCGCCCTGGATGGTGAACTGACGGGCCGGGGCACGCTGCACTGGGCCCCCGGACTGCGCTGGCAGGCCGAGCTGACCGCCCGTGACCTGCACCCCGAGCTGTTGCTGCCTGCCTGGCCTGGCCGGCTGTCGGCCTCCGCCCGCAGCGAGGGGGCGCTGCGCGATGGCCGGCCCGCGGCCCGCCTTGAGGTCGAACGCCTGCACGGCGAGTTGCGCGGCCATCCCGTCGAGGCCCGCCTGCGCGGCCAGGTCGACGGTGCGCGGCTTACCCTCGAGCACCTCGATCTGCGCTCCGGCCGCAGCCGGGTCGAGGCGCGCGGGGCGCTGGGCGAGGCCCTCGACCTCGCGCTTTCCCTGGATTCCCCCGACCTCGCCGAGCTGCTGCCGGGGGCCATGGGCGCGTTGCGGGGCTCGGTCCAGGTGGCCGGCTCGCCTCGGGCGCCGCGCGTTCAGGGCGTCTTCGAGGGGCAGCGGCTGGGTTGGCAGGACTGGCGCATCGCCACCCTGACCCTGCGGGCCGGGGGCGGACTGGAACCGGGGGCACCGCTGGCGCTGGTGCTCGCAGCGGGCAAGCTCAGCCGCTCGGGGGCGGCTTGGCTGGAGTCCGCCCGCCTCGAGGTGGACGGAAACCCGGCGGCACATGACCTGCGGCTGGAGTTGTCGCAGGGGCGTGAGGGCGCCGAACTCCGGCTTGCCGGCAGCGGCCGCTGGGATGGTGCCAAGGAGCACCTGCGCCTCGATGAGGGGTGCGCGAGCCGCACGCCCCTGGGCGAATGGCTCACCCTCTCCGCGGTGGAGCTGGTCGCGGACACCCGCAACATCGAGCTGCCGCGCTGGTGCTGGGGGCAGGATCAGGCCCGTCTGTGCATGGCAGGACGGTGGGCGGCGGGGCAGCAGGGTACGGCGCGGGTGGACCTCGCCGGCTTCGACCTCGCCCGGACCGCCCCCTGGCTGACGAGGCAGCGCCTGCGCTTGTCCGGGCGGCTCGCGGGCGAGGCCGTGCTTGAGGCCCCCTTGGCTGGGGCGCTCACGCTCGCCGCCCGTCTGGAGGCGGAACGGGCCGTGCTCTATGTGCCCGGCAGCAGGCGCGGTGAGTGGCTGGACGTGCCGCTCGAAGTGGCGCGCATGGAGGCTCGCCTCGGCGGCGGCGACAGCCGCCTTGCGGCCGTGCTGCGCCGGGATGCCTCCAACCGCCTCGAGGCGAGCCTGGCCCTGCCGGGACACCGCATGGAGGACGGCTGGCCCCCCGGGCAGCGGCTGGACGGGGTGGTCGAGCTGCACTATCGCGAGCCGCTCATGCTCGCCGCCCTCATCCCCGCCCTGCGCGAGCCGCGGGGCGTGCTGGCCGGGCGTCTCCAGCTCGCCGGAACCCTCGGCCAGCCCAGCCTGTTCGGCGGTGCGCAGGTCCTGGATGCCAGCGTGGTGCTGCCCGACCTCGGCATCCGCGTCGAGGAGGGCGCACTGGTCATCCACGCCGGTCCCGGCCCGTACCTGAGCCTGCAGGGCGGGGCCCGCCTGGGCAGCGGTCGCCTGCGTTTGGACGGTCGGGGCGACCTCGCCGGCTTGCCGGACTGGCGCGCCGAGTTCGGCCTGCAGGGGGACAATCTCACCGCTCTGCGCCTCCCCGAGGCCAGCGTGCAGGCCTCGCCCGACCTGAAGATCGCCCTGCGTCCGGGCGAGTCCCGTGTTGCCGGGCGGGTCGAGGTGCCGGAAGCCCTGTTCGACCTGGGCAGCGACGCGCCCGCCGCGGCGCGGATCTCGCCCGATGTGCGTGTCGTCGGCGAGGAGGCGGCCGAGCGCCCCCATGCCCTGCACGCCCAGATCGAGCTGCTGCTGGGCGAGAGGGTGCGGGTGCGCGGCAAGGGCTTCACCGGGCGCATCGCCGGCCGGCTCATGGTCATCGACCGCCCCGGCCTGCCCGGCCCCATCGGCCAGGGCGCGCTGACCATCGTGGACGGGCGCTACAAGGCCTATGGCCAGGATCTTGCGATCGAGCAGGGCCGGCTGCTCTTCGCCGACACGCCGCTCGACGATCCGGCGCTGGAGATCCGCGCCGTGCGCCGAGGCATCCTGGATGGCACCATCGCCGGCGCGCGCATCACCGGGCGCGCCAGCCGGCCACAGCTGACCCTGTTCTCCGAGCCGGCGATGGAGCAGGCCGAGGTGCTCTCCTACCTGGTCACCGGCCGGCCGCTCAAGCAGGGTAGCGGCGGGGATGCCGCGCTCATGGTGCAGGCCGCGCGCGCGGCGGGCTTTGCCGGCGGCGACCTGCTCGCCGGGCAGATCGGTAACGCCTTCGGTCTGGAGGAGGCGGCGATCGAGAGCGACGTGGGTACCGAGGAGCTCAGCCTGGTGCTGGGTCGCTACCTCACCCCGCGCCTCTACCTGCGCTATGTGCAGGGGCTGGAGGAAGGGCTGCAGACCTTCGTTTTGCGCTATGAGCTGACCCGGCATGTCCATGTCCAGGTGCAGAGCGGGGTGAAGGCGGGGGTGGATGTGTTTTACAGTTTCGAGCGTTGAGTTGAGAGGGGGTGTTCGTAAAAGGAAGGTTTTCTGGACACCCCGGCGTGGAACGAAGGGATGACTCCCCCTCGGGGCCGCCCTGGGCTGGCCTGTGGAAGCCGGGTGAATGGGCCATGGATGGCCCATTCAGCCCTGCCGCGACAGGAAGTCGCGTCAGGGCGGCCCGGCTGGAGCAGGTCAGGCCAGGGTTTGCCCGAAGGGCCGGCCCCGCGGGGGCGTGTTCTTTGGGTTACTTTTCTTGCACGAGCAAGAAAAGTAACTCGCCCGCTTGCAC
>JBFLVZ010000002.1:0-15354 GCA_040758295.1 Pseudomonadota bacterium
TCAGGGCGGCCCGGCTGGAGCAGGTCAGGCCAGGGTTTGCCCGAAGGGCCGGCCCCGCGGGGGCGTGTTCTTTGGGTTACTTTTCTTGCACGAGCAAGAAAAGTAACTCGCCCGCTTGCACGGGTGCATGTTCGAAGAAACAAGCTTCAAAGCGGGCGAAAAACCACTTCAACGGTTGTTCAAAGCCGCTTTGAGACAGGCTTGTGGCTTGGTTTCGCCCGCCTCAAGCCGCGCCACTTCGAACGGCCTGAATCGCACGCGGGCGAGTGCCTTTCTTTGCTTGCCCAAAGAAAGGCACCAAAGAAAGGGCACCCCCGCGGGGTCGCCCTTCGGGCAAGCCATGGCCGGGGCCGCTCCGACCGGGCCGTCCCGACGCGACTTCCTGTCGCGGCGGGACTGAAAGGGCCATCCATGGCCCTTTCACCCGGTCTCCACAACCCCGTCCATGGCGACCCCAAGGGGGACAGGCCCCTTGTCCAGCGTTGAATTGTCCAGAAAACCTTCCTTTCACGCACTTGAGCAAAAACCCACCATGCCTACCCCCAACCACCTCGACATCGCCGCCCTCATCCGCCAGGCCGCGCTGGAGGAAATCCTGCCCCGCTTCCGCAACGTCGAGCGCCACCTGAAGACCGACGGTTCCTGGCTGACCGAGGCGGACCTCGCCATGCAGGCCCGCGTGCAGCGCGAGCTGGCCGCGCGCTTCCCGGACATCCCCTTCCTCGGCGAGGAGATGGGCGAGGACGAGCAGCAGCGCCTGATGCAACACGCCGACAGCGGCCTGTGGATCCTCGACCCGCTCGACGGCACCAGCAACTTCGCCGCGGGCGTGCCGATCTTTGCCCCCTCGCTGGCCCTGATCCGCGGCGGCCGGGTGGTGCTCGGCGTGGTGTTCGACGTGATGCGCGATGAGACCTTCAGCGCCGCCCAGGGCCAGGGCGCCTGGCTGAACGGCGAGCGCCTCGAGCCGCCGGCCTGCGACATTCCCCTCAGGAAGACCATCGCCTGCGTGGACTTCAAGCGCCTCTCGCCCGCGCTCGCCACCCGGCTGGCGCTCCAGGCGCCCTACAGCTCGCAGCGCTCGATCGGCTCGGTCGCCCTCGACTGGTGCTGGGTCGCCGCCGGACGCTTCCACGTCTACCTGCACGGCAAGCAGGGGCTGTGGGATTACGCCGGCGGCCTCCTCATCCTCGAGGAGGCGGGTGGCCACAGCTGCACGCTGGAGGGCGAGGCGGTGTTCAACAACACGCTCGAGAAGCGCTCTGCCGTATGCGCCGGCGATGCGCGCCTGTTCGCAGAGTGGGCAGCCTGGCTGCGGGGCGGGCAGGCCTAGGGCCGTGCCGCAGGCCAGTCTCCGGCAATCCCTTTGCTATAGTGCAGTTATTACGCCATCCGACGGACTCCGATGCGCCCTCTCTCCCGCCGGGGTTTTCTCGCCAAGCTCGCCGCCTCCGCGCTCCTGCTCGGTGGTTGCGCTCCGCGCCCGCCCCTGCGCGTGGCGGTCCATCCATGGGTGGGATACGAGCCGATGTTCCTGGCCCGCCAGCATGGCTGGCTGGACGCAGGCCTGGTGCGGCTGGTGGAGACCCCCTCGGCCACGGACTCCCTGCACCTGCTCGGCAGCGGGCTGGTGGAGGCGGCGGCGCTGACGCTCGACGAGGTCTTGCGCGCGCGAGCCCTGGGGGTGCCGCTCACCGTGCCGATGGTGTTCGACGTCTCCGCCGGCGCGGACGGTGTTCTGGCCCGCCATCCCATGCATCTCGCCGACCTGGCGGGGGCGAGGATCGGTGTCGAGCAATCGGCGGTGGGCGCGCTGATGCTTGCGGCTTTGCTGGAGCGCGGCGGGCTCGCGGCGGATCAGGTGCAGCTGGTGTCCCTCGGCTTCCACGAACACGCGGCGGCCTGGCGTGCAGGCCGCATCGATGCCCTGATCACCTTCGAGCCGGCCTTGAGCGAACTGGAAGCGGAAGGGGCAGTGCGCCTCTTCGATTCGCGCGCCCTCCCGGACACCATCGTCGACGTGCTGGCGGTCCATCCCTCCACCCTCGTCCATCACCGGGCCGCATTGCAGCATCTGGTGGAGGCCACCCTGCGTGCCGTGCATGACCTCGCTCTCAACCGCATGGACGCCGCCTACCGCATCGGCGCGCGGCTCAGGCAGCGGCCGGAGACGGTGCTCGCCGGGCTGCGTGGGCTCCAGTTGACCGATCTCGGCCACAACCGTCGCTTGCTGGAGGGCTCCCATCCGCTTCTGCTCGAGCGCGCCCGTGAGGTGGCGGCGATCCTGCAGGGTGCTGGCATCCTACCCTCCGGCAATGGCATCCTGCAGCAACGCCTGTTCAAAGACCTGGTCCACGCCGAGTACCTGCCCGTCGCATGAACCGCCTGCTGCCACGCCGCCTGAAGACCTTCCTGCCGTTGTTGATGTTCGGCGCGACCTTGGCGTTCAGCCTTCTGTCGCTGGTGGTGTTCGACATCAGTGATCGTGCCAAGCTGATCGCGGAACTGGAGGAGCACCTGCGCAATGAAGGGGCGGGCCTTGCGCGCCAGGCCGAGGTCGACCTCGCGCGCGACCCCGCGCGGGTCGAGCGCGAGATCATGCTCCATGCGGCCGAGGAGGGGCAGGTACATACCGCGCTGTTCGACCCGGATGGCCTGGTGCTCTACGCCAGCCGGCTTGAGTGGGTGGGCCGGCCGGCGAGGGAGGTCGTGCCTGGCTTCGACCCGGTCCGCTTCGCCGCCGTCACCAGCGGTCTCGAGCCGCTCATCATGCGCGACGGATTGCGGCTGATGATCTGTTTCCCTTATGCCCACCCGCCGGGGCCGGGTGAGCTGAGCAGTATCCGCCGCAGGGTGATCCACATCGATTATGACCTGGGCGGGGTGCTCGCCGCGCGGCGCACGGAGAACCTGCGCAACCAGCTGCCGCTGTTCGTGCTCGGCCTGCTGGCGGTGATCGCCTTTGCCTTCTGGCTGCACCGGGGGGTCACCGCCCCGTTGCAGTCCCTGGGCCAGGTGACCCGCCGGGTGATGGAGGGGGATCTCGGCGCGCGGGTGGGGACGCAGGGGGTCTTCGAGTTGGCGGAACTGACCGCCTCGTTCGACCGCATGGTGGAATGGCTGGGGCGCGAGACCCGCTCCCTGCGCGAGCAGCGCGACTTCGATCACGCCCTGCTGCAGGCCCTGCCGGCGCTGGTGGTGGCCGTGGATGGCGAGGGGCGCATCGTGCTGGCCAACCGGAGGGTCGCCGAATTGCTCGACTGCGCCCCGGAGGCGCTGGACCAGCAGCCGTTCTCCATCCTGACGCGACAATCCGGGGAGCCATTCCCGCGCTTGTTCGCCCGCCTGCGCGACGGAGACCTGCAGGAGATCGGTGGCGTCGAGGCCCCGCTGCCGGCCGCCGACGGCTCGATGCGCTGGATCAACTGGTCGCTGCGCCGGCTCGACGGCATGGTGCTGGCGGTGGGGGAGGATGTCACCGCCCAGCGCGCGGCCGAGACCCGCCTGCGCCTCGCGCAGACCGTCTTCGACCATCTCGACGAAACGCTGCTGATCACCGACCCCGAACAACGCATCATCGCCGTGAATCCGGCCTTCACCCGCATCATGGGGTACGCGGAGGAGGAGGTGCTGGGCAAGACGCCGGCGGAACTGAAGTCCGGCCTGCATGATGCGGGTTTCTATCGCCAGCTGTGGCACAGCCTGAACACCACCGGCCAGTGGCAGGGTGAGATTTGGGATCGGCGCAAGGACGGGACGCTGATCCCGCTCTGGCAGACCATCTCCGCGGTGCGCGACGAGCATGGGCGGCTGCTGCATTACGTCGCCAACGCCTCCGACCTGTCCGCGCTCAAGCAGGCTCAGGAGCGCAGTGCCTGGTTCGCCGAGCACGACCCGCTGACCGGCCTGCTCAACCGCGCGGGCTTCCTTGCCCGCCTGCGCGAGCATCTGGCGCAGGCGGCCGAGACCGGCCAGCATGGCGCGGCGCTGGTGCTCAACCTCGACCGATTCAAGAGCGTCAACGAGGGACGGGGACCGCAATGGGGCGACGCCCTGCTCATCGCGGCGGGCGAGCGCCTGCGCCTGCATGCCCCGGTGGGTGTCGGCCTGGCACGTCTGGCGGCCGACGAGTTCGCCGTCCTGCTCCCGCCGGGGCAGGCCGACGCCACGGCGGCCGCCGAGCTGGCCCTGCGCATTGCCGAGGCCCTGCGTTCCGCCCTGCGGACGCCAATGGTCCTTGATCGGCTCCCTTCAGGTTCGCCTATCGGCGAATCCCGATTTGTTCCCGACAAATCGGTCCAGCCGCTGGATATGCACGAGGAGTCCTTCCTGGTGTCGGCCTCCCTCGGCATCGCCCTCTATCCCCCGCCGGAGTCGGAAGGCACCGAGCCGAGCGAGGAGACCTTGCGCCAGGCCAGCCTCGCCATGCATGCCGCCAAGGTCGAGGGTGGCGACCGGGTCGAGTTCTTCGAGCGGGGCATGGGCGAGCGGGTGCGGGTCGCGTTCGATCTCGAGCACGCCCTGGCGCGCGCGCTGGCCGCCGGGGAAAGCGAACGGCCGTTCCGCCTCTTCCTCCAACCGCAGGTGGATGCAACAGGGGCGCTGCGCGGCTTCGAGGCGCTGGTGCGCTGGATCGACCCGCAGCAGGGGATGATCTCGCCTGCGCAGTTCATCCCCATCGCCGAGCAGAGCGGCATGATTGGCGTGCTCGGCGACTGGGTGCTCGATCGCGCCTGCTTCCACCTCGGCCAGCTCAGCCGCAAGGGTCGGGCCTTGAGCATCGCGGTCAATGTCTCGCCGCGCCAGTTCGCAGCCGAGGACTTCGTCGCCCGCGTCAGCCAGTCCCTCGCCCGGCATGGCGCGGATCCCGGGCTGCTGATGCTGGAGGTCACCGAGGGGCTGGTGATCGACAACCCCGGTCGCACGATCTCCACCATGCTCGAACTGGCACGCCTTGGCGTGCGCTTCTCCATCGACGATTTCGGCACGGGCTATTCCTCGCTCGCCTACCTCAAGCGCCTGCCGATCCACGAACTGAAGATCGACCGCAGCTTCATCCGCGACCTGCCGCACGACGGGGATGACGCGGTGATCGTTGACACCATCATTGCCATGGCGGCGCACCTCAAGCTGATGGTGGTGGCCGAGGGCGTGGAGACCGAGGCCCAGGCGGCCTTCCTACGCGAGCGTGGCCAGGTGATTGCCCAGGGCTTCCTCTACGGCCGCCCCGAGCTCGCGGAGGACTGGCTCGGGCGGGTCTTTGCGGGCGGAGGAGGAGAGAAGGCATGACCGCGGCTGTTCTGCACCGCCTCCTCGTCGTCCTGCTGTTCGCCGGCCTCTTCCTCCCGGCGCGGGGAGGGCTCGCCCTGGAGCAGGCCGGGGCCGTTGCCGGTTTGGGCGGGGATGGGGTTTCCATCGGCATTCTCGCCGTGCGCCCGCAAGCCCAGGTCCAGGCGCAGTGGACCCCGCTGGCGGAGTACCTGCAGGGCCGGCTGGGGATGCCAGTGGCGGTGCGGGCCATGGGGTACGACGACCTTGAGCTTGCGCTAGCACGCCGTGAGGTGGACTTCGTCCTCACCAACCCGGCGCACTACGTGCACATGGTCCATCGGTACAATCTGACGGCGCCGCTGAGCTCACTGATCCTGCAGGAGCAAGGTCGGCCGCTCTCTGCCTTCGGGGGCGTGATTTTCACGACCACGAGCACCCATATCGTCACGCTGGCTGACGTCGAGGGGCGTATCGTGGCTGCGCCGTTTGCCGGGTCCCTCGGCGGTTACCAGATGCAGGCCTATGAGATGCTGAAGGCGGGGCTGGTGCCCCCGCGCGGCCGCTTTCTGCTGGAGACGGGGATGCCCCACGACAAGGTGGTGGAGGCCGTGTTGCAGGGACGGGCCGAGGTCGGCTTTGTGCGCACCGGGGTGCTGGAGGCGCTGGCGGACGAGGGGCGGATCGATCTCTCCGAGCTGCGGGTGCTGAACCGCCAGGACCTGCCGCACTTTCCCTTCATCAGCTCCACCCGCCTGTATCCCGAATGGGCCTTCGTCGCCCTGCCGCATGTCGATCAGGACTTGGCGCGCCGCATGACGGCGGCGCTGCTGGATCTGCCGCACGATGGCGAGATCGCTCGTCGCCTGGGCATCTGGGGCTTCACCATCCCGATGGACTACGAGCCGGTGCGCACGCTGCTGCGCGTCTTGCGACTGCCCCCCTTCGAGCAGGCGCCGGACTTCACTCTCGCCGACGTTTGGCAGCGCTACCGCATCGCCCTGATCGCCGCGCTGCTGCTCGCGGCCCTCAGCCTGACCCTGCTGGCGCTGGTGTGGCGCAAGCAGCGGCAACAGGCGAAGCTGAACGCCACCATCCGCGCCCAGGGGCGCGAGATCGAGCGCCGCAGCGCCCTGGAGCGCCAGCTGCTCGCCGCGCTGGACGAGGGGGTTTACGGCGTGGGGCTCGATGGGCACTGCACCTTCATCAATCCGGCGGCCCTGCGCCTGTTGGGCTATGCGTCCGAGGACGAGATGCTGGGCAAGGACAATCATGCCCTGTTCCATCGATGGCACGCCGACGGCACGCCCTATCCCCATGAGCAGTGCCCGATCTACCAGACCCTGCAGGACGGCCAGGTGAGACAGGCGGATAATGAATGGTTCTGGCGCAAGGATGGGCAGGGCCTGCCGGTCGCCCTGCGTATTTCGCCCGTGCGGGAGCAGGGTGAGCTTCGCGGGGCGGTGGTCGCCTTCCATGACATCACCGAGCGCAAGCGCCTGCTCGAGACCCTGCGCCACCAGGCCACCCACGACGAGCTCACCGGGCTGGTCAATCGCCGCCACCTGTTCGAACTGGCCAAGCGCGAGCATGCGCGGATCCGTCGTGGTCATGCGGCGCCTGCCGCACTCATCATGCTCGACGTGGATCATTTCAAGCGCATCAACGACACCTACGGCCATCTGGCCGGGGACGAGATCCTGCGCCATATTGGCCATCAGCTCACAGCCACCATGCGCACGGCGGACATCGCTGCCCGCTATGGCGGGGAGGAGTTCGCGATCCTTCTGCCCGACACCGACCTGGATGCGGCCCTGCGCCTGGCCGCGCGCCTGCGCGACGAGGCGGCGGGGAGCACGGTGTACAGCGATGGTCAGCCGCTGCACTATACCCTGAGCCTGGGGCTGACCACCCTGACCCCGCAGGATGCGTCGCTGGACGTGGCCATCGCCCGCGCCGACGAGGCGCTCTATCGGGCCAAGATGGGCGGACGCAACCGCATCGAGGTGGAGGCCGCCCGGCAGTCCACCTAGCTCGCGTGGGCCAAGCCACATAAGCCGCAAGCCCCTTCGGGGCACGGCCTTCGAGAGGCCGATGGATCGATCAGACCGCGGTCCGCAGCTCCGCCGACGGGCGGCCGACGTGGTAGCCCTGGGCGTAGTCGATGCCCGCCCGGCGGATGGCCTCCATGACCTCCTCGCTCTCCACGTATTCGGCCACGGTGCGGATGCCAAGATCCCGCGCCAGCGTCGAGATGCTGCGCACGAAGGCGGCGTCGCGCTCGTCGTCGAGCATGTTGACCACGAAATCGCCCTCGAGCTTGATGTAGTCGATGGGGAAGCGCTTGATGTAGTGGAAGGACGAGAACCCCGAGCCGAAGTCGTCGATGGCGAACTTGAAGCCTTCCAGGCGCAGGCGGGCGACGAACTTCTCGAGCATGGAGGGATTCTTCACCGTCTCGCGCTCGGTCAGCTCGAACACCAGCCGCTCGGGGGCGATGCCGGCCTCGCTGGCAAGCCGCTTCACGGTGCTGAAGAACTCGTTCAGCACCAGGGCGCGCGGCGAGATGTTGAGGAACAAAAGGCCCTGGTAGCCGCTCGCGGCGGCCTTGCGCAGGGCCTTTTCCATGACGATGAAGTCCAGCTTGTGCACCAGGCCGAGCTGCTCGGCGGTGGCCACGAAGGCCCCGGCATGCAGCAGCTGGCCGTCGGGCGTGATGATGCGCGAGAGGACCTCGTGGGCGTGGATCACGCCGTCGGCGGAGACGATGGGCTGGAAATGAGGCTCGACCCAGCGCTCCTCGATCGCGCGCGAGACCAGGGCGATGGTCTCGTTGACCTGGCGGAAGTTGTCGATCAGGTCCTGCTCCGACGGTACGGCCAGGCGGTTCTTACCCTCCGACTTGGCGCGGTACATCATGTTGTCGGCGAACAGGAACAGGTCGCGGCTGGTGCGTGCATGGTCGGGGAAGACCGCGACGCCGATGGACACGGTGGCGCGGATGCGGCTGCCGTCCGGCGCCTCGATCGACATCCCGTTGACGAGCTCGAGCAGGCGCTGGGCCACCTGGTAGGGCTGGTCGCCCTCCACCTCGGGCAGCATGACCACGAACTCGTCGCCGCCGTAGCGGGCGAAGACGTCGCCCTTGCGCAGGCCGGGCTTGATGGTGTCGGCGAATGCCTGCAGGAACTTGTCGCCGATGTGGTGACCGTGGGTGTCGTTGACCGCCTTGAAGTTGTCCATGTCGATGACCAGCAGGGCGAAGCGGTGGTCGTGGCGCTCGGCCCGCCCCTGCTCGTAGTCCAGCAGCTCCCAGAACACGCGGCGGTTGTAGAGGTTGGTCAGCGGGTCGCGGCTGGCGTAGTACTCCAGGTCCTTGGTGTACTTGGAGATGGCCTTCACCGAGCCCACCACGTTGAGCAGGGTGGAGAGGATGCTCTCCACCACCAGCTGGCGGACTTCGTCGCGCGCCAGTTCCGCCTGCACGCCGATGCCGACGATGCCACCGATCTTGGGGCTCTCCACCACCAGCGACTTGGTGGCGACTTCGATCTCGTCGCGGTTCAGCTCCAGCAGCGGGGCGTCGGGATCGGCGACGTGGTGGTTGACGGTCACGCTGCCCACCTCGCGCAGGGCGGGAAGGCTGGAGAGGGCCTGGCGGGCGGCCTGTTCCAGCATCGCGCGGGTGGCCTCCGAGGGCGGGGCGCGCCAGAAGATCTCGAGGTCGAACAGTTCCTCATCGACCTTGAACACCGAGAACAGGGTGTAGGACTGCACCACCTGGTTGATCTCGAGCAGCAGTCTCTCCACGTACTCACGCCAGTCACGCACCACGTCGGAGGTGATGACGAAGCGTTCGAGCAGGCGGATTTCGAACTCGAGCAGGTCCCTGTCGACGGCGAAGTTGCGCAGCTTGGCCACCATCTGGTCGACCTCGCGCAGGATCTCGTCCAGTTCCGAGAAGCCAAGGCGCATCTCGCCGATGGCCAGCTTCTTGAGGTCGGAGACCTTGTTCATCTGCCCGATCCGCTCGTGCATGTTGCCGATCGCCAGCTGCAGCCTGCGGTTGATGAAGGCGGCAAGGATGAAGGCCACCAGCAGGGGCACGGGGATGATGAGGACGAGGTTGGAGAGGAAGGACTCGCGCGCGCGCGCCATGGCGGGGCCGAGGTCCTGGCGCACCTCGATCACGCCGAGCACCTCGCCAAGGCTGGCGTTGACGTGGCACTGCAGGCATTCGGCGCGGGCCTTGAGCGGATAGATGTGGCGCAGCTCGGTGTCGCTCTCAATGCGGTGCTCGGTGCCGGTCTCGAACACCAGGCGCACCTGCTCGCTGGGCGGGGTCTGCTTGATCGCCCCGAACAGGGCCTCCACCTTCGGGCCACGGTAGATGTCGAGGGCGTAGGGGCTTTCCTTGAAGGCCTCCTGCTGGGCCGCGACGAAGTCCTCGAGGTCGGCGCGGGACCAGCCCTTGCGCATGACCTGGAACATGCTGTTGAAGCCCTGCTGGGCGATCACCTCGGCGGTCGCACGCGCATCCTGGCGCACGGAGCGCTCGTAGACCGAGGACAGGATCAGGTAGGTCCCCGCGAAGCCCGCAATGGAGACGGCAGCGGCGGCCGCCACAATGAAGCTCTTCAGGCTCTTGGGGGGTGCGATCAAGGTGGAGGTTTCCTGAATCGTTGTCCCCGGGGCTCGGGGGGCATGTCCATATCGATTTTACGGTCATTCCCGTGTTGGGTGAAATCCATGTGGAATGGATGCTATTTGCATTGCCACTTGGGGTGATCTCTTTCCTCCGGACGGATCAGTGACCGATCTCGTCCACCCCGTAGCGCCATGCGCGCATCCCCTCCTCCCAGCCGCGCGGCGGCAGGCCGGCCTTGTGCCGCAGCTGCATGAGGAAGTCCGCCGGCTTGGGCAGCTGCGCCCACACCGAGGGCAGGAAGGTGGCGCGCCGGCCGCGCGCCTCGATGATCAGGCCGTCCCTGCCCGGGCGCAGTTGCCCGAGCAGTTCCTGCTCGGACCCCGCCGCGATGATCTCCGGCAGGCCGAGGATGGAGATGTGGATGTCGAGCGCCTCCAGCTCGGCGGGGTGCAGGGGGAGGAAGCGGGGGTCGCGGAAGGCGGCGTTGAAGGCGTTCTCCGCCACGTCCCGTACCAGCGGCTGGATGGGCTGCAGGTTGCCAATGCAGCCGCGGAGCCTTTGCTCGAGGTTGAGGGTGACGAAGCAGGCGCGCTCGGCCTGCCATTCGGCGGGATGCTCCTCGACCCGCACCGGCAGGGCGTGGCCGTGCTCAAGGCCGTGGGCGATGGAGGCGCGCGCCAGCTCGATCAGGGGATGGGGTTGGGTCATGCGGCTGCCTCGTACAGGGCCCAGGCACCGTAGCCCACCACCTGGTGGCGCGGGCCGGCCGTGTCGCCGGAGTTGCGCAGGTCCAGCCGCTCAATCTCCATCCCCTGCCTGCGCGCAAGGCTCAGCAGCCCGCCGAGGGGAATGCGGCCGCAGGCCGCATCGAAGCCGATGGCCTCGGGCCGCAGGGCCTCGATCGCCGCGGCGGTGGCCGTGTCCCTCTGGCGCGCGGCGGCGTGGTCGAGGTAGTGGCTGAGGTCGGTGCTGAGCACGACCAGGGTTTCCGGCCCGCCCCACAGCCTCTCCAGCACCTCGCTGACCTCCTCGAAGGTGGCGTCGCCCACCACCAGCGGCACTACGCTGAACGCGCCCAAGGTTTGTTGCAGGAAGGGGAGGTGGACCTCCAGGCTGTGTTCCGGGGCATGGGGGCGATCGCTGATGACGACCTGGGGCAGGCCGGCAAGGGTCCGCGCCGCCGCCGCATCGACCGGGACCCTGCCGAGGGGGGTTTCGAACGCACCCGCTTCCGGCAGGGCCAGGCCGCGCAGGCGGACGTAGTGGGCCGGCCCGAGCAGGACGACGCGCTCGATCGAGCCCCGTGCGCCGGCCAGCCGGGCATAGGCCTGGCCGGCGACGGGGCCGGAATAGACATAGCCTGCGTGGGGGGCGATCAGGGCCTTGGGCCGGGCGGCGACAGGCTGCCCGGCGGGCATGTAGGCCTCCACCTGCCGGCGCAGTTCGGCGGGATCAAGGGGGTAGAAGCGGCCGGCGACGGCGGCGGGGCGAGCATAGGACATGGCGAGACCCTTCGAGGGTTGAATGCCCACAAGCTGGAGGCTGCCTGCCGGGTTTTAAAGCCCGCCTAGCCGAGCTTGCAGTGTGCCAGCCGGGGCCGCCACGCCTCGACGAGCATGCGGCGCAGGGCGCTGTCGTTGCGGCTGGCGACGAGGGTATCGGCGTCGACCTCGATCTCCACCGTTTCCCATCCTTCGGGGATGGCACACTCGATGCGCACCCGCCAGCCGGCCTCCGCCGGTTCGACCTCGAACAGGTAGCCGTCCAGGCGGAGGGTCTCCAGCACCTCCCGCGCGGCCTCACGCGCGCGGGCCAGTTCAACCATGCCCAAGGGCATATGCATCCTCCCGGTCCGTTCCCGGACCCTCAGCGCTTGTAGGTGCCCACCAGCTCGGCCTGCGCCAAGACATGGCCGGCCATGGCGTGTTCGAGGGCCGCCTTGGTGGGCAGGCCGAGGTCCGGCAGCAGGCAGTCCAGGGCATACAGCTTGTGGAAATAACGGTGACGGCCGACGGGGGGGCAGGGACCGCCGTAGCCGGTACGCCGCCAGTCGTTCAGCCCGCCGAGGGTGCCGGGTGGCAGGGTGCGGATGCCCTCGGCGAGGCCGGTCGTCCCGGGCGGCAGGTTGTAGAGGATCCAGTGCACCCAGGTCCGGGTGGGGGCGGCGGGGTCCGGGGCATCCGGGTCGTCGACGATCAGGGCGAGGCTCTGCGTCCCGTCAGGCAGGCCGCTCCATTCGAGTGGTGGCGAATGGTCGCTCCCGTCGCAGGTAAAGGCGCGCGGGATCGCGCCATGGTCGGTGAAGGCCGGGGATCGGATCTCCATCGGGATGGCTCCTCTCGAGGCGGCATGGCAGCCGCCCATGTCTTTATGAACATAGCATCCCGAGGCGCGGATGGGCGGGTTGAATAGCGAACGGGGGGCGTCTATGTAGTAGGGACATCCCCTCCACTCTTCCTCATGACCCGCGAAGCCGAACACCTCTCCCTCGCCGATCCCGACGTGGTGCCGACCCAGTACTGGCACCGCCTGGACGACGGGCGCATCCAGTGCGACCTCTGTCCGCGCTTCTGCAAGCTGCATGAAGGTCAGCGCGGCCTGTGCTTCGTGCGCGCCCGGGTGGCGGATCAGATCGTCCTCACCACCTACGGCCGCTCCAGCGGCTTTGTCATCGACCCGATCGAAAAGAAGCCGCTCGCCCATTTCCTGCCGGGCACGCCGGTGCTCTCGTTCGGCACGGCGGGCTGCAACCTGGCCTGCGGCTACTGCCAGAACTGGGATATCAGCAAGTCGCGCGAAACCGACCGCCTGCTCGATCAGGCCAGCCCCGAAACCATCGCCGAGGCCGCCCTGCGCACGGGCTGTCGCAGCGTGGCCTACACCTACAACGACCCGGTGATCTTCCATGAGTACGCCATCGACGTAGCCCGCGCCTGCCGCGCGCGGGGCCTGAAGAATGTGGCGGTGACCGCGGGCTACGTCTGCCCCGAGCCGCGCGCCGAGTTCTACGCCTGGATGGACGCCGCCAACGTCGATCTCAAATCGTTTTCCGAGGAGACCTACAAGAAGCACACCGGGGCACACCTCGCGCCGGTGCTGGACACCCTGCGCTACATCCGCCACGAGACTGGCGTGTGGCTGGAGGTCACCACCCTGCTGATCCCTGGCCTGAACGATTCGGACGAGGAACTGCACGCCATGGCCCAGTGGATGGTGACGGAGCTCGGGCCGGAGGTGCCCTGGCACTTCTCCGCCTTCCACCCGGACTACCGCATGCTCGATCGCCCGCCGACGCCGCCCGCGACCCTCAAACGCGCGCGAAGCATCGCCATGGACGCGGGGATGAGGTATGTGTTCACTGGCAATATCCGCGACCCGGAAGGGCAGGCCACCTACTGCCACCAGTGCGGGGCGACCCTCATCGGCCGTGACGGCTATGCGATCACCGCCTGGAATCTCGACGAAGGCGGCCGCTGCCGGCAGTGCGGCACCCCCTGCGCCGGCGTGTTCGGGGCCGAGCCAGGCCGCTGGGGCAACCGCCGCCAGGCGGTGCATCTCGCGCGCTTCCAGTCGATGCTGCAGAAGTCAGGTGACTGACTCCCGCGGGATTCGACGTACAATTCCCTCACCCTGCCACAATCTCGTGATGGAGCCCCGCATGTCCGTGGACACTTCCCGCCGCAGCTTCCTTGCCGCCATGAGCAGCCTGCCGCTGCTGGGCCTGTTCGGCGCCGAGGCGCGCGCCGCCGCTGAAGCCGCCGGCCTCAAGTTCGGCGAGGCCAAGCCGTTCGACTTCGACATGCTGATCAAGATGGCCAGGGACATGGCCGGCCAGCCCTACAAGGAGCCCGCCCGCCCGAACCCCGAGGCGGTCAAGAAGATCGACTACGACGAGCAGGGCAAGATCAAATTCAAGTATGACCGCGCCCTGTGGAAGGACGGCCCCTCGGCCTTCCCGATCACCTTCCGTCCGGTCGGCTACTATTTCCAGAAGACCGTGCGCATGTTCGCGGTGGAAAACGGCGAGGCGCGCGAGATCATCTACCAGCCGGACTACTTCAGCTTCGGCCCGCAGAGCCCGATGAACGACATCCGCCCGGGCGAGTCCGCCATCGCCGGCTTCTGGGTACAGGAGTCGCGCCGCATCGGTGACTGGACCAAGCAGGAGCCCTGGGCCACCTTCCAGGGCGGCGCCTATTTCCGCGCCGTGGGTGAACTCGGCCAGGTCGGCATGTCCGCGCGCGGCATTGCCCTCAATGTCGGCGCGGCCGAGCCGGAGGAATTCCCGGACTTCCGTTCCTTCTGGTTCGAGCCGGCCCGGAACGAGGGCGACCCGGTCATCGTCCACGCCCTGCTTGATGGCCCCTCCATCACCGGCGCCTACCGCTTTGCCCTGCACCGGACCAGCGGCGTGGTGATGGACATCGAGAATCACCTCTTCCTGCGCAAGGACGTGGAGCGTCTCGGCATCGCCCCGCTCACCTCCATGTTCTGGTATGCCGAATATCCCGCGGCCCATTCGCACGACTGGCGGCCGGAGGTGCACGATTCCGACACCCTGGTGATGTGGAATGGCGCGGGTGAGCACCTGGTCCGCCCGCTCAACAACCCCACCCGCATCATGTTCTCCTCGTTCATGGACGAGAACCCGCGCGGCTTCGGCCTGGCCCAGCGCGACCGCAACTACGAGCACTACCTCGACGGGGTGAACTACGATCGGCGCCCCACCACCTGGGTGGAGCCGATCGGCGACTGGGGCAAAGGCCGCGTGCAGCTGGTCGAGATCCCGACCGACGATGAGATCTACGACAACATCGGCGTGTTCTGGGTGCCTTCGACGCCCGCCCGCGCCGGCACCAGCTTCAGCTTCAAGTACCGCCTGCACTGGCTGGCCGATATCCCCTATTTCCCGAAGAAGGATCTTGCTCGCGCCGTTGCCCTGCGCATGGGCCGGGGCGGCGAGTTCGGCAAGGAGCGGCCCGCCAACGCGAAGAAGATCGTCATCGAGTGGGACGGCGAGATCCTCAAGTCCATCCCCTGGGGCGTGCGCCCGACCGTGGTGGTGTCCGCCTCGCGCGGGCAGGTCTCGCTCACCCGCAGCGAGGCCATCTGGTACACCCCGCGCTGGCGCTCGGAGTTCGACATCACCGTGGATGGCAGCGAGCCGGTCGAACTGCGCTGCCACCTGGAGCTCGACGGCAAGCCGATCACTGAGACCTGGCTGTACCAGTACCATCCGTAAAGCGGACGCCGTCAGCCTCGGCTTGATGCTGACCTCATCGGCCCGGGGGCGGGCCTCCTACATTCTGGCTGTAGGAGCAACTGTCTTTTTTAACGTGTGACTGGCGTCATGTTCCACTCGGTCTGATCTCGCATCATGGCATTGATTCGGACCAGCAGCACACGCATGCATGCGACGATGGCGACCTTGGCGCACT
>JBFLVZ010000003.1:0-4253 GCA_040758295.1 Pseudomonadota bacterium
CATGGTTCGGAGCACGGCCACGGTTCCGCGCGCCGGGCGGTGGCGCGCCTCAAGCCGCAGGTCCATGGTCGCGGCCATGATGCGCGCCACCACCATGTCCATGAGGACGACTTCGAGCCTTTCGAGAAGGGGGCCGCATGACTGCAGGGGCCGTTGCCGGCAAGTACCTGACCTTCCTGGTCGGGGGCAGGCTGTACGGCCTGCCCATCCTCAAGGTGAAGGAGATCCTCGAGGTCGGCGAGATCACCCCACTGCCCGGTCTTCCCCGCGCACATCGCGGCGTGATCAACATCCGCGGCAAGGTGATGCCGGTGGTGGATGTCGCCCTGCTGTTCGGCGGGGTCGAGACCAGCCTCAAGGGACGGGCCTGCATCATCGTGATGGAGGTGCAGCAGGGCGACCATCTGGTGGAGGTCGGCTTCATCGTTGAGGCGGTGCGCGAGGTCGCGGACATCGCGCAGGAGGCCATCGAGCCGGCACCGAGCTTCGGCGGCGAGGACAGCGCCCAGGCCCTCGAAGGGGTTGCCAAGGTCGGGGAGAGGCTGGTGGTGCTGCTGCGCGGGGATGCCCTGCTGCGCGGCAACAACCTGGCCGCGCTGGCGGGATTCGATGTGTCGCTCCAGGAGCCGGCGGGCCTGGATCAGGTTGCCTGAGGAAGATTCGTCATGCAGAACACCATGCAAGCGGCCGCCGGCACGGGCGGCAAGCCCAGCGGCCGTTGGGCCGGGCAGCACAAGGTCCTGGCCTTCACCCTGGGTGGCGAGCGCTTCGGCATCGAGATCGGTGCGATCAAGGAGATCATCGAGTATCGCGCCCTGACCGCCGTGCCGCTGACCCCGGACACCATCAGCGGGGTGCTGAACCTGCGCGGGGACGTGGTGCCGGTCATCAGTCTCGCCCGCCGCCTGGGCCTTGAGCCGGCAGCGGTCGGAAAGCGCACCTGCATCCTCGTGATCGAGGCGCGGGAGGGCGAGTTCAGCCTCGACCTCGGCATCGTGGTCGACATGGTGAACGAGGTGGTGGACGTCGAGGGGGCGGACATCGAGCCCGCCCCGGCCTTCGGCACCAGCATCCCGGCCGACTACATCGGCGGCATGCTGCGCCGGGGGGAGGACTTCACCGCGCTGCTGGCGCTCGAGCGGGTGCTGGCCATCCCCGAGCTGATGGTGCCCGCGACAAGGCTCAACGCATGAACAGGGGGTGGCGGGATGCCGAGCTGCTGCGCGTCGTGCGCCTGAACGAGGCGATCAAGGCCGTCAGCGAGGCGAGCCGGCAGGTCTATACCATTGCGCTCAACGCGATGTTCGCGGCCCGCCAGAGCCAGGTGCGGGTGCCCGGCTTCACCCGGGTGACCGAGGAGCTGCGCGTGTTCAGCCAGCGCCTCGACCGCAGCGTGGTGGAGGTTGGCGGCTCGCTGGGGCAGATGGTCCGGGTGGGCGCGGAGCTGGCCAAGCAGGCCCGTCGCGGTCGCCATTTCGAGCGCGCCGACACGGGCTGCCGGCGCCAGGGCACGAGCCCGGCGCTGCTGGCCGGAGTCCTTGCCGCCCAACGCGCTCGCCAGGGGGAGTGTGCGCGCCTGCTGGAAAACCTGCGCCATGCCGTGGTCGAGGCGCTCGGGCGTGCGCTGCGCCTGTGCGGCATCGGCGAGCAGCTGGCTGTGCTTTGCAAGGTCGAGGCGCAGGCAGGAGGCGTCAACGCAGAACTCGATGCCGTGGCCGTGCGCCTGCAGCAGGCGATCGCCGAGATCCTCATCCGCCTGAACGGGGCCCGTGCCCTACTGAAGCCATGAAAAAGACCACCACCCTCTATGAGGACGGCGACCACCGCTGGATTGTCGTCGCCCGCGATCCCGAGCGCCCGGACCACCTGATCGACACCAATGAGTACCTGATCACCTCGGCGGGCGAGGGCCTGCTGACCGATCCGGGCGGGATGGAGATCTTCCCGGCGGTATTCTCCGCCATCAGCGGTGTGTTCGATCCGGAGAAGATCCACACCCTGTTTGCCTCCCACCAGGACCCGGACATCATCTCCTCGCTGGCCTTGTGGCTGGACTTCAACCCGAGTTTGCACTGCTACCTGAGCTGGCTGTGGGACAGCTTTGTGCCGCACTTCGGCGGTAACGAGGACACCTTCCGCCCGATCCCGGACGAGGGCATGGCGATCCCGCTGGGTGAGTTGACCCTGCAGGCGGTCCCGGCGCACTACCTGCACTCTTCGGGCAACTTCCACCTCTACGACGGGAAGGCGCGCATCCTGTTTTCCGGTGACATCGGCGCGGCCATGATCCCGCACGAGGAGGATTACCTGTTCGTCACCGACTTCGACCGCCACATCCGCTACATGGAAGGCTTCCACCGGCGCTGGATGGGCTCCAACGAGGCCAAGCGCGACTGGTGCGAGCGCGCCAGCCGGATGCAGATCGACATGCTCTGCCCGCAGCATGGCGCGATCTTCCAAGGCGCGGATGTCGAGCGCTTCATCCACTGGCTGGATGAGCTGAAGGTCGGCAGCGGCATCCGGGGCTGAGGAGGGGGAGCATGGAACTCACGGTCGGGGACGAGGTGTTCGGGCGCATCCAGCGCTTCCTTCACCAGCGCGCGGGGATCAGCCTGGCGCCGAACAAGAAGTCGATGGTGGCCAACCGCCTGGCACGCCGGGTCCGCCATCACGGCCTGCCGGACCTCGACGCCTACGTGGCCTTCGCCACGGGCTCGGAGGGCGGCGACGAGCTGCGCGTGATGCTCGACCTGTTGACCACCAACGAGACCTCCTTCTTCCGCGAGCCGGCCCACTTCGACTTCCTGCGCCAGCACATCCTCCCGCACGCCCCCAAGGGCAGGCCGTTCCGGGTGTGGAGCGCCGCCTCGTCTTCCGGCGAGGAGCCCTACACCCTGGGCATGGTGCTGGACGAGGCGCTTGGGTCGGGGCGCTGGGAGGTGCTCGGCACCGACATCAGCACCCGCGTGCTGGAGATCGCGCGCAGCGGTCGCTATCCGATTGAGCATGCGCAGCGCATCCCCAGGCATTATCTGCACGCCTACGCCCTGCGCGGGGTGCGTTCGCAGGAGGGCTTCATGCGGGTGTCGCCCAGCCTGCGGGCGGCCACCCGCTTCGAGCACTTCAACCTGAACGGCGACTGGGGTGATTTCAGCGAGCGCTTCGACGTGATCTTCCTGCGCAATGTGATGATCTATTTCGACCCGCCCACCAAGCGCCGCCTGGTCCTGCGCATGCTGGACCACCTCCAGCCCGGGGGGTACCTGATCATCGGCCACTCGGAGACGCTGAACGGCATCACCGACCGGCTGCAGGTCGTGAGGCCCTCCATCTATCGTCTGACCGATGGGGCGCCGCTGCGTCGCCGGTGACCCCGTGGACCGTGCTTTCTGAGAAAAACAAAAAGAGGAAGATCGTGAACCTGTCGAGAACCATCGGCGGCCGCCTGTTCTTTTCCATGGGGACCGTGTTCGCCCTGTTCATCGCTGCCATTACCATGGCCCTTTATGGGCTGCACAGCATGCGCGGTCAGTTCACGGGCTTCCTCGACCGGGACCAGGCCCTGTTTCAGGCCGTCGGCGAGATGTATGCCATGGGCCTGCAATCCGGTCAGGCCATGCGCAACATCATCCTCGATCCAGCCAATGCCACGGCCCATGAGAACTTCAGGCGGGCCACGGAAGGTTTCGATGCCGCGCTGGGGGCGGCCAGGGGGCTGGTGACGGCCCGTCAGGTCGGCCAGCTCGACCAGGTCGAGGTCCTGCGCAGGGCACACAAGCCGCTGCAGGAGGCGGTGCTCGAGCGGGTGCGGGCGGGTGACATCGAGGGGGCAAAGGCTGTGCTGAACGGTCAGGAAACCCCGGCCTGGCGCAAGATTCGCCAGCAGCTTCTGGACATGCGCGCCCTGATGCAGGAGGAGCTCCAGGCCACCCGGGCGGAGGTCCAGTCCACCAGCGAGCGGGTTCTGCTCACGGGCCTTGCCGTGGCCACCCTGGCGCTCGTGCTCGGCCTAGTCATCATTGCCTGGGTGACCCAGAGCATCACCCGGCCGCTGAAGCGTGCGGTTGGGGTGACGAACCGCCTTGCGGAGGGCGACCTGACGGTGCGGTTTGAAGCCTCCTCGCGTGACGAGGTGGGACAGCTGATTGCGGCGCAGGCGGCGATGGTGGAGCGCCTGAAGCAGGTGATTGGCGAGGTGAACAGCGCGGCGGAGGCGCTGACCGGGGCGGCCGGCCAGGTGAGCGACACGGCGC
>JBFLVZ010000004.1:0-40452 GCA_040758295.1 Pseudomonadota bacterium
CCCTGCCCGCCGCGCGTGACCATGGCGCTGCCGATCTTCACCACCCAGCGGCGGGTGCGGCTCAGCCGTGCGCGCGTTGCGCTCGTTGCGACGCTGCTCATGATGCGGGCGTTCCTGCGCCGGACCCTCCCGCCACCTCGGCGCGGGCCGCTTCGCGCGACTGCTCGAGGAACTCCATGATGGCGTACACCAGTTCGCGCGTCCCCTCGCCGGAGATGGCGCTGATGCGGAACACCGGGCCGTCCCAGCCGAGACCGTCGAGGATGGCCTGGCAGCGCGCCTCGCGCTCATCCTCGGGCAGCAGGTCGAGCTTGTTGAGCACCAGCCAGCGCGGGCGCTGCAAAAGCTCGTCGCTGAACTTTTCCACCTCGGCCAGGATGACCTTGGCGTCACGCACCGGATCGGCCTCCGGGTCGAGCGGGGCGACATCCAGCACGTGCAGAAGGAGGCCGGTGCGGGAGAGGTGCTTGAGGAACTGGATGCCGAGTCCGGCCCCCTCCGCGGCGCCCTCGATCAGGCCGGGGATGTCGGCGACGACGAAGCTGCGGTGTGCCTCCACCCGCACCACGCCGAGGTTCGGGTACAGGGTGGTGAAGGGGTAGTCCGCGACCTTGGGCCGCGCGGCGGAGATGGCGCGGATCAGGGTGGACTTGCCGGCGTTCGGCAGGCCCAAGAGGCCGACGTCGGCCAGCACCTTGAGTTCCAGGCGCAGCTCGCGCTCGTCACCTTCCGAGCCGTGCGTGCATTGGCGCGGGGCGCGGTTGGTGGAGCTCTTGAAGCGGGTGTTGCCGAGCCCGTGGAAGCCACCGCGCGCGACCAGCACGCGCTGGCCGGCCTCAACCACGTCGCCGATCAGCTCCTCGGTGTCCGCGTCATAGACCATGGTGCCCACGGGGACCGGGATCTCCAGGTCGTCACCCTTGGCGCCGGTCATGTTGCGGCCCATGCCGTTCTGCCCGCGCTTGGCCTCGAAACGGCGCTGGAAGCGGAAGTCCGCCAGGGTGTTCAGGTCGGGATGGCCGACCACGTACACGCTGCCGCCATCACCGCCATCGCCCCCGTCGGGCCCGCCCATGGGAATGAACTTCTCGCGGCGGAAACTGACCACGCCGTTGCCGCCGTTGCCGGCCTTGACGTGGATGACTGCTTCGTCAACGAACTTCATAGAAACTTACCAGCAAAAAAGCCCCGTCGAGGCGGGGCTTGGTCGCGCAAGGTGGGTGTTCCGCGGGTCAGGCGGGGATCACGCTCACAAAGCGGCGGTTGTTCGGGCCCTTGACCTCGAACTTGATGGTGCCATCGACCTTGGCGAACAGGGTGTAGTCCTTGCCGCAGCCGACGTTGGTGCCCGGATGGAACTGGGTACCACGCTGACGGACGATGATATTACCCGCAACGGCCTGCTGGCCGCCGTAGAGTTTCACACCCAGACGCTTGGATTCAGAATCGCGACCGTTGCGGGAACTGCCCGCGGCCTTCTTGTGTGCCATGGCTCGTTGCCTCGATTAAGCGGAGATACCGGTGATTTTCAGTTCGGTGAAATACTGACGGTGCCCCATGCGCTTCATGTGATGCTTGCGACGACGGAACTTCAGGATTTCGACCTTCTTGTGGCGGCCGTGGCCCAGCACCTCGGCAGACACCTTGGCGCCTTCGACCAGCGGGGAACCGACCTTGAACTGGGTGCCGTCAGCCACCAGCAGCACCTGATCGAGCTCGACGGTCGAGCCCACATCGGCGGTCAGCAGTTCGACGCGCAGGCGCTCGCCTTGCTCGACACGGTACTGCTTACCGCCAGTCACGATCACTGCGTACATGATGGTGTGCTCCAAAAAATGAATGTGACAGTATAAAGGGCGCGCATTGTAAGCGCCCGATTCCGTCGCGTCAAATAAAAACCTACCCGCCTTGACACCCCGCCATGGGGCTGCCTAGCATCGCGGGCGTTCCGAACCACCCACTATAAAGCCAAAGCGACTTCCGATGAATCTCGAGCAGGTGCGCCACGCGACGGCGGACGACATGGCCCGCGTCAATCAGCTGATTGAACGCAGCCTGCACTCCGAGGTCGCCCTTGTCCGGCAGATCGCGACCTACATCATACACGGTGGCGGCAAGCGCCTGCGCCCCCTCCTGCACCTGCTGGCCGCGCGCGCGGCCGGCTACGAGGGCGAGCACCACCACACCCTCGCGGCGGTGATCGAGTTCATCCACACCTCCACCCTGCTGCACGACGACGTGGTGGACGAGTCCGGCATGCGCCGCGGCCGCGAGACCGCCAACGCCATGTTCGGCAATGCCGCGAGCGTGCTGGTCGGCGATTTCCTCTATTCGCGCGCGTTCCAGCTCATGGTCAGCGTGGGCAGCATGCGCGTGATGGAGATCCTCGCCGACGCCACCAACATCATCGCCGAGGGCGAGGTCATGCAGCTGATGAACTGCCATGACCCCGATACCACCGAAGAGCGCTACATGGAGGTCATCCGCTGCAAGACCGCGCAGCTGTTCGAGGCCGCCGGGCGCCTGGGTGGCGTGCTGGCCGGCGCCACCCCCGAGGTGGAGGCGGCCCTTGCCGCCTACGGCCTGCACCTCGGCAATGCCTTCCAGCTGATGGATGACGCGCTGGACTACGAGGCCGACCCGGAGAAGCTTGGCAAGAACGTCGGCGATGACCTGGCCGAGGGCAAGCCCACCCTGCCCCTGATCCACGCCATGCGCCACGCGTCCCCCGCGCAGGCGGCGGTGATCCGCCAGGCCATCGAGCAGGGCGGGGTGGAAAATCTGCCGGTCGTGCTCGAGGCTATTGCAAACGCCGGATCACTTGCCTATACTGCGCGCCTTGCGATGAACGAGGCCGAGCAAGCCATTGCCTCCCTCGCCATCCTGCCCCCGTCGCCGCATCGCGAAGCACTCGAGAGCATCGCTCGTTTCGCAGCAGCCCGGGATCACTAGTCGGAGTGTAGCTCAGCTTGGTAGAGCACTACGTTCGGGACGTAGGGGTCGTAGGTTCGAATCCTGTCACTCCGACCATCTCTTTTCCCGCTTCCTGATCCGCCGCCCCAACCGCCGTCAAGCCGCCGCTTGCGGGCCTTGCCCTGGTTGCGCCGGTCGTTCGGGCCGTCCAAAGACCCAGCCCTGCAGGTAGCTCACCCCCAACCGTTGGAAGTCCTGGCATTGGGACTCGGTCTCGATGCCTTCGGCCACCACGGCGAAACCGCTGCCGCGCAACATGTCGACGACATGCACCACCATGCCTCGCAAGGCCGCGTCCTGGCTGTAGGACTCGATCAGGCTGCGATCGAGCTTGACGATATCGACCGGCATGCGGGCGAGGTAGCGCAGCGATGAGTAGCCGCTGCCGAAGTCATCCAGGGCCACCTTGATCCCCAGGGATCGATAATGCCGCAAGGCATGGCTCATCAGCTCGAAGCGCGAGATGAGCGTGGTTTCCGTGATCTCGAGCACGAGCGTGTAATCCCCGGCGTGCCTCGCGAGCAGCTGGATGGCGGTCGATACCTCCGGGTCGAGGATGGATTCACCGTCGAAGTTGATCGCCACCCCCGTGCCGCGGGGAATGGCGCCGGACTCGAGGTCCTGCCGCACGCTGCGCAGCACCGCGAGATCCAGCGCCGTCGCAAGCCCCCGTCGGCTGGCGATGGGCAAGACCTCGCCGGGCCCGATGAGGCCTTCGGCGTCCCGCAGGCGGAGCAGCGCCTCGTAGTAGGACACCTCGCTCGTCGCCGCCTCCACCACCGGCTGGTAGTGCATGACGATGCCCCGCCCGCCGTCGACCGCATCGAGCACGGCGTGCACCAGGCGGTTTGACCACTCCCCCAAACCGCTCTCCATCGCCGCCTGGAAGAGCACGACCTTGTGCTCGCCGAGGCCGCGCTTGGCCTCATACATGGCCATGTCCGCATGCCTGAGCAATTGCCGCACGTCCTGGTGTGGATGCTCGCTGGCCACCACGCCGATGCTGATGCGGAGGCGCTCCTTGATGCCGAGGTTCTCCACCGGATGGTTGGCCACCGCCATGCGGCAGCGTTCGGCCACCTGCAGCGCCTGGACCTCGCCGGCACCCCACAGGATGGCGAGAAATTCGTCGCCGCCAAGGCGATAGAGCCGATCATCGCGGCGCAACTCCTCGCCCACCAGCCGGGCGATGTCCTGCAGCACCCGGTCCCCGGTCTCATGCCCATAGGTGTCATTGATGGACTTGAAGAAGTCGCAGTCCAGCAGCAACAGGGCGAAGGGTGAGTCGTTCGTTTCCTGCTGCAGGCGGGACCAATCCTCATCGAAGGCCCGGCGGTTGTAGATGCCGGTCAGGGCATCGATATGCGCCTCGGTCCACAGGCGGACATTGGTGCGATCGAGCTCGTCATGCGCCTGCTCGAGCGAACGCCGGTAGTCGTGCAAGGCCTCCCTCACCTCGCGCAGCTCGCGCACGGGCAAGGCGTCGCGCGCCATCAGCGCCAACGGCTCGCCGGTGCGCAGCTGGGTGAGCTCGTCGCGCAGGCGGCGCAGGGGGCGGGTGAACAAGCGGGTGACCAGCAGGTAGTTCATCGCCATGAGGATGATGAAGGCCGTCATGAACTGCAGGAGGGTCTGGCGCACCAGCTCGGGCAACATGGAAACCCAACCGACCTGCCGGATCCGGTAGTCGATCATCTCGACCGCCTGCCCCACCCCCTGCACGCCCTGGTAGCCGGGGCGGAGCCGGAAGCTCTCCGGGTCGATGTAGGCGAAGCGGTGCAACCCGCGCAGGGCACCGAGCAGGTCGACGCGCAGGCCGACATGGCCCAATACCCCATGCAAGTCATCGTCCGGATCGACGACCTCGGCAAAACGCAACAGGCACAGCCCCCCTTCAGGCAGCGCCATCAAGGCACTCTCCTCCCCTTCGGGCAGCCGCGCGGGCAGCCGGGCGTTGAACTCCGACAGCAGGCGCCCCTGCCGGTCGTACAGCTCCACCCCGCGCACCCAGGCCGGCCAAAGTCCCTGCGCGGTGGCGCGATTGTCCCGCCAGTAGGTGTAGTAGGCGGGCGCGGCGAGCTGCTGCCGCACCTCGTCCCAGCTGGCGATCTGCTCGCCAAGGCCGGCCACCTGGGCGAGGGTATTCTCCACGGCGCGCTCGAACTCCAGCCGCGCCGCGGCCTCGCCCTCCGCGGCCTGCACCGCCTGGACGGCCTCCAGCCGTTCGTGCATGTGCCAGCCGAGGGTCAGGAGGATGGCCAGGCCGATTCCCAGCATCAGGATGGCGTAGGTGCGGACACCGGGAACACGCATCTACAGGATCCCCATCGCGGATGATGCACTCATGGGCGGACGCGCAGCTCCCGCAGGGCACCATCCACCGCATCCAGCAGGTCAAACTCGTGCGTTCCGTCGAAGAAGTGGCTGGCCCCGTCCACCACCCTTGTGGACACGCCGGCCTGGCGCATCAAGGCCACCCAGTCCGCACCAAAGCGCTGATCCCCACCCCCCATGATGGCGATCGTGGGCACCCGCGCCAGGCCGAGCCGCTCCAGCACACCCGCGCGGTCGAGGCTGGCATAGGACAGGTAGGCCTCCGGGCTGGCCACGTAACTCCCGTGGCAGTAGATCAGGCTGTAGCGATCCAGCGCGCGATCGCCGGCACGCAGGCGCTCCTCCGCCCTGCCCCGATCGTCCGGCCGCAACTCCTCGCCCCTCGCCCCGACATGGCTCATGCTCATGCCGATCAGCCCCTTGACGCGGGGATGGGGCGCTGTGGCCGCATAGTCAAGCAGCTGCACGCTGCCGAAGGAGTGGCCGACCAGGACGATGGGGCCCTGGGTGCGCCGCGCGAGCCAGTCCACCCAGAAGCCGATCTCGGCGAGATCGTCCGTCAGGGTATGGGTATGGATGGCATCACAAGCCAGGCCCGCGCGGCGGGCGGTAATCCCCAGGCTCAGGGTGGGGGCGAGCACGGCGTATCCCTTGGCGGAAAACTCGTTCACCAGGGCCTGCACGGTCGGAAAGCCGCCGGTCACCAGGAAGCCGTGCAGGACCAGCAGGGAAGGCGCATCGGTTCGCGCCGGGCGGTAATCCGCGCTCACCCTCAATCCCGAGGGCAGGGTTTCGGTAACCTCGGCCGCGTGCAGGGGCGGCAGCAGGACCATCCCCAGCAACAGCGCGTACAGCATGCCTTTCATGGAGCATCGCCTCCTTTGCCTCCTGTCCATGGCCGAGCCTTACCGAAACCAATCTAGTCAGTGCATCCCGGGCTCGGCAACCATGGTCTTTGGGGGTGATCTTGCTCACCCATGGCTGTCCCTTCCCAATCTAGTACAAACGCGGCTGGCCTTCCGGCCGCGTCTTGAACAGCTTGAAGCTCCACATGTACTGCGCCGGATCCTCGCGGATCATCGACTCGAGCACCGCGTTCATGCGTGCGGTATCCGCCACCACGTCCTCGCTGGGGAAATCCTCCAACGGCGGGCGGATGTGGATGTGGTACAGGCCGGTGGCCGGATCGAGGCGGGTGATGTAGGGCAGCACCACCGCATCCCCGAGCCTCGCCAGGCGGCCGAGCATGGGGACGGTTGCCTTGGGCACGCCGAAGAACGGCGCGAACACTGCGTGCGCAGGGCCGAGGTCCTCGTCCGGGATGTAGTACACCAGGGTACCGGCCTTGAGCGCCTTCACCAGCGGGCGCAGCCCCTCCTGACGGGCCATCAGCCGGGCGCCAAAGCGGGTGCGGCCATGCGCCATCCAGGCATCGAGGAAGGGCTTGCCGGTGGGGTTGTAGGGGCCCGCCCCGCCACCGCAGGCCATCGACAGGTAGGCTGCGCCCATGTCCAGGCCCACCACGTGCCCGGTGACCACCAGCGGCGCGCGGCCCGAGGCCAGCGCGGCCTCAAGGTGCTCCTGCCCGTGCACCCGCCAGCGCTTCGCCAAGGCCTTGCGGCTGCGCAACCACAGGTAGCCGAGGTCGAGCAAGGCCTGCCCCGCGCGCTCGAAGGATTGCCGCGCAAGCCGTGCGCGCCCGGCCTCGTCCAGCTCAGGGAAGGCGAGGCCCAGATTGATCTCGACGATCCGCCGCCGCTTGGCGTTGCGCTGCATCATCTGCCGCCCAAGCCAGGCGCCAAGCCGCATGCGCAGGCCGACCGGTAGCCAGGCGATGATCCACAGCAAAAGGATGCCCAACCACATCCCAAAATAACGCGGATGCCACAAGGCGGGATCTTTAAGCGGGGCGGGCAGGCTCATGGCTTGGCCCCCACCAGTGCCGCCACGGCCCGGAGGCCCTGGCCCAGGTCACCGAACAGACCATCCTCGCGATAGACCAGCAGGCGCAGCGGCCGGCAGAGTTCGAGCAATTCGCCAGGCTCGAGCAGGAAGGCGGGATTGGAGGGGGTCGAGCTCCCTTCCGGGCGCTCGGTGGTGAAGGTCTGGTAGAACAGCAGGCCGCCCGGGCGCAGGGCGGCGATCAGGTGCGGGAACAGGCCGCGCTCGAGGAAATGGCTGACGACGATCACGTCGAAGGACGCGGGCGCGGGCGGCGCGGCCACGACATCGCGCACCACGCCGTGCACGGCAAGACCACGTCGCCGTGCCTCCTCCCCGAGGCGCTCGATCGCCACCGGGGAGAAGTCCCAGGCCTGCACCCGCAGGCCATGCTCGGCCATCAGCAGGGCGTTCGCCCCGAGGCCGCAGGCAAGGTCCAGGGCATCCCCCGCCGCGGGCAGCAGGTGGACATGCTCGCGCAGTGCCCAGGCCGCGGCGCCGCGCTCGGCGTCCGCGTGGCGGCTGTTCCAGAGATCGATCCGCGAGCTCATCGGCGCCAGAACACCGGCGTGAACAGGACGAGCAGGGTGAAGACCTCAAGACGCCCCAGGATCATCGCCACACACCCCACCCACTTGGCCGCATCCGGGACGGAAGCGAAGTTGCCCGAGACATCGCCAAGCCCCGGCCCGAGATTGTTGAGGGTGGCGGCCACCGCACCGAAGGCGGTCACCTCATCCAGGCCGATGCCCATCATGACCAGGGTGAGGACGATGAAGATGCCGATATAGGCGGAGAAAAACCCCCACACGGCCTGGATGACGCGGTCCGGCACCACGTGGGAGCCGATCTTGACCGGAAGCTCGGCCTGCGGGTGCACCAACTGCTTGAGCTCGCGCACCCCCTGCTTGATCAGCAGCATCACGCGCATGACCTTCAGGCCGCCGCCGGTGGACCCGGTGCTGCCCCCCATGAAGGCCAGCAGCACGATCAGCACCGGCAGGAAGGCCGGCCAGAGGGTGATGTCGGCGGTGGCGAAGCCGGTCGTGGTGGCATAGGACACGACATTGAAGGCGGCGTAACGCAGGGCGGTGAAGAAACCGTCGTAGATACCCCCGCCCCAGAGGATCACGCTGTAGAGGATCACCATCGACAGCAGCACACCGACGTAGAAGCGGAACTCCGAGTCGTGCCAGTAACCCGCCAGGCTGCGCCGGTTCCAGGCGACGAAATGCAGGGCGAAGTTGGCTCCGGCGACCAGCATGAAGAAGGTGGCCATGCCATCCAGCCAGGGGGAGTCGTAGTGGGCGAAGCCCGCATCATGGGTGGAGAAGCCACCGATGGCGACCGTCGCGAAGCTGTGGCCGATGGCGTCGAACCAGCCCATGCCGCCCATGCGATAGGCGATGGCGGCCGCCACGGTGATGCCCACATAGATGTACCACAGCGTCTTGGCGGTGTCCGCGATGCGCGCCGTGAGCTTGGCCTCCTTCATCGGCCCCGGGTATTCGGCCTTGTACAGCTGCATGCCACCCACCCCCAGCAGGGGGAGGATGGCCACCGCGAGCACGACGATCCCCATGCCGCCCAGCCACTGCAACTCCTGGCGGTAGAACCGGATGCTGTGCGGCAGGTCGTCGATGCCGGTCAACACCGTCGCCCCGGTGGTGGTGAGCCCGGAGATGGCCTCGAACACGGCATCGGTGAGCGACATGTCCGGCCGCTCGGCCAGGTAGAACGGCAAGGCCCCGGACACCCCCAGCACGGTCCAGAACATCACCACGACAACGAAGCCATCGCGCAGCTTGAGTTCGCGTGCCAGGCGGCGCACCGGCCAGAAGATCAGCGCGCCGAGGCCGAACAACCAGGCGAAGCCCTGCAGGAAGGGCAGCACCGCCCCATCGCCAAAGTACAGACCGACCACGGCAGGCGGCAGCATCGACAGGCTGAAGATCATCAGCAGCACGCCCAGCACGCGCTGGACCATGGAGAAGTGCATGAATCGCCCTATCCGAAGAAGCTGAAGCCGACCTGGAACAGCTGCTCCACCTCGCGCACGCGGCGCTTGTCGGTCAGGAACAGGATCACGTGGTCGTCCGACTCGATGACCGTGTCATGGTGGGCGATGATGACCTCTTCCTCCGCGCGCACCAGCGCGCCGATGGTCACGCCCTCGGGCAGCTTCAGCTCCTCGATGCGCCGCCCGACCACGCGCGAGGTCAGCCGATCGCCCACGGCGATGATCTCCATCGCCTCCGCCGCGCCGCGGCGCAGGGAGTGGGCCGCGGTGACCTCGCCGCGGCGCACGTGGGCGAGCAGGGCACTGACCGTGATCAGCTGCGGCGAGATGACGACATCAATCGCCGTGGCCTCGATCAGGTCGACGTACACCGTGCGGTTGATGATCGCCATGGTCTTCCTGGCGCCGAGGCGCTTGGCGAGCATGGCGGAGAGGATGTTGTTCTCGTCGTCGTTGGTGACGGCGAGAAACAGATCCATGTCCTCGACGTTCTCGTCGCGCAACAGGTCCTCGTCGGTGGCGTCGCCGCGCAGGACGATGCCTTCATGCAGTTCCTCGGCCAGACGCCTGGCATTGGCCGGATTATGCTCGATGACCTTGACCTGGGCGCGGTTCTCCAGCGCCTTGGCCAGCCCCCGGCCGATGTTGCCGCCGCCCGCGATCATGATGCGCCGGTAGGGGCGCTCCATGCGCCCGAGCTCGGCCATGACCGCGCGGATATGCTCGCGCGCGGCGATGAAGAAGACCTCGTCCTCCGGCTCGATCACGGTGTCGCCGGTCGGCATGATGGCGTGGCCGCGGCGGAAGATCGCCGCCACGCGGGTATCGACGTTCGGCATGTGATCGCGGATCTCGCGGATCGGCTGCCCGACCATCGGCCCACCAGCGAAGGCGCGCACGCCGACCAGGCGCACCCGTCCCCCGGCGAAGTCCAGCACCTGCAGCGAGCCCGGATAAGCCACCAGGCGCGCGATGTGTTCCTGGATCAGCGTCTCCGGGCTGATCACGACGTCGATCCTGAAGTAGCCCTCGTCGAAGATCGCGGGGATGGCCTGGTATTCCGGCGCGCGCAGGCGGGCGATCTTGACCGGGGTGTGGAACAGCTTCCAGGCCAGCTGGCAGGCGACCATGTTGACCTCGTCGCTGTTGGTCACCGCCAGCAGCATGTCGGCGTCGTCCACCCCGGCGGCCTCCAGCACGGAAGGGTAAGAGGCCAGTCCGGCCACCGTGCGGATGTCGAGCTTCTCCTGCAGTTCGCGCAGCAGCGCGGCGTTGGTGTCCACCAGGGTGATGTCGTTGCTCGCCTCGCTGGCGAGCTGGGTGGCGACGGTGGTGCCGACCTGGCCGGCGCCGAGGATGACGATCTTCATTTACCAGTCCTTCTCGTCATCATCCCGCGGGGTGCTGTCCTTGACCCCAAGGGCCTTGAGCTTGCGGTAGAGATTGGTGCGCTCCATGCCGGTGCGGCGGGCCAGCTCGGTCATGCTGCCGCCGCTCTGGCGCAGCTGGGCCTCGAGGTAGGCGCGCTCGAAGGCATCGCGCGCATCGCGCAGCGGCTGGGCCAGCTCCACCTCCACCGTCAGGCGCCCCCCCCGCTCGCGGGCGATGGCCTCCCCCCCTTCCGGCACGCGCGCTCCCTGCGCGCCGAGGGCCTGACGGGCCTCAGCCAGGGTGATGACCTCGCCGGAGGCAAGGATGAGCAGACGTTGCACCACATTCTTCAGCTCGCGCACGTTGCCCGGCCAGGCATAGCCAGTCAGCAGGGCGAGCGCCTCGGGATCGAACCTGCGGGCGGGAAAGCCTTCCTGCTCCTGGGCGCGGCGCAGCTCGTATTCGAGCAGCTGGGGGATGTCCTCGGCATGATCGCGCAGCGGCGCGATGCGCAGCGGCAGGACGTTGAGGTGGTAGTAGAGGTCCTCGCGGAAACGCCCGGCACGCACCTCCTCGGCCAGGTCACGCGCGGTCGCGGCGATCACGCGCACGTCCACATGCACCGGCTCGCTGCCACCCACGCGCACGAAGCTCTGGCTCTCCAGCGCGGACAAGAGCTGGGTCTGCACCCCCTTGTCGAGGTCGGCGACCTCGGCCAGGAACAGAGTGCCGCCATGCGCCTGCTCGAGCAGGCCGTAGCGGATGCGCCCACTGCCGTCCTCACTGCCGAACAGCTCCACCGCGGCGCCCTGGCGGGTGTTGAGGGTGGCGAGGTTGACCTCGATGAAGGGCTGGTGGCGGCGTGAACTGAGACTGTGGATGTAGCGGGCGAAGGTCTGCTTGCCCACTCCGGGCTCGCCGGAGATCAGCACCCATCCGTCGGCCTCGGCCAGGCGGCGTGCCTGCGCCTTGAGCGTCTGCAGGTAGGCGGAATCGCCGACCGGCTCGAACAGGGCGCGTGCCTCGCGCTTGAGGCGGGCATTCTCCTGCGCCAGGCGCTGGGCCTGCAGGGCGTTCTCCACCATCAGCAACAGCTTGTCGAGCGAGAGCGGCTTCTCGATGAAGTCGTAGGCGCCGAGACGGATGGCCTCCACCGCGGTCTCCAGCGTGCCGTGGCCGGACATCATGACCACCGGCGCCGGCAGTCCCCCATGGGCGTGCCAGTGGCGCAACAGGCCGATGCCATCCATGTCCGGCATCCACACGTCGAGCAGGATCAGGTCCGCGCGACGGGCCTGCAGGGCCCCTTGGGCCTGCGCGGCACCTTCGGCCACCGCGACGCTGTAGCCCTCGTCCTCGAGGATGTCGCGGACGGACTCGCGGATATCCGGCTCGTCGTCCACGATCAGGATGTGTGCGTTAGGCATGTTTTCCTCAACTGCTCGGGAGCGCGCCGGAAGGCACGGCGGCCCCGGAAGATACGTGACGACCGTCCCCTGACTCCAAGGCGGGCAGCAGGATCAGCACGCGCGCCCCGCCCTCGGCGGGGTTGAAGGCGTGCACGCGCCCTGCGTGTTCCTCGACGATCTTCTTGACGATGGCGAGGCCAAGGCCCGTGCCCTTCGGGCGGGTGGTCACATACGGCTCGAAGATATGCTCAACCAGGTCGGGAGGGAAGCCCGGCCCGTTGTCGTCCACGCACAGTTCCACCAGGCCCTCGTCCGGGCGCAGGCGGGTATGCAAGGTGACCGTCGGCTCGACGCCCCCTGTCGTGGCGGACTCCTGCAGCGCCTCGGCGGCATTCTTCACCAGGTTGTGCAGCAGCTGGCGCAGGCGGCCGGCATCGCCCTCCACCCAAAGCGGCTCGGGCGCCAGGTCGTGCCGCACCCGCACGCTGCCGCCGCGGTAGAGGTCGACCACGTCGCGCACCAGGGTGTTGAGCTCCAGCGGCACCAGCCGCGATTCCGGCGCGCGGGCGTATTCGGCGAACTCGTTGACCATGTGCTTCATGGCCTCGACCTGCTGCACGATGGTATGGGTCGCGCGCTCCAGCACCCGGGCGTTGTCCTCCGCAAGCACCGGGCCGAGCTTGCGCCGCAGGCGTTCGGCAGACAGCTGGATCGGCGTGAGGGGGTTCTTGATCTCATGCGCCAGACGGCGCGCCACCTCGCTCCAGGCCGCGTCGCGCTGGCCCTGGATGATGGCGGTGATATCGTCCATCACCAAGACCAGGCCGCCCTCCTCGCCACCCTGCAGGTCATGCGCCAGCGGCGCGCCGCGCAGCATGAGGATGCGGCGGCCGGCCTCGCTGAACAGGCGAACCTCACGGGCCAGCTCCCCGCCCGCCTCCAGCCAGGCATGCAGGGCATCGCACAAGGGATCGAGGTGGCTGTGGGTCAAACACAACCCCTGCAGGCTGGCATGGAGGAGCTCCTCCAGTGGCACGCCGAGCATGCTGGCCGCGGCGGCGTTGGCATGCCGAACCCGCGCCCGCTCGTCGAGCGTCAGCACGCCGGAGGAGAGGTGCTGCAGCACCGTCTCGAGGTAATCGCGCTGCGCGTCGGCCTCCTCCATGAGGCGGGTCGCTTCCTCCGTGCTCTCGGCGATGCGCGCGGTCATGGTATTGAACGAGCGCACCAGCAAACCGAGGTCATCGTTGCGCTGCACCGGCAGGCGCAGGCTGTAGTCGCCCGCCGCCACCGCGCGGGTGCCGAGCGCCAACTCGCGGATCGGCGCAGTGAGCCGGCGTGCGGCGACGAACGCCAGCCACACTGCGGTCAGGGCGGAGAGCAGCAGGGCCAGCCCGAGTGCGAGACCGAAGTTCTGCTTCAACCCGTGGCGCAGGTAGATCAGCTCGCGGTACTGGTGGAAGCCCTCCTGCACGCTGTCCGCCAGGCTCGCCAGGCGCGGATCGAGCGGGAACAGGGCCTGCAGCAGCCAGGTCTCGTTGCGGACGCCATAGCCCCGCACCGGGGTCACCACCCGGATCACCAGCCGGTCGCCCGCCGCCGGCTCCAGACCGATGTAGTCATTGCCCTGACGCACATGCATCAGCATGGCCTCGTTCGGCCGGGCCGGCAGGATGCCCTGGGTGTCGTCGCTGGCCGAGGCGATGATCATGTTGCCGGCGCCGAACAGGGTCATCTCGGTCGCCTCGGTCTCGCGCCGCAGGGTGTCGAGTTCGAGCGCGGCGCGCTCGCTCTCGGTATCCGCCAATAACCCCCCCACGCGCGAGGTCGCGCGCACGGCCTCGCGCATGCGCACGTCGAGCGAGGCGCGCGAGAGCTCCAGCGCATCGCCCAGGGCCTGCTCGATCTGCACGTCGAACCAGCTGTCGATGCCGCGCTGGATGAAGTCGAGCGAGAAGTAGAACACGATGGCGACCGGCGCGAGGCTCAGGGCCACGAAGGCGCCGAGGAAGCGCATGGTCAGGCGCGCGCCCGGCACGTGGGCGCGCAGGCTCTGGACCAGGCGCCAGAGGTTGGCCACCACCACCATGAGCAGAAACAGCACGCCAACGACGTTGAAACCGAGCAGCCAGAGGTACAGCGACTCGTAACGGGTGGAGTTCTGCAGGGCGTCGGTCAAGAGATAGAGCGAGACCAGCAGCAGCACCACCACCCCCGCGCTGACCCACGGCACCAGCGGGCGCACGCGGCGGCGGTAGAAGACCCGCAGCGTCAGAAGGCCCATAGATACCATTCGCTGGCCAAGGCCCAGCGCTCGGAGAAGTAGGCCCGCGGCCGCATCGGCAGGGGCAGGGTGTCGAGCAGCAGCCTCAGTCGTGCCCGCCCCCGGTAGGTTCCGTGGGCCGGGAAGTCACCGGCCGGACCGAGCGCCACGTTGCGCAACTGGGTCAACGCCTCCAGCGCACCGACCAGGCTGGTGAAAGTCGCGCTCTCCTCGCTCTCCGGCCACACCAGCCGGTAGAGCCGGCTGAGGGCATGGTATTCGATGCGGGCGCGGATCGTCTGGCTCGCGACCTCGCGCGCCCACAGCCAGTCGCGCTCCTGCTCGATGACGAACTCCCAGGCGAAGGTCAGCGGCACGCCGCTCTCAAGGGCCTCGCGCTGGGCGCCGAACAACTCGAGGCGGGCGTCGGCATCGACATACAGGGTGTCCCCGCGCACCTCGGTGGCGACACGGGTGACCGCCACCTCGCCAGCCTGCAGGGACGCGACGCCAAAGAGCCACCCCAGCAGCCCGATCACCAGCCAGGACTTCATGATGCCCTCGCGAGCAGGCAGTAGTAGAAACCATCCATACCATCCTCCCCCGGCAGGATCTGCCGTCCGTGGGGCAAGGGGTGGCCCCACTCCGCCTTGATCGGCTGCTCGGCCGCATCCGCGCGACGCTGGAGGAAGGCGTCGATGCGGGCATCATTCTCCTCGCGCAGGATCGAGCAGGTCATGTAGAGCATACGCCCGCCCGGTGCGAGCAGCGGCCACAGGGCGTCCAGCAGACGATCCTGCTGACGCGCCAGGGCAGCGATATCGGTCTCGCGGCGCAGGCGCTTGATGTCGGGATGGCGGCGGATCACGCCGGTGGCCGAGCAGGGGGCATCCAGCAGGATCAGATCGAAAGGAGCACCGGCCCACCAGCCCGCCGGATCGCCAGCATCGGCGGTCCGCACCTCGGCGGCAAGCCCCGCGCGGGCGAGGTTTTCCGTGACGCGGGCGAGCCGCCTGGCATCGCTGTCGAGCGCCAGCATGGCCAGCCCGGGCTCGTGTTCGAGCAGGGCCAGGGTCTTGCCCCCCGGGGCGGCGCAGGCATCAAGCACCCTAAGTCCTGGGCGCAGCTCGACCAGGCCGGCACACAGCTGGGCCGCCTCGTCCTGCACCGACACCTCGCCTGCGGCAAAGCCGGCCAGGCGCTCGATGGGCTGCGGCTGGGCCAGCCGCACGCCGAACGGGGCATGGCGGGTTGGTTCCGCCGCAAGGCCGGCCGCGGCCAGCCGCGCAAGATAGGCGGCGCGCCCGTCCTTGGCGGCATGGACCCGCAGGGTCATCGGCGGGCGCTGGCGGAGCGCGTTGGCGATGGCCTCCTCCTGCCCCGGCCAATCACGCCCAAGGCGCGTCCACAGCCAGCCCGGCAGGGCGTGGCGGGTGGCCGGGTCGGCCCCCTCCAGCCGGGCGAGGCGCGCCTCGCGCTCACGCATGAAGCTGCGCAGCACGCCGTTGACCAGGCCACCGAGGCGCTGGGCCTTGAGCGTGCGGGTCGCCTCCACCGTGGCATGCACCACCGCATGCTCCGGCACCCGGGTGTGGATCAGCTGGTACAGCCCCACCAGCAGCAGGGCGAAGACCTCGGCCGGCTTGGGGCGGCTCTTGACCAGGCCGTCCGCGAGGAAGGCGAGCGGCTCGAACTCGCGCAGCACGCCGAAGGCCAGCTCCTGGGCCAGACCCCGGTCCCGCTCAGGCAGGGAGGCCAAGAGCGGCGGCAAGGCCTCGCTCAGCGAACGCCCTGCCAGCACGGCAGCCACGGCACGGGCGGCCTGGGCACGAGCCCCGCTGCCCGCTCCATCCTTGCCCGCAGGACGCCCCTCGGCGTGGGCTTTGCCGGCCATCAGACCCCGAGCCTTTCGCCCAGCATGGGCTGGGCATTGAGGAAGTCGGCAGCAAGAAGTGGCTTGCCGCCGGGCCGCTGCACCTGCTCGAGGCGCAGGATGCCGGCCCCGGTCGCGACATCGATGCCGTCACGACTGGCGGCCACCACCGTGCCCGGCGCCCTGCCGGACTGGCCGTCCAGCGCACGGGCGCGCCAGATGCGGAAGCTCTCCCCATGCCAGAGGGTCTCCGCCACCGGCCAGGGGTTGAAGGCCATCACCTGGCGCGCCAGCTCAATGGCGGGGCGCGACCAGTCGAGACGGGCCTCGGCCTTGTCCAGCTTCTTCGCGTAGGTGACGAGGGCCTCGTCCTGCACCTCCCCCTTGAGCGTACCGGCGAGCAACGCGGGCAGGTGTTGCATCAGCAGCTCCGCGCCCATCACGGCCAGCCTGTCGTGCAGGCTCTGCGCCGTATCCTCGGGCGTGATCGGACAGGCGGACTTGGCCAGCATGTTACCGGTGTCGAGCCCCACATCCATCTGCATCAGGGTGATGCCGGTCTCCGCATCCCCCGCCTCGATGGCACGCTGGATCGGCGCCGCCCCACGCCAGCGGGGCAGGAGTGAGGCATGCAGGTTGACGCAGCCGCGGGTCGGGATCTTAAGCACCGCCTCGGGCAGCAGCAGGCCGTAGGCGGCCACCACCATCAGGTCGGGCTTGAGTGCCGCGAGCTCCGCCTGCGCCTCGGGCGTGCGCAGGGTCGCGGGCTGGAACACCGGCAGGCCGTATTCCAGCGCCGCCTGTTTGACCGGGCTCGCGGTCAGCTTGCGCCCCCGCCCGGCGGGGCGGTCCGGCTGGGTATACACGGCCACGACGTTGGCGCCGCCCTCGATGAGGGCGCGCAGAGCCGGCACGGCGAAATCGGGCGTGCCGGCGTAGATGATGCGGGGTTTGGACATGGTGTCTCCGGTCTCAGGCGCGTTCGCGCTTGCGCAGCTTTTCGTATTTCTTCAATGCGCGCTCGCGCTTGAGCGGCGAGAGGTGGTCGATGAACAGGCGCCCCTCGAGGTGGTCGAGCTCGTGCTGGATGCACACCGCGAGCAGACCGCCGGTGTCCAGCTCGTGCTCGACGCCGTCGAGATCCTGGTAACGCACGCGCACCCTCTCCTTGCGCGCCACCTTCTCGTGCAGCCCCGGGATGGACAGACACCCCTCCTCCATCTCCTCGACCCCGGAAGCCTCGAGGATCTCGGCGTTGATCAGCACCAGCGGCTGGTCTTTGCCCTCGGACACGTCCACCACCGCAATCTTGCGGTGGACGTCCACCTGGGTGGCGGCGAGGCCAATGCCGGGGGCCGCGTACATGGTCTCGAACATGTCAGCCACCAGGCGGCGCAGTTCATCGTCGAAGTGCTCCACGCGCCGCGCGACCTTGCGCAGGTTGGGATGCGGGTACTCCAGAATGGGCAACAGAGCCATGGTTCAGCCGATACTCTTCATCGCGAAAACGCCTATTTTATGGTATCAACTTCGGAAACTCTCCCTGCGTCGATGGAACCGCCATGCCCCGGAATGCACTACGCCTGAGCCTGATCGCCCTTCCCGCCCTGCTCGCCGCCTGTGCCAGCGCCCCCGAGGCACCGTCGGCAAGCGCAGAGCCCCAGGCCGCCAAGGTCACCCCGTTGCAGGATGCCGCCCCGGCCCCTGCCCCCCGGGTGAACACCCAGCCGTTCCGCGCCGACGCCCCGCACACCTACACGGTCAAAAAGGGCGACACCCTCTGGGGCCTGGCCCAACGATTCCTCAACGACCCGTGGACGTGGCCGCAGATCTGGTATGACAACCCGCAGGTGCAAAACCCGCACCGCATCTACCCCGGCGACGTGCTTGCCATCGTCAGCATCCAGGGCCAGCCCCGCCTGACCAAGAAGCTCTCGCCGCACATGCGCGTGCTGCCCGCAGAGCAGGCCATCCCCACCCTCCCGCTCGAGGCCCTTCGTCCGTTCCTCGCCTATCCCCAAGTCGTGGAGGCGCACGAGCTGAACAGTGCGCCGCAAGTCGTCGGATCACCGGACGGCCGCCTCGTGCTGGGACGCGGCGACACCTTCTATACCCATGGCGGCCACCTGGAGGGCGGCGAGACGGCGGCGGTGGTGCGCCCGCACAAGCCGCTGCTCGACCCGGACAGCAAGGAGGTGCTCGGCTACGAGGCGGAGGCCGCCGGCATCGCGCGGGTACTGACCGCGGGCGAACCGGCAACCCTCCGGCTGACCGAGTCCCCGCGCGAGACGCGCAAGGGCGACCGCATCGTGCCCCTGCCCCCGGTCCTGACCCATGACCTGCGACTCATGCCGGCGGCGACCGACATCGAGGGCCGGGTGATCTCCCTGCCGGACACCACCACCGTGACCGGCCAGTGGCAGGTCATCGCCATCAACCGCGGCCGCGTCGACGGCATGGCCATGGGCAACGTCATCCGCCTGCACAAACCGGGCCGCCAGACCCAGGTGGACACCACCCCGATTCCCGACCCGCGCGGCGGGGCATCGAACGCCGATATCTTCGGCAACCCGGTCCGCGAGGTGCGCCTGCCGGATCAGGCCGTGGGTGATGCCGTGGTGTTCCTCGTCTTTGATCGCGTGAGCTACGCCCTCATCACCGAGGCCACCCAGCCGGTGCGCGAGGGCGACTGCTTCACCTCGCCCAGCGTGCCGACCATCACCTGCCACTGAGCCTGAGGCGCAGCATGGCTCAGGGAACGGGCCGCGTGCTGGACGAGCCGAACAGCGCCGTCGGGAACGGCGCTGGGACGCAAAGCGTCACCCGAAGGGCGGAATCCCGGGATGGATTCCGCAACGTCTCTCCCCGCCAACGCGCCTGGCTCGCCCTGCTGCACACCCCAGCGCTCGGGCCACGCGCCTTTGCCCGTTTGTGGGAAGCCCTGCCCGATCCCGTCGCCATCCTCTCCGCATCACCGGCCCGCTGGCGGGAGGCCGGCCTCAGCGAGTCAGCCTGCGACGCCCTGCGCCAGCCCGACGAGGTACGGATCGCGGCGGCCCTGGACTGGCTGGCCGAACCCGGCCACCACCTCATCCCGCTCGATGACCCACGCTATCCGCCCGCCCTGCATGACCTGGCCGACCCGCCGCTGGCCTTGTTTGCCCTGGGAGATCCCGAGCTTCTCCACCTGCCGATGCTGACCATCGTCGGCACCCGCCGCCCCACCCCCGGCGGCGCACTCAATGCCCGCGCCTTCGCCCGCGACCTGGCCGGGCGGGGACTCACCATCGCCAGCGGCCTGGCGCTCGGCATCGACGCCGAGGCGCACCGCGGCGCCCTGGAGGCCAAGGGACTGACCGTCGCCGTGGTCGGCACCGGAGTGGACCGCGTCTACCCGGCCCGGCACCGCGAACTCGCCCACGCCATCGTCGATGGCGGCGGACTGATCATCAGCGAGCTGCCGCTCGGCACCCCACCGCATCCCGGCCAGTTCCCGCGCCGCAACCGCATCCTGGCCGCCCTCGGCCTCGGCACGCTGGTGGTCGAGGCCGCCCCTCGCAGCGGCTCGCTGATCACCGCCCGCCTGGCGAGCGAACTGGGGCGCGAGGTGTTTGCCATTCCCGGCTCCATCCACAACCCGATGGCACGTGGCTGCCACGCCCTGATCCGCAGCGGCGCCAAGCTGGTCGAGTCGAGCAGCGACATCCTCGAGGAACTGGCCCCTCGGCTTGCCCCCCTCCCGCCGCCGGCCGTCCCCGAGGCGGCACCCCCCGACCTTCCCGCCGACCATGCCCGCCTGCTCGAGGCGATGGGCTTCGATCCGGTCAGCGTCGATGACCTGGTCGAGCGCAGCGGATTGACCGCGGCGGAGGTTTCATCCATTCTGCTGATCCTCCAACTGCAGGGCCTTATCGCCCCGGCAACCGGTGGGCTGTACGTTCGCCTGCCGCCAACATCCTGAACTTCCTGATGAAAGAAAACGTCCTCGACGTCCTGATGTACCTGTTCGAGTACTACATGGCCGACAATCCCGGCCAGCCGTTCGACGCCGACCGCGACACGCTCGAGTCACGCCTGGTCGAGGCCGGCTTCAGCAGCACCGAGATCGGCAAGGCCTTCGGCTGGCTGGATGCCCTCTGGCAACGCCGCGCCCTGCCTCCTCCCGCCCTGCAACGCGCACCGGGCGATGCCGCCCGCGCCCCCAGCATCCGCCTCTACACCCCCGAGGAGATGGAACGCCTGGATACCGACTGCCGCGGCTTCCTGCTGTTCCTCGAGGGGGTCGGCATCCTGAGCCCGGCCAACCGCGAGCTGGTGATCGAGCGGGTCCTCGCCCTGCCGGAAGACGAGATGGACCTCGAGCGACTCAAATGGCTGATCCTGCTGGTGCTGTTCAATCAGCCCGGCGAGGAGATCGCCTACGCATGGATGGAAGAGCTGGTCTATGACAACGTCACCGGATACCTGCATTAAACATCCATGAGCAAACACCTCGTCGTGGTCGAGTCGCCCGCCAAGGCCAAGACCATCAAGAAATACCTGGGCAAGGACTTCGAGGTCATGGCCTCCTACGGCCATGTCCGCGACCTGATCCCCAAAGAGGGGGCCGTGGACCCGGCGCACGGCTTTGCCATGCGCTACGAGGTCATCGAGCGCAACGCCAAGCATGTGGAGGCGATCAAGAAACACCTCGCGCGCGCGGACGATCTGTACCTTGCCCCCGACCCCGACCGCGAAGGGGAGGCCATCGCCTGGCACCTGGCCGAGATCGTGCGTCAGGACCCCGAGCTTGCTGCCAAACCCTTGCACCGCGTGACCTTCAACGAGATCACCCAGCGCGCGGTGCAGGAGGCCATCGCGCATCCGCGCGACATCTCCATGGACCTGGTCAATGCCCAGCAGGCGCGCCGCGCACTGGACTACCTGGTCGGCTTCAACCTCTCCCCGCTGCTGTGGCGCAAGATCCAGCCCGGCCTCTCCGCCGGCCGCGTGCAGAGCCCGGCGTTGCGCCTGATCGTCGAGCGCGAGGAAGAGATCGAGGCCTTCGTCGCGCGCGAATACTGGACCCTGGAGGCCCGGCTGGCGCATGGCGGGGTGGCCTTCGGCGCGAAGCTGACCCAGCTCGATGGCGAGAAGGTCGAGCAATTCTCCATCGTGGACGAGCGTGGGGCGCACGCCGCACGCGAGCGCCTGATCAAGGCCGCCCACGGCACACTGGTCGTGCAGGGCGTCGAGCGCAAACAGCGCAAGCGCTACCCCGCACCGCCGTTCACCACCTCCACCCTGCAGCAGGAGGCCGTGCGCAAGCTCGGCTTCTCCGCCAGCCGCGCCATGCGCATCGCACAGCAGCTCTACGAGGGCATTGCCCTCGGTGAGCAGGGCAGCGTGGGCCTGATCACCTACATGCGTACCGACTCGGTCAACCTGGCCGAGGACGCCCTGCGCGAGATCCGCGGCCTGATCGCCGAGCGCTTCGGCGCCGACCAGATGCCGGCCCAGCCTGCGCGCTACAAGACCAAGTCGAAGAACGCGCAGGAGGCGCACGAGGCGATCCGCCCGACCTCCGCGTTCAATACCCCGGAGCGGGTCAAGCCGTACCTCACGCCCGAGCAGTTCAGGCTGTACGAGATGATCTGGAAGCGCACCATCGCCTGCCAGATGATCCCGGCCACCCTGGACACCGTCAGTGTGGACCTGGCGGCCGGGGACGCCGGCCTCTTCCGCGCCACCGGCTCCACCGTGCGCGACCCCGGCTTCATGCGCGTCTACCGCGAGGACGTGGACGAGCCCACCGGCGAGGACGACGAGCGCCGTCTGCCGCCGCTCGAGGAGGGCGAACGCATCCCGCTGGCCGACATCGCCGCCGAGCAGCACTTCACCGAGCCGCCGCCGCGCTACTCCGAGGCCAGCCTGGTGAAGACGCTGGAGGAATACGGCATCGGCCGCCCATCCACCTACGCCAGCATCATCTCCACCCTGCAGGATCGCGAGTACGTCATCCTGGAGAACCGCCGCTTCAGGCCGACGGACGTGGGGCGCATCGTCAACCGTTTCCTGACCGAGCACTTCACCCAGTACGTCGACTACGGCTTCACCGCCAAGCTCGAAGACGACCTGGACGCCATCTCGCGCGGCGAGGAAGACTGGGTGCCGGTCATGGAGGCGTTCTGGTCGCCGTTCATCGAGCGCGTCAAGGACGTGGCCGAGAACGTCAGCCGCCAGGATGTCGCCCAGGCGCGCGAACTCGGCCTCGACCCGGCCAGCGGCAAGCCCGTGTCCGTGCGCCTCGGCCGCTTCGGCCCATTCGCCCAGATCGGCAGCAAGGAGGACGAGGACAAGCCGCGCTTCGCCTCCCTGCGCCCCGGCCAGAGCATCGCCACCATCACCCTCGACGAGGCGCTGGCGCTGTTCCAGCTTCCGCGCACCCTGGGCGTGCTGCCGACCGGCGAGGAGGTGCAGGTCAACATCGGCCGCTTCGGGCCGTACGTGAAGTACGGCAAGAGCTACGTCTCGCTGAAGAAGGAGGACGACCCCTACACCGTCACCCTCGAACGCGCCATCGAGCTGATCGAGGCCAAGCAACTGGCCGAGGCCAACCGCGTCATCCAGACCTTCGCCTCCGGCATCCAGGTACTGAACGGCCGCTACGGGCCGTACATCACCGACGGTGAGAAGAACGCGCGCATCCCCAAGGACAAGGATCCGAAGTCCCTGAGTGAACTGGAGTGCATGGAGCTGCTGGCCAAGGCCAAGGCAGCCCCGGCGCGTGGCCGCAAGGCCGCCGCCGGCAAGGGGGCTGTGACCAAGGGCAAGACCGCGGCCGGTAAGGCCAAGGCAGCGGGCGCCGGGGAGGAGGCCAAGCCGGCCAAGCCCCGTGCACGCAAGAGCCCGGCGGCGGGCGAATCCGCCTTGACGCCGGCCTCTCGCCGCAAGAAGACGGACAGCTGAGGTCCGCACCGAGCGCGCCCCATGAGCCTCCCGTCCAGGCCATATCTCTCCCCCTGGCGCCTGCGCTTCGCCGCACGCTGGCTGCGCAGGGGGGGAATCGTGGCCTATCCGACCGAGGCGGTGTATGGCCTGGGCTGTGACCCCACCCGCACGGATGCCCTGCGCAAGCTGCTCGAACTCAAGCGCCGCCCGTGGCACAAGGGGCTGATCCTGATCGCCGCGCGTCCTGTCCAGTTCGAACCCTTCCTCGCTCCGCTCGATACGGAGCGCGTCGAGCGCGCACATGCCCGCTGGCCGGGGCCCACCACCTGGCTGTGGCCGGCCCAACCCTGGGTCTCCCCGCTGCTGCGCGGCGAGCATCGTACCCTGGCGGTGCGCGTGCCGGGACACCCCCTCGCCCGCGCCCTGTGCGACGCCTTCGGCGGGGCACTGGTCTCCACCAGCGCCAACCGGGCCGGACAGACACCTGCGCGCAGCGCCCTCGAAGTGCGCCGCAAGCTCGGTCACAGCGGGCTGTTCATCCTCAGCGGCCCTGTCGACCGCAAGGCCCGCCCCAGTCGCATCATGGACATCCACAGCGGCCGCGTTCTGCGAGACTAGCCATGTTCCTTGCGCGCCTTCTGCTCCTCCTGCTTGCCCTCTCCGGCATCCCGGCCCTCTCGGCCGCTCCAACGCCGACGCCAGAGGCTACCCTCGCCGCGCTGGAAAAGGATCTGCAGGCCGCCCAGGCCCAGCCTGCGTCCGACCCCGCCCTGCTCGACAAGGTCCACGCCCGCCTGGAGGCCATCCGCCACGAGCTCTCCCGCCTGCAGCAGGCCGAGGAGCGGGCCAAGGCCGCCAAACAGCTCGAGCGCAACGGCAGCGATGAGCTAACGCGTGTGCTCGCCAAGGCACGCGATAACCTGCCCATGCCCGTGCTGGCTGGACTGTCGGCGGAACGCCTCACCGCCCTCCTCCAGCAGGCCGGTGCTGACGAACAAGCCGCGCAGGAGCGCATGGAAGCCGCCAACCGCGCCCTCACCGAGACCGAGCAGCGCGGCCAAGCCCTGCGCCAGGCCAGCCTGCGGCCACCTGAGGCCGCTCCCTTGCCTCCGGTTGCGCAGGGCGAGCCGCCCCTGCTGGCCCGCGCCAGCCAGCTGCTGGCCCAGGTGCGTCAGCAAGCCATGGAGGCGGAGTCCAAAGCACTCGCGCTGGAACAGTCCACCCAGCCGCTCGCCCTGCAGCTGGCCCAGGCCCGCCAGCTGCTGGCCCAGCATGAGCTGGAGCAGCTGCGCAAGCGGCGCGAGCGGATCGAGACGACCCTCAACGAACAGCGCCTGGCCGAGGCCGAGGCGGCGAGCCTGCGCGCGGGCCAGAGCGCCGTGAGCGAAAGCCACCCCGCCCTCAAGCGCCTGGCCGAGGCCAACCACGAGTGGGCGGATCGCCTGGCCGAGACGACCCAGCTCTTAAGCGATATCACCCGCCAGCGCGACGAAGCCACCCGCCGTACCGAGGCGATGCGCCAGGACATGGTCACCCTGCGTCAGCGCCTCGATCAGCTCGGTCTCGGCCCGGTGATCGGCAACCTGCTGCTGGAAAAGCGCAGCAGCCTCCCCACCGAGGCCGCCCTGGCCCGCCGCATCAAGGACAACCGCGCCATGGTGGGCGACATCCAGCTGCTCGACCTGGATGTCGCCAACGCCCGCGCGGCCCTGTCCGCCCCGCAGACCCTGGCCAGCCAGCTGTTGATCGACGTTCCGGCGGAGGAGCAGGCGGCGCTCGAACCGGCCATCCAGCGCCTGATCCGGGAGCGCGAGGACATCCTGCAGCGCCTGGACGCCGTCAAGCCGCCGCTACTGCTGGCGATCAACGACCTGGAGTTCGCGCTCGAATCCCAGCGCCGCACGACGCGCGAATTCTCCGACTTCATCGCCCAGAACCTCCTGTGGATGCCCAACGCCCGCCCCCTGTGGAGCACCGCCTGGGCGGACTACGAGAAGTCGCTGCTCACCCTGTTCGACCTGCGCAGCGCCTGGCAGGACCTGCGCGACGCCATCCGGGGACTCGCCGCCCAGCCCGTGGCCAACCTGGCCACCATCGCCCTGATCCTGGCCCTGCTTGCCCTGCGTCCCCAGCTGCGGCGCCGCATCCGCCTGCTCGCCGACCGTACCTTCGAGCCGCCGGGATCGACGGATCAGGAACGCATCGGGACGGGCTCCGCAGGAGCAAGCCCGCCGGGGGGCGGCCAGGGATGGCCGGCATCCGAGACCCTGTGGACCACGCTCGGCGCCATCACGCTGGTGTTCCTGTACGCCCTGCCCTGGCCGCTCTTGGCCCTGCTTCTGGGCCTGCGCCTGCAGGCCGGGGCGCCCCCCGGCGGCTTTGCCCAGGGCATCGGACAGGCCCTGGTGATGCTCGCGCCGCTGCTGCTCTACGCCCGCGCCGCGCTGGCCCTGTTCCACCCCAACGGCCTGGCCGAGCGCCACTTCGGCTGGAGCCCGCAGACGCTGCACGCCCTGCGCCAGGCGATGCACCTGTTCATCTTCGGCGTCCTGCCGTTCGCCTTCCTCGCCGCGGTGGCGATCGCCATGGACACGGAGGCCATGCGCGACGGTGCCGGCCGGCTGGCGTTCATGCTCGCGCTGTTCGGCCTGGCACTGATGTTCGGCCGCCTGCTCCACCCACGTGGCGGCGTGATGCTCTACTGGCGCATGACCCACGCCCGCCACTGGAGCGCACGCCTCGCCCCCCTGTGGTTCGCGCTTGGGATCGGGCTGCCGATCCTGTTCGCCGCCCTGGCGGCCGTGGGGTACTTCTACAGCGCCGGCATCCTGACCCAGAAACTGGTGACCTCGCTGTGGGTCGCCCTCGGCCTGGTGGTGGTGTACGACTTCGGCCTGCGCGCCCTGCGCCTGGTCAAACACCGGCTGCAGCTCCAGCGCGAGCAGGCACCGCCACCCCCGATCAAGACCGGCGGCGAGGGGGACGGCCTGCTCGTGCCGTCGAACGGCATGGACGTCGAGCAGATCAGCCGCCAGAGCCGCAAGCTGCTCAACTTCAGCCTGACGATCGCGCTGCTGTTCGCCCTGTATGCGGTGTGGGCCCCTATCCTGCCAGCCCTCGGCATCTTCGAGCAGATCGCGCTGTGGGACTACCGCGGCGAAATCAAGGGTGAGACGGTCACCGTCAGCGTCAGCCTGGGCGACCTCCTGCTCTCCGCCCTCGGCTTCTTTGCCATGTGGGTGGCAGCGCGCAACCTGCCAGGCCTGATGGAGATCATCCTCGAACGCTGGACCCAGCAGGATGCCGGCACGCGCTACGCGGTGATCACCATCACCCGCTACCTCATCATTGCCGTCGGCCTGGTGCTGATCCTGGGCGGCCTCGGCCTGCAGTGGTCGCAGATGCAGTGGCTGGTGGCCGCGCTCGGCGTGGGCCTCGGCTTCGGCCTGCAGGAAATCTTCGCCAACTTCATCTCCGGCCTGATCATCCTGTTCGAGCGCCCGGTGCGGGTGGGGGACATGGTCAGCATCGGCGACAAGACCGGCCACATCAAGAAGATCCACATCCGCGCCACGGTGCTGGAGGACTTCGACCGCAAGGAGATCATCATCCCCAACAAGAAGCTGATCACCGAGCAGGTCACCAACTGGACCCTGTCCGACACCTCCACCCGCGTGGTGGTGGACGTCGGCGTGGCCTACGGCTCAGACCCGCGCGAGGTGGAGCAGATCCTGCGCGAGGCCGCCAGCCGCGTGCCCGGCCTGATCCAGGACCCACCCCCGGGTGTCTGGTTCATGGGCTTTGGCGACAGCGCACTCAACTTCCGCCTGCGTGCCTTCGTCGCAGACGCCGAACAGCGCACCGACACCATCAGCGAACTGCACTACGCCATCGAAAAGGCCCTGCGCGACCACGGTATCTCCATTCCCTTCCCGCAGCGCGACATCCACATCCGAGACATCCAGGGCCTGCCTGCAGGCCTCTTCCAGGAGAACAAAGCCCCATGACCCCGGTTGCCGCCGTCCGCGAATACCTCCTCGACCTGCAACGACGCATCTGCGCTGCCATCGAACAAGCCGACGGCGAAGCGAAATTCCTGCACGACGACTGGACCCGTCCCGAGGGCGGTCACCTCGCCGGCGACGGCCGTACCCGGGTGCTGAGTGAAGGTGCTGTGTTCGAGCAGGCCGGGATCAACTTCTCCCACGTGAAGGGCGCAAGCCTGCCGCCGTCCGCCACCGCGCACCGGCCGGAGCTGGCCGGCCGCCGCTTCGAGGCACTCGGCGTGTCGCTGGTCATCCACCCGCGCAACCCCTATGTACCCACCTCCCACGCCAACGTGCGCTTCTTCATCGCGGAGAAGGACGGCGAGGCGCCGGTCTGGTGGTTCGGCGGCGGTTTCGACCTCACCCCCTACTACGGCTTCGACGAAGACTGCGTGCACTGGCATCAGACCGCCCGCGCCGCCTGCGAGCCCTTCGGCGCGGCCGTCTACCCCAAATACAAACAGTGGTGCGACGAGTACTTCTTCCTCAAGCACCGCAACGAGCCGCGCGGGATCGGCGGGCTGTTCTTTGACGACCTGAACGAAGGCGGCTTCGAGCGGAGCTTCGCCTTCATGAAGAGCGTGGGCGACCACTATATCCCGGCCTACCTGCCCATCGTCGAGCGCCGCAAAGGCACTGCATACGGCGAGCGCGAGCGCGACTTCCAGCTCTACCGCCGCGGGCGCTATGTCGAGTTCAACCTCGTCTACGACCGCGGCACCCTGTTCGGCCTGCAGTCCGGCGGGCGCACCGAGTCCATCCTCATGTCCCTACCGCCGTTGGTGAAATGGCGCTACAACTGGCACCCCGAGCCCGGCACGCCGGAGGCGCGGCTGTACGAGCACTTCCTCCAGCCGCGCGACTGGGCCTGAAAGCACTGTCATGCCCGCCTTCTCCTGGACCGCCCTCGACGACACCGGCCGCACCCGCAAAGGGGTGACGGAGGGGGATTCGGCGCGCCTGGTGCGCCAGGTCCTCCGCGAGCAGGGGCTGACGCCCCTGAGCGTGGAGCAGACGGCCGAGCAGGTCCGGGCCGCGGGCGGCCACTCGCGTCTGGCCCGCTGGCGGGCGGGGCTCTCGAGCGGGGAGCTCGCCCTGATCACCCGCCAGCTCGCCACCCTGGTGCAGGCCGGGCTGCCGATCGAGGCGGCCCTGGGCGCGGTGGCGCGGCAGAGCGAGAAGGCGGCCACCCGCAACCTGATCCATGCGGTACGCTCACGGGTGATGGAGGGGCATACCCTGGCGGCGGCGCTCTCCGAGTACCCGCGCGTGTTTCCCGAGCTGTACCGGGCCACGGTGGCGGCGGGGGAGGAGTCCGGTCATCTGGACGCGGTGCTGGAGCGCCTGGCGGATTACACCGAGGCGCGCGAGGCCCTCTCGCGCAGGATCAAGCTCGCCCTGTTCTACCCGGGCCTGCTGACCCTGATGGCCGTCGTGGTGGTGATGGGCCTGCTCACCTACGTGGTGCCGCAGGTGACCCAGGTGTTCGAGCACCTCGGCCAGGATCTTCCGGACCTCACCCAGGCCCTGCTGGCGCTGTCCGGCTTCCTGCGCGAGTATGGCCTGTGGCTGCTCGGTGGACTCGCCGCCGGTGCGCTCGCCTTCCGACGCGCCCTGCGTCACACCAGCGTCAAGCGCCGCTGGCATCATCTGCTGCTGCGCCTGCCGCTGGCCGGCCGGCTGATCCGCGGGGTCAACACCGCGCGCTTCGCCCGCACGCTCGGCATCCTCGCCTCCGCCGGGGTGCCCATCCTCGAGGCGATGCGCATCGCCGCCTCGGTGATGGACAACGTGCCCATGCGCGAAGCCGTGGAGGATGCCACCCTGCGCGTGCGCGAGGGGGTGGGCATCGCCACGGCGCTCGCGGACAGCAAACTCTTTCCGCCGATGACCATCCAATTGATTGCCTCCGGCGAACAATCCGGCCGCCTGCGGCCCATGCTGGAGCGCGCCGCAGCCCAGCAGGAAGGCGAGCTGTCGGCCATCATCGCCACCGCCCTGGGCCTGTTCGAGCCGGTGCTGATCATGGTGATGGGCGGGGTGGTGCTGATGATCGTGCTTGCTATCCTGTTGCCCATCTTTGAGCTCAACCAGCTTGTGAAATAAGGACTCCGAGCATGAACATGCGCCTGCGACACTCCGGCTTCACCCTCATCGAAGTGATGGTGGTGGTGGTCATCCTCTCCATCCTTGCCGCCATCGTGGTGCCGAAGATCATGGACCGCCCGGACGAGGCGCGCATCACCAAGGCCAAACAGGACATCCGCGCGCTGGAGGCGGCGCTGAACCTGTATAAGCTGGACAACTTCAGCTACCCAACCACCGATCAGGGGCTGGAGGCCCTGGTGCAGCCGCCGGCCACCGAACCCATCCCGCCGAAGTGGAAACAGGGTGGCTATCTCGACCGACTGCCGCAGGACCCCTGGGGCCGTCCGTACATGTACCTGTCGCCAGGCGACCAGGGGCGCGCCTTCGACCTCTACTCCCTCGGCGCTGATGGCCAGCCGGGCGGTGCCGGTGCGGCGGCCGACATCGGCAACTGGGCGCTGGACTGATGTTCCCGACGCCACGCGGCCCGCACGAGGGTGACAGCCCGCTTGAGGGGGAACTGCTCTCCTCCCGCCGCCCACCGATGCCAGATATGGGCACACGCCTCGGCCGGGCGCTGCGGCTGTTCTGGTTCGTCAGCCTGGTCGTGACCGGCTGGTTGCTCTGGCTCACCCTGCGCGGCGGCCCGAGCGGCGTGCTGGACATCCTGCTCGCCCTGCTGCTGGCTGCGCCCTTCACCGTGCTGACCCTGGTGATGGTCGCCCTCGGCCAGCTCCGTGACCTGATGCACCGCTCGTCGGGCGAACTGGATGCCCATCTACGCGCCGGCATGGAGAGGCGCGACCCGCGCATGGCTGCCATGGAGCTGCGCTACACCATGGCGGAGTTACGCGGCAAGGCCGGCAGCCTCGCCCTCCTGCGCTTCATGCTCACGCCGGGCTTCTTCGCCGCGGTCGGCCTGTCGGTGCTCGCCACCCTCATCATGATCCCCGTGGCCCTGTTCACCCTGCTGCTCAACCTGTTCTGATGTCCCGCTTCCCCGCACGCGGCTTCACCCTCGTCGAGGTGATGGTGGTGATCGTCCTCATTGCCATCCTCGTCACCATGGTGAGCCTGTCGATGCGTGGCGACCGGGCCGGGGATCAACTCGAGGAAGAGGCCAAGCGCCTCACGGCCCTGCTCAACCTCCTGCGCGAGGAAACGGTCATGCGCGACCGCGACCTCGGGTTCATGCCCTCGCCCGAGGGCTACCAATTCGTCCAGGCCGCCGTTCCCTCAGGCCTTATGGCCCAAGCCCCTGAGGAGGAAAACAGACAGGCGTCAGCCCCCCTCAACCTCGTCCCGTCCGGCCCCTCCGAAACGCCCGCCTTCCTGCCACTCACGGATGACAGCGTATTCCGTCCGCGCGCCCTCCCCCCGGGCACCGTTCTGCGCTTCGAGGCCGGCCCTTCCACCCTGGTGATGCCCCCGGCGGGGCAGCCGTACGCGCCCACTATCCTCGCCACCGCCCAGGACCTGCTCATGCCAGAGGGACGACTCACCCTCACCCACCCCGCCACCGCGCGCGTGGCCGCCATCCGCATTCGCGCGGATGGCGCCGTCATCGAGAATACGACCGATGGCCGCTGAACGCGGATGCCAGGGCTTCACCCTGCTCGAGGTGTTGGTGGCCCTCGTCATCCTCGCCCTCGCCCTTGGCGCGCTGATCAAAACCGGCGCCGACCATGTGGCCCTGCTCGACGATCTGGATACGCGCACCCAAGGCTTCCTCGTGGCGGAGAACCAACTGCACCGCTTCCAGCTCGATCGCCTGTGGCCGGAAACTGGCACGCGCAAGGACCATGTCGACCAGGCCGGACGCCGCTGGTTCTGGCAAGCGACCTTCGAGACCACGCCCGACGCCGACCTGCGCCGGGTCACCCTCGAAATCCGCCTGCGCGAGGATGGCCCCGTGCAGGCGCGGCTGACCGGCTTTCTGGCCAAGCCGCGATGATGATTGGTCAGTGGCGGGTAGTCAGGGGTCAGCAGTCAGTGATCAGCACTGACTACCGACCACGGACAACTCAACAGGGCTTCACCCTGCTCGAGCTGCTGGTCGCACTGGCCATCTTCGCCTTCCTCGGTGCGATGGCCTACGGCGGCCTGGCCGCCATGCTGCGCACCAGCCAGGGCGCGACGGACACCCGCGAGGCCCTGGCCACCCAGCAGCGCGGCCTGCGCATGCTCGAGGAGGACATGACCTTCGTCCTCGACCGCCCAGTGCGCGACGGTCTGGGCAGCCCCCACCTCGCCTTCATGAGCGGCCGCGACGGCGAGACCCTGCTGGAATTCACGCGCAGCAGCCGCGCCCGGGCGGACCTGCTGCCCGCCCCCATGGAACGGGTCCGCTACGTCCTCAAGGAGGGTCACCTGGTCCGCCAGACCTGGAACCCGCCCGATGCCGCCCGCCTGGAGCCCGACTTCACCCTCATACTGTGGCGGGACGTCGAATCCGCGACCCTCGGCTTCATCGACCCGGGACTGCAGACCTACGGCAGCTGGCCGCCCCCCAACGTCGCGAATCCGGGCCTGCCGCGGGCCATGGAGATCCGCCTCAAGCCAAGAGGGCAGGCGGAAATCCGCCGCCTGATGCTCCTGCCGGAATTCCCGGCCTCCACCGGGGCCAAGCCATGAGGCGGGGACAGTCGGGCATCGCCCTGATCACCGCCCTGCTCGTGCTGACCATCGCCGTGGTGCTCGCGGCAAGCCTCGCGCACGAGAGCGCGCTCAGCCTGCGCCGCACCGAGAACCTGCTCCACCAGGGCCAGGGCCAGGCCTACCTGCAGGGGGCCGAGGACTGGGTAAGACAGATTGTCGCCCGCGACGGGCGCGAGGTGGACCACCTCGGCGAGCCCTGGGCTACCCCCCTGCCGCCGATCCCGGTCGAGGGCGGCGAGATCGTGGGACGCCTGAGCGACCTGCAGGGCCGGCTCAACCTCAACGCCCTGCTCGCCGAGGACGGCAGCATCGACCCGCTGATGCGCCAGCGGCTCGCCTGCGTGCTGCGCCGGGCCGGCATCGAGCAGACCGATGCCGCCCTCGATGCGCTGGCCGACTGGCAGGATGCGGATGGCGACGTGCGCAGCCTGGGGGCCGAGGATGGCGTCTACCAGGCCCTGCCCCGTCCCTATCGCGCGGGCAACCAGCCGCTGCTCACCAGCGGCGAACTGGCGCTGGTCCAGGGTTTCGCCCCGGCCATCGTCCCCCGGCTTCGACCACTGGTCGCGGCGCTGCCCGCCAACGCCAGCGTAAACATCAACACCGCGCCGCTCGAGGTGCTGACCTGCCTTGGCGAGGGCGTGGACGAGGCGGCCTGGCGCGCCTTCGTCGAGGAACGCGCGCGCACTCCGCTGAAAAAGGTCGACGACCTGCTCGGCAAGGCGCCCTTCCAGGGCAACATCGACCCCAAGGGCCTGGGCATCGCCACGCGGCTTTTCCTGCTCGAGGCCGAGGCGCGCATTGGCAGGACCGTGACGCGCCGCTACAGTGTCCTGCTGCGAGATGACCAAGGAACCGTGCGCGTGCTGCACCGCTTTCAGGAGAACCCCTGATGCCTGCCTCTCTGATGACTCTGCGCCCCCTGGACGAGGATCGCTGCGCCTGGGTGCTTGAGACCGACGACGGGATGCAGTCCGGCAAGGCCGGATGGAGCGACCTTCCCCGCCCGCCCGAGACCACCCGCACCCGCCTGCTCCTGCCCGGGGACATGGTCACCCACGCCTCGGCGCGACTGGCCGCCCGCAACCCCAGGCTGATCGCCCAAGCCCTGCCCTATGCGCTTGAGGAACAGCTGGCCGAGGAGATCGAGCAGCTGCGCATCGCGCACGGCCCGCGCGACTCCAGTGGCCAGGTCCAGGCCCGCATCGTCCGCAGCCAGGACCTGGGCCTGCTGCTCGAAAGGTTGCGTCAGAACGGTATCCAGCCGGACGCGGTCTACAGCGAGCTGGACGCACTCCCCGTCCCGACCGAAGGCTGGACCACCCTGGCGTGGGACGGGATCGTGCTCGCGCGCGGCAGTGAAGGCCAGGCCCTCGCGCTCGAGCCCGGCCTGCTGGGCCCCTTGCTGGACGGCGCTGCTCCTGTCCGCGCCATCGAGACACCGGAAGGACCTCTGCCATGGCTCCATCGCCACCTGCACGAGCGCGGCCTGATCGACCTGATCGGCGGCGGCCGTTCCGCGGGCCTCGGCGATCGCCTGCGCCCCTGGCGCACCCCGGCCATCCTCGCCGCAACCGCCCTGCTGCTGCAGGCGGGACTGATGCTGCACGACATCCGCAACCTCGACCGGCAACGCGCGGCCATGCAGGCGGAGATCGAACGCATCGCGCACGAGGCCGCGCCCGAGGTCAGGCGCTGGGTCAACCCCATCGCCCAGCTCCGCCAACTGGCCACGGGCGGCACGGCGCCCCCAGCCGAGAGCGGCATGCTCGACCTGCTCGCCAGGCTGGCCCCCGCCATGGCGGCCCGGCCCGAGATCAAACTCGGCAACCTGCGCTTCCAGGGTGGGACGCTCGAGGCCCAACTCAGCGCCGCGGAAGGCGGCAGCCTTGAGGCGCTGCTCGAAACGCTGCGCAAGCAACAAGGCGCTTCGGCAGAACTGGCGGAACAGCGCGTGGAGGGTGGACAGGCCACGGCCCGGCTGCGGCTGAAGGGGAAACGGGCATGAAGGACATCAGGAACTGGTGGGCAGGAATGAGCGCCCGTGATCGCCGCATCCTTCTGATCGGCACCGCCATCACCCTGCCCCTGCTCGGCTGGGCGCTGGTCTGGCAGCCGCTGGAGGCCGCGCGCGAGGCAGCCCGCACGGCGCAGGCCGAGACGGCCGCCCAGCATGCAGAGGTGCGCACCCTGGTTCGGCAGCTCGCCAGCCGCGCCAAGACCGGGGGCGCTGCCGCAGGTGCGCAGAGCCCCCTGGCCGCTGTCGAGGCCGTAGCCCGCGACCAGCGCCTGCTGGAGCAGCTCAAGCGCCGCGAAGCGGAAGGCGCGAACGGGGTCCATCTGGTGCTGGAGAACGCCCCGGCGGACGCCCTGATGCGCCTGCTTGAGCGACTGGATCAGCAACACGGGTTGCGGGTCGTCCAAGCCCAGATCGATCCCGCCGGCCCCGGGCGGGTGAACGCCTCGATCACCTTGCAGCGCGGAGGGGCCTGATGACCCGCCCCATGCTCGGCTGGGGTCTGCTGGCCCTGCTGTCCTACCTGCTTTTCCTGCTGCTCACCCTCCCCGCCCAGCGCGTGGCGGCGTGGAGCGGCGCCCCCCTGACGGAGGTACGCGGCAGCCTGTGGGCAGGCTCGGGCACCCTCACGCTCCAGGGCGAGAACCTGCGCAACCTGCAGTGGCGACTGCATCCCGTCTGGCCCTGGCAGGGCGCGCTCGGCGCCGTGATCGCAGCCGAGCATCAGGGCTGGCAGGCTGCGGGCGAGTTGCGGCTGGGCTGGAACGGCACCCTGCGCATGAACGACGTCACCCTGAGCGGCCCGCTCAATGCCCCCTTCCTTGCCCGCCGCCTGCCCTTGCCGCTGACCGGCCAGGCACGCCTGCACATCCCCCGGGCCGACTGGCGGGGAGGGCTGGCCGAGGCCGAAGGGGTCATCCTGGAGGTCTTCAAGCCCAGGATCATGCTGGGCGAGGCGCTGGCCCTCGGCGATCTTGCCGCCGAGCTCGACGTGGTGGGCGGCCGACTGGACGGCCGCCTGCACGACAAGGGCGGCCCGCTCGAACTCGCGGGCCAGCTCCAAGGCGACGCGCGCAGCGGGCTCGCCTTGGAGGCCAGCCTCAAGGCCCGCCCGGGCGCACCGACCGCCTTGGCCGACAACCTGCGCCTTTTGCCCGCCGCGCCGGAAGGCGGGGCGCGCATCCATGCCCGCCTGACCGCCCCGTGGCTGGCGCAGCCACAGTAGGAGGCCCGCCCAGGGCCGATCATTCCCTGTGCTTTATCGCGCCGAGGGCGGCGCTCCTACGGACAGGGCGGTAGGAGGCCCGCCCTCGGGCCGATGCATCACTCCTGCAGACGGCGTGTAGGAGGCCGCCCCCGGGCCGATGCATCACTCACCCCTGATGCGGCGGCGGCAGGAGCTCAGCGAACCCCTCGATCAGCTCGAAGCCGTCGGCCACCACCTCCTCCCCCCGGCTGTCGGGCCGGCGCACCCCGCGCAGGAAGCGGATACCTGCCTCACGTGCGCTCTCCAACACATGCAGGTTGTCGTCCACCAGCAGGGTGCGGGCGGGATCAAAGGGCTGCTGGCTGCGCAGGCGGGCCCAGAAACCGGGCGCCTCCTTCGGCAGGCCGAAGGCATGGGCGGACAGCACCGCGTCCAGGTGCCCGCCGAGGGGGGTGCGGGCCAGCTTCAGCGCCAGGCTCGCGGGATGGGCATTGGTCACCAGCACGGCCCTCCGTCCGCTGGCGCGCACCGCGTCGAGGAACTCGATGACCTGCGGATGCACGGCGATCAGGTGCGCCACCTCCTGCTTGAGCGCGATCACGTCCAGCCCGAGGCTCGCCGTCCAGTAATCCAGGCAGTACCAGTCCAGCGTGCCGCGCACCGCGCCGTAACGCGCGAACAGCTCGTCACGCGCCCGCGGCACCGGCAGCCCCTCGCGCTCGGCGAAGCGCCGGGGCAGGTGCTCCAGCCAGAAGTGATTGTCGAAATGCAGGTCGAGCAGGGTGCCGTCCATGTCCAGCAGCACCGTGTCGATCTCGCGCCAGTCCAATCCCATGCTCATAACAAGTCTATCTCCGCGGCAACAAATACAGTTTATTGGACGAAGGACCGACCGACCTGCACACTGCGGAATATTTTGCTGCCCACGTCCGTCGTAACCTTTCCCGTGAACAACGCTCCACTTGGGCCTGACCGCCTCCTTGCCTCCACCTCGGTGCCGCTGGTGCATGTCGCTGCCGACGGGACGGTCCTGTGGGGCAATGATGCCTTCGCCCGGCTATGCAACGTACCGCAGCCGGCGATCGCAGGCCGCGCGCTGACCGATCTGTGCTGGATCTGCACCGACGGCACCTGCGCCTACCGCGGACGGGGCCTGCCCTTTGCCCAGATCGATTTCATGCGCAGTGACCTGCTGGCCTGCCCGCCCCCCACCCTCAGCCACGAGACAGGGAGCTGCCGCCCGGTTCGCCTCGCCAACCGGACCCTGGAGGACGGCAGCCTGCTGCTCGAATTCCACGACAACAGTGAGGCGGTCAACCTGCGCCAGCAGCTGGAGGAGGCCCGCCAGCGCGACGAACTGACCGGCCTGCGCAACCGCCTCGCCCTGATCGAGCTCCTGAAGGGGGCACACGCCAGCGGCGACGACTACGCCATCCTGCTGATCGACATCGACCGCTTCAAGGTCATCAACGATTACTACGGCCAGGCCCAAGGCGACGACACCCTGATTGCCCTCAGCCGTTATGTGCTCGAGGGACTCGGCAGAGGACACCTGCTCGGCCGCTGGAGCGGACACGAGTTCATCTGCCTGCTCCCGGCGACCACCAACGAGCAGGCCTGCGCACTGGCCGAGACCATCCGCCATCACGTCCGCCACAGCTTCCAGCGCGACCACAACCGGCCGGACCAGCCCCACACGGTCACCATCAGTATCGGCGTGGCGTCGCGCAGCCCCTCGGATGGCAGCTTCGAGACAGTGATCGCGCGTGCCGACGCCGCGCTCTACCAGGCCAAGCGGCGCGGCCGCAACCGGGTCGCCACCGAACAGGACTTCAGCAAGAGCATCTTCATCGCCAGCGCGGAGATCGAGGCCGCCCTGCAGGAGGAGCGCCTGATCCCCGCCTACCAGCCGATCGTCGAGCTCGCGAGCGGGCGCGTGGTGGCCGACGAGGCCCTGGCCCGCATCCGCGCGCGGGATGGCGGCCTGCTGCCTGCCGGCCTGTTCATCGAGGCCGCCAGCGAACTGCAGATCGCCCACCGCATCGACCAGGCCATCGTGACCCAGGCCATCCAGCGCTGCGCCCGGCAGGTCATCGCCGCCCCCGATGCCGCCCCGATCCACCACTTCCTCAACATCTCCACCGACCTGCTGCGCCACCCCCGGCGCATCGAGGCCATCCTGGCCGCGGCGCGCCAGTCCGCCGAGCAGTGCGGCATGCAGTGCTCGACCTCCAAGCCCCTGGTGATCGAGATCACCGAGCGCGAACTGGTCGGCGACCCGCGCGAGGCGCTGGAGATCCTGCGCCCCTTCCTCGACTTCGGCCTGCAGATCGCGGTGGACGACTTCGGCAGCGGCTACTCGTCGTTCCTCTACCTGCTCGACCTGCCCGTCACCTACCTCAAGATCGAGGGCGAACTGGTCCGCAGGATGCGCGCGGAGCCCAAGGCGCGCGCCATCATCCAGGGCATCCAGTCCATCGCCAACCAGCTCGGGCTGATCACCATCGCCGAATTCATCGAGGACGAGGAAACCGCGCGCATGCTGACCGATCTCGGCGTGAACTGGGGCCAGGGCTACCTGTTCGGCCGTCCCATGATCGAAGAGCCAGGCGCGGCTTGCGAGCCTACTGCCCCCTCCCTATACTCCGGCCTTTCCTAACGCGACACCAGCAACTTCGCCATGAGCATTGAACTCCCTGAAGGTTACCGTCCCTCGGATGACGAGGAATACATGAACCCCATGCAGCTGGAGTACTTCCGCCGCAAGCTGCTGGCCTGGAAGCAGGAACTGATGGAGGAGGCCGACTCCACCCTCAACCACCTGCGTGAGGAAAACTGGCAGGAGCCGGACATCAACGACCGCGCCACCCTGGAATCGGACGCCGCGCTGGAACTGCGCACCCGCGACCGTTACCGCAAACTGATCAACAAGATCGACAAGGCGCTCAACCGCATCGCCGATGGCTCCTACGGCTACTGCGAGGAGAGCGGCGAGGAGATCGGCATCAAGCGCCTGGAAGCGCGCCCGATCGCCACCCTGACCATCGAGGCCCAGGAGAAGCACGAGCGCCTCGAGAAAGTCCGCCGCGAGGAGTGACCGTGCTGCGCGCCCTGCCTCTCACCTTGGCCGCCCTCCTCGTCCTGCCCGCCTGGGCAGGCCCCAAGGTCATGCTGGAGACCTCGCAGGGCGAGATCACCCTGGAACTGGACGCGGACAAGGCGCCCAAGACGGTGGAAAACTTCCTCGCCTACGTGCGCGACGGCCACTACAACGGCACCGTCTTCCACCGCGTCATCCCCGACTTCATGATCCAGGGCGGCGGCTTTGGCGCGGACTTCGTGCAGAAGCCCACCCGCGCCCCGATCCAGAACGAGGCCGACAACGGCCTGAAAAACGTGCGCGGCACCATCGCCATGGCCCGCACCAACAACCCGCACAGTGCCACCGCGCAGTTCTTCATCAACACGGTGGACAACAGCTTCCTCGACCACCAGTCCCCCACCCCGCAGGGCTGGGGCTACGCGGTATTCGGCAAGGTCGTGGCCGGCATGGAGGTCGTCGACCGCATCCAGCGCCTGCCCACCGGCCCCGGCGGCCCCTTCCGCGGCGACGTGCCGCGCGAGACCGTGCTGATCAAGCAGGCCCGCATCCTGCCCTGACCGCGTTGATCCCGACCATCGACACCCCGGACGGCCTGCACGCGCTGACCGCCGCGCTGGCCGGCACGGCCGTGCTGGCCCTCGACACCGAGTTCCTGCGCGAGCGCACCTACCGCCCGCAGCTCTGCCTCGTGCAGCTGACGACCGGCACCACCGAGGCCTGCCTCGACCCCCTCGCGCTCGGGGACCTGCAACCGCTCGCCAATCTGCTGGCCACCCCGGCGCAGACCAAGGTCCTGCACGCCGCCGGACAGGACCTCGAAGTCCTGCATCAGCGCCTCGGCATCCTGCCCGCCCCGCTGTTCGACACCCAGGTCGCCGCCGCCCTCTGCGGCCTCGGGGAGCAGATCGGCTATGCCGCGCTGGTCGAGCGCCTGTTCGGCGTGCAGCTGGAGAAGGCCCACAGCCGCACCGACTGGTCGCGCCGCCCCCTGAGCCGCGAACAGCTGCGCTACGCGCTCGAGGACGTGCACTACCTGCCCGAGGCCCACGCCATCCTCGAGGCGCGTCTGCAAGCCCTCGGCCGGCTCGACTGGCTGCGCGAGGACTGCGAAGCGCAACTCGACCCCGCACGGTGGACGCCCGAGCCGCTCGAGGCCTGGCGCCGCATCAAGGGCTGGCAGCGCCTGCCCCCGGCGGCCTTCCCACGCCTGCGCCAGCTCGCTGCCTGGCGCGAGCGCCGCGCCCAGGCCCTCGACCGCCCGCGCCGCTGGGTGCTGGACGACGACACCCTGGCCGCGCTCGCCAGCCGCCCGCCCAGCAACCTGCACGCCCTGCTGCACGGCGGCCTGCTGCCGCCCGGTCTGCGCGGTGCCGCCGAGGACATCATGACCGCGCTCGAGGCGGCCCGGACGGATGAACTCCCGCCCCCCCCGGCCTGGACCCCAATGCGCGGCGAGGAGCGAGCCCGCTTCGAGCGCCTGACCACGGCCATCGACCGGCTGGCCGCCAGCCTCGACCTGCCTGCGGGCCTCTTGCTCTCGCGCGCAGAACTGGAACGCCTGGCACGCGGTCAAACCGTGCTCGATACCCTTCAAGGCTGGCGTGGAGCGCTTCTGCGCGAGCCGCTCGGTAACGCCCTCTGATCCGCGAACCCTCCATGAATCCGAACGACCTGATCCAGCGCATCCAGACCGCCATCCCCGACGCCGAGGTCACCCCCTCGGGCGAGGGCTGCAGCTTCAACCTGACCGTGGTGAGTGCAAGCTTCGCCGGCGAGCCGCTGCTCAAGCGGCATCGCAGGGTGATGGCGGCGCTGAACGACCTGATCGCGAGCGGCGAACTGCACGCCGTGACGCTCAAGACCCATACCCCCGAAGAATCCCGAGGCTGATCCCCATGGACAACCAAACCCGCACCGAGCTTGAGGCCGCGGCCTTCCGCCGCCTGATCGCCCACCTGCAGGAACGCACGGACGTGCAGAACATCGACCTGATGAACCTGGCCGGTTTCTGCCGCAACTGCTTCTCCAAGTGGCTCAAGGCCGCCGCCGATGAGCGCAGCGTGGAACTCACCCTGGATCAGGCGCGCGAGATGGTCTACGGCATGCCCTACGAGGACTGGAAGGCGAAGTACCAGAAGGAGGCCAGCGCGGAGAAGCAGGCGGTGTTCGAGCAGGCCTTCGAACGCACCCACGGCCATCCACACCAGGGCTGAGGTTCA
>JBFLVZ010000004.1:40552-69343 GCA_040758295.1 Pseudomonadota bacterium
GGTCTACGGCATGCCCTACGAGGACTGGAAGGCGAAGTACCAGAAGGAGGCCAGCGCGGAGAAGCAGGCGGTGTTCGAGCAGGCCTTCGAACGCACCCACGGCCATCCACACCAGGGCTGAGGTTCAAATCGGCCCGGGGGCGGGCCTCCTACGTGTCCAGCCGTAGGAGCGCCGCCCCTCAGACTGTTGCAAAAGGGCTGTCCTGCCCTTTTGCAACTCCAGGCCGTGTCAAAGGCTTTTGACACAGCCTGCCGCGACGAAAAGCAGCGGCATCGGTAGGGACGCCCTGCTGCGATGCGCCTCACCCACTGATCGGCTGGGTCCGCCCCTCGAAGGGGCTGCCCATCTGCCCGCTGACCGCGCCCGCGGGCAGCTCCGGCCAGCGGCCCGCCTGCAATGCATTCACCAACTCGGCCTTGAGCGCCGCCGCATCCCGCCCGGCATAGGGCATGCTGCCACCGCTGGTCAGGGCATCCACATAGGCCTCGGCGATGGCCTTGGCCTCGCCCCACTGCGTGGCCCTGGCCGTGCCGCCGAGCTCATTGGGCAGGCGCGCCCAAGAGTCACGCACGGTCAGCAGCACCTTCGCCATGGCCATACCGAGCACGTCTTCACCGTTCATCGGCTGGCTGCCATCAAGGATGGCGCGCATGACCTCGGCCGCTGCGGGGTCCTTGCGCCCCTGTTCGAGCACCGCGGCGAGGGCGCGCGGCGCGCCGTGCATGAGCTGTGCCGCACCGACCGGAAAGCCCATGCCGCCCGTGCTGTCGATCTGCACCGCGGCAAGCTCAAGGGCTTGCCCCACACGCGGCAGGCCGAGACTCCGGGCCTTGGCGGCACCAAAGCGGGCACGCTCCGGGGTGACGGCCATGCCGTCGCCCAGCCACTTGTAGAAGATGGTGCCGACATTCTCGCGCTCGAGGTATTCATCCTTGCCCTCGCGCCAGCCCTTGAGCTCGCCCACCGCAAAGGCCTTGCGCAGGACCGGGGCGTCCGGGTTGTCGGACAGCACCTCCGCCCCTGACAATGGGCTGTTGGCGCCAGGGTGGCAGGTGCCATACAGGGTCTTGCCCTTGCCCGGCACCAGCTCGCGCATGATCACCATGGCCCGATCACCCTCGAGCGCCTCGACAATGCCGGTGGCATAGCCATCCTCGCGCAGGTGCTCGGAATACATGGGAATGAAGACCCGGTCGCCCACATGGACCTGGGCCTGAGCCGCGCCAGCGAAGGCCAGCAGGGCGAGGAGCGCAAAACGCTGCGCATGTTTCATCGACAAGAACCTCATGAGTGACTCAACCCGACAACTGATCTTCTCCGCCCAGGACGACTTCGGCCCGGTCGAAGTCTGGCGCACCCCCGAAGGGTTGGTCCTGGGCCTTGGCAACGCGATCGAACAGACCCGGGTCCTGCCGCACAATCGCAATCACCTCTGCTTCAGCTACCTGCGCTACATGCTGCTGACCCTGCTGTGGAAGCCGAAGCCCCGCCGCGCCCTGATCCTCGGCATGGGCGGCGGGGCGCTGGCCCGCAGCCTGCTCGCCGCCTTCCCCAAGCTCGAGATCGACGCGATCGAGCTACGCCCGGCGGTGGTGCGGGCCGCGCGGGAGGCCCTCGGCCTGCCCGAGGACCCGCGCCTTGCGGTGCACATTATGGATGCAGCCGAGTTCGTGCGAAACGCCCCTGCATCACACTATGATCTGATCCTGACCGATTTGTTCGATGCCCAGGGCATGGTGCCCGCGCTAGGCGAGGCCGCATTCCAGCAGGAGTGCGCGCGGATCCTTGCCCCGCGCGGGGCGCTGGCCTCGAATCTGTGGCGCTATCCCCTGGAGGACTACCTCGCGGCAAGCATCGCCATGGAGCAGGCTTATCCCTGGCTGGCCTTCGTGACCGTGCCCGAGCGCGACCAGACCATCGCCCTCGGGGCGAAGGACTTCCCCGCCCACGTGCGCGACACTGCCCACATCGGCCGCAAACACGGGCTCGAACTGCCCGCCTACTGGCGCGAGTTGGTGCGCCAGAACCCGAGACTCTTCCGCGCCTGAGCCGTCAGCCGCGCAGGGCTTCGAGCACCGCCTCGGCCCGGCTGTGGGCAAGACCCGACTCGTCCACACCGAGCCATTTGAGCACCCCATCCTCCACGATCATGGCATAACGCTTGGAGCGCAGCCCCATGGCCGCCTTGCGCATGTCGCGCCCCATCCCCAGGGCGGCGGTCCACTCGCCGTTGCCATCGGAGAGGAAGGTGATGTGCTCAGGCTCGCCGTGCGCCTTGGCCCAGGCGCGCATGACGAAGGGGTCGTTCACCGCCAGGCAGACGATGGCGTCCACGCCCGCCGCCTTCAGCGCATCCGCATGCACGATGAACCCCGGCAGGTGCTCGTCGGAGCAGGTCGGGGTGAAGGCCCCGGGCACGGCAAACAGCACCACCCGCCGGCCGCCGAACAGCTCCGGGGTGGCGATCTCCTCAAGCCCCGCCTCACCGCGGCGGTAGAGAGTGCCCGCAGGCAGGGGCTGGCCGATCGTCAGGCTCATGGCGCATCTCCTTGGACGTTGCGATGGGATGGAATGAGGCTAGCACGAGGCCAACGCAGGATTCCCGCACAAATCGCAGGCAAGAAAAAAGCGCCCGGTTTCCCAAGGCGCTTTCCGAATAGTGGCGGAGCGGACGGGGCTCGAACCCGCGACCCCCGGCGTGACAGGCCGGTATTCTAACCAACTGAACTACCGCTCCGAAAACGGTCGCTGCATTGTAGCAGCTTTGTCTGGTGGGTGGTGAGGGGATCGAACCCCCGACATTCGCCTTGTAAGGGCGACGCTCTACCAGCTGAGCTAACCACCCGGAAAACTGGAGCGGGAAACGAGACTCGAACTCGCGACCCCAACCTTGGCAAGGTTGTGCTCTACCAACTGAGCTATTCCCGCGTCAGCCTCACGGCTTGTGTGGAGGCGCATTATACGGAGCAGTGCAGGATGTGCAAGCCCTTTTTCACCGCCACGGTAAAAAACATTCATCGATAGAGGCATAAAAACTTTGTCTTTGTGCAGAAACAAGGTTGGGAGCAGTTTTATTGATGGAATCAGACAGACGGGACGTGTCCACGGACTGCGCTGAAGCCTGCAAAAACAAAAATAGACCACCACCAAGGAGGATGGAGATGCATCGCACGGCCTCTCTCGTTACCGCGGCGCTGATGCTTGGCTCGGCGGCCAGCGTCCATGCCGCCACCCCCAGCGGCCAGACCATCGGCCTGACCTGCCTAGCCTGCCATGGCGATGCCGGCCAGGGTTCGGGGGCGATCCCGCCGCTGGCCGGACGTTCCGCCGATACGCTCTACCAGGCACTGATCGACTTCAAGACCGGCAAGCGACCGGCCACCGTGATGGACCGCCACGCCAAGGGCTACTCCGACGAGGAGCTGCGTGCTGTTGCGGACTATTTCTCCGCCCTGAACGGCAAGTGATTCCCAAGGAGGCCTGACCCATGACCCTTTCCCGTCGTTCCTTCCTGAAGCTTGCCGGCTCCGCCGCCGCCCTAGGCGCCTCCTCCGGCTGTGCCACCACCCCCCGCGCCGCAGGCGGCCACGTGGTGGTGGTCGGTGGCGGCTTCGGCGGCGCGGCCTGCGCCAAATACATCCGCCGGCTCGATCCCTCGATCAAGGTCACCCTGATCGACGCGGCCCTGTCGAACTACCACACCTGCCCGTTCAGCAACCTGGTCATCGGTGGCCAGATGGAGATGAAGGACATCAAGGTCAGCTTCGATGCCCTGCGGGACAAGCACGGCGTGCAGCTGGTCGAGGACCACGTCGACGGCATCGACGCGGACAAACGCACCGTCAAGCTCAAGAGTGGCAAGACCCTCGGCTACGACCAGCTGGTGCTCTCCCCCGGCATCGAGCTCATGTATGACAAGATCGCGGGCTACAGCAAGGACGTGGCCGAGAAGCTGCCGCACGCCTGGAAGGCCGGCAACCAGACGGTCACCCTGCGCAAGCAGCTGGAGTCCATGAAGGACGGCGGCACCTTCGTGATGGTGGCACCGCCCAACCCCTACCGCTGCCCGCCGGGTCCATACGAGCGCGCCAGCCTGATCGCGGACTACTTCAAGAAGCACAAGCCGAAGTCGAAGATCATCATCCTCGACCCGAAGGACAAATTCTCCAAGCAGGGCCTGTTCATGGAGGCCTGGGAGACCCTGTACGGCGACATGATCGACTGGGTCAGCCCGGAGCGGGGCGGCGTGGTCACCTCGGTGGATGCCGGCTCGATGACCGTCACGACCAAGGATGGCGACAAGATCAAGGCCGACGTGATCAACGTCATCCCGCCGATGCAGCCCGGCCGCATCGTCACCGCATCCGGCCTTGCGGGCGACAAGGTCTGGGCACCGGTCAACCAGCAGACCTTCGAGTCCACCCTGGGCAAGGACATCTACGTGATCGGCGACAGCTGCATCGCGGGCCCGGTGCCCAAGTCGGGCTACGGTGCGAACTCCGAGGCCAAGATCGCCGCCTCCGCCATCGTCGCCTCCCTGCGAGACGAGGAGCCGGGCGTGCCGAAGTGGGTCAACACCTGCTACAGCTACGTTTCCGCCCAGGACGCCATCTCCGTGGTCGGCGTGTACGGGCTGGACGCGGAGAACAAGATCGTCGAGATTTCCGGCGGTGTGTCGGCCAAGGCCGGCAAGAACTGGAAGGCCGAGGGCCTCTACGCCAAGGGCTGGTACGACAGCATCCGGGCAGACACCTGGGGCTGATCTTTCCTGCCGAAGCCCGTAACGCGAACCCCCGCCTGCGAAGCGGGGGTTCTTGCTTCTGGCAGCCCGTCGGACTTGAGCCGAACCGGCTGCTAGCCCCCAGCCTGCGCCAGCAGGGCGAGACCGGCCAGCAATCCGCCCAGCAGGGCTCCGGCCAGCACGTCGGAGAGATAGTGCAGCCCAAGCACCATGCGCGAGGCGGCCACCAAAAGCGCAAACGGCACCACCAGCCAGGCCAGCTCCGGCGCGTACGCCAGCAACTGCACCGAGAAGTTGACCGCGTGCAGGGTGTGCCCGGAGGGAAAACTGTACTTGTCGAGCGGTGGCACGCTCAGCCGGATGCCGTCACACACCGCACAGGGCCGCGGACGGGCGGTGAGCTTCTTGATCGACCAGTACAGCAGCAGCCCTGCCAGGGCGGTGGCCAGCATCCAGCCGACCGGCTGGAAGGCAGCCAGCCCATCACGCCAGGCCAGCCAGAACAAGAGGGCATACCAGCCGATGCCATCCCCCAGCCGGCTGGCCGTGGCGAACACCGCGCGCACGGGGCGGAAGCCGCTCAGGCGGTTGGCGGCCAGGGTGACGGCCTGCTCCCAGCCGAGATAACGGTGCAACCCCATCCTGAGCAATGCTGCGGGGTGGGCAAGACGTGGGACATTCATCAGGCGACCCTCCTCGGTGAAGCGGTTGCGGCAGCGAGCACCTCGAGCCACATCGACTCGAGCTGACGTGCGATGGCAGTCCAGCTTTGCTGTTCGGCGCGCTCGCGTGCGGCCTGGCCCAGCCGTGCCGCCAGCCCGTCATCCTCGACGAGGCGGACGGCCTGGCGCAGGAAAAGCTCCTCGTCGCCGACGGGGGCCACCAGGCCGCAGCGGTCGTCGTCGATCAGCAGGCGTGCCGCCGCGTAGTCGAAGGCCAGCACGGCGAGACCGGAGGCCATGGCCTCGAGCAGGACGTTGCCGAAGGTCTCGGACAGGCTCGGGAAGACGAACAGGTCGGCGCTGGCGTAATGGGCCGCCAGCGCCTCGCCGACCTGGGCACCGGCGAAGTGGATGTCCGGATGGGACTGGCGCAGGCCGGCGGCGAGCGGGCCGTCCCCCACCATCACCGCGCGCAGCTCGGGGCATCGCTCACGCATGGCCTGGATGGCGCGCACGAACAGGTCAAGGTTCTTCTCCGCCGCCAGCCGCCCGACATACAGCGCCACCGGGGTATCCGGCCCGGCGCCCCAGCGCTCGCGCAGCGCGGGATCGCGCCGGGCGGGGTGGAACAACTCGGCGTCGACCCCGCGCCCCAGCACCCGCAGCCGCTCGAAGCCCTCTGCAGCGCATTGCTCGCGCTGGTCCTCGGTCGGGATCAGGGTGAAGGCGGTGGCGTTGTGGAAATGGCGCAGGTAGGCCAGCACCGGGCCACTCAGCCAGGGCACACCGTAATGGCGGGCATAGACATGGAAATGGGTGTGCAGGCTGGACGTGACGGGGATGCCGAGGGCGCGCGCCGTGCGCAGCGCGGAGTAGCCGAGCGGGCCCTCGGTGTCGATGTGCACCACATCCGGACGCAGGCAGGTCCAGCGGGCACGCAGGCGGTGACCGGCCGGCAGGCCGAACTGCATGGCGGCATAGCCGGGCACCGGCACGCCGCGGACGCGCAACTCCCCCTCCTCGAGCGGCGCGCCATCGCCCCGCGGCTCCGGACGCACGAGGTCCACGCGATGGCCCAGTCCGCGCAGCTCGCGCACCATGGCCACGAGCGTGCGGGCGACGCCGTTCAGGTCGGGGGCATAGGTTTCGGTGACCAGCGCAATACGCATCGTGCACACCCTTGGGCAGCAGCAGGTGCGGCCAAGGATGCGATGCGCAGATGAAGGGTTGGTGACGGTAACGCTGGCCAGGGCCTCAGCCGGGACGGGTCAGAGCAAGCACTGGTCGAACAGCCGCTCCACCTCTGCCGCAGGTACCGGCCGGCCGATCAGATAGCCCTGCAACAGGTCACAGCCGAGCGATTCGAGATAGAGCCGCTGCTCGTTCGTCTCCACCCCCTCGGCCACCACGAGCAGGCCCAGGCTGTGTCCCATCGCGATGATGGCGCGCACGATCGCAAGGTCGCCCGGATCGGCGAGGATGTCGCGCACGAAGCTGCGGTCGATCTTGATCAGGTCGAAGGGGAAGCGCTTGAGGTAGCCGAGTGACGAATAGCCCGTGCCGAAGTCATCAAGGGCGACGCGCACGCCCAGGGCCTTCAGCTCGAGCAGGGTCTGCAGCGCACGCTCCGGATCACGCAGGAGGGCCGATTCGGTGATCTCGATCTCGAGCAGGTCGGGCGCCAGTCCCGTCTCGTCCAGGGTCGCGATCACCTGCGCCAGAAAATCGGGATGCTGGAGCTGCAGGGGAGAGACGTTGACCGCCATGCGCACCCGGCTTCCCAGGCGCTCCTGCCAATGCACCGCCTGCTCGCACGCGGTGCGCAGCACCCACGCGCCCAACTGCAGGATCAGTCCGCCGTCCTCCGCCATGGCGACGAAACGGTCCGGGGGGATGGGACCGCGCTGCGGGTGATGCCAGCGCGCAAGGGCCTCGACGCTCTCCACCTTCAGGCCGGCCGCGTCCAGCTGGGGCTGGTAGTTCAGCCTGAGCTCCCCCTTCTCCAGGGCGGAGCGCAGGTCCCCAAGCATCATCAGGCGTTCGCTCGCCGCGTCGTTCAGCCCCCCCTCGTAGAAGGCGTAGGTGTTGCGCCCGAGTTCCTTGGCGCGGTACATGGCGCTGTCGGCATACATCATCAGCGTGGTGGCATTGCCCGCATCGCGCGGGGCAAAGCTGATGCCGGCGCTGCCCGTCACGAACAGGCTGAGCGCATCCACCTGAAAGGGGGACCCCAGGCCGCGGATCAGGCGCCGCGCGATCTCCTCGGCCTCGCCCCGGTCGCCCAGCCCCTCGAGCAGCACGACGAACTCGTCCCCGCCGAGGCGCGCCAGCAGGTCACCCTCGCGCAGGGCGGAGCGGAAGCGCGAGGCCACCTGCTGCAGGAGCGCATCCCCCACATGGTGGCCGTAGGTGTCGTTGATCGCCTTGAAGTGGTCGAGATCAAGGAAGATCACCGCCAGACTCTGCTGCTCGGGCAGCACGCTCAGGGCCTGGTTGAGCCGGTCGACGAAGTGGCTTCGGTTGGCCAGGCCGGTCAGGGCGTCGTGCATGGCCGCATGTTCGAGCCTGGCCTCGGCCTGGGCGCGTTCGGTGATATCGCGCCCCAGGATCACGAGGTTCTCGCGCCGGCCACGCGCATCGAACAGAGGCACCTTGATCACGTCGAACACGCGCAGGCTATCGTCCGGCTGCGGCAACAGCTCGATCCCGCGCGTCGCGCCTCCCGCCGCCCACGCGATCTCGTCGGAGGCCGAGCATCCCCGCAGCCCCTCACGGCACGCGGGGAAGGCCAGTTCCGCCACCCCCTCGTCGGTCAGCCCCCGCCACGGCTTGTCCGCCAGGCCATAGAGCCGCTCGCCGGCCGGATTCATCTCCCGCCAGCACCCCTCGCCGTCCTTGATCAGCATGAAGTCGGGCGAGGCCTCCATCAGGCTGCGCAGCAGGCGCTCGCTCTCGCCAAGCGAGGCGATCGCCCGCTCGAGGATGGAGTTGTCGCGCCCGTACACGACGAGGGCCGAGCGCCGCCCCTGGTCGTCGAACAGGGGGACCTTCAGCACGTCGAAGTGGTGGATCTTGCCATGGCGATCGGGGATGTCCTCGCGGCCACGGCTGGGCGAGCCGGCGCGCCACGCCCGCTCGTCGGTCTCCATGCAGGTCAGGAAGGCCTCGCGGTATTGCGGCAGGGCATAGTCCGCCAGCTCCGCATCCGTCTTGCCGCGGTAATCGACCTTCTCCAGGCCGAACAGGTGGAGAACCGACGCGTTGGCCTCCAGCCAGCGTCCTTCGGCATTCTTCAGACAGATGATGTCCGGCGTGGCGTTCATCACGGTACGCAGGTGGCTCAAGGTCCTCGCCAGCTCGCGCTCGGCGGCCGCCTGCGCGGTGATGTCCTGCGTGCTGCCGAACATGCGCAGCGGCCGGCCGTCCTCCCCCGCCACCACCTGCCCCTGGTCGAGCAGCAGGCGCACGGCGCCATCGGGGCGACGGATGCGATAGGTGATGCACAGGGGGCAATGCGAGCGCAGGGCCTCGTCGACGGCATGGAAATAGGCCGGCCGGTCCTCGACCAGGACCATGGTATGCCAGTCGCGCGCAAGCGGCTGCGGCCTGGCCGGATCCAGGCCATAGATGGCATACATGCCCTGGGTGCAATCAACCTCCTCTTGGCCGATGTCCCAGCACCAGGCCCCAACGAGCTTGTTGCCGGATCCATCCATGGCCTCGGCCCTCTGGGTGTCGCCAAGCGCCCCAGCGCGGTTCCCTACGGCGTTGCTCCCGTCCCGACCGCGGATGCCGACCATCCCAGACCGTCCCCCTTCGGGTTCGCCTCGCGGCGATCCCCGATTTGATCCCGGCAAATCGATCTGGACGCTCATGAGCGCTCCCCCCCATGCCGAGCGAGGACGACCTGCCCCTGCTCCACCGTCACCTCGACCGGCGTCAGGGCCTCGCCCCGGCAGGGGCCGGCGATGCAGCGGCCGTCGTCGATCTCGAACAGCGCGCCATGCACCGCGCACAGGATGTAGCGCCGGTCGGCGTCGAGGAAGTCGTCCGGCTGCCAGTTGAGTTCGGCGCCAATGTGCGGACAGGAGTTGAGGTAGCCCTTCACCTCGTTGCCCCGGCGGACGACGAAGATCGGGCGCATCGCCCCGTCAATCTCGACCTCGAAGCCGCGGCTGCCGGGCTCGGACAGGCTGGCGAGGGGACAGAGGCGCTCGCCAGCGGCCGTGGCAGCCGGCTCGAACAGGCCGTCGAACCCCACCTGCCCCACCTTGCACCCAGCCAGGCGGCAGGCGTCCTCCACGGCGTGCCCGAGCGCGCGGCCGGAGAGCATGGCGTGGATCAGCCCGGCGTTGAAGGTGTCGCCCGCGCCAAGGGTATCGACCACCTCAGGCGGCGGGAAGGCCGGGCTGTGCAGCAGCTGGTCGCCCTGCAGCGCCCAGGCCCCCTGGTCGCCCCAGGGCAGGATCAGGATGGCGCGCGGCGCCCAGGCACGCGCTTCGGCCAGGAACTCTTGCGGCTGCTCGAAGCCGCGGCCGCGGGCGAAGGCGCGCGAGAAGATGATGATGTCGGGATAGTCCCACAACTGCTCCAGCCCCTCGCGCTCCTTCTCCACCTCGAGCGAGATTGGCTGATCACGCACCATACTGCGCGCATAGGCGAGCATGGCCGCGAGTTCGTCGCAGTTGCGCGCCTCGAAGTGCAGCCAGTCGAACGTCTCCACGGGGATCTCCATGAAGTCGTCCATGCCGAACTCCGGCAGGTCGCGGTGGTGGATGATGGTGCGCGAGCCATTGCGCCGGTTGAGGGCGATGTACGAGGTGGGCGCGGCGCCGCCCGCCATCCGCCGGGCATGGTCCAGGCCGATGCCGCGCGCCGTAAGCTCGGCCGCGATGCGCTGCCCCCCCATGTCGCCCGCCAGCACCCCGGCGAAGTGACACTGATGCCCGGCCTGGGCAAGGATGCCGAGCGTGTTGGCGGTGTTCCCGCCCAGGCGCACGGCCTGCTCCACAGCGCGCACCTCGCTGTCCTCGGCGGGATAGCCATCCACCGTGTTGATGATGTCGAGGGTGGCGATGCCGGTGCCAAGGATGCGTGCCATGCTTTCCGCAAGATGTCTCGGTGAGAGACTCGGAAATTAGCCGCGAAAGGCGTGGATGTCCACGCTCCACTGATCCGCCCCGGCGTTCAGCACCAGACAGGAGGGCGCGCCGTAGGTGCGGATGCGCCCCGCCGCACCGGGGTTGAGCACCCACGGCTCGGCCTCCCGGTCGATAACCAGCCGATGGGTGTGGCCATAGACCACGGCCCGGGCATCAGGATGGCGCTCGCGCAGACGCGCATGGCGCTGGGCGGCGGGGAGGACGCGATGGCCATGCTCGACCACGAGGATGCCGCCGGGCAGGTCGATCTCAACCTGCTCCGGCAGCTCGCGCAGCCAGCCCTCCGAGCCGCGCGGCCACTGCAAGGGGGTGTCGTTGTTGCCGCGCACGGCAATCACCCGCCCACTGAGCGGCTGCAGCGCGGCCAGCACGCGCGGCGTGCCGATATCCCCCGCATGCACGGCCAGATCGCAGCCGGCCACGATCTCGGCAATGCGCTCATCGAGCGCGCCGTGGGTATCCGCCACCAAGGCTACCCGGATCATCCCCGCCCCCTGCGCGCAAGCCCTGCCAGCGCCAGGAGCACAAGCACCACCAGCGCCGCCCAGGCCACCGGCGAGGCCGCCTCGGCCTCGCCGGTGACGGGGATAATGTTCAAGCCAAGCACACCCACCAGCCATTCGGTCAGGAGGCCAAGCAGCAGGGTGATGGCCGCGAGGGCGATGAGATAGGCCACCAGCAGCCGCCCGCCAAACTCGCGCTTAAGCACGCCGAGGGTACCGAGATTGGCCGCAGGCCCCGCGAGCAGGAACACCAGCACCGCGCCCGGCCCGACGCCGACCGCCAGCAGGGCGGCGGCCACCGGCGTCGCGGCCGTGGCGCAGACGTACATGGGCAGACCGAGGACGAACATCAGCAGCATCCCCGGCAGCCCCTGCCCCAGGCCGGCGAGGGCCTGCGGCGGAACGAAGGCGGACAGCGCCCCGGCGGCCAGCAGTGCCATCCCCAGCCAAGGTGCAAGATCGTCCCACAGGCTGGTCAGGGCGTAGCGCACCCCCTCCACGGTCCGCGCCAGCACGGAATGGTCACGGCTGGGGGAGGGCGGGCATCCGCCCGCACAGCCCGCATCGCATGATGGGGGCGGCGGCGGAGACGGCGTGGCGCATCCTGTGCCGCAGCAGCCCGTGGCGCAGGCCGACCCCGCGGAGGGATGGTCCTCGTCTTCGCCCATCCGGGAGGCCACCCATCCCACCGCGACCGCGGAGATGAGCGCGCCGAGGGGCCGCAGCACGGCATACACCGGACCAAGCAGGGCGTAGGTGACAGCCACGGAATCGACCCCGGTCTCCGGCGTGGCGATCATGAAGGCAAGGGTTGGCCCCTTGCCCGCGCCCTGGCGGCGCAGGCCGAGTGCGGTCGGCAGCACGCTGCAGGAACAGAGCGGCAGCGGCGCGCCGACCAGCGCCGCGCGCACCACGGCCCCGACGCCCTCGCCGCCGACCCAGCGCACCATCCAGGCCTCCGGCAGGAAGGCCTTGAGCAGACCGGCCAGCACCAGCCCCAGCAGCAGCCACGGCGCGGCATCGAGGGCGAGCCCGAGGGTGGCGGTGACCAGGGCGATGAGCCACTCCATGCCTCAGTCTGCCGTCCATGACTGGCCGAACCGACCGGCAAAAAAGGACTCGGCCAGGGGCCGGCGCTGGCGCGGGGCGACCTCGTCCTCGTAACGGCTGCCCTCCAGCTGCTCCGCCCGCCCGGGGTAACCGACGGCAATCATCGCCATCGGCTGATAGCGCTCCGGCACCTGGAAGGCCTCGCGCACGGCCTGCACGTCGAAGCCACCCATCTGGTGGGCGATGAGCCCCTGGTGCACGGCTTCGAGGCACAGGTTCTCGCTCGCCGCCCCCGTGTCGTGGGCGCCCCAGCGGTTGGGCTTGTCATTGCGCGTGAACAGGGTATCGGCGAGGGAGATCAGCAGCACCGGCACATCCTTGCACCAGGCCTGGTTGCCCTTGTCCAGCACGTCGAACGCCCGCTGCCAGGCCTCCGCATCCCGCCCCCGGTCGCAAACGATGTAGCGCCACGGCTCGTCTCCCCAGCAGGAGGGGGCCCAGCGCGCAGCCTCGAACAGGGCAGCCAGCTTCTTGGGCTCGACATGACGTGCGGAATCGAAGGCGCGCGGGCTCCAGCGCGCCGCTATTTGCGCGAGGATCGGCACGGATGTTTCGGCCAACTTATTCATGAGGCCCCCTTTCAAATTCACGAATCTGGCGCCGGTGGATGCCGCCGAACGCCCAAAGGGCGACCACCGCCCCAAGCAGCGCCAGCAGCATATCCCACTGCGTATCCCAGATATCCCCCTGCATGGCGAGGAAGTGTTCGGCCTCCGCGCCATAGGCCATAGCCGCGGCCCACTCCATCAATTCATAGAAGGCGCTGAAGGCGAGTGCCACGCTCGCAGCGAGAAAGAACGACCAGCCGTTCTCCTTCACCACCTGCAGACGAATGAACAACTCACGCGCGAGCAAGGCCGGGGTGATACCTTGAAGCACGTGACCGAGGCGATCGTAGGGGTTGCGGGAAAGATCGAAAACATCCTGCACCCAGAATCCGACCGGGGTCAGCGCATAGGTGTAATGCGCACCGACCAGGAGAAAGACCATGTGCAGGGCGATGACCCGGTTGAGCAGCGGGCTGAGCGGGAAGACACGCACGGTGAAGAGCATCAGCGGCAGGCCGATCACCACCGGCAGCGCCTCCAGCCACCAGGTCAGGCGATCTGCGGGCTCGATCCACGACCAGGCCATCACTCCCAGCACCAGGACCAGCAGGGCGACAAGCTCCCTTCTCGAAGTCATCGACGACATCCTTCTGTAACTTTCCTTTAGCATAGCGGCATGAACTACCGTCACGCCTTCCATGCCGGCAATTTCGCCGATGCCCACAAGCACCTCACCCTGCTGGCCCTGATCGAGAGCCTGCTGCGCAAGGACGCCCCCTTCGTGGTACTGGAGACCCATGCCGGCGCGGGCATCTACGACCTGAGGGGCGGCGAGGCCAACCGCACCGGCGAGTGGACCGACGGCATCGGGCGCATCTTCGCCGAGGCCAAGGCCCCTGCCGTGGTGCGCGCCTACCTGCAGCAGGTGCGCGCGTTCAACCCCGGCGGGGTGTTGCGCACCTATCCCGGCTCGCCCGCACTGGCTGCAGCCACCCTCCGGCCGCAGGATCGGCTGGTGCTGTGCGAGCTTGAGCCAGGCACCCACGCCGCCCTGCGTGAGGCGCTGAAGGGGCGCAAGGGCATCGCCATCCACGCGCGCGACGGCTGGGAGGCGCTCAAGGCCCTGCTGCCACCGCGCGAGGCCAAGCGGGGGCTGGTGCTGATCGACCCGCCGTTCGAGGCAGCCAACGAACTCGACCGGATGGCGGAGGCGCTGATCGCCGCCCACAAGCGCTGGCCGCAGGGCGTGCTGGCGGCCTGGTACCCGATCAAGGACCGTCCGCCGCTCGATCGTTTTTTGCGCAAGCTGCGCGCGGCCGGCCTGCCCGACCTTACGGTGAGCGAATTGTGCATCCACCCGCCGACTACCGGGACCCGCCTGAACGGCAGCGGTATGGTGATCGTCAACACGCCGTGGAAGCTCGAGGAGCCCCTGCACGAGGCCACCGCCTGGTTGCACGACCACCTCGCCCAGTCCGCGGATGCGCCATGGCGGGTGGAGCGGCTTACGGGCGGTTGAGCTGGGCAAAACCGCCATGCCCCGCGAGCTGCGCTACGAAGGCCCTCATCGACCCGAGGGCGGGCCTCCTACACCATCCACGGTCAAGGCCTAAGGCCGTAGGCGCGGCGATCTCACTGCGACGAGCCTAGGCCGCCTCTTGGCCCGGCAGGCGCCGCCCGGTAGCCTGTAAACCCCATCCGCCTCGGGAGGCCGTTCATGGAGACCCTACCCCCCGCCCTGCGCGAAGAAGTTCAGCGCGCACTCGAACGCCTGCACGAGGACGACCGCACCGCCCTCAAGGCCCACGCGCAAGCCGCCGAGTCCCTCCCCCGCGTGCTGGCCGCCAGCCCCTTCGTCGCCGAGTCCCTCGCCCGCCAGACCGGTCTGCTGCAGGACCTGATCGACAGCGGGGATCTGTTCGAACCCTACCCCGCGACCGCCCTCTCCGAGCATCTGCGTGCCGTGCTGGACGCGGTAGGCAATGAGGCCAGCCTGCTACGCGCCCTGCGCCGCTTCCGCCGCCGCGAGATGGTGCGCATCGCCTGGCGCGACCTGGCCGGCTGGGCGGCAACGAGCGAGACCCTGCGCGAGCTGACCTGGCTGGCCGACACCTGCGTGCAGGGCGCGCTCGGCTGGTGGGATATGGAACTCCAACGCCGCCACGGCACCCCGCGCGATGCCCAAGGCCAGGCGGTGGGCCTCGTCGTGCTCGGCATGGGCAAGCTCGGCGGACACGAACTCAACTTCTCCTCCGACATCGACCTGATCTTCGCCTTCGACGAGGAAGGCGCGACCGACGGCCCGAAGCCCTTGGACAACAGCGAGTACTTCACCCGCCTCGGCCAGCGCCTGATCCGCGCCATCAACCAGCTCACCGAGGACGGCTTCGTGTTCCGCGTGGACATGCGCCTGCGCCCGTGGGGCGACGAGGGCCCACTGGTCATGACCTTCGAGCAGATGGAGCTGTACTACACCCTGCACGGGCGCGAATGGGAGCGCTACGCCCTGATCAAGGCCCGCCCCATCGCCGGGGATCTGGCGGCGGGCGAACGGCTGATGAAGCAACTGCATCCCTTCGTCTACCGCCGCTATCTCGACTACGGCGCTTTCGGCCAGCTGCGCGAGATGAAGGCGATGATCGAACGCGAGATGGCGAAGAAGGGCATGCGCGACAACGTCAAACTCGGGCCCGGCGGCATCCGCGAGGTCGAGTTCATCGGCCAGGTCTTCCAGCTCCTGCGCGGCGGGCGGGAAAAACCTCTGCAGCAGCGCGGCATCCTGCCCATCCTGCGCGTGCTGGGTGAGGACGACATCCTGAGCGCGGATGAAGTTGCCACCCTGGAACGAGGCTACGACGTGCTGCGTCGGGTAGAAAACCGCCTGCAGGCCGCGCGCGACCAGCAGACCCAGCTGCTGCCCGAGGACGACCACGAGCGCCTGCGCCTGGCCGTCAGCATGGGCCACGCGGACTGGGAGGCATTCATCGCCGCCTTCAACCACGTCCGCGCCGAGGTGCACCGCATCTTCCGCCGCGTGTTCCGCGTGCTGGACGAGGGCAAGGGCGAGGAGCGCAGTCTGCTGTCCGATGTGTGCAGCGGCATCCTGGCGGGCGTGGCGGCCACGGAGGCCCTGCACGCCGAGGGCTTTGCCGAGGAGGATGCCCTCCGGGTACTCGAGCTGCTGCAGGGCTTTTTGCGCGAGCGCTTCCTCCGCACCCTCAGCGACACCGCGCGCGAGCGCCTGTTCCAGCTCCTGCCGCGCCTGCTCACCCGCTTAGCCAGCCAGACGCGCGCCGTCGAGATCCTGCCGCGCATCTTCGAGCTTCTGGCGCGCATCGGCGGACGCAGCGTCTACCTCGCCCTGCTGCTGGAAAACCCACCCGCGCTCGACCAGCTGGTGCGCCTGGTCGCCGCCAGCCCCTGGATCGCCGAGCAGCTCACCCGCCATCCCATCCTGCTCGACGAACTGCTCGATGCCCGCACCCTGTACGCCCCGCCCGGCCCGGACGAACTGCGCGAGGAACTGTCCGCCATGCTCGCCAACGTGCCGGAGGGCGACATGGAGCGGCAGATGGACGAGCTACGCCGCTTCAAGCAGATCAATGTCCTGCGCGTGGCCGCCGCGGACATCATGGACGTGCTGCCGATCATGAAGGTCAGCGACCACCTGACCTGGATCGCCGAGGCCCTGCTCGACGAGGTGCACCGCGAGGCGCTGGCCGAACTGGTCGCCCGCCACGGCAGGCCCCGCTGCATCGTCGACGGCCTCACCCACACCCCCGGTCTCGCCGTGATCGGCTACGGCAAGCTCGGCGGCATCGAGCTCGGCTACGGCTCCGACCTCGACCTCGTGTTCCTGCACGACTCCATGGGTGAGCGGCAGGAAACGGACGGCGACCGACCGCTCGACAACGCGGCCTTCTTTGCCCGCCTCACGCAGAAGATGATCCTGCGCATGACCACCCAGACCCCGGGCGGCATCCTCTACGAGGTCGACACCCGCCTGCGCCCGGACGGCGCCGCGGGCCTGCTCGTCTCCAGCCTCGCCGCCTTCGAGGACTACCAGCGCGGGCATGCCTGGACCTGGGAGCACCAGGCGCTGTGCCGGGCACGCTGGGTGGCGGGCGAGGCGCGCCTGCGCGGGGCCTTCGAGGCCGTGCGCGAGGCCATCCTCTGCCTGCCGCGCGATGCCGAAACCCTGCGCCGCGAGGTGGTCGACATGCGCGAGAAGATGCGTGCCGAGCTCGACCAGAAAGACCCCAGCAAGTTTCACCTCAAGACCGGCACGGGCGGGCTGACCGACATCGAGTTCCTCGTCCAGTACCACCTGCTCGCCCATGCCCATGCGCACCCGCAGATCGTGCGCTTTAGCGACAACATCCGTCAGCTCGAGGACCTCGCCGCCGCCGGCATCCTCGCCGCCGAGGAGAGCTTGTCCTTAGCCGAGATCTACCGCCGCCTGCGCGACCGTGGCCACCGGCTGGTGCTCGAAGGCCGCAAGACCGTGGTGGACGGGAGCGAGTTTGCCGAGGAGCGCGCCTTGGTGCGCGAGGTGTGGGCGCGGCGGATGATGGCCTGACCACCAATGACGCCCCCGTCGCGCCAAAACCCGAGGAAGCGATCACCCCGCGGGCGGGCCGCCTACCGTCTGGCCCGTAGGAGCGACGCCCCCGTCGCGATCAGGCACCAGGGTATCGGCCGGAGAGGCCGCCCACGGCGGCCCCACCTTCAGCCCTCCCCCCTTCCATGCCATAATCCAGCGATCTTTTCGCAGCGCATTCTTCAGGAGTTTTTCGATGGCAATGCCCACCATGGCCGACCGCGACGGCCTGATCTGGTACGACGGCCAGCTGGTTGACTGGCGTGAGGCCAAGACCCACGTCCTCACCCACACCCTGCACTATGGCATGGGCGTGTTCGAGGGCGTGCGCGCCTACAAGACCGACAAGGGCACCGCCATCTTCCGCCTGGAAGAGCACACCAAGCGCCTGCTCAACTCCGCCAAGATCCTGCGCATGGACGTGCCCTGGTCCGCCGCCGAGCTGAACGAGGCCCAGCGCGCCGTGGTGCGCGAGAATAAGCTCGAGTCCGCCTACATCCGTCCGATGTGCTTCTACGGCCCGGAAGGCATGGGCTTGCGCGCCGACAACCTCAAGGTGCACTGCATCGTCGCCGCCTGGACCTGGGGCAGCTACCTGGGCGCCGAGGGCATGGAGCGCGGCATCCGGGTGAAGACCTCCTCCTTCACCCGCCACCACGTCAACATCACCATGTGCAAGGCCAAGGCCAACGGCAACTACATGAACTCCATGCTGGCCCTGCGCGAGGCGCTGCAGGACGGCTATGACGAGGCCATGCTGCTGGACGCCGAGGGCTACGTGGCCGAAGGCTCGGGCGAGAACATCTTCATCGTGCGCGACGGCGTGATCTACACCCCCGACCTCACCTCCGCGCTGGACGGCATCACCCGCAAGACTATCTTCCTGCTGGCCGACGAACTGGGCCTGAAGATCGTCGAGAAGCGCATCACCCGCGACGAGGTCTATGTCGCCGACGAGGCCTTCTTCACCGGCACCGCGGCCGAGGTCACCCCGATCCGCGAGGTGGACAACCGCCCGATCGGCGCCGGCAGCCGCGGCACCATCACCGAGCGCCTGCAGGCCCTCTACTTCGACGTCGTCCACGGCCGCCATCCCAAGCACCTGGGCTGGCTGACTCACGTGGCCTGATTTTCAGGGGAGGAGAGGCATGAACCCGGACACCGCATCCCACCCGCAGGACTTCAAGACCCCGAACACCGCCAAGGTGGTGAAGGTCTCCCGCCGCGAGCTGCCGGTGCACTGCCCGCGCGAAGGCGAGAGCCTGTGGAACTCCCACCCGCGGGTGTACATCCCGGTGGAGGAAAACGGCGGCCGCGCCATCTGCATTTACTGCGGCGCGGTGTACGAGCTGGTGGACTGAGTTCCACATCGCGGCGAGGGCGCCGCTCCCACACCCTGCTTGTAGGAGGCCCGCCCCGGGCCGATGCCCACGAGGCCACGCATGCAACTGCTGCTCGACCACCCCCTCTGGATCGTCGTCATTGTGGTGACGATCCTGTTGCATGTCGCCTTCTTCTTCGGCATCCGCCATGTGCTGCGCAAGGCGGCCAAGGACGGGGATACGCAGCAGAACCCTCAAGACATGGCACAATCCCTCCCCCCTCGGGGGGAGGGCTAGGGAGAGGGGGAACCGAGCGGACCGCGGGTCATCGCGGCGTGCCGCGGCGATCACCCCCTCCAGCGCTTGCACCGCCAACGAGCCTCACCCCTTTATCCCCCATGCGCATCACACACCTCCGCCAACGCCTGCGCGATCATGGCGCCCTGCCCTGCCACGAGCAGCGGGTGCTGCAGGCCTGGGCGCAAGTCAGGTCGCTCGACAACCGCCACAGCCCGGCGGAAACCTTTTTGCCGCAAGCCGTCCGCGCCGCTTTACCCGGCCTGTGGGCCGAACTCGAGGGCCTTGTACGCCTGCATACCCGCCACCCTGCCGAGGATGGGGCCGAGCGGCTCCTGGTGGGGCTGGCGGACGGCCAGACGGTGGAAACCGTCCTCCTGCCACGCGATGGGCTGTGCGTCTCCACCCAGGTCGGCTGTGCCGTCGGCTGCACCTTCTGCATGACCGGGCGCGAGGGGCTGCTGCGCCAGCTGGGCAGCGCCGAGATCGCCGCCCAGGTCGTGCTGGCGCGGCGCCTGCGCCCGGTGAAGAAGGTGGTGTTTATGGGCATGGGCGAACCCGCGCACAACCTCGACAATGTGTTGGAGGCCATCGACCTGCTCGGCACCCACGGCGGCATCGGCCACAAGAACCTGGTGTTCTCCACGGTGGGCGATGTGCGCGTGTTCGAGCGCCTGCCGCACGGCCGGGTGAGACCGTCACTGGCGCTCTCCCTGCACAGCACGCGCGCCGAACTGCGCGCCCGCCTCCTGCCCAAGGCCCCGCGCATTGATCCCGAGGCGCTGGTCGAGATGGGCGAAGCCTATGCCCAGGCGGTCGGCCATCCGGTGATGTATCAATGGACGGTGCTGGCCGGCATCAACGAGGGCGAAGAAGAAATCGAGGGCATCGTCCGCCTGCTCAAGGGCAAGCGTGCCCTGATCAACCTGATTCCCTATAACACCACGGAAGGCCTGCCTTACCACCGCCCCAGCCCCGAGCGCCTCACCACCATTGCTCGTGCCCTGCACGGGCGAGGCGTCTACGTCACCGTGCGCCACTCCGCCGGCCAGAGCGTGGACGGCGGCTGCGGGCAGCTGCGCGCCCGGGTGATGCAGCACATCCCGCTCACCGCGTAGGAGGCCCGCCCCCGGGCCAATTCACCCAGCCGCCTGCGCCAGCAAGGCCTCCACCGCCTGCGCCAGGTCATCGAACACCGGCGTATCCGCAGGCAAGCCCCCCTTGGCCAAGGTTCGCTCACCCTTGCCGGTGCGCACCAACATCGGCCGCGCCCCCGCCGCGACAGCGGCCTCCAGGTCGCGCAGGCTGTCGCCAATCACAGGCACCCCGGTGAGGCTACAGCCAAAGTGCTCCGCGATCTCTTCATACATACCGGGCAACGGCTTGCGGCAGCGGCAGGTCGAGCCTGGCCCGTGCGGGCACCAGGTGATGTAGTCAACCGCCGCGCCATGCTCCGCCAGCAGGGCGGCCAGCTTGTCGTGCATCGCGTTCAGGGTGGCCTCGTCGAACAGGCCTCGCGCAATGCCTGACTGGTTGGTGGCGATACCGACCGTCCAGCCGGCCTGCTTGAGGCGCGCGATGGCCTTGATGCTGCCCGGCAGCGGCACCCACTCATCGGGTGACTTGATGAAATCGTCGGAATCCTCGTTGACGACCCCGTCGCGGTCGAGGATGACCAGCTTCCCGCAGTCGGTCATGCCCCATCCTCCCGGAAGGACTCGTCGATCATCGCGCACCAGATATGGCCGATCAGGATATGGCATTCCTGAATCCGCGGTGTGTCATGGGACGGCACAATCAGGACGTAATCCACCAAGTCCTTGAGCACCCCACCGCTGCCGCCGAGCAGGCCGATGGTGGTCACGCCCAGCTTGCGCGCCACCTTCACCGCCTCGATCACATTCCGACTGTTGCCCGAGGTGGAAATCCCGATCAGAATGTCCCCCTCACGCGCCAGCGCCTCGACCTGACGGGCAAAGACGTGATCGAAGCCGAAGTCGTTGCCGATCGAGGTCAGCGCCGAGGTGTCGGTGGTCAGGGCGATGGCGGGCAGGCCGCGCCGCGCATGGGCGAAGCGCCCGACCAATTCGGCCGCGATGTGCTGCGCATCCGCCGCGCTGCCGCCGTTGCCGCAGAGATAGAGCCGTCCCCCATTGTTCAGTGCCTCGATGGCCATGGAACCCATGGATTCGATAGGCTGGATGTGCGAACGGAGTGCGCCTACGACTTCGAGATGGCTATGAAAATGGCTGGCAGCCGCTGACATGGCATATTCCGGAATACACGCCCGGGGGAACCCTATGGGCAAGGCCAAACATTGTAATGTCGAGTCGAACATCCGACCTAGTCCGCCGCCCCTCTTCATGGCCAGCTCCCTCCCCCCGATGACTGCCCCGACCACTACTGGAAATCCGCTGGTTGCGATCTATTTCGTCGCCTCCCCGCTCCAGTACCTTGCTGCGCGCCAGATCGCCGAACGGTTCGAGCCCGAGGCTCGCCAGATCCTGGTTTACTACAAGCATGGCGTCGCCCCAGTGGTACGCGCCGAGGACTGGGACGCAGTCGCCTACATGCCGTGGCCGCGATTCGAGCCCCTCCCCGGTCCCTTCGGCCGCCTGCGCAGGCTGCGAAAAAACCTGCGCGACATCGCGGATCTCATCGACAACGTGGACGAAATCCACCTGCACAGTGCGGTATTCGACACCGAGGCCATCAATTATTTCGTGCGCGGCCTACCGCGCCTGACAGGTGCGAAAACGCTGCGCGCGCGCATCCTGCCGGACGGCATCATCAGCATCCACCGCTACCCCCTGACGCGACTGAAGCAATGGGCCCAGTGCCTGCGCAAGCTGCGCCGCCTAGTCGCTCCGGAACTGGATTACGCCTGCTTCGCTGGGGATCGGATCGGCTCCGATGCGAGTTTCGTCGACCGCATCTATGTCCTGACCGGCCTGCCCCATGAGTACCTCGAAGCGAAAGTCGTCACGCTCCCCCCGCTGGTCGATGCGATTGCATCCAGCGAAGGGCATGCACCGAAGGCCCTGATCGTTGGCCAACCCCTGCATGGAGCCGGCCTGATGCGAGCAGAAGACGTGGAGGCCACGGCCTTGGCCATCGAGCACTGGCTGCGTGAGCAGGGCATCCGGGACGTAGACTACAAGCCCCACCCCAAGGATCCACGCCGCGAGCTGAATCGCCCCGGCTACCGGCTGATCGAATTGGACGAACCCCTGGAGTCCTTCCTGGCCCGTTCAACTTATTCGCACATCCTCGGCGTGCGATCATCCGTACTGCCCCTAGCCCGGCAAATCTACGGTGACTCCGCCCGGATCATGGCGTTCGGCTGGCAATACATCCATTTCAAATCGCCCGAAGAGCAGGCCGCGATGCAAGCCGCGTTCGAAGCGACCGGAGTCGAGATCATTCCCTCATGAACGGACTTGAAAGCTTCCGCAGCCGCATCCCGCTGATCAACTCCTGGCTGCTCGCGGCGGTCTTCTTCACGATTCCCACCCACGTCGCGCCCGCCTACATCCTCAGCGCATTTATCCTGCTGTTCTGGCTGATCGAGGGGCGATTCAGGGAAAAGTTCGCTGACCTGCGCCACCACCCCGTGTTCTGGGTGTTCTGGGGCTATTTCCTCGTGTTCCCCATCAGCCTTCTTTGGAGCGACAACCTTGCCTGGGGCTGGAAGATGTCCGGCAAGGGACTGTTCTTCCTGCTCTTCCCGCTCTACCTGTCCGTGGCCAGGCGCGAGCATGTGAAGCTCTATGTCACTGCCTTCATCGCCGCGGTCACCATCAGCGAGATGATGGCCTACTACAACTGGCTGCAGCTGCATTACCTGACCGACCTGCCACCGGGCATCAGGAACGACCATGCCCCGTGGGAGATCGCCCCCTTCGTCAACCACGTGATGTACAACCCCATCCTGGCCTTCGGTGCCTACCTGCTCGGCCACGCCCTGCTGTTCGAGCGCCTGAGCACCGTCAAGCGCGTCGTATATGCCGGATTCCTGGTTACCATGACCGCCAACATCTTCATCTCGGGGGGCCGTGCAGGACAGGTAGCCTTCCTCGCCATGATGGCACTGCTTGTCCTGCAGCGCTTCGCCCGCCGCCCCGTTCTCGCGGGAACCGTGGCGCTGGCCCTCACGGCGGGACTGTTCACGACGGCCTACCAGACCAGCGACCTTTTCAAGCACCGAGTGGATCTGGCCGTTCATGAGGTTCAGAACTATGAACAGGCGGTCAATTCCTCTGTGGGGTTGCGTATCAACCTCGCCATCAACTCCTTTCGCCTATTCCTCGAAAACCCCTTTTTGGGTGTGGGTGCCGGCGACTTCCCGAAAGAATATGCCCGCATCAATGCAGAGCACACGCCACAATGGGATGCAGGGTGGAACCCCCACAACCAATACCTGCTGATGCTCACATCCGCAGGCCTGCTTGGCGGCATCGCGCTGCTCATCCTGCTGGCCGCCCCCCCCTATCTTGCGCGACACGCGGACGATGAGTGGAGCCGTCTCCGCATCGCGCTCGCACTGCTCTTCGCGATCATCTGCCTGAGCGAGTCTTACCTTATCCGTTCGAACACCAGTCTGATGTTCGTGCTGTTTTCCGCGGCACTCTATGCAGGCCTTAAACGTTCATCGAGAGACGCGTAGTGCAGCGCTTCCTGATTATCCGCCTCTCCGCCATTGGCGACGTGGTGTTCGCTTCGCCGATCATCGCGGCCCTGCGGCGCACTTATCCAGACGCGTACATCGCCTGGCTGGCTGAGCCGTCGGTAGCCGACCTGCTGCGCCACCATCCCATGCTCGACGAGGTCATCGTCTGGCCGAAGGGGGAATGGAAACGGCTGTGGAAGGCGCGGGCATGGCGCGAACTGGCCCACCATATACGCACCTTCGTCCGCGAACTGCGCAAGCATCGCTTCGACACCGCGCTGGACATGCAGGGACTGCTCAAGAGCGCGATCTGGGCCTGGCTCTCCGGTGCGCGTCGGCGGGTGGGTCTGGGCTCGCGGGAGGGCAGCCAGCTGCTGATGACGGACACCCTGCCGCGTGGCGGAGACCCGGGGCGTATGTCCTCCGAATACCGCTTCCTGGCCGAGCACCTCGGCCTCGACACGGGGGATTTCCGGCCCGTCATCCACATCGACGACGCCACCCGCGCCTCGGTGGACGCCCTACTCGTGCGCGAGGGCCTGGATAGGCCCTATGCCGTGATCGCCCCCTTCACCACCCGCCCGCAAAAGCACTGGTTCGAGGGCGCCTGGCGCGAGCTGATCCCGCGCCTCACCCGCGAGTTCGGGCTGCCGGTGGTCATGCTCGGCGGCCCCGCCGACCGCGAGGCAGCCGACCGCATCGCCGAAGGGCTCGATGTGCATGACCTCGCGGGCCGCACCACGCTGCTGGAAGCGGCCGAGATCATCCGCCGCGCCAAACTCCTCATCGGCGTCGACACTGGCCTCACCCACATGGGCACGGCCTTCGCGCGACCGACGGTCGCCCTGTTCGGTTCGACCTGTCCCTATCTCGAGACCGGCAGTGCGCGGACGCGAGTCATCTATCACGCGCTGGAGTGCTCACCCTGCCGCCGCCGGCCCACCTGCGGGGGCGCGTTCACCTGCATGCGCGGGATCACCTGCGATGAGGTGCTGACGATGATCAAGGACATCATTGAGATCACTTGAAACCCCATGAAAATTCTTCACATCGAAACGGGGATGAATCTGTACGGCGGACCACAGCAGGTTCTCTACCTTCTGCAAGGATTACGCGATCGGGGTATGACCAATTTTCTGGTCTGTCCAAATGGCAGCGCCATCGGCCAGGCAGCCACCCCCTACGTGGACAAGCTCATCCATGTCGACCTGCACAAGGGACTCAATCTTGGCTTCTACAGGGATCTGAGGGAAATATTCGCGAGGGAGCGCCCCGATCTGGTTCACGTCCACAGTCGCCGCCGGGGTGCGGACTGGTGGGCCGCCCTGGCCGCCCGCAAGGCAGGCATTCCCGCCGTTGTGTCCCGCCGAGTGGACAACCCCGAGCCTGGTTGGCTCGCGCGCTGGAAATATGGCATGTACACGCGGGTGATCACCATTTCGGAAGGCATCCGCCAAGTGATCCTTCATGAAGGCATCCCCCCCTCCCACGTCGTCACCGTACGCAGTGCCGTCGATTCCGCGCCTTACCTGCACGATTGCGAATGCGAGGAGTTCCGGCAGACGTTCGGCTTGCCCGAGGAATCGGTAACGCTCGCTGTCATTGCCCAGCTCATCCAGCGCAAGGGACATCGCCACCTGTTTGCCGTCCTACCCGAGATCATAAGGCGCCACCCGGAAACCCGGGTGCTCGTTTTCGGCAAGGGGGGGTTGCGACAGACTCTCGAGGATGAAGTTCTGCGCGTTGGCCTGAAGAATCATGTGCTCTTCGCGGGGTTCCGCACAGACCTTGCACGCTGGCTACCCTGTGTTGACATAGTGGTTCACCCGGCCGACATGGAAGGATTAGGCGTCTCCCTCCTTCAGGCTTCTGCATCCGCGGTACCGGTCGTCGCCACCCGAGCCGGGGGCATCCCCGAAGCCGTGGAGCATGGCGTCACAGGCCTAGTGATCGAGCCCGGTGACCCCACGGGCCTCCAGGCCGCAATCCTTACCCTGCTGGACGCCCCTGAAATGCGCAAGGCCATGGGCCTCGCGGGACGGATACGAGCGAGTAAAGAGTTCTCCACATCCCACATGGTGGAGGGGAATCTCGCCATCTACCGCGAAGCACTAGGGATCAATCAGCCATGATCAGGTCTATGCACATCATCGCCAGCCCCGCGCTCGGGGGGGCGGAAAGTTTCTACATGCGGCTAGTGAAGGCATTGCACGAAGCGGAAAACCACCAAGTGCTTGCCGTCAACCGAAGAAGATCAGCCCTCGGCAGGGAGCTCAGCGGGGCCATACCGCAAGCACAAGTTGCCATGAGGGGGCACCGCGACTTCCTGTCGATGTGGCATATCCGCCGACTCATCCGTCAGCACCGGCCCGAGATCGTGCAGACCTACATGAGCCGCGCCACCGACCTCACCCGTGTGCCGCGCGCCAGCCACACAGTTCACATCGCGCGCCTGGGCGGCTTCTACAAGCTGAAGTACTTCCGCCACGCAGACTACTGGGTCGGCAACACCCGCGGGATCTGCGACTATCTCATCAGCCACGGCCTGCCATCGGACAAGGTCTTTTTCATCTCGAACTTCGTGGACGAGGGGCGCGTGATTGAGGAGGAAGAAAGACTCGCCCTGCGCCACTCATTCAGCCTGCCTGAATACGCGCGTATCGTCCTCGCCCTTGGCCGCTTCACGCGCAAGAAGGGTTTCGACGTCCTGCTGGAGGCGCTCGCCCGCGCCCCTGCGGAAGTAGGGCAGCGCCCCGTCCACCTGGTGCTGCTGGGGGCAGGCGACGAGGCCGACGCCCTGCACCGGCAGGCCGAACGGCTTGGACTCGCGGGGCGCGTGCACTGGACCGGCTGGCAGACCGATCCCGCCCCCTTCTTTGCGCTCGCGGATGTCTTCGTCTGCCCTTCGCGCCACGAGCCCCTGGGCAACGTGATCCTGGAGGCCTGGTCCCATGGCGTGCCCGTCATCTCGACCGCGACCGACGGCGGCCTGGAACTGATCCGGCCCGGCATCGATGGGCTTCTCGTACCGGTCGACGACGACCATGCCATGGCGCGCATGCTGCAGGACGTGCTGAGTGACGACCGGCTGCGGTCAAACCTCGCACAGGAGGGGCGGCAGACACTCCGCCAGCGCCACGGCAAGGCCGCCATCGTCCAGGCCTACGACGAACTCTATCGCCACGTGCTTCGCAGCTGACCCATGTCCATGAGCTTTTTCAGATCCCCGCACCTGTCAACTCGCATCCTCATCGTCGGCGACCTCATGCTCGACCGCTACTGGCACGGTGACACCGCGCGCATCTCGCCGGAGGCGCCGGTGCCGGTGGTACGCGTCCGTGACGAGGAGTACCGCGCGGGCGGGGCAGGCAACGTGGCCCTCAACATCACCGCCCTGGGTGCGCTGGCAACGGTGATCGGCGCGACCGGCGTGGACGAGGCCGGCGCACGCCTCAGAGCGATGCTCGAGCAGGCGGGCTGCACGACTCGATTCATGGAGGTGGCGGGGCATCCCACCATCACCAAGCTGCGCGTGATCAGCCGCCACCAGCAGCTGCTGCGCCTCGACTTCGAGGAGGACTTCGCGAGCCTCTCGGCGGACAGGCTGCTCGCAACCTTCGCGGACGCCCTCCCGCAGGCCGATGCGGTGGTGCTCTCGGACTATGCCAAGGGCCTGCTGTGCGCGCCCGCCCCCCTGATCGAGCGCGCCCGCGCTGCCGGCAAGCCGGTGGTGGTCGATCCCAAGCAGGCCGATTTCTCGGTCTACCGCGGGGCCACCGTGGTCACGCCCAACATGCAGGAGTTCCAAGCCGCGGTGGGCCCCTGCCCCGATGATGCGGCGCTGGTCGCCAAGGGGCTGAACCTGCTGGAACAGTGCGGCATCGACTGCCTGCTGGTCACCCGCAGCGAACGGGGCATGACCCTCCTGCGCCAGCATGAGGCTCCACTCCACCTGCCGGCCCAGGCGCGCGAGGTGTTCGATGTCACCGGCGCGGGTGACACCGTGGTCGCCACCCTGGCCGCCTCCCTCGCTGCCGGCCTGGAGCTTGCCGAGGCCGCGAAGCTAGCCAATGTCGCGGCGGGCATCGTGGTGGGCAAGTTCGGCACCGCCACGGTGAGCCAGGACGAGCTGCGCAACGCGCTGGAAGGCCCGGCTGCCCCGCGCCACGGCGTGATCGACGAGGAGGCCCTGCTGAGCCAGATCGAGGCGGCCCGCGCGCGCGGCGAGCGCATCGTCATGACCAACGGCTGCTTCGACATCCTCCACCCCGGCCATGTGGCTTACCTTGCGCAGGCGCGCGAACTCGGCGACCGTCTGATCGTGGCGGTCAACAGCGATGACTCGGTGCGGCGCCTCAAGGGTTTGGGCCGCCCGGTCAACGGTCTGGCCCAACGCATGGCGGTGCTGGCCGGGCTGCGCAGCGTGGACTGGGTCGTACCCTTCCGGGAGGACACCCCGGAGCGTCTCATCTGCCGGCTCAATCCCGACATCCTGGTCAAGGGCGGTGACTACCGCGTGGATCAGATCGCGGGTCATGATTGCGTTGTCGGGCGCGGCGGCGAGGTGCGCGTGCTCGGCTTCGTCGAGGGCTGCTCGACCAGCGCCGTCATCGACACCATCCGGAACAGTGCCGCCGGGAGCGGCGCCGGGACGTGAAGCGTCACCCGAAGGGCGCAATCCAGGGCTGGACTCCGCAACCGCAAAGGCTGATGCCCCGGCTTTACTCCGGCCTCCTGGGCGTCATCGCCCCCCTCGCCCTCGCCCGACTGTGGTGGAAGGGACGGCTCAACCCAGCCTACCGCGAACGCTGGGGCGAGCGCCTCGGCCGCATTCCCGACCTGCCCGACCGCCCGCGCCTGTGGGTGCATGCGGTGTCGGTGGGCGAGGTCATCGCCGCCGCGCCGCTGGTCAGGGCATGGCGGGCCCGTCACCCGGACTGGGCCGTGCTGGTCACCACCACCACCCCCACCGGCTCCGCGCAGGTGCGTCGCCTGTTCGGCGACGCGGTGGAGCATGTCTACCTGCCCTTTGATCTGCCGGGCGCGGTGCGGCGTTTCCTGGCGCATGCGCGGCCGACGCTCGGCGTGATTATGGAGACGGAACTGTGGCCGAACCTGTTCGCCGAGGCGGACCGCCGGGGCGTGCCGCTGGTGCTTGCCAACGCGCGCCTCTCCG
>JBFLVZ010000005.1:0-4006 GCA_040758295.1 Pseudomonadota bacterium
CGAGGGATTTTAAGTCCCTTGCGTCTACCGGTTTCGCCATCCGGGCGGAGGAGGGTGGCGGCATGCTAGCACGCACCCGGCTCCTCGCACAGAGCGATATCCTGCTCGGCGTGAGGCCAGTGTCCCATCAGCGGCCGCGCAGCGCGTCCAGCCGGCGGCGAAAGTCTTGGGCGATGGCCTCGTAGAGCTCCTCGCCAGCCACGGCGTCTTCGACCCCGCTTTCGATGGACGGATTGTCATTGACCTCGATCACCACCACGCGTCCATCCACCTGCTTGAGGTCGACACCATACAATCCGTCGCCGATGAGGTTGGCGACCCGGAGGGCGGTGTGGATGACCTCGTGTGGGGTGTCCTGCAACGGGACGCCGATGGAACCGCCTTCGCGGGCCTTGCCCTTTGAGTAGTCGACGATCTGCCAATGGTGCTTCGACATGAGGTACTGGCAGGCGTAGAGAGGCTGCCTGTTGAGGATGCCGATGCGCCAGTCGAAGGGGGTGTAGAGGTATTCCTGGGCGAGGATCAGGTCCGATTCGCGCAGCAGGGCGCGGGCCCGATCCTCCATCTGGGCACGGTCGTCGGCCCTGAATACGCCATTTGAGAAGGAGCCCTCAGGTACCTTCAGCACCACCGGATAGCCAATGTCCGTTTCGATGCGCGCGATATCCCCGCGGCCAAGGATGAGGGTGCGCGGCATAGGGATGCCGTGGGCGCGCATCAATTCCGCGAGGTAGACCTTGTTGGCGCAGCGCAGGATGTCGTCAGGGTGGTCGATGACGACCATCCCCTCGGCCAGCGCCTTGCGGGCGAAGCGGTAGGTGTGGTGGACGATGCGGGTGGTCTCGCGGATGAATAAGGCATCGTATTCGGCCAGCCGGTGATAATCCTTCGGTTCGATGAAGTCGACATTCAGCCCGGCGTTGTGGCCCGCACGTTCGAACGCGCGCAGGGCGCGGGGGTCGGAGGGCGGCATCACCTCCTCCGGGTTGTGAAGGATGGCCAGATCGTAGCAGGCGGCGTGGGGGCGCGGGGGCCTTGGCGGTCGGCTGAGGTAGCGGTTGAATCCTTCCTGGAAGAGGGCTAGGCCGTGCTCATCCAGGGTATGTATGGCCGGGGTGCTCACCGTCTCGATGCGCCACTGACCCTGGCGGCGGAAGAACACCCGCAGCAAGGGAGCGGGGAGGACGGTGAACACCTGCCGGGCGATCTCGCGGAATCCCTGGGCCGCACAATGACCGAAGGCGATGTCGAGCGAGTATTCATCTCCCTTCACGCCGGCGAGTGCCCTGCCAAGGTCGATATCCTCCAGGCCGAGGAGATAGATCGATTTGCGGGACAGATCCTGCGTGGTTCGTACTGACGGAATGACCCGATGGCCGCGCGCCTCGGCCAGAAGGGAGCAGTAATAGCCCTCGGAGAGATAGCGGTAGCTGCGGCAGAGGTTCAGCACGCGCGTGCGGCTCCCGGCAGGCAGGCTGGTGCCGGAAAGGTAGTTGCGTGGTGCGATGAGGGTGGCCCCGGGTAGGTCGATCTTCCAGTCCTGCGGCTGGGCGATGATCAGCAGGGGTTCAGCCATGCTTGTTTCGCCGCCATAGCACCACCGCAGCCTTCAGGCCGGTCTTGCCGTAGCGCGCCATGCGGTCGAAGTCGCGCTTGCGGATGGGCATGTTGAAGGAGTCCATCACTGTTTCCCCGTGTTCATGATCCACGAAGGGGTCGTGGAGGTAGATGAAGCGGTCATCGAAGCCGGTGACCACCACCCAGTGGGGAAACTTCTCGCCGTAGATGGCGTAGGACGAGATCAGGACGATGGCCGTCCCGCCCTCGGCATAGATGCGCTCGAGATCGGCCACCTGCAGGCTGGTGTAGTGGATGGGGATGCCGAGCTGGCGGGCCTCGTCCTCCATGTCTTCCTGCACCAGGCGCATGACTTCCTTCTTCTCCCGGCTGCGTACCGAGTCCACCAGCTGGGTGCCGCGCTCGTTGGTGTAGACCTCGACTTCGAAGCCGCGCCGCGCGGCAGCCAGGGCTAGGCCGTAGGGGCCGCAGCCGCCATGGCCCGAGGTCATGAAGATGGTGTTCGCCTCGCGCCAGAGGCGCAATTCCTTCTTGCGGTCCATCACCACTTCGGGATCCAGGGCGCGCATGGCCATCATCAGCGAGGCGGGGCCGCAGGTGAAATCGAGGGTCTGCTCGTAGAACGGCACCCGCGTCAGCTCGGTCTTGAGGTGGGGGGCGAGGGACTTCTCGTAGCGCACCGCGTCAGTGTGGTCCTCGTAATAGTCGCGCAGGACATCGAACGGGCGGTAGCCCAGCCGCTCGAACAGGGCGCGGGAGGCGGCGTTGTCCTCGCGTATCTCCAGGCGCAGGGAGACGCAGTCATGGGCGAGCGCGGCCTCTTCCGCCGCCCTCACCAGGGCGCTCCCGACGCCTTGGCGGACATGCTCGGGCCGGACGGCGATGGAGTAGATCCGCGCCATGGAGACCCCGCGCGAGAACAGGACCAGGACATAGCCGCGTATCCGCCCCTCTCTTTCGTCGACCAGGGTCACCGCGTGAGCCTTGGTCAGCATGTAGCGGAACTGGCGACGGCTGAGGCGATCCCCCTTGAAGCAGGCGTTCTCGATTTCGAGCAGGGTTGGGATGTCGTCCAGCGTTGCGGGTCGCAGCATGGTGAGGTCTGGAGGGAAGGGATATTCCGAGCTTAGCAGGGCACATCCGGAGGTGCGGAACGCCGGGAATCTGCGATGATTCGTTCATTGCCATGCCCGCGGCCGTCAGGAGTTCACATGCCCGCCCCAAGCCTGCACGAGATGCTTGCCCGCCTCATCGCCATCCCTTCGGTGAGCAGCGTCAATCCTGCCTTCGACCAGGGCAACCGCGCCCTGATCGACGAGGTGGCGGGGTGGATGGCGTCCGCGGGTTTTGCGGTCGAGGTCATCCCCATCCCGGGGAAGCCGAACAAGGCCAATGTGATCGGCACGCTGGGTCAGGGGCCGGGTGGGCTCGTGCTCGCCGGGCATACCGACACGGTGCCCTGCGATGAGCATCTATGGACGCATGATCCCTTCAAGCTGACCGAGGCGGACGGGAGGCTGTATGGCCTTGGCACCTCGGACATGAAGTCCTTCATTGCCCTCGCGCTGGAGGCGGCGCGTGGCCTCGATGCGGCCGCTCTGAAGCAGCCCTTGATCCTCCTCGCCACCGCCGATGAGGAAAGCTCGATGGCGGGGGCGGAAACCCTGGTCAGGCTCGGGCGCCCGAAGGCGCGCTATGCGGTGATTGGCGAGCCGACCGGGCTGCGCCCGGTGCGCATGCACAAGGGGGTGATGATGGAGGCGATCCGCATCACCGGCCATTCCGGCCACTCCAGTGACCCAAGCCTTGGCGCCAATGCCATCGAGGGCATGCAGCAGGCGTTGGCGGCGCTGCTCGACTTCCGCACCGAACTGCAGGCCTGCCACTGCAACCCGCTGTTCCATGTGCCGGTGCCGACCATGAATCTCGGCTACATCCATGGGGGGGACAACCCCAACCGCATCTGCGGCCACTGCGAGCTGCACATCGACGTGCGCCCCCTGCCTGGCATGAACATGCTCGAGCTGCGGGATATGCTCAAGGAACGCCTGGGCCAGGCCGTGACTCTGCCGGGCCTGAGCCTTGCGGTCGAGCCCCTGTTTGCCGGCACGCCGCCGATGGAGACCCCGGCGGATTCACCGCTGGTGAGGGCAACGGAGGTCCTCACCAGGCATGCGGCCGAGGCCGTGCCCTTCGGCACGGAGGGCCCCTACCTGCGCGAGCTGGGCATGGACGTGGTGGTGCTCGGCCCTGGGGATATCGCCCAGGCCCACCAGCCGGACGAGTACCTCGCCATGGACCGCATCGAACCGACCCTGGCGCTGTTGCGCGCACTGATCCAGCGCTTCTGCCTGAGTTCGCAAGACGGGTGAAGCGGGAAAACGACAAGGCCCGCACGGAGGCGGGCCTTGTCGATAAATTCTGGAGG
>JBFLVZ010000006.1:0-48138 GCA_040758295.1 Pseudomonadota bacterium
CGGCGAGGCCGTCTGTTTCAAAGAGTTTGGAACCCAGATTGTTCATTAGCCATCCTGCGAGAACCCGAGGCCAAGTGTGAGCCTTCGCTTTGGGATGGGGGTGAGGACCAATCCCCCTTGGGGCCGCTCCGACCGGGCCGTCCCGAATTCGAGCGCCTCTCCCAAAGGGCTTGGGGCAGGATGCCCCAAGGGCGCGAGAACAGGGATGAGCGACTTCCTGTCGCGGCGGGACTGAAAGGGCCATCCATGGCCCTTTCACCCGGTCTCCACAACCCCGGCCATAGCGACCCCGAGAGGGAACGGCCCTTTGTCCAGCGTTGAGTTGTCCAGAAAACCTTCCTTTTCGCTCAGGCCCCAGCCGCCCCGGCCTGGGCCCGCGCGTAGTTTTGGCGTGACTGTTCCAGCGAAGTCTGGATGATGAAATCCAGCAGTTCATGCTCGGTCTTGGCCGGGCCATAGGTCCGCCCGTAGGCCTCGGCGTACCAGCCGCCCTCGGCCTGCCAGGTTTTCATACCGATCGATGCGCAACCGCACATAGCTCCAACCTCGTCTTTCCTGGATTCATGGTTGCCCCACTGCCTTCGGCAGCAGGGACATCAACTGCTCAAGGCTCATCTTGTCGGTGACCACCAGCGCCCAGTCGAGCCGCAGGTAGTCGTTGATCTGCGCCGGCCCGGAGGCGGCGACGTCCACGTCCGCGATGAACTCCTCCGGTGTCACGCCGCGCCAGGAGGCATGTTCGCCGCAAACATGCACGACAACGTTGGCTGCACGCAGACGCCTCACCGCCTCATGCAGCGGGGCATGGGCCGCGGCCTCGCTGCGCAGCAAGGTGAACTGTTCGCGTCCGTGGGTCACCACCGCCATCTCCAGGCCTGGAAACCTCTCCCGCAGCCGTACGGCCTGCTTTTCGACCCAGGGCAGCAGGGTGTACAGGCTGCGCGGATCCCAGCTCTCAACCTCGAACACCACGCCCGGAGGCGCGCTGCTGTGCAGCAGGAGCGCATCGACCTGGGCATCCAAAAGGCGCGGTTCAACGGCCTGTGCCGCGAGAGGTATTCCACCCAGGAACAGCAGGATCAGGCCATGGCGCAAGCAGGAGAGGAAGGTGCGAAGCATGACGACATCCTCCGGACGATGGCACGAAACCCTTACCGTGAAGGTAGCCCACCGCAACGCTCATTGGAGAAATACCCCATCCCACCAAGGGTGTCGTTCACTGGGAGGCGGCGCGGCGCTCAAGCAGTTGCTGGAGGATCAGGCGCACCTTGCGCATGCCTTCCTTGAGCGTGCGGTCGATGTCTTCCATGGTGATTTCATGTTCGCCATTTTTGCCCGCCGCCCAGTTGGCGACGACGGCAAGATGGGCATATTCCAACCCAAGTTCACGCGCCAGCGCGGCCTCCGGCATGCCGGTCATGCCGACAAGGTCGCAGCCGTCCCGCTCCATGCGGCGGATCTCGGCGATGGTTTCCAGACGCGGCCCCTGGGTGCAGCCGTAGGTGCCGCCATCCACCACCTCCACCCCGACCGCGCGCGCGCTGTCGAGCAGCGCACCACGCACGGAAGCGCTGTAGGGATGGGTGAAGTCGATGTGGGTCACGCTCTCAAGCTCGCCTTCGAAAAAGGTCTGCTTGCGGCCATAGGTATAGTCGATGATCTGGTCCGGCACGGCCAATACCGCCGGCCCCATGCGCGGGGTGATGCCCCCCACGGCGGCGACCGAAACGATCTCGCTGACCCCGACTTCCTTCAGCGCCCACATGTTGGCGCGGTAGTTGATCTCGTGCGGCGGGATGCGGTGCGCATAGCCATGGCGGGCGAAGAACACCACCTCGGTGCCGCCAAGGGTGCCGAAGGTCAGCGGACCGGACGGCTCGCCGAACGGCGTGTTGACGACCTGATGGCGGGTGATCTCCAGGTTCTTCAGGCTACCAAGGCCGGTGCCGCCGATGATGGCCAAAAGGTTCATCGCTCTCTCCCAATCGTTTCTCGTTCTATGTCTCGGATCAGGTCATGCAATGCCGGGCCGGCGCGCTCAACCGCCTGGCGGCCGGCCAGTATCGCCTCTTCGGCGCGGTGGAAGTCCATCAGGCCGATCTGCGGCATGCGTGGCATCAGCAGGACATCGGGTGGGTCGCCCGCCAGGCGGGAGCGGCTGATGCGCAATTCCATGATGTTGATGCTACGGCTCATGACGTCCAGGATGGACGGCATGTCCGCCTCCTCTTCCCGCCCCAGCCAGTCCACCATCGCCCGCCGGACACGTCCTACCAGACTGTCATCCAGGACGGAGGGGGCCGGCTGCAGGCTCTCGCGCTCCAGGGCATCACCCAGCAGGTCGACCGCGATGACCCGACTCGCCCCCATGGCGCGGCACAGCGACACCGGCACCGGGTTGACCAGGCCGCCATCCACCAGCCAGGTGTCTTCATGGCGCACGGGGGAAAACAGGATGGGCAGGGCGATGGAGGCGCGCACGGCGTCGAGCACCCTGCCCTCGCGCAGCCAGCGCTCCTGACCGGTCTCGAGGTCGGTGGCCACGGCGGCAAAGGGAATGTGGCAATCAGCGAGATCAGCATCGCCGAGCAGGCCGGCCAGTGCCCCCATCAGGCGCTCGCCCGCGATCAGGCCGCCCTCGAGGCGGATGTCGAAATAGCCTGCAAGGTCCGGCCAGCGCATGTCGCGCACCCACTCCTCCAGGGCGTCAAGGCGACCCAGGGCATGGGCGGCGCCGACCAGGGCGCCGATCGAGGTGCCAGCGATCACGTCGGGCCGGATGCCCTGCGCGTCCAGTTCACGCAGTACGGCGATGTGCGACCAGCCGCGCGCCGCGCCACCCCCGAGCGCCAGGCCGATGCTGCGCCTGTTCATGGGGTATCCGGCAGGGCGTGGATGCCGTTCAGGTTGCGGAAATAACCTTGATAGTCCATGCCCTCGCCGACCAGGAAGCGGTCCGGCACGTCGATGCCGATGTAGTCCGGCACAAACCCGTCCACCTTGCGCCCATGGAGCTTGTTGACCGGCACGGCGCTGCGCACGCTGGCGGCCCCCTCAAGGCGGCAGGCCTCGACGATGGCCTTGAGGGTCACACCCTCGTCGAAGATGTCGTCGATGACCAGCACGTGGCGGCCGGCAAGCGAGTGGCGCGGGCGGGCCAGCCAGCGCAGTTCACCGCCGGAGGTTGCCTCGCCGTAACGGGTGGCGTGCAGGTAGTCAAGCTCCAGCGGAAAATCCAGCCGCGGCAGCAGTTTGCCCGCCGCGATCACCCCACCGGTCATCACCACCAGCACGAGTGGCACCCGGTCCGCGAGGTCGGCGCGGATGGCTGCGGCCAGGCGGTCGTAGGCCGAATCCATCGCGGCGGCATCCACCAGGCACTCGGCACGGACCAGCAAGGCATTCAGTTCAGCGGCTAGCATGGACTTTTCCTCTTCACACCATGGCCGCCATTGTAGCGGCGGTTTGGCGGAAGCGGGGCATGGCGCGCAGTTCGGCCAGTTCAATCGCCCCTCCGGACCGGAGGGAGGCAAGGCGCGCCTCCCTTGCGGGGTCATGCACGTCCCCGAGGCCGGCCAGCACCGCCTCGGCATCCTCGGGACGGTTGCAGACCAGCAGCATGTCGCAGCCGGCGGCGAGCGCCAGGCGAGCGCGCTCGACGGGGTCGGCCACCGTGGCGGCGGCGGCCATGCTCAGGTCGTCAGTGAAGACCACACCCCCGAAGCCGTGCCGTACGCGCAGAATGTCGTGCACCCAGCGCGGCGAGAAGCCGGCCGGCAGTTCGTCCACCGCCGGATAGACGACGTGGGCCATCATCACTGCCGGCAGGCCCGCCGCGATCAGGGCGCGGAACGGCATCAGGTCGAGCGCTTCGATCGCGGCCAACGAACGTTGATCGACCGGACATTCGAGATGCGTATCACCCGCCACCGAACCATGCCCGGGGTAGTGCTTGCCCACCGCCGCCATGCCTGCCTCGCGCATGCCCTCCATCCAGGCTTGGCCAAGGATGGCTATGGCGGCGGGATCGGGGTGCAGGGCACGGTCGCCGATCACGCGGGAGAGCGGCCCGCCAAGGTCCAGCACCGGGGCAAAGCTCAGGTCGATGCCAAAGGCGCGCAACTCGGCGGCCAGCAGCCAGGCCCAATCGCGCGCGAGCTGCACCGCCGACTGCGGGTCCACATCGTACAGCTCGCCGAGTCGCACCGCCGGCGGGATGCGGGTGAAGCCATCGCGAAAGCGCTGCACCCGTCCGCCTTCGTGGTCGACCGCGATGATGATCTCCGGACGGACGGCGCGAATCTCCGCCACCAGCGCGCGCAGCTGGTCCGGATGCTCGTAGTTGCGTGCGAACAGGATCAGCCCCCCCACCAAGGGGTGACGCAGGCGCTCGGCCTCATCAAAAGCCAGGCGTGTCCCGGCGAGATCGACCATCAGGGGCCCGTTGACCTGCATCCTCACTTCCCCCTGCGGCGGTTGATCGCAAGCAGCTGGGCCTCCGCCCGCGCGCCGAGATAGACATACAGCCCCAGCCCCACGGTCAGGATCGCCGCCGACAGCATGACGAAGGCGGCCTCCAGCAGGTGGTCGGCTGCACCCATGGCGGACTTGAACATCAGCAGCAGGCCCTCGATCGACACGGCGATGATGATAGCGGCGAGGAAGCGCGTGATCGTCCGCCGCGTGGTGCTGTGGCGGAAGATGTCCTTGTGCATCAGCACCTCCTCCTCAAGCGTCGTCTTAGCCAGGTCAAAGATCGCCATCGCCAGGGTGATGACGATGATGATGCCAAACGGCCGCAGCTTGTCGTGCTCGGTCTGGATCGGGTGGATGACGGCCTCGAATAGCTCGCGCAGGGCATTGAACATCAGCAACCCGACCACACCCAGCAGGCTGAGGCCGATCAGGGTGTAGACGCCCTTGAACACCGGCTCGAAGCGGCGGCGGCGGATGTCGCCCATGAGAAAGCGGATCAGCGCCTCGAGGTTCACGTCAATGACGAGATACCCTTTTTTCCCCTCCCCGTCCACGATCGGCATGGCACTGGAGAGACAGAGCGTGCTGTCTGCACTGGAGAGGTAAGGTTCGGTGACCACAACCCCCCCGGCCGCGACGGCCTGCTGGTAGTACGGGCGATGGCGGCGGTCGCGCCCCCGACCGACATCGTGGCGGGTGCTGATCTCGCCGCCCTCGCCGGCAGCGAACTCGCTGATCTGCATGCCGTGTTCGTCCAGCACGTAGAGGATCTGCACGAAGGAATAGCGCTCGCGCACGGAAAGCAGGGCCTTGCGCTGGGCCTCCTGGTCATGCAGCAGCGACGAGTCGGTGACGCCGGTGATGATGGAGGCGAGGAGCTCACGAATAGGCTCCCGGAATTCGTGGTACCGCTCGATGACGGCCAGGTAACTCATGTCGGCCATGGGTGTTTCCCTAACGAAAAAAGGCGCACCAGAGGTGCGCCAATACAGGAGGAGTCAACGGCACCATGCCACGCTTGCAGGCGTTGCTGGCATGTATGTAAGAAGCATGTAGCATGCCACCGTTTGATTAATCTTTTATTTCAATAGGTTGGATAAAAACATGGCCGTCCTCCCGGCCTGGGAGGACCGCCCGCGCACCATCGCGGTGCATCATGCGCCCTCGCCCGCCGCGCCTTGGCTCACCAGCACGGTGGCATAGGCCAGGATACCCTCCCGGCGCCCGACATAGCCCATGCCCTCGTTGGTCGTGGCCTTGATATTGACCCGGTCCAGACCCACGCCCATGTCACCGGCTAGCACGGCACGCATCGCGTCGATGTGGGGCGCTAGGCGGGGCGCCTCGGCGAGGACCGTCATGTCGGCGTTGACCACCCGAAAGCCGCGGCTGCGCAGCTCCTCCATCACCCGGCGCAGCAGGATGCGGCTGTCGATGCCCTTGTAGGCGGGATCGTTGTCGGGGAAATGGTGGCCGATGTCGCCCAAGGCCAGCGCACCGAGCAGTGCATCGCACAGGGCATGGATGAGCACGTCGCCATCCGAATGGGCCTTGAGGCCGCGATCATGCGGGATACGCACCCCGCCGAGGGTGACGTGGTCACCGTCGGTGAAGGTGTGCACATCCACGCCTTGGCCAATCCGCAGGTTCATGCCTGCCTCCGGGTCAGGAAGAACTCCGCCAGCTCCAAATCCTCCGGCCGGGTGATCTTGATGTTGTCCGCCCGCCCCTCGACCAGCAGCGGGTGCAAGCCTGCATATTCGAGCGAGGAGGCCTCGTCGGTGACCCTTGCCCCCGCCTCCAGCGCGCGCCGCAGGGCATCGCGCAACAGGCCAAGGCGGAACATCTGCGGGGTGAGGGCATGCCACAGCCCCTCGCGCGGCTCGGTGTGGGCGATGCGCCCCCCGCCATCCGCGCGCTTCATGGTATCCCGCACCGGCACGGCCAGGATGCCACCCACCGCATCCTGTTCCACCTCAGCCACCAGGCGGTCAAGATCCTGCCGCGCAAGGTTGGGGCGGGCCGCATCGTGCACCAGCACCCAGTCGGACGGCTGCCCGAGCGCGGCCAGCAAGTCGAGGGCGTTGAGCACCGACTGGGCGCGCTCCTCTCCTCCCGGGACGATATGGACGGGCAACTCAACATCGAGCACGAGATCGGGCCAGAACGGGTCATCGAGGGCAATGGCGAGCACGATGCCACGCACCCGGGGATGCTCGGCGAAACAGGCCAGGGTATGTTCGAGCACCGTGCGCCCCGCCAACATCAGGTATTGCTTGGGGCGGTCGGCGGCCATGCGCGTACCCAGTCCCGCAGCGGGGATGACCACCCACAGGTCGCCGTCAGTTCTTGCTGGATTCATCAATGATCTGGAAATAGGTATCGCCCTGCTTGACCAGGCCAAGATCGGAGCGCGCGCGCTCCTCGATGGCTTCGAGCCCGGTCTTGAGATCGAGCACCTCGGCCTCGAGCGCCGCATTGCGCTGTTGCAGCCGTTCGTTCTCCGCCAGCTGCTTCTCGAGCGCGACCCGCGCCGCCTCGGCACGCGGCCAGCTGCCGTCACCCAGCCAGAGCCGGTACTGCAGTAGGGCGAAGATGGCGGCAAGCAGCAGGACGAGCCAGCGCAGCATCAGCCTTCACCACCGATCCGTCGGGAACGGATCGGGAATCGCCGAGGGTAATCCCGAAGGGTGCCGGCCAGGCATGGGCCGGCATCCGCATAGCAAAACGCCGCACGGCGGCGGCGTTGCGCAACGGGTCGGCGTATACCGACGCGGATCACAGGCCTGTCAGCGCTTCGGGTTGAACGCCGCCAGGCCCGGGAACACCGCTCGCGCGCCCAGACGCTCCTCGATGCGCAGCAGGCGGTTGTACTTGGCGATGCGGTCGGAACGGGACAGGGAGCCGGTCTTGATCTGGCCGCAGTTGGTGGCGACGGCGAGGTCGGCGATGGTGGTGTCCTCGGTCTCGCCGGAGCGGTGCGAGCTGATGCTGGTGTAACCGTGGGCGGCGGCCAGGCGCATGGCCTCCAGGGTCTCGCTCAACGTGCCGATCTGGTTGACCTTGATCAGGATGGAGTTGGCGATGCCCTTGTCGATGCCTTCCTTGAGGATGGCCGGGTTGGTGACGAACAGGTCGTCGCCCACCAGCTGGCACTTGCCACCCAGCACCTCGGTCAGGTGTTTCCAGCCAGCCCAGTCGTCTTCGGCCATGCCGTCCTCGATCGAGAGGATCGGATATTTCTCGACCCAGCCCTTGAGGAAGGCGGCGAACTCCTCGGAGGTGAAGGACTTACCCTCGCTCTCGAGCACGTACTTGCCGTCCTTGTGAAACTCGGAGGAGGCCACGTCGATGCCGATGAAAATGTCCTTGCCCGCGGTGTAGCCGGCCTTGGCGATGGCTTCGAGGATCACCTCGATCGCCTCCTCGTTGGAGGACAGGTCCGGGGCGAAGCCGCCTTCATCACCGACAGCGGTGTTCATGCCGCGCTCGTGCAGCACCTTCTTCAGCGCATGGAACACCTCGGCGCCATAGCGCAGGGCCTCGGAAAAGCTCGGCGCGCCGGCCGGGATGATCATGAACTCCTGCATGTCGACACTGTTGTCGGCATGCGCGCCGCCGTTGATGATGTTCATCATCGGCACCGGCAGGGTCACGGCCGCCTCGCCACCAAGCTGCTCGTACAGCGGCTTGCCGTTCTCGTTCGCTGCGGCATGGGCGCAGGCCAGGGACACCGCGAGGATGGCATTGGCACCGAGGTTGGACTTGTACGGGGTGCCATCCAGCTCGAGCATGATCCGGTCGATGGCGGCCTGGTCCTGCACCTCCTTGCCGATCAGGGCTTGGGCGATCGGGCCGTTGACATTGGCCACGGCCTTGGTCACGCCCTTGCCGCCGTAGCGCTTCGCATCACCGTCGCGCAATTCCAGTGCCTCGCGCGCGCCGGTGGAGGCGCCGGACGGCACCGCGGCGCTGCCCATGATGCCGGAGGCAAGAATGACCTCAGCCTCAACGGTGGGGTTACCTCGGGAGTCGAGGATTTCGCGGGCGTGGATGCTCTTGATCGCGGACATAGGGTTCGCTCCTTGTGCTCTTGATTCGTAAATGACGCAGCGCCCCATTCAAGCAGCTGCGTATGAATATTCGTTAAAGGCCTGAAATTACAGGGTGTCTTCGGCAAACGGCCTGGACTTGACCAGCCGATCCAACTCCACGAGGGTGGCGAGCAACGGCTCCAGCTTGGCCAGCGGCCACATATTGGGGCCATCGCTCAAAGCCTGCTCCGGGTTGGGATGGGTTTCCATGAACACCCCACTGATCCCGCTTGCCACGGCAGCCCGTGCCAAAACAGGAACGAACTCGCGCTGGCCGCCACTGCAGGTACCCTGCCCACCCGGCTGCTGCACCGAGTGGGTGGCATCGAACACCACCGGACAGCCGGTTTCGCGCATGATGGCCAGGCCGCGCATGTCGGACACCAGGGTGTTGTAGCCGAAGGACACCCCGCGCTCGCACACCATGATCTGGTCGTTGCCGACCGCACGGGCCTTGTCCACCACGTTCTTCATGTCCCACGGGGCGAGGAACTGGCCCTTTTTGATGTTGACCGGCTTGCCCTGGCGCGCGACGTTCTGGATGAAGTTGGTCTGACGGCAGAGGAAGGCCGGGGTCTGCAACACGTCGACCACGGCGGCCACCTCGTCGAGCGGGGTGTCCTCATGCACGTCGGTCAGCACCGGCAGGCCCAGTTCGGTCTTCACCCGTTCGAGGATGCGCAGCCCCTCTTCCAACCCCGGGCCACGGAAGCTGTTGGCGGAAGAGCGGTTGGCCTTGTCAAACGAGGCCTTGAAGATGAAGGGCATGCCAAGGCGGCCGGTCATCTCCTTGAGGGTGGCCGCGGTGTCGAGGATGAGCTTCTCGCTCTCGATCACGCAGGGGCCGGCGATCAGGAACAACGGCTGGTCGATCCCCGCCTCGAATCCGCACAGCCTCATGCGCCTGCCTCCTTGTGCTTCAGGGCAGCCTCGACGAAGGCCTTGAACAGCGGGTGGCCATCACGCGGGGTGGAGGTGAACTCCGGGTGGAACTGGCAGGCCAGGAACCAGGGATGGTCTTTGAGCTCAATCATCTCCACCAGGCTGTTGTCGGCCGACATGCCCGAGAAGGTCAGGCCAGCAGCCTCAAGCGCCGCGCGGTAATGCTCGTTGAATTCGTAGCGGTGGCGGTGGCGCTCGGAGATGACCTCCTGGCCGTACACCTTGCGTGCCAGCGTTCCTTCCTCCAGACGGCAGAACTGCGCGCCGAGGCGCATGGTGCCCCCCAGGTCGGAATCCTCGCCGCGCTGCTCGATGCCCCCCTCGGCGGTGCGCCACTCGGTGATCAGACCAATGACCGGGTGCTTGGCACTGCGGTCAAACTCGGTACTGTAGGCCCCCTCGAGCCCGGCGACATGGCGGGCGAACTCGATCACCGCCACCTGCATGCCGAGGCAGATGCCCAGGTAGGGGATCTTGTGCTCACGCGCGAAACGCACCGCGCGGATCTTGCCCTCGACGCCGCGCTCGCCAAAGCCGCCCGGCACCAGGATCGCATCCATCCCCTCCAGCAGATCCGTGCCGCCGGTCTCGAGGCGCTCGGAGTCGATGTACTCGATGTGGACCTGGGTGCGGGTATGAATGCCAGCATGGGTCAGGGCCTCGTTGAGAGACTTGTAGGCGTCCGCCAGTTCGACGTACTTGCCGACCATGGCGATGCGCACGGCATGGTGCGGGTTGGTCTGCGCCTCGACCACGCGGTCCCACTCGGACAGGTCGGCCGGTGGCACGTCCAAGCGCATCTTGCGCACCACGATCTCGTCCAGGCCCTGGGCGTGCAGCAGGCGCGGGATACGGTAGATCGTGTCGGCGTCGACCGCGCTGATGACGGCGTCCTGCTCGACATTGGTGAACAGGGCGATCTTGCGGCGCTCGTCCGCCGGGACTTCGCGATCCGAGCGGCAGATCAGGATGTCCGGCTGGATGCCGATGGAGCGCAGCTCCTTGACCGAGTGCTGGGTCGGTTTGGTCTTCAGCTCGCCGGCGGCCTTGATGTAGGGCACCAGGGTGAGGTGCATGAACAGGGCGCGCTCGCGGCCGAGTTCCACACCCATCTGGCGGATGGCCTCCAGGAACGGCAGCGACTCGATGTCGCCCACCGTGCCGCCGATCTCGACCAGTGCGATGTCGTAGCCGTCGGCGCCCTGGCGCACGCGGCGCTTGATCTCATCGGTGATGTGCGGAATGACCTGCACCGTGCCGCCGAGGTAGTCGCCGCGGCGCTCCTTGCGGATCACGTCCTCGTAGACGCGGCCGGTGGTGAAGCTGTTGTCGCGGGTGCAGGTGGTGCGCACGTAGCGCTCGTAGTGGCCAAGGTCCAGATCGGTCTCGGCGCCATCGTCAGTGACGTACACTTCGCCGTGCTGGAACGGGCTCATGGTGCCCGGATCAACGTTGATGTACGGATCGAGCTTGAGCAGGGTGACCTTGAGGCCGCGCGCCTCAAGGAGCGCGCCAAGGGAGGCCGCCGCAATGCCCTTGCCGAGGGAGGACACCACGCCGCCGGTGACGAATATGTATCGAGTCATGGACCTTCAGAAGCCGTAGGCAGGGCACATAGGGACGTACCCCTGAAGGAATTGCAGAATACCCTAAACAGGCCTCCCGCTCAATCCATGGAAGGGCCCACGGAACAGGGTATGAAAGCGGCCGGGAGAGGTTCTATGATGGTGCGACCTTCACCGTCGGAACGAGGACGAACACCGTGGAATTCGGCATCAAGAGCGGCTCTGCCACCTCCCTGAAAAGCGCCTGCGTCGTGGTCGGCGTACACGAGGGGCGCAAGCTCACCCCCTCAGCCCAGGCCCTTGATGAAGCGAGCCACGGCCAGATCGCCCAGATCCTCAAGCGCGGCGACCTCGAAGGCAAGTGCGGCCAGACCCTGCTGCTGCCAGCGCTGCCCGGCATTACCGCGGAGCGCGTGCTGCTGGTCGGCCTGGGCTCCGCCCGCGACCTCGACCTGAAGAGCTGGAAGAAGGCCCACGCCGAGGCGGTGGGCGCCCTGGCCGAGCGCGGCGCGGGCGACGCGGCATTCTGCCTGCTCGAGGCCGCCCCGCGCGGCATGGACATGGCGGAGGCCCTGCGCCTGGCGGTGCTCGCCATCGACGAGCGGGACTACCGCTTCGACCAGTTCAAGCGCGAGAAGGACAACAAGCGCGCCCTGCGCCGGGTGAACTTCGTCGCCGGCCGCAAGGAAGCGCGCGAGCTTGAGGAGGCCCTGCGCACGGCCGAGGCCATCGCCGGCGGCATGCGCCTGACCAAGGACCTCGCCAACATGCCAGGCAACGTCTGCACGCCAAGCTACCTTGCCGACGAGGCCCGCCGCCTGTCCTCGCTCTACACCAGCATCCACACCGAGGTGCTCGACCAGAGCGCGATGGAGCACCTCGGCATGGGCTCCCTGCTGTCCGTCGCCCGCGGCAGCACCCAGCCGCCGCGCTTCATCGTGCTCGAATACCGCCAGGGCCCCGAGGGGGGCAAGCCGACCGTACTGGTTGGCAAGGGCGTGACCTTCGACTCCGGCGGCATCTCGCTCAAGCCGGGCGAGAAGATGGACGAGATGAAGTACGACATGAGCGGCGCAGCCACCGTGCTCGGCGTGTTCGCCGCCTGCGCCGAGATGAAGCTGCCGGTCAACCTGGTCGGCCTGATCCCGACCGTGGAGAACATGCCCTCCGGCCATGCCCTCAAGCCGGGCGACATCGTCACCTCCATGTCCGGCCAGACCATCGAGGTACTCAACACCGACGCCGAGGGCCGCCTGATCCTGTGCGACGCCCTGACCTACGCCGAGCGCTACAAACCGGAGGCCGTGGTCGACATGGCCACCCTCACCGGCGCCTGCGTGATCGCCCTCGCCCGTTTCCCCTCGGGCCTGTTCGGCAACCATCGCCCGCTGGTGCAGGCCCTGCTCAAGGCCGGCGAGAAGAGCGGCGACCGCGCCTGGGAGCTTCCGCTGTGGGACGACTACCAGGACCTGCTCAAGTCCAACTTCGCCGACATGGCCAATATCGGCGGGCGCGAAGGCGGGGCGATCACCGCGGCGAGTTTCCTCGCCCGGTTCACCAAGAACTACCCCTGGGCCCACCTGGACATCGCCGGCACCGCCTGGAACTCGGGCGACAAGAAAGGCGCCACCGGCCGCCCGGTGCCGCTGATCATGACCTGGCTGATGGACAAGGCGGCGCAGCAGGGTTGAGGCACCGCCTCAGCGGCTGGATGCCACGCCCTCCCTATGTCCGGGTGTCGGGGCTGGAAGCCAGCCCTGACGGCGGAACAGCCAGGCCAGGGCCTCAGCCACGCCCCACACAACGAGAAAAGAAAACACCGTGTCGCTCAGAAAGTGCCCTCCTTGCATGATACGGACCACGCTCAAGGCCCCGCCCAATACCACCCCCAAGGCCATGGCGCGCCAGCGCCAGGCCGGCCAGGCCAGTCCGAGCGCCAGCCACCAGAAGCCGATCGCCGAGTGTCCGCTGACGAAGGAACAGTTGCTCGCGCAATTGTTCGCTGGCTGCAGTGCCGGCGTGAACGGTTTCTGCCCCCCGAAATCGACCACCTGGTGCGGCCGGGCGCGCCCCCAGTATTCCTTGAGCACGCTGTTGACCATCAGCCCCGGCCCGAACAGCAGGCTCAGGAGCAGGAAGGCACCGATGCCGCGGCGCGGCCAGGGGCCACGCCAGCGCTTCACGAAGCTGCCAGCCAGCAGGACCAGTCCGAGCAACAGCGCCGCGATGGTCAGCCAGCGCGCCGAGTCGTAGACCACGCGGATCACGAGGTAGCGGTTGCCGACGAAGCCGCTGCCCGCCTCATACGCCATGCCGCTGATGCGCAGGTCGATCTGCGGCCACACACTGAACACCACGGCGGCCGTAGCAAACACCCACCACCACAACGGAATGCGGCGCAGCATCATCCCTTGTACCCCTTGAGCCAGTAGACCTCGTAATGGCGCACCCAGTCGGGATGCACCGCGTATTCCAGAGGCTGCAGCCTGCGCACCTCGTTGAAATGCATGGAGACGTCGTCGATCGTGCCCCGCCGGGTCACGTAAATCACGTCCGAACCGATATCGTCCGCATCCAGGCTGTACAGCAGGTCGTACTGGTGGCGCAAAAGGCCGGACGGATTCCAGCTGCGCACCTCGCCAGAGGGCAGGCGCAACTGGTAGGCCATCTGCGCCAGCACCTCGCGATCCTCGCTCATCAACGGGGCCCTGCCCGCTTCTGCACGGCGCTGGGCGAACTGCTGGCCGAGTTGCTCCCAGCCACGCACGCGCTTGAAGGGATCGCTCTTGCCGGTCAGTTCGACGCCGAAGAGGCGCGCCGCCGAGTCGTAATGGTAGGCGCCAAGCATCAGCACGATGTTGACCAGCAAGGCAGCCAGCACGAGGCGAGGATGCGTCAGCCCCCAACGGGCGACCAAGACACTCGCGGCGACGAACGCCGGCGCGGCCCAGTTGGCATTGGCGCGGCCGAACAGGGCCTGGGTGGCGATCACGAGCAGGAAGGTCAGGGTGAAGGTGAGCAGCAGTGTCTTCTGGCGGGAGGGCGACATCACCTTGGCGGCCACCAGCCACAGCGCGAACGCCAGCGGCCCGAACACGATGAACTGGCCGCCGAGGAATTCACCCAGTTCATTCCAGTGCAGATCGCCTTCCTCCAGATTGGAGATCTCCGCCGTGTGGCGCAGAGTCGGCCAGCCGTGGGACGCGTTCCAGAGCAGGTTGGGCAGGAAGATCAGCGCCGCCAGCAGAGCGGCCGTCCACAGGCGCGGGCCAAGCAGGTGGCGCCGCCATTCCGACACCAGCAGCAGCACAATCAGCACGGATGGCGCGAACAGCGCCATGGTGTACTTGCTCAGCAACCCCAGGCCACCCGCCAGGCCGACCAGCAGCCAGTGCCGCCAGGCATCGGTCTCCAACGCCCGCACGAAGGCCCACAGCCCCAGCGTCCAGAACAGCAGCAGCAGCACATCCGTGGAGATGATCAGATTGGAGAGCGCCACGCCGGGCATGAGCAGAAACAGCGCCGCAGCCCACAGCCCGGTTCGGGCATCGAAAAGAACCTCACCGAGCCTGAACACGAGGAACGTGGTGATGGGGTAGACCAGCAACGCGCCGAGCTTGACGCAGAACACACCATCGCCACAAAGCGAAGTGGTCAGGGCGATCAACACGGCGATCAGCGGCGGCTTGGAGTAATAGCCCCAGTCGAGTTGTTGCGCCCAACCCCAGTAGTAGGCTTCATCCACGTACAGACTCAGTCCGGAACCCGCCAGCACCGAGGCCCTGTAAGCGGTTACAAGGCCGATCAGCAGAACGAGTCCGAGATGGGCGCGGGAATCAGGCGTGTCGATCAAATGGCGCACGAAATATCGTCATGAGACTTGCGAAAGTGGCATAGCCTAACCCAAAGGGGCTTGTTACAGTGCCTCACCCTTCGATTTCACGCCCCGCAATGCCCCGCTACGCGCCTCACTACGCCCTGCTCGCCCTCGCCGCGGCCATCAGCTTCCTGCTCAATCTCGGCGGCGCACCGCTGTTCGATCTGGACGAGGGAGCCTTCTCGGAGGCCACGCGCGAGATGTTCGTGCGCGGGGATTTCATCTCCCCGTTCGTCAACGGGGTGCCGCGCTTCGACAAGCCGGTGCTGATCCACTGGCTGCAGGCGGCCAGCATGGCGGTGTTCGGCCCGACACCCTTCGCCTTCCGCCTACCCTCCGCGCTGGCGGCGGCCGGCTGGGTGATGCTGGTGTACGGCTTCGTCGCCCGGGTGGTGGACCGCGACACGGCCCTCCCTGCCGCCCTTGTCGTCGCTACCGCGCTCGGGGTGATGGTCATCGGCCGCGCCGCCACCGCCGACGCCCTGCTCAACCTGTGGCTGGTGGGCGCCATGTTCGGCATCTACCTGTATTTCCTCGAGCGCAGGACGCGCTGGATCCTGCTCACCCATGCGGCCATGGGTCTCGGCTTCCTGACCAAGGGGCCGGTCGCGCTGCTGGTGCCCGGCGCGGTCGGACTGATCTTCTTCGCCCTGCAGCGCGAACTGCCCGCCCTGCAGCGCGCGGCCTTCCATCCGCTCGGTCTCGTCCTGCTCATCGCCATCCCCCTGCCCTGGTACGTCCTGCAGTACCAGGCGCAGGGCATGGCCTTCATCGACGGCTTCTTCGGCACCCACAACGTCGAGCGTTTCTCCGGGCCGATGGAAGGCCACGCGGGCAACCTGTTCTACTACCTGCCGGTGGCCCTCCTGCTTGCCCTGCCCTTCACCACGCCATTGCTGCGCGCGGTACGCGAGCTGCCGCAGCGGGTGAAGTCGCCGCTGGGCCTCTACCTGTGGATCTGGTTTGGCTTCGTGCTGGTGTTCTTCTCCTTCTCCGGCACCAAGCTGCCGCACTACCTCAACTACGGCATGACGGCCGTGCTGATCCTCGCCGCGATGGCTCTTCCGACGCTCAGGTCGCGCTTCCTCGTCCTGCTTCCGCCCCTGCTGCTGTTCAGCCTGCTCGCGCCGCTGCCCTGCCTGCTGCCGGAGATCGCCGCGCGCCAGCCCGAGGGCGACGCACGCGCCCTCATCACCGGCGTGGAGCATCTCTTCCCGTCCGGCTACTTCGTGGTGTTCTTCCTGCTGGCCGCCACCACCTTCGCGCTGGTGTTCGTGCGCAGCCTGCCCCTGCCCGCCACCCTGTTCGGACTGGCGCTGACCGGGAACCTCGCCCTCGCCATCTGGTTCTTCCCGGCGCTCGGTGCCATCCAGCAAGGTCCCATCGCCCGCGCGGCCGAGCTCGCCCGCGACCTGCCGGGACCATACGTCATGTGGGCGGTCAACACGCCGAGCTACAGCGTGCACAGCGGGCATGTGCAGGAGAAGCGGACGCCGCGCGCAGGGGACCTCGTGTTCACCCGCACGCGCAAGCTCGGGGAGCTACCGCCGCACGAAGTGCTGATGGACGAGCGCGGCTATGCCCTGGTGAGGGTCAGGGCCGCAGGAGAGAATTGAGGACGACAGGTCCGCGGGGACATCGGGTTTGTCGAGCCGGAAACGGATATCGCGGCCCGAGCGCTAACGCGAAGCCGGCTCCAGCCCGCTTCTACAGGTCATGGCATCATGGAGTGCCAGGGAAGGCTCATTCCTTAAGCACGACCCGCAGCTGGCCGTCCTCGATGCGGATGTCCTCCACGCCCTCGGCAAACCCCTGCCAGAAACCCTGCTGGTCGCCGAACTGCTGGACCAGATCGATGTTCTTCATCCCCCCGAGCCAGGCGCCGGGAATGGGCACGCCCATCAGGCTGACACCCTTGAGCACAACCACGGGCTTGCCTGTCCGGAAGGCCGCCTCCACGCCAGTGGAAACACGCACGGTCTTGCCCCCCAGGATCGGGAAGTCCGGATCGAACGGCACCAGCAGGCGCACGCTGACCAGGTCCTGCGACAGGTCGACGGACATCTTGCGCGCCAGGTCCTTGTTGTTGGCGATCAGGGCATTCAGCTCCCGCTCGCTGAAGGTGACCACGCGCGCCCCGGCCTGTTCGGTGTAGGGACGCGGCCTGAGCCACTCCTCGTCCGTCTCCGGCCCCGGGCCACGTGCGGGTGCCTCGGGTTCGTAACCGAGCGTGCGCAGCTTGGAATCCAGCACCTGCCGTTCCTGCACGCTCAGTTCGACCGGCGTGAAATCCTTGGCATAGATGTAGGTGCGCACGAACCAGAAGGTCACCGCGATGGTGAGCAGGATGGTCGCAAGGACGATCCAGAACACATGGATGCCCCGGAACTCGCCCTTGGCGGGCGGTAGGGGCGGGGTTCCCACGTTCGTCGTTTCAGCGTTCATCTACACACCTCCTCGATGCGCTTACCGAGAGGAGTGTACTCAATCAGGCCGTCAGCACGGGCGACGATTGCAGCGCCACAGCACCCAGGCGCTGCCGAGCACGGCCCATGTCACCACAGGCACGAGCACCCAGCGACCCTCGGGGTAGCCGCCGTCGAAACCGTACAGCTGCACCAGACAGCCGAGCAGAAGCAGGGCCATGACCGGCTGACCCCAGGTGCGATTGACCGGCCAGCGTGCCGCGACGCGCACGCCGATCCACGCCGCCGTCCAGCCGATGAGCAATCCGGCCGCCACGTCCTGAGGCCAGTGGGCACCGACCACGCTGCGCGAGAGCCCCACCAGCACCGCCACACAGGCGGCGAGGAGCACGCCCCACCATGGCGCACGCAGGGCCAGTACCAGCGCGCCCGCAGCGGTGGCGATGCTGGCCGTGTGGCCGGAAGGGAACGAGTTGCTGCGCAGGGCGTGGCCGATGACGTGCACCGTGTCCGCCGGCAGCACCGCCAGCGGACGCGGCCAGGCCAGCAGCGGCTTCAACCCGTGCACCACGAGGGTGGCGAACACGGCGGAAACGACCGCCGCCCACACCACCTGAGGACGACGCCAGATGAAGGGCAGGAACAGGCTGACCGTGACCAGCGTGTCGCCGAGCAGGTTGACGCCCGCCCAAGGGCGCTCGAGCCCTATGCCCCACGCATTGACAAGATAGAACGCCGACGCATTGGCTCCGGGCAGGAAGCTAAGCAGAAGCAGGAACGCGAACAGGCCGACAAGGCCGAGATAGAGCGACTGCTCAGGCCCCGGACGGTGCACACCAGGCCTCATCATCGGTCGCCGGCACCGCGTCTTTGTTGCGCACGATGTAGCTCTTGCGCTCCTGCGACTCGAAATAGACGCGCGATAGCATCTCCGCAAGCACGCCTGTCGTCAGCATCTGCACGCCCACCAGGATCAGCAGGATGCCGGTGAAGAACAGCGGGCGGGTGCCGATGTCCTCGCCCAAGAGCTTGAGCAACACCATGTAAGCCATGATCAGGCCGCCCGCACTGCCCAACCCCAGGCCGACCATGCCGAAGAAGTGACCCGGGCGCGCGGAGAAGCGCATGAAGAAGTACACCACCAAAAGGTCGATGATGACGCGGAAAGTGCGGGAGATGCCGTACTTCGACACCCCGCGGGTACGCGGATGATGCGCCACCACCTCCTCGGCGATGCGGTTCGGCGCGGTGTAGGTCGCAAGCCACGCCGGGATGAAGCGGTGCATCTCGCCGTACAGGCGGATGCTCTTCACGACCTCGGCGCGGAACACCTTCAGGCTGCAGCCGTAGTCGTGCAGCTGCACCCCGGTAATCCGGCGGATCAGCTTGTTGGCGATGCGCGAGGGGATCTTGCGCATGATGACCGCGTCCTGGCGGTTCTTGCGCCAGCCGGCCACGAGATCCAGGTCCTCGTCCAAAAGGCGGTTGACCATGCGCGGGATGTCGATGGGATCGTTCTGTAGGTCGCCGTCAAGGGTGGCGATGACGTCGCCGCGCGCCAGGTCGATCCCCGCCTGCATCGCCGCGGTCTGGCCGAAGTTGCGGCGCAGCTCCACCACCCGCACGTGCTCGCCATACTTGGCCTGGCCCTCGCGCATCATCGCCAGCGTGCCATCACTGCTGCCGTCGTTCACCAGCAGCACCTCCCACGGCATCGGGTAGCCACCCAGCACCTCGTGCACGCGCTCGAGCATGGGCAGGACGTTGTCCTGCTCGTTGTACATGGGGATGACGAGGGAGAGGCGGTGATCGGCGGTGATGGTCATGGCGTGTTCTTGTCCTTGGCGGGTGCCGGCATGGTAGCCGATTTGCCCGGGATCAGCATGGCGGCGAGCCCGAACAGCAGGCTGGACCCCAGCAGGAACAGGTGCGTGTTGATGGCCGCCTTTGTGGCCGCCGCGAGCTCCATCCCCTGCGGCAGCAGCGCGCCGAGCATGCCCGCCTCGTAGGTGCCAAACCCGCCCGGGGCATGGATCGGCAGCACGGAGGTCACCTCCCCGCCCAGCACCCCCAGGCCCGCCCCGGCCCAGTCGATGGCGACGAACTGGCGCAGGATCCACGCCAGCGCCGCCAGCTTCACGAGCCAGTTCGCCCAGGTCAGCAGCACGCCACGGGCGAAATGCGCGGCATCGCGCGGCAGGCCGGCCAGCGCCTTGGCGAACAACTTGCGAAGCTTGCCCTCCCCCGTGCCCGCGACCCGCGCCGCCAGCCAGCCACGCAACGACCAGAACACGAATGGCGCCACCAGCGCCAGACCCACAAACCCCAGGGCCAGTGCCTCTACTTGCGCCAACCACAGCAGACTGCCCAGCGCCAGGGCCGCCAGCACCTGCGCGTCCACCAGCCGGATCCAGAACAGCCCCGCCAGCGCATGCGCCGGATCGGTGCCGAACCGCTGCCGCATCAGGATCGGAAAGCTCAGCTCCCCCGCCCGCATCGGCAGCAGGTTGTTCCACAGGTTGTGCTGGAGATTCAGGGAGAGCACCACGCCGAAGCGGCCGCGAATATCGAAATGGTCCGCCACCCGCCAGGCGCGGAGGATGTAGCTCGCGAGCATCAGGGCGACGGCAACCAGCAGCCCGCCCGGGGAAACCTCGGCCCAGGGCGCAAGCAGGCGCGCCCAGCCGAAGGCCCATTCGACGGCAAGGGCAAGCAAGACGACCAGCAGATAAGGAAGGATTGCCCTGAAAAGATTGCTCATACGGCCGTGCGCAGCCCCTCGGCTCATGCCCATCCGGCTATAATGCCCCATCTCCTTCACGCCTCCGAACGCCCGTCATGGAAAAAACCTACGATCCGCAGCAGATCGAAGCCCGCTGGTACGCCGAGTGGGAACGCGCCAACCACTTTGCCCCGCAGGGGAACGGCCCCGCCTACTGCATCATGCTGCCGCCGCCGAACGTGACCGGCAGCCTGCACATGGGCCATGCGTTCCAGGACACGATCATGGATGCGCTGATCCGCTACCACCGCATGAAAGGGGAGCAGACCCTGTGGCAGCCGGGCACCGACCACGCGGGCATCGCCACCCAGATGGTGGTGGAGCGCCAGCTCGCGGCCAAGGGGCAGACGCGCCATGACCTGGGCCGCGAGGCCTTCATCGACAAGGTATGGGCGTGGAAGGCCGAGTCCGGCGGCACCATCACCCGCCAGATGCGCCGCCTGGGCGCCTCGCCGGACTGGTCGCGCGAGCGCTTCACCATGGACGAGGGCCTGTCGGATGCCGTGAAAGAGGTGTTCGTCCGCCTGTACGACGACGGCCTGATCTACCGCGGCAAGCGCCTGGTGAACTGGGACCCGGTGCTGCACACCGCCGTCTCCGACCTGGAGGTGATCAGCGAGGAGGAGCAGGGCCACCTGTGGCATTTCCACTACCCGCTGGCCGATGGCCCGGGGCATTTGACTGTCGCCACCACCCGCCCGGAGACCATGCTCGGCGATACCGCGGTGGCAGTGAACCCGGAGGATGAACGCTACAAGCACCTGATCGGCAAGACCCTGCGCCTGCCGCTGGTGGGCCGCGAGATCCCGATCATCGGCGACGCCTACGTGGACATGGCCTTCGGCACCGGCTGCGTGAAGATCACCCCGGCGCACGACTTCAACGACTACGCCATCGGCCAGCGCCACAGCCTGCCGATGATCAACGTCATGACCTCTGACGCGCGCATCCGCGACCAGGCCGAGGTCGTCGGCGGCGAGGCGGACCTCGGCGTCATCCCCGAGAAATACCGCGGTCTCGACCGCTTCGAGGCGCGCGATGTCATCGTGCATGACCTGAGAGAGCTGGGCCTTTTGGGCGAGATCAAGCCGCACACCCTGATGGTGCCGCGTGGCGACCGCACAGGCAGCGTGATCGAGCCGATGCTGACCGACCAGTGGTTTGTCGATCTGACCCGCGAGGTGCAGCCCGATGGCCGTCCCGGCGGCAAGAAGGCCATCACCGAACCGGCGCTCGCCTGCGTGCACGACGGCCGCGTGAAGTTCGTGCCTTCGAACTGGGAGAACACCTACTTCCAGTGGCTGAACAACATCCAGGACTGGTGCATCAGCCGCCAGATCTGGTGGGGCCACCGCATCCCGGCCTGGTACGACGGTGCCGGCAACGTGTTCGTCGCCCGCAGCGAGGATGAGGCGCGCAGCAAGTACAACCTGCCCGCCGACCTCGTCCTGAGCCAGGACAACGACGTGCTCGACACCTGGTTCTCCTCCGCCCTGTGGCCATTCTCCACCCTCGGCTGGCCGGAGAAGACGGCGGAACTTGCCACCTTCTACCCCACCAGCGTGCTGGTCACCGGCTTCGACATCATCTTCTTCTGGGTCGCCCGGATGGTGATGATGGGCAACTACTTCATGGGCGACGTGCCGTTCCGCGAGGTGTACGTCCACGGTCTGGTGCGCGACGCGCAGGGCCAGAAGATGTCCAAGTCCAAGGGCAACGTGCTGGACCCGATCGACCTGATCGACGGCATCGAGCTGGAAGCCCTGGTCAAGAAACGCACCAGCGGCCTGATGCAGCCGCAGATGGCGCAGAGGATCGAGAAGGACACGCGCAAGGAGTTCCCCGACGGCATCCCCGCCTTCGGCACCGACGCCCTGCGCTTCACCTTCGCCGCGCTGGCCTCCACCGGGCGCGACATTCGCTTTGACCTTGCGCGGGTGGAGGGCTACCGCAATTTCTGCAACAAGCTCTGGAACGCCAGCCGCTACGTGCTGATGCAGTGCGAGGGACAGGATTGCGGCGTAGGAGCGGCGCCCTCGCCGCGATCAGCCACGGCTCGCCCCGAGGACGGGGCTCCTACAGGCGAAGTGACCCTGACCCTCGCGGACCGCTGGATCATCAGCCTGCTGCAACGGCTCGAGGCGGACGTCATCCGCCACTTCGAGACTTACCGCTTCGACCTCGCCGCCCAGGCACTGTACGACTTCACCTGGAACGAGTACTGCGACTGGTACCTCGAGCTCTCCAAGCCCGCGCTCAAGACCGGAGATGAGGCCACCCAGCGCGGCACCCGCCGCACCCTCGTGCGCGTGCTCGAGGCCCTGCTGCGCCTGCTGCATCCGATCATGCCGTTCATCACCGAGGAGATCTGGCAGCGCGTGGCCCCGCTGGCGGGCAAGGCCGGCGAGACCATCATGCTGCAGCCCTTCCCACAGCCGGAGGCCAGCCGCATCGATGAAACAGCCCTCGCTGACATCGAATGGCTCAAGGCCTTCGTGCTGGGCGTGCGCCGCATCCGTGCGGAGATGGACATCGCCCCGGGCAAGCCGCTGCCGGTGCTCGTGACCAACGCCTCCGCCAACGACCGCCGCCTGCTCGCGGACAACCGCGCCTTCCTCACCGCCCTCGCCCGCATCGAGAGCATCGAGGTGGTCGAGGACGAGGCCAGCGCGCCAGAGTCCGCCGTCGCCCTGGTCGGCGAGATGAAGGTGCTGATCCCGCTCGCCGGCCTGATCGACAAGGACGCGGAACTGGCCCGCCTGGCGAAGGAGATCGGCAAGCTCGAGAAGGAGCTGGACAAGTGCCGCACCAAGCTCGCCAACCCGACCTTCACCGACAAGGCCCCGCCGGCAGTCGTCGAGCAGGAGCGCCAGCGCGAACGCGAGTTCAGCGCCGCCCTGGAGCAGCTGCAGGCACAGGAAGCGAAGATCCGCGCGCTGTGACCGCCCACCTGCCCGTCCCCGAGGACGAGATCGAGATCACCTCCATCCGCGCCCAGGGACCGGGCGGGCAGAACGTGAACAAGGTCGCGACCGCGGTCCACCTGCGCTTTGACGTGAAGGCCTCGTCCCTCCCGGACGAGGTGAAGGCCCAGCTGCTCGCCCTGCACGATCACCGCATCACGAAGGACGGGGTGATCGTGATCAAGGCGCAGCGCTTCAACAGCCACGAGAAGAACCGTGCGGACGCACTCCTGCGCCTGCACGACCTGCTCGTGGACGCAACCCGCCCGGCCAAGCTGCGCAAGCCGACCAAACCGACGCGGGCGTCAAAGGTAAGGCGCCTGGAGAGCAAGGCGAAACACGGCCGCACCAAGGCCCTGCGGGGCAAGGTACATGAATAACCCCCAGTAGGAGGCCCGCCCCCCGGGCCGAACATCCCAGCGCGACGCGAACACCCCTCCTCTCCGAACCAGTGCAGGAACCCCATGGCCCTCAGCGCCACCATCTTCAAGGCCGATCTCGACATCGCCGACATGGACCGGCACCACTACGGCAGCCATGCGCTGACCCTCGCCCGCCATCCGTCGGAAACCGACGAGCGGATGATGGTGCGGCTGCTGGCCTTCGCCCTGAATGCGGACGAGGCGCTGGGCTTCACCCGTGGCCTGTCGGCCGAGGACGAGCCAGACCTGTGGCAGAAGGACCTGACCGGCGACATCGAGCTGTGGATCGAGGTCGGGCAGCCGGACGAGCGCCGCCTGCGCAAGGCCTGCGGGCGGGCGCGACGGGTGATCGTCTACGCCTTCGGTGGGCGCACGGCGGACATCTGGTGGCAAAAGACAGGAAAGGACCTCGCCCGGCTCGACAACCTGAGCGTGTTCGCCCTGCCGGAGGCATCGAGCCAGGCGCTCGAGGGGCTGGCACAGCGCACCATGCGCATGTCATGCACCATCCAGGATGGCGACGTGTGGCTGTCCGACGGACAGTCCAACGTGCAGGTCGTCGTGCAGGCGCTCAAGGGCGAGTCCTGAGGCCAGCTTCCGCCCCAATAGAGGGCCTGCTGCCGGGTTTCGCTGCGAACCCCGCCGCGGAAAGCTCACGGCAGGTCGAACAGCAGAAACTCCGCGTCCTTGCCCTCCGCGAAGGCCAGCCGGACTTCCTCCGCGATCTTCGCCCCATCCCCCGCCCGCATCGTCCGGCCGTTGAGCGTCAGCTCGCCACGGGCGAGGTGGACATAGGCGCGGCGTCCTGGTGCAAGCGTGTGTTCGACGACCTCCCCGCCATCGAGCAGGCCGGCGTAGAGGAAGGCGTCCTGCTTCATGGTCAGTGACCCATGCCGCCCGTCCGGCGAGGCGATCAGGCGCAGGCGACCGGCCAGCTCATCGGCCGGAAAAGCGCGCTGCTGGTAGCCCGGCTCGGTGCCTCGCCGCTCGGGTTCGATCCAGATCTGCAGGAAATGCACCTCTGCCGTCGCGGAGGGGTTGTACTCGCTGTGCATGATGCCGCGTCCCGCGCTCATCAGCTGCACCTCGCCCGGACGGATCACTGATCCACTGCCGGTCGAGTCCCTATGCTGCAAGGCGCCCTCGAGCACGTAGGAGATGATCTCCATGTTGCTGTGACCATGGGTGCTAAACCCTGCCCCCGGCATGACCCGGTCATCATTGATCACGCGCAGCGGGCCCCAGCCCATCTGCTCCGGGTCGTAGTACTGGCCGAAGGAAAAGCTGTGATGGCTGTCGAGCCAGCCGAAGCGGGCGTGGCCGCGATCGTCTGCCCTGCGCAACGTGATCATGTTGCTCTCCTTTTTGTTGGTTTCACACGGAGGTCAAGGCGTGAATCTGCCGGCGCGCGGCCTCGTCGGCCTCGGCGAAGCGCTCCTCGCCCATCGCCAGCCCCTCGGCATAGACGAAGGTGACGTCGGTGATGCCGATGAAGCCGAGGAAGTCGCGCAGGTAGCCGGTCTGGGTGTCTTTCGGCGTGCCGCTGTAGATCCCTCCGCGCGCCGCGAGGATGATGGCGCGCTTGTCCTGCAGCAGCCCCTCCGGGCCGTTTGCGGTATAGCGGAAGGTGATGCCGGCTCGGGCGATGTGGTCAAAGTAGGCCTTCAGGGTGGACGGGATACCGAAGTTGTACATCGGCACGCCGATCACGATCACGTTCGCCCCCTGGATTTCGGCGATCAGCTCGTCGGACAGGCGCGCGGCCGCCTGAAGCGTCTCGTCTCGCTGTTCCGGCGGGGTGAAGAAGGCGTTCAGGGTGGTTTCCGTGAGGTGCGGCACGGGGGCCGTGGTGAGGTCACGGACGACGATGCGATCTGCCGGATGCCTGGCACGCCAGGCGTCTACGAATTCATGCGCCAGGCGGTTGGCGTGACCGGCGGCGCGGGCGCTGGTGTTGATCTGCAGCAGGGTGTTCATGGCTATCTCCTTATTCGGGGACCCGAGGTTTCTACCGGGAGAACGATAGGCTTGATCAGCTCGATAAAAAAGCGCATAAATTGCCGCAATATCATCCAAATATTCGATCAATGTTCATCCCAAGGACCACCCTTGAGCAATGGCGCGTGCTGCAGTCGATCGTCGAGCACGGCGGCTTCGCCCAGGCCGCCGCGGCCCTGCACCGGAGCCAGTCATCCGTCAGCTATACCGTCGCGCGGCTGCAGGAATCGCTCGACATCGAGCTGCTTGCCCTGGAGGGGCGCAAGGCGCGGCTGACGGAGGCTGGCCGGACGCTGCTGGCGCGTGCCGAGGAAGTGCTTGAGGCCGCGCACCGGCTGGAGGGACTGGCCGCCACCCTGCGCCAGGGCTGGGAGCCGGAAGTGCGGCTGGCAGTGGACGCGGCCTTCCCCACCCCGCTGCTGCTCCAGGCCCTGGCCCGCTTCGCGGAACGGGCGCCGCAGACGCGCCTGCAATTGCGGGAGGAAGTGCTGTCCGGGGCGGACGAGGCCTGCATCGACGGCAGCGCCGACCTGGTGATCGCCGCGCGGGTGCCGGAGGGACATCTGGGCGATGTGCTGATCGAGGTCGAGTTCATCGCCGTCGCCCATCCCAATCACCCGCTGCATCACCTCGGCCGCCCCATCGAGGCTGACGACCTGCGCCAGGCGCAGCAGGTCGTACTGCGCGACTCGGGCAGGATGAAGCCCAGGGACGAGGGCTGGCTGGGCTCCACCCGGCGCTGGACCGTGACGGGCATGGAGACGGCCCTGTCGATGGTTGCCGCCGGGCTCGGCTTCGCCTGGCTGCCCCGCCACCTGATCCAGGCGCGCATCGAGGCGGGCGAGCTTCTCCCCCTCCCCCTGCGCGAGGGGCAGCGGCGAAAGGCGCCGCTCTACCTCATCTTCGTCCAGCCCGAACTGGCCGGGCCCGCCACCCGCCAACTGGCCGAGGTGCTGGGGCAGACGGTGAACCGGACCTGACGGACGTCGTATCATGTCGGCTTTTGCAGGCCCGCGTGACTCCCATGCCCAACGCCCTCCAGCACCAGATCGCCCATACCCACGCCGAACTCATCCGCCTGGCGGTGGCCGTGCGCCAGGATTCGGACCTGGCCCCGGCCCTGTTCGAGCTGTTCCGCGAGATGGAGGAGGCCGGCTGGAACGCACTGGTCAAGGCCATGATCGACTTCGTCAACGGCGAGGCCGTCGACCTGGGAGCGCTGGACGAGGAGGACCGGGCCATCCTGCAGGCCATGCAGCGCGGCCTGGAGGAACCCACCTTCCTCGCCGAACTGGAGCAGGACGCCGCGCAGCAGGCCGCCGCACCCCTCGCCGCACTGATCTACGCCGCCACCCAGGGCGAACGCGAGGCGCTGGAGACCATGGCGAGCCTGCGCGAGGCGGCGGACACCCCGGCCGCGATCGCGACCTCCGAGGCGCTGATCGCCATCGTCGAGGGCGCGCGCGCGGCCGACGAACTGACCGCGAACCTACCCGAAGAGCAAGCCCGCCTGGTCCGCGCCGTGCTGGGCGAACTGGCCGGGCTGGAGGCCTGACATGATGCGCGGGGCAGTAGCGCTGTTCCTGGTGCTGACCCTGCTCCCCGGCTGCGCAGTGGTCACCACGACCGCAGCGGTCACCGGTGCCGTGGTGTCGACGGCTGTCGGCGTCACCACCACTGCCGCGGGCGTGACCGTGGATGCAGCCGGCGCGGTCGTCGACCTGGCCGTGCCGGACGACACGGCGGGCGGTCAGGGCGGATGAGCTAGCCTTCGCGTTCCCCCGCCGGGATGACCGGCACTCGCCAGACCCACGGCCATCCCGTCCTGACGCAATGCACCTCCGGCCGCGCCCCTTCGGCCAGCCGTATTCGAATACGCCCGCAGGCCGGCGTATCAAACACCTCCGCACCGCCCGCCTTCCAGCGCGCCACGACCTCCGGTCTGGGATGGCGGAAGCTGTTGCGATAGCCCGCCGAGATCAGGGCGATGCGGGGTGCGGCCGCCGCGACGAAGGCCCTGCTCGAAGAGGTCGCGCTGCCGTGGTGGGGCACCTGCACCACCGTGGCATGCAAGACGTCGGGCGCATCCAAAAGCGCCTGCTCGGCCCGCTGCTCGATGTCCCCCGTCAGCAGCACGCTTCCACCCGGTCCGTCGATGCGCAGCACGCAGCTCTGGTCGTTGGACTTGCCACCGCGGAAACCATGGTCCGGGTGCAGGAAGGCAAAGCGCACGCCATCCCAAGCCCAGCCCTCGCCCTTCCGGCAGGGCTCCCCCCCATCGATGCCCCCGCCGTGCCACAGGCTAAGCACCTCCAGGTTCGACCGGATGGCCGCGAATCCGCCGGCGTGGTCACGGTCACCGTTGCTGAGCACCACCGCGTCCAGCCGCTCCACGCCCAGCCCACGCAACACGGGCAACACCACCTCCGCTCCGGCATCGAAACCGCCAAAGCCAAGGGGGCCGGCGTCGTACAGCATGGCGTGGCCGGCGGTACGTACGAGCAGCGCCTGGCCCTGACCGATGTCCAGCATGTCCAGCCACAACTCCCCCGGCCCGGGCTGCGGCACGCGCGGCCAGGCCAGCGGCACGAGCAGAACCAGCCCCGCCCAGCGCGCAGGCATGCTGTGCGGGGCCAGCAGCCAGGCGATGGCCGGGACGGCAAGCAGGAAGGTCCAGGGAGCGGCCTGCGCCGGGAACGCTTGCGCCATGGACCAGCCCGCCATGCCGTGCAGCAGCCACATCAGCCCGTCCAGCAGACGTGCGGCGAGCCACAGCAGGGCATGGCCGAACGGCTCAACCAACAGGGCGAGCACGCTCCCCGCCAGCGCCAGCGGCGTGACCAGCAGGGTCACAAGCGGGATGGCGAAGGCGTTGGCGAGCGGGGCGACCAGCGAGGCGCGCTGGAACAGCAGCAGGGTCAGGGGCAACAGGCCGAGCGAGATCGCCAGCTGCGCATGGCTGGCGTCCCGCAGCCAGCCCGGCCGCGCCAGCCGTCCCGATCCGGCATAGACCAAGAGGCCGACCGCGCCAAAGGACAGCCAGAGGCCGACGTCCAGCACCGACAGCGGATCCCGCAGCAGGACGAACATCAGGGCCAGGCCGAGCACGTCGCGCGCGCGCACGAAGCGGCGCGAGAGCATGGCCAGCACCACCGCGAGCAGCATCAGGAGGGTGCGCTGGGTGGGCACGGAGAAGCCCGCCAGCAGGCTGTACCCCAGCGCAGCCACCCCGCCCGCAAGCGCCCCGGCAAGCGGGGCGGGGAAGACGATGGCTAGCCGTGGGATGCTCGCCCACAGCAGCCGCACCAGCGCCCAGACCAGTCCCGCGATCATGGTGACATGCAGGCCGGAGATCGCCAGCAGATGGTTGGTGCCGCTGGCAATCAGGTCGTCCCACTGGGGCTCAAGGATGAGCGAGCGATCGCCGATGGTGAGCCCGAGGATCAGGCCGAGCGAAGGATCGCCGGCAAGCATGCCGCCCAGGCGCTCACGCACGGCCAGGCGCAGGTTGTCGATCGCCCACGCCGGGGCGGGCGCGATGCGCTCGCCCTCCCGCACCGTCCCGGTCGCCTGGATGCCCTGGCGGAACAGCCAAGCCTCGCGGTCGAAACCGATCCCGTTGACGGTCCCGTGCGGCCTTTTGAGCCGCACGCTCACGCGCCACACCTCCCCCGGCGCTAGCCGCGGGACATTCTTATACCACCCCAGACGCAGCCTGCGGGGGAAGGCATGCTCGTGCCCTTCGGGAGCCCTCACCACTTCAGCGACGAAGACGACGCCACGGGCACGCGCTTCCGGTAACTCCTCGATGCGCAGATCGAACACCAGCGGTTCCCCTTCAAGCGGGGCCGCGAGCCAGCCATTGCGCACATCCCCAACCGCATGCCCGCCGAGGGCCAGCCCAAGCAGCAGCCATGCGAACGGGCGGATGCGCGGCAGGAGGGCCGCCAGCACGGAAAGGACAAGGACCAGGCGGGCATGATCGGCCACGGAGGGCCACGGCATGGCGGCCACGCATCCTGCCAGCATCAGCAACGCGGCACTGGCAGGAGTGGCCGTGAAGGGGATGGGCTGCGACATTCCTTTCGCCTAGACTTCCATGATCCTTTGAATCTAGACCAGCCCGAACCCATGCGCATCACCCCCCTGCCCGCCTTCGACGACAACTACATCTGGCTGCTGCACGACGGCACGGACGCGGCCGTGGTCGATCCAGGCGATGCACGGCCGGTGATCGACCACCTCGACGGCCAGGGCCTGCACCTGAACGCCATCCTGCTCACCCACCACCACTGGGACCACACGGGCGGCGCGCGCGAACTGGCCGAGCGTTATGGGGCGCCGATCCTCGGCCCGCATTCAGACCGCATCGACTGCGTCAGCCGGCCGCTCAAAGAGGGGGAGACCGTCGATCTCGGCCGACTCGGCCAGTGGCGGGTGATGGCCACCCCCGGCCACACCCTCGACCACATCGCCTACTACAGCCAGGAGGCGGGCGCGCTGTTCTGCGGCGACACCCTGTTCGGCGCCGGCTGCGGCCGACTGTTCGAGGGCACCCCGCGACAGATGCAGGACTCGCTCGAGAAGATCCGCGCCCTGCCTGATGACACCCTCATCTACTGCGGCCACGAGTACACCGAGGACAACCTTCGCTTCGCGGTGCTGGCCGAGCCCGGCAACCCGGCCATCCGCGCCCGCATTGAGGCCGCCCGTGCACAGCGCGAGCGGGGTGAACCGACCGTCCCCTCCACCCTCCGGCTCGAGAAGTCGACCAACCCCTTCCTGCGCTGGGACAGCCTTGAGCTGCGCCAGCGTGCAGCCGAGCGCAGCGGGCAGGACATCTCCGGGCCCGGTGCGATGTTCGCCGCGGTACGCGCCTGGAAAGACGCGTTCGACGCCGATCTTGCCTGAACACCCCTTCAACGTTAGGATTGCCGGCTTGATCCAGGACAGCAGCACAGGCCTCCGATGCGCTTGTTTCCCCTCGCCATCGTGCTCATGCTCGCCCTTTCGGGCTGCGCCGAGCTGGACATCCGCGAGGATGAGGCCGTAGCGCAGGCCCACCCCGGGGCCGCGTCGAACGACCTGCCGGGCCACGAGGACCTCTACCGCCTGGGCACCCAGGACCCGGCCCCCACCACCGACGCCCAACGCGGCGACCCCGCCCCCGACTATGGCCTGTGGACCCGTCTGGCGCGCGACTTCACCATGTACTCCATGGTGCACGACCGCATCGACCGGGAGATGTTCGGCTACCTCGGCCGGCTGGACCAGTTGCAGACCATCACCCAGCGCGCGGAACCCTACCTGTTCTTCATCGTCGAGCAGCTGCGCGAGCGTGGCATGCCGATGGAGCTCGCCCTGCTGCCGATCGTCGAAAGCGCCTACCAGCCGCAGGCCACCTCGCGCTCCCAGGCCGCCGGCTTGTGGCAGTTCATCCCCAGCACCGGCCAGCATTTCGGCCTGAAGCAGAACTGGTGGTACGACGGCCGCCGCGACGTGCATGCCTCCACTCAGGCCGCACTGGACTACCTCCAGCGCCTGCATGACATGTTCGAGGGCGACTGGACCCTCGCCCTCGCTGCCTACAACGCCGGCGAAGGCACGGTCAGCCGAGCCATCGAACGCGCCGCCGCCCGGGGGGAGCCGACCGACTACTGGTCGCTCGACCTGCCGGAAGAGACCAAGGCCTACGTTCCCCGCCTGATCGCCCTCAGCCGCCTGTTCCACGATCCGCACGTGTACGGACTGATCCCGCACAAGGTCGAGGATGCCCCCTTCCTCGCCCGCATCGAGCTGGACCGCCCGCTGGACCTGTCCAAGGTCGCCAACGCCATGGACATGAGCGTGGATGAGCTTTATCGCCTTAACCCGGGCTTCAAGCGCGGGGTGAACGGCAATGGCAAGGAAACCATCGCCCTGCTGCTGCCGCAGGACAAGGCCCAGCGCCTGCAGGAAATGGACATGGAAGGGCTGTATGCCGTCCTGCCCAAGCAGCGCCAGGTCAAGGCGGCGCGCGGCGAGAGCGTGGCCAGCTTCGCCCGCCGCCACGGCGTGAGCGTCGCCACCCTGCGCGAGATGAACCCCCTGCTGCGGGACAAGGTCACCCGCGGCCAGACCGTGCTGCTCCCCGAAAGGCCCTCCGAGCGTATCGAACTGGCCGAGGCCAAACCAACCGCTTCACCGGCTCCCGGCAAGGCCATCAATCACGCAGTCTCCCCCGGTGAAAACCTCTACCAGATCTCGCGCCAGCACGGGGTGGACACACAGACCCTCGCCTCGTGGAACGGCCTGAAGCCGGACACCACGCTCAAGGCGGGGCAGAAGCTGGTCATCTACACCGCCCCGTCGGGGGTCCGACGGTCACACCCCGCAGGGGCTTCCGGCATGGAAGCCGGGAGGGTCGGAGGGGAGGGATCAGCGGATCGGGGATCGCCGAAGGCGCTACGCGAAGCTGGCGAAGCCCGCCCGAAGGATAGCGAGCAGAGTGTGGACGGCCTCCGCGAGGCCAAGATCGCGCAAGGACGCACGCCGAGCGCCACCGCCAAGGCGCCTGCCGGGGAAGCGCGCAAGACCACCTACACCGTGCAGAAAGGGGACACCCTGTTCAGCATCGCCAGGCGCTTCAAAGTGGAGGTGGCGCAGCTGCGCCAGTGGAACAAGCTGGACGAGAAGGGCGAGCTCAAGCCCGGCCAGACCATCGTCGTCGTACTCGCCGAAGCGCCGTCGAAAGCCTCCTGATGGCGGGGGCAGGGGAAGCCCCTGGCTGTGGGCAGGTTCCATCCTCCCTCCGGGAATGAAGGCACTGTAGGAGGCCCGCCCCGGGCCGATGCGCATCATCGCGGTGCGTGCACCGCTCACCCAGAGGCCAAGCGGCCCGTGGCGGTGAAGGAATGCTGGGGGGAGGCAGACTTGCCTCAGACCACCACATCCGCCAGATGGCCCTTGCTCTCCAGCCAGGCGCGCCGGTCGGCGGCACGCCGCTTGGCCAGCAGCATGTCGAGCATGAGGCGTGCCTCCTCCGCCTGATCCAGGGTCAGGCGCACCAGGCGGCGGGTCTCCGGGGCGATGGTCGACTCGCGCAGCTGCATCGGGTTCATCTCGCCCAGGCCCTTGAAGCGGGTCACGCTCACCTTGCCCACCTTCTCCGCCTTCAGGCGGTCGAGGATGCCGTCGCGCTCCTGCTCGTCCAGGGCGTAGAACACCTGCTTGCCGGCATCGATGCGGAACAGCGGCGGCATGGCCACGTACACGTGTCCGGCCTCGACCAGGCTGGGGAAATGGCGCACGAACAGGGCGCACAGCAGGGTGGCGATGTGCTGGCCGTCCGAGTCGGCGTCCGCCAGCACGCACACCTTGCCGTAGCGTAGCCCCGACAGATCGGGGTTGCCCGGCTCGATACCGAGCGCCACCGCGATATCGTGCACCTCCTGGGAGGCGAGCACCTGCTCCGGGTCGGTCTCCCAGGTGTTCAGGATCTTGCCGCGCAGCGGCAGGATGGCCTGGAAGTCCCGATCGCGCGCCTGCTTGGCCGAGCCACCGGCGGAGTCGCCCTCGACCAGGAACAGCTCGGTGCGTGAGAGGTCGGTGGACAGGCAGTCCGCGAGCTTGCCCGGCAGCGCCGGGCCCTGGGTCACGCGCTTGCGCACCACCTTCTTCTCCTCGCGCAGGCGGCGCTGGGCCTTCTGGATGGCAAGCTGCGCGATCTGCTCGCCGACCTCCGGCTGCTGGTTGAGCCACAGGCTGAAGGCGTCCTTGAGCACGCCCGAGACGAAGGCCGCGCTCTCGCGCGAGGAAAGGCGCTCCTTGGTCTGGCCGGCGAATTGCGGTTCGCGCATCTTCAGGGAGAGCACGAAGGTCACATCCTGCCAGACGTCTTCCGGCGCGAGTTTGAGCCCACGCGGCAGCAGGTTGCGGAACTCGCAGAACTCGCGCAGGGCCTCGGTCAGCCCCAGGCGCAGGCCGTTGACGTGGGTGCCGCCCTGCGCGGTGGGAATGAGGTTGACGTAGCTCTCCTGGACGGCCTCGCCGCCCTCGGCCAGCCAGGCCAGCGCCCAGTCCACCGCCTCGCGCTCGCCCGCAAGGCTGCCCGTGAAGGCCGCCACCGGCAGGATCGGCTGACCGGCCAAGGCCTCCAGCAGGTAATCGCGCAGCCCGTCCGCATAGCACCACTCGTCCTTCGTGCCCTCCGCCTCATCGACGAACGTGACTTTAAGGCCGGGGCACAACACCGCCTTGGCACGCAGCAACTGGCGCAGGCGGCCCACCTGGAACTTCGGTGTGTCGAAGTACTTCGGCTCCGGCCAGAAACGCACCAGGGTGCCGGTGCGGTTCCTGCCCACCGTGCCGGTGACGCGCAGGTCCTCCACCTTGGCGCCGTGCTCGAAGGCCATGGCGTGTTCCTTGCCGTCCCGCCAGACGGTGACTTCCAGCCGGCGCGAGAGCGCGTTGACCACCGACACCCCCACCCCGTGCAGGCCACCGGAGTAGCCGTAGGCCCTCTCGGAGAACTTGCCGCCCGCATGCAGCTTGGTGAGGATCACCTCCACCCCCGGGATGCCCTGTTCGGGGTGGATGTCGACCGGCATGCCACGCCCGTCGTCGACCACCGAGACCGAACCATCGCCGTGCAGGGTCACCTCGATCCGCTTGGCGAAGCCGGCCAGCGCCTCGTCCACGCTGTTGTCGATGACCTCCTGCGCCAAATGATTCGGGCGGGTGGTGTCGGTATACATGCCGGGACGCTTCTGCACCGGCTCGAGCCCGGTGAGCACCTCAATGGCGGCGGCGTTGTAGGCGTTGTTGCTCATGCTGGTCGATTGAATCCCCGATGGACGCCCCCATTCTAACGGCAGCCTGTAAGATAGGGCTCACCGTTTTTGGAACCGATTCGAGATCACACGATGAGTAGCTTCGTCTTTGACGTCACCGAACAGGATTTTGCCGAGAAGGTCATCCAGGCCTCGCACGAGCGCCCCGTGCTGGTCGATTTCTGGGCGGCGTGGTGCCAGCCCTGCCAGATCCTCAAGCCGCTCTTGAAGAAGGTGGCGGAGGGCTACAACGGCGACGTACACCTGGCCTATGTCGACACCGACCAGGAGCAGATGCTGGCCGCCCAGTTCGGCATCCGCAGCCTGCCGACCGTGATGCTGTTCAAGGACGGCCGCGCCGTCGACCAGTTCATGGGCGCTCAGCCGGAGGGCGCGATCCGCCAGTTCATCGACAAGCACATCGTGCGCGAATCCGACCTGATGCTGAAGCAAGCGATGGCACTGCTCGAGCAAGGGGACGAGGCCAGCGCGATTGAGCTGCTGCACCAGGCCAACAGGATCGACCCGAAGAACACCGCCGTGCTGTTCGCCCTCGCCCGCTTCGCCGCCCACTCCGGCAACCTGGACGAGGCCGTGACCATCCTCGGCGCCATCCCCGCCGAGGCCCCCGAGGCGGGCATGGCGCGCGAACTGAAGGCGCAGATCGGCTTTGCCCGCCAGGCGAAGGAAGCCGGCGACATGGGCGAGCTGCTCGGCCGCATCAGCCACGATCCGGCCGATCTCGAGGCCCGCCAGAAGCTCGCCACCGTGCTGATCGGCCAGGGCCAGCACGAGGCTGCGATGGAGCAGTTCCTCGAGATCATGAAGCGCGACCGCGCCTTCGGCGACGACGCCGGGCGCAAGGGCCTGCTTCAGCTGTTCGAGATGCTCGGCAACGAACACCCGGCGGTGCAGACCTACCGCCGCAGGATGTTCAGCCTGCTGCATTGAATGCAATGCGTTAGCCCGCTCAAGGACACCCGCCGCATGGCGGGTGTCGCGTTTTCAGGCGCCGACCGGCGATGGGGTGCGCCGCCCCCACCATCCCCTGATCCTCACCTCCAGTTCGACCGCAAGCAGCACGCCCACAGCGGTCAGCGTCATCCATCCCCAGGTGGCGGCCGGAAGGGGGGCCGTGCCGAGCAGGGCATGCATGAACGGCGCATAAGTCACCACCATTTGCAAAAGCAGAAGCGGGGCAATCACATACCAGACCACCGGGTTGCCGAACAGGCCTTCGTGATTGAGCACCGGGGCATTCAGGTAGCGCGCGTTGAGGAGGTAGAAGCATTCGATCAGGACGATGGTGTTGAGCGCCGCGGTGCGCGCGGCCTCAAGGCTCCCACCCTGGTCGAGCACCAGGTTGAACATGCCATACCCCCCCAGCACCATCAGGCCGCCGACCAGCGGGATGCGCCATAGCACCGCCCCCTCCATCAGGATGGCCCGCGGGGAGCGAGGCGGGCGGCGCATGACATCTGCCTCAGGCTTTTCGAAGGCGAGGGCGATGGCGAGGTTGACCGTAGTCACCATGTTGATCCAGAGGATCTGCACCGGGGTGATCGGCGCAACCCCGCCCAGCAGCAGGGCGGCGAGCATGATCATCGCCTCGCCCGCATCCGAGGGCAGGATGTAGAGGATGGTCTTGCGCAGGTTGTCGTACACGCCCCGCCCCTCGCGCACCGCCTTGGCGATGGTGGCGAAGTTGTCGTCCGCCAACACGATCACCGAGGCCTCGCGCGCCACCTCCGAACCCTCCCTGCCCATGGCAATGCCGACCTGCGCCCCCTTGAGCGCCGGGGCGTCGTTCACCCCATCGCCGGTCATGGCCACCACCTCGCCGGCCTGCTGCAGGGCGCACAGGAGGGTCAGTTTCTGCTCAGGCGTGGTGCGCGCGAACACGTCCACCTCGCGCACCCGCTGGGCGAGTTCGTTGGGAGCCAGCGTCTCCAGTTCCTCGCCGGTCAGAACGGTCTGCCCGTCGCCGATGCCGAGCTGGCGGGCGATGGCGCCGGCCGTAACCGCATGGTCGCCGGTGATCATCTTCACACGGATACCCGCCTGCTGGCAGGCCGCCACGGCCTCGGGCACCCCCTCGCGCGGCGGGTCGATGAAACCGACCAGGCCCAGCCATTCCAGCCCGCCTTCGATGTCCTCGGCGACGAGCTCGTGGCCCGCCAGCGGCTTGCGCGCGAAAGCGATCAGGCGCAAGCCCTGTCCAGCGAGCCGGGTCAACGCCGCCTCGATACCCGGCGGAATCTCCTTCAGGCGGGCCAGGATGACCTCGGGCGCGCCCTTGATGAACGCGACCCTGCTCTCCTCGGGGCCGCGATGGAGTGTGGCCATGTAGCGCAGGCGAGCGTCGAAGGGGAGGAGGTCGAGGCGCGGACAGTGCGCACGCTCAAGCTCCGGGTCGAAGCCGAACTTGCGCGCCAGCGCCAAGAGGGCGCCCTCCAGCGGATCCCCCAAGACATGCCAGCGCTGATCTCCGTCGCGGACCAGTTCGGCATCGTTGCAGAGCATGGCCGCGCGCAGCAGCGCCTCCACGTCCGCATGACCGTTCTTCTCGACCGATTCCTCGCCACGCAGCACCCGCCCGTGCGGGTCATACCCCACCCCCTCGACCGTGTACTCGCCCTGCGGAGTCAGGACATGCACGGCGGTGAGGACATTACAGGTCAGCGTGCCGGTCTTGTCGGTGCAGATGGTGGTCACCGCGCCGAGCGCCTCAACCGCCGGCAGGCGGCGCACAATGGCGTTGCGCCTGGCCATGCGCTGCACGCCGATGGCGAGGGCGATGGTCAGCACGGCCGGCAGGCCCTCAGGGATGGCGGCCACCGCCATGCCGACCGCGATCAGGAAGGTGTCGGCCCAGGGCAGACCCTGCCAGACCACGCCGATCAGAAAGGCCAGCACCGCGAGCCCCAGGATGATCAGGCTGAGGTCCTTGGACAGCCGCTCCAGGTGCTGCAGAAGCGGCGTGGTCAGCTGGGGGACTGCCTTGAGCAGGGCGCTGATGCGTCCGAGCTCGGTGTGAACCCCGGTGGCCACGACCACGCCGGTCCCCTGCCCCATGGTCACCAGGGTGCCGGCGAAGCCCATGCTGCTCCGCTCGGCCACCCGGGCTTCGGCGGCCACAGCCCGCGTGTCCTTCTCCACGGGTACGGACTCGCCGGTGAGCAGGCTCTCGTCGATGGCCAGGCTGTGCGCCCGGATCAGGCGCATATCCGCCGGCACCTTGTCGCCCGCCTGCAGCAGCACGATATCCCCCGGCACCAGCCGGCTGGCCTCGATCTGCACCACCCGTCCGTCGCGCAGTACCTGGGCATGCGGGGTGAGGACCTGGCGCAGGGCCTCCAGCGCACGCTCGGCCTTGCCTTCCTGCACCACCCCCAGCAGGGCATTGATGACGATCACCCCCACGATCACGCCGGTATCCGTGACATGCCCAAGGGACAGTGTCACCAGGGCGGCAAGAAAGAGGACGTAGATCAGGGGGTTGTTGAGTTGGGCGAGTAAGCGCCTCAGGAGGCCGCGACGGGGAGGCTCGGGGAGGACATTCTCGCCATGGCGGGCCAGCCGCGCAGCAGCCTCCGCCTCATCCAGACCGTGATCGACATCGCTCCGAAGCGCTGCCAAGACCACCTCCCCCGCAAGGCTGTGGCAGATATGCCCCTCCCCCGCGGGATGCATGCACTCACTGGGCATAGATGAAGATGACATAGGCGTTCAGCATGTAGAGGGAGAACAGGGTCAGGCTGACCCAGCCAACCGTCTTGAACAGGCGCGTCGCAGGGCGGTAGAGCAGGCCGACGATCGCCACCCCGGTCATCATCACCGCGGAGAGGGCGGAGACCGCGTGCATCGGATCGACATGCGAGAACAGCGGCCCCTCAAGGAAGAACAGGTCATCGATGGCAAGGATGGCCAGGTTGAACAGGATGCTGCCGAACAGGTTGCCGATGGCAAGGTCGAGCGCGCCCAGCCGCAGGGCCGCGACGGTGACCGCGATCTCGGGCAGGGTGGTGACCAGGGCGACGAACAGGGTGCCGACGAAGCCGCGCGCCCAGCCCATCTCGCGGGCAATGTCCTCGGCAAGGAAAGGCAGGACCAGGGCAGCCGTCACCACCACCAGCGCCGCGAGCATGAACCGGAGGACAGCGCCACGGAGGGTGACCCCATCCCCCGGAGGCTGGGGTTCGGCGTGGTTGTGTCCCTTCTCATAGAGGAATACAACGCGCAGGGAAACGAGGTAGAGCAGCACAATCACCGGCGTATAAATGCCGACATGACCGAGGGTGAGCTGTGGCCCTTGCTGAGCGAGGAGGATGTTGAAGCCGACCAGCCCCAGCATCATGACCGCGAAACCCGCGCCGAGGATGTGGCCGTGGCTGACCAGGGTGAAGACCGGTGCCTTGCGATGGAAGAAATCGAGCAGCACGATCAGAAGCAGGTTCATGACCGTGGCGCCGAGGATGTTGCCCACCGCGATGTTGGGGACATCGGCGAGGGCGACGGCGCTCACCCCGGTGAACAGTTCGGGCAGCGAGGTGGCGGTGGCCACCAGGACGAGGCCGATCCAGCCGCGGGAGAGGCCGGTCAGCTCGGCGATCCGGTCGCCGTAGCGGGACAACTGGTAACCCGCCACCCCGATCACCAGCGCGCAAAGCCCGAACGCCAACCAGATCATGTTCGCCTCCCTGGGCTCAGCCCATCAGCCCGGATGAAGCGAAGTAGGAGGCTCGCCCCCGGGCTGAACACCCGGCGCTCGATCGCGGCGGGGGCGCCGCTCCCACGCGGTCCCTGCTGTAGCAGGCCCGCCCTCGGGCCGATGGAGCGACACTCGAACGCGGCGGGAGGCGCTCCTACAGGCCAGCTGTGGCTCATCCCCCGGCCTTGAGCCGCTCCAGCACCTTCACCAGTTCGGCCGCCGGACGGTAGCCCGGGATGACCTGCCCGCCCTCGGTGACGATGAACGGCGTGCCCTCCAGGCCCAGCTGGGTGCCGAGGTCGATCATGTGCGCCAGCGGATGCCTGTCGCAGGCCGGCAGGCTGACGCTCTGGCCACCGAGCGACTTGTCCAGCTCGGCCTTGCGGTCCTTGGCACACATGATGCCGATGCTCGACTTACCGATCGGCGAATCGAGCCCTGCCCGCGGATAGAGCACGTAGCGCACCTTGACGCCCTGCTTGTTCAGCTCCGGCACCTCGTTGTGCAGCTTGCGGCAGTACGGGCAGCTCGGGTCGGTGAACACGGTAATGGTGTGCTTCGCCGCACCCTGCGGGGCGTAGATGATGGTGTCCTCATCCTTCACCTGCTTGAGCAGCTCGACCCGGATGCCGGTACGGCGCTCTTCGGTCAGGTTCTTGCGCTTTTCGAAATCCACCAGCACCCCCTGGAACATGTAGCGCCCATCGCCGGTCATGTACACCACGTCCGGGCCGGCCACCACCTCATAGATGCCGGACACCGGGGTAGCGGTGACCGAGGTCAGCGGCAGGCCGGGCATGGTCTCCTTGAGCTTCTTGGTCAGGGCCTCGGCGGCGGGATCGGCCAGCGCGGGCAGGCTCGCGGCAAGCGCAAGGGCCAGGAGGGTCAAACGTTTCATGCAATTCTCCGGAGGGCGGACAGACCGCATCGTGCGGCGACAGGGTTACAGGACAATGTTGCCAGCATACATCCTTCGCACCAGGATCTGTCATCCGCGCGGATGATGGGCCTGATGCAGGGCCTTGAGGCGGGCCCGTGCCACGTGGGTGTAGATCTGCGTGGTCGACAGGTCGCTGTGGCCGAGCAGCATCTGCACCACGCGCAGATCGGCGCCGTGGTTGAGCAGGTGGGTGGCGAAGGCATGGCGCAGGGTATGCGGCGAGAGCGGCGCGGCGATGCCGGCCTCGCGTGCATAACGCTTGATCAGCGTCCAGAACATCTGCCGCGTCATCGGCCCGCCGCGCCGGGTGACGAACAGCGCCTCACTCTCGCCGAGCCCCTCCAGCAGTGTTGGCCGGGCCTCGGCCAGATAGCGTTCGATCCAGTGCACCGCCTCGGCGCCGAGCGGCACCAGCCGCTCCTTGCGCCCCTTGCCGAGCACCCGCACCACGCCCGCACTCAGGCTGATCTGACCAAGCGCAAGACCGACGAGTTCCGACACGCGCAGGCCGGTGGCGTAGAGGGTTTCCAGCATGGCACGGTCGCGCAGGCCGAGGTGGGTATCGATCATCGGCGCCGCGAGCAGGGCCTCCACATCCGCCTCGCCCAGGGCCTTGGGCAGCGGGCGGCCGATACGCGGCGGCGAAATGTCGAGGGTGGGGTCAAGCCCGATCTCGCCATGCGCCGCAAGCCAGCCGTAGAAGCGGCGCAGGGCCGAGAGCAGGCGGGCGGTGCTGCGCGGCTTGTGCCCCTCCGCCAGGCGCTCGGCAAGGAAGCGCATGATCAGCGCCCGGTCGGCGCCCAGCAGGGGGCAGCCCTGCCTGCCAAGCCAGGCGGCGAACAGGCGGATGTCCGTCTCGTAGGCGCTCAGGGTGTGGCGCGACAGCCCCTGCTCCAGCCACAGCTGGTCGAGCACACGCCGGATCACGGCCTGTTCTGGCTCGGCGATGGTGACGCGGACCGGCCTCACAGGCGAATCACCTCGCCAAACGGCGGCGTGACCGGCCCCGCCACCGCCCACAGCACCGGCAGGCGGGGCGGACTGGCCGGGTAGTCACCCTTACCATCGGTGAAATAGATGAGCGCGTCAAAATCCTCGTCGCTCTGCCCAATCCAGTCGAACACCGGGCGGAAGTCGGTGCCGCCCTGCCCGTGCGGCTTGGGCCAGGACGGCACCTCCCCTACGGCAAAGCGCCAGGGGGCGCCCGGGGCGAGGCGGGTGTCGGCGGCGAGCAGGGTCAGCCGCATCGGGATCTGTCCCGCCAGCCCCTGGACCTCGGCCCAGAAGTTGCGCAGCAGGGCCTCGTCGATCGAGGCGCTGATGTCGACCGCCAGCACGATATGCGCGGCGGCGGGCCGCAGCGCGGGCAAAAGGAAGGGCTCGCTGGCGCGGCGCGAGGGCCGGCCGTAGTGCGCCTCCGCCCGGTGCCAGCGCTGCAGGAAGGCCGCCAGCCGGCCACGCCAGTCGTGCGCCGCCGCGTCAGGGGACTCGCCCAGCAGCTCGCGCAGCAGGGCAGAACGCGCATCCCCCGCCCCCATGGCCTCGCCGATGGCCTGCCGCACGCGGGTTCGCCAGAGGCGAGCCTCGTCGGCCCAAGCCTCTGCCGCAGGCTGTTCCTCGGTTGCGATGCCGGAGGTGCGGCTCCTTGCAGCCTCGCCGCCCCCCTCCGCCCCCCCCCGCCACCAGGCGTGGCGCTCGGTGGCGACGTATCCGGGCGGGGCAAGGCCCAGCTCGCGCAGCAGGCGGTCGACCTGCGCGTCGCACGCCGCCGACCATGCCTCGGGCCTTCCTGGCGGTGGAGCAAAGTGCAGCAGCGCGGCATGCAGCGCGGCATGAGCCAGCCAATAGCGAAGCTCGGCGTCATCGGCCCGCGCCAGGTAATCAGCATCGAACAGGAGGTGACCCACGCCGGTTTCCACCGCCACGCCCAAGGCCGTCTCCACCTCCAGACGCAGGAAGCTCGCCAGCCGACCGATGATGGGCTGGGCACGGGCCAGTTCGCGGCGGACGCGGTCGAGCCTCTCCAAGCCCCGCTCAGCCTCTTGCGCTCCTGACCGCCCAATCGTCGAAGGCGTCCAGGGCATACAGACCTTCGCCCAGGCGGGCGTGCAGAGCCCGCACCAGGCGCTCGCCCAGCTCCGGTCCAAGCGCTGTGGCAAGGCGCAAAAGTCGGCAGGCAAGCTCGGAGTCCGAAGGTTCCATGGCGCCGACACGGGCGATGGCGGCATCCAGCACCGCCCAGCGACCGTCCGCATCCTCGGGCAACACCGGATCATCCTGCGCCAGCAGGGTGTCGAGCTCGAACTGCGGCCGCGCGAGCCAACTCACGAAGAGCATGGCAGCAACCTCGCCCACGCAGGCGGACAGGGCCGGCTCCAGCAGGTCGGGATCGGCGGCGAACTTGCGCAGGGCGCGGTCGGCGAAGGCCCAACTGCGCGGGCTGGGGAAGGCGTGCACGTTGGCCTGTTCGGGAAAAACGAACAAAAGGTCCGGGCGCTGGGCGAGGAAGCGGCGCAGGCGGGCGTCCACGCCGGCCCGTTGAGCCCACCCCAGCCAGTCGTCGATCTGCGGCCAGAGCTCGTAGTGGGTGAATCGGTTGGCGAGCGGCGCGGGCATGGCATAGGTCACGCCGCGGTCGCCCAGCCGGTTGCCGGCGGCGAGGATGGCCCAGCCGTCCGGCAGGCGGTAGTCACCCAGGCGGCGGTCGAGGATGAGTTGGTAGGCGCTGGCCGCGACCTGCGGCAGGGCAGCGTTGATCTCATCGAGGAACAGCACGCCGCGCGGACCGTCGCGTCCGGCCTGCGGCAGCATAGATGGGGTAGCCCACTCGACCCGCCCCTCCCGCTGATAGGGCATGCCACGCAGGTCGGAAGGCTCAAGCTGGGACAGGCGCAGATCGATCATGGGCACGGCCCGGGCGGCGGCCGCCTGGGCGACCAGGGCGGACTTACCCACCCCGGGCGGTCCCCAGAGCATGACCGGGGTGTGCTCGCCCAAGACAGCCGCCTCGATTTCGCGCGCAAGCAGGCGCGCAACGTCCGCCGCACGCACGCGGTCAACCCTTGCCCCGCAAACGGGCGAAGTGGCGCTTCCTGAGTTCGACGAAGCGCGGGGTCAGGCCGACATCTTCATAGATCGGGTCACCCTGCTCGTCCTGCTCGACCACGCGCTGGCCGGGGACGTAGGCAAAACCGGCCTCGACTTCGAGCAGGGCGGCATGGATCAGGTCGCGCAGGATGGTGCGTGAGTCGCCCGCGGCAAACATCTCCGCGAGGGCCTCGATCTTGGCGGCGTCATCCAGGGCCATCACGAGCGGCACCTCGATCACCTCCCCCGCCTCGGGCTTGCGCGCCCAATGTTCGACCAGTTCGCTGACTCTCATGTGGCACCTCCTCTGCATTCCCGCGCAAAGCTCGAAGGTAATGCAAATCGGGCGCAAAGGCATCACCCCGGGCGCCGGGCAATTGCATGAACCTATTTCATCGATTTGGACGCTTGCGTAGGCGCCCCGGCCGCGACGGGCGTGTCGTGCGTGGGCTATCGGCCCGAGGGCGGGCCTCCTACAGCCAACTGTGTGCGATCGCTCCACGCCTTCATGCGATTGCCCTGGGCGCCCGGGGTGACCCGCACCCCATCGGGCAGATAGAATGGAGCATTGTTTTTCCGATTGCCCAACCCAAGGAGCTTGTGATGTCCGAGGCCCTGGAATCCGTCCTGCATGAAACCCGTGTCTTCGCCCCGCCCGCCGAGTTCGTTGCCCGCGCGCGCCTGAACGGGGAGCGCCTCGACGCACTGCACCAGCGCTTCGACGCGGATTTCGAGGGCACGTGGGCGGAACTCGCCCGCACCGAGATCGACTGGCACACCCCATTCCAGACCGTCCTCAACACCGAGAACGCCCCGCACTTCCGCTGGTTTGAGGACGGCAAGCTCAACGTTTCCTGGAACTGCCTGGACCGCCACCTCGAGACGCGCGGCGACAAGATCGCCATCCGCTTCGAGGGTGACAAGGGTGACACCCGCGAGATCACCTATCGCCAGCTGCACGCTGAGGTGTGCATGCTTGCCAACGGCCTCAAGAGCCTGGGCATCAAGGCCGGCGACCGCGTCGTCATCTACATGCCAATGATCGCCGAGGCCGTGGTCGCCATGCAGGCCTGCGCCCGCATCGGCGCCATCCACTCCGTGGTGTTCGGCGGCTTCTCCGCCGAGGCCCTGCGTGACCGCGTCAACGACGCCGGCGCGCGCGTCATCATCACCGCCGACGGCGGCTTCCGCGGCGGCCGCACCATTGAGCTGAAGGGCGCGGTGGACAAGGCCATGGAGCACGGCTGCCCGAGCATCGAGAAGGTCGTGGTGTTCCAGCGCACCAACCATGGCGCCGCCATGATGGCTGGCCGCGACATCTGGTGGCACGAGCTGACCGCCAGCCAGCCGGCAAGCTGCGAGCCGGTATTCGTCTCCGCCGAGCATCCGCTGTTCCTGCTCTACACCTCCGGCTCCACCGGCAAGCCGAAGGGCATCCAGCACTCCACCGGCGGCTACCTGCTGAACGCCATCCTGACTAACAAGTGGGTCTTCGACACCACGGATTCGGACGTGTTCTGGTGCACCGCCGACGTGGGCTGGATCACCGGCCATACCTACGTCGCCTACGGCCCGCTGGCGATCGGCGCCACCCAGGTGATCTTCGAGGGCGTGCCGACCTTCCCGCACGGCGGCCGCTTCTGGGAAGTGGCGCAGAACCACGGCGTCACCATCTTCTACACCGCGCCGACCGCGATCCGCGCGCTGATGAAGCTGGGCGAGGAGGTTCCCGCCCAGTATGACCTCTCCAAGCTGCGCCTGCTCGGCTCCGTGGGCGAGCCGATCAACCCCGAGGCCTGGATGTGGTATCACCGCGTGATCGGCAAGGAGCGCTGCCCGATCGTCGACACCTGGTGGCAGACCGAGACCGGCGCCCACATGATTGCCCCGATCCCCGGCGCCGTGGCCACCAAGCCCGGCTCCTGCACCCGCCCGCTGCCGGGCATCATGGCCGATGTGGTCGACGACCACGGCCATCCGGTCGACGCGGAGCACGGGGGCTACCTGGTCATCAAGAAGCCCTGGCCGTCCATGGTGCGCACCATCTGGGGCGACGACGAACGCTTCAAGAAGACCTACTTCCCCGACTACTTCCCCGGCTACTACCTCGCCGGCGACTCGGCGCGCAAGGACGCCGACGGCTACTTCTGGATCATGGGCCGCATTGACGACGTACTGAACGTCTCCGGCCATCGCCTGGGCACCATGGAAATCGAATCCGCCCTGGTTGCCCACCCGCGCGTGGCCGAGGCCGCTGTGGTCGGCCGTCCGCACGAGATCAAGGGCGAGGCCATCGTCGCCTATGTGGTGTGCAAGGGTGAGCGTCCGGTCGGCGAGGAGGCGGCGAAGATGGTCGAGGAGCTGCGCGCCTGGGTGAACGAGCAGATCGGCCCCATCGCCAAGCCCGACGACATCCGCTTCGGCGACAACCTGCCCAAGACCCGTTCCGGCAAGATCATGCGCCGCCTGCTGCGCTCCATCGCCAAGGGCGAGGACATCACCGGTGACGTCTCCACCCTGGAAAACCCGGCCATCCTGGACCAGCTGCAGGGCAAGGCCTGATCCATCGCCCGGATCCGGGTTCGAGGGCCTGGATCCGGAGCTCTTGCGGACGCCCACCCCCTCGGGCCGCAACGGCCCGCATGGGTGCTCTCACCTTCCCATCAGGCATATTTCGATATATCCATCAGAAAATGCTTGAATGGTATTGATTCACCAGAACTTTACCGATTCCTCTCGCACGCGTAATCTGCGCCGAGGCCGCAAGCGGCCCGGCAAAGAGAAACCAATAAATAGGGAGTCCTCCACCATGCAACCCGATCTGGCCGCGCGCATCCAGGCGGATCCGCGCTTTCAGGAACTTGTGAGCAAGCGCTCCAAGTACAACTGGACGATGGCCGTCATCATGATGGTCATCTACTACGCCTTCATCCTGTTCATCGCCTTCAACCCGACGGCCCTGGCCGCCAAGCTCGGTGAAGGCACGGTCATGTCGGTCGGCATCCTGACGGGCTTCCTCGTCATCATCGCCGCCTTCGTCCTGACCGGCATCTACGTGCGCCGCGCGAACCGCGAGTTCGACACCCTGACCGCGCAGATCAAGGAGAACGCGAAATGATGATGCGTCCCATGATGATGGCGGCCGGACTCGCCGCCCTCGCCTACGCCGGCGTCACCCTGGCCGCGGATGGCGCCGAGAAGGGCGTCAACATGCCCGCCGTGACCATGTTCATCCTGTTCGTGATCGCCACCCTCGGCATCACCTACTGGGCCGCCAAGCGTACCCGCACCGCCAAGGACTTCTACACCGCGGGCGGCGGCATCACCGGCTTCCAGAACGGTCTGGCCCTCGCCGGTGACTACATGTCCGCCGCCTCCTTCCTCGGCATCGCCGGCCTGGTGTTCGCCAACGGCTTCGACGGCCTGATCTACTCGATCGGCTTCCTGGTCGGCTGGCCGATCATGCTGTTCCTCTTGGCCGAGAAGCTGCGCAACCTCGGCAAGTACACCTTCGCCGACGTCGCCTCCTACCGCCTGTCCCAGGTGCCGGTGCGCGCCGTTGCCGCCATTGCCTCGCTGGTCGTGGTCGCCATGTACCTGATCGCGCAGATGGTGGGCGCGGGCAAGCTGATCGAGGTCCTGTTCGGCCTGCCGTACACCTACGCGGTGATCATCGTCGGCGTGCTGATGATCCTCTACGTCACCTTCGGCGGCATGCTCGCCACCACCTGGGTGCAGATCATCAAGGCCGTGCTGCTGCTCTCCGGCGCCACCTTCATGGCCCTGGCCGTGCTGTGGGCCTTCGGCTTCAGCTTCGACGCCATGTTCAGCAAGGCGGTTGAGATCAGCCCCAAGCATGACGCCATCATGGCCCCGGGCAGCCTGGTGAAGGACCCGATCTCCGCCATCTCGCTGGGCCTCGCGCTGATGTTCGGCGTGGCCGGCCTGCCGCACATCCTGATGCGTTTCTTCACCGTGAGCGACGCCAAGGAAGCGCGCAAGTCCGTGCTGTTTGCCACCGGCTTCATCGGCTATTTCTACATCCTGACCTTCATCATCGGCTTCGGCGCCATCATCATGGTGTCCACCGACCCGGCCTACCTGGATGCGGCGAAGAAGCTGATCGGCGGCAACAACATGGCGGCGATCCACCTGTCCCATGCGATCGGCGGCGACTTCTTCCTCGGCTTCATCTCCGCCGTGGCCTTCGCCACCATCCTCGCGGTGGTCTCCGGCCTGACCCTGGCGGGTGCCTCGGCCGTGTCGCACGACCTGTACGCCAACGTGTTCAAGCGCGGCCAGGTCGACGAGCAGGCCGAAATGCGCTTCTCCAAGTACGCCACCATCGCCCTCGGCATCGTCGCGATCTTCCTCGGCATCGCGTTCGAGAAGCAGAACATCGCCTTCATGGTTGGCCTTGCCTTCGCCGTCGCCGCGAGCGCCAACTTCCCGATCCTGTTCCTGGCCATCTACTGGCGCGGCCTGACCACCCGTGGCGCGGTCATGGGCGGTCTTGGCGGCCTGATCACCGCCGTGGTGCTGGTCGTGCTCTCCAAGACCGTGTGGGTGGACGTGCTTGGCAACGCCAAGGAAATCGTCCCCTACAAGGACCCGGCCATCTTCTCCATGCCGGTGGCCTTCATCCTGGCCTGGTTCTTCTCCATCACGGACAAGAGCGCGCGCGCCAAGGCCGAGCAAGAGGCATTCACCGCCCAGTACGTCCGCTCGGAGACCGGCATCGGTGCCGAGGGGGCCGCGCAGCACTAAGCACCCGACAGGGCCAGGGAGTGGCCCTTCCATCCCACGAAAGCTCGACCCCAGGGTCGGGCTTTTTTCATTCAGGCCACGCCGGTGCAGCCCGCATCAGTCGATGGGACGCCCCTCGCCCGCTTCCTCGTAGGTCCTGCCATCGCGGATGTGGTAGATGCGCTTGAAGGTGGGGATGATCTTCTCGTCATGGGTGACGACGATGATCGCCGCCTGGTACTGGCGGGCCATCTGGTTGAGGATGCGCACCACGGCCAGCGCGCGTTCGCTGTCGAGCG
>JBFLVZ010000006.1:48238-75581 GCA_040758295.1 Pseudomonadota bacterium
TGGTAGATGCGCTTGAAGGTGGGGATGATCTTCTCGTCATGGGTGACGACGATGATCGCCGCCTGGTACTGGCGGGCCATCTGGTTGAGGATGCGCACCACGGCCAGCGCGCGTTCGCTGTCGAGCGGCGCGGTCGGCTCGTCGGCAAGGATCACCGGCGGGCGGTTGGCCAGCGCCCGCGCAATGGCCACGCGCTGCTGTTCGCCGCCGGAGAGCTGGGCGGGCTGGGCGGTGGCCCGGTGCTGCACGTCGAGGGCGGTCAGCAGTTCGAGTGCCCGCTGGCGGGCCTGTGCATTGGGCATGCCGGCCAGCATCGGCAGCAGGGCCACGTTGTCGGTCACGTCGAGGAAGGGAATCAGGTAGGGGGCCTGGAACACGAAGCCGATCTTGTCCCGCCGCAAGGCCCGCAGGTCGCGGATCGTCCAGCCCTCCTCGAAGATGGTCTGGCCGCCTAGGGCCATGCGGCCGGCGGTGGGGTCGGTCACCGCACCCAGGCACTTGAGCAGGGTGCTCTTGCCCGAACCGCTGGGACCGATGAGACCGACCACCTCGCCCGGCCAGACCACCATGTCCACCCCCTTGAGCGCGTCCACCGCGGTCGCTCCCTCGCCGTAGCGCTTGCGCAGGCCGCTCACTTCGATCGCCGGTTGCAACGCCATGCACTAACCTCCGATGGCGGTGGCCGGGTCCACCTTGAGGGCCACCCGGATGGCGAGCAGGCTGGCCAGGGTGCAGATCACCATGATTGCCGCCAGACCGCGGAGGGCGTCCTCCGGCAGGAGCAGCACGTACTTGGGGAAATGCGGCGCCCACAGGGCGGCCGCCAAGCGGCCGATGACGAAGCCGATCAGGCCGAGGCCGAGGGCCTGCTGCAGGATCATGCCGGCGATGGTGCGGTTGCGCGTGCCGATGAGTTTCAGCACGGCCAGCTCACGGAGCTTGCCGAGGGTCATGGTGTAGATGATGAACGATACGATCGCCGCCGAGACGATGGACAGGATGACGAGGAACAGCCCGATCTGTTTCGAGGAAGTGGCGATCATCTTGGCAACGACGATCTCCTCCATCTGCTCCACCGTGTAGGCGTGCAGATGTTTCCAGCGCCGGATCGGCTCGGCCACCTGCTCCGCCATCCAGCCCGGCTGCAACCGCACCAGCACCGCGTTGACACTGTGGCTGCTGGTCTGGGCGGCCTGCACCGCCTCGAGCAGGCCGGGTACGCCGGGACGGTTGAGGGCGGGATTGGCGGCGGTGCGCGCCCGCTCGTTGAGGATGGCCTCGTTGTCCTTGAGGAACTGGGCCTCCTGGGCATCCTTCAGTGGGATGAACAGCATGGGGTCACCGCCGGACGAGACCATGCGCCGGGTCAGTCCGACCACGGTGTAGTCATGCCTGCGGATGCGCACGACATCCCCCACCCTGAAGCCGGTGCGCACGTCGGCGATCGCCTCGTAGTGGCTGCGGGTGATCTGCCTCCCCTCGACCAGATAGGGCGGCTCCCCCGGCTGGCCGGGCTCGAAGCCAACCACCATCACGCGCACGTCCCTCCCCGCCCTCTGCACCTGCATGGTCAGGTAGGTGACATTGGCCGCCGCCATCACCCCGGGCAGGCCGAGAATGCCCCGATAGACGTCATCGCGCAGGCTGGAGGGCTCGGCGTAGGGGCCAAGCGTGTCCTGCTGCACCACCCAGAGATCCGCGCCGCTGTTGCGCAACAGGGCCTTGCCATCGTCCACCATGCCGCGGTAGATGCCGGCCATCGAGAAGGTCACGCCGATCAGCAAGCCCAGCCCCACGCCGGTCAGCACGAACTTCGACCAGGAATGCAGGATGTCACGCGCGGCCAGGTTGATCATGCTCAGCGCCCCTGGATCGCATCCACCACGCGCACCCGGGACGCCGCCGTCAGTTCGCGCTCGCTGTGGATGACGACCCGATCGCCCCGCTCCAGCCCCCCGGTGATCTGCACCCGGCCGTCCAGGTCACGCAGTCCGGTCTCGACCGGCTGGTAGACCACCCGCCCCTCTCCCAGGCGCCAGACCCCCGTCCGTCCACCTTCGCGCTTCAGCGCGGCATTGGGGATGACCAGGGCCTCGTCGAGGGCGGCCGTGAGGATGGTGACCTCGGCCAGCTCGCCGATCGACACCTGTTCGGGCATGGCCTGCAGGCCGACCTGGACGAGCCGCTCCTCGGTCACGCTGTCGGCCAGCCACTCCACCCGCTCCACCCGTCCGGCCAGCGGCTGTCCGGGACGACCGCGCAGGATGACCCTGGCCTCCTGCCCGCCCCTCACCCGGCCCGCCCGCGCCTGGTCGATCCGCGTCTGCAGCCACAGGCTGGCCGGATCGACCAGGCGCACCACGCTCTGGCCCGCCACCAGCGTGCTGCCCGGCTCGGCGTCGCGGGCGGTGACCACGCCGTCCACCGGCGCCCGCAGCACGAGATTGCCGCGTTGCTGTTCCAGCGCCTCGTACTCGGCACGGCTGCGTGCCAGATCGCTCTGTGCCGCCTCCAGCGCGGCACGCGCCGCCGCGAGGCCCGCTTGGGCGGCCTCGTGCTCCTGACGGCGCGCATCGCCATCCGCCGGGCTGACCAGGCGCTGGGCGAGCAGCTGCTCGTAGCGTGCACGATTGCTTGCTGCCAGCCGCACCCGCGCCTCCGCGTCACGGGTCTGGGCACCGGCGGCATCGAGCGCATGCCGGGCACGCTCGATGCCCGCCCTCGCCGCGGCCTGCCGCGCATCGAGATCGACCGGATCCATCTCCGCCAGCACCTCGCCGGCACGCACCCGCTCGCCGACATCGACCTGCACACGCAGGACCCGTCCCGGCACGGTCGGGCCGACGGCATACGCGCGCCTTGCCTCGACCGTGCCGAGGCCGAAGACCTCCTCCCGGATCGGCTCGGCCCGTACCTCCGCCAGCACCACGCGTGTCGGCGCCATCGGCCCGTTGCGCAGGACGACCAGCACGAAACCCGCCACCACCGCGATGACGGCCGCCCCCATGCCGATCCTTCCAATCCAGCCCCTGCCTGACATGCCCACCTCTCACCTCCCCCCGGCGACGACGCCTTGGCGCCACACATCGAACACACCGGCCGCCAGCAGCTTCATGGCTCCCACGTTGCCCAGCGCCATCGCCTGCATGACCAGCCCCTGGACGGCCCCGACGAACAGGGCCACGGCGGCGGCCCGATCGAGGGTGTCGCGCAACACCCCTTCCGTGCCCGCGTCCTCCAGCTGACGCGCAATGAGGGTGCGATAGCGTCCCATCAGCTGCCCCACGGCCTGCTTGAGCGGCGAATCGGCCGGCTGCTGCAGCTCGTAGAAGATGATCCTCGGCACCCCAGGATGACGGGTGACGAAATCGACGTGGGCGTGAAAGATCGCCTCCAGGGCGACCATGGGCGCGCCGGCCTCCTCAGCCACGCGCTCAAGGTTCGGCAGCAACTCGGACATCACCCAGCGGATCACGGCGACGCCGATCGCTTCCTTGTTCTCGAAATGGCGGAAGATGGCCCCCGAACTCAGGCCCACGGCAGCGGCCAGGTCATTCACGCTGATCTCGGCCGGGCTGCGCCGGGCGGCCAGGCTGACCATGGCCGCCACGATCTGCCCCTGGCGCGCTTCAGTCGGTTGTCGAGCAGGTTTCATGCATCTTGTAAGTAAGCAGTTTCTTACAAGATAGCCTGGAAGCGCGAATCGTCAATGGTGCAGTCCGTCGCTGGCATCCACTGGCAAGACCGCCCCGACCGCAAACTGAAGCTTCGCCAGGGTCATCCTTCTGCCCGCTTGGTGCGCCGCGTCGGTGTGGCGGTGAGCGGATCCTCCGGCCAGGGGTGCTTGGGGTAACGCCCGCGCAGGTCCTTGCGCACGTCCTGATAGGGCCCGCGCCAGAAGCTCGCGAGGTCCTGGGTGACCGCCACCGGCCGCTGCGCGGGCGAGAGCATGTGGATCATCACCGGCACCCTCCCCTGGGCGATCCGCGGCGTTTCCAGCAGGCCGAACAGCTCCTGCAGCTTGACTGCCAGCACCGGCAGACCCCCGCCTTCGAGCACCGGGCTGTAGTCCAGGGCGATGCGCGAACCGCTCGGCACTTCGAGGTGGGTGGGCGCGAGCCGGTCGAACTCCTGCCGTTTGTCCCAGGGCAAAAGGCTCTGCAGGGCGGCATCGAGGTCGAGCCGGTCGAGGTGGGAAAGGCGGGTCATGCCATCGAGCCAGGGCGCGAGCCAGTCATCGAGCGAGGCCAGGAGCGCAGCATCGGAGACGTCCGGCCACACCTCGCCGAGCGTGCGGCGCAGCAGGGCGACCCGCCCCCGCCATTGCTGGTGGCGCGCCTGCCACGGCAGGCAGGCCAGGCCGGCTTGGCGGATGCCTTCCAGCAGGGCGGTGCGCACCCGTTCCGGATCGGGTTTGGGGAGTGGGCGGTCCTCCAGGACCAGCGCCCCGAGACGGCGCTGACGGCGGGCCATGACGGCCTGCTCGCGACCATCCCAGGCCACCTCCTCCACATCCTCGATCCGGGCGGCAAAGGCCTCCTCGATGTCGTTCAGCGTGAGGCCTGCGGCGAGGAACACGCGCGCCTCCCGCCGCACCCCATCGGTATGGCCATCGAGATGGGCGATGGCGAGCCAGGGCGCACGCGCCAGGGCATCGGCCGTGTCCAGCAGCGCACCCCGTCCGTTGGCGAGCACGAAGCGCCCAGGCTGGCCCATTCGTCCCTGCGCCACGCGCTCCGGGTAGGCCAGGGCGACCAGCAGGCCGGCGGCATGAACATCTCCCGCGGCACCGGCAAGCTCGATCCGCATACGCCGGGCAAGATCGCGGGCCGACTGGCGGACGCGGACGCGCACGCCTTCATCGAGCACAAGTCCGCCCGGCAGGGCCGCACTGCCCCGCCGCAGGGCCTCGATGCGCAGGGCGAGGTCGGCCGGAGGGCGCTCGCGCCCCGCGCCCCGCAGCAGGTCGCGCTCGCCAAGCAGCGCAGCCAGCTCGCAGGCCAGCCCGCCATGTCCCAGTCGATCCCCCTCCATCAGCATGTGTCCGAGACGGGGATGCAGGGGCATGCGCGCAAGCTCCCGGCCGTGGGGCGTGATGTGCCCCTCGGGGTCCAGTGCGCCGAGCCCGTGCAGTACCTCCAAGGCCTGATCGAGCAGGGCCGCGGGCGGAGGGTCGAGCCAGAACAGCTCCTCCGGACCGGCGCCCCACTGGGCCAGCTCGAGCGCGAGCGGCAGCAGGTCGGCGCGCTGGATCTCGGGCTCGGCCTGCGCCGGCAGGCTCATGTGATCGCCCTCCCCCCACAGGCGGATGCACACCCCGGGCCCGAGGCGTCCCGCCCGTCCGCAGCGTTGCTCGGCGTTGGCGCGGGAGATGCGCTGGGTGACGAGGCGGGTCATGCCGCTTCCGGGATCGAAGCGCGAGACGCGGGCAAGGCCCGAGTCCACCACCACCCGCACCCCCTCGATGGTCAGGCTGGTCTCGGCGATGTTGGTGGCGAGAATGACCCGGCGGCGCTCATGGCGGGGCTCCAGCACGGCATGCTGCTCAGCGAGGCTCATGTCGCCGTGCAGGGGGAGGACATCCACTCCCGCAAGCTCACCCAGCCCCGTCGCCACCCGCTGGATCTCCCGTTTGCCCGGCAGGAAGACCAGGATGTCGCCCGCATCCATCGCCAGGGCGCGCCGCACCACGGCGGCGCAATGACTTTCCAGAGGCTGGTCGCGCATGGGTGGCTGATGGCGCACCTCGACCGGATGCATGCGGCCTGCACTGCGCACCACCCGGGCCTGCAGGCGATCCTCCAGCGGCAGGCCCTCGAGGGTGGCCGACATGATCAGGACGCGCAGGTCCTCGCGCAGCATCTGCCGCGCCTGCAGGGTGAAGGCGAGTCCGAGGTCGGCCTGCAGGCTGCGTTCGTGGAATTCGTCGAAGATGACCAGCCCCACCCCGTCGAGCGCGGCATCATCCTGTAGCATGCGCGTGAGCACGCCCTCGGTCACCACCTCGATGCGGGTCGTGGGCCCCACCCGGCTCTCCATGCGCATGCGATAGCCAACCACCCCGCCCACAGGTTCGCCCAAAAGCTCCGCCATACGCTCGGCCGCGGCACGGGCGGCGATGCGACGAGGCTCGAGCATGATGATCCGCTGCCCGCCCAGCCAGCCTACATCCCGCAGCGCCAAGGGCACGACGGTGCTCTTGCCCGCGCCAGGCGCGGCCTCCAGCACGACCACGCCGGAAGCGGCGAGGGCGTCGCGCAGTTCGGGCAGGACATCGACGATGGGCAGGTCGATCCGGGCGGGGTCAAACCCTCCGGCATGGTTTTGGACATGCATGGCGGACATAAAAAATCATCAGCTGACCGTGGGCGGAATTGCTCCACATGGGCCGTGGATGAAGCTGTGGATAAAGGGGTGGAAAGCGGCGCAAGCACGCATCCAGCCTAGGTTTTCAAACGGCTGGTCACATTTTGACCAGACCGGATTCGACTTCAAATAATCAACGACTTAGAACAATGCGCCATCCATAAGGCATATCCACGCATGTCTTTTCAAGGGCTTGACAAGGCTTGTGGAAAAGAAATCGCGCCTAGGGACTTCGAGTCATCCACAAAGACTGTGGAAAAGCCTGTGCAGGAGACGAGCATGATGCGCCAAAGCCCTTGTCATCCATGGCATTTTCCGGCCTGCCTTGCCTGCGTGCAGCCGATGAGCGGAACGGCAACGGTCAGTGTTTGGGGCATGGATGCCCCAACGCGAACAACGACGCACGTCGTTGATTCGCAGAGGCCGTTGCGAATTAACTTCGCAACGGCCGAGCTAAAAATCACGGATGGATTTTTTGCAGCTTATGCCTTGGGGCCGAGCAGCTCGATCGGATAGCCATCCGGATCCTCGACGAAGGCAATGATCGTGCTGCCCGCGTTCATCGGCCCCGGCTCACGGATGATCTTGCCACCGCGCGCGCGGATAGCCTCGGCCGCCTTGTACACGTCCTCCACCTCCAGCGCGATATGGCCGTAGGCATTGCCCATCGCGTAACTGTCCACACCCCAGTTGTAGGTCAGCTCCAGCACCGCCCCCTCGGACTCGTCCTGGTAGCCGACGAAGGCCAGGGTGAACTTGCCGGCCGGATAGTCCTGGCGGCGCAGCAGGCGCATGCCGAGCACCTCGGTGTAGAAGCGGATGGAGCGATCGAGATCGCCGACGCGAAGCATGGTGTGCAGGATGCGCATGGAAGCCTCCGGACAAGGTCATGGATATGAAGGAAGGGGGAGGATAACCATCCTGCCGGCCCGAGGCCATGTCCGCGGGCAGCGGCTAGGCTCAGGTTGGCGCGAGCAGGTTGCCGCCCGCCCGCTGCAATGCATGGGACAGGGCATCCATGAGCGGCGCCGGACGATGCAGGACGTACCCCTGCAGGTAGTCCACGCCCAGCTGCGTCAGCAGCTCCCGGCTCTCGCCGTCCTCCACCCACTCGGCGATGGTCTGCATGTCCAGCAGGCGACCGAGCTCCAGGATGGAACCGAGCATGACCTCGGCCACGGCATCCTGGCGGAATTCGCGCACCAGCTTGCCGTCGATCTTCAGGTAATCGACCGGCAGACTGCGCAGCATGCCGAAGGAAAACAGGCCGCTGCCGAAATCGTCGAGGGCGAAGCGGCAACCCAGCGCCTGCAGCCGCCGCATCAGGCTCGTCGCTTGCTCAAGGTTGTCCAGCGCGGTGGTTTCGGTGATCTCGAAACACACCCGGTCGGGGCGCACGCCGGTCGCCTCGAACCAGCGTACCAGGTCGTCCCCGAGACGCGGATCCTGCACCGACTGGGCGGACAGGTTGACCGCAAGCACCGCAGCGTCCTGGCATGGCGCGAAGGCCCTCAAGGCCTGACGCACCACCCAGCGATCAAGCCGCGGCATCATGCGCTGCCGCTCGGCGGCCGGGATGAAACTGCCCGGCGCGGCAAGTCCCTGGCCGTCAGGAAGCCGCAGGAGTACCTCGCAATGCGGCTCGCCGGAGCGTGTTGTCGGCTGGATGAGCTGGCCGTACAGGATGAAAGCGTCCGTGTTCAGGGCCTCGCGCAGTCGGGTCACCCAGGCAAGGTCGGCGTGATGGCGTTCGATGCCGGCATCGCCCGGACTGTGCAGCTGGACGCGATCCCCGCCCTGCTCCTTGGCCTGCATGCAGGCCGCGTCGGCCTCAATCAGGTGGTACTCGAGGCTGGCCTGGGGATCAATGGTGACGACACCAATGCTGGCGCCCACCTGGAAATCACGCTCGCCGTAATGCAGACGGAAATCGGAGACCCGCTCCACAAGCCCCTGGAGCTCACGGACGGCGTCGTCCACCGAACTCGCGCGCAGCAGGATGATGAACTCGTCCCCGGCCAGCCGCGCGATCAGGCTGCCCTCGGGAGACCAGAGCTTCAGGACCTCGGCCATCTGGCGCAACAGCTCGTCCCCCGCCGCATGTCCTGCCTGATCGTTGACCGCCTTGAAGTCGTCGAGATCGAGCAGGGCCAGCATGGCTCCCGGCCCATCCGTGCGCTCCTTCACCATCTCAACGAAGGCCCGCTCCAGGGCGCGCTGGTTGTACAGGGCCGTCAGGGGGTCATGATTCGCCTGCCAGCGGAGCTCCTCGTTCAGGCTGGTGATCGCGGTAATGTCATGCAGGGCGAGCACCAGGCCATCCCCCTCGCCAAGAAGCCGGGCACGCAGGCTGAGGACATGGCGGATGTGGTTCTGGATCTCGACGCGCTGGGGCAGTTCGTCGACCCGGCCGGTGCGTGCGGCATTGACCAAGGCGCTTCCGAGAGGGGCACCGCTATCAGGGTCGATCAGATAGAGGACCGCACTCGCAGGACGGCCCCGCACCTGCTCCAGGCCCTGCTGCCACAGGTTCTCCGCCACCGGGTTCATGTAGTCCAGCCGGCCCTGCGCATCGAGGCGCACCACGGCATCGCCGAGCCCGTCCAGGGTGCTATCCAGGCGCTCGGCCAGCTGCTTCAGGCGCCGGTTGCTGCGCATGCTGAGCACGAGCATGACGAACAGAATGCCGGCCAGCATCAGGCCGAGCAGCGGCCAGTGCTCCCTGACGACCTGCCGCAGGGTCGGCGTGGACGGGCGGGCAAAAGGCCCTAGCCCAAGCTCATGCATGAGGGCGCTCACCCCGCTGTACTCCAGCGGCGGCGCAAAGCCATCGATGTCAGCAGCGACCGCCACCGGCGCCTGCGGCTCGATTTCGAGCAGGGCATGCAGGATCCTGCGCGCGAGACCGGGCTCGACCCCGGGCGCGATGGCCATCGGCCACTCGGGGTAGAGCCGCGTGCTCACCGGTTTGCTGAACGCGACCGGGAAGGGCGCGGGCACGATCCGGTAGGCATCCGCCGGTATGCGCCCCTGCGCGACCAGTGCCTCGAGCAAGCCGCTGCGCACGATGCCCGCATCAGCCTGACCCGCGAGCACGCGCTCGACGACGTTCACGTGAGGCAGGCCGGTGTAGTCGACGGGACCGAAGAAGCCCTGCGGCTCATGCCCAAGCGCCTGAATCTCGCGCTGGACCATCAGTGTGGGGAAGGCATCCGGGGCGATGGCGGCGACGCGCTTGTCGCGCAGCGCCTCGAGCCCTTCCAGCGGCGGGGCGTCCGCACGCTGGAACACCACCGCCCCGAACATGGGCGGGGTATCGCCGGAGCCCCGCGGACGCAGGGTGGCGATGCGCGTCACGCCATGGCTCGCCTCGAGCCAGGCGTAATCGTAGGGATTGATCAACAGGAGCTGCAACTCACCACGCGCGAGCCCCGGCTCGGCATCATGGCGCATCAGCGGCCGGACACGCACTCGAATGCCCGGCACCCTCTCGCTCAGGTAGTCTGCCAGCGGCTGCCAGCGCAGGCGTACGTCCCCGGGCTCCTGGTAGGACAACACGCCCAGGGTCAGCTCGCGCACCTCCCCGTTTCCCCAGGCCGTCGGCCCCAGAACAAAAAGGGCGATGGCGAGAATCACCCTCGCCATCGCCCCTTGCCGTGGAACCAGCATCCTGTCGATCATGCCCCCTCCCTGCGGCGCGCCGGGCGAGCGCCTCAGCCCTGCCCCGAGCCGCGCTGCGCCGCGATACGCATGCGCAGGGCATTGAGCTTGATGAAGCCCTCGGCATCCTTCTGGTTGTAGGCGCCCTGGTCGTCCTCGAAGGTGGCAATGGAGGCGCTGAACAGGCTGTCGCGCTCGGAGCGGCGGCCGGTGACCATGACATTGCCCTTGTACAGGCGCACGCGCACCTCGCCGTTCACCCGCTCCTGGCTCGCATCGATCATGGTCTGCATCATGCGGCGCTCCGGGCTCCACCAGTAGCCGTTGTAGATCAGGCTGGCGTAGCGCGGCATCAGCTCATCCTTCAGGTGCGCCACCTCGCGGTCCAGGGTGATGGACTCGATCGCACGGTGGGCGCGCAGCAGGATGGTGCCGCCCGGGGTCTCGTAGCAGCCACGCGACTTCATGCCGACGTAGCGGTTCTCCACCAGGTCCAGGCGGCCAATGCCGTGCTTGCCGCCAAGCTGGTTGAGCTTGAGCAGCAGGGCCGCCGGGGACAGGCGCTCGCCGTCGATGGCGACAGGATCACCCTTCTCAAAGGTGATGACGATGTCCTCGGCCTGATCCGGCGCCTTCTCGGGGGACACGGTCCAGCGCCACATGTCCTCCTCCGGCGCCCACCACGGGTCCTCCAGGCCGCCGCCCTCGTAGGAGATGTGCAGCAGGTTGGCGTCCATGGAGTACGGCGACTTCTTCTTGTTCTTGGCAAAGTCCACCGGGATGCCGTGCTGTTCGGCATAGGCCATCAGTTTCTCGCGCGAGTTCAGATCCCACTCGCGCCACGGCGCAATCACCTTGACACCCGGCTTGAGCGCGTAGGCGCCCAGCTCGAAACGCACCTGGTCGTTGCCCTTGCCGGTCGCGCCGTGGGCAATGGCGTCGGCGCCAGTCTCGTTGGCGATCTCCACCAGGCGCTTGGCGATCAGCGGACGGGCGATGGACGTGCCGAGCAGGTACTCACCCTCGTACAGGGTGTTGGCGCGGAACATCGGGAACACGAAGTCACGCACGAACTCCTCGCGTACATCCTCGATGAAGATGTCCTTCACCCCCATCGCCTGCGCCTTGGCGCGCGCCGGCTCGACCTCCTCGCCCTGGCCGAGGTCAGCGGTGAAGGTCACCACCTCGCACTGGTAGGTTTCCTGCAGCCACTTGAGGATGACGGACGTGTCCAGGCCACCGGAGTAGGCCAGAACCACCTTCTTGATCGAAGACATGATGACTCCTTGGCAAACGCGAATTTTCCGGATTATGACATAGCCGCCCTCCGAATGGCTGCCTCCGGGCCCGCCGCCCCATGCCTCGTCGGGTAGGAAAAAGTGCGCCCTTCCAGCATAATCACGGAACTTTTTGCCCGGAGGCCAGGCGCACCGCCCAGCCTTCCCGTCAACCGAACTTGACCTTGGAGTGCGCGCCGCATGACGACGACCTATCAGGATTACGATCCGCACGAGACACAGGAATGGCTGGACGCCCTGGAGGCCGTGATCGGCTTCGAAGGCACCGACAAGGCCCAGCACCTGATCGCCGCACTCATCGAGGCTGCCCGCAAGCACGGCATCGACACCCCCTACAGCGCCAACACCCCCTACATCAACACCATCCCCAAGGAAGCGCAGCCCACCTACCCGGGCGACCTCGCGCTCGAACGCCGCCTGCGTGCCCTGATCCGCTGGAACGCGATGGCGATGGTGGTGAAGGCGAACAAGGCGCACGACGGCATCGGCGGCCACCTCGGCAGCTACGCCTCCGCCGCCACCATGTACGAGGTCGGCTACAACCACTTCTTCAAGGGCCCAGACCATCCGGACGGCGCCGACATGGTCTTCTTCCAGGGCCACGTCGCCCCGGGCATGTACGCCCGCGCCTTCCTCGAGGGCCGCCTGGACGAGGAGCACCTGGTGCATTTCCGCCAGGAGGTCGAGGGCAAGGGCATCCCGTCCTACCCGCACCCGTGGACGATGCGCGACTTCTGGCAGTTCCCGACCGTCTCCATGGGCCTGGGCCCCTTGATGGCGATCTACCAGGCGCGCTTCATGAAGTACATGGACGCCCGGGGCCTCGCGCCGGCGGGCAAGCGCAAGGTCTGGGCCTACCTCGGCGATGGCGAGATGGACGAACCGGAATCCCTCGGCGCCATCGGCCTCGCCGCGCGCGAGGAGCTGGACAACCTGATCTTCGTGGTCAACTGCAACCTGCAGCGCCTGGACGGTCCGGTGCGCGGCAACGGCAAGATCATCCAGGAGCTTGAGGCCCACTTCCGCGGCGCGGGCTGGAACGTGCTCAAGGTCATCTGGGGCTCCGGCTGGGACGAGCTGCTCGCCCATGACCACTCCGGCAAGCTGGTCCAGCGCATGATGGAAGTGGTGGACGGCGAGTACCAGTCCTACAAGGGCAAGAACGGCGCCTACGTGCGCGAGCACTTCTTCGGCAAATACCCGGAAACCCTCAAGCTCGTCGAGCACATGACTGACGACGAAGTCTTCGCCCTCACCCGCGGCGGCCACAGCCCGCGCAAGCTCTACGCCGCCTACAAGGCCGCCACCGAGAGCGTGGGCAAACCGACCGTGATCCTCGCCAAGACCATCAAGGGCTACGGCATGGGGCCGTATGGTGAGGCCTCCATGGCCATCCACCAGCAGAAGAAGCTGGACCTGGACGGCCTGAAATATTTCCGTGACCGTTTCTCCGTGCCCATCTCGGACGAGCAGCTGGAGAAGGACATCCCCTTCTACCGCCCGGCCGCGGATTCCGAGGTCATGCAGTACATGCACGCCCGCCGCACGGCCCTGGGCGGCTACCTGCCGACCCGGCGCGACGCCGCCCCGGCCGTGCCGGTGCCGGCACTGTCCGCCTTCGACACCCTGCTGCAGTCCACCGGCGACCGCGAGATGTCGACCACCATGGCCTTCGGCCGCCTGCTCGCCGCCCTCTTGCGCGACAAGGCGCTCGGCAAGCGCGTGGTGCCGATCATCCCGGACGAGGCGCGCACCTTCGGCCTCGAGGGCCTGTTCCGCCAGGTCGGCATCTACGATCCGGCCGGCCAGCTCTACGAGCCGATCGATGCCAACCAGGTGATGTGGTACAAGCAGGCCGCCAACGGCCAGGTACTGGAGGAGGGCATCAACGAAGCCGGCGCCATGTCCAGCTGGATCGCCGCCGGCACCGCCTACGCCAACCATGGCGTGGCCATGGTGCCGTTCTACATCTACTACTCGATGTTCGGCTACCAGCGCATCGGTGACCTCGCCTGGGCCGCCGGCGACATCCAGGCGCGCGGCTTCCTCATGGGCGCCACCGCCGGCCGCACCACCCTCGCGGGCGAGGGCCTGCAGCACCAGGACGGCCACAACCTGCTCGCCTTCGGCCAGATCCCGAACTGCCTCTCCTACGACCCGACCTTCGCCTACGAGCTCGCCGTCATCGTCCACGACGGCCTCAAACGCATGGTCGAGAACCGCGAGAGCGTGTTCTATTACATCACCGTGATGAACGAGAACTATGCCCACCCGGAGATGCCGCAAGGGGTCGAAGAGGGCATCATCAAGGGGCTGTACCGCTTCCGCGCAAGCGAAGCCAAGCACACGGTCCGCGCCCAGCTGATGGGCTCCGGCACCATCCTGCGCGAGGTCATCGCCGCCGCCGAGCTGCTGGAGAGCGAATGGGACGTGGCCGCCGACGTCTGGTCCGCCACCAGCTTCAACCTGCTCTACCGCGACGGCATGGACTGCGAGCGCTGGAACACCCGTCATCCGGAAGCCGAGCCGCGCGTGCCCTACGTCACCCAGTGCCTGGGCGAGACCGCCGGCCCGATCATCGCCGCCACCGACTACGTGCGCGCCATCCCCGAACAGGTGCGCGCCTACCTGCCCGGCAAGCGCTATCTCACCCTGGGCACCGACGGCTTCGGCCGCTCCGACACCCGCGAGGCCCTGCGCCGCTTCTTCGAGGTGGACCGCTGGAACATCGTCATCGCCACCCTCAAGGCCCTGGCCGATGAGGGCAGCGTGCCAGCCGCCAAGGTCAGCGAGGCGATCGCCAAGTACGGCATCGACGCCGACAAGCCCAACCCGATGACCGTGTAAGGAGCGCTGCGCATGGGTATGCACAAATTCCTGCTGCCGGACATCGGCAACTACGAGAACATCCCGGTCATCGAACTCCTGGTGAGCGAAGGCGATACGGTCGAGAAGGACCAGTCCGTCCTCACCCTGGAGTCCGACAAGGCCACCATGGAGATCCCGGCCCCGGTCAGCGGCGTGATCCGCAACCTCCAGGTCAAACTGGAGGACAAGGTCAGCAAGGGCAGCTACATCTGCGACATCGAGACCTCGATGGACGCGCCGGCGCCAGCGCCCCAAGAGATGGCGGCAGCTCCGGTCGCGGAGGCACCCAAGCCCGCAGCCGCACCGGCGGCCGCATCACCCTCCCCCCAACCCTCCCCCGTCCAGGGGGAGGGAGCGGGCCTGGCGCAAGCCGCCGAAAAACCCGTCAACGCCCAGCCCTCCGGGGCAAAATTCCACGCCTCCCCCTCCGTGCGCGCCTATGCCCGCCAGCTCGGGGTCGAGCTTGCGCACGTCACCGGCACCGGTCCCAAAGGCCGCATCCAGAAGCAGGACGTCGAGGCCTACATCAAGGCCGTGATGCAGGGCGAGAAGCCCGCGCCGAAGGCCCCGGTCACCGCAGGCGCCGGCATTCCGCAGGTCCCGGCCATCGACTTTGCCCAGTTTGGCCCGACCGAGGAGAAGGAGCTGTCGCGGATCAAGAAGATCTCCGGCAAGCACCTCACCGCCTGCTGGCTCAACATCCCCCACGTCACCCAGTTCGACGAGGCGGACATCACCGAGCTGGAGGCCTTCCGCGTCAGCCTCAAGGCCCGCGCCGACAAGGCCGGAGTCAAGCTCACCCCGCTGCCGTTCGTGATGATGGCCGTGGTGCAGGCGCTCAAGGAGTTCCCGCAGTTCAACGCCTCGCTCAATCCGGGCGGTGAGAAGCTGATCCTCAAGCGCTACTACAACATCGGCGTGGCGGTCGACACCCCGAATGGCCTGGTGGTGCCGGTGGTGAAGGACGTGGACAAGAAGGGCCTGTTCGAGCTCGCCCGCGAGCTCGGCGAGCTCGGCCAGAAGGCGCGCGACGGCAAGCTCTCACCCTCCGACATGCAGGGCGGCACCTTCAGCATCTCAAGTTTGGGCGGCATCGGCGGCACCCAGTTCACCCCGATCGTCAATGCGCCGGAAGTGGCCATCCTCGGCCTGTCCAAGGCCAAGATGACGCCGGTGTGGAACGGCTCAAGCTTCGAGCCGCGCCTGATGATGCCGTTCAGCGTGTCCTATGATCACCGCGTGATCGACGGGGCCGAGGGCGTGCGCTTCACCACCCGCCTGGCCGCACTGCTGCGCGATTTGCGCGAAATGCTGATCTGAGGAGCGGGACATGGCGAAGATCGAAACCGTCCTGCTGCCGGACATCGGCAACTACGAGAACATCCCGGTCATCGAACTGCTCGCCCAGCCGGGCGAGGTGGTCGAGAAGGACCAGTCGCTGCTGACCCTGGAATCCGACAAGGCGACCATGGAGATCCCCGCGCCGTTCGCTGGCAAGCTGGTGGAGTACCTGGTCCGGCTTGAGGACAAGGTCAGCAAGGGCACCCCGATTGCGAAGTTCGAGGTCAGCGCCGAGGCAGCCCAGCCGGTCGCCAAGGCGGAAGCCCCCGCCGCAGCGCCTGCGTCCGCCCCGGCGGCACCCTCGGCTGCTCCCGCAGCCGCGCCTGCGGCCACCCCGTCTGAACTGCCGCCGGCCGACATCAGCTGCGACGTGCTCGTGCTCGGCGCCGGCCCCGGCGGCTACACCGCCGCCTTCCGCGCCGCCGACCTTGGCAAGAGCGTGGTGCTGGTGGAGAAGGAGCCCGTGCTTGGCGGCGTGTGCCTGAACGTTGGCTGCATCCCGTCCAAGGCCCTGCTGCACGTCGCCCAGGTCATGAACGAGACGCGCGAGATGGCCGACCACGGCGTGACCTTCGCCGAGCCGACCGTCGACCTTACCAAGCTGCGCGGCTTCAAGGACAGCGTGATCAAGAAGCTCACCACCGGCCTCGCGGGGCTTGCCAGGCAGCGCAAGGTGCAGGTGGTGAACGGGGTGGGCCGCTTCACCTCGCCGCACACCGTGGCGGTGGACACGGCCGATGGCGTTAAGACCGTGGCCTTCCAGCACGCCATCATTGCCGTTGGCTCCCGCCCGGTACAGCTGCCGTTCATCCCGCACGACGACCCGCGGGTGATGGACTCCACCGGCGCGCTGGCGCTCCCTGAAGTCCCGAAACGCCTGCTGGTCATCGGCGGCGGCATCATCGGTCTGGAGATGGCGCAGGTGTACGATGCCTTGGGCGCAAAGATCACCGTGGTCGAGCTGTCCGACACCATCATCCCGGGCGCCGACAAAGACATCACGCTGCCGCTGCTCAAGCGCATCAAGAAGCGCTACGAGGCCATCTACCTCGGCGCCAAGGTGACCGCCGTCAGGGCCACGCCCGAGGGCCTGGTGGTGTCCTTCGAGGGCAAGGGTGTGCCGGAGCAGGATACCTTCGACCGCATCCTGGTGGCCGTCGGCCGCGTGCCGAATGGCAAGCTGATCGACGCCGAGAAGGCCGGTGTGCAGGTGGACGAACGCGGCTTCATCGCCGCCGACGCCCGCCTGCGCACCAATGTGCCGCATATTCACGCCATCGGCGACGTGATCGGCCAGCCCATGCTGGCGCACAAGGCCGTGCACGAGGGCAAGGTGGCCGCCGAGGTGATCTGCGGCCTGCCTTCGGCCTTCACCCCGATGGGCATCCCGGGCGTGGCCTACACCGACCCGGAGGTGGCCTGGGTGGGCAAGACCGAGGACGAGCTCAAGCGCGAGGGCATTGCCTACGAGAAGGGCGCCTTCCCGTGGGCGGCCTCCGGCCGCTCGCTCAGCCTCGGCCGCGACGAAGGGCTCACCAAGGCCCTGTTCTGCGCCGAGACCCATCGCCTGCTGGGCGCGGGCATCGTCGGACCGAATGCGGGTGAGCTGATTGCCGAGGCCGCCCTGGCGCTGGAGATGGGTGCGGACATGGCCGACATCGGCCTGACCATCCACCCGCACCCCACCCTGTCCGAGACCCTCGGCTTTGCCGCCGAGATGGCCGAAGGCACCATCACCGACCTGCTGCCGCCGAAGAAGCGGCACTGAGGCCCGTCCCTCGACCGGGACCGGCCTGCAGGACCGGCCCCGGGACAAGGGGACATCGCTTTCCCCACGCTTTTTCCGGATATTCAGCATGGATCTTCTTGCCCTAGGCATCTATGCCCTGCTTGGGGTCTTTACCGGCCTGATGGCCGGCCTGCTCGGCATTGGCGGCGGACTGATCGTCGTGCCTGCGCTCGCTTATCTCTATACCCTGCAGGGCACGGTGCCCGCCGAGCACCTGATGCAAGTCGCGGTCGGCACCTCGCTGGCGACCATCCTCCTCACCTCCATCGGTTCCATCTGGACGCACCACAAGAAGCGCGCAGTGGACTGGATCGTCGTGCGTCGCCTCCTGCTCGGGTTGGTCATCGGCTCCGTGGGCGGCTCTTACCTCGCCCACTACCTGCCGAGTGACGTGCTCAAGAGGCTGTTCGGCACGCTCGAGATCCTGATTGCCCTGCAGATGGCCTTTGGCCGTCAGCCCGCACCGCACCGCCATCTTCCCGCCCTGCCGGGCATGACCGCGGCAGGCTCGGGCATCGGCGCGCTCAGCTCGATCATGGGTATGGGCGGCGGCGCCATCTCCACGCCGTTCTTCGTCTGGTGCAACATGCCGTTGCGCAACGCCATCGCCACCTCCGCGGCCATCGGCCTGCCCGCCGCCATCGCCGGCTCGGCGGCCTACGTGCTGGCCGGATGGAGCACGCAGGGTCTGCCCGAGATGAGCCTGGGCTACGTCTACCTGCCGGCCTGGCTCGGCATCGGCCTCATGAGCATCCTGTTCGCCCGCGTAGGCGCCCACCTCACCCACAGGCTGCCGGTCGGTGTGCTGAAGAAGGTCTTCGCCATCCTGCTGATCGGGCTGGGGCTGAAGATGCTGCTGGGCTGAGGCCCGTCACAGCGGCCACACCAGCAGGATCATCGGCACGCCAACCGCCAACACCAGGATCTCCATCGGCAGCCCAAGACGCCAGTAGTCACCGAAGCGGAATCCGCCGGGCCCGAGGATCAGGGTGTTGTTCTGATGGCCGATGGGTGTGAGGAAGGCGCAGGAGGCGCCCACGGCAATAGCCATCAGCAGCGGATCGGCCGAGACATTCAGGCTGGATGCGGTGCTGATCGCGATTGGGCACATCACGGCGGCCGTGGCGGCATTGTTCATGAAACCCGACAGGGTCATGGTGACAACCAGGATCAATGCCAGCGCGACCACCGCCTCACCCCGGGCCACGTGCTCGACCAGGCCGTTCGCAAGCCATGCGGCGATCCCGGTGTCGCCCACGGCCTGGGCCACCGGTATGAGGGCGGCAAGCAGCACCACCACAGGCCAGTCCACGGCATCGTAGAAACGCCGGGGGGCCACCAGGCCCAGAAGCATACTCAGCAGCGCGCCGATCATGAAGGCAATGGCGGCGGGAACAAGCCCCAAGCTGGCCGCGATCACCGCCAGCCCCAGCACACCGGTGGCCAGCAAGGCATCCCGCCTGTTGGGCAACTGCAGGGGGCGCTCGGCCAGCGGTACCGCACCGTAGGTGGAGGCAAACTCCATGATGTCCTCCTGCGCCCCCTGCAACAGCAGCACATCGCCCGTCTGCAAGCGCATCACCTGGAGTCTCGCCCTTGTGCGTCGCCCCTGACGCGAGACTCCAAGGAGATTGATGCCATACCGGGTGCGCAGGCGAATGTCCTTGGCCGAGCGGCCGTTCAGGCGGGACTGCGGCAGCAGGACCAATTCCATCAGCACCACGCCTTCCGATGTCACCGCCCGTGATCCCTCGCCCTTATCCCCCCCCTTGCCCGTTTTGGCGACAGCTTCCTCCTTGTCTTCACCATTCTTGTCCCCGGCCTGCTTGTCCTCGGTCTTCTTGTCCCCGACCAACTCCAGTTCCAGCGCACCAAGAGCGGTGGCTAAGGCCTCGGGGTCGGCCTCAATCACAAGGATGTCCCCTGTGCGGATGCGGCGGCCGGGATAGGGCGCGGGCATGCGCGCTTCATCGCGAATCAGGCCAATGATCTGGGCATCCGCCTCCTGGAGCGCCTCCTCGACCTGCGCCAGACGCATGCCGACCGCCTTCGAGCCCTCCGGCGCGCGAGCCTCGGTCAGGTAGGCTGCGGTCTCGAAGGCGTCACCCTCGGCCTGTTCGCGTACCGGAACCAGACGCCAGCCGAGCAACAGGATGAAGGTCACGCCGACCAGCATCACGGCCAGACCCACCGGGGTGAAATCGAACATGCCGAAACCCTCCCCTGCGGCATCGGCCCGGAATCCTGCCACGATCAGATTTGACGGCGTTCCGATCAGGGTGGTCATCCCCCCAAGAATGGAACCGAAGGCCAGCGGCATCAGCAACTGCCCGGGCGGCATGTCGTTCTTGCGCGCGATCTGCACGGCCACCGGCATGAGAATAGCCAGGGCACCGACGTTGTTCATGAACCCCGATAGCAAGGCGGCAACGATGACCAGTATCGCCATGCTCAGAAAGCGCCCGGCGGACTGCGGCATCAACGCTCGAAGCAATCGCTCTGCCGCGCCGGTGCTCTGTAGCACACCGCTGAGGATCAATACGAAGGCCACGGTGATGACAGCGGGATGGCCAAACCCCGTGAGTGCGGCATGCTCCGGGACGATGCCCACGACCACGCTCAGCACCAGGGCCGTGAGCGCCACGAAGTCGTGGCGCCAGCGTCCCCACACGAACAGGATAACGGTGCCGATCAGGATCAGGCCAAGGATCAGCTGTTCATGAGCCATGGGTTCGTCGTCCGCACATGGGGCATGCCGGCGTGCCCCTGTTGATGCCTGCTTTGAGCGTAGCAGAGGGGACGATGGCAACGTGGCAGGCAGGCAAACCACCATCAGACCCCGGACGAAATCCATCCAGCTGCCTATATTCGAATCTCCACGCGAATCGAATACAGGTGACAGACCATGCCCATCCGCACCGCCTCCGCCATCTGGAACGGCTCGCTCAAGGAAGGCCAGGGTCGCATGAAATTCGGCAGCGGCGCCTTCGACGGCGCCTATTCGTATGCCTCACGTTTCGAGGAAGGACTGGGGAGCAACCCCGAAGAGCTGCTCGGCGCGGCCCAGGCCGGTTGCTTCTCGATGTACCTCGCGGCCCTGCTCGCGGAGGCGGGCTACCCGCCGGTGCAGATCCGCACCGCGGCGAAGGTCCATCTACGCGAGGGGCCCCGGATCGCTCTGATCGAGCTCTCCACCGAGGCCGAGGTCCCCGGTCTGGACGAGGCGACCTTCCAGGACAAGGTGGATAACGCCAAGCGGAACTGCCCGGTCTCCATGGCCCTCTGCGGGCCGGAACTCCGGGTCAGCGCTCGGCTTGCTGAATGATCTCGCCCTCCCTGAGGAGGACGCGATGGCCAGTCAGATCTTCGTCAACCTGACCGTCCAGGATCTGCAGCGGTCGGTCAACTTCTTCATCCGGCTGGGTTGGGACAATGGGCCGAGGTACACGGATGACGCTAATGCACAAGGCGGATGTCGGCTGGAGCCTGGAAGGCACGGTCATCCTCCTGCATCACGCTGATCCGTCCCGCCTCGACGACGAGGTCCATTGCGATCACGCTTAGCGAACCCGGCGAGGCGCTGGAGGCCATCAGAGCGCCTCCACCCACCCGCTAAAGGCCTCATCGAAGGCGCGGATGGCCTGGATCAGCGGCTTGGCCGCCAAACCGTGGCTGACGAAGGTATGGGCCGCGAAGGGATGGATGTTGCAAGCCGCGGGGGGGCGGATGCCAAGGCGGATGGTCTCCCGCATGCGCGGCAGGAAGATCCATTGCAGCCACATCTCGAGCGGCATGCTGTCGGCGGCAAACGGGGTCTGGCTTGCGAGCGCCTCGGCAGAAGGCGGTTCAAGCGACCAGAGGCCCAGACCGCGCATGGCGGTCTCGATGGCATCAAGCCGCTCAAGCATGCCGCGCTTGTCAGTGGAGCATGGCACTGTTGCTGCCCCCTTCGTCCATCATGTCATCCTCCCCGCCCCCCCAGAACAGACGGTTGGGGATCATCTGCCCACGTCCCAGCCGGTAGGCCTGCTCGAGAGTCTGCCAGGTGTAGTCCTGCGCCTGGTGGATGGCCGTCATCGGCTCGTGCCCCTGGGCTAGGAGGCCGGCGATGGCGGAGGCCAGGGTGCAACCCGAGCCATGGTAGCTCTCCGGCAGGCGCGGCCAGCTGAAGGTTTCGAGCAGGCGGTGGCCGCCGAACAGCAGGTTTTCAACCTCCGGCGTCGGCTCATGGGTTCCAGTGATCAGCACATACTCGCTGCCTTGCTCCAGCAGGGAAAGGGCGCAGGCGTGCAGGTTGTCGGCGTCCGGGGCAAGGCGGCGCGCCTCCTCGCTGTTGGGGGTGAGGATGGTGGTCTGCGGAATCAAGAGTTCACGCATCGCCTCGATCAACTCCTCGTCCGCGAGCTCCGTGCCACCGCCGGCGCGCAGCACCGGGTCGAGCACGACGGGGATGTGCGGGTAGTCGCGCAGGATGGAGTGGATGGCCTCGACCATCGCCGCGCTGCCGAGCATGCCGAGCTTGATCGCCGCCACCGGCACGTCCTCCAGCAGGGCGCGCGCCTGTTCGACCACCAGCAGGGCATCCACCTGCCCCACTCTGATCACATCGCGGGTGTCCTGCACGGTCAGGGCCGTGGCGATGGGGGCAGTGTGACACCCCTGGCTGATGATGGCCTCGATGTCGGCCGAAAGCCCCGCCCCACCAGTCGGGTCGAGACCGGCGAAGACGAGCACGACGGGCGGTGGTTTGAGTTCCTGCATGCAAATCCCGATGGCGTATGATCAGTAGATGCTGACGAGAATAGACCCATGCGCCCACGCCCTCAACGCCTGATGCCCGCCGCCGCGCGTGCGGTGGGGAAACGGATACTGCTCGTCGGACGGCACCTCTGGCAGGAACTGGATCACGGCCAGCTCAACCTGCACGCAATGAGCCTGTCTTTCACCACCCTGCTCTCGCTCGCCCCGCTCCTGGCGGTGAGCTTCTCGGTGCTGAAGGCGTTCGGCGTGCAGGACGTGCTGCAGCCCTTTCTGCTCAACCTGCTCGAGCCGCTGGGCGCGCAGGGCGAGGAGATCGCCAACCGCATCGTCGGCTTCGTCGAGAACATCCGCGTCGGCGTGCTCGGGGCGATCGGCCTCGCCCTGCTGTTCTACACCGTGATCGCGCTGATGCAGAAAGTCGAACGCGCCTTCAACGATGTCTGGCGCGTGCGGGAGGACCGCCCGCTGGCGCAGCGCTTCACCCACTACCTGTCCGTCGTGATCGTCGGCCCGGTGCTGCTGTTCGCCATCATCAGCGCCCTCACCCAGGTTTCCGGGGCCGCGGCGAGCCTGCCGATCGCGGGGGGGCTTCTCACCCAGCTCGCCCAGGGGGTTGAGCGGTTTGCCCCCTACCTGATGCTGGCCGGCACCTTCGTCTTCATCTACATCTACGTCCCCAACACCCGCGTGCGCCTGGTCCCGGCCCTGATCGGCGCGGGGCTGGCGGCCGTGGTCTGGCTGTTCACCGGACGCCTGTTCGCCGACGTGGTGGTCAAGACCGGAAACTACACCGCCATCTATTCCGCCTTTGCCGGCCTGATCCTGTTCATGCTCTGGCTCCACCTCGCCTGGCTGATCCTGCTGCTGGGCGCGAGCGTCAGCTACGCGCTGCAGAATCCGCAACGCGTGGGCCATCGCCTTGATGGGCGCAGCCGACCGGACGCCGAGACGGCCCTGCGCCTGGGGGCCCTGATCGCCGACGACTTCGCCCGCGCGGGTCCGGGATGGACCGCCCCCGCCCTTGCCAGCCGCCTGAACATGCGCCAGGACGAAATCCTTCCCCTGCTCGAACGCCTGCATGCGGCGAACATCCTGATGCCGGATACGCGCCAGCCACCGGCATGGCGGCCCGCGGCGGCACTGGAGGCCATCCCGCTGGAGAAAGTGATCGAAGTGGCCGAGGGCGCGACGGTCCTCGACGAGGAAGGCCCATCCGCCTCGGCCGTCATGCGGCGGATACACACCGCCCGTGCGGAATCCCTGCGCGGGCTGACCCTGCGCGATCTGGCCGCCCCCTCAATCACGCAACGATGATGGGGACTTGCCTGCATAACCCTTCTTGTTTAATGTCTATATACGGTGTGGTTATGAACCACACCGTATGACACAACGACTTGATGGGAGACGTGCAATGAACCTGATCATGAACGACCCGGCCGCCTGGGGAAGCATTGTTGTCCTGACCGTCCTGATGGTCGGCGGCGCCTACGCCGTTTATCGCGCGGTCAGCCGCCACTGACCCCATAACGACTCGCCGGGCTCCCGACGGCAACAATGCTGTCGGGAGAAAACCTGAGCATCAGAGCCCCAGGGAAGAGCCGATCAGTGCACCGATCCCATAGGTCACCACCCCGGCCCCCGCGCCGATCAGCAGCATGCGCAGGCCGCCACGCAGGGCATTGCGCCCGGTGAAGAGCGAAAGCGCCGTCCCCACGCCAAACAGGCCGACCGCGGCGAGCCCCGCGGCCCACATCAGCGCCACCGCGCCCTGCCCTCCCAGCACATAAGGCAGCAGCGGGATCGCTGCCCCCGCCACAAACGACACGAACGAGAACCCTGCCGCCCCCCAGGGCGAACCCAGGTCGTCCGGATTGAGCCCGAGCTCCTCGCGCGAGAGCACGTCCAGCGCGTGCTCCGGATCCTTCAGCATCTGCCCGGCCATCGCGCGGGCATGCTCGAGGTCCATGCCGCGCGCATGGTAGATCTGCGCCAGTTCCTCGGCCTCCTCCTCCGGATAGGCCTCGATCTCCGCCCGCTCCAGGGCGATCTGGTGCTCATACATCTCGCGCTGCGAGCGCATGGAAATGTACTCGCCCGCAGCCATCGACAAGGCGCCCGCCAGCAGCCCGGCCACCCCGGCGGTGATGATCGCCCCCGGCTCGCCCGTGGCGCCCGCCACGCCCATGATCAGGCTGGTGTTGGAGACGAGGCCGTCGTTCACACCGAACACGGCCGCGCGCAGGGTTCCGCCACCGTAACCCTGGTGATGACTTTCAGGCGACGACAAGGGAACAGGAGGGTGGGGAAAGGGCACCACCGGCCCCTGGTAGGCCGACAGCCCGCGCACCTTCATCGCGGCAAGCACCGTGCGCATGTGGCGGGGGGACTGGCTTCGCGCCAGGCGGGCGACGATCCATGCGCGCGTCGAAGGACGGAAGTCGGGGATGGGAAGCCCATGCTGGCGCAGCTGGCCGGCCCAGATCTCCGCCTGATCCTCGGCTGCCTTGGCCAGGTCGAGGAACAACGCCGATTGGCGTTGGTCAGGCTCGCAGCTGGCGAGCTGACGGTACAACCATGCCGATTGTTTTTCTTCCCGCCAGCTCGCCAGTGCGCTCGCCCCTGGTCTCGAACCCCTTGGCCCTCCATGGCCAAGGCCCTGCGGGAGAGGTTCTCGACTCATTTCATCCCTCCTCGGGGGTTTCCGCCGGATGATCGAAACGGTCCGCCATCATGGCCTGCACCCCGAACCAGGCGATGGCCAGCAGCCCCCAGGTGAGGCCCGCCACCACGCCGAGATCCACGATCCCGCGCCAGGGCTGGGGCAGCAGTCGGACCCCCAGGATCAGGATGATAATGCCCGAGGTCACGGCGGTGGAGACGATGCGCCTTTTGCGCGTGGCGTGGATGAAGCCCATGCAGAACAGCGGCGCCAGCAGCACATGCAGCGGGCGCGGGTGGTCACGCAGGTAGCGGGCGCGGGCCGCGACGCGCGGGGCAAAGCCCTTCTGGAAGCCGCGATAGCCCTCCCCGACCAGCATGAACACCAGCCAGGGCACGGCCACCAGCCACTCGAGCACGCCCCACGACATGCCCCAAGCCTCGACGGCCACCGGCGTCAGCCTCACCACGGCCCAGCCGATCAGGAGAGAGACCCCGAACAGCCCCCACAATGCACCCAGACGACCCAACATAGCCACTTCATACCTGACAAAAACGGTCGGCAAGGATAACACGCACGAACATCCCCGCCCCTCCGCTCATACAATAGTCGGATCGAGACGAAGCACGGAACACGAAGACTCATGGAACACGACATCCTGATCGGGGCCGGCGAGATCCAGACCCGCCTGCTCGGCCGCATGGCCAATCGCCACGGCCTGGTCACCGGGGCCACCGGCACCGGCAAGACCGTGACCCTGCAGGTGCTGGCCGAGGGCTTCAGCCGCATGGGCACGCCCGTCTTCCTCGCCGACATCAAGGGCGATCTCGCCGGCATCAGCCAGGCGGGCGAAGACAAGCCGCGCATCCGCGAGCGGGTGGAGAAGATCGGTATCGAGGGCTTCGGCCACGAGGCAGCACCGGTCGTGTTCTGGGATGTCTACGGCGAGCTCGGACACCCGCTGCGCACCACCATCTCCGAGATGGGTCCCATCCTGCTGGCGCGCCTGCTGAACCTGAACGAGACCCAGGCCGGCGTGCTCAACATCGCCTTCCGCCTGGCCGATGAGCAGGGCCTGCTGCTGCTCGACCTCAAGGACCTGCGCGCCCTGATCCAGCATGTCGGTGAGAACGCGAAGGAACTGACCACCGCCTACGGCAATGTCTCGGCCGCCAGCGTCGGCGCCATCCAGCGCGCCCTCCTGACCCTTGAGGACGCCGGTGGCAACCACCTGTTCGGCGAGCCGGCGATCTCCCTGGACGACCTGATCCAGACCAATCCGCAGGGGCGCGGGGTGATCAACGTTCTCGCCGCCGAAAAGCTCTACCACTCCCCCCGCCTGTACGCGACCCTGCTGCTGTGGCTGCTGGCCGAACTGTTCGAGCAACTGCCCGAGGTCGGAGATCCGGACCACCCGAAGCTGGTGTTCTTCTTCGACGAGGCCCACCTGCTGTTCGACGACGCACCCAAGGCCCTCATCGACACCATCGAGCGCGTGGTACGCCTGATCCGCTCCAAGGGCGTGGGCGTGTACTTCATCACCCAGAACCCACTGGACGTGCCGCTGCCCATCCTCGGCCAGCTCGGCAATCGCGTGCAGCACGCCCTGCGCGCCTTTACCCCGCGCGACCAGAAAGCCGTGCAGGTGGCGGCGGACACCTTCCGGCCCAAGCCGGGACTGGATACAGCGGAAGCCATCACCCAACTCGGCGTTGGCGAGGCTCTGGTCTCCTGCCTGGACGAGAAGGGCTCCCCCCTGCCCGTCGAACGTGCCCTCGTTGCGCCTCCCCGCTCACGCATCGGGCCGATCACGCCCGAGGAGCGACAACGCATCGTCCAGCGCTCGCCGGTCTACGGTGTGTTCGAAAAGCAGGTCGATCGTGAATCGGCCTACGAGCTCCTGCGCCAGCATGCCGAGACCACCGCGGCACAGGCCGAAGAGGCTCGCAAGGCTGCGAAAGAAAAGGAAGAAGGTGGTCTGCTGGATGGCCTGCTGGGTGGCAGCCGTTCCAGCCGCCGCCAGTCCGTCGGCGAGGCCCTGGTTAAGAGCACGGTACGTTCGGTCGGAAGCCGGCTTGGGCGGGAGATCGTGCGCGGACTGCTCGGCGCCATCCTTGGCGGCCGCAAATGACAAGATACGAAGGGAAGGCTTGAGGCCCGGCTTCTTTTCCAATAAAATGCCGGGCTTTCGTATACACGACCATTTTCAGTAACAGGAAAGCATCATGTCCCGAGTTTGCCAGGTGACCGGTAAGCGTCCGGCGACCGGAAACAACGTTTCCCACGCCAACAACAAAACCCGTCGCCGCTTCCTGCCCAACCTGCATCACCACCGCTTCTGGCTGGAGAGCGAGAACCGCTTCGTGAGCCTGCGCGTATCCTCCAAGGGCATGCGCATCATCGACAAGCTGGGCATTGAGCAGGTTGTCGCCGATCTGCGCGCCCGTGGCGAAAAGGTTTGAGGTAAGAAGACATGGCCAAGTCAGCACGTGACAAGATCAAGCTCGTATCCTCCGCGGGTACCGGCTTCTACTACACCACCACCAAGAACAAGCGCAACACTCCGGACAAGATGGAGTTCCGCAAGTACGATCCGGTGGT
>JBFLVZ010000007.1:0-10249 GCA_040758295.1 Pseudomonadota bacterium
GCCGTGATGCCAGGTTGGGCAAGGGGGTGAACCGGCCAAGGAGGGCCGGTTCAGCTTTGCCGGGGCAGGATGCCCCGTCAAAGCGGCCCCCTTGAACGGCCTGGCAGCACGGGAACCCGAAGGGCGGCCTTGCGGGGGTGCCCTTTCTTTGGTGCCTTTCTTTGGGCAAGCAAAGAAAGGCACTCGCCCGCGTGCGATTCAGGCCGTTCGAAGTGCGTGGCTTGAAGCGGGCGAAACCAAGCCACAAGCCTATTTCAAAGCGGCTTTGAACAACCATTGAAGCGTTTTTTCGCCCGCTTCAATGCTTGCAGCTTCGAACAAACGCTCGTTAAAGCGGGCGAGTTACTTTTCTTGCTCGTGCAAGAAAAGTAACCAAAAGAACACGCCCCCGCGGGGCCGGCCCTTCGGGCAAACCCTGGCCGAGGTCGCTCCAACCGGGCCGTCCCGACGCGACTTCCTGTCGCGGCGGGACTGAAAGGGCCATCCATGGCCCTTTCACCCGGTCTCCGCAACCTCGTCCAGGGCGGCCCCAAGGGGGAGTTCGCCCTCACCCCCGGCCCTTGGTTCCTCCTCTCCGTCCCTTCCCATCCTCCATGCCGGTAGCCCCTTCCGGGGTGCGGCCGTCGAGAGCTCCCAGAGGGAGAGGGGTGTAAAGAAAACCTTCCTTTTTCTTAAATCCTGGCCTAGACACTGGAGGATGGGCACCCTCCTCCGCGCGGGGGCTGCACCACCATGGTGCAGCCTGCCTCGCAACCGTGCTCAAGCCTGGACCAGCACCCGCCCCCCCTCGACCCTCACCGGCCAAGTCGGCACCCGCACAGCCTCATCCTCCAGACACTGGCCATCGCGCAGGCGGTAGTGGTGCTTGTACAGGGGCGAGGCCACCACAAGCTCGCCCCCCACATCGCCCACAATCCCGCGGGCAAGCACGTTGGCCCCGCTTTTGGGGTCATGATGGCCAAGGGCAAACACCTTCTCCGGGGTGTCGGGCAGATAAAACAGGGCGATTTGCTCATGGGCCACGCGGCTGGCAAGGCCGGCGTTGGGCGGCAGTTCGTTCAGGGCGCAGATATCGATCCAGTCGTTCATGGTTTTCTCGCTTGGGCGGTGAAGGCATCGAGCAGGTTGAACAGGGCCACCCCCATCGGGCCATAGGCATCCTTTTCGGCCAGCATCCGACTGGCGTCCTGCATCCAGCGGCCCTGGCCGGGCGGCGGGATCAGGTAGCCGGCGTCCTCGCGGCAGAAAGACTCGACCATCTCGGGCGTGGCCTCAAGGTGGCACTGCAGGCCCAGGGCGCGGCCCCCGGCGGTCAGGAAGACTTGGTGGCGACAAGCCGCGCTGGTGGCCAGCAGGGAGGCGCCGGCGGGCAACTCGAAGGTATCGCCGTGCCAGTGCAGGACGGTCAGCTCGTCAGGCAGCGACAGTCCCTCGGCGAGCTTGCGCACGGGCCAGAAGCCCACCTCACGCTCGCTGTTCGGCTGGACCTTCGCGCCCAGCGTGTGGGCGATCTGCTGGGCTCCAAGGCAGATGCCGACGACCTGCCTACCGGCGGACAGCGCATCCCCGATCAGGGCGCGCTCGTCGGCCAGCCAAGGGTAGTCGGCCACGTCATGCACGCTCATGCCGCCTCCCAGCACAACCAGCAGGTCGAAGGCATCCGGCTCCGGCAACGATTCGCCGCGATGGAGCTTGTGCGTCGTGGTGGCGTGTCCACGGTCCCGGGCCCAGTCGGCGATGCGTCCCGGGCCCTCGTGGGCCATGTGCTGGAGAATGGCGATGTTCATGCTGTCTATGCTTCCAAATGAGGCACGGCGAGGGCGGAATCACCCTTGATGATCGGCCAAGCAATTTCGCGGCCAGCCCCGGAGTCACGCGGCGGACCGCAGGGCCTTTTCCTCCTCGGTGGCCGGGCGGATCTGGCCGCGCTCCTCGACGAACACGATGTTCTCGTCAGGCGCGTCGCTGTTGACGAAGGCGCGGAACAGCTTGACCCGTTCCGGGTTCTCGAGGGTGGTCCTCCATTCGCACTGGAAGGTGTCGACCACGTGCTGCATCCGGGCCTCCAGCTCTGCGCCGATCCCGAGTGAGTCGTGGAGGATGACATCGCGCAGGTAGTCGATGCCGCCTTCGAGGTTGTCCAGCCAGGTGCTGGTACGTTGCAGGCGGTCGGCGGTCTGGACGTAGAACATCAGGAAACGGTCGATGGTGCGAATGAGGGTTTCCTTGTCGAGATCGGCCGCGAACAGGTCGGCATGGCGCGGCTTCATGCCGCCATTACCGCAGACGTAGAGGTTCCAGCCCTTGTCGGTGGCGATCACGCCCACGTCCTTGCCCTGCGCCTCGGCGCACTCGCGGGTGCAGCCGGAGACGGCGAACTTGATCTTGTGCGGGGCGCGCAGGCCCTTGTAGCGGTTTTCAAGCTCGATCGCGAGGCCGGTCGAATCCTGCACGCCGTAGCGGCACCAGGTGGAGCCGACACAGGACTTCACCGTGCGCAGCGACTTGCCGTAGGCCTGGCCAGTCTCGAAACCGGCGTCGATCAGTTCCCTCCAGATCAGCGGCAGCTGCTCCAGCCGCGCGCCGAACAGGTCGATGCGCTGGCCGCCGGTGATCTTGGTGTAGAGGCCGTATTTCTTCGCCACCTGGCCTATGGCGATCAGCCCCTCGGGGGTGATCTCGCCGCCCGGAATGCGCGGCACGATGGAGTACGTGCCATCCTTCTGCATGTTGGCGAGGTAGCGGTCATTGGTGTCCTGCAGGCCGAAGTGTTCGTCCTTGAGCACGTACTCGTTCCACACCGAGGCAAGGATGGAGGCCACCGCGGGCTTGCAGATGTCGCAGCCGTGGCCCTTGCCGTGGCGGGCAAGCAGTTCATCGAAGGTGCGAATGCCCTCCACCTTGACCAGATGGAACAGCTCCTGACGCGAGTGGGCGAAGTGTTCGCAGATATCCTTCTTCACCTCCATCCCACGCTGTTCCAGCTCAAAATCCAGCACCTGCTTGACCAGCGCCGCGCAGCCACCGCAGCCGGTCGCGGCCTTGGTGCAGGCCTTGAGCTCCGCCACCGTGGTGCAGCCGCTCTCGATCGCGGCGGTGATGTCGCCCTTGCTGACGTTGTGGCAGGAGCAGATCTGCGCGCTGGCAGGCAAGGCGGCCACACCGAGGGCCTTGGATGCGCCCCCATCGCGGGCAGGCAGAATCAGGCTATCCGGGTGTTCGGGCAGTTCGATGCCGTTGAGTGCCATCTGCAGCAGGGTGCCGTATTCATTGGCATCGCCCACCAGCACCGCGCCGAGCAGGGTCTTGGCCTCGCCGCAGACCACGATCTTCTTGTAGACCGCGTTCGGCCCGTCGACATAGGTGTAGGCCAGGCTGCCGGGGGTGGCGCCATGCGCATCGCCAATCGAGGCGACGTCCACCCCGAGCAGCTTGAGCTTGGTGCTCATGTCCGCGCCGCTGAAGGCGGCCTCCTTGCCCGCCAAAGTCTCGGCCACCACCCGCGCCATCTGGTAGCCGGGGGCCACCAGGCCGAAGATCTGCCCATTCCAGAGGGCGCACTCGCCGATGGCGAAGATGGAGGGGTCCGAGGTACGGCACTGGTTGTCGATCACGATGCCGCCGCGCGGGCCGACCGCAAGGCCGCAGTCACGCGCGAGCTGGTCGCGCGGGCGGATGCCGGCGGAGAACAGGATCAGGTCGGTCTCCAGACTCTCGCCGTCGGCGAATTCCATGCGGTGGCGGTGCGCCTCCCCCGCCACGATGCGCTGGGTGTTCTTGCCGGTGTGCACCCGCACGCCGAGCGCCTCGATCTTGCGCTTGAGCATGGCGCCGCCGCCCTCGTCCAGCTGCACCGGCATCAGGCGCGGGGCGAATTCGACCACGTGGGTCTCAAGGCCAAGCTGCCTGAGCGCGTTGGCCGCCTCCAGCCCAAGCAGTCCGCCGCCCACCACCACGCCAACCCGCGACTGCGCCGCCCAGCGGGTGATGGCCTCCAGATCCTCGATGGTGCGGTAGACCAGGCAGGCCTCCCGCTCCCGCCCCTCCACCGGTGGTACGAAGGGGTAGGAGCCGGTGGCGAGCACCAACAGGTCGTACGGCGTTTCATGGCCCGTGCCATCGGTCACGCACTTGCGCACCCGGTCGATGGCGGCCACAGGCGTGCCCAGGCGCAGCTCGATGCCGTGCTGCTCGAAAAAGCCCTCGGGCACCATCGACAGGTCCTCCGCCGTACGCCCGCCGAAGTATTCGGACAGGTGCACACGGTCATAGGCCGGACGCGGTTCCTCGGCGAACACCACCATGCGGTACTGCCGGTGCAGGCCGTGCTCGACCAAACGCTCCAGCAGGTGATGGCCGACCATGCCGTGACCGGCGACGATCAGGGTGGGTTTGTTCATAAGGAAGCTCCTTGCCGCACATTCGGCGGCCAATTCGGGTTGAGCCAAGGCCGCCAGGGCCTCGCCAAAGATGAGGGATGAACGCAGGTCCGAGAGATCACGACCGGACTGCATCAGCTCGAAGTACCAGCCGCCATCGCGGGCATCGCCGTAGAGCACGGCACCGATGAGGCGGCCGTCCCGCAGCACCAGGCGGCGGTAGTGAAGATCCAGGGGATCGTGCAGGGTCAGCACCTCGTCCCCTTCCCTGCCGTGGAAATCACCCGCGGAGAAGACCTCGATGCCGGTGACCTTCAGCCGTGTGGCCTGGGTGGGCGAGCCTAAATAGCGGGCCGTGTCATCGCCAGCGAGGATGCGTCCCAACACCTCGGCCTGCTCCCACACGGGGGCCACTAGGCCGAAGATTTCGCCGCGGTGCTCGATACACTCGCCGACCGCGAAGATGGCCGGGTCGGAGGTGGTGAGCCGATCGTCCACGATCACCCCGCGCCCACAATCGAGGCCTGCTGCCCGGGCCAGCTCGATGCGCGGACGCACCCCGGCGGTGACCACCACCAGGTCGGCGGGGATCGTGCAGGAAGACGTCGCAGGTGCTTGCCCCCCCTCGCCCGCAGGGGGCGAGGGCACACGCAGGCGCACGCCTTGGACACGCACCTGACCCACCATCGCCTCGGTGCTTGCCTCAAGCACAAAGCGGATGCCCCGCGCCTCCAGGGCGGCTTGCAGCATCCGGCCTGCGGTCGCATCGAGCTGGCGGTCCATCAGCCAGCCGTTGCGATGCACCACGGTGACCTGCATGCCGCGCCGGGTCAGAGCATCCGCCGCCTCAAGGCCAAGGATGCCGCCGCCGATGACCATGGCATGACGATACTGACGGGCGACCTCCAACATGACCTCGACATCGTCGAGGTCGCGAAAGCCCAGCACGCCCTCAAGCTCGATGCCCGGCAGCGGCGGCATGAACGGCTCCGAGCCGGTGGCAAGCACCAGCCGGTCGTAGCCGATGAGCTGCCCCTGGTCGGTCTGCACGCACCGCCGTTCGCGGTCGATGGCAGTGACGCTCGCCCCCGCGATCAACCTGATCCCCTGCTCGGCATACCAGGGCAGATCGTGCAGCAGGGTATCGGCGAAGGTCTTCTCGCCCGCCAGCACCGGCGAGAGCAGGATGCGGTTGTAGTTGCCGCGCGGCTCGCGGCCGATCACGGTGATGGTGTAGCGCTCCGGGGCCAGGCGCAGAAGGTGCTCCACCATGCGCATCCCGGCCATACCATTGCCAATCACCACCAGATGCTGCCTGTTCATGGCTTGACCTCAGGCCGCCTTGCTCGACGCCTTGGGCTTGCGCGCCTCAGCGATGTCCTCGACCTTGCGCTGCTTTTCATAAAGGAACTTGAGCACGGCATGGCGGCAGTGGTTGTAGGTCGGATCATCCGCCAGGGCCAGGCGATCGCGCGGGCGTGGCAGGTCCACGCTGAGGATCTCGCCCACCGTCGCGGCCGGGCCGTTGGTCATCATCACGATGCGGTCGGAGAGCAGCACGGCCTCGTCTACATCATGGGTGACCATGATCACGGTGCTCTGGGTCGCGGCACAGATGCGCATCAGCTCATCCTGGAGGTGGGCGCGGGTCAGGGCATCGAGTGCGCCAAACGGCTCGTCCATCAACAGGGCCTTGGGCTCCATGGCCAGCGCGCGGGCGATGCCGACGCGCTGCTTCATGCCGCCGGAGATCTCGTGCGGGTACTTGTCCCGCGCATGGCCAAGGTGCACAAGGTCTAGGGCGGCATGCGCGCGCTCCAGAAGCTGCGCCTTGCCCTCCTTCTGGCCGAACACCTGCTCGACGGCCAGAAGCACGTTCTGGGTGCAGGTCAGCCAGGGGAGCAGAGAGTGGTTCTGAAACACCACCGCGCGGTCCGGCCCCGGCCCCTTGATCTCGCGCCCGGCGCACAGCAGGGTGCCGGAGCTTGCGTCCAAGAGGCCGGCCACGAGGTTGAGCACGGTGGACTTGCCGCAGCCGGAGTGGCCGATGATGGAGATGAACTCGCCCTTCTGGATGGCCAGGTTGACATCACGCAGGGCGACAAACGGCCCGCGCTTGGTCTCAAACTGCATCCCGACGTTTTCGAGCTGGATGTAGGCATTCACGATGGGACTCCTTTAGCGGGTGGCGTAGTCGAAGCGCTTGGCGAGCAGGGTCAGCCCGGCCTCCAGCAGGAGCCCGACGATGCCGACCACGAAGATGGCGATGATGATGTGCTCCACCACCAGGTTGTTCCATTCGTCCCACACCCAGAAACCGATGCCCACGCCGCCGGTCAGCATCTCCGCGGCGACGATCACCAGCCACGCCACGCCGATGGAGAGGCGCACGCCGGTCAGCACGTACGGCAGGGTGGCGGGGAAGAGGATGCGGGTGACGATCTTCCATTCGGACAGGTTCAGCACCCGCGCCACGTTCATGTAGTCCTGCGGCACGCGGGTCACACCGACGGCGGTGTTGATGATCATCGGCCAGATGCTGGAGATGAAGATCACCCAGATGGCGGCGGGCTCGGCCTTCTGGAACACCAGCAGACCGATCGGCAGCCAGGCCAGCGGCGAGACCGGGCGCAGCAGGCTGATGATGGGGGCGAGCATGTCGTTGAAGAAGCTGAAGCGGCCGATGATGAAACCGAGCGGGATGCCGATCAGCGCGGCCAGGCCGAAGCCGATGCCGACCCGCTCCAGCGAATGGAGGATGTTCCAGCCGATGCCCTGGTCATTCGGGCCGTTGTTGTAGAACGGGTCGGAGAACAGTTCCACCGCCGCGGCGAAGGTCTTGCCCGGCCCCGGCAGGGTGGGCGTGCTGGCGGACACCAGGGCCCACAGCAGGATGAACAGGGCCAGCCCGATCACAGGCGGCAGGGTGGCGCGGATGATGGCCTTGAGGCGATCCGGGCCGGAGGCATGGGTCATGAAGGTGCTCATAATGATTCACTCCTGGGGGAGCCGGGCTCCCCCGCGTTGGTGCACTGACCGTCAGGCCTTGATCTTGAAACCGTCCGCGTAGCCCTTCGGGTCGCTGCCGTCCCATTTGACGCCGTCGAACAGGGTGGCGCTGCGCATGGGGCTGGACGGCACGCTGATGCCAAGCTGGCTTGCGGCCTGCTGGTACAGGTCGATCTGGTTGATCTGCCTGGCGACCGCCAGGTAATCCGGGTGGTCCTTGAGCAGGCCCCAGCGCTTGTGCTGGGTGAGGAACCACATGCCGTCGGACAGGTAGGGGAAGTTGACCGTGCCGTCGTTGAAGAACTTCATGTAGTCGGCGTCCTTCCAGGACTTGCCGAGGCCGTTGTCGTACTCGCCCTTCATACGGCCCTCGATGACATCGACGGCGGTGTTGACGTAGGCCTTGTCGGCGATGACCTTGGCGACTTCCGGGCGGTTGCCCATGGTGTCGATGTAGCGCGAGGCCTCCAGCACGGCCATGGTCAGGGCACGCGCCGCATTCGGGTTTTGTTTGACGAAGTCAGCGGTGGTGCCGAGCACCTTTTCCGGATGGTCCTTCCAGATGCCCTGGGTGGTCTCGGCGGTGAAGCCGATCTTGTCCATGATGGCGCGCGCGTTCCAGGGCTCGCCCACGCAGAAGCCGTCCATGTTGCCGATGCGCATGTTGGCGACCATCTGCGGGGGCGGCACGGTGATGTTCTTCACGTCCTTGAACGGGTCGATGCCAAAGTTCGCCAACCAGTAGTACAGCCACATGGCGTGGGTGCCGGTCGGGAAGGTCTGGGCGAAGGTGTATTCGCGCTTCTCGCTTGCAACCAGCTTGGCGAGGCTGGCACCGTCGGTCACGCCCTTGTCCTTGAGCTGGTTGGAAAGGGTAATCGCCTGGCCGTTGTTGTTGAGGGTCATCAGCACCGCCATGTCCTTCTTCGGACCGCCGATGCCGAGGTGGACGCCGTAGACCAGGCCGTACAGCACGTGCGCCGCGTCCAGCTCGCCGTTGACCAGCTTGTCGCGCACCGCGGCCCACGAGGCCTCCTTGGACGGGATGATCTTGATGCCGTATTTCTTGTCGAACCCCTTGACCGAGGCCATCACCACGCTCGCACAGTCGGTCAGCGGAATGAAACCGACCTTCAGCTCGGTCTTCTCCGGCGCATCCGATCCCGCCGCCCAGGCCCCGGTGCGGATGCCGGTCGGCAGCATGCCGTAAAGCGCGGCCCCGCCGACCATCGCCACCGTGTTCTTGAGAAAGCCGCGCCTGCTGCTTGCGTGCTTGCCGTCAGTGCTCATGCTGGTGTCCCCTTGTATCGCCCAAATAAAAAGGCGCCCACACCACGGGATGGTTATTCCCGTGACATGAGCGCCATTGCCCTTCAATCGTGACGACCGACGTTGGCCGCTAGTTATCTCAAAGCAAACACTGTGCCAATGACATGGAGGTCATTTTCATGAGGTTCCATGGCCGGAGGCAGCCGCACCTGCCCCGAATCTGTGCGCCGGGCTGCACCGTGATGCAGCACGTTGCCGGAAAAAGGGTCAGAACTTCGACCCCAACACTTCGGCCATGGCGATGGCTGCGCGGGCGACTTCGATCAGCCGCTTGCCCTGATCCATGGCAGCCTTGCGCAGCACCCGGTAGGCCTCGTCCTCCGTCATGCCCCGATGCTTGATGAGGAGGGCCTTGGCCTGCTCGATCAGCTTGCGCTCGTCCAGTGCTTCGCGCGCGGCCTGCAACTCGTCTTCCATGGTCTGCAGGCGGCGCGACTGCATCTGCACCAGCTCGAGAAGGGATTGCCCGATCGCGCTCGTTCCCCCGGTCACATGCCGCCGCTCCACATCCAGCAGCAGGCCGGGATCGGCGGAATCGACGGGACGGCCCAAAATGACCCCAACGGGCAGGGAGGCGCTGCACTGGCGGGCGAGCTCGGCAATCCTCGCCTCATCATCGATCAACTCGGCATGCGCCTTGGCCAGCCGCGTTTCGCACAGGTCATGCAAAGCCCGCTCAAGGTCATCCTCGATCGACTTCATCGCATCGATGCGACGTGTCGTCTGATCGAACCAGATCTGAGCCAGTTCAAAGCCGGAATCGCCATCCACCGTCCTGGTACAAGCCATGCGGCGCAGGCGCTCGACCTCGGCGGTCAGGGGGGACGCCGAGAGCTGCTGCCAGCGCACCAGGGCTGCGGCATCGGCAAATTCGGAGAAGATCTGGAAACACCGTTCCTGCGCATCGATCCGATGCATCAGGGCCTGACGCACTCCCTCCTCACGCCACCCCAGCCCGAAGCCGGCCACCCCGACCGCCCTCTCCTGCCCCGCCAGCTCCTTGCCCTGCATGAAATTCAACAGCGCTACCAGGGCGCTCGAAATGGCCGGATCGGAGACCGGATCCGCGGCCTCGAACACCACGGCCAGCAGGTGGCGCACGAGGTCGTTGAAACTCTCCATGGCCTCGGGCGCGGAGATCTCGAACCGATCGACTTTCTCGCGGAGACGGGGCAATTCCCCCAGCCCATGCAGGACCAGGGCGACATGCGCGTAGAAGCGGCTCGCGGCCGTGTGACAACGCGGACGCCCCAGCCAGCCGACGAGATGCACGCGAACATCGCTCTCGGCAACGCAGGCCTCGCTCCGATACTCGACCATCCGTTCGGCATAACACTTCCCCCTGGATCCCAGAAACAGGTTCGTAGCACCGCGCTCACGCTGTAGGCCGTGGATCAGCGCGCGGATACGACCGACCATGATGCTCGTGGTCAGCAGGTGCTCCAGGCCCTCGATCTCGCACTGTCGGGAGCGCACCAGAAAGTCAGCGATGTCTTGATTGAGCATGTTGGGAAAAGCCGATTTTTCCCAAG
>JBFLVZ010000008.1:0-22999 GCA_040758295.1 Pseudomonadota bacterium
CATCAATCATTGAACACGGATTTATGATAGCAATACATAACACTTGCGTCAATCACGTAACACGCTTTTGCGCCACCAAGCCATCGACGACACGACACGGCATTTCAATCACGGAAAACGGATACCCATCTTGCCGAGCAGTTCGCGTATGGCGGCAAGCTCCGCGGCGTGGTCGGCGGACGGTGCCGTCGGGCTGGGGCCGGCGGCTTGCGGCGCCTCGATGGTCTGGGCGGAGGTCTGGTCGTCCTGCGGCTCGCCGGGCAGGGATGCCTCGCCAGCCGTTTCCGGGGGCGCGTCGGCCTGCTGCTCGGGGGGCTGCTGCGAGGCCGGGGCTTCCCGCGCGGTCAGCAGGTGCACCAGGGTCTCGAACTTGCTGTCCAGTGCCGACAGACGCTGTTCGAGCTCGGGCAGGGGCTCGGCCTTCTCTCCGGATGCATGCGCGGCGGGCGGCTCGTTCGCGGGCGGTGGGGTGGATGGCGCGGCCTGCTCCAGCTCAAGTTCCAGGAGTCGTTGCCGCACCAGTTCGTTCACGAGGTCGGGAAGATCGTTGAAGCTCTTGTGCAACTGGGCCTCGAGCTTGTTCGTTTTCCGGGTGAGCAGCACATTGTTGCCGGCGATGTAGACCAGGATCCCGAGCGCGATGCCCCATTGTGGGCCCAGGAGCAGCGTCGAGGCCAGCGCCGTGCCGAGGGAGCCGAAGGTCAGAGTGGTGCGCATAAGGTCTTGCCTTGGAGGGATTGGGATATGTCAGCGGCTTGCATGGGTCACCTGCGGCCTTCCATCTCGACACAAAGGGGGCCATGCCCGGCGGCCGCCGTCTGGCATGCCTGGGCTGGCGGTGTCTGCGCGAGATCGATATGACGCGCGGATGAGGCCACCCTGCTTGCCAGCAGGGCGCGATCGATATCCTGAAGCGGTTCCTGCAGCACCCGCTCGGTCATTTCCCAGATGATCCAGGGGGTGGGGGCCTCGTTTTGCGCTTCCTGCTCAAGAAACTCGGACATGGATTGCGCAAAGCCGCCCCCATCGCGGGCGAGGTTGCCCACTTCGCTTGCCAGCGCCGCGGCGAGGAAGTCGGCAAAGTGGGCGTTGCGGGAGAACGACGTGCCGACCAGGGCGACCCTCTGATTGGCGGTGTCGCCGAACAGGGCATCGGCGCCCACTTCCGTTGCTACCTGGGCGCTGGCGGCAAAATGCATGCTGGCGACCTGATCGGGGGCGGGGCGCCAGGCCTCGGGCAGCCCGTCCAGGCCAGCCAGGCGAACGAGGTCGCCCCAGCGTGGCCGGATTTCCGTCGGATGATGCTCGATCAGGGTGGGGGAAGCAGGCGCGAAGCCCAGGGCCTTGAGCTGGGCGGCCACGGCGCTTGCCGCAGCCTGGGACCCTGCAAGGTTCCAGTGGGTGTCGGTCCGGTCGAAGGCGGCGCCCTGGCTTTGCTTGACGGGGGCAAGGGCGGCCCTGAAGTCCACCACCGTCACGCCGGCGGCCGCAAGGCCGCGGACCCACTGGTCATAGCGGGCCTCGAGCGCGGCCGGGCGGGGCAGGTCGCAGAGGTGGTCGCGCTCGATCCGGGTCTTGTCGGGCACCAGCGCGACCACGAGCCTGCTTCCGCGTGCGGCCAGGGCCTTGTTGAGCCTGATGGCGATGGCCAGGCGCTCCTCCGCGTTCTTCTCGGCGTTGGGATGGCGCTTCAGCTCGTCCATCAGGAAAAGCCAGCCCGGGCAGCCTTGCTGGACGCGCGGGCCGGTGTCGTTGAAGGCCAGCCAGCCGATCTCACGCTGGCGTTGGCCCAGCCACTCGGCCAGGGGGGTGTTGCGCAGGTCTTCCGCCAGGGCGCGCATGGGCTTGCCGGCGGTGAAGTCGTCCCAGCCGTTCGCCCTGGTCTTTGCCAGGCCGCCGTCACTCAAGGCGACCAGGTTGCTGGCCCCGAAGCCGAGCAGCAGCGCACCGAAGGCGCCGATGAAGGTCCAGGCCTGCCAGCGCTTGCGAATCAGGGCATTGTGGAGTTCCTGGGACATCGGCTCAGAACTGGAAGTACAGGAAGGGGGAGGCGCCGCGGCTGGCCATCAGCGCGGTGGCGCTGAAGAGAGCCAATACCGGCCACAGCGCCAGCGTGTCACGGGCGAGGAGCGGCATCGGCAGGGCCATGTCCAGGCGTTCGCGCCAGAGCGGCCAGGTGGCTGCAATGGCCGCCAGCGCCAGGGTCAGGACATGCACGGGGCGCAGCACGGCGGCGACTTCGGCGCTCAGTGCGTAGCCATGCATACCGAGCTGCCCCTGGTACATGGCCCAGGCGGTGGCGAGATCGGGGGCGCGGAACAGGACCCAGGCCGAGAACACGAACGCCATGGTCAGCGACCAGGCCGCGAGCGCGGGCAGTTTCGGGCCGCCGTGCCGTTCCCAGAAGCGCTGGATGACCATCGCCAGCCCGTGCAGCAGGCCCCAGAGCAGGAAGTTCAGGCTGTCGGCGCCGTGCCACAGGCCGGAGATCGCCATCACCAGCATCAGGTTGAGGTACACGCGCCAGGCGGCCACGCGGCTGCCGCCGAGAGGGATGTAGAGGTAGTCGCGCAGCCAGCTGCCGAGGGTCATGTGCCAGCGGCGCCAGAACTCCTGGATCGAGCGCGAGATGTAGGGTGCGTTGAAGTTTTCCGGGAAGCGGAAGCCGAGCATCTGGCCGATGCCGATGGCCATGGCGCTGTAGCCGGCGAAGTCGAAGAACAGCTGCATGCCGTAGGCGAAGGCCCCGAGCCAGGCATCGGCCATGGTCGGCTGGGGCACGGCGAAGCAGGCGTCGGCCAGCGGGGCCAAGGTGTCTGCGATGATGACCTTCATCGACAGCCCGATCATGAAGTAGCGCAGGCCGGCCGCGACGTGCTGGACGTCGAAGGGCCGGCCATGCAGCTCCTTCTCGACGTGCGAATAGCGCACGATCGGGCCGGCGATCAGCTGGGAGAACATCGCCTTGTAGGCGGCGAAGGCGATGAAGTCGCGCTCGACGTGGACGGTCCGCCGATAGACATCGACGATGTAGGAGATGGCCTGCAGGACGATGAACGAGATGCCGATCGGCAGGATCAGCCGTTCCCAGACGAAGCCATGCTCCTGCGCCGCAAAGAGCGGCTGGATCAGCGATTCGACGATCAGGTTGGCGTATTTGTAGAACGCCAGCAGCCCGGCGAGGGCGGTGATCGACAGGGCCACCAGGGCCTTGCGCGCGCGCGCCTGTCGCGCCCGCCCCAGCGCAAGACCGGTCCCCCAGGCCACGATCGTGACGCTCACCAGGACCCACAGGAAGGAGGGGCTCCACCAGGCATAGAAGATCCAGCTGAAGATCAGCAGGGTGAGGTTGCGCCACGCCCCCGGGCTGAGGGCGTAGGCGAGAAGGAACAGCGGGAAGAAGAGCGTCAGGAACTCAAGCGAGGCGAAGACCATTCATGGCGCCTTCTTGGGGGGGCAATGCCGGCGCCATGCTCATGGCATCCGGTCGAGGATGGGCATGATGCGTGGCCCTTCGCTCGTCGGCCGCACGAGCAGCGTCCAGCGCTCTCCGGCCCGCAGGCTGCCCAGCTCGGTCGGGGAGCCGGTGCGCCTGCCCTGGCAGTAGAGGTCGACGCCCAGGGCGACCGGGTTGATCTGGCGGCGTTTGATGGCTCGTGGAGCGACATCCTCGACAATCGCCACGTCCTTGCCGGTGAGCTTGATCGTGGCCGAGGGGCAGTCCGCGGCGAGGTTCAACAGGCCGAGGGATACCTTGAAGGCGCTGAAGTCGGTGGGTCTTTCCCGGCCAAGCTCGACCTTCCAGCCCGCGGCGCCATCCGGTATGGCCGCGACCGTGACGAATTCGCTGGGCTGAACCGAGACTTCCACGGCCTCGCTTTTGCCGCCATGGCTGAGGGTTGCCCCGAGCGGGGCGCGGGCCTTCACTGCCTGCCAGCTGGTGCTGCTGCTCTCGGCGGTCAATTCGATGCGGGCGTCCTTGCCCGCGCGGACCTCCAGCGGGCCGCCGAGCGCATCGACGAAGCGGATGAACGCGGCGTCTTCCGCCGGTCCCGTCGGGTAGAGCTTGGGCTCGGCATGAACGGGAAACTGGGCCAGGAGGCCCAGTGCGAGTGATCCGGTCAGAAGCTTTTTCATGGGGCTTTCTTGGGCGGGTGACTGATGATGGCGTCGGCGATGGCCGATGCCCACTTCTTGTAGCCACCGCCCAGGTAGTGCTGGCCGTCCAGGGTCTTCCACTCGCCGGGTTGGGAGAACTTGGTCGAGTCGATATAGGTGCAGGGGGCGACGTTCTCGCTGAGGAACTGGTTGAGTTCCTCGACCCGTGGATAGGTCTTGCCGAAACGCCCGCCCTCGGTGCCCCAGCCCGGGCCGACCCAGTAGCAGGCCGTGCCGGTGTCGCTGATCGCCTTGGTCAGGGAGGAGACCTGCTGGTAGGCCCAGGATTTCGGGAATTCGGGGTTCTTGTACGAGCCGATGGTGTCGCCGATCACCACGACGACCGCGTCCGGCTTGTCCTGGGCGATCAGTTCCTTGATGGGTGTGGTGGTCGCGCCGTCGTTGATCCGCACGGCCTCCGCCTCCCCGCTGCGCTCGGCGCGGCCGCAGTCACCCGGCGAGACCTTGAGCCAGTCCGAGGCATGGGCACCGCATACGCCAATCGAGTGAACCTGCGCGCCTTGCTCCATCAGGCGGTCGTGCAGTGGGCCGATCAGGTAGGTGGGGGTGGCAAGATGGCTGTCCCCGATCACAAGCAAGCTCAAACCCATCAGCGCAGCGGCCGGCATCATTCATCTCCTTGTGTTCGTGTATGTCGGTTTGTACGGGGCGACTCGAGGCAGGCCCAGGAGCGCGCGGCGAGAGACCGTGTCGCGGCGCCAAGCCTAACGCAAAAACTTGATTTTACATTGGGGTTTTTTGCTGGACAAGCCGCATGGGCCCGGGCCTCGCAGCCTGCGGGAGGCTCGGTGGCGGGGACAGCGCTTTTCATCCTTCTGTCGGCCAACCGGGCGGAACCTTTAGCAGGGCTGTGGACAGGCGGGTCATGATTTCGGAAGCCAGGCCCGGCGCATAGGCTTGCGCCGGGCGCTGGCCCCATACGGGGGCAGGCCAGGCCGGATCATGCCGGTAGCGCGCGATGTGATGGATGTGAAGCTGGGGAACCACGTTCCCCAGCGCGGCAATGTTCATCTTGTCGGGCCGGAACAGATCATTCATGACGCGGGTCACGAATGTGGATTCGCGCATGAGCTGCTGCTGGTCGGCCTCGTCCAGCTCGAAGATCTCGCGGATGCCCGGGCGCTGCGGCACCAGGATCAGCCAGGGGTAGTTCGCGTCGTTCATCAGCAGCACGCGGCAGAGCGGCAGGCGGGTGACTTCGACGGTGTCGGCGGCGAGGCGCGGGTGCAGTTCGAAGGTGCTCGTGCTCGTCATGGCGAGGACTCGGTGCTTTCTTGCGGGGGATCGAGGTGCAGCACGAGCGCGACGCGGCGGTTCTGCGCGCGTGACGCAGGGCTGTCGTTCGGGGCGACGGGGCGGGTGTCGGCATAGCCGATGGCGCGCATGCGCTCGGCCGGCACGCCGCGTGCGATGAAGTAGCGCAGCACGGCGGCGGCTCGCCCGGCGGACAACTCCCAGTTGGAGGGATAGCGGATATTGCGGATCGGGGTGTTGTCGGTATGGCCTTCGATCGATACGCCGTAGCGGTTGCCCTTGAGCAGCTCGGCGATGCGGTCGAGGACCAGCAGGCCCGCTTCGGCGAGGTTGGCGGTGCCGGCGGCGAACAGGATGCTGTCCGGGATCTGCAGGTTGATCTGCCCTTTTTGCACGCTGACCTGGACGTCATCGCCCAGCGACTTGAAGGCCGGATCCAGCTCCACGGTTGGTGCCGGTACGGGGGGGGATGGCTCGACCGGCGGGCTTGGCGTTTCGGCGGGCGGTGCCTCGACCGGCACGGCGGGCTGCCCCGTGCCCTCGGCGGGCTGCGTTTCGCGGCTGACGGCGTAGCGTTCCGGCTCGAAGCTCGCGAAGGCGACGATGAACACGAACATCACCAGCAGCAGCGACATCAGGTCGCCGAAGGTCATCAGCCAGCTGTGCTCGTCCTCGGCTTCGTCGCGCGCGCTCGTATCCCAGGCCTGCAGCCAGGGGCGGTGACGGATCGAATGCGCGGCGTGCCGGGCGCTGGCGCCTTCCCGGTCCGCGCTCGCATGGGCCTGGCTGGCAGCCTGGGTCCGCTCGGCGGCCGAGACGGCAGAAACCATCCCTGGTTTCTGCCCTGTGGGTGTCGCTTCGCGCCCCAACGCCGCTGATCCCTCATCGAAGTCCCTTCGGCCATCCATGGCCGAAGCCTCCATGGGGTTCGGCCGTCGAGAGCCCGACGGCGTTGTTATTGCGGCGGCCTGGCCCGACAGGGGTGCGGTGGGGTCAGCCACGGCGAGCCCGGGCGGGGAGGCCGGTCGGGCGGCCCTCGTCGCGCAGTTCGTCCTCGTATTGCGCGAGGAAGGAGTGCACGGCCTCGCGCAGGAAGGCCGGGCTGCGTTTCTCGTGCATCATCATCACGCCTTCGACCACCATGTTCATCAGCATCACGCGCTGCTCGGTGCGACGCTCGAGCTTGAGGGCCACGGGCTTGAACACGAGGTTGGCGAGGATGATGCCATACAAGGTGGTGATCATGGCGAGCGCCATGTTCTGGCCGATGTGTTCGAAGCCGGCGGCATCCATGCCGGAGAGCATGTTGATCAGGCCGAGCAGGGTGCCGAGCATGCCGAAGGCCGGGGCGAAGGCCGCCATGGTGCGGAAGATCTGCGCCTCCGCCCGTTCGCGCGCCCGCATGCGCGCGATGCGCCATTGCAGCAGGCTGGTGATGTCGTCGGTGCTGGAGCCATCCAGCACCAGCTGGATGCCGGTGCGCAGGAACGGGTTCTTGATCATGTTCAGGCGCTCGTCCGCCTTCTGCAGCTGGCCCTGGAACATCAGCTTGCTGACGTCGACCAATTCGTCCAGGTCCTGGCGCGCATAGAGCCGCTCGTTGCGCAGCACGATGCCGAATACCTTGAACACGTTGCGCAGCTCGCTGATCGGATAGCTGATCAGCGTGGCGGCGATGGTCCCGCCCAGCACCATGATGAGGCTGGGCAGGTTGATGAACATCCAGAAGTCCTCGGTGGTCAGGGCGATGGAGCCGCCGATCAGGGCGAGGCCGATGAGGATGCCGAGGATGGTGGAGACGTTCATGGGGAAGTCGGTGCCAGTTCGTGCACCATACTATAAAGCCCTTCCGGACAAACCCTCGCATGCACCTTTACGACAGCCATTGTCACATCGCCGACATGCGCCTTGTCCTCGCCCGGGGAACCGTGCTGGCACGGGCGCATGCGGCCGGCGTCCGGGCCTTTCTCGGCGTGGCCGCCCAGGCGCGCGACTGGCAGGTGTTGCTGCGCCTGGCGCATCGTTACTCCGGGGTCGGCGTGGCCTACGGTCTGCATCCCTGGTTCGAGCACCCACCCAGCGCTCTGGCCCGTCTGCCGGCATGGGTCGCGCGCGGCGGGGCGGTGGCGGTGGGGGAGTGTGGCCTGGACTTCGGCCCCGGCCGGTTCGCACGCGAGGCGCAGGAGGCCCTTCTGTTGCCGCAGTTGCGCCTGGCCCGCGAGCACGAGCTGCCCGTCATCCTGCATGCCCACAGGAGCGAGGACGTGCTGTCCATGCACATCGCCCGCCTGCCCGGCCTGCGCGGGGTGGTGCACGGTTTCCACGGCAGTCGTCAGCAGGCGGAGCGTTTCCTCTCACTCGGCTTCCACCTCGGCATCGGCGGGGCGATCACCCATCCGCGCGCCACCCGCCTGCGTGCCGTGGTGGCCGCCCTGCCGAAGGAGCGCCTGCTGCTGGAGAGCGACGCTCCCGACCAGCCGCCGCACGGTCGGAAGGCGCCCAACGAGCCCGCCTTCATCATCGACACCCTGGCGGTGCTGGCCGGCCTGCATGGCACCACGCCCGAGGCGATGGCGGCGATCACGTGGCAGAATGCCGCCTCCCTGTTTCGCTTCCCGGAGGCCGACCGTGACCGCTGACATGCACCAGAGAACCCGCATCCTGCTTGGCGACGAAGGCTTGGCGCGGCTTGCGGGCAAGCACGTGCTCATCGCCGGGGTCGGGGGAGTGGGCGGCGCGGTGGCCGAGGCGGTGGCGCGAGCCGGCATCGGCCGCATCACCCTGCTCGACCACGACGAGGTCAACCTGACCAATCTCAACCGCCAGCTGGTCGCCCTGCACTCGACCCTCGGCCGGCGCAAGGCGGAGGCGATGGCCGAGCGCCTGCGCGACATCCGCCCCGATCTTGGGGTGAACGCGCGCCTGGAATTCCTGCGCCAGGAGCAGGCCGAGGGGCTAATCCGCGAGGGTGGCTTCGATCTCGTGATCGACTGCATCGACAGCATTGCGTGCAAGGCGGCGCTGATCCACGCCTGCCAGCGCCACCACGTGCCGGTCTACTCCAGCCTCGGCGCGGGGGGGCGGCTGGACGTCAGCAAGGTGGGAGTGAGCAGCCTCAACCAGACCCATACCTGCCCGCTGGCGCGCGAGCTGCGCAAGGCCCTGCGCGAGCGCGGAGGGGCGCTCAACAGCCCGGTGGTCTATTCCTGGGAGACGCCGATCAAGGCCCTGCCGCACGAGCCGGTCGGCGGCGACGTTCCGGGTCGCGCCCGGGCAGTGAACGGCACCATCAGCTACATGCCGAACCTGTTTGGCATGATGCTGGCGGGTGCGGCGATTCAGCGGCTGCTGGAGGACGGTCAGTCCGCCTGAGGGCACGGCGCCGCGTCGGCGGGGTCGTGTGTGATGTGCACCACTCGCTGCGGGTACGGTATTTCCACCCCGGCCTGGTCGAAGGCGATTTTCAGCCGGCGGCGGTATTCGCGGCCGACCTCGACCTGCTTGCCGGGCAGGGTCTTCAGGCGCAGCTTGAAGGTCAGCGCCGAGTCGGCGAAGTTGTCCAGCCCGAACACCTCGACATCCTCGATCATCAGCGGGCCGAACTGCTCGTCGGCGCGCATTTTCATGCCCGTCTCGCGCATGATCGCCATTACCCGGTCCACATCCTCGCCGTAGCCGACGCCCACGTCGATCAAGTAGCCCGACCAGCCCGTGGTCTTGTTGGCGAGGCTGGAGATGGTGCCGTTGGGGAAGGTATGCACGGTCCCCTCGCCGTCGCGCAGCACGATGGTGCGCAGGCCGACCCGTTCGACCACGCCCGTGGTGCCGTTGACGATGGCGACGTCGCCCACTCGCACCTGGTCCTCGAGGATCATGAAGAAGCCGGTGATGACGTCGCGCACGAGGTTCTGCGCGCCGAAGCCGATCGCCAGGCCGACGATGCCGGCGGAGGCGAGGATGGGGGTGATGTCGAGGCCGATCTCGCGCAGGGCGAGCAGCAGCACGACCACGCCGATGACGACGGTGCTGGCCTGGCGCAGAAGGCGGATCAGGGTTTCGATGCGCTTGGCGCCCTCCGCGGCTTGGACCGGGTCCGCCGGCCTCAGGCGATCCCGCAGGGTCTTCTCCACCCGCCCGAGCACGAGGCGCAGCCCGCGCATGGCGATCCAGCCGAGCACGAGGATGAGGAGGAAGCGTCCGGCGTTGAGGCTCAGGCCCTGCCAGTCGACGTTTTCGATGAGGCCCTGGATGAAGTCCATGTGTCCTCCTTAAGTAAACGCTGAAAAAACCCATCCATGGATTTTCTCAACTCGCCTCACCGCGAAATAAATTCGCGGTGGCCTCCGCCGATCAACGGGTTACGTCGTTGGTCGCGTTGGGGCAGGGGGGGGTATCGCCCCGGCGATGGCCGGTCAGGGCTGGCCGTCCCTGCGGTAGACCAGGCGGCCGGCCACCCAGCTGTGGGTGACCTGGCCGTTGAAGTCCCAGCCGTGGAACGGGGTGTTGCGGCCGCGGCTGAGCATGGTGTCGGCATCCAGGGTCCAGGCGGCCTCGGGGTCGAACAGGCACAGGTCGGCGCGCAGGCCGGGGGCGATGCCGCCCGCCTTGAGGCCGAGCAGTTGCGCGGGGCCCGAGGTGACGCGCTGCAGGGCGTCGTGCAGGGGCAGCACCCCGTCCTCGACCAGGCGCAGGGTCAGCGGCAGCAGGGTCTCAAGGGTGGAGATGCCGGGCTCGGCCTCCGGGAAAGGGGCTGCCTTGGCATCGCCCTCGTGCGGTTGGTGGTCGGAATGGATGACCGAGATCACCCCGCTCGCCACGCCCTCGCGCAGCGCGTCGCGGTCGCGCAGGGTGCGCAGCGGCGGGATGACGTGGGTGTTGGGATCGAAGGCGTCGGTGTCCATCTCGGACAGGAACAGCTGGTGCGCGCTCACCCCGCCGCTCACCGGCAGGCCGTCGTCGATGGCGCGTTCCAGCAGGCGCACGGCGGAAGCGGAGGAGAGGTTGGCGAAGTGCACGCGCGCGCCAGTCTCCTCCACCAGGGTCAGCACCTGGGCCATGGCGGCGGTCTCCGCCGCGACCGGGATCCCGGGCAGGCCGAGGCGGCTCGCCACCGCGCCCTCGTGCGCGCAGCCCTTGTGCGCGAGCGACGGGTCCTGCGGCTGGACGATGACCAGGATGCCGAAGGTGGCCGCGTACTCCAGCGCGCGGCGCATGATGGCCAGGTTTTCCACCGGCTGGAGGAGGTTGGTCACAGCCACGCAGCCGGCCTCCTTGAGGTCGACCATCTCGGCCAGGCGCTTGCCGGCAAGGTTCTGGGTGAGTGCCCCGATGGACATGATGCGCGCGCCGCCGGCGAGCTGGGCGCGGCGCTTGATCAGGCGCACCACGGCCGGGGTGTCGATGACGGGATCGGTGTCCGGCGGCACGCACACGGTGGTGATGCCGGAGGCGGTGGCGGCGCGCGCCTCGCTCTCCACCGTGGCCTTGTGTTCCTGGCCGGGCTCGCGCAGGCGCGCCCAGCTGTCGATTGCGCCGGGAATCAGCCAGCGGCCGGCGGCGTCCAGCACGTTGTCGGTGGCGAAGCCGGCCGGCACCAGGCCCACGCCGACAATGCCGGCCTTGTCGATGAACACGTCGGTGACCGAGTCCAGACCGCTGGCCGGGTCGATCACGCGCGCGCCGCGGATGATCCAGCTCTGGCAGTCGTAGCCGGGGCGGCAACCCTCGGGCGGACGCAGGTGGTCCATGTCCTGGCCCTGGGCGAAGTAGGCATTGTTGGTGGTTTTCGTCATGCTCATTCCTCCCGCGCTCCCATGCACAGGCTCATCACCGCCATGCGCACGGCGATGCCGTTGGAGACCTGCTGCAGGATGACCGACTGCGGCCCGTCGGCGACCTCGGAGTCGATCTCCACCCCGCGGTTGGCCGGACCCGGGTGCATGACGATGGCGTCAGGCTTGGCCCAGGCGAGCTTTTCCGGGGTGAGGCCGTAGAGGCGGAAGAATTCGTCCTCGGATGGCAGCAGGGCGCCCTCCATGCGCTCGCGCTGCAGGCGCAGCATGATGATCACGTCGACGTCGCGCAGGCCTTCGCGCATGTCGTGGAACACGCGCACGCCGAGCTTCTCCACCTGCGCGGGCAGCAGGGTGCGCGGGGCGATCACGCGCACCTCGCCGGTGTTGAGGGTGTTGAGCGCGTGGATCTGCGAGCGCGCCACGCGCGAGTGCAGGATGTCGCCGACGATCGCCACGCGCAGCGGAGTGAAGTCGCCCTTCAGCTTGCGGATGGTGAACACGTCCAGCAGGGCCTGGGTCGGGTGGGCGTGGCGGCCGTCGCCGGCGTTCAGCACCGACACGTGCGGGGCGACATGGCGGGCGATGAAGTGCGCCGCGCCGGACTTGTCATGCCGCACCACGAACATGTCGGCCTGCATGGCCTCGATGTTGCGCAGGGTATCGAGCAGGGACTCGCCCTTGGTCGCGGCGGAGGTGCTGATGTTCAGGTTCAGCACGTCGGCGGAGAGGCGCTTGGCCGCGAGCTCGAAGGTGGTGCGGGTGCGGGTGGAGGATTCGAAGAACAGGTTGACCACCGTGCGGCCTCGCAGTAGCGGCACCTTCTTCACCTCACGCCCGGTGACCGAGAGGAATGACTCGGCGGTGTCGAGGATGCGGGTGATCCAATCCGGGCCGAGGCCCTCGATGGTCAGGAGGTGCTTGAGCCGTCCCTCGCCATCGAACTGGATGGCCCAGGGGTCGGGGGCGAGCTTCGGGATCTTGGGGCGTACGAAGACGACGGCCACGACTTGTTACTCCTCGCTGGCTTTCTGTTCGATGGTGAGGCGCAGGGGCTCAGGGCCGTGCAGGACGAGCTGCTCGTGCGCCTCCAGCGCGAAGCGTTCGCCGACCACGTCGGCCTGGATCGGCAGCTCGCGCCCGGGGCGATCGCACAGTACGGCCAGCAGGACGCGCGCCGGGCGGCCGAAGTCGAACAACTCGTTCATCGCCGCACGGATGGTGCGGCCGGTCTGGAGCACATCGTCGACCAGGATCACGTCGCGCCCCTCCACGTCGAACGGCAGGTTGGAGGGGGACACCTGAGGGTGAAGGCCGATGTGGGTGAAGTCGTCGCGGTAGAAGGCGATGTTGAGCTTGCCGAGCGGTTCGGCCAGGCCGAGCTCGGCGTGCAGGCGTTCGGCCACCCACACCCCGCCGGTGTGGATGCCCACCATCAGCGGGTCGCGCAGCTGGCCCGCGTCGATGCGTTGGCGCAGGGCGTCCGCCATGTGCTGGATCAGGGCTTCGACGTCATGATTCTGCATGATCGCTACCTTTTGCGGAGATGTGTTCGCTGAACCAGGTTTCCAGGATGACCGCGGCGGCGCCGGCGTCGACCGCGGTGGCACGCTTGTCGAAGCCGAGGCGCTGGCCTCCTCCATCCATGGAGGAGGGCCGGCGGCCTCGCCTGTCGGCGATCCCCGATTCGCTCCGGGCGAATCGGTCGCTCGCCTCGAAGCTGGATAGGCGCTCATCGACGGTCTCGACCCGCAGGCCGAAGCGGCCGTGCAACTGGCGCGCGAAACGCTCGGCCTGCGGGGTGACAGGGTAGTCGCTGCCGTCGTCGCGGCGCGGCACGCCGACCACCACGCCCTCTGGGCGCCATTCGCGCAGCACGCGCTCGATGGCCGGCCAGTCCGGCTGGCCGCGGTTCTTGGTCGGTAGTACGACCAGCGGCCGGGCAGTGCCGGTCACCGCCTGGCCGACCGCAACGCCGATGCGTCGCTCGCCGAAGTCGAAGCCCAGCCAGAGAGCCGCGGCTGGACACATCCCTGTGTCTCGCCCTTCAGGGAACGCTGAACGCGAAGCTGGCGCAAGCCCGCGTTCCATCGTCGTTCCCGACGACGATTTTGTCGGGGCCGTCACGCGTGACCGGCCTGCGAGGTCAGCAGGTTGAGATCCACGCCGAGCTGGCTGGCGGCGGCCTGCCAACGCTGTTCCGCAGGGACGTCGAACAGGATGTGGGTGGAGGCCGGCGTGCTCAGCCAGGCGTTGTCGCGCATTTCCTGCTCGAGCTGGCCCGCGCCCCAGCCGGCGAAGCCGAGCGCGACCAAGCGCTTGGCGGGTCCTGCGCCGTGGCCGATGGCCTGCAGGATGTCGCGCGAGGTGGTCAGGCCGATGTCGTCCGGCAGGTTGAGAGTGCTGTCCCACGGCCCTTGCGGGCTGTGCAGGACGAAGCCGCGCTCGAGCGAGACCGGGCCGCCGAAGTGCACCGGCTGGTCCTTGATCTCGTCCGTCTCGGGCATGATGCCGAGGTGGTCGAGGATGTCGCCGAGGGTGATCTCGATCGGCCGGTTGATGACAATGCCCATCGCTCCATCGTCGTTGTGCTCGCAGATGTAGGTGACCGTCTGGGCAAAGTTCGGGTCACCCATCTGCGGCATGGCGATGAGGAAATGGTGCTTGAGTGAGGTCGTCTCGTCCATGCGCATAGTATCGGGCGATGGGTGGGCCAGGGGCAAGCTTGTCCTGAGCAACGCTGCCGGGCTCTCGAGAGCCGCTCTCGACAGCCGCACCCCGAAGGGGCTAGGCCATGGATGGCCGATGGGCTGGAGAGGAGGGACTTACCCCGATGGGCCATCGGGAGCCCGACGGATCGGTGAATCCAGGGATGGATTCAGCAGCAAAGTCGAAGGAGGGGTTCAGCGCGTGTCCAGCCCGCGCCCCGCGTCGAACACCCAGGTGCGGATGATGGTCAGCTGGTCGTACTTCATGCGCAGGTCGGAGGGAAAGGGGGCGAAGGGCGAGGCGAGACGGACGATGTCCTGCGCGGCCTGGTCGAGCACGGGCTCGCCCGAGGACTGGCGTACGCGCATGGTCTGCACCCGGCCTTGGTCGTCCAGGCCCACTTCGAGGATCAGCCGCCCGCTCAGCTTCTTCCGGCGGGCCTCGTCCGGGAAGTTGAGGTTGCCGACGCGCTCGACCTTCTCCACCCAGGCGCGCAGGTAGGCGGCTTCCGGGCCGTAGGTCGTGTTGGCGGTGAGCACCGTGCTGCGCGCGGCGATGTCGTCGCGCAGGCTCTGCTCGAGGATGTCGGTGCGCAGGCGGTTCATCTGCAGGCTGCGCTCGGCGAGGGTCTGTGCGGGGGCGGCCTGCGGCTGGGGGGGCGGAGGTCGCACGGTCTCCGCCTTACCACCGCTGCCGGGCTCTCGGGAGCCCGATGGATCGGTGGATCCAGGGATGGATTCAGCCGGGGCGGGGCCGTCGACCTTGCCCTGGGCAGGCTTCGGCCTGACTGGCGTGGCCCTGGGCGCTGGGGGCGGCACGGGAGCGGTCTCTTTCACCACGCTCGGGACTGGCTCGGGCGGGGGCGAGGTCTCGGGGGCGCGGGTCTCTTCGGCCCGCTGGTTGGCCTCGGCCACCATGTCGGGCCGCTCCGGCGGGCGTTCGTCGGGGTGCGGGGTCAGGTCGATCTGCAGTACCGGAAGGTGCGCTGGCAGGGGTTCCTGCAGCGGCACGTGCGCGTGCAGGAAAAGGACGATCACGAACAGGTGGAGCAGCACGGCCACCGCCATGGCCAGGCCGAGGGACAGGCGGCGGGGGGGAGGGGGGGACCAGGCGGGGGTGAAGCTCATGAATGCCATTAAACCCGAATTGCTCCCCGCCCATCCACTGCAGGTCGCCGGCCTGATCGTGCCAGGGCGTCCGTTCGGCTGGTCGCCTGATTTGCCTCAGGCCCGATGCTGCAGGATGTGCAGCGGACGGTCGTTGCGCGCGAGCCGGAGCGCGTCGGCCATGGTGGGCGTGGCGTGCAGGTCGCCGTGCTCGTCCACCAGCAGGACGCGATCCAGTCCCATGCGCTGGACCAGAGCGGGGGCATCGGCCAGTCCGGTGGCGAGCAGTCCGGTGGTCGCGGCGTTGGCGAGCAGGGCATCCGGAGCGATCACGGTCGCCCCGACCACGCCGCGCGGTGGTCGGCCTTCCATGGCCGCCCCCCTTCGGGCTCGCCCCGCGGCGATCCCCGATTCGCTCCCTGCGAATCGGAAGGGCCAGCCGCTGCGCGGGTCGATGATGTGGTTGTAGCTGACGCCCTTGTGGGTGAAGCGCTTGCGATAGCTGCCGGAGGTGAAGACGGCCAGGTCGCCGCTGATGTCCAGCCAGCCCAGCGGCCCTTCGGTGAACGGGTCTTGGATGGCGACCCGCCAGGGGCGGCGGTCGGGCTGTCCCATCACCAGCAGGTCGCCGCTGGCGTCGATCAGGGCGTCGGTCACGCCGAGCTCGGCGAGGCGATGGGCGGCAAGTTCGGCGGCCCAGCCCTCGGCCATGGCGTTGAAATCGAGCAGGACATGCGTGTTGCGGCAGCGTATCCGGTCGCCGTCGATCTCAAGATCGCTCATGCGCGGCGGCGGGGTCATCAGGCGGTCGATCTCGGCCTGGGGCGGGGGCTCGCGTTCCTGGTTGGGCTGGCCGGAGTGAAACCCCCACAGCTTGACGAGGGCTCCCACGGCGGGGGAGAAGGCGCCTCCGCTGGCGGCTTCCAGTTCACGTCCGCGCTCGATGATGCCGCGCAGGCGGGCGTCGAGCGGCGTCCAGTCGCCCGAGGCCAGGGCGGCATTCAGCCGGGTCAGGGGGGAGTCCTGCCATGGGTGCAGCACGGCGTATTCGCGTTTGAAGATCGCTTCGGCCTCGCTCAACGCTGCCGTGATGGCGACGGGCGCAGTGTCGGGCAGGCTGAGTTGGGTGAGCATGCCGTAAAGCAGGAAACCCTCGGTCTGGATGCGCGGCTGGCGCGCGCAGCCGGTCAGCGTGGCCAGCGTGGCCAGCGCGAGCAGGCCGAGGGCCCTGCGGCGGCTGAATCCATCCATGGATTCAGCCCTTCGGGTGTCGCTGTGCGACCCAGTGCTTCTCCCGGCAGCGTTGTTGCTGATCTGGTCGCGAGCCATGCGTGCGCGTCTCATGCGTCCCGGTGGCGAGCCAGGGCATCCAGCAGCTCGCCGGCGATGTCGAGCCCGTAGCAGGCGTCCAGCTCGCGGATGCAGGTGGGGCTGGTCACGTTGATCTCGGTGACGTATTCGCCGATCACGTCGAGGCCGACGAAGTGCAGGCCCATCGCGCGGAGGGTGGGGCCGATCCGGGCGCACAGCCAGCGGTCGCGCGCGGTCAGTTCTACGCCGACGCCGCGCCCCCCCGCGGCAAGGTTGGCGCGGAACTCACCGCTCGGCGGGATGCGTGCCAGGGCGTAGGGCACCGGCTCGCCGTCGATCAGCAGGATGCGCTTGTCGCCCTGGGTCACGGCGGGCAGGAACTTCTGCGCCATGATCCATTGCTGGCCACCTTGGGTCAGCAGCTCGACGGCGGTGCGCAGGTTCATGTCGCCGCGCGCGAGGCGGAACACCCCCTGGCCGCCCATCACGTCGAGCGGCTTGAGGACGATCTCGCCGTGTGTATCGAGGAAGGCGCGGATGTCCTCCTCGCGGCTGCTGACCAGTGTGGGCGGGATGCAGTCGGGAAAATGGGTGGCGAACAGCTTCTCGTTGACCGCCTGCAGGGCCGCAGGGCGGTTGGCGACCAGCGCGCCGTCGCGCTCCGCGAGGGCGAGGATCTGTGTGGCGTGCAGGTAGCGCGCATCGAACGGCGGGTCCTGGCGCATCAGCAGGATGTCCAGCTCGCCGAGGGGCATCGCGCGCGGCTCGCCGAGGGTGAACCAGTCGCTGGTGTTGTCGCGTACCTCGACTGGGCGAGCGTGACCGAAGGCGTGGCCGTCGCGCAAGGACAGGTCGCCCAGTTCGAGATACCAGCACTCCCAGCCGCGCCTCTGCGCGGCCAGCAGCATGGCGAAGCTGGAATCCTTGTGGGGCTTGATGGAGCCGATCGGGTCCATCACCACGCCGAGTTTGATGGCGGACGTCATCCCCGGGCTTCCTGAATGCCGCCGCCTGGAGCGGCGGTGGAGCGCGCCGCGCTCCCCGAAGGGCTGAATCCATGGAGGGATTCAGCCGCGCGGACCTCGGCCTGTTCGCGCGCCGCCGCCAGCAGGGCAAGGCGGGCGATCACGCCGTAGGCATAGAAGCGGTTGGGCGGGGCATCCGGGGCCTGCTGGCAGTCGGGGGTGGTGCAGGATTCGTCGAAGGCGAGCGGCATGAAGTGTGCGCCGGGGGCGTTCAGGTTCTCGTCGTCGCCCCGCTGGGTGTGCACGCGGTAGAAGCCCCCGACGACGAAGCGGTCGATCATGTACACCACCGGTTCGGCGACCGCGCCGGCGATGTTCTCGAAGGTGTAGACCCCCTCCTGCACGATCACGCGCGAGATGCCGAGTCCCTCCTTGCTCGCCGCCATGCGGGTGCGCTCCTTGCGGTTGAGGTTGCGCACCTCGTCCACCGACCGGGCCATCATCACGCCCATGCCGTAGGTGCCGGAGTCGGCCTTGATCACCACGAACGGCTCGCGATCGATGCCGTACTCGTCATATTTCGCCTTGATACGCCGGAGAAGGCCGTCCACGCGCTCGGCCAGGCAGTCCTCGCCCTCGCGCTTCATGAAGTCGATCTCGCCGCAATCGTCGAACAACGGGTTGATCAGCCAGGGGTCGATATCGGCCATGGAGGCGAACTCGCGCGCCACGGCGTCGTAGTGGCGGAAATGGGTGGATTTCTTGCGCCTCCACCAGCCGAGGCCGAGCGGCGGGATGAGCGTCTGCTCCAGGTCCTCCAGGATGGCCGGCACGCCGGCGGAGAGGTCGTTGTTGAGCACCACCGCGCAGGGCGAGAACCCACCCGCCTCGACGCGGCGGCCCTTGCGCTCCAGCGGCAGCAGGGTTAGCTTGCGGCCGGACGGCAGGTCGACGGTCATCGGTTCGGACTGCTCCTCGATCAGCGAACCTACGCGCACCTCGAAGCCGGCCTGCTCGGCCAGGTCACGCAGGGTGGCCACGTTCTCCAGATAGTAGAGGTTGCGGGTATGGCGCTCGGGCAACAGCAGCAGGCCACGCGCCTTGGGACAGAGGTGCTCCATCGCCGTTTGCAGGGCGTGGATGCATAGCGGGGCAAAGGCCGGGTTGAGGTTGTTGAAACCGGCCGGGAACAGGTTGGTGTCCACCGGGGCAAGCTTGAATCCCGCGTTGCGCAGGTCGACCGAGCAGTAGAACGGCGCGGGGGTGTCGAGGAAAGCCTGCCGCAGCCAGGTCTCGATCGCGGTCTGGCGGTCCAGCAGGTGGGACTCGATCTCCTGCAGCGGGCCCTGGTGGGCGGTGGTCAGGAACGGGACGGCATCAAGCAGCGGCATGGTGGTCTCTCTTTTCGGCTCGGCATAGTTTAGCAGTTGGCTGTCCGGCTCCGTTCGGCTGCCTGATGGGCGGGCGCAAGGACGTCGGGCTGCCGGGCAGGCTGGCTCGCCGCTCGGAGGGGCTGATGGAAGGGCTTGGATTTGGAAAGGTATTTCGGCTAAATTCGGCGGACACGAGTAAAACCGCTCGACCGTACCGATGAGGGCCTGCTTTGATGGATACGCCTGAAGCCCCGCAAGTCGCTGAGTTCAGTGGACTGAAGATCATGGTCGTGGATGACAGCAAGACCATCCGCCGCACGGCCGAGACCCTGCTGGCCAAGGCTGGGTGCATCATCGACACCGCCGTCGACGGTTTCGATGCCCTCGGCCGGATCCCGGTCTTCGAGCCGGATCTCATTTTCATCGACATCCTCATGCCGCGTCTCGACGGCTATCAGACCTGCGCGCTGATCAAGAACAACCGGCGCTTCCGGCGCACTCCCGTCATCCTCCTGTCGAGCAAGGACAGCATCTTCGACAAGGCGCGCGGCCGCATCGTCGGCGCGGACGACTACCTGACCAAGCCCTTCACCAGCGAGGAGCTGCTCGCCGCCCTGCGCCAGCACGCGCGGCGGGCGAAGGATGTCGAAAGCCTGACACTGGCCGGATGAGTGCCGAGCCCCTTCCCTTTCATGCCCTATTGATGCCCATTGCGGAGCCCTGTTCATGGCCCATGTCCTGATCGTCGACGATTCCCCCACCGAACGGCATGTCCTGCAGGGCATGCTCGAGCGCAACGGCTTCAAGGTCAGCCTGGCCACCAACGGCGAAGAGGGCGTGACCCAGGCCAAGGCCATCAGGCCCGACCTCATCCTGATGGACGTGGTCATGCCCGGCCTCAACGGCTTCCAGGCCACCCGGGAGCTGTCCCGCACGCCGGACACGGCCTCGATTCCGGTGATCATCGTGACCACCAAGGATCAGGAAACCGACCGTATCTGGGGCATGCGCCAAGGGGCCCGGGACTATCTCACCAAGCCGGTGGTGGAGTCCCAGCTCATGACGACGATCCGCTCCTTGCTCGAGGGCTGACCTTGAGCGCCGATGCCCCGGCCTTTGCCCGCCTGCGCGCGCTGGAAAGACTCGCTCTGGCCCGTGCCGCGGGTCTGCCACGGCGAGAGCCCCTGACCCGTAACTGGACCGCGCTGGCTTTCCGGCTCGGGGACGAGACTTTCGTCAGTCCGCTAGACCAGGTGGCCGAGATCCTGCCCATGCCCGCCGTCACCCGCTTGCCGCTGGCCCAGCCCTGGGTGCTGGGGGTGGCCAACCTGCGTGGTGAGCTGACGCCGATCATCGACATGATGGGGCTGCTCGGACGGGGGCGCGTATCCCCCGACCCGCGCGCCCGCGTGCTGGTGTCCAGGCGCGAGGCCTGGCCCCTCGGTCTGCTGGTCAGTGAGTCGCTGGGGCTGCGGCACTTCCAGGTTGAGGCACGGCGCCCGCTGGAACAGCCGCCGCCGGGGCTGGATGGCTATGTCCTTGAGGAAGTGGTCGAGCCCTGGCGCTCGTGGAAGATTCTCGACCTCCAGCGTCTGCTGCACGGCGAGGACGTGTTGCGTACCGCGCTCCAGTGAATCCCGGCGAGGCGCGGAACGAAGCTTTTTCGGCGTCCTGCCCGGCGGTCCGGGCAGATGCGGCAAATTCTGAAACGACAACTGATGCGTTGAATCATCAAAGAGGAAACACGCATGGCCCAGACGAAACGTGATGACGCGCGAACTCGTGGCATCGGACGCAACATTGTGCCGCTCATCGCCCTGGCGGTGTTGCTGCTGGTGGCCACGGTAGGCATCTTCACCTACGTGGCGTATGTCGATCACAACCGCCTGCAGTGGCGCCTGACGGCCAGCCAGATCGAACGTTTCAGTCCGGAGCTGGTGACCGACGCCTTGCGTGCCGTGACGGGCCAGGAGGATGCGGCGGCCCAGCTGCAGGTCAAGATCAACGTATTCGAATCCCTGCTGGGCAAGCTGGAGAAGGGCGATGCGGAGACCCGCATGCCTCCGGTGAAGGATGACCTGCGTGCGCAGCTCGAGGCTGTCCGTTTCAACTGGGGGCAGGTGCGTCCGACCCTGGAGAGCATCATCGCCGCGGGGCCGGCCTATGCGCAGGTCAAGGCGGCTGGCGAGGTGATCGTGCGCGAGGTGCCGGAGATCATCGCCTTGTCCGACGAGGTGGTGCAGCAGATGGTGCGCGCAGGCGTCGGGCCGGCGCAGACCTATCTGGCTCAGCGTCAGCAGTTCCTCGTGCTGCGCATGAAGACCGCGGCCAGCGAACTGCTGCGCGGCGAGGAGAATGCCTCGGTGGCACTGGAGAAATTCGGCCGCGACGCCGCGCTGTTCGAACGCGTGCTCGAGGCCATGCTTTCCGGCCGTGGTGATCCCGAGGTCCAGCGCGTCGAAGACCCGGGTATCCGCGAAAAATTGCGCCAGGTGGCGGTCAAGTACGGCGCCATGCGCGAGTCCGTGGATGCGGTGATGCAGAGCGGCCCCACCATCCTCGAGGCCACCAAGGCCTTCCAGGATAGCGACGAGCTCTCCACCGGGCTGATCGCCGCAACCGGTGACCTGCAGCGCAAGGCCACCAGCGAGCACGATGCCCTGTTCATGGTGAACATCGCCGGCTACGTCACCGCGGCCGCCACGCTGATTGCGGTGATCCTGCTCGGCGTGGTCCTGGTGCGCGATGCACGACGCCGTGAGGAGGTCTCCCGCGAACAGAACGATCGCAACCAGCAGGCCATCCTGCGCCTGCTCGACGAGATGATGAACCTCGCGGAGGGCGACCTGACCCGTCATGCGACGGTGACCGAGGACATCACCGGGGCCATCGCAGACTCCGTGAACTACACCATCGACGCGCTGCGCGACCTGGTGGCGACCATCCAGCGGACCGCGGAACAGGTGGGCAGTTCGGCGGGCGTGTCCCAGGCCACCTCCATGCGCCTGTCCGAGGCCAGCCAGGAACAGGCCCTGCGCATCGAGCAGGCGAGCGAGGCGGTGAATGTCATCGCCGGCAAGGTGAGCGAGGTGGCCGAAGGCGCGGTGGATTCCGTGTCCGTTGCGCAATCCTCGATGGAAGTGGCGCACAAGGGGGGCGAGGCCGTGCGTCAGACCATCCACGGCATGGAGCGCATCCGCGAGCAGATCCAGGACACCTCCAAGCGCCTCAAGCGCCTGGGCGAATCCTCCCAGGAGATCGGCGACATCGTGGGCCTGATTACCGACATTGCCGACCAGACCAACATCCTCGCCCTGAATGCGGCGATCCAGGCCGCCATGGCGGGCGAGGCCGGCCGCGGCTTCGCCGTGGTCGCGGACGAAGTCCAGCGCCTCGCGGAGCGCGTCGGTAACGCGACCAAGCAGATCGAGACCCTGGTGAAGACGATTCAGTCCGACACCCAGGAGGCGATGCTGTCCATGGAGCAAACCACCACCAACGTGGTGGGCGGCGCCCAGGTGGCGGAAAACGCCGGCCGCTCACTGGAGGAGATCGAGACCGTGTCGGCCACCCTGGCCCAGCGCATCCAGGCCATTGCCCAGGCCGCGCGCGAGCAGTTGGACGAGGCAGCCCGCATCCGCGAAACGATGCACCTGATCTCCGAGCAGACCTCGAGCACCGCGCAAGATGCGCAAGAGGCGGCCCAGGAGATCGGCAAGCTCAACGAACTGGCAAGCGAGCTGCGCACCTCGGTGGCGGGCTTCAAGCTGCCTGCGTCGGCCTGAGTGGTGGCCTGCCTGTCCGTCCCTTCTGCCTACGCGACTCGCGTTTCCTGAATGGAGCCTTCCGGCATGCAAACTGACCTGCCGGCCGCCCCCCTCAGTCGGGGTGGCCCAACAGGGGGACTGACGGAGTCCATCCCCGGCATCCGTCCTTCGGGGTTCGGCGCTCGAGAGCCCGGCGGTGTCGTCATCGATCGGCTGGGCCTGACCTGGGTCCAGCCCGCGATGGACGAGGCCTGGGGGCAGGTGCGCTCAAGCCTGGAGGCCTTCGTTCAGGATCCGGCGAATTCCGCGGTTCTGCGCCCTGCGCTTGAGCAGGTGCACCACTTGGCCGGACTGTTCGGCCTCATGGAGTTGCCTGCCGCGCGCCTGACCCTGCTCGAGGCCGGGCGACTGCTGGAGGCGCTGCAGCATCAGCAGGGTGAGCCGGATGCCGCAGCGGCGGAATCCCTCCATGGATCCCATCCTTCGGGTGACGCTTCGCGACCCAACGGCGTTGTTGTCGAGCCGCTGCTGGTGGCGGTATCC
>JBFLVZ010000008.1:23099-25853 GCA_040758295.1 Pseudomonadota bacterium
GGCGCTGCAGCATCAGCAGGGTGAGCCGGATGCCGCAGCGGCGGAATCCCTCCATGGATCCCATCCTTCGGGTGACGCTTCGCGACCCAACGGCGTTGTTGTCGAGCCGCTGCTGGTGGCGGTATCCCGCGTGGGACTTTATGTCGACCTTTTGCGACGCGGGGAGGACGTGCCGGATCTCGCCCTCTTGCCGGCCTGCAATGGCCTGCGCCAGGCGCAGGGATTGCCCGCCTTCGGGGCGCGATCCTTCCTCGAGCGTATCGCGCTCATGCAGGCCGGGCCATTCCATGAGCACACCCGCCCCCTCGAGGCGGCACGCGGGGTGGCCGCCGAAGCCCGCGCCCTGCTTGAGCGTGCCCTCCTGGCCTGGCTCAAAGCGCAGCCGCAGGCCCATCTGGCCGTGGCAAAGGCCTTCGCCACGGCAGCAGGCGGAGCCTCCACGCGGGAAGAGGGGGTGCTCTGGTGGAGTGCCGAGATTCTGGCCCGAACCTTGGGTGATCCCCGCTTGGCCCAGGCTGGTGGCCTGAAACCTTTGCTCGGACGCCTCAATCGGGAGCTGAAACAGCGCGCGGAGGCGGGGTTCGAGCCCTCGCCCCAGACCGCACTCGGCGACAATGAGCTGGCGCATGAGGTTCTGTCCCTGCTGGCCCAGCATGTCAGCCAGCACCCGGCCTTCGAGCAGGCTGTCTCGCTCCTGGACTGGCCGTCCCAGATCCCCGGGGCACTCGAATTCGAGGCCGCCGAGAATGCCCTGCTGGTGGCTGAGCCGGAAGTCGTTGCCCAGGCCGCGGAACAGCTCAAGGCAGCGCTCGATCCCGTGCAGGACCGCTTCGATCTGGCCATGCGTTCGGGCGATGCCCAGGCAATCCTCGGCCTGGCCCCCGATCTCGACCAGCTTGCCGCAACCATGCGCATGCTGGAGCTTGACGCGGCAGCCCGGGCCCTTGAGGCCGAGGCATCCCGCCTGCGTGATGCCCAGGCTCAGGGCGTGACCCTTGATGAGGGCGGGCTGGAGCAAGTCGCCGGCGCGCTCATGCGTGCTGACGTGGAAATCGAGCGTCTGCGTCTCGGCCTGCCCGACGGCGAGGGCATCGGTGCGCCGATGCTGGTCGAGGCGACCGATATTGCGGCCGTGCAGGGGTTGGAGGACTTGCTGCTGGCCAAGGAACTTCTGCTCACCATGTGGAAGGATGGGGGCGGCGAGGAGCGGCGTGGCGAAGTCCGGCAATTGCTGGAGCGCGTGCGCGGAAGCTTCGAGATGCTGTCCCTGCTCTCCTGGTCCGGCCTGGTGGGCGGCATTCTCGACTATGCCGTCGCGCTGCCGCCCGGCACGGTCCCTCCCGAGCGCGAGCAGGAGGCCGTGGCGGATGTCTTCGCCAGCCTCGAGTACGGGCTGGAGAACCTGCGCGACTATCGTCAGGTCCCCGAGCGTGTCCTTGCCTTCGGCGAGGATGCCTTGGCCCGTCTGCGGGGCGGGGCTCAGGTCGTGCAGGTGGGGTGTGCATTCGAAGAGACCGCCGAGCCTGTCATGCATGCCGACGCGGGGCTGCTGCAGGTCGAGCAGGCGGCCGTCCAGGCCGTCGCCGCAGAGGATGCACTCCAGCCGCCTCCAGTCGAAGTGACCGAGCACATCCACGAGGGCGTGCCTGCGCCTGCCGTGGCCGAGCAGCCCCCGGAGGCCGGCTCCGCGGCCGCTGGAGTGCAACCGGCCCTTGAGGTCCCGCGCCTGGTGCCAGAGGAGACCGACAGCGAGATCCTCGAGATTTTCATCGAGGAGGCGCGCGAGGTTCTCGAGACCATTCGCGCGCAGTTCCAGCAATGGAGAAACGAGCCGGGAAACCAGTCCGCCCTGGTGGAGCTGCGGCGTGCGTTTCACACCCTGAAGGGCAGCGGGCGCATCATCGGCGCGCAGTTGGTGGGCGAGTTCGGTTGGGCCTTCGAAAACCTGCTCAACCGCGTCCTCGAGGGCGTGCTTCCAGCCAGCGGTCCGTTGTTCCAGCTACTTGAGCTGGCGCCAATCCGGTTGGAGCAGCTGCTTGATGCGCTGGAGGGCAAGCCCGGCCTCGTCGTCGCGGAGGTCGAGGTCCTCTGTGAGGCGGCCTCGGCCTTCCTCAGCGAAGGTCCAGCGGCCCTGGATCGCCTGGCTGGCACGCCAAAGCCGGCCGTCGCGGCCGAGCCGCTGAAGGAGGCTGCGCCATCATCTCCGCCTGCGACCGTGGAAAGCGCTGTTCAGGCCCCGGCCGCGGCGGAATCCATCCATGGATTCCGCCCTTCGGGTGTCGCTTCGCGACCCAACGCAGTTCCCGACGGCGTTGTTCCGGTGCCGCGCATCGACCCCCAGTTGTACGAGATTTTCCGCAGCGAGGTGGAGGGGTACCTGCAGATCCTGCGCCAGGCGGCCGAGCGTGGCCGGCGCGAAGGTGGTCTGTATCCGGATGCGGAGTTGATCCGGGTGACGCACTCCCTGCTGGGGAGTGCGCGTACCGCCGGCGCCCCGCGCATCGTGGCCCTGGCCGGCCATCTCGAACATGCCATGCGCCTTGCCTTTGAGACGCAGCAAGTCTTTGATGCGGCGCTTCTCGATCTGATCGATGCGGCTGTGGACAGCATCGTGCTTCTGCTCGATGACATCGGCGGCCTTGAGGTCGAACTACCCGACATGGAGCGTCTCGTTCAGGAGCTGGGGGATGCGGTGGCCAGGCTGCAGTATCCCCAGGAGCCTCGCGAGGCAGTCGAGGCAGTCGAGGCAGTCGA
>JBFLVZ010000009.1:0-51575 GCA_040758295.1 Pseudomonadota bacterium
GGTGCCAGAGCCCGGGATCCCGCAGCCACTCCCCGGCCGTGTAGCCCAACAGGACCTCGCTCTGCGGGCTGACGTAGAGCATGCGGCCAGGCGCATCCGCTGCGACGGCATAGACGATGCCGGGGATTCTCTCCAGCATGTCCCGATAGTGCCCATCGCCTGCCATCCACGGCACGGTGGCATCGCGACTGGACTCGCCGGCCGCGATGCTCCGGTCGCGCGGGCTCTCGTCATCAAAGGCAACGGTCATGATCGGAGGTGGCAAAAGTGAGGCTGTGGGCGTCGCGCCAGCATACAAGATAAAGGCCAGGGCAGCGCCCTGCCCCCGGCTGCGGCACTCAGGCCACGGCGTCCCCGTGCACGCATGCCTGCAGCAGGGAGCCGACCTCGGGGAGCACGTCGCGCACCCGCGCCCAATGGGGGATCTGCGCCAGCTCGCCCGGATTGGCGAGGAACTCCTGCCATGCGGTGATGATGCTCCTGGCGAACAGCTCGATCAGCTTCTCCTCGGCCTGCAGGTCCAGCACCAGGCCATTGAAGGTCGCGTCCGCCCTGAACTGGCCGAGCATGCCCACCGCCGTCCAATAATAGGCCTCCTTGATCGAGCGCAGGCTCGCCTCGCTCAGCACCACGCCCTCGGCCGCCAGGCGGCAGAACAGGGTCCGGCCTATCTCAACCGTCATGCGCGCCAGGCCCCGCTCACGTTCCTCGGCAGACAGGCGCTGGTGCGCGTGGTCGTACAGGGCGGCGATGTCGACCTGGCAGATACGATTCCGGGCAATGCTGCGATAGGCCTCCGACAGCACGCTCACCTCCAGCCCCAGCCCCGGCTGGATGCGCAGACCGGCGAGCATACTGGAACGCAGCGCGAACTCGCCCGCGAGCGGGTAGCGAAAGCTGTCGAGATACTCGATGAAATCCAGCGGACCGAGCACCTTCTTCAGGGCCCGGAGCAGCGGGGTGATGAACAGGCGCGTGACCCGCCCTGAGAAATGATCGCCCTCCACCCGGGCGTAGTAGCCCTTGCAGAAGTCGAACGTGAAGGACGGATTGGCCACCGGGTAAAACAGACGCGCCGGCAGGTCGCGGCTGAAGGTCGTGATGTCGCAGTCGTGCAGGGCCACCGCCTCGGAGCGGCACTGCATCAGCACATGGCCGAAGGCGTACCACACCGCCCGCCCTTTGCCCGGCTGCCGCGGCGCAAGCCCGGTCTCGGCCAGCCTCGCCTCCAGCGCCGTGAAGCGCGGCCCGTCGAGCCAGAGCAGATGGGTGCGCTGGGGAAGAACGGCGAACAATTCCCGCGCGTGCCGGTATTGCTCGGGCGTCGCATCCTCGAGGGCGATGACCACATCGGCGATGTAGGGAATCTGCCTCAGGTGCTCGATGATACCGGCCAGCTCCGGGCGCCCGAGTTCAACCGAGGGGGTCGGCAGCACGAGCGCCATGGGTCGCACGCTGGAGAAACGCACGAGCTCACGTTCGATTTGCTCCAGCGGGCGATCGTGCATCCAGTGCAGGGTGCGTTCGCGCAGCCAGTGCAGCGTCGTAATCTGGCCGTTCTGGAAAAAATCTGACATCTCACCCCCTCTCGCCCATCTCCCCCAGTAGCTGCCCGACGGCCTCATGCCAGCCGTGGGGACCGATGCCGCGCGTGTAGACCGCCCGCGGCACCGACGCCGCATCCAGCCACGAACCATCCGGATGCCGCACGACCACCGGGCGGTCTGCGTTGTGCAGCATGCCGAGGTCGTTGGGACTGTCCCCGAGCGCCATGGTGGCCCGTACCGGCCAGTCGTGCAGACGGTACAGTCCGAGCAGGCCGCGCATGGCTCGCCCTTTGTCCGCCCCCACCCCCAGTACATGCAGGAAGCGGCCGCCTTCATCCAGGCGCAGCCCGCGCTCCGCCAGCGCCTGCTCGAAGTCGGCGCGGCGCCGATGGCTCTCCCGCCAGAGGATGGGTTCCGAACCACGACGCTGGCGTGCAAGACCGGCCTGAGCGGGGGAAAGGCCCGTCCGCCGCGCGATGCCTTCGTCGTCCCAATCTGCAAGGCTCTCGAAGGCAAACCCCATCTCGCGCAACTCTCCGAGCTGGCGGAGAATGCGCTCGCGCGGTGGGGAATAGCACACCAGGCGGTATCCCTCCTCGCAGCCGTCGCCGTCGAAACCGGGGAAATAACGCTCCGGCACCGCCAGCAGCGCCCCGCTCTCGAGGATGAGCGGCTGGGGCGGGCCGGGCAGGGCCAGCGCCCGCACTTCGGCGAGGGTCTTGCTGCTGGCCACGATCAGCGGGATGTGCAGATGTGCCAGCCGCTCGACCTGCGGCCGGGCGGCACCCATGCAATGGGTGTCATGGTCGAGCAGCGTGCCATCGAGGTCGCTGAAGATCACCCAATCGGCATAACAATGCATTCCCTCACCTCCTGCCCCACCAGGCGGGACATCCCCCCGCAAGCTGGCCTATCCTTGAAGGGGCGCGGCGCGCAGGAGGAGAACAATGCAACTGATCCTGATCCGTCATGCCCCGGCGGGCGACCGAGTGGAGTGGACACTCAGCGGCCGACCCGACGGGGACAGACCATTGACCAAGGAAGGTAGTACAAAAATGCGCCGGGTGGTGCGCGGCCTGCGGCGTGTGCTGGAGAGCCCCGAACGGCTGTTCAGCAGCCCCCTGCTACGCGCCCGCCAGACTGCCGAGCTGCTGCTCGAGCGCTATCCTGACCTGCGCGTCGAGACCGCCGCCGAGCTCGAGCCCGATGCCGATCCCGCGGCCACCCTCGCCTGGCTCAAGTCCCTCGACGACTGCCAGCGGATCGCCCTGGTCGGCCACGAGCCCCACCTCTCGGGCCTGCTCGCCCTGCTGGTGCACGGCGACCCAAGCCTGGACACCCTACCCTTCCGCAAGGGGGGGGTGGCGATCCTCGAGCTCGACGCCATCCGCCCTGCCAGAGCCCGCCTGACCGCCTTCCTGCCACCGCGCGTGCTGCGCGCCCTCGGCTGAGCGGGGCTATAATTCTGCTGAATCCAAGGCTGGAAACCCTCCGCATGACCGACTCAGGCAGCCTTCTGGCCGCGATCGACCTCGGCTCCAACAGCTTTCACATGGTGGTGATGCGCGTGCTCGACGGCCAGGTGCAGGTGGTGGACCGCCTCAAGGAGATGGTGCGCCTCGGTGGCGGCCTGGACGAGGCCAACAACCTCAGCCCGGAGGCCGCCGAGCGCGCGCTGGACTGCCTGGCCCGCTTCGGCCAGCGCCTGCGTGACATGCCGCGCGGCAGCGTGCGCGCGGTCGGCACCAACACCCTGCGCCAGGCGAAGAACTCCGCCCAGTTCCTCAGGCAGGCGCAGAAGGCCCTCGGTCACCCGATCGAAATCATCGCCGGCCGCGAGGAGGCACGCCTGATCTACCTCGGCGTGGCCCATACCGACCTCGAGACAGACGAGAAGCGGCTGGTGGTGGACATTGGCGGCGGCAGCACCGAGGTCATCGTCGGACAGGGCTTTACGCCGGAATTCATGGAGAGCATGCCGCTCGGCTGCGTGAGCATGACCCGCCGCTTCCTCGCCGACGGCCTGTACACGCGCGACTCGCTCAAGCGTGCGGAAAGCGAGGCGCGGCTGGAAACCCGCCCCTACGAATACGCCTTCCGCCACCACCGCTGGCAACGCGCAGTCGGCGCCTCCGGCACCGCCAAGGCCCTGGCGGCGGTGTGCCAGGCCAGTGGCTGGTGCGAGGCTGGACAGCTGACGGCCGATGGCCTCGCCCGCATCCGCAAGGCGCTGCTCAAGGCCGGGCGCATGGAGCAGCTCGACCTGCCCGGCTTGAGCGAGGAACGCCGCCCGGTGTTCGCCGGCGGCTTTGTCGTGATGCAGGCGGTCTTCGACGCCTTCGAGATCGACACCATGCACATCTCCGAGGGCGCCCTGCGCGAGGGGCTGATCTTCGACCGCGTCGGCCGCATGCGCGGGAACAATGTCCGGAGCACCACCCTGGAACGGCTGCAGCGCGATTTCCGCGTGGATCGCGCCCATGCCCAGCGGGTGGCCGAGACCGCCCGGCGCCTGTTCGAACTGGTACGCGAGGACTGGAACCTGGACCCCGAGCAGGATGGCAAGGTGCTGCGCAAGGCCGCCCTGCTGCATGAGATCGGCATGATGCTGGCGCACAGCGGCTATCACGAGCACGGTGCCTACATCCTGCGTTATGCCGACATGCCGGGCTTCACCCAGCAGGAGCAGCAGCGTCTGGCCGCCCTTGTGCTGGCCCACCGGCGCAAGCTGAAAAAGAGCTGGATGAACGACCAGCCGGAAGAATGGCGCGACGCCAACCTGCGCCTGGCCACCCTGCTGCGCCTGGCCGTGACCCTTCACCGCTCGCGCTCGCCGCGCGGAGGCATCCCGATGCTTGCCATGGAGGCCGCCGGCAACGCGCTGCGCCTGCACTTCCCCCCCGAGTGGCTGGAACGCCACCCCCTGACCCGTTCCGATCTCGAACGCGAGGCCGAGTACCTGGCCCCTCAGCTGCGCCTCAGCTTCCGCTGAAGCTGCCTTGAGGGGCCTCCGTCAAGTTCAGCCGCCAGCCTGCCTCCTGCCCGTCAGCTCGCCTGGGCCAGCCGCTCGAGCAGGATGCGCTGCGCCGAACGCGGCTCCTCGCCCGGGGCAGGCTGCACCCGCTGGTATTCGCCATCCGGTTGCAGCTCCCAACTGCCGCGCGTGTCAGCAAAGGCCAGCTCGAACACTTCGTCGATGATCCGCTCGCGCAGGGCCTTCTCCTCGATCGGGAAGCAGGTCTCGACGCGCGAGTAGAGGTTGCGCGGCATCCAGTCGGCGCTGGAGATGAACACCTCCTCGTTGCCGCCGTTGGCGAACATGAACACGCGGGCATGTTCGAGAAAGCGCCCCATCAGTGAGCGCACACGGATGTTCTCCGACATGCCCGGCACCCCCGGCCGCAGGCAGCAGATGCCGCGTACCACAAGCTCAATCCGAACCCCCGCCGTGGAGGCCTCGTACAGGGCGTGGATGATGCTCGGGTCGATCAGCGCGTTCATCTTGGCACGGATCAGCGCCGGGCGGCCGGCACGGGCATGCTCGGCCTCGCGCCGGATGCGCTCGAGCATGCCCTCGCGCAGGGTGAAGGGCGACTGCAGCAGCTTCTTCAGCCGGATCCCGCGCGAGAGGCCGGTGAGCTGGACGAACAGCTTGTGCACGTCCTCACCGATCTGCCGGTCATCGGTCAGCAGGCCATAGTCCGTGTAGGCGCGCGCGGTGCCGGCGTGGTAGTTGCCGGAACCGAGGTGGACGAAGCGCTTGAGGGTGTCCCCCTCGCGCCGCACCACCAGGGTCATCTTGGCGTGGGTCTTGTAGCCGACGATGCCGTAGGCGACATAGGCGCCGGCCTTCTGCAGGCGGGTCGCCATGCCGATGTTGGCGGCCTCATCGAAACGGGCGCGCAGTTCGATCACCGCAGTGACCTCCTTGCCCGCGCGCGCGGCCTGCTCCAGCGCATCGACGATGGCCGAATTGCTGCCGGTGCGGTAAAGGGTCTGCTTGATCGCCACCACCTTCGGGTCCTGCGCCGCCTGGCGGATGAAGTCCACCACCGGGGCGAACGACTGGTAGGGGTGATGCATGAGAATGCGGCGGTGCTTGGCGATCGCATCGAAGATGCTCTCGAAGCCCGCCAGCTCGCGCGGCATGCCGGGGGTGAAGGGCGCGAACTTGAGGTCGCTGCGCTCGACCAGGTCATACACCGCCATCAGGCGATTCAGGTTGACCGGCCCATGCACCTTGAACAGTGCACGGCGGGAGAGGTCGAACTCCTCGAGCAGGTAGTCCGCCACCTCGTCCGGGCAGTTGTCCGCCACCTCGAGCCGCACGGCATCGCCGTAGTTGCGCTCCAGCAGCTCGCCCTGCAGCACCTCGAGCAGGTCCTCATCCACGTCCACATCGACCAGCAGGTCGCTGTTGCGGGTGACGCGGAACTGGTAGCAGCCGGTCACCTTCATGCCGGGGAACAGCTCATCCACGTGGGCGTGGATGATCGAGCTGAGGAAGACGAAGTCATGCGGGCCGCTCCCCGCCGGCTCCGGCATGCGGACGATGCGCGGCAGACTGCGCGGTGCCTGCACCACGGCCATCCGCCCCTCGCGACCGAAGTCGTCCTCCCCCTCGAGGGTGACGACGAAATTGAGGCTCTTGTTGAGCACGCGCGGGAAGGGGTGCGCGGGATCAAGGCCCAGCGGGGTGATGACCGGCGCCAGCTCCTGCAGGAAGTAGTCCCGCACCCAGTCGGCCTGGCGCCTGTTCCAGTGGGTGCGGCGCACGAAGCGGATGCCCGCCTCGCGCAGGGCCGGGATCATCACGTCGTTCAACACCCGGTACTGGTCCGCCACCAGCAGATGGGCCTCGTGGTAGACCTTCTCGAGCTGCTCGGCCGGGGTCATGCCGCACTCCCCGGCGCGCGTGACCCCGGCGCGCAGCTGCTGGATCAGGCTCGCGACACGCACCTCGAAGAACTCGTCCAGGTTGCTCGACGAGATGCACAGGAAGCGCAACCGCTCGAGCAGGGCCACTGCCTCGTCCGTCGCCAGCTCAAGCACGCGACGGTTGAATTTCAAAAGGCTCAGCTCGCGATTGATGACCGGCGGCAGGGTGGTATCAAAGGACGTTTCGGCCGGGGATTCTGGCGTCATGTTTTTGCAAAAAATTTCAGGTTAATATTAAGTTTGTTCAAAAACTTACCGTTCGATCGGGGCATCAAATGCCCTGATATACCCTAGCCCATTCGCCGCATGGCGAGCAATCGTGCCACGCCAGGAGACCCCATGGACAAGCAGACCCCGCACATTACCCGCGCCTATGACCTCGAGCTCCAGCAGGCGCGCGGCATGGTGATGAACATGGGGGGGCTGGTCGAGCAACAGGTCGACAGTGCCCTGCGTGCCCTGTTCGAGCACAACGCCGAGCTCGGCCAGTCCGCGGCCACCGGGGACTACAAGGTCAACGAGTTCGAGGTCAAGATCGACGAACTGGTGGTCCAGACCATCGCCCTGCGCCAGCCAGCCGCCAACGACCTGCGCTTCCTGTTCACCATCATCAAGATCATCACCGACCTCGAGCGCATCGGCGACAAGGCGGAGAAGATCGGCCGCCTGTCCATCGCCCTGGCACCGGTACTGGATGGCTTCAGCTTCGTCAATGACCTGCGCGCCATGGGCGAGCAGGTGCAGAAGATGCTGCACGAGGCGCTGGACGCCTTCGCCCGGATGGATGCCGAGGCCGCCGCGCGCATCAGCGGCGAGGACCTGGAGGTCAACAAGACCTACAAGAAGGCCCTCAAGGAACTGATGAAGCACATGGCCGAGAACCCGAACACCATCGACGTCAGCCTCGACATCCTGTGGTGCCTGCGGGCCATCGAGCGCATCGGCGACCACGTCACCAACCTGTGCGAATACGTGATCTTCCTGGTCAAGGGCAAGGACGTGCGCCACCTGACCCACGAGGACATGCTGCGCGAGGTGACCGGCTGAGACCGGCCCTCCTCTCTCCCCACCGTCGCGCACAGGCGGCGGATATCAAAAAGGGGCCGTCGGCCCCTTTCCTTTTTCCAGCCTTGCCAGGCGGGGACGCTGGTCAGCCGAAGCGGCCGGTGATGTAGTCCTCGGTTTCCTTTTTGCCCGGCTTGGTGAAGATGATGTTGGTGTGGTCGTATTCCACCAGCTTGCCGAGGTACATGAAGGCGGTGTAGTCCGACACGCGCGCCGCCTGCTGCATGTTGTGGGTCACGATCACCACGGTGAACTCGGTCTTGAGCTCGTGGATCAGTTCCTCGATCTTGAGGGTGGAGATCGGATCCAGGGCCGAGGTCGGCTCGTCGAACAGGATCACCTCGGGCTTCACCGCGATGCTGCGCGCGATGCACAGGCGCTGCTGCTGGCCGCCGGAAAGGGCGGTGCCGGACTGCTTGAGCTTGTCCTTCACCTCGTCCCAGATCGCCGCCTTCTGCAGCGCCCACTCGACGCGGTCATCCATCTCCGACTTGGACATCTTCTCGTACAGCTTCACGCCGAAGGCCACGTTGTCGTAGATCGACATCGGGAACGGGGTCGGCTTCTGGAACACCATGCCGACCTTGGCGCGCAGCAGGTTCACGTCCACGCCCTTCTCGAGCAGGTTCCTGCCATCCATGATGATCTCGCCCTCGGCGCGCTGGCCGGGGTAGAGGTCATAGATGCGGTTCATGGTGCGCAGCAGGGTGGACTTGCCGCAGCCGGACGGGCCGATCAGGGCGGTGACCTGGCGATCCGGCACGTTCATGCTGATGCCGTGCAGCCCCTGGAACTTGCCGTAGAAGAAGTTCAGGTTGCGCAGCGCGAGCTTGGGATGCTCGACGTGACGGATGCCGTCGACCTTCGCGGTCAGGGCATGGCCATGATGCATGCTGGCGCCGACAGCCGCGGACATGTTGAAGTTCACGCCGCTGCCCTGCGATGTCGCCGTGGTGCTCATGCTCGGGTTCTCCGTTAGCTGGGATTACTTGTGGCCGCGCAGCAGGCTGCGCGCCAGGATGTTCATGCCAAGGACCAGCACCGTGATCAGCAGCGCGGCCGCCCAGGCGAGTTCGCGCCAGTCGTCATACGGGCTCATGGCGAACTGGAAGATCACCACCGGCAGGTTGGCGATCGGCTCGTTCATGTTCAGGGTCCAGAACTGGTTGTTCAGCGCGGTGAACAGCAGCGGCGCGGTCTCGCCGGTGATGCGCGCGGTGGCGAGGATGATGCCGGTCACCATGCCAGCGACCGCCGCCTTGTACACCACCTGCATGATGACCATCCACTGCGGCGCCCCGAGGGCGGCCGCGGCCTCGCGCATCTGGGTCGGCACCAGCTTGAGCATGTTCTCGGTGGTGCGCAGCACGACCGGGATCACGATGATCGCCAGCGCCACCGAACCGGCCCAGCCGGAATAGTGCCCCTGGCGCACCACGATCAGCTCGTAGACGAACACCCCGATGATGATCGAGGGGGCGGACAGCAGCACGTCATTGATGGTGCGCACGATCTCGGGGAAGGCGCCGCTCTTGCCGTACTCGGCCAGGTAGGTGCCGGCCAGGATGCCGATCGGCGTGCCGATGACCACGGCCGCGAGGGTCAGCATCAGGCTGCCGATCAGGGCGTTGGCGATACCCCCCTCGCTGCCGGGGGGCGGCGTCATCTGGGTGAACAGGTCCCAGTCGATCACCGAGACCCCCTTCATGACCAGCACGGTCAGGATCCAGACAAGGAAGAACAGACCCGCCAGGGTGGTCAGCACCGAGGCGGTCATGTTGATGCGATTGATCAGGCGGCGGCGGGTATAGAGTTCCATCATGGCTTCCTCAGGTCTTGCGCCCTTCCTGGGTGGCCGCCAGGCGCATCAGCATCAGCTTGGACAGCATCAGGACGATGAAGGTGATGACGAACAGGATCAGGCCCATCGCGATGAGGGAGTCCATCTGCAGGCCGTCGGCCTCGTTGAACTCGTTGGCGAGCTTCGCGGCGATGGTGTTGCCCGGCTCCAGCAGGCTGGTCGCCAGCACGGTGGCGTTGCCGATCACGAAGGTGACCGCCATGGTCTCGCCCAACGCCCGGCCCAGGCCGAGCATGACGCCACCGACCACACCGGCCTTGGTGTAGGGCAGCACGACGTTCCACACCACCTCCCAGGTGGTGGCACCGATGCCATAGGCCGACTCCTTCAGCACGCCCGGGACGATGTCGAACACGTCGCGCATCACCGAGGCCATGAAGGGCACGATCATCAGGGCGAGGATGATGCCCGCGGTGAGCACACTCACTCCGCTGGCGCCACCGACCAGCGGCATCTGGAACAGTGCGCCGATCAGCGGCACGTTGCCGAGGGTGGCGACCAGGACCGGCTGAATGTGCTGGGCGAAGAACGGAGCGAAGAAGAACAGCCCCCACATGCCGTAGATGATCGACGGCACGGCCGCGAGTAGCTCGATCGCCATGCCGACCGGGCGCTTGAGCCACTGCGGCGCCATCTCGGTAATGAAGATGGCGATGCCGAAGGACAGCGGCAGGCCGATGACCATGGCGATCAGGGCGGCGATCAGGGTACCCATGATCGGCGCCCATGCACCGTACTCTTCCTTGACCGGGTCCCAGGTCTCATTGGTCAGGAAGCCCAGGCCAAATTCCTGGAAGGCCGGCATGGCGCCCTGCACCAGCATGAAGATGATGCCCGCGAGCAGCAGCAGCACCAGGAAAGCGAAGGACAGCGCGGTCCAGCGGAAGGCGAGATCGCCTAGCGCGAACTTGCGCGAGGAACGTTCCATGGGCATGGGTATGTCGGCCTCGTTGATGACGCTTTCGATGGAGTTGGACATGGCTCGCAGGTCTCAAAATAAAGAGGGGCCCAGGCTTCCCTGGACCCCTGCTGCGTCCATCCCTGAACGCGGATTCTATCATCCTTACTTCTGGTAGGCGGAAACGCCCGGGCACTTGATCTCTGCGGCCCAGGTGGCCTCGATCTGCTGCACGACGTTGGCCGGCATCGGCACGTAGTCCAGGTCCAGGGCAACCTGGGAACCTTTCTTGAAGGAATAGTCGAAGAACTTCAGCACGGCCTCGGTCTGCTCGCAGCTCTTCGGCTCCTTGTACACCAGGATGAAGCTGGCGCCGGTGATCGGCCATGCCTGCGCGCCGGCCTGGTCGGTCAGCACCACGCCGTAGCCCGGCTCGGATTTCCAGTCGGCGTTGGCAGCGGCGGCGGCGAAGGTGTCGCCATCCGGCAGAACGTAGTTGCCTTCCTTGTTCTTCAGGGCAACGTAGGCCAGCTTGTTCTGCTTGGCGTAGGCGTACTCGACATAGCCGATGGCGCCGTCGATCTGCTTCACATAGGAGGCCACGCCCTCGTTGCCCTTGCCGCCCATGCCGACCGGCCAGTTGACGGCCTTGCCTGCGCCGACCTTCTCCTTCCACTCCGGGCTGATCTTGGCCAGGTAGTTGGTGAACAGGGCGGTGGTGCCGGAACCATCGGAGCGGCGGACCACGGAGATCAGCTTCTCCGGCAGGTTCATGCCCGGGTTGAGAGCGGCGATCTTCTCGTCATTCCACTTGGTGATCTTGCCCAAGTAGATGTCGGCCAGCACGGCCTGGTCCAGCTTGAGCTTGCCGGCCTCGACGCCGACCACATTCACGACCGGCACCACGCCGCCCATGATGGCCGGGAACTGCACCAGACCGATCTCAGCCAGCTCCTCGCCCTTCATCGGATCATCGGTCGCGCCGAAATCGACGGTCTTGGCCTTGATCTGCTTGATGCCACCACCGGAACCGATGGACTGATAGTTCAGCTTGACGCCGGTTTCCTTGTTGTAGGCCTCGGCCCACTTGGCATAGATCGGGTACGGGAAGGTCGCGCCCGCACCGTTGATGGTGGTCACCTCGGCGGCCTGAACGGCACCGGCGGCCAGCATGGCGCCGGCAATCAGGGTCATGCGAAACATGGTCATGGTCTATTCCTCAGTTCGGTTGGCTGCTCGACCCGGGCTCGGCCCGGTCAATCAAATGGCCTTGGGAAGCATAAGCTCGAGGGTCATCTTCGCGGTGAGGCGTGTCTATTCCATGAAGGAATCATGAAGGTTTTATGACAGGGGACGGGAATTCGCCAGCGCGGCCGGGAAAATGCAGCGGAACACGCTGCCCTTGCCAAGCGCACTCTCGATCTCCAGCCGCCCCTGGTGACGCAGCAGCACGTGCTTGACGATCGCCAGGCCGAGGCCGGTACCGCCGCGCGCACGGGAACGGCCCACGTCGACGCGATAGAAGCGTTCGGTCAGGCGCGGGATGTGCTGGGGCGCGATGCCGATGCCCGTGTCCTGCACCTCGAATACCAGGCCACGCGCATCCTCCAGCCAGCGGACCGTGACCACCCCGGCCGCCGGCGTGTATTTCACCGCATTGAACACCAGGTTGGAAAACAGGCTGTCGAGTTCGCGCGGCATGCCGCGCATGCGCAGATTGGGCGAGATCTCGCGCACCAGCAGGTGCCTCTCGCCGGCGCTCAACTGTTCGGCCACGCCGACGATGGTCTCGAGCATCGCCGGCACGTTGACCGGCTCGAACTGGTCCTCGCTCGGCGAGGTGGTCTCCAGACGCGAGAGCAGGAGCAGATCCTCGACGATGCGCCGCATGCGTTCGGACTGCAGGTGCATATGCTCAAGGATGCGCAGCAGATCGGTGGGAAGCGCATCCTCCATGTCGAGCAGGGTCTCGATGTAGCCCGCCAGCACGGTCAGGGGGGTGCGCAGCTCGTGCGAGACGTTGGCCACAAAGTCCTGCCGCATCGCCTGCAGGCGCTGCAGGCGGGTCACATCGCGCGCGACCAGCAGCCGGCGCCCCTGCACGTAGGGGAAGATGTGCATGTTGAGGACGCGCTCGGGATCGTCGCTGGCCGGCACCTCGACATCACGCAACCAGTCCTCGCTATGCAGGTAGTCAATGAAAGCCGGCTGGCGGATCAGGTGATCGATGGGCAGGCCGACGTCGCGCTGGCGCAGGCCGAGCTGCTGGCGGGAGGGCGGATTGAAGCCGAGGATGCGGTTGTCCGCATCGAGGGCCACCACGGCATCCGGCAAGGCATCCGCAGCGCGGCGGTATTCGCGGATCAGGCGCAACCAGCGGCGCTCGCGCCGGCGCTGGGCGGCGCGAGCACGGCGCAGGCGCTGGCCGAGGTCCGCCAGCCAGCCACCTGCATAGCGGCTAGGCGGGGTCTCGGGCCGCTCCAGCCAGCGGGCCAGGCGCGCCACCACCCACAACAGGCGCATGACGACCAGCGCGAGACCCAGGCTCAGCCCCGCCCACACATGCCCCGCCAGCAGACCGAGGGCGAGCCCCAGGGCGGCCAGGCCCCCGACCAGGAGGATTTCCGCGCGCAGCCCGCCCGGCATCAGACGCGGCTGGAGAAGCGGTAGCCCGCGCCGCGCACGGTCTGGATCATGGCGTCATGCCCGCTCGGCGCGAGGGCCTTGCGCAGGCGCAGGATGTGCACGTCCACCGTGCGTTCCTCAACGAAGCTGTTGCGCCCCCACACGCGGTCGAGCAGCTGGCCGCGGCTGTAGACCCGCTCGGGGTGGGTCATGAAGAACTCGAGCAGGCGGAACTCGGTCGGCCCCATCTCCAGCGACTGCCCCTGGGCCGTGACCCGGTGCCCCCCGGTATCCAGTTCCAGCCCATCGACACGGATCACGCTGGCCTCGCCCTCCGGCGTCACGCGGCGAAGGACGGCCTTGATGCGCGCCTGCAACTCGCGCGGCGAGAACGGCTTGGTGATGTAGTCATCCGCACCCGCCTCGAGGCCGGTCACCTTGTCCTCCTCCTCGCCGCGCGCGGTGAGCATGATGATCGGCACGTCGCGGGTGAGCTCGTCCTTCTTCAGCCGGCGAGCCAGTTCCAGGCCGCTCGCGCCCGGCAACATCCAGTCGAGCAGGATCAGGTCCGGCACCTGGCGGGCCAGGCACTCGAAGGCCTCGGCGATGTCGCCGGCCTCCACCAGGCTATAGCCCGCCCGGCCGAGGGCAAAGCTCACCATCTCGCGGATGGGCTTCTCGTCTTCAACGATCAGGATGGTCTTGCCGGACATGGGGATCCTCACAGCGATGTCATATGGCGCGCTGCTTTTTACGACAATAGCGTGACATTTGCGTGACAGGCTAGGGTCGCAGCCCCCCGGGCGCTACCATTGTCCCGACAGCCAAGGAGACCCGCCATGAACCTGCCATCCGCCCAGATCATCCGTCAGGACGTCACCCGCGCGCTCGAGGAGGACATCGGCAGCGGCGACCTGTCCGCCCAGCTGGTGCCGGAAGGGAAGCTCGCCCAGGCGCGCGTGATCACCCGCGAGCACATGCACCTGGCCGGCACGGCCTGGTTCGATGAGGTGTTCCGCCAGGTCGACCCGCGCATCGAGGTACGCTGGGCCGCGATGGACGGCGACCATCTCGCCCCCGGCGCCCTGCTCTGCACCCTGCACGGCCCCGCGCGCGGCATCCTCAGCGGGGAGCGCGCGGCGCTGAACTTCGTGCAGACCCTGTCCGCCACCGCCACCCGCACGCACAAGTTCGTCCGTGCCGTGCATGGCACCCGCACGCGCATCCTCGACACGCGCAAGACCCTGCCCGGCCTTAGGCAGGCGCAGAAGTACGCGGTCACCTGCGGCGGCGGCTGGAACCATCGCATGGGGCTTTTTGACGCCATCCTGATCAAGGAGAACCACATCGCCGCGGCCGGCGGCATCACCCCCGCCGTGGTCCACGCCCGCCACCAGAGTCCGGGCGTGCCGATCGAGGTGGAAGTGGAGAATCTGGCGCAGCTGGAGGAGGCGCTGATGGCCGGAGTGCCGCGCATCCTGCTCGACAATTTCGACCTCGACCTGCTGCGCGCGGCAGTCAGCCTGACCGCCGGCCGCGCCGAGCTGGAGGCCTCGGGCGGGGTGAGCCTGGAGACTGTGCGCGCCATCGCCGAGACCGGGGTGGACTTCATCTCCATCGGCAGCCTGACCAAGGACATCCAGGCCATTGACCTGTCGATGCGCTTCGACGGGCTTTGAGGGGGCTCCCTCCACACTCCAAAAAACAAAGGGGCCCGAGGGCCCCTTGAGGATGTGCCGGCTGAAGACCGGATCAGTCGGCCTGGCGGCGCAGGAAGGCCGGAATGTCGACCAGGTCCAGGTTCAGCGCGGTGTTGCCCACCATCGGGGCGACGACCGGCTCGGCGCGCAACGAGGCGCGGCCCTCGTTGTTGACCACCACGCGCGGACGCTCGCCCTGGGCCGCCTGCTTGGCGTTGAGGCCGGTGGCGACCACGGTGACGCGGATCTCGCCAGCCATGTCCATGTCGATCGCGGTGCCAATCTTGACGTTGGCCTCCTCGGCGGCCATCTCGCGAATGATCTCGCCAATCTCGTTGTAGTCGCCGATGGTGAGATCCGGGCCGGCGGTGACGTTGACCAGGATGCCGCGCGCGCCCATCAGCTCGATGTCCTCCAGGAACGGACTGTGGATGGCGGCCTCGGCGGCCTCGCGGGCACGGTTCTCGCCGGACGCGACGCCACTGCCCATCATCGCGGTGCCCATGCTTTCCATCACGGTACGCACGTCGGCGAAGTCGACGTTGATCAGGCCCGGACGGGTGATCAGCTCGGAGATGCCCTGCACGGCCGAGAAAAGCACGTCATTGGCGGCGTTGAAGGCATCCATGAGGGAGGCCGACTTGCCCATCACGGCGAGCAGCTTCTCGTTCGGGATGACGATCAGCGAATCCACCTGCTTTTCCAGCTCGCGGATGCCGTTCATCGCCTGCTCCATGCGGCGCTTGCCCTCGAACGGGAAGGGCTTGGTGACCACGGCGACGGTCAGGATGCCCATGTCCTTGGCGATCTGGGCGATCACCGGGGCGGCGCCGGTGCCGGTGCCGCCGCCCATGCCGGTGGTGATGAACACCATGTCGGCGCCGGACAGCACCTCCTGGATGCGGTCACGGTCCTCCAGCGCGGCCTGACGGCCGAGCTCCGGGTTGGCGCCCGCGCCCAGTCCCTTGGTGATGTTGGCGCCGATCTGCAGCTGCACGCGCGCCTGCGACTTCTTCAGCGCCTGCACGTCGGTGTTGGCGCAGATGAAATCCACGCCCTCGATGGCGGTCTGCAGCATGTGCGCCACGGCGTTGCCACCACCACCGCCGACGCCGACCACCTTGATGTTGGCGTTGTCGGAATACGAATCGACCAGTTCAAACATATTCATCTCCACTTCCCCCTCTTCTCTGCCCCGAAGGTCAAAAAAACCAAACCAGAAACCGTTGTCAGAAATTGCCCTGGAACCAGCTCTTCATGCGCTCCCACGTGGAGGCGCCTGAAGCTGGCTGACGCCGTGTGGTGGCGGGACGTCCCCCCCCCTGACCAAACAGCAGCAAGCCCACCCCCGTGGCATGCATCGGATTGCGCGCCACGTCCTTCATGCCCGACACCCGCTGCGGAATACCAAGGCGAACCGGCATGTGCAGGATCTCCTCGGCCAATTCCACCGCCCCATCCATCAGCGCACAGCCACCGATGAGCACCACGCCCGCGGTGACGCGCTCCTCGAAGCCGCTGCGGCGGAGCTCCTCGCGCACGTGCATGAGGATCTCCTCGTAGCGCGCCTCGACGATCTCGCCCAGGCTGTTGCGCGAGAGGCGCCGCGCCGGGCGGTCGCCCACGCTCGGCACCTCGATGAACTCGCTGCCGGACGGGTCGTGCCCCAGGGCGGCGTGCTCAAGCTTGATCTTCTCGGCGAACTGGGTCGGCGTGCGCAGACCCACGGCGATGTCGTTGGTGACTTGGTCGCCGGCGATCGGGATCACCGCGGTATGGCGGATGGCTCCGTCGAGAAACACCGCCATGTCGGTCGTGCCGCCGCCGATGTCCACCAGGCACACGCCCAGCTGGCGCTCGTCGTCATGCAGCACCGCCTCGGCGCTGGCGAGCTGCTCGAGAATCATCTCGTCCACCCGCAGGCCGCAGCGCTCGATGCACTTGCTGATGTTCTGCGCCGCGCTGACCGCCCCGGTGACCAGGTGCACCTTCACCTCCAGGCGCACGCCGGACATGCCGATCGGCTGGCGGATGCCCTCCTGGCCGTCGATGATGAACTCCTGCGGCAGCACGTGGATGATCTGCTGGTCAGCAGGCAGCGCGATGGCGCGTGCCGCGTCGATGGCACGGTCCACATCGTCCTGGGTGACCTCCTGCTCCTTGATCGCCACGATGCCGTGCGAGTTGCGGCTCTGCACGTGGCTTCCGGCAATCCCCGCGCGCACCGCGTGAATCTGGCAGTCGGCCATCAGCTCCGCCTCGCTCACCGCGCGCTGGATGGACTGCACGGTGGACTCGATGTCCACCACCACCCCGCGCTTGAGCCCGCGCGAGGCGCTCTGGCCGAGGCCGATGACCTCGATCGCGCCGTCGCTCCCCACCTCTCCGACGATGGCAACCACCTTGGAAGTGCCGATATCGAGCCCCACCACGAGGTTCTTGTCGGTTTTCTTGGACATGCAAAAACGCCCTTGCTCGTTGAACCTAACCGCCGGAAGCTGCCTTCCAGCGGACACTGAATCCATGCGCATAGCGCAGATCGACCTCCGCCACCTCGTCGATGCGGCCAGCGAGGGTCTTGTCGAACACGTCGAGGAAGCGGCGCAGGCGCGCCTCGGTATCCATCCGTCCCATGCGGATCGCCGTGCCGTTGTCCAGCACCACGGTCAGCGAGCCGCGCTGATCCTCGCGCAGGGCCTGCGGCTTGAGGCCGACCGCCTCAAGCTGCTGGCGTAAGTCCTTGAAGCGCTCCCACAGACGCTGTTCGCGCCCATCGGCGCCGCTAAGGGCGGGCAGGGTATTGAGCTCGTCCCGCACTCCGGGATAGATCAGCGTGCCATCGGCGGTCAACACCGCATCGCCGCGCCACAACGCCAGCGGGGTGTGCTCCTCGACCCACAGGTGCAGGGTGTCCGGCCACTCGCGACGCACACGCGCCTCGCGTACCCAGGCCAGCCCCCCCAGCCCCTCCAGCACACCGTCGAGGTCCACGCCGAAGAAACTCATCCCGTTGAGGCGGTTGTCGACCGCCGACTGCACCGCCACGGGTGGCAGGCGCTTGAGTTCGCCGTCCACCTTCACCACCCGGATCGGAAAGGTCCACGGGTCGTGCAGCGTGCGCCAGCCCCAGGCCAGCAGCGCCACCATCCCCCCCAGCACCACGAGGTGCAGGGTATGCCGGCCGATCTGCCCCCACGGCAGGCGACGCCTCGGCGTGGCCTGGGTCACGGGGCGGGCGGCGGCCAGGCCTGCCATCAGCCCGCGGCCTCCTGCCCGAGGGTGGTGGCGAGGATGGCCAGCACCAGATCCCCGAAATCCATCCCGTCCGCCCGCGCCGCCATCGGCACCAGGCTGTGGTCGGTCATGCCCGGCACGGTATTGATCTCCAGCAGCCAGAAACGGCCGGCGCCATCACGCATCACGTCCACCCGGCCCCAGCCGCTCGCCCCGATCGTGCGGAAGGCCGCCAAGGCGAGGGACTTGAGTTCCGCCTCCGCCTCAGGCGGCAGACCGCAGGGGCAGTGGTAGCGGGTATCGTTGGCGATGTATTTGGCGTCGAAGTCGTAGAAGTCGTGACTGGTCTCCAGCCTGATCGGCGGCAGGGCCCGGTCGCCGAGGATGGCGACGGTGTATTCGCCGCCCTCGATGAACTGTTCCGCCAGCACCGGGCCAAAACCGGCGGCCTTGGCGAATGCGGCCGGCAGGTCGGCGGCCGTCCGGACCTTGCTCATGCCGATGCTCGATCCCTCAAGGGCGGGCTTGACCATCAGCGGCAGGGCCAGCTCCCGCGCCGCCGCCTCGGCATCGGCCATGCTTTCCAGCACACGGAAGGCCGGGGTGGGCAGCCCTGCTCCGAGCCACAGCTGCTTGGTGCGCAGCTTGTCCATGCCGAGCGCGGAGGCTAGCACCTTGCTGCCGGTGTAGGGCAGGCCGAGCAGCTCCAGCGCCCCCTGGATCACGCCATCCTCGCCGCCGCGGCCGTGCATGACGATGAAGGCACGCTCGAAGGCGCCCGCCTTGAGCTGTTCGACCACATCCCGCCCGGCGTCGATGCCGTGTGCATCCACCCCGCGCTCCACCAGGGCCTCCAGCACGGCGCGCCCGCTCTTGAGGGAGACCTCGCGCTCGGCGGACCAGCCGCCGTACAGCACGGCCACGCGACCGAACTGTTTCGGATCGCCCATCATCACTTCTCCTCCTTCCACAAATCCGCCAGGCGCGGGGCCAGCTGGCCGATGTTGCCCGCGCCCATCACCAGCAGGACGTCGCCGTCGTGCAGCAAGCCCGCGAGGATCTCCGGCATCTCCTCCACCTTGTCCACGAACACCGGCTCCAGCCGTCCGCGCGCACGCACCGCACGCGCCAGGGCACGGCCGTCGGCATTGGGAATCGGCGCCTCGCCGGCGGCGTAGACCTCGGTCAAGAGCAGCACGTCGGGCTCGGACAGCACGGTGGCGAAGTCATCGAGCAGATCGCGGGTGCGGGTGTAGCGGTGCGGCTGGAAGGCCAGCACCAGGCGGCGGCCGGGCCAGGCCCCGCGCACCGCCTCCAGGGTGGCGGCGATCTCGCGCGGGTGGTGGCCGTAATCGTCAATCAGTTCGATGCGGCGGCCATCCAGCCAGGCGGTGCCGTAGGACTGCTGGCGGCGGCCGATGCCCTGGAAGCCGGCCAGGGCGCGCTGCATGGCCGGGATGTCGACCCCGAGCTCATGCGCCACCACCATGGCCGCGAGGGCGTTGAGCACGTTGTGCCGGCCCGGCTGGTTGAGGCGTGCCTCGAAGGGCTCGACGCCCGGCAGCATGACGGTGAAGCGCATCCCGCATCCGTCAGCCTGCACATCGACGGCGCGGGCGTCGTTGTCCTCGCCGAAGCCGTAGGTCACCACCGGGCGGGCGGCGCGGGGCAGCAGTTCCCGCACCACCGGGTCATCGCCGCACATCACCGCCATGCCGTAGAACGGCAGGTTGTGGAGGAACTCGACGAAGGTGTCCTTCAGGCGCTCGAAGTCGCCGCCGTAGGTCTCCAGGTGATCCGCATCGATGTTGGTGACGATGGCGATCATTGGCTGCAGGTGCAGGAAGGAGGCGTCGCTCTCATCCGCCTCGGCCACCAGGTAGTGACCGCTGCCCAGGCGCGCATGGCTGTTGCTGCTGTTGAGGCGTCCGCCGATGACATAGGTGGGGTCGAGCCCCCCCTCGGCCAGCAGCGAGGCGACCAGGCTGGTGGTGGTGGTCTTGCCGTGCGTGCCGGCCACCGCAATGCCGTAGCGGAAGCGCATCAGCTCGGCCAGCATCTCGGCGCGGCGGATGACCGGGATGCGCTGGGCATGGGCCTCGGCCACTTCCGGGTTGTCGCTGCGCACCGCGGTGGAGGTGACCACCACGTCGGCCCCATGCACCAGCTCGGCGTCGTGGCCGATCCACACCTTTGCCCCGCGCTCGCGCAGGCGGCGGATGGAGGCACTCTCGGCCACGTCGCTGCCGCTGACCATGTAGCCGAGGTTGAGCAGCACCTCGGCGATACCGCTCATGCCCACGCCGCCGATGCCGACGAAGTGGATGCGGCGCACGCGGCGCATGGACGGTTTGTGGGTCAAAAGCGGGGTCATGCGTTGTTGTCCTCCAGCCAGGGCGCGCACAGATCGAGCACGCGCTCGGCGGCGCCCGGGCGCGCCTGGGCACGCGCCCGGCGGGCCATCTCCACGAGCCGTGCGCGATCCTTACCCAAGGCGCGCAGCCGCTCGGCCAGCCGCCCGGCGGTCAGTTCGTGTTGTTGAATCAGTTCGGCGGCGCCGGCATCGGCCAGCACGGCGGCATTGTGGGTCTGGTGGTCATCCACCGCATGCGGGAAGGGCACCAGGATGCTGCCCACCCCCGCCGCGGCCAGCTCGGCCACGGTCAAGGCCCCGGCACGGCAGAGCACCAGGTCCGCCCAGGCGTAGGCCGCGGCCATGTCGGCGATGAAGGGCTCGACGCGGGCAGCCACGCCCGCCCGCCCATAGGCGGCATAGGCCTCGTCGACCATCTTGCCGCCCGCCTGGTGCCAGACCTCGGGGCGTTCGCTTGGGGCGAGCAAGGCGAGGGCCTGCGGCACGGTCTCGTTCAGGGCGCGTGCCCCAAGGCTTCCCCCCACCACCAACAGGCGCAGCGGGCCCTGCCGCCCGGCCATGCGCTCGTCCGGCGGCGGCAGGGCGGCAATGTCCGGGCGCACGGGGTTGCCGATGACCTCGGCACCTTGGGCAAACGCGCCGGGATAGCCTGCCAGCACCCGGTTGGCCAGCCGGGCGAGCACGCGGTTGGTCAGCCCGGCAATGGCGTTCTGCTCGTGGATCACCAGCGGGATGCCGAGCGCGCGCGCCGCAAGGCCGCCGGGACCGGCGACGAAGCCGCCGAAGCCCAGCACCAGCCGTGGACGATGGGCGCGCATGATCGTCATGGCCTGGAGCACGGCCTTGAGCAGGCGCCATGGCGCGGCCAGGCGCGTGCCCCAGCCCTTGCCGCGCACGCCGCCGATCTCGACCTCAGCGAGCTCGAACCCCGATTCGGGCGCCATCCGCGCCTCCATACCGCCCCGGCTGCCCAGCCAGAGCACCGGGATGCCCCGCTCGCGGAGAAGCCGCGCGACCGCCAGGGCCGGCAGGATGTGACCGCCGGTGCCTCCGGCCATGATCATCACCGGCTGGCTCATGCCGAGGCCCTCCGCGCCGGGGGCACGCCATGCTTGCGTCCCTCGGCCTGACTCTGCGCCCCCCGGCCTTGGACGGCGGCCAGTCGCACCGGGTCGGTCGCCTCGTGGTAGACCCGCAGCAGCAAGGCCGTGGCGACGCACATCATGACCAGCGAGCTGCCGCCATAGCTGAGAAATGGCAAGGTCAGGCCCTTGGTCGGCAACAGGCCCATGTTCACGCCCATGTTGATGAAGGCCTGCAGCCCGATCCAGGTGCTGATGCCGTAGGCCATGAAGGCCCCGAACGGCAGCCCCACCTGTTCGGCCAGCCGGCCGATGGCGAAGCCGCGCGTAAGGAACAGGCCGTACAGCAGGATCAGTCCCACCATCCCCGGCAGCCCCAGTTCCTCGGCCAGCACCGAGAAGATGAAGTCGGTGTGCGCCTCGGGCAGGTAGAACAGCTTCTGCACGCTCTCCCCCAGGCCCACCCCGGTCCAGCCGCCGCGGCCGATGGCGATCAGCGCCATGGACAGCTGGAAGCCGGTGTCGAGCGGATCGGCCCAGGGATCGGCGAAGCCAGTAAGGCGCCGCATGCGGTAGGGTTCGAGGACCACCGCGAGGTAGAGCAGGCCGATGCCGCCAAGGATCAGCAGGATCATCCAGCGCAGCTGGCCGCCCGCGAGGAACAGCATGGTCAGGCCGGTGGCCATCAGCACCACCGTGGCGCCAAGGTCCGGCTCCAGCATCAGCAGGCCGGCGGCCACCACCAGCGCAATGATCGGCATGCCGAAGCCCTTGAGGGTGGTGCTCACCAGCTCGCGCTTGGCCGCAAGATAAGCGGAGAGATAAAAGATCAGCAGCAGGCGGGCCGGCTCCGAGGCCTGCAGGTTGATGGGACCGAAGCCGATCCAGCGGCGCGAGCCGTTGACCACGTGGCCGATGCCCGGCAGCAGCACCGCGACCAGCACCAGCCACGCCAGCAGCAGCCACAGGTAGCGATGCCGCTCGAGAAAGGCGAGGTCCACCCGCCACAGGGTGTACATGCCCACCACGAGCCCCGCCGCCGCGAACAGGGCCTGGCGGAGGGCATAGTGGTAGGGCGAGCCGATCTTGTCGGACAGGGCCACCGAGGCGGAGGTCACCATCACCAGGCCCACGCTCAAGAGCCCGAGCGCGGCCACCAGCAGCAGGCCGTCGATGCGCGTGCCCTCGCCGCGGCGGGCGAGGCTGGCCGTATCCATGGCCTTGCGCGGATCGATGCGGCTGGCCAGGCTGGAACCCGCGTCCGGCGTCATCATACCGCGAACCTCCGGCGAACCTCGGCGGCGAACACCTCGCCCCGATGATCGTATCCCTTGAACATGTCGAAGCTCGCGCAGGCAGGCGAGAGCAACACGACATCGCCCGGCCGGCCAAGCTCCGCCGCCATCGAGACCGCCTCGCCCATGTCCGCCGCCCGGACGATGGGCGCCGCACCCGCCCAGGCCTGCGCGATCAGATCGGCGTCCTGGCCGATCAACACCACCCCGCGGGCCTTCTCAGCGAGCAGCGGGCGCAGCACGGCAAAGTCCTGGCCCTTGCCGAGTCCGCCGGCGATCAGCACCACCGGCGCGGTCTGCCCGGCCAGCGCGGCCGCGGTGGCGCCGACGTTGGTGCCCTTCGAGTCGTTGACCCAGTCGAGACCGTGGAAGTGGCCGACGAACTGGCTGCGGTGCGGCAGACCGGCGAAGCGGCGCAGGGCATCGAGCACGGCAGCAGAATCCACGCCCACCGCCTCGACCAGGGCCAGGGCGGCCAGGGCGTTGGCCATATTGTGCCGGCCGCGCAGGGTCAGTTCGCGCTCGCACACCAGCGGCCGGTCGCCCTGGGCGAGCCAGGTCTGGCCATCGCGTTCGACCATGCCCCATTGCCCCGCCGCCGGGGCATCAAGGCCAAAGCTGACGGTGCGGGCCGGTTCGGATGCACGCGCAAGACGCAGGCTCCAGTCGTCGTCCCGGTTGACCACCGCTACCGCCGCCCCCTGATACACCCGCCCCTTGGCCTCGGCGTAGGCGGCGAGGTCCGGGTAGCGGTCCATGTGATCCTCGCTCACATTGAGCACGACAGCCGCTGCAGCCTTGAGGCTGGATGTCGTCTCCAGTTGGAAGCTGGAAAGCTCGAGGACGTAGATCTCCGCATCGTTGGAACCGGCCAGCAGGTCGAGCGCCGGCGTGCCGAGGTTACCGCCGACCCGAACCTTGCGGCCGGCGGCGGCCAGCAGCTCGCCGACCAAGGTGGTCACGGTGCTCTTGCCGTTCGAGCCGGTGATGGCGATGACCGGGGCCCTGACGTGACGAGCAAACAGTTCGATGTCGCCGATGATCTCCGCGCCTGCAGCCGCCGCGGCCCGGATGGCCGGCTCGGCCACCGCGATGCCCGGGCTGACCACCAGGGTGCGGAAGCCCCTGAACAGCTCCGCCTCGAACGGGCCGAGGTGGACGGCGGCCTGCGGACATTCGGCGCGCAGTTCCGCCAGGCCCGGCGGCTCCATGCGGCTGTCGGCCACGGCGAAGACCAACCCCCGGCGCGCAAGGAAGCGCGCCACCGAGAGCCCGGTCTTGCCGAGGCCGACGATCAGGATGTCCGCTGCGGATACCATCTTCAGCGCACCTTCAGGGTGGCCAGGCCGATCAGCACCAGGATCACGGTGATGATCCAGAAGCGCACGATCACCTTGGGCTCGGGCCAGCCCTTGAGCTCAAAGTGGTGATGGATGGGCGCCATGCGGAAGATGCGCTTGCCGGTCAGCTTGAACGAGGCCACCTGCAGCATCACCGACACGGTCTCCAGCACGAAGATGCCGCCCATGATGAACAGCACGATCTCCTGGCGCACCATCACGGCCACGGTGCCGAGCGCCGCCCCCAAGGCCAGCGCGCCGACATCGCCCATGAACACCTGGGCCGGATAAGTGTTGAACCAGAGGAAGCCGAGGCCCGCGCCGACCATGGCGGCAAGAAACACCACCAGCTCCCCCACCCCGGCGACATAGGGAATGCCGAGGTACTCGGCGAACTTGATGTTGCCGGTCAGATAGGCGAACACCGCCAGGGCGCCCGCGACCAGCACGGTCGGCAGGATGGCCAGGCCGTCCAGGCCATCGGTGAGGTTAACCGCATTGCTGGTGCCGACAATGACGAAATAGGTCAGCACGACGTAGCCGAAGCCGAGCGGGATCAGCACATCCTTGAGCATCGGGATGAGCAGGCTGGTCTCGGCCGGGGTCTGCGCGCTGGCGTACAGGACGATGGCCGCGGCCAGGCCGATCACCGACTGCCAGAAATACTTCCAGCGCGCCGGTAGCCCCTTGCTGTTCTTCCTGCTGATCTTGAGCCAGTCATCCATCCAGCCGACCACGCCGAAGGCCAGGGTCACCAGCAGCACGACCCACACGTAACGGTTGGCAAGGTTGCCCCACAGCAGGGTGGAGGTCGCGATCGCCACCAGGATCAACGCCCCGCCCATGGTCGGCGTGCCGGACTTGGACAGGTGGGTCTGCGGGCCGTCGGTACGCACCTGCTGGCCGAACTTGAGTTCCGCGAGTTTGCGGATCATCCACGGCCCGACCAGCAGGGCGATCGCCAGCGCGGTCAGCACCCCCAGAATGGCGCGCAGGGTGATGTACTGGAAGACATTGAAGCCGCTGTAATAGTGGCTCAGCGCCTCGAACAGCGCGGTCAGCATGGATGCTCCTCCAGGGCCTGCGTCACGCGCTCCATGCGTGAAGAACGCGACCCCTTGATCAAGACGTGGACACCGGGCCGCAGCGCCTCGTCAAGGGCGGCGACCAGGGTTTCGATATCGGGGAAATGTTCCGCGCCGGGGCCGAAGGCCTCGGCGGCATGGGCTGCGAGCCCTCCGACGGCAAACAGGCGGGCCACGCCCAGCTCGCGCGCGAGGCGGCCGGACTCGGCATGCAGCACGCTGCTGTCCGGTCCGAGCTCGCCCATGTCGCCCAGCACCAGCCAGGTCTCCCCGCCCTGCCCGCGCACGGCCTCGATGCCGGCGCGCAGCGAATCCGGGTTGGCATTGTAGGTGTCGTCCCACAGCACGCTGTCTTCCGGGCCGCGCTTGCGCTGCAGGCGCCCCGGCACGCCGCCAAAGGACTCCAGGCCGGCCTTGATCTCGGCCAGCTCAAAACCGAGCGCGATGGCCGCACTGGCGGCGGCCAGGGCGTTGCGGGCGTTGTGCTCGCCGGCCACGTTCAGCTCGATGGTCACCTTGTCAGCCGAGGTTTGCAGCACCAGCAGCCCGCCCGCCGGGCAGGCCTGCCAGCGTCCCTGGATGTCGGCCGGACGGGCCATGCCGAAGGTGAGCATGGCCCGGTCCTTGTTCAGCGCCTGCCAGTAGGCGGCGCCGGCGTCGTCGACATTGACCAGAGCGACGCCACCCTCGCGGAGTCCGCCATAGATCTCGCCCTTGGCGCGAATGACGCCCTCCGGCCCGCCGAACCCCTCCAGATGCGCGCGGCCGGTGTTGGTCACCAGCGCCACGTCGGGGCGGGCAAGATGGGCGAGGTAGGCGATCTCGCCGGGATGATTGGCGCCCATTTCAATCACGGCAAAGGGCTGGTCGGGATCGAGCTCCGCCAGCATCAGCGGGACGCCGATGTCGTTGTTCAGGTTGCCGCGCGTGGCCAGGGTTGGTCCGCGCTCGCGCAGGATGGCGGCGAGCATCTCCTTGGTGGTCGTCTTGCCGTTGGAGCCGGTCAGGGCGGCCAGCCGGCCCGGCCAGGCGGCGCGCCAGGCGGCGGCCAGACGCCCGAGCCCCAGGCGGGTGTCGTCGACCACGATCTGCGGCAGGTCGATCTCTTGGCGACGTTCGACCAGCGCGGCCACCGCGCCGTCCTCGGCGGCCGTGGCGAGGAACTCGTGCGCATCGAAGCGCGGGCCGCGCAAAGCGACGAACAAGGCCCCAGGCACGGGCTTGCGGGTATCGGTGAACAGGCCGCGGACCGTAAGCTCGGCCGGACCATGCAGGGTGCCACCCACGGCGTGGGCCATCTGGGCCAGGGTCATCTTCAGCATGCGGCCTCCCCCAGAAGTTCGAGCACGACGGCGCGATCGCTGAAGGGGCGGCGTTCCCCGGCAACCTCCTGGTAGTCCTCGTGCCCCTTGCCGGCGACAAGGACGATGTCTTCCGGCGCCGCCTCCGCCACGGCGAGGGCGATCGCCCGGCGGCGGTCGCGCTCGATGACCACATCGCCCCCCTCCGGCATGCCGGCGCGGATGGCGCGGATGATCGCCTCGCCATCCTCGCCGCGCGGGTTGTCGTCGGTGAGTACCACGCGGTCCGCGAGGCTGGCCGCGACCGCGCCCATGCGCGGACGCTTGGCCGCGTCCCGCTCGCCGCCGCAGCCGAACACGACGATGAGCCGCCCTGCGGCATGGCGACGCAGGGTGCGCAAGGCCTTGTCGAGGGCATCCGGGGTGTGGGCGTAGTCGATCACCACCCGCGGACGCCCCGGCGCCGTGAAACGCTCCATCCGCCCGGCCGGTGCCGCAACCCGACCGAGATGGACCAAGGCATCAGGCAGCGGCATGCCGAGTTCCAGCAGCGTGGCGAGGGCGGCGAGCAGGTTGCTGGCATTGAACTCGCCCATGAGCGGGCTCGTGAGCACCCCCTGCCCCAGCGGGGTGGCAAGCTCGATACGGATGCCATCGGCATCCAGATGCAGGCCGCGGGCCTCGACCACCGAAGCGCCACCGGCGGACCAGGGCTGCGCCCCGAGGCCATAGGCCCACAGCGGCATGCGCCCCTGCAGGCCTTCCAGCAGCTCGCGGCCGAGGGCATCGTCCATGTTCAGGATGGCGGCCTCCGGCTGCAGCTCCTCGAACAGGCGGCACTTGGCCCGTGCATAGGCATGCAGATCGCCGTGGTAGTCGAGGTGGTCGTGGGTCAGGTTGGTGAACACCGCGGCACGGAAGCGCACCCCGGCCACGCGCCCTTGGTCGAGGGCGTGGGAGGAGACCTCCATCGCCACGTAGCGCACGCCCGCATCGCGCTGGCGCGCAAGCTCCGCGTGCACGGCGAGCACATCCGGGGTGGTGTGGGTGGCCGGACGCAGCGCATCCCACGGCCCCATGCCGAGGGTGCCGATGAGGCCGGAAGGCTGCCCCGCCAGGGCGAGGGCCTGGGCGATGAAGTGGGTCACCGAGGTCTTGCCGTTGGTGCCGGTGACGCCGATCACGCGCACCGCCTTGGACGGCTCGTCGTGGAAGCGATCAGCCAGCTTGCCGAGCGCCGGAACGAGGTCCTCCAGCACGAACACCGGCACGCCGAGGGCGGCGCGCAGCCCGGCGGCATCGCCCTCGGCGGCCAGGATGGCGACCGCCCCGCGGCCGACGGCCTCCGGCGCATGATCGAGGGCGTGGAAGCGCTCGCCCCGGCGGGCGATGAACAGATGGCCCGGCTGGACGCGGCGGCTGTCGGCGCACAGGCCGAGGATCGGTCGATCATCCTTGGCTTCGACCGGGACCAGCCCATCCAGGAGACGCGAGAGCAGCATGGCCATCAGCCCTGCCCCCCCGTTGACGGCGCACTGACCACCGTGGCCGGAGTCATGGCATCGGGCGCGACATTGAGGATGCGCAGGGCCTCTTCCATGATCGCGGAGAATACCGGGCCGGCCACCTGGCCACCGTAGTACACCCCGGTGCCGGGCTCGTCGATCATGATCGCCAGCGCGAGGCGGGGGTTGGAGGCCGGCGCGAGCCCCGCGAACACGGACACGTACTTGTCCTCCGCATAGCCGCCGGCCTCCGACTTGTGCGCGGTGCCGGTCTTGCCCGCCACGCGGTAGCCGGACACCTGTGCCTTGGTGCCGGTGCCGCCGGCCTTGACCACCTCTTCCATCATGGTACGCAGGGCCACGGCCACGGGCGCATCCATCACACGCTTGCCCTCGGGGGGCTGCTCCACCTTGAGGAAGGAGACGGGCATCAGCACCCCGTCATGGGCGATCGCGCCGTAGGCGCGCACCAGCTGCAGGGCGGTCACGCTCATGCCGTAACCGTAGGCATGGGTGGCGATGTCGGAGGCATTCCAGTCACGGAAATGACGCAGGCGCCCGCTCGACTCGCCGGGGAAGCCGGTGCCCGATACCCGCCCCAGGCCGAGCGAATCGTAGAAACCCCACAGCGCCTCCGGGCCGACTGCCATGGCGATCTTGGTCACGCCGATGTTGCTCGACTTGCGGATCACGCCGGTCACGTCCAGCAGGCCATAGTTGTGATGGTCGCGGATGGTGAAGCGGTCCACCCGCATGGTGCCGGGGTGGGTGTCGATCGGCGTGTCCGGTCTGAACTTGCCGCTCTCCAGCCCCACCGCCACCGAGAACGGCTTCATGGTCGAGCCCGGCTCGAAGGCATCGATCACCGCGCGGTTGCGGGTCAGGTCCGGACGGATGCTGGTGCGATCGTTCGGATTGAAGGAGGGCTGGTTGACCATCGCGAGGATCTCGCCGGTGCGCACATCGAGCAGCACCGCGGTACCGCCCTTGGCCTTGTTCGCCTGCACGGCGGCCTTGAGCTCGCGGTAGGCGAGGTACTGCAGGCGACGATCGAGCGACAGCACCAGGTCGTTGCCCGGACGGGCCTCGCGGATCAGCTCGCGGGTCTCGATCACGCCGCCGTGCAGGTCCTTGATGACACGCCGCGCGCCCGGCTCGCCGCGCAGCCAGTGGTCGTAGGTGCGTTCGATGCCTTCCAGCGCCTCGTCATCGATGTTGGTGAAGCCGAGGATGTGCGCGGTCACCTCGCCGGTCGGGTAGAAACGCCGGTATTCCCGGCGGGTGTTGACCCCGGGAATGCGCAGCGCCTTGACCTGCGCCCCCTCCTCGGGGGTGATCTGGCGCTTGATGTAGAGGAAGCGGCGCTCGGCGTTCTGCTGCACCTGGGCGCGCAGCCGGCTGGCCTCGAGCCCCAGGGCATGCGCCAGCTCGGGCACGCGGTCGATCGCAGGCATGAGCTCGCGCGGATTGACCCACACCGTCTCCATCGGCGTACTGACCGCCAGCGGTTCGCCGTTGCGGTCGAGGATCTGTCCACGGTGCGCGGAGATCTCCTGCACGCGCTCGTAGCGCATGCCGCCCTGCTGCTCGAGGAAGTCGCGCTCGGTGATCTTGAGATAGACCGCGCGCCAAAGCATGACGTTGGCCAGCGCGAAGAACAGCACGACGACCGTGCCATAACGCCAGCCGCAACGCCCCACCGCCCGCATGAGTGCGCGAAGCCCAGTCATCGCACCACCATCGACACGGCATCACGCCCAGGGGGCCCCATGTGCAGGCGCTCGCGGGCGAGGGCATCCACCCGCCCGTGGGCAGCCAGGGCTGCCTCCTCCAGCTGCAGGCGCTCCCATTCGATCTCGAGTTCGTCGCGATGCTGGACGGCCTTCTCCTGCGCGAGCACATACTTGCGCTCGCGGTGCTCGGCCTGCACCACGCCGATGGCGGACAGCAGGCAACCAAGCCACAGCAGCAGCGCCACCAGCCTCATGCCAGCTTCTCCGCCACGCGCAGCACCGCACTGCGGGCGCGCGGATTGGCCTTCACCTCGGCTGCGGAGGCCTTTTGCGCCCGGCCGATCAGACGCCAGACGGCGGGGGGACGCTCGACCGCGAGCGGGATCTCGCGCGGCAGGTCGGGGGCCGGTTCGCCGCGCAGAAAATGCTTGACCATGCGGTCTTCCAGCGAGTGGAAGCTGATCACCGCCAGGCGGCCGCCGATGGCGAGCGCCTCGCGCGCCTGGGGCAGCACCGCCTCGAGTTCCGCCAGCTCCTGGTTGATCCACAGGCGCAGGGCCTGGAAGCTGCGCGTGGCCGGATGCTTGCCGGGCTCGCGCCTGGGCACGGCGGAGGCGATGATCTCGGCCAGCTGGGCGGTACGGGTGATCGGGGCCTCGCCCCGTGCCTGGACGATCGCACGGGCGATGCGGCGCGAGAAGCGCTCCTCGCCGAGGCGCCAGAGGATGTCGGCAAGCGCAGCCTCGTCGATGTGCGCAAGAAGATCGGCAGCGCTCTCGCCATGCGAGGGATCCATGCGCATGTCGAGCGGGCCGTCACGCATGAAGCTGAAGCCGCGTTCGGCCTCGTCCAGCTGGGGCGAGGACACACCCAGGTCGAGCAGCAGGCCATCGACCCGCCTCCACACACCCAGCGGCTCAAGCGCCTTGCGCAGGGATGAGAAGGGGGCGTGGACGATGGTGAAGCGCGGATCCATGCCGAAGCGGCGGCGCGCCTCGGCCACCGCGTCTGGGTCGCGATCCAGCGCGATCAGGCGGCCGGCCGGCCCCAGGCGCTCGAGAATGGCCCCGCTGTGACCACCGCGGCCGAAGGTGCCATCCACATAGATGCCATCGGGCCGCAGCCCGAGCGCCTCGAGCACCTCGTCCAGCATGACCGGGAGATGGGCCGTGGGAACCGTCATAGCGCGATCTGCTCCAACGCCGCGGGCCCCTCGTCCTCGTCCTCGTCGTCCGCCAGCCAGGCCTCGCGCGCCGCGCGCCAGGTGTCCTCGTCCCACAGCTCGAATTTCTTGCCCTGCCCCACCAGCACCGCACCCTTGGTCAGGCCGGCGTGATCACGCAACTCGGGGGGTACCAGCAGGCGGCCGTTGGCATCAAGGGAGACTTCAGTGGCGTGGCCGATCAGCATGCGCTTGATGCGGCTGACCTTGCGGTTGAGTCCGGAGAGGGCATCGATCTGTCGCTCGATCTCGAGCCAGACCGGCATGGGATAGAGGACCAGGCAGCGCTCCTCGGTGTCGATGGTGATGATCAGCTCGCCATTGCATTGCGCAGCCAAGGGCTCGCGGTAGCGCGTCGGCACCGCGAGACGCCCTTTGGCATCAAGGCTGAGGTTGCTGATCCCACGGAACATGGCGGAAGCCCCACCTTTTCCCACTTATTTCCACTTGCCACCACTATATCCACCCACCTCGGCATCCGCAACTGCATTCCAAGAAAAAATTCTTTATTCACAATGGGTTAGCAGCGTCTAATAAGCGAAAAACGCAACCCACATACCCACGCAATTCAGTCACTTAAGCGCAGGTATTGAGATCCGGGTTTAAAAGAAAACGCCCTCCGCAAGGGAGGGCGCCTGGAAGAAGTCGAGTCAGCCGATAAGCCGGGTTCTGTCGAGGACCATCATTCATCTGGGCCGCGTGTCACCACGCGGCTCGAGCAACCTACCCGGGGACTCTGCGGGCCGCATCGATGTCCCCCTATTTGGTCTTGCTCCGGACGGGGTTTTCCCTGCCGACGCTGTTACCAGCGTTCGCGGTGCGCTCTTACCGCACCTTTTCACCCTTACCGGTCCTTGCGGACGTAGGCGGTATGTTTTCTGTGGCACTTTCCGTGGGCTCGCACCCCCCAGGCGTTACCTGGCGCCCTGCCCTATGGAGCCCGGACTTTCCTCCATGCCCGCAAGGGACACAGCGATGGTCTGGCCGACTCGGGGCGCACTGTAGAGGCTGGGACCTGCCAATGCAAGCCCTCTCATGCCCCCGCAGGAGGTCCGCCCCCGGGCCGATGGTCTGCAATGGTGATCGCGACGAGGGCGTCGCTCCCACATCGGGATCAGCCGCGCAGCCCCCAGCCTTTGCGCAGGATGAACACGCACGCCCCCAGCAGCACGACGAGCAGGCCGGCCAGCAGCGCCAGGGCCAACCCCGCGGGCACATCCGACACCCCGAGCACGGCCTGGCGGAAGGCGTTGATCATGTGCAGCAGGGGGTTGAACAGGGCGATCTCGCGCCACGGTTGCGGCAGCAGATCGATGCTGAAGAACACCCCGCCCAGGTAGGTCAGCGGGGTGAGGACGAAGGTCGGGATGATGGAGATATCGTCGAAGGTCTTGGCGAAGATGGCGTTCAGCATGCCGGCGAGCGAGAACGCCGCTGCGGTCAGCAGCATGACCAGGATGGCCAGCCCCCAGTCGTGCACCGCAAGGTCGGTGAACAGCAAGGTGACGGCGGTGACGGCGAGGCCGACGGCCAGGCCACGCGCGATGCCGCCGGCCATGAAGCCGAGGATGAGGCTGAGGTTGCTCATCGGCGCGACCATCAGCTCCTCGATGTGGCGGTGCATCTTGGCACTGAAGAAGGAGGAGACCACGTTGGCGTAGCTGTTGCTGATCACCGCCATGAGGATGAGCCCTGGAGCGATGAAGTCCATGTAGCGCACCCCGCCGACCTCGCCCACGCGCGCGCCGATCAGGCCGCCGAAGATGATGAAGTAGAGCGCGGTGGTCACCATCGGCGGGATGATGGTCTGCGGCCAGATGCGCACAAAGCGCAGGGTCTCGCGCTCGAGCAGGGTCCACAGGGCGCGCCATTCGAGGACAAGATTCATGCCTCATTCTCCACACCATGGCCGGTGAGCTTCATGAACAGGGCCTCCAGGCGGTTGCTCTTGTTGCGCAGGCTCATCACCCGCACCCCGGCCGCGTGCAGCGCGGCGAAGACCTGATCCAGCGGCTGACCGCGGCGGACCTCCAGCTCCAGGGTTCCGGGGTTGACCCGATGCAGGCGCACCCCGGGGATCACCGGCGCCTGGACGATCGGCTCCACCAGATCGAGCACGAAACTCTCCTCCGGCAACTGCTCGAGCAGTTCGCGCAGCGGCCGGCTCACCACGATCCGCCCGCCGTCGATGATGGCGACATGGCGGCACAGGGCCTCTGCCTCCTCCAAGTAGTGGGTGGTCAAGAGGATGGTCACCCCCTCCTCGCGGTTGAGACGGGTGAGGAAGTCCCACATCCCACGCCGCAGCTCCACATCCACCCCCGCGGTCGGCTCATCGAGGATGAGCAGGCGCGGCCGGTGGGCCAGGGCGCGGGCGATCATGAGGCGACGCTTCATGCCCCCGGAGAGCTGGCGCGCCTGGCTACGCGCCTTGTCGGCCAGACCCAGCTCCTGCAACAGCCAGGCGGTGCGGCGGCGCGCCTCGCCGCGCGCCACGCCGTAAAATCCGGCCTGGTGGCGGACGATCTCCTCCACCGGCTCGAAACCGTTGAAGTTGAACTCCTGCGGCACCAGACCAATCAGCGACTTGACCCTCGCCCGCTCGCGCGCAAGGTCATGACCGAACACCCGCACCTCGCCCGCGGTCGGCGTGACCAGCGAGGACAGCACGCCGATGGTCGTGGTCTTGCCGGCCCCATTCGGCCCGAGCAGGGCGAAGAAATCGCCAGCGGGGACGGTCAGGTCGATGCCGGCGAGGGCCTGCGTGCCACTGCGGTAGGTCTTGGTCAGGCCACGGATTTCAAGCGCGTCCATCAGGCTTCACTCCTCGGGAAGGCCGGCAGGTGCAGTCCGTAGACGATACCCAGGCCGCGCACGATCAGGGCGGTGAAGAACCCGGCCGTCAGGGTCAGCAGGGCCGGCGCCGCCAGCTCGTGCAGCACAACGAACACGATCGCCCCGAGGGCGGCCGCCGAGGCATACACCTCGCGGTGCAGGATCATCGGCGGCTCATTGCACAGCATGTCGCGGATCAGGCCGCCAAAGCTTGCGGTCATCATGCCCATCACCACCGCGATGAAGGGCGACGTGCCCACCGCCAGCGCCGCCTGGGCGCCGATCAGGCTGAACGCCGCGAGCCCCACGGCGTCCGCCCAGTTCAGCCACGCGGCCGCGGTGCGCGTGGTGAAGGCGCGGGCGAACAGGAACACGCTCCAGGCGGCCAGCACCGTCAAGAGCACGTACTCCCATTCGGTCAGCCAGTAGACCGGCTTGTCGAGCAAAAGGTCCCGCAGGGTGCCGCCGCCGATGCCGGTCACCGTGCCGATCAGGGCAAAACCCACCAGGTCCATGCCCTTACGCGCAGCCGTCAGCCCGCCACTGATGGCAAAAACCACAACGCCAAAGTAGTCTAGGGCCTTCAATAACTCGTCCATCACGCCGCACCGCTAAAGATGCGGCGCATTGTAGCCGCACATGAACCAAGACCTCATCTTCGACGCCGACCTGATCAAGCGCTACGACACCGCCGGCCCGCGCTACACCTCCTACCCGACCGCCGTGCAGTTCCACGAAGGCTTCGGCGAGGCCGAGTACCGCGAGGCCCTCGCACGCAGCAACACCCTCGGCGGCCCGCTGTCGCTCTACTTTCACATCCCGTTCTGCGACACGGTCTGCTTCTACTGCGCCTGCAACAAGATCGCCACCAAGGACCGCGCCCGCTCCGCGCCCTACCTTGACCTGCTCGAGCAAGAGATGGACCTCGTCGCCCGCGACGTGGACACCTCCCGCGTGGTCGACCAGCTGCACTGGGGCGGCGGCACCCCGACCTTCCTTTCTGGCGACGAAATGCGCCGCCTGATGGCCGCCACCCGCGCGCGCTTCCGGCTGCGCGACGATGACCAAGGCGAATACTCGATCGAGATCGACCCGCGCGAGGCCAATGCCGAGACCGTCACACTCCTGCGCGAGCTCGGCTTCAACCGCATGAGCCTCGGCGTGCAGGACTTCGACCCGAAGGTGCAGCAGGCCGTCAACCGCATCCAGTCGCCGGAGGAGACCTTCGCCGTGCTCGACGCCGCGCGCGCCGAGGGCTTCCACTCGGTGAGCATCGACCTGATCTACGGCCTGCCGCACCAGAATGTGACCAGCTTCCTCAAGACCCTCGATCGGGTGCTGGAGGCCCGCCCCGACCGCCTGTCGGTGTTCAACTACGCCCACCTGCCGACCCGCTTCAAGCCGCAGCGGCGGATCAACGAGGCCGACCTGCCCGCGCCCGCGGAAAAGCTCGCCATCCTCCAGGCGTCCATCGAGCACCTGACCGCCGCGGGCTACGTGTTCATCGGCATGGACCACTTCGCCCTGCCCGACGACAGCCTCGCCATCGCCCAGCGCGAGGGCAGCCTGCACCGCAACTTCCAGGGCTACACCACCCACGCCGAGTGCGACCTGTTGGCCTTTGGCGTCTCCTCGATCAGCCAGGTGGCCGGCTGCTACAGCCAGAACGTGAAGGAGATGGAGGCTTACGAGGCGGCGCTCAAGGAGGGCCGGCTGCCGATCGAGCGCGGCCTGTGCATGACCGAGGACGACCATATCCGCCGCGACCTGATCATGGAACTGATCTGCCAGTTCGGCCTCGACTACGCGAGCTTCGGCGCCCGCCACGGCATCCATGTCCAGGACTACTTCGCCCACGCACTCGAGCGTCTGCAGCCCATGGTGGCCGACGGCCTGATCGAGATGAGTGATGCCGGCCTCCGCGTCCTGCCGCGCGGCCGCCTGCTGATCCGCAACATCTGCATGCCGTTCGACCGTTATCTCGGCGGGCAAACCATGCAGCGGTTCTCGAAGGTGATTTGACCTGCGCACATCGGCATGATGAGTGTCCAGAAAACCTTTCTCTCGTGAGCACGCCTCAACGCCGCTCCAGATACCACTCCACCGTCCGGCGCAACCCCGTCTCGAAGCTCTCTTTCGGCCTCCACCCCAGCTCGCGCTCGATCTTTCCGGTATCGAGCGCGTAGCGCTGGTCGTGCCCCGGACGGTCCGCCACATGGGTGATGAGGTCGGCATACCGCTGCACCCCCGCCGGCCTGTCGGGGGCCATCTCCTCGAGCAGTTCGCACAGCAGGCGGACCACCTCGATGTTGCGCCGCTCCGCCTGACCACCGATGTTGTACACCTCGCCCACCCGCCCCCGCTCGAACACCCGCAGCAGGGCTTCGGCGTGGTCCTCCACGTACAGCCAGTCACGCACCTGCCGCCCATCGCCGTAGATCGGCAGCGGCCGGCCCGCCAGGGCGTTCAGGATCATGCGCGGGATCAGCTTTTCCTCGTGCTGCCACGGGCCGTAGTTGTTCGAGCAGTGGGTAATCAGCACCGGCAGGCCATAGGTGCGGTGCCAGGCGCGCGCCAAATGGTCGGACGCCGCCTTGCTGGCGGAATACGGCGAGTTGGGAAGCATGGGCGAATCCTCGGTGAACACCCCTGTCTCGCCCAGCGTGCCATAGACCTCGTCGGTGGAGACGTGCAGGAAGCGGAAGCCGGACCGCTGGTCCGCAGCCCTGCCCTGCCATGCATCCCGCGCTGCCTCGAGCAGGTGATAGGTGCCGACGATGTTGGTCTGGATGAACGCGGCGGGACCGGCGATGGAGCGGTCCACGTGGCTCTCCGCCGCTAGGTGGATGACGCCGTCCGGGCGATGGCGCGCGAACACCCCGGCCACCCCCGCCGCATCGCGGATATCCACCTGCTCGAAGACGTAGCGCGGATCAGCCGCCACCTCGGCCACGGCCTCGGGGTTGCCCGCATAGGTCAGGCAGTCGACATTGACCACGCGCCAGTCCGTGGCACGGATCAGGCGGCGCACCACGGCCGAGCCGATGAAGCCGGCGCCGCCGGTGACGATGATGGTTTTTCTACTCACACCATTCGTTCCTGATCGAGTTCATCCTGCACCTGACGCAAGGCCTCGCGCCAGTGCGGCAGGCGCACGCCAAAAGAGGCGAAGGCCTTGTCGGTGCGGAGGACGGAATAGGCCGGACGGGGGGCCGGCAGGTCGAGTTCGGCAGTGACGATGGGCTCAACCCGCTCCGCCAGGATGGGCTCATGCCGGCGCTGGTGGGCCACGATCGCGCAGGCGAAGCCATACCAGGTCGTCGCCCCGCTGGAGGCCAGGTGATAGGTACCGCCCAGCGCCTGCCAGGCCTGCCGGTCATCGCCAAGCTGAGCGAGGATCTGCGCCGTGGCGCAGGCCAGATGGCGGGACCAGGTCGGGCTGCCGTGCTGATCCATCACCACACGCAGCACCTCCCGCTCGCGCGCCAGACGGCGGATGGTGCGCATGAAATTGTGCCCGCGCAGGCCGTACACCCACCCGGTACGCAGGATCAGGTGGGGAACGCCGGCGGCATGGATGGCCTGCTCACCCAGCCACTTACTGCGGCCGTAGGCATTGATGGGCCGGGGCGCGCCCCCCTCGGCATACGGCTCGCCTGCCTGGCCGTCGAACACGTAATCGGTCGAATAATGCACCAGCAGGGCCTCGGTCCTGCGCGCGGCCTCGGCCAGACGGGCGACAGCCTCCGCGTTGATGAGCAAGGCCGCAGCCTCATCCCGCTCGGCCTGATCGACCGCCGTCCAGGCCGCTGCATTGACAATCCAGCGTGGCCGCACGGCCTCGACCAAGGGCGCTATATCCTCCAGCCGCGCCAGGTCCAGGGTGTGCGCCGTGCCATGGCGCGCCACCGCGACCACCTCGCCCAGCGTGGACAAGGCGCGCTCAAGCTCCCACCCCACCTGCCCCCGCGCGCCGAGCAGGAGGATGCGGCGCGGTGTCTTAGCCAGCATAACGGGGCAGCCGCTCGGGCGGGATATCGGCCAGCCTGAGCCCGGCGCGGTCGCGCTCGGACAGGATCGGCGCCCCCTCCAGGGGCCAGGCGATGCCAAGGCCGGGGTCGTCCCAGGCCACGCAGAGCTCGGCCTCGGGGTGATGGACCTCCGTGCACTTGTAGGCCACCAGTGCGCCATCGCCGGTCACACAGAAACCGTGGGCGAAGCCGGGCGGAACGAACAGCTGGCGCCCGTCCGCCTCGGACAGCGTCACGCCGAGCCAGCGGCCGAAATGAGGCGACCCCAGGCGGATATCAACCACCACGTCGAACACCTCACCCTGGAGCACCTGGATCAGCTTGCCCTGCCCGTGTGGATGCTGCGCATGCAGTCCGCGCAGCACGCCACGCCCTGAACGCGACAGGTTGTCCTGCACGAAATCCGCAGGCAGGCCCAAAGCGGCATAGCGATCCCTGCGCCAGGTCTCCATGAAATAGCCGCGCGCATCCGTAAAGCGCGATGGCGTCAGCAGCAGCACCCCTGGCAGCTCGGTCTGCACGCACCTCATGCCATCCCTCCAAGCACCTCGCGCGCCAGCCCGAGGCTGAGCTTGCGGTGCAGCTCCATCGACGCGCGGTCCAGGCGCTCCAGCCCCTCGAGCAGGCTCGGGACATCGCGCGGCAGGTGGTCCAAAAGGTAGCGCCCCACCTCGTCCGGCAGGTTGAGCCCACGCTCCACGGCCCGGCGGCGCAACAGCTCGAGCTTGGCGGCATCGTCCAGCCCCTCGAGGCGCAGGACCGGCCCCCACCCAAGGCGCGAGGCCAGGTCCGGCAGGGCGACGGGCAAGGCGGACGGGGGCTGGTCCGCGGCCAGGAGCAGCGGCACGGCGTGCTCGCGCAGGCGATTGATCAGGTCGAACAGGGCCTCCTCCCACACCGCTTGACCGGCCACGGCCTGCACGTCGTCGAGGGCCACCAGGCCCAGCCTCTCGAGCCCCTCGAGCACCCCGGGGTGCGGGGCATCCAGCAGGGCGATGTAGGCCGCAGGCAGGCCATGCTCGCCCGCGCGCTGACAGGCCGCCTGGAGCAGGTGCGTCTTGCCGCAGCCTCTCGCCCCCCAGAGGTAGAGCTGCGGCTCGCCCCGGCCCTCGGCCTGCTGGGCGACGAGTCCGGCGGCCACACCGTTGGCCCCGGGCAGAAACTGCTCCAGGGTGCGCGACGGCGCGAGGCCGAAATCGAGGACCTGTTGCTGGGCGAACAGCATGGGTAAAAGACGCGCTCAGGGAGCCGGAGGCCCGGACGAGGAAGCCTCGTCGGCCGTGGCCTGCAGCGGGATCGCCCCCCCCTCCGTTTCCTGTCCCGGGGGGCTCGCCTGCGGCCCGTACAGGCTGCTCGCCTTGTAGCGCTCGTGCGCATGGCGGATCAACACCGCCAGCACGGCGGCCACCGGCAGCGCCATCAGCACGCCGGTGAAGCCGAACAGCTGCCCCCCCGCCATGATGGCGAAGATCACGGTGACCGGATGCAGGCCGACGCGGTCGCCCACCAGCCACGGGGTGAGCACGAACCCCTCCAGCAGCTGGCCCACGGCGAACACCGCCAGCACCGGCAGCAGGCTGATCAGTTCCTGGGTCTGGATCAGCATCGCAAGCCCCGCGCCGAGGCCGCCCACGATCACGCCAAGATAGGGCACGAAGCTCACCAGCCCGGCCAGCATGCCGAACAGCAGGGCCTGCTCCAGGCCGGCGAGCCACAGGCCGATGGTGTAGATGGTACCGAGCGCCAGCATCACGGTGAGCTGACCGCGCAGGAAGGAGCCGAGCACGTCGTCCGACTCGCGCGCCAGCCGGCTGACCGTCGGCTCCACGTTGCGTGGCAGGAAGTCGCGTACCCAGGCGATGAGGGCATCCCAGTCGCGCAAAAGGTAGAAGGTCACCACCGGAATCACCACCAGGTTCGCCAGCCAGGCCACGGCGCTCATGCCGGAACCGAACAGCCAGCCCACCACATCGGCGGTCAGCGCCCCGGCCTGCGCCCAGTGCTGCGCCAGCACGGCCTTGAGCGTGTCAAGGTTCACCGTCATGCCGGTCCATTCGGTGAAACGCGGCAACAGGTTGTGCTGCACCCACTCCAGGGCCTGCGGCCACTGGGTCGACATCTGCACCACCTGCTGGGCCACCTGCGGCACGATGATCAAGACCAGCAGCCCCAGCAACAGGCTCAGGCCCAGAAACACCAGCGACACCGCCGCCGTGCGCGGCATGCGCCGCTCCAGGCGGTCGGCCAGCGGGTCACCAAGGTAGGCCAGAAGCCCCGCGATGAAAAAGGGCGTGAGGATGGGCTGCAGGGCGGCGAGCAGCCAAACGACCAGCCCGAGCCCGAGGGCCGCCACCACCCAGTGCGGCCATCCGAGATACGCCCGGCCTGTTCCAGGCAAATCGCTCATGCGTCAGAGTCCTTGCGCGGCAACGCGCTCCATTGGCGGTAATAGCCGTAGGCGCTGAGGACGGTGGAAAGGGCGACCAGGACGATGAGCGCATCGCGCAGATCATCCAGCACCCACCCCTGCCAGGCCGAGGCGATGACCACCAGAATCAGCACGGCCACCAAAAAGACATGCAGTTTGCCGATCAGCAGCGGGCGGGGGACAAAGCCCTGGTGGACAAAGAAGTTGTAGTGGGTCGCCCCGGCGACGATGCCGAGATCCCGCACCAGCAGCAGGGCCAGCAGCCACAGGGGCAAGAGGCCGCCCGCCACCAGCGCAACCATCGCCGCCAGGATCATCGTCTTGTCGGCGAGAGGATCGAGAATGGCCCCGAGCCGGGTCTGCCAGCCGCAGCGCCGCGCGAGAAAGCCATCCACCCCGTCGCTCACCACCGCCACCGCGAACAGCGCAGCCGCCTCGGCATAACGCGCATCGAACAGCGCCTGCGCGATCCAGGGGATCAGCAGCATGCGCGCCGCGGTGATCAGGTTGGGGATGTGCTTGAGCATGCCTTAAGCATCAATCAAGGATGGCGTGTACAATAACACACCCTATTTTTGCCGCCTTGTGACCGCACATGAGCCAGCCCAGCTCCCTTTCCTACCGTGACGCCGGCGTGGACATCGACGCAGGCAATGCCCTGGTCGAGCGCATCAAGCCTGCCGTGGCCCGCACCCGCCGCCCCGAAGTCCTCGGCGGACTGGGGGGCTTCGGCGCCCTGTTCGAGCTGCCGCAGGGCTACCGCAAGCCGGTGCTGGTCTCCGGCACCGACGGCGTCGGCACCAAACTGCGGCTGGCCATTGACCTGGACCGCCACGACCACATCGGCATCGACCTCGTCGCCATGTGCGTCAACGACATCCTGGTGCAGGGCGCCGAACCCCTGTTCTTCCTCGACTACTACGCCACCGGCAAGCTGTCGGTCGATGTCGCCGCGCGGGTGGTCACCGGCATTGCCGAGGGCTGCCAGCTGGCCGGCTGCGCCCTAGTGGGCGGCGAGACCGCCGAGATGCCCGGCATGTACGAGGAAGGCGACTACGACCTCGCCGGCTTCGCCGTCGGCATCGTCGAGAAGGACCAGATGCTGGATGGCAGCCGGGTCGCGGAAGGCGATGTGCTGATCGGCCTGCCCTCTTCCGGCCCGCACTCCAATGGCTACTCGCTGATCCGCAAGGTGCTGGCCGTCACCCAAGCCGACCTCAACCAGCCCTGCGGCGAGGTGACCCTGGCCGACGCCCTGCTCGCCCCCACCCGCATCTACGTCAAGAGCCTGCTGCCGCTGCTGCGCGATGCCGAGTCGGGCGTGCACGGCCTGTGCCACATCACCGGCGGCGGCCTGACCGAGAACCTGCCGCGCGTGTACGGCGAGGACCTCGCCGCCGAGATCGACACCACCTCCTGGACCCCAGCCCCGGTGTTCCAGTGGATCCGCGCGGGTGGCAACGTCGAGCCGCGCGAGATGTACCGTACCTTCAACAACGGCGTCGGCATGGTGCTGATGGTCGAGGCCACGAAAGCGGACTCTGTCATCGCCCGCTTGCAGGCTGCCGGCGAGGCCCCGTGGGTGATGGGCCGCATGGTGCGCCGCACAGGCGAAGGGGTGATCCTGCGCTGATGTGCCGCATCGTCGTCCTCATCTCGGGCCACGGCAGCAACCTGCAGGCCCTGATCGACGCCGAACGGCGCAATGAACTGGGCGGGGGCCGAATTGTGGCCGTGTTCAGCAACCGCGCGGATGCCTTTGGCCTGGAACGCGCGCGCAAGGCCGGCATCCCGACTGAGGTCGTCAGTCACAAGGACTTCCCCGCCCGCGAGGCCTTCGACGCCGCCCTGATGGAGCGCATCGACGCCTACCGCCCCGACCTCGTGGTGCTCGCCGGCTTCATGCGCATCCTCACCCCTGCCTTCGTGCACCACTATGCCGGGCGGCTGATCAACATCCACCCCTCCCTGCTGCCCAAATACCCCGGCATGCACACCCACGCCCGCGCCCTCGAGGCGGGCGAGGCGGAGCACGGCGCCACCGTGCACTTCGTCACCGAAGGGGTGGATGAAGGCCCGATCATCCTGCAGGGCCGCGTGCCGGTCATGCCGGACGACGCCCCGGAAACCCTGCAACAACGCGTGCACGCCATCGAGCACAAGATCTACCCGGAAGCGGTACGGATGCTGTGCCAGAGACAAAAGCCGTCGTGATGTAATATTTGGGCAAGCAAGCTCGCCCCGGCCCCCATCGGCACCACGCCGTTCAAGCCAAGCCCCAAGGAAAGCCAGAACGCCATGCAAAACCAGCAAGTCCCACAGCCGCCCCAGCCGCTCGATCCCCGCATCATCCCCGCCTACTACCGCGACGATGAGATCAGCCTGGTCGACCTGTGGATCGCCATCGCGCGGCGCAAGAAGCTGGTATTGACGGTCTTCATATTGGTCGTGACGCTCGGCCTCATCGTGGCCTTTGCCATACCCAAGAGCTACACCTACAGCACGGCGATCGAGATCAGCAAATATTGGGGCGGAAGTAGCTACGCACAGCTTGAAAGCCCAGAGTCGGTGAAATCCAAGCTGGAAAACGTTTACATCCCGCAAGCCACCCATAGCGAGAGTGTCTCCCCCCCCCTCGAAGTGAGGGTGGAAAACCCGAAGAACAGCCTCGTGCTCATTCTCAAGAGCAAGACCCCTGAAGCCGACGCTGAGCGGACCCGAGCCGTCCATGAGCGCATTGTCCAGGCCATCGCAAAGGAACATGCAGAGCAACTGTCCACGCTGCGCGGGATTTACGAGAGCCAGCTGAAGGCGGCCCAGGCTGAAGCACATGCACTCGAGTCGACACCCTCTGAAGGCACACTCACCTTGCTGCTCGACAAGAAGCGTCAGATCAACGACCTAACTTCCCGCATTGATGGCATGCGGCCGACCTACGCTCCCCAGCTCGCCACGCGCTCTGCCAAGCCAAGCAGTCCGAGCAAAGCCCTGATCCTCGCCCTCGCCGGCTTCCTCGGCCTATTCGCCGGCCTGTTCGCCGCCTTCATCGCCGAATTCCGCGACAAGGTGCTCGAGCGCATGGCCGAGCAAGGGGAAGAGTCAGCCAGTGCCTAACCAAGTTCATCATCACGAGACCCCAAAGGCCGTGGCGATCCGTAGCGCCCTGACTGCACGGGCATGCCGGATTGCCCCCAGCCGGGAACCGGCATAAGGTCCCCGCAATCCTGACACCCCCCGAACTGCCCATGACCTTCCTCGTCACCGGCGCCGCCGGCTTCATCGGTTTCCATGTCACGAAGGCCCTGCTTGCGCGCGGCGAGCGCGTGGTCGGCATCGACAACCTCAACGACTATTACGACGTCCGCCTCAAGCACGCCCGCCTGGCGCAGCTCAAGGGGCATCCGAACTTCGAGTTCCTCCGCCTCGACCTCGCCGACCGCGCCGGGCTGGCCGATCTCTTCGCGCAGCACAAGCCCCGGCGCGTCATCCACCTCGCCGCCCAGGCCGGGGTGCGCTACTCCCTCGATAACCCGCACGCCTATGTCGACAGCAATCTCGTCGGCTTCATGAACATCCTCGAAGGCTGCCGGCACCACGCGGTGGAACATCTGGTCTATGCTTCCTCCAGTTCGGTCTATGGCCTGAATACCGCCATGCCCTACTCGGTGCACCACAACGTGGACCACCCCATCAGCCTCTACGCCGCCACCAAGAAGGCCAACGAGCTGATGGCGCACAGCTATGCCCACCTCTACCGCCTGCCCACCACCGGCCTGCGCTTCTTCACCGTCTACGGCCCGTGGGGGCGGCCGGACATGGCCTACTTCAAATTCACAAAGGCCATCCTCGAAGGCCGGCCGATCGAGGTCTACAACCACGGCAAGATGCAGCGCGACTTCACCTATATCGACGACATCGTCGAAGGCGTCATCCGCGTGCTCGACCGCATCCCCGAACCAAATCCCGCCTGGGACGGCGCCCACCCCGACCCCGGCAGCAGCCCCGCGCCCTACCGCCTCTACAACATCGGCAACCACAGCCCGGTCGAACTCTCCCGATTCATCGCGGCCCTGGAAACCGCGCTGGGCCGCACGGCCGAGAAGATCATGCTTCCCATGCAGCCGGGGGATGTGCCCGCCACCTATGCCGATGTGGATGACCTCATGCACGACACCGGCTTTGCGCCCAAGACCAGCATTGAGGACGGCCTTGCCCGCTTCACCGAGTGGTATCGTGCTTATCATGCATAAGTCATCGCGCCCTGGTTTCCGTTGATCATCATGCGCCTGACCGCCGATCAGACCCACAGCATCCGCACGACCGCCGCCGAGATCTTCGGCGAGCAGGCGCGCGTGTGGCTGTTCGGCTCGCGCGTGGACGACGCGAAGCGCGGCGGTGACATCGACCTGCTCATCCAGCCCCCCCTGCCCTGGCCAGGGGATGCCGACATCTTAAGACGCAAGATCAACTTCCTGGTGCAGCTTGAACGCCAGCTTGGCGAGCGCAAGATCGACGTCATCATCGAACACCCCGAGGATACGCGCCCCATCGTACGGGTCGCCCATGAAACAGGGATCGAGCTATGAGTGATACCCAACGGCTCCGCCTACAAGCGCTCGCCCGCATCGTGCGCAAGGAAATCGAACTGCTCAAGGGCACCGATGCCCGCCTGTTCCATGAGCCCCTGACCCTGGAAATGCTTGGCAACCTGACCGCCCATGCGGATCTCTCGGACCGGATCGAGGCCTATGCCAGCCGGTTTGCGCGCCTGCAGGACACCCTCGGTGACAAGCTCATCCCCGCCTGGCTGCGCTCGCTCGAGGAACCCCCCGGCGCCATGATCGACAACCTCAATCGCGCCGAGCGCCTTGGGATGCTTGCCTCGGTCGATGAGTGGCTGGGCCTGAGGCAACTGCGCAACCAGATGGTGCATGAGTACATCGAGGACCCAACCACCCTCGCCCACGCGCTCCAGATGGCGCACGCAAAGTTGTGCATCCTGATCGACACCGCCGAGGCCATCCTGAATGACCTGCAGTCGCGCGGACACATCGCGGCTGCATGACTTACACCCCTCATCGCACAGTCCGCCACACGGAAAAGATGATGACCGCCAGCATCCAACGCTTCAGCGCAGTGTGTATCCCTCCTTACCTCTTCCCCCCACATCCTGCCGCATCATGAAAATCGCCGTCGCCGGAACCGGATACGTAGGCCTTTCCAACGCACTGCTGCTGGCCCAGCACCACGAGGTGGTAGCGCTGGACATCGTGGCGGAGAAGGTCGCGATGCTGAACGAGGGCCGCTCGCCCATCGTCGACGCCGAAATCGAGGCCTTCCTGCAGCGCGATGATCTCCACTTCCGCGCCACGCTGGACAAGGAGGAGGCCTACCGCGACGCCGAATTCGTCATCATCGCCACCCCGACCGACTACGACCCGGACACCAACCACTTCGACACCCGCTCGGTCGAGGCCGTCATCCGCGACGTGCTGGCCATCAACCCGAACGCGGTCATGGTGATCAAGTCCACCGTCCCGGTCGGCTACACCGAACGCATCAAACGGGAGATGGGCACGGAGAGCATCCTCTTCTCCCCGGAATTCCTGCGCGAGGGCCGCGCCCTGCACGACAACCTCTACCCCTCACGCATCATCGTGGGCGAGAAGTCTGAGCGTGCGGAACGCTTCGCCCAACTGCTGGTGCAAGGCGCGCGCAAGGAGGACATCCCCGTCCTCTTCACCCACCCCACCGAGGCCGAGGCGATCAAGCTGTTCGCCAACACCTACCTCGCCATGCGCGTGGCCTTCTTCAACGAACTCGACACCTACGCCGCCAGCCACGACCTGGATACCCGCCAGATCATCGACGGGGTCTGCCTCGACCCACGCATCGGCCAGGGCTACAACAACCCAAGCTTCGGCTACGGCGGCTACTGCCTGCCCAAGGACACCAAGCAACTCTTAGCCAACTACCGCGACGTGCCGCAGAACCTGATCCACGCCATCGTCGAGGCCAACGCCACCCGTAAGGACTTCATCGCGGACTCGATCATCCGCCGCAAGCCGAAGGTGGTCGGCATCTACCGACTGATCATGAAGGCAGGCTCGGACAATTTCCGCGCCTCCTCCATCCAGGGAATCATGAAGCGGATCAAGGCCAAGGGCATTGAGGTCGTGATCTACGAGCCGGTGTTGCAGGAGGAGACCTTCTTCAATTCGCGGATCATCAGGGACCTCGACGAGTTCAAGCGGACTTCGGACGTCATCGTCGCCAACCGCATGACCGACAGCATTCGGGATGTGGGAGATAAGGTCTACACCCGCGATCTTTTCGGAAGCGATTGAAACTCAAAGAGCACCCAAAAAAGCATTATCTGCTTACGACATAATTAAAATAATAACTTCAAAAAAACAGCACATGCAACTAATCTTTAGATTAGCACTCCACCGATATAAATATGCTACTGCCAAACACCCACGAAGTGACCAAAAAAGCAAGGAAAGGTATTTTAAAATATTTAGGACAACACCTCTATGTTTAAGCGCTTAGCACCACGACTTCTAAACGTGGCACTTAGAGCACTAGCAATGGGAAGTCGATTTGCTCTTATCATAGTCCTAGCAAAACTGATCGAGCCAGTGGATCTAGGGCTACTTGGACTGGTCCTTAGCACCATTGCATTTGGCGTCCTAGTGATAGGCGGCGACTACTACACCTATAGCCAACGAGAATTGCTTGCACTTCCAAAGGAACGATGGTCCTTTGTATTGCAACACCAGGCCATAGCCATAAGCATACTATACATCACCCTAATGCCAGCCCTCCTGCTTCTCTTCTCGATGCAGCTTCTTCCGATTCACTTGGTGTTCTGGTTTTACATTTTACTAATATTAGAACACGTCGCTCAGGAAATCAATCGCCTCCTCGTAGCCATGCAGCGCCTACTCCTTGCCAGTTGTATACTATTCCTGCGAATGGGAGCATGGGTGTGGGTATTGCTGATGATCATGTGGCTAAACCCTGAAGCAAGAACACTCGAGACAACCTTTCAAGCTTGGGCCATTGGCGTCGCAATAGCGATCATCGCAGGCTTAAGAGGAATCCACAACGAGGTTAAGCCATGGCGCACATGGCCTTTGGACCGTGCCTGGCTTACGCGAGGTTTTAAAACCGGTCTTCTATTTCTTCTAGCAACACTGTCTTTCAAGGCACTGACAACCATTGATCGATTTATTTTTCAACACATCAATGGACCAGAAATGCTAGGTGTGTATGTTCTGTACGCAGGCATGGCCATGGCCATCATCAACTTCATGGATGCGGCGGTATTTTCTTTTCTTTACCCTAGATTGATTATTGCCCACACGCAGGGTGATGATGTTATGTACACACGCATTTATAAAGAGATGATTTGGTCAACCATAGTTGTGGCAGTCGGACTAGCCATCATGATCGCCCTAATAGCACCCCACATTCTTCACTGGAACGGACGCCAAATATATAATGAACACCTATCATTATTGTGGCTCCTCTTGATAGCTTCAGTCATTTACAACATCAGCACACTTCCGCACTTCGGACTATACGCCAAAAAAAATGACCAAATCATCCTTGCCGCACATATCTCTGCACTAATCATTTTTATCGGAACAATAGTCGCAACAACCACATGGAACCCCTTGCACACTGTCCCGCTAGCACTGATAGTCGCGTTCACATGGATCGGATGCTTTAAACTGTATTTCTACGTTAACAGACCGTGGAACAAACAAAACGTTTCAACAACATAAATCAACCATCTACTTCATAACCAGCCTCCCACCCATGCGTCTCCGACCAGCCCTGCATTCTGTAATTTTCATTAACAAGTCACCGACTAACGGCTTTCCTGCACACATCCAGCAGCGGATGCGCAGACACGAGGTTTGGGGGCTGAGGGGCCATGCGAGCGAGCATGGATAACAGCATGCCCGCGCGGCACATTATTCGATCGGAGTGGAAGCACGGGGGAGAGACCAAACTAGAACCAGCCTTCCAAATGGATTGTGATCCAGTCGATGAATAACATGAGATCACTCAACGCACCCACAGAATTCGGGCGAAATTTTTTTCGAGCGCGCTCGAAGCAAAGCAAAGCGGTCAAGGCCAAGAACCAAGCCCCCCGCCCAACCTGAAACGGACGTGGATCATACAAGCAATAACACCTACAAAGCCACTGGGATTATAATTACATAAAAGCAACTTCTAAATAAAAATACAAATGCACATCAACACCAGAACTCCATGTCAAATATATATTTGCGCCACACCCTATCATGTCATGCTTGCCCATATGATAGCCATGAACCAAACCAGATCGGAGCACGAGAGAGTTCTAATACTAACCAATACAGCGCGTTCAAAAGATGCAGAGCGACTTATATTTAAAAAAACATGGAGCTTAGTAACAAGAATACCGACAAAAGGGCACTGGCGCGCCACAGCAAAAATAAGAGAACTCACCTCGTGGCGCAAAGAGCAGCTAGACAGATACCGCCCTAGAAGCATTGAATGGTTTTTAGCAAATGACACTGACTGGACACATCAATGGGTAATGTCTCAGCTTGGTCAAGGCCACATTAATTTATTTGAAGACGGCATGGCTTCTTATATCAACAACAGAGGCATGAACCCATGGCCAAAAGTTTTATTCAGAAAATTATTCTACCGCGCAATACTTGGCAAACATTACACAAACCCTCACGGGATCGGCCAAACCCCCGCATCAGACTACTGGGCACTATCTAAAGACGCTTTCCCACAGATACAGAACAGGCAAAAAATAAAATTAATTACTATTAATCATGCCTATCAGGCTTACTTGAATCAAGCCATTCCTCCGAACTTAATCAATAGCGATATCTTCAATGACGGCTTAATACTCACACAACCACTCCATGAGTACGGTCTAGCATCGAGCAATGATGAAATCACCATATACACCGAACTAGGGAAAGCCGTTGCTAAAACCGGATGCCGAATCGTTTATGTAAAAAAGCATCCAGCAGAGAAACCTGAGCTTTTCTTGGAAAGACAGAGAATCATAAGGGAGCAGAGCGGGCTCCCCATACAGCAACTTTCTGATCCCACCCCAATTGAAACATACTTCCTGGGCGGCATTCGTTTTCTTTGTATCGCCTCGATTACATCTTCCGCCATCATCAACGCATCTCACATGCGCGCCGCCCCTCATATTTTTAGTGCTTTTGACGCTTTGCCACCACGCTCCCGGAAGAAACAGGCGGATTGCAGAAAGACTCTTGTAGGATCCGGAATTCAAGTCATCGCCAAACCAAGGTCAATGCAGACGTGATCAGCATGAAAAAAACGACTGTTTACGCCACATTCGCTGCAATCCTATTATTACCCCTATCCTACCTTAATCCGCTGTTTCCAGGCGACTACAAGTTTGATCATCTTTGGTTTTTTGCATATATCACAGTTATATTATTGACTTGGAGCGCAAACATTACGGACCGTAGCGCATTTAAGTTTTATGACGCATTGATACTTGCCCCGCTTCTTGGCCTTTCACTGCTCACTGGAATTTCCGCATTTATGACAGGAGAATTCAAACCTTTTTTATTTTACATTTATGCCCTGCTTGCGTTCTTGGTTATCCTGACCCCCCCCCCCCCAGTAGCGAACCAAACCAACACAACCAAATTCTTTTTTCTCGTTACGCTCCTGGGCGCAGCACTCGGAACTCTTTTACCCGACCTCACCAATGAACAAGGGAGATACAAATTTCTATTCCCAAGCCCCACGGTTTTTTCCGTGTGGCTTATCGCATGCTATGCATTATTCATAATGGAGAACCCGCATAGATTAACCAAATACGCCGCGTTTGCCGCCACCTCATTGATTTGCCTCATGACGGACACTCGGCTAAGCATCGCATTTCTTCCTATTGTCCTAATATACACTTTTATAAACAGACCATTTCGCACATCGACCTATGCCTTCCTATACACAATGACAACCATCATGCTTGGGTCGCTCTACTATGTTTATGGGATTCTCTCAAAGCACGCAGGCGTTGAGCAGATTCATCACAGCCACGAAATTTCCACTGACAACTCCTACGAGACGCGCACCTATCTATTCGACATCACCTTCAACTCATTCAACCAATCCGACTGGACACATAAAATATTTGGCATCGGTGCAGAATCGGCCCGCAACGAAGTCATAAAAACCGCAGGCATAGACCTTCTCCCTCATAGCGACTTCATGCGCATTCTCCATGACTTCGGCTTCCTGGGATTGGCTCTTCATTTGACACTTATTTACCTACTCTCTCGGCATACCCGTACCAGCCAGGTCTTGGGCCTGCTCACCCTCACAGCATTTATGCACAATATGATTTACTCTTATTTCCTTATTCTCGCCCTCATCGTTTCTTACACCCTCACACCCCCTTTAAGCAGACAGGAGCATTACATCCTTGGACAGCACAACAATAACCAACATGCTTGAAATTATTACGCGTAAACCAAGCAATCACGCGCTTAACTCCAAGATCACAACCTTTGTCAACCCATACTCATATTTCATACTGAGAAAAAAACCAGACATTTATAGCCAATTTGATCATATTTATTTAGACGGATTTTTACTCGTCACACTTCTACGTCTTTTCGGGTTCCGAAACATCGAAAGAAAAAGCTTTGACATGACCTCCATGGCGCCCGAGGTTTTCAATGAATGCGCAAGCAAAAATAAAACCATTTTTTTTGTCGGATCCCATGCTGACGAAATAGAAAAAGCCTCCCTAAATATTAAGAAAAAGTTTCCGGATCTTTATGTTTTGGGCTGCCACCATGGCTACTTCGACACAGCGAACCCCATAAAGACACTCCTGGAGGACCTTGCCAAGGTGAACCCTGAAACCGTTATTGTCGGCATGGGAACCCCCCTTCAGGAGTTATTCCTATTGGAACTTAGGCACCACGGATGGAATGGAACAGGATACACTTGCGGCGGTTTTTTTCATCAAACAGCCAAACACATCCAGTATTACCCCAACTGGGCGAATAAACTTAACCTACGCTGGCTATTTCGCATAATTGATGAACCAAAACTTATTCGCCGATATGCCATAACCTATCCCGCAGGCGTCCTTCTATTTGCAATCGACATGCTAAGAATGAAATTACCCAAGCCCCATAACGCATCGACTGGAGGAGACAATCGCCTCTGACTAACAGGCCGTTGAAAAACTCCCCCGCAACCGTCCGTGTTGCCGGTACCATGTGAGCCGGGTTCTACCCCGTTTTCACGGACGGTTGTAAAAGGCTCAAGAACTTCTGATCCTGCTGTGCGACTCTACGCCGCATCCGAGGGTTGTGGAATCGCTCGATGTAATCAAAAACATCGGATCGGGCGGCGTCCATGGTTCGATAGATCGTCCGATTGACCCGCTCCCGTTTAA
>JBFLVZ010000010.1:0-32632 GCA_040758295.1 Pseudomonadota bacterium
TCAATCATTGAACACGGATTTATGATAGCAATACATAACACTTGCGTCAATCACGTAACACGCTTTTGCGCCACCAAGCCATCGACGACACGACACGGCATTTCAATCACGGAAAACGGATACCCTTCAGGACCAGGACCTCCGGCTGAAGGTGATCGAGGTGGACAGTGAGGACGATAGCCAGAAGGTCATCTTCGACGGCATCTCGGTGCGTGACGAACAGGGGTCGCAGGACACCTATGGCGTCGACTTCGGTGATGGCGGGATCGAACTCGATCCGGACAACACCTATGCCTTCGTGCTGGAGTACAACGGGGACACCAAGGTTAACCTGCGCGGCTTCACCCTCGCGGACGAGGGGGGGAACACGCTGTTCACCCTGAACGAGTACCCGACGGGCGGAGACGATGTCCCGATGAGCGGTTCGCAGTCGGAACCCTCCACCTATGACGGCGTGATCTATGTCGTCGAGGGGGATGGCAGCGGTTTCACCGTGACCGACGTGATCGGCTACGACATCGCGCCGGACGGCACCCTCGTGTTGCTGGACAGCACCAAGGGCGAGCCGGCCTTCGAGCTGGACCTGAGCCTGCTCACAGCCGACAACCCGGACCTGCCCGGCGACCAGGACCTGATCGACGAGACGATCACGGGGATCGACATCTCCGGTGGCCATGGGGAGGCGAACGTCGTCACCCTGAGCCCGGCGGATGTGCTGGACCTCACCGATGGTGGCGACGTGTTCACCATCACCGGCGACACCAACGACACGGTGAACCTCCTCTCCACCGAGTGGACTCCGGCCGCCTCGTCTCCGACAGGTTTCGAGGCGTATACCGGCACAGTGGATGGCACCACCGTGACGCTGCTCGTGGAAACCGAGGTTCAGGTCAACCTGCTGCCCTGAGGCCCCGGCGGCCGCCCCCCCCCGCCATGCGGGGGGCCGGCCCATGGTCTATACACAAGAACGACGGTTCATAGAGAACAGGGCGGGCAGAAGACCCGTCCTATCGAAAGGGAGAAGAACAATCATGACCATGACCCGACACTTCATCGGCCTGACCGCCTTCGGCCTGGCCCTGATGGCGTCCGTCCCGGCGAGCGCGGTGACGCTCGAGCAAGCCATCGCGGACACCCTGCAGAACAACCCCAACATCCTGTCCCAGGCACACGAGACGGAATCGCGCAAGGAGGAGTTACGCCAGGCGAAGGCCGGCTACTACCCGAGCCTCGACCTGACGGCCGGCATCGGCTACGAGGACAGCAAGAACATCAACACCGGCCAGGAGTGGAGGGACTACACGCGTAAGGAGGCCGCCCTGCTACTGCGCCAGATGCTGTTCGACGGCCGAGCGACCACGAGCGAGGTCGAGCGCCAGGAGGCACGCATCGCCTCGGCGGACTGGCGACTCAAGGCCCTTGGCGAGTACACCTCCCTGCGGGTGGCCGAGGTCTACCTCGAGCTGATGACCCGCCAGGAACTGCTGCGCCTGTCGCAGGAGAACCTGAAGACGCACGAGCGCACCTATGACCAGGTCAAGCTGCGCAGCGAGTCCGGCGTCGGCCGCATGGCGGACCTGGCCCAGGTCGAGGGTCGCGTGGCCCGTGCGCGCGCCAACGTCATCTCGGACGAGAACAACCTTGCCGATGCCCTGGCCAACTACCGTCGCGTGGTCGGCAGCGTGCCGGCCGATGGCCTGAACGAGCCGTCGGGCATCGACGCGAACTTGCCCGCCACCATGGAAACCGCCCTCCAGCAGGCCCAGGACAACCATCCTACCCTGCGCTCGGCCGAGGCCGACGTGGACGCAGGCTTTGCCCAGTACGAGGCCACCAAGCACCGCTTCGTGCCCCGCCTGGACCTCGAACTCGGCCGCACCTGGGGCGAGGACCTCGACGGCGTCAAAGGGCGCAACGAGGACATGACCGCGATGCTGCGCCTGCGCTGGAACCTGTTCAATGGCTGGCGCGACGACGCGCGCAAGCGCCAGACCGCGCACCTGATCAACGAGGCCAAATCCATCCGCGACAACACCCGGCGCGAGGTGGACGAGAGCCTGGCGCTCTCCTGGAACGCCTACAAGGCACTCGACAGCCAGATCCCCTACCTCAAGCAGCACGTCGATGCCAGCCAGGAAACGCGCGATGCCTACGACAAGCAGTTCGGGCTCGGCAAACGTACCCTGCTCGACCTGCTCGACTCGGAGAACGAACTGTTCCAGGCCCGCCGGGCCCACACCGAGGCGCGCAACAAGCGGCTGTTCGCCCAGTACCGCATCCTCGCGGGGATTGGCGCGCTGATGCCGACCCTGAAGGTGGGCGTGCCGACCGTCGAGCCCCTGCCGGACGATCTCGACACCCTGACGCAGACGCGCTGACCCGCCCATGGTGGAGCCGCGCCCCTGATCCGACGCCCGGCTTGCCGGGCGTTTTTCATGGAGGTGACCGATGACCCCCAAGACTCCTGCCGGCCCCGCCCTCGCCTTGGCGGCCCTGACCCTGGCGGGCTGTGCCGCCACGCCGGAAGGCGGCGAGGCGGGGGCGACCCGCCAGTACGCCCTCGTGACCTGCCTGGGCAGCATCTATCGCATGCTGCCCCCACGCTACGACTATGTCGCGGAGCTCCTCGAGCAAGAGGGCAAGGGGTTCAAGGAGCGTGGGCGGCTGAGCGACTCCTTAACCCGCCGCATCGACGCCGAGGCTCGCGCATTTGCATCGTCCACACCACCCTCCATGGCCGTGCGCGCATGCACGGAGTGGAGCCGACGCATGACGTCGGAGGACTGACCACCGGACCGCCTGGGACGCAAGGCGCGGCCCCACCGGAAAGAAGAACCCGTCGTCACCACAGGGAACACGATCATGTCCGCAACGAATCCCATGGATGAAATCCCGCTGATCGCCTTCTCCCTCCTTTCCCCCAAGGAGAAGCCCGCAGACTTCCTCCGCCCCGCCCCGCTCAAGCGGGACTGGATGGAGCAAACACCGGACCGCTTCGCCTACCGCTGCCTGCCGCTGAACATCGCCAACACGATCGGCTGGGAACTGCTCAATCCCGTCGGCTTCGAGGCCATCTGGTCGGGAGGGGACGACAAGGATGCCATCCGCATTACCCCGGACGAGGCCGGCCACCCCCGCCTGGCCGTCAGCCATTTCGGCTCGGGCATCCTCACCTTCCACATCCCCCTGCTGTTCCGCACCCCGCCGGGCATCCAGATCATGGCCACCGGGCCGATCAACGCCCCCAAGGACGGCATCGCGCCACTGGCCGGGGTGGTCGAGACGGACTGGCTGCCCTTCACCTTCACCATGAACTGGAAGTTCACCCGGGCGGACCAGCCGGTCCGCTTCGAGGGGGGGGAGCCCATCGCGGCCATCATCCCCCTGATGGTCGGACTCCTGGAGCACATGTCACCCCGGATCCTGGACATGCACGAGGAGCCCGGTCTTGCGGATCGTTTCAGGGCGTGGACGAAAGCTCGCAACACCTTCATCGCCCGACTGGCCGAACGCGATCCCGAGGCCGTGAAGGAAGGGTGGCAGCGGCATTATTTCCAGGGCACCGACCTCGACGGGGCGAAAGTCCGCGCGGAACACCGCACCAAGGTCTCGCTCCGGCCGTTCCGGGACGAACGCTGAACACAGATGGATTGATCTTGCTCCGATCAGGCACGAACACGCACCGATTCGGGTCAAGGGAGGGCTAGCGAAGGGACCTGACCCAACGATCAGGGAAGTGGTGCCGGAAGTGGGACTCGAACCCACACACTGTTGCCAGCGGCGGATTTTGAGTCCGCTGCGTCTACCGATTCCGCCATTCCGGCACGGAAGGAGAGCTGATTCTACATGTCAGGCGGGATGGGGGCCAAGGGCAGCGTGGTATCCTCGCCCGCCATGAAGCCTTCCTCCATGAAAGTCAGCGATTTCGACTTCGATCTGCCTGAGGCGCTGATCGCCCAGGCCCCCTTGCCCGAGCGATCCGGCGCCCGCCTGCTGGTGGTGGACGGCGCGGCGGGCACCTGGCGGGATGGCGCGGTGCGCGACCTGCCCACCCTGCTGCGAGCAGGCGACCTGCTGGTCTTCAACGACACGCGGGTGATCCCGGCGCGGCTGCATGGCCAGAAGGACAGCGGCGGCAAGGTGGAGGTGCTCGTCGAACGCCTGCTGAACGAGCGCGAGGCCCTCGCCCACGTGCGCGCCAGCAAGCCCCCCCGGCCTGGCACCCGCCTGCACATGGAGGGGGGCATCGTGCTGGAGATGCTGGCGCGCCAGGACGAACTGTTCCGCCTGCAACTCATGGAGGGGGGGGATTCCTTCCTCGACGCGCTGGAGGCCCACGGCCACATGCCGCTGCCACCCTACATCGAGCGCGCGGACACGGCGAGCGACCGCGAACGCTACCAGACCGTGTTCGCCGACCGCCCCGGCGCGGTCGCCGCACCCACGGCGGGCCTGCATTTCGATGCCGACCTGCTCGAGGCGATCGAGGCGCGCGGGGTGGCAACGGCGCGGGTGACCCTGCACGTCGGCGCGGGCACCTTCCAGCCGGTGCGGGTGGAGAGCCTGGCCGAGCACCGCATGCACGCCGAGTGGATCGAGGTGTCCGCAGCCACGGTCGAGGCCATCCGCGCCACCCGCGCGCGTGGCGGGCGGGTGGTGGCGATCGGCACCACCGCGGTGCGCGCGCTGGAATCCGCCGCGGCGGCAAGCCCATCAGGCGAGCTTGCGCCCTACACCGGTGACACACGCCTGTTCATCACCCCCGGGGTGCGCTTCCGCGTGGTCGATGCCCTGTTCACCAACTTCCACCTGCCGCGCTCCACCCTGCTCATGCTGGTGTGCGCGTTCGGTGGTTATGAGACCGTGATGGGGGCCTATCGCCACGCGGTCGCCTCGGCTTACCGTTTCTTCAGTTATGGCGACGCGATGTTTCTGACCCCGCATCCGTCCGCCGTGGATCGATCCAGCCATGAAATTTGACCTGCTCAAGACCTCTGGCACCGCCCGCCGCGGTCGCCTGACCTTCGCCCGCGGCACCGTCGAAACCCCGGCCTTCATGCCGGTCGGCACCTACGGCACGGTCAAGGCGATGACCCCCGAGGAGCTGCGCGAGATCGGCGCCGAGATCATCCTCGGCAACACCTTCCACCTCTGGCTGCGCCCGGGCGTGGAGATCGTCAGGAAGCACGGCGACCTGCACGACTTCATGCACTGGAGTGGGCCGATCCTGACCGACTCCGGCGGCTTCCAGGTGTTCTCGCTCGCCGGCCTGCGCAAGATCAGCGAGGAGGGTGTGCGCTTCCAGTCGCCGGTCGACGGCAGCAAGGTCCACCTCGACCCCGAGACATCGATGGCGGTGCAGCACGCGCTCGGCTCCGACATCGTGATGATCTTCGACGAGTGCACCCCCTACCCCGCCACCGAGTCGCAGGCGCGTTTCTCCATGGAGCTGTCCCTGCGCTGGGCGGAGCGCAGCAAGAAGGCGCACGTCGAGCTGCAGGGCGAGGCGCCTGCCGCCCTGTTCGGCATCGTGCAGGGCGGCATGTACCCCGCCCTGCGCGAGGCCTCGGCGGCGGGCCTGATGGAGATCGGCTTTGACGGCTACGCCATCGGCGGCCTGTCGGTCGGCGAGCCGGAGGAGGAGCGGCTGAAGGTGCTGGACGCCACCACCCCGCTGCTGCCCAAGGACCGCCCGCGCTACCTGATGGGGGTGGGCAAGCCGGAGGACATCGTCGAGGCGGTGCGCCGCGGGGTGGACATGTTCGACTGCGTGATGCCCACCCGCAACGCGCGCAACGGCCACCTGTTCACCCAGTGGGGCGATGTGCGCATCCGCAACGCCCGCCATACGGACGACACCCGCCCGATCGACCCGCACTGCAACTGCTACACCTGCCGCAACTACAGCCGCGCCTACCTGCGCCACCTGGACAAGTGCAACGAGATGCTCGGCGGACGCCTGAACACCATCCACAACCTGCACTACTACCAGCAGCTGATGCGGGAGATCCGCCAGGCGATTGCCGAGGACCGCTTCGAGGCCTGGGCCGAGGAGTTCTACCGCAAGCGCCGGGCTGGCATCGACGCCGCGGACTGACACCCTCCGCCCCTGTGGCATAATGCCGGACGTTTTACCGTAAACCTTCCCAAGGGTACCGCTCCTCATGGACATCATTTCCTCCGCCATGGCCGAGGCCCCGGCCGCCGCCGCCCAGCAGCCCGATCCGCTGATGAGCTTCCTGCCGCTCATTCTCATCTTCGTGGTCATGTACTTCCTCCTGATCCGCCCGCAGATCAAGCGCCAGAAGGAGCACAAGAAGCTGGTCGATGCCCTGGCCAAGGGTGACGAAGTGCTGACCTCCGGCGGGCTGGTCGGCCGCGTGGTCGAACTGACCGATGCCTTCATCACCGTCGAGGTGGCCGAAGGCACCACGATCATCGTGCAGCGTTCCGCCGTGACCACCGTGCTGCCCAAGGGCACCATCCGCGATCTGCGCGGCGCCTGATCACGATCCAGCCAAGGCCCCGGAAGGGGCCTTGGCTCATGGGCCGTCCCATGGCCCGCGGCCCCCAATGACGGGAGCGAGTGCATGAACCGCTATCCACTCTGGAAAAACCTTCTCATCGCCGCCGTGCTGGTGCTCGGGCTGCTCTATGCCCTGCCCAACCTCTACGGCGAGGACCCCGCGGTGCAGGTGAGCGCGCGCAGCGCCGTCGTCGGTGAGGCGGAGCGTGCGCGCATCGAACAGGCGCTCACCCAGGCCGGCCTTGCGCCCAAGCGCATCGAGCTTGCCGGCCAACAGATCCTGGCGCGTTTTACCGACACCGAGACCCAGCTCAAGGCCGCCGACCTGCTGCGCAAGGAGCTGGGCCGCGGCTTCATCGTCGCCCTCAACCTCGCGCCCAACACCCCGGCCTGGCTGAGCGCGCTGGGCGCCAAGCCGATGTACCTTGGCCTGGACCTGCGCGGCGGCGTGCATTTCCTGATGGAAATCGACATGGAAGCGGCGCTCAAGACCCTGCGCGAGCGCACCGTCGAGGACCTGCGCGGCTACCTGCGCGGCGAGAAGCTGCGCTACCTGACCGTCGGCCTGGAGGGCGAGGACGTGCTGGTGCGCTTTGCCGACCCGACCGAGCGCGAGGCGGCACGGGAGGCCATCGCCCGGCAGTACCCCGACCTCGAGCTCGCCGCGCGCGAGGACGGCAAGGACTTCTTCCTGATCGCCCGCTTCGGCGAGAAGGCCGTGCTGGCCGAGCGCAAGGCCGCGCTGGAGCAGAACATCACCACCCTGCGCAACCGGGTGAACGAACTGGGCGTGGCCGAGCCGGTCATCCAGCAGCAGGGCGACAGCCGCATCGTGGTGCAGCTCCCCGGCGTGCAGGACACCGCGCGCGCCAAGGAAATCCTCGGCGCCACCGCCACGCTGGAGTTCCGCCTGGTCGAGGGCGGCCCGGCCGACTGGGAGGACGCCGCCAAGAGCGGGCGCACCCCGGTCGGCGCGCGCCTGTACCAGCAGCGCGACGGCGGGCCGGTGCTGCTCAAGCGCCAGGTCATCATCACCGGCGATCAGATCGTCGGCGCCGCCTCGGGCATCGAGCAGCAGAGCGGCTCGCCCGCCGTGTTCGTCAACCTGGACGGCAAGGGCGCGCGGCGCATGAGCGAGGTCACCGGCCAGAACATCGGCAAGCCGATGGCGGTGGTGTTCATCGAGAACAAGATCGAGACGGTCGAGGAAAACGGCCAGCTGGTGAAGAAGAAGTACGTGGTGGAGGAGGTGATCAACATCGCCACCATCCGCGACCAGCTCTCCAACCGCTTCCAGATCTCCGGCCTCGCCAACGGCAACGAGGCGCGCGACCTGGCCCTGCTTTTGCGCGCCGGCGCCCTGCGCGCGCCGATCGAGATCATCGAGGAGCGCACCGTCGGCCCGAGCCTGGGCGCCGACAACATCAAGGCGGGCGTGACCGCGGCCGTCGTCGGCTTCATCGCCGTGGCCGTGTTCATGGTGCTCTACTACAGCCTGTTCGGCGTGTTCGCCAACATCGCCCTGCTCGCCAACCTGGTGCTGATCGTGGCCGTGCTCTCGCTGCTGCAGGCCACCCTGACCCTGCCGGGCATCGCCGGCATCGTGCTCACCCTGGGGATGGCGGTGGATGCCAACGTGCTGATCAACGAGCACATCCGCGAGGAGCTGCGCAACGGCAACACGCCGCAGGCCGCCATCCATGCAGGCTACGAACGCGCCTTTGCCACCATCCTGGATGCCAACCTGACCACCCTGCTCGCCGCGCTGGCGCTGTTCGCCTTCGGCAGCGGGCCCATCAAGGGCTTCGCCGTGACCCTGTCGATCGGCATCCTGGCTTCCATGTTCACCGCCATTCTGGTCACCCGCGCGCTGGTGAACCTGACCTACGGCCGCCAGGCGCGGCTCAAGTCCATTGCCATCGGAGGGGTGTGAGATGCGCCTTGTCCCCAACAACACCAACTTCGATTTCTTCGGCAAACGCTACATCGGCTATGCCGTAACGATCTTCTTCATCCTCGCCTCCATCCTCTCGCTCGCCACCAAAGGGCTGCACTTCGGCCTGGACTTCACCGGCGGCATGGTGGTCGAGGTGATCTATCCGCAGGCGGTCGAGCTGGACAAGGTGCGTGCCGCGCTGGACGGCAAGGGGCTCGGCGGCGGGGTGGTGCAGCACTTCGGCGCGAGCAACAACGTGCTGGTGCGCCTGCCCCCGCAGGAGGGGGTCAAGCAGGCCGAGCTGTCCGGCCAGGTGCTGGAGGCCATGCGCGCAGTGGATGCAGGGGCGGAGATGCGCCGGGTCGAGTTCGTCGGCCCGGCGGTCGGCAAGGAGCTGATCGAGAATGGCGCCATGGCGCTGCTGTTCGTCCTGCTCGGCATCATGGCCTACGTCGGCCTGCGCTTCGAGTTCAAGCTGGCCTTCGGCGCCATCCAGGCGCTCGCCCACGACGTGCTCATCGTGCTCGGCTTCATCAGCTTCTTCGAGTTCGAATTCGATCTCGCCGTGCTGGCGGGCGTGCTGGCGGTGATGGGTTATTCCATCAACGACACCATCGTGGTGTTCGACCGCATCCGCGAGAACTTCCTCAAGATGCGCAAGGCGACGCCCATCGAGGTGATGAACAAGGCCACCAACGACACCCTGTCGCGCACCACCATGACCTCGCTGACCACCCTCCTGACCGTGCTGGTGCTGTTCTATCTCGGCGGGGATGCGGTGCACGGTTTCGCCTATGCCCTGATCGTCGGCATCCTCTCCGGTACCTATTCGTCGATCTTCGTCGCCTCCTCGCTGGCGCTGGCGCTTGGGCTGAAGCGGGCCGACCTGCTCAAGCCAGAGAAGGCCGAGGCGGAGGCCGACGGGCGGCCGTAAGATCAGCGTAGGAGGCCCGCCCTCGGGCCGATGGCGCCTGCGCCCGATCGCGGCGAGGCGCCGCTCCGACCACGAGGGCTAGGCCGATGACGTAGCCCCCCCTTTGCGAACACGCGGGGAGGGCATGGACTCAGCGGTGGTACTCCGGCCCCACGCTGTTCTGCACCACCGTCAACATGCTGTGCAGCAGGCGGGGGTTGGCGGCGATGACGTTGCCGCTCTTCATCGAGTTGTCGCCGCCGGCGAAGTCGGTGATCATCCCACCCGCCTCGCGCACCAGCAGCAGGCCCGCCGCCATGTCCCAGGGCTTGAGGGCGAATTCCCAGTAGCCATCGAGGCGGCCCGCCGCCACGTAGGCGAGGTCCAGCGCCGCGGAGCCCGCGCGCCGGATACCGGCGATCGGACCGAGCATGCCGCGCAGGGTGGCGAGGAAGGGTTCGATCGGCTGGTCGTCGCGGAACGGGATGCCGGTGCCGAGCAGGGCGCCATCCAGGCTCTTGAGACCGGTGACGCGGATGCGGCGGCTGTTGAGGAAGGCGCCGCCGCCGCGGCTGGCGGTGAACAGCTCGTCCTTGACCGGGTCATACACGACGGCCTGCTCCAGGCGGCCCTGGTGCTCGAGGGCGATGGAGATGGCGTACTGCGGGATGCCGTGCAGGTAGTTGGTGGTGCCGTCGAGCGGGTCGATGATCCACTGGAAGTCGCTGCCGCCATTGCCGCTGCGGCCAGTCTCCTCGCCGAGGAATGCGTGTTGCGGATAGGCCTTGCCGAGGATGTCGAGGATCACGGCCTCGGCCTGGCGGTCGATCTCGGTGACGAAATCGTTGCGTTGTTTGCTTTCGACATTCAGGCTGTCGAGGCGCGACGAGGCGCGCAACATGACGGTGCCCGCAGCGCGGGCGGCGCGCACGGCAGTGTTCAGCATCGGATGCATGACGGCGAATCTGTGAAAGAAAGATGACCGAACAGAATACTACAGCCGGGACCATCTGTCCCGCCCACGACCCCCGCCACGGCCGCATCCGGATCGTGCTGGTCGGCACCACCCACCCCGGCAACATCGGCTCCGCGGCACGGGCGATGAAGACCATGGGCCTCGCGCGCCTGGTCCTGGCCGCCCCCAAGGCGGCGATCGACGCCGAAGCCGAGGCCATGGCCGCAGGCAGCACCGACGTGCTCCGGGACGCCCGCATCGTCGACACGCTGGACGAGGCGCTGGCCGGCTGCCACTGGGTGGTGGGTGCCAGCGCCCGCCTGCGCGACGCTCCGCACGAGCTGATGACCGTGCGCCAGGCGGCCGGCCAGGCCATCCGCGAGCTTGCGGCGCAGGAGGGCGAGGTGGCCCTGGTGTTCGGCCGCGAGCACGCCGGCCTGACCAACGTCGAACTCGGCCGCTGCCATGCGCACATGGTCATCCCCGCCAACCCGGACTACAGCTCGCTCAACCTCGCGCAGGCGGTGCAGGTGGCGGCCTACGAGCTGCGCCAGGCCCTGCTGGAGGAGACGTGCGCCGTACCCCCTGTTGAACTCCCTGCCCCCGCCCCGCATGATGCAGTGGAGAGCCTGCTGGCGCACTGGCAGGCAGCGCTCGAGGGGCTGGGCTTCCTCGACCCGGCCAACCCGCGCCACCTGATGCAGAAGCTGCGCCACCTCCTGCAGCGCGCCCGCGTCACGCCGAACGAGGTCGACATCCTGCGCGGCATGCTGACCGCGGTGCAGCGGCACACCAACAGACAGGACTGACCATGTTCGACCGCATCCGCGAAGACATCCGCAGCGTCTATGCGCGCGACCCCGCCGCCCGCAACGCCTTCGAGGTGCTGACCACCTACCCTGGCCTGCATGCCGTGTGGCTGCACCGCCTCAGCCACTGGCTGTGGAGCCGCCGGCTGCGCTGGCTGGCGCGCTGGCTATCCACCCTCGGCCGCTGGCTGACCGGCATCGAGATCCACCCCGGGGCCAGAATCGGCCGCCGCTTCTTCATCGACCACGGCATGGGCGTGGTGATCGGCGAAACGGCCGAGATCGGCGACGACTGCACGCTCTACCATGGCGTGACCCTCGGCGGCACCAGCTGGAAGGAGGGCAAGCGCCACCCCACCCTGGAGGACAACGTGGTGATCGGCGCGGGGGCGAAGATTCTCGGCCCCATCACCCTCGGCGCGGGCAGCCGGGTCGGCTCCAATGCCGTGGTGCTGAAGGACGTCCCGCCCGGCGCCACCGTGGTCGGCATCCCCGGCCGGGTGGTGCAGCAGCGCGGCGAGGCGGACAGGAAGCGCGAGGCGATGGCGCAGAAGCTCGGCTTCGACGCCTACGGCGTGGCGCAGGACATGCCCGACCCGGTCGCGCACGCGATCAACTGCATGCTTGACCACATCCAGGTGCTGGACGCCCGGGTCGAGCAGCTCTCCGCCCAGGTGCGGGCGATGGGGGGCGAGGTCGAGACAGGGGCGCTGCCGCCACTAGGCGGTGTCGGCCTGCCTGACGATGCCACGGACAATGACCCATCGAAAACAGGGACAAATAGTTGACCTTTGCGCTTGGGATTGTATCCTATCCATTGTTGAACATTTCGAGCTGGAGACGGCAATGCGCCTGACCACCAAGGGCCGCTACGCGGTGACCGCCATTCTTGACCTCGCCCTGCATCAGGGCCACGGCCCCATCACGCTCGCGGACATCGCCGAGCGGCAGGGCATCTCCCTCTCCTACCTTGAGCAGCTGTTCGCCCAGCTGCGCCGCCGCGGCCTGGTGGCCAGCACGCGCGGCCCGGGCGGCGGCTACAACCTCGGCCGCCCCGCATCGCAGATCAACGTGGCCGAGGTCATCTCCGCCGTCGACGAATCCATCGACGTGCGCCGCTGCGAGGGCAAGGGCGACTGCCAGGACCACACCAAGTGCCTCACCCATGACCTGTGGACCGACCTGACGAGCCAGATCCATGCCTTCCTGTCCGGCATCACACTGGAGTCCCTGATGCAGCGCCGCGACGTGCTGGAGATCGCGGAACAGCAGGATCTGCGCATGCGCTTCGGCGACATCGACGAGCGCCGAGTCGTGCCCATCCACAGCGAGGCCTGAACCGCATGAGCATCACCCTGACCGAGAAGGCCGCCAACTACGTAAAGGACTACCTCGCCAGCCGCGGCAGGGGCGTGGGCCTGCGCGTGGGGGTCAAGGCCTCCGGCTGCTCGGGGCTGTCCTACGTGCTCGAGTATGCCGACGAAATCCGCCCCGAGGACATCGTGTTCGAGAGCCATGGCGTGACCGTGGTCACCGACCCGAAGGGGCTGCTCCACCTCGATGGCTCGGAACTGGACCTCGTGCGCGAGGGCCTGAACGTCGGACTCAAGTTCAACAACCCGAACGTGAAGGATTCCTGCGGCTGCGGCGAGAGTTTCACCGTCTGACCATGAACGCCTTCGAACTGCTCGGCTTCCGCCCCGCGCTGGACATCGACGAGGTCGCGCTCGCGGAGCGCTTCGAACGGCTGCGCGCCCAGTTCCACCCCGACCGGTTCAGCCTCGGCAGCGCGCTGGAGCGCCGCCTGGCCGTCCAGCGCGCTGCCGACATCAACGACGCGCACGCCACCCTGGCCGATCCCCTCAAGCGCGCCAGCCACCTGCTGGAGCTGCTCGGCGCACCGCTGGACGAGGCCGAGACGCTGCAGGACCCCGCCTTCCTCATGCAGCAGATGGAGCTGCGCGAGGCCCTCGACGAGGCGCATGACGCCCAGGCACGGACCCGTTTGCGGGATGAGGTGCAGGGGCTGTGGAGCACAGCCTGGTCCGTCCTCCGCCGGGCCATCGACGCTGGCGATTTGACCGAGGCCCGCCGCATCCTCCAGCGCCTGCAGTTCCTCAAGCGCTTCCTCGAACAGATTCCTTCCTGAGTCCGCCCCATGGCCCTGCTGCAGATCGCCGAACCCGGCCAGACCCCCGCCCCGCACGCACGCCGAACCGCCATCGGCATCGACCTCGGCACCACCAACTCGCTGGTCGCCTCGGTCATCAACGGCGTGCCGGAGTGCCTGCCGGACGAGGCGGGCGAGGTGATCCTCCCCTCGGCGGTGCACGTGGGAGAGGACGGCCGCATCACGGTGGGGCGCGAAGCCAAGACCTGCGCCGCCAGCGACCCCGAGCACACCTTCCTCTCGATCAAGCGCCTGATGGGGCGCGGCATGGACGACGTGCGCCGGATGCAGCCGCGCCCGCCCTACCGCTTCGTCGAGGGCGAGGATGCCGTGCCAAGGATGGAGACCCCACGCGGCCCGCTGGGCGCGGTCGAGGTCTCCGCGGAGATCCTCAAGGCCCTCAAGGCGCGTGCCGAGGCGCGCCTGGGCGACGAGCTCACCGGCGCGGTCATCACCGTGCCCGCCTACTTCGACGAGGCCCAGCGCCAGGCCACCCGCGATGCCGCGCGCCTGGCCGGGCTGCACGTGCTGCGCCTGCTCAACGAGCCAACCGCCGCCGCGCTGGCCTATGGTCTCGACCGGCAGGCCGAGGGGCTGATCGCCGTGTACGACCTCGGCGGCGGGACCTTCGACATCTCCATCCTGCGCCTGCGCAAGGGCGTGTTCGAGGTGCTGGCCACAGGCGGCGACACCCAGCTTGGCGGCGACGATTTCGACCAGGCCGTCGCCGTGTGGCTGATGGAGCGCGCCGGGCTGGACGTGGCCGCCGGACAGTGGCTGGAGGCGGGCGATGCGCGCCAGATCAGCCGCACCGCCTGCGCCATCAAGGAGGACCTGACCGGCAAGGACAAGACCTGCGCCAAGCTTACGCTGCGCGGCGAGACCGTCTGGCAGGGCTGCCTGACCTGCGCCGAGTTCAATACCCTGGCCGACCCGCTGATCGAGCGCACCCTCGACGCCTGTGAACAGGCGCTCAGGGATGCGGGCCTGAAGGCCGCCGACATCCAGGAGGTGGTGATGGTCGGTGGAGCCACCCGCGTGCCGCGGGTGCGGGAGCGGGTGAGCGCCTTCTTCGGCCGCGAGGTGCTGACCGACATCGATCCGGACAAGGTCGTCGCCCTTGGCGCCGCGCTGCAGGCTGACGTGCTGGCAGGCAACAAGCCGGCCGACGAGATGCTGCTGCTCGACGTCATCCCGCTCTCCCTCGGTATCGAGACCATGGGCGGACTGGTCGAGCACATCATCCCGCGCAACACCACCCTGCCGGTGGCGCGCGCGCAGGAGTTCACCACCTTCAAGGACGGCCAGACCGCGATGAGCCTGCACGTGCTGCAGGGCGAGCGCGACACGGTCGAGGACTGCCGCTCGCTGGCGCGCTTCACCCTGCGCGGCATCCCGCCGATGGTGGCCGGCAAGGCGCGGGTGCGAGTCACCTTCCAGGTCGACGCCGACGGCCTGTTGACCGTCAGCGCGCGCGAGAAGACCTCGGGCGTGTCCGCCGAAGTCCAGGTCAAGCCGTCCTACGGCCTGTCCGAGGAGGAGATCGAACGCATGCTGCGCGATTCCTTCGAGCATGCCGGCGACGACATCGCCGCGCGCCGCCTGCGCGAGGCGCGGGTCGAGGGCCGGCGCAGCCTGGAGGCCATCGACTCCGCCATGGCGACGGATGGCGACCTGCTCACCGACATCGATCGTCCGATCCTCGCTGGCGCGCGCGAGCTGCTCGCCCGCGCCATCGAGGGCGAGGACCCGGATGCCATCGTCGAGGCCATCGGCCAGCTTGAATCCGCCGCCCTGCCGTTCGTCGAACGGCGCATGAACCGGGCGGTGAGCCTTGCGCTCGCCGGCCACAGCCTCGGCGAAGTCGCCGACCAATACAGCACGGGTAAGTAACGTCATGCCACGCATCATCTTCCTGCCGCACGAACGCCTGTGCCCCGAGGGCGCGGTGGTCGAGGCCGAACCGGGCACCACCATCCTCGACGCCGCGCTCGCGCACGACATCGACATCGAACACGCCTGCGAGAAGTCCTGCGCCTGCACCACCTGTCACGTATGGGTGCGCGAGGGCGGCGACAGCCTCGAGACACCCTCCGAGTGCGAGGACGACATGCTCGACAAGGCCTGGGGCCTGGACCCCGACTCGCGCCTGTCTTGCCAGGCGGTGGTGGGCGAGACCGACCTTGTGGTCGAGATCCCCAAGTACACCATCAACCTGGCCTCCGAAGGCCACTGACCGGGAGCGCCGCGCATGAACTGGACCGACACCCTCGACATCGCCATCGCCCTCGACGAGGCCCATCCGGACGTGGACCCGCAGTGGGTACGCTTCACCGACCTGTACGCCTGGGTGCTGGCGCTGCCGGGTTTCACCGGCGACCCGGAGAAATCCAACGAGAAGATCCTCGAGGCGATCCAGATGGCCTGGATCGACGAGCGCGACTGAGCGCCCTTACCGGGGCCATCGCATGAGGGTCTGCAACGCTCGCGCAAGGTGAAAACGCAGCATGCGGAGGAGCCCTTCTTTGCCCTGCCGGGGTGTAGGAGGCCCGCCCTCGGGCCGATCGCCCTCCGCCCCCCTGTCGCGGCGAGGGCGCCGCTCCTACACGGAGGGCGGGGCCATCCAACAGGCTCATGCGATTGCCCTGGCGCTCATACATTCCCTTTATCAGGCGAGTCAACCCGCATACAATGGCGGGTTCTAGTTTCCTGACCATTCCTTCTGGAGTCCCTAAACCATGGCCGTTGAGCGCACCCTTTCCATCATCAAGCCCGATGCCGTCGCCAAGAACGTGATCGGCGCCATCTACAGCCGTTTCGAGAACGCCGGCCTGAAGATCGTTGCCGCCAAAATGATGCACCTGACCCGCGAGCAGGCCGAAGGCTTCTACGCCGTGCACAAGGAGCGCCCCTTCTTCGGTGAGCTGGTCGGCTTCATGATCTCCGGCCCGGTGATGATCCAGGTCCTGGAAGGCGAAAACGCCGTCGCCAAGAACCGCGACCTGATGGGCGCCACCGATCCGAAGAAGGCCGAGCCGGGCACCATCCGCGCCGACTTCGCCGACAGCATCGACGCCAACGCCGTGCACGGTTCCGACAGCCTGGAGAACGCGAAGATCGAGATCGACTTCTTCTTCAAGCCCGAAGAGATCTGCCCGCGCTGAGCGCTGGACGACACCCCGTGGGCATGATCGACTCTAGCGGCAAGATCAACCTGCTCGGCCTGCCCAAGGGCAAGCTCGAGCAGTTTTTCATCGAGCTGGGTGAAAAACCCTTCCGCGCGGCGCAGGTGATGAAGTGGATTCACCAGCGCGGCGTGACCGACTTCGCCGCCATGAGCGACCTGTCCAAGGCCCTGCGCGAGAAGCTCGCGCAGGTCGCCGAAATCCGCATTCCCGAGGTGCAGTTCGAACAGAAGTCCCGCGACGGGACGATCAAATGGGTGCTGCGCCTCAACGAAGGCAACAGCGTGGAGATGGTCTACATCCCCGAGCGGGACCGGGCCACGCTGTGCGTCTCCTCCCAGGTCGGCTGCGCGCTGGCCTGCACCTTCTGCTCCACCGGCCGGCAGGGCTTCAACCGCAACATGAGTGCGGCCGAGATCGTCGCCCAGCTGTGGATGGCCGAGCACCGCCTGGTTGAAAAGACGCTGCCCTCCGAACGCAAGATCAGCAACATCGTGTTCATGGGCATGGGCGAGCCCCTGCTCAACTTCGAGGCGGTGGTCGATGCCGCCGAGATCATGATGGAGGACAACGCCTTCGGCCTCTCCAAGCGCCGGGTGACGGTCAGCACCTCCGGTGTGGTGCCCGCCATGGCGCGCCTGCAGGAGCGGGTGGATGTCTCGCTGGCCGTCTCCCTGCACGCGCCGAATGATGCCCTGCGTGACATCCTGGTGCCGCTCAATCAGAAGTACCCGCTCAAGGAGCTGATGGCCGCCTGCGATGCCTACGCGCCGAACGCCCCCACCGGCAGCATCACCTACGAGTACGTGATGCTCCAGGATGTGAACGACACCGACCGGCACGCCGAGGAGCTGATCGAGTTGTTGCGCGGCCGGCCGGCCAAGGTCAACCTGATCCCGTTCAACCCGTTCCCGCAGTCCGGCTACCAGCGTTCGAGCAACGAGCGCATCGACCGCTTCATGCGCCGCCTTGAGGCCGCCAACATCACCACCATCCCGCGCCGCACGCGCGGGGATGACATCGACGCCGCCTGCGGCCAGCTGGTCGGCGAGGTGGAAGACCGCGCCCGCCGCGCCGAACGGCTGGAACGCATGCCTCTGAGGCCCGCGCCCTGATGGTTCGCCCAGCCTGGCTCGCCGCCCCCCTGCTCGCAGCGCTGCTTGTCGGCTGCGGCAGCAGCCCTTCGCGTGAGGAGCCGACCGACAACGCCCGCGCGGCGCAGGTGAACGTCCAGCTCGGCCTGGGCTACCTGCAGCGCGGGCAGAAGCAGGCCGCCGCGGAAAAGCTCGCCCGTACGCTGGAACAGGACCCCAAATCGGCCCTGGTGCAGCATGCCAATGCCTTGTTGCAGGATGTCCTGGGCGAGACGGAGGCGGCCGACCGCCACTTCCGCCGCGCGGTGGAGCTGGACCCGAAGGACTCCGAGGCGTGCAACAACTACGGCGCCTTTCTCTGCCGCCATAAGCGCTTTGACGAAGGGGTGGCGATGCTCGAGCAGGCGCTGACCAACCCCCTCTATGCCACCCCCGAGTTCGCCTGGTCGAACATCGGCCAGTGCCGCCGCCAGGCGGGACAGCCCGAATCCGCCGAAGCGGCCCTGCGCAAGGCGGTGCAGATCAACCCCCGCCATGCCTCGGCCTGGCTGCAGCTGGCCGAGACGCAGCTTGAGCTCGGCCAGGCCAAACAGGCCCAGTCCAGCCTTGCGCGCTACCACGAGCTGGCACCTCAAGGGCCCGCGAGCCTGCTGCTCGCGGCGCGCATCGAAAAGGCGCTCGGCCAGCGCCAGGCTCAGGGGCACTACGAGCTGCTGCTGCGCGGCAAGTTTCCTGATTCCGACGAGGCCCGCCGCCTCGGGGAGGCCCAACCGTGAGTCCGTCGCCCATCGATTCGTCCGGAGCCCTCAACGCATCCACTCCGGAAGCCGCCAGCGGAGGACCTGGGCTCGGTGCCCGGTTGCGCAAGGCGCGCGAACGGCGCGGCCTGACCCAGGCAGAACTGGGGAGCCGACTGAACCTCGCGGCCGGCACGGTCGACGCACTCGAGCGCGAAGACCTGCTGGCCCTGCCCGGTCCGGTCTATGTGCGGGGCTACCTGCGCCGGCTCGCCGCCGAACTGGAGATCGACGAAGCCGAACTGCAGCAGGCCCATACCCGCATCGCCGGCGAGAGCGCCCCCGCCCCGCGCCGCCCCACCCTGCGCGCCGAGCCCATGCGTGCGCCGCGGCGGGTGCGGCGCTTCCCGCTCCTGCTGCTGGTGATCGTGGTGGTGGCGATCGTGGTGGCGGGATTCCTGGCCCAGCGCTACCTGCCCGAGAGCTGGCTCGAAACCGGCGGCGCCACGCTGCCACAGGATCTCGCCCCAGGGGCACCTGCCCCGGCGATGCCCCTGGAATCGATTCCCTTGCCGCCCCAGCCTCTCCCTCCCGATGAGAGCCATTCGCCCGGCGACGAGTCAGCGGCAGCAACGCCGTACGGAGCCCCCCCCGCGGGGGAACCCCGCGCCGCGGAGCCGCCACCGCTTCCGGCCGCGACCGACATGCCGCAGGTCCCGTCCCTGCCAGCCCATCCCGCACCGGACGGGCCTGCAACCGCGGCCGGGGTGGCCCCGGCCCTGGAGCTGCGCGCGAGCACGGCGGATTCGTGGGTGCAGGTCAAGGACGCCACCGGCAAGGTCCTGCTCGAGGAGGTGCTGAAGCCCGGCTCGACCCGCCGAGTCCACGGCCAGCGCCCCCTGCGGGTCATGGTAGGCAACGCGGCGGCGACCTCGCTGGTGCTGGATGGGCAGGCGGTCGATCTCTCGCCCCACACCCGCCCCAGCGGCACGGCCTTCATCGCCAGTCTCGGAGGCTGATCCATGCAGTTCATCCACGCGATTCCGCGCCGCAAGTCGCGCCAGATCATGGTCGGCAAGGTGCCGGTCGGCGGCGATGCCCCGGTCAGCGTGCAGAGCATGACCAACACCGAGACCTGCGATGTGCCGGCTACGGTCGCCCAGATCCTGGCCCTCAAGCAGGCCGGGGCGGACATGGTGCGCGTCTCGGTGCCGAGCATGGAGGCCGCCGAGTCCTTCGGCGAGATCAAGAAGCGCGTCGGCTGTTTCCCGCTGATCGCCGACATCCATTTCGACTACCGCATCGCCCTGCGCGTGGCCGAGCTCGGGGTGGACTGCCTGCGCATCAACCCGGGCAACATCGGCCGCGAGGACCGCGTGCGGGCGGTGGTCGAGGCCGCGCGCGACAAGGGCATCCCCATCCGCATCGGCGTGAATGCCGGTTCGCTGGAGAAGGATCTGCAGGAGAAATACGGCGAACCCACCCCCGAGGCGCTGGTCGAGTCCGCCCTGCGCCACGTCGAGATCCTCGATCGGCTGAACTTCCCGGACTTCAAGGTCAGCCTGAAGGCCTCGGACGTGTTCCTGACCGTGGAGGCCTACCGCATCCTGGCCAAGCAGATTGAGCAGCCGCTGCACCTCGGCATCACCGAGGCGGGCGGCGCGCGCGCCGGGGCGGTGAAGTCGGCCATCGGCCTCGGCATGCTGCTGGCGGAGGGCATCGGCGATACCCTGCGCGTGTCGCTCGCCGCCGATCCCGTCGAGGAGGTCAAGGTCGGCTGGGACATCCTCAAGAGCCTGCACCTGCGCTCGCGCGGCATCAACCTGATCGCCTGCCCGTCCTGCTCGCGCCAGCAGTTCGACGTGATCAAGACCGTCAACCTGCTGGAGCAGCGGCTGGAGGACATCGACACCCCGCTCGATGTGGCGGTGATCGGCTGCGTGGTCAACGGCCCGGGCGAGGCGCGTGAGGTGGCGGTCGGCCTGACCGGCGGCAAGCCCAACCTGCTCTACCTCGACGGCGAGCCGCACCACAAGGTCGAGAACGAGGGCCTGGTGGAGGAACTTGAACGCGTCATCCGCGCCAAGGTCGCAGAGAAAAAGGCCAACTACGCCCCCTGAACATCGAGATTGCGGACGCGGACGCCCCGCCGCGCTACACGTCGCGGCGGGGCGCCGCTCCTACAGGGCACACCGATTATGAGCAAGCACATCCAATCCATCCGCGGCATGCACGACGCCCTGCCGCACGAAACGCCGGCCTGGCAACGCCTGGAGGCCATCCTGCGCGAACTGATGGCCGGCTACGGCTACCGCGAGATCCGCATGCCGGTGGTCGAACAGACCGCCCTGTTCAAGCGCTCCATCGGCGAGGTCACCGACATCGTCGAGAAGGAGATGTATACCTTCGAGGACCGTAATGGCGAGAGCCTGACCCTGCGCCCCGAGGGCACCGCCTCCTGCGTGCGCGCCTGCCTGGAGCATGGCCTTTTGCACAACCAGCAGCAGCGTCTGTGGTACATGGGCCCGATGTTCCGCCACGAGCGCCCGCAGAAGGGGCGTTACCGCCAGTTCCACCAGCTCGGGGTGGAGACCTTCGGCATGGCGACCCCGGACCTCGACGCCGAACTGATCCTGATGGCCGCCCGCCTGTGGCGTCAGCTCGGCCTGATCGACGAGGTGAAACTCGAGATCAACACCCTCGGCTCCAACGAGGCGCGCGCAAAGTACCGCGAGCACCTGGTCGCCTACCTGCGCCGGCACCATGACCGTCTGGACGAGGACAGCCGCCGCAGGCTCGAAACCAACCCGCTGCGCGTGCTGGACTCCAAGAACCCGGAGGTGCGCGCGGTGTTGCAGGACGCCCCGCGTCTGGACGAGCACCTGGACGAGGAATCCCGCACTGATTTCCTCCGCCTGTGCGACCTTCTGCATGCCGCAGGCATCCGCTACGAGGTCAATCCCAACCTGGTGCGCGGGCTGGATTACTACAACAAGACCGTGTTTGAATGGGTGACCACGCGCCTCGGCGCGCAGGGCACCATCTGCGCGGGCGGCCGCTTCGACGGACTGGTGAGCCAGCTTGGCGGCTCACCCACCCCGGCGGCGGGCTTCGCCATCGGCCTCGAGCGCCTGCTTGCCCTGCTCGGCGAGGGCTTCGGCGAGGCCGAGGCGCAGGCCGCCGCCCCGCACGTCTACCTGGTCTCGCTGGGGGCGGAGGCCGAACGCGAGGCCCTGGTGCTGGCCGAGCGGCTCCGGGACGCCCTGCCTGGCGTGCGCATCCAGAACAACGCCGGTGGCGGCGGCTTCAAGGCCCAGTTCAAGCGCGCCGACAAGTCTGGCGCGGCCTTCGCGGTGGTGCTGGGCGAGGATGAGGTGCGCCAGGGTGTGGCCCAGCTCAAGCCTCTGCGTGACGAAGGTGAGCAGGAGGCCATCGCGCTGGATGCTTTGGCCGGGGTCTTGCGCGCCAAGTTATTTGGCTAGGGAAAGACTGAAATACCCGATGGGGCACGTCCCCTCCCCCCTGGTGGGGGAGGGGAGAAGTAAAAATTTAGACCGTCCTTGAGTTGCAGGAGTAAGGCCCGTGGCCGTTGACATCCACGAAGAAGAACAGGTCGAGGCGCTCAAGCGCTGGTGGCGCGAGAACGGCAAAGCGGTCATCGCCGGCCTGGTGCTGGCGGTGGCCCTCGTCCTTGGCTGGCAATGGTGGCAGGCGCGCCAGGAAGCCCAGGCACATCGCGCCGGGCAGGTCTATGCCGAACTGCTGGCCAAGCTGGACCAGGCACCCGCCGAGGCCCGTGCCCCCGCCGAACGCCTGCTGAACGAATTTGCCGGCAGCACCTACGCCGACCTTGCCGGGCTTGCGCTCGCGCGCATCGAGGCCGAGGGCGGTCAGGCGGACGCCGCGCGCGCCCGCCTGCAGCACCTGACCGCCCATGCGCGGGACGAGTCGGTGCGCACCCTCGCCAGCCTGCGCCTCGCGCGCCTGCAGTGGGGCGCGGGCGATGCCGAGGCGGCCCTGAAGCAGCTCGAAGGCAAGCTGCCGGACGCCTTCCGTGCCGAGGCCGACACCCTCCGCGGCGACGTGCTGGTGTCGCAGGGAAGGCTGGACGAGGCGCGCAAGGCCTATGACGCGGCGCTGGCCCAGGCCGCCCTGCTGGGGCAGGAGACCGGCCTGATCCGAATCAAGCGTGATGATCTGGGAGGCTCCACTGATGGCGCGCCTGTGCAAACGAACTGAATGGCTGTCCATGGGGCTCCTTGCCCTCGCGGTCGCCCTGGGAGGCTGCAGCGGCAAGCGTGACCATGTCGAGCCGCCGGCCAAGCTGACCGACTTCCAGGCGAGCTTCACCCCGCGCGAGGCCTGGTCCGCATCCATCGGCAGCGCGGATGGCAGCGGGCTGCTCAGCCTGACCCCGTTCGTCGCCGAAGGCCTGGTGGTCGCGGTGGACGCGCGCGGCCAGGTGAGCGCCTTCGACGCCGCCAGTGGTGCCCTGCGCTGGCGGCGCGAGGTCGGCTTCGCCGTCAGTGGCGGCGTGGGCGGCGGCATGGGGCTGGTGCTGGTCAACGGCCGCAGGGGCGAACTGGCGGCACTGGACCTCGCCAGCGGCGAGCCGCGCTGGCGCGTGGAGACCGGCAGTCTGGCCTACGCCCCGGCCGTGGTCGGGGCCGAACGCGTCGCCTTGCGCGGGGCCGATGGCCGCCTGCTGGTGCTCGACGCGACGAACGGCGAACGCCTGTGGGCCGACACCCGCCCGGTGCCGCCGCTCTCCCTCCAGGGTACCGGTCGCCCGCTACTGCTCGAGGACGCCGTCATTGCCGGCTTCGACAACGGCGAACTGACCGCCTACGCCCTGGCCAACGGGCGCAAGCTGTTCACCGTCAACGTCGCGCTGCCCAAGGGCCGTTCCGAGGTGGAGCGCATGGTGGATGTGGACAGCACCCCACTGCTCGATCGCGGCGTGATCTATGCACTGGCCTACCAAGGCCGCCTGGTGGCGATCGACACCGCCACCACCCAGACCCTCTGGGCGCGCGAGCTGTCCGGATTCAGTGACCTGGCGCAGGACCGAGGGACGCTTTACCTGACCGACGCGCGTGGCGCGGTGATGGCCATCGACAAGCGCAGCGGCAAGTCGTTGTGGACCCAGGAGGCCCTGCTGCACCGCGGCGTGACCGGCCCGGTCCTGGCCGACGGCATGGTCGTGGTGGGTGACCGCGAGGGCTACCTGCACTGGCTGTCGGCCGAGGACGGCCGCCTGCTGGCCCGCCTGCGCCCGGTCAGCAGCGCGCTGACCGCTGCACCGCGCACCGACGGCGAGCGCCTGTACGTGCAGGGCCGCGATGGCAAGCTGGTCGCCGTGAGCGCCCGCCGGACGCCCTGAGGCCGTCCCCGCTCGTCCGATTTGCCGTGTCGAAGTCTCGTTTCCTGGCCCCCTGGGCGTTGCCGCTCTGGGGGTTTCTGCTTTTGGCGTTGCTCGCCTGGCTTGCGCCGCGCCAGACCGGCAAGCTCGCGGAGCAGGCCCTGCCCGGCGTGCTGGCCGAGGTGTCCCGCAGTCTCCACGGGCAGGCGACCCTCGAAGCCTATGCGCGGGGCTGGCGGGATGCCCGGGCGAGGATCCTGCTCACGCACGCGGGACTGCGCGATCCCGTCGCCCTCGAGGTGAACCTGCGCCACGGCCCCTGGCTGGGCGAGGGGGGCTTCGGCTGGCTTGCGGCCCGCATTCCCTGGCCGGAGCAGGGTGGGATCGTGCCCTTCCCGCCGGGCGAGCGGCTCGAACTGCGCCTTAAAATCGACCTGCTCGGCCGCACCCGGCTGTGTCTCTGGCGCCTGACGGGCAAGACCAGCGACAAGCTGGGCGAGGTCTGGATCAAGAGCAACGCCGTCCGGGACGGCGCTGGGGTGCCGCAAGGAGCCCCCCGAAGGGCGGAATCCGAGGATGGATTCCGCCGCGATCTGGCAAGCCTGATCGGCGAGACCCGCCTGCCCGGCCTGGTGCTCAACTCCAGCTGGGGCGAGGTGCGCCTGGCCGAAGTGGACCTGCGGCTGAGGCTGGAAAGGCAGGAAGGCAGGCTGGCCGGCGTCATCGGACTGGATGCCCGGCGCGCAGCCCTCGGGCGAGGCGACGGGGCCTGGCTGATCGAACAGCCCTGGCTGGACCTGACCCTGGGAGACCGGGACCGGCTGGAGTTGCGCTGGACCGGCGTGCGGGGCGGCCAGACCTTAGGCAAGCTGGATGCGGCCATGCGCTGGCGAGACGTGAACTGGACCGCCCTGCGAGCAAGCCTTGATCGGCGAGCCCTGCGCCTGAACGACCCGCCGCGCCTGCGTCGTCAGCTGGATCGCCTCGGCCTCGCGCTGGGGGAGGGCGAGATCGTGCTGGAGCGACTGGCCCTCGAGCAGCCCTCCGGCCGGCTCGATCTCGAAGGCCTGCTGCGCGGCCGCGATGCCCCGACCGGCCTGCGCCGCCTGCACCTGGACCTGCGCCTCGGTCTGGCGCGCCCCGCGGCCGTGCAACTGCTTTGCGCCAGCCGCTGGGTGCAGGATACAGCGGGGGCGGAGCGCCTCTTGTCCGCCCTCGAGGAACAGCACATCCTGGTGGACGATGACACCATGCTGCGCGGCGCCCTCACCCTGTGGGACGGTGCCCTGACCCTCTCGGGCCGACCGATGGTGCTGGAGGAGGTGCTGGCCCCACCATTGAATTCCGACGGCATGGACTGAACATTCATGCCGCATAATCCACGACATGGCGCCGGACATCCCCCGGCGCGTACCGAGCGAATCCACGCATGAAACCCGTCATTGCCCTGGTGGGCCGCCCCAACGTCGGCAAGTCCACCCTCTTCAACCAGCTGACCCGCTCGCGCGACGCCCTCGTCGCCGACCTGCCCGGCCTGACCCGCGACCGCAAGTACGGCAGCGCACGCCTCGGCGATCGCGAAGTCATCGTCATCGACACCGGCGGCCTGTCCGGCGAGGAGGCCGTGCTCGACGAGCGCATGGCCGAGCAGACCTGGCGTGCGGTGGACGAGGCCGACGTGGTGCTGTTCCTGGTCGACGCGCGCGCGGGCCTCACCGCCGCCGACGAGCAGGTGGCGGAGCAGCTTAGGCGCAAGAACAAGCCCATCCTGCTGGTCACCAACAAGATGGACGGCGCGGACGAGGCCAGCGTGCTGGCTGAATTCAGCGTCCTGGGCCTTGGCGAGGCGGTGCGCCTCGTCGCGGCCCATGGCCGCGGCCTGCAGGGCCTGACCGAGCGCGTCCTCGCCCAGCTGCCCCCTCCCCCCGAGGCCATGGACGACGACGCCATCGACGCCGCCGGGATGAAGGTCGCCATCATCGGCCGCCCGAACGTCGGCAAGTCCACCCTGGTCAACCGCCTGCTCGGCGAGGAGCGGATGGTGACCATGGACATGCCGGGCACCACGCGCGACTCGGTGTTCATCCCGTTCGAGCACCACGGCAAGCCGGTCACCCTGATCGACACCGCCGGCGTGCGTCGGCGCGGCCGGGTGAACGACATGATCGAGAAGTTCAGCGTGGTGAAGACCCTGCAGGCCATCGACGCCGCGCAGGTGGTGGTGCTGGTGCTGGACGCACGCGAGGGCATCGTCGACCAAGACCTGCACCTGCTCGGCTTCGTCATCGAGCGCGGCCGCGCCCTGATCGTCGCGGTCAACAAATGGGATGGCCTGACGCCCGACCACCGCGAGCGGGTCAAGGCCGAGCTCGACCGCCGCCTGGCCTTCGTCGACTACGCCGAGACCCTGTTCATCTCCGCCCTGCACGGCTCCAACGTCGGCCTGCTGATGGACAAGGTGGAGAAGGCACACGCCTCGGCCGGCATCAAACTCGCCACACCGAAACTGACCGAGGCGCTCGAGGTGGCGCAGTTCAAACACCAGCCGCCCCTGGTCAACGGACGCCGGATCAAGCTGCGCTACGCCCACCAGGGCGGCCGCTTCCCGCCCACCATCGTCATCCACGGCAAGCAGACCGACCGCCTGCCGGGGGCCTACAAGCGCTATCTGGAAAAGTTCTTCCGCGACCAGTTCAAGCTGTACGCCACCCCGGTGCGGCTGGAGTTCAAGACGGACGAGAACCCCTACCAGCCTGAGCAGCGGCGCAACACCAAGTCGCTGATGGAGCACCTGAAGGAGAAGCGGGAGCGCCGGCTGGCGAAGAACAAAGGGCGGCGCGAGGGGAAATAGGAGCGGGCTTATCGCGGCCCTGCTAGCGAGCCATGATCGGCCCGGGGCGGGCCTCCTACACCGCCGAGCTGTAGGAGCGGCGCCCCGCCGCGATGAGTGCATGGAGGGCTCGCCGCCCTCGAGGGTTATTCGGCCTTGAGGGTATCCATCAGGTCGATCATGAACTCGGTCTCCTCCTGGTCGACCGCCTCCCAGCCCTGGAAGCCGAGGGCCTCAAGGACACCGGGACCTTTCTCGATCTCGCCCATGCGCACGAGCAGGTCCTGGATCTCCTCCGCGGAATCCATCAGCCGCGGGCCGACCAGGAAGGCGTGCTGGATGTCGGAGATCTGGCTGGTGACCAAGGGACGCAGCTGCTTGCGCACCACCTTGGAGAGGCCATCCCAGGCATCCTTGAGGAAGAAACCGACATCCGCCTCGCCCTTGAGCAGGGCCTTGGCCACCAGCACGTAGCCATCGGCGGCCACCGCCTGGACATTGGTCTTGTTGAGGTCGGCCGGCTCCAGCATGATCATGCCGACCAGGTGGATGTCCGGGTCGTCGGTGCTCACCACCCGCACCCCGGGCGCAAGGTCCTCGACCTGCTGTACCGGGCTGTCGGCCGGCACCGCGATCACGCATTCATCGGCGATGCCGAGCGGCCGGGCCACGGCGCGGAAGCCCTTCTCGCGCACCAGCATGGAGGCATCGAAGGGGTTGGCGTAGATCAGGTCCACCCGGTCTGCGCGGATGGCCGCACGCTGGGCCTCGAAGCTGTCGTACATCTCCAGGTGGATGTGCAGACCGAGGTTGCGCTGCAGCCAGGTGTTGAAGATGTACCAGCCGGAGATGTGGTCCGGGGTGAAATCGGGGCTGACAGTCAGTTGGTAGACGGTATCCATATCACTCCTCCGGGCCTTCCCAGCGGCTGCCTTCTTGCTGCTTGAGCTGCTTGTAGAGCTCGATCGCGGCCCTGATCTTGCTGCGCGAAGGCTTGCGGCGCACCGAGGTGTAGCCCACCACCTTGCCGTCCCGCACGTTGGGGATGACGGTGGCATAGACCCAGTAGAACTTGCCGTCCTTGCGCAGGTTCTTCACATAGCCGTGCCAGATCTTGCCGGCCTCGACGTCGTCCCACAGGCCCTTGAAGGCCACGGCCGGCATGTCCGGGTGGCGGAGGATGCTGTGTTCAGCCCCCAGCAATTCCTCACGGGTGTAACCCGACATATCGACGAAGGACTGGTTGCAGTGGGTGATGATGCCGCGCGTGTCGGTACGGGAGACGATCAGCTTGCCGTCCGGATAGGGCACCTCCTCGTCGGTGACCAGCAGCTTGCGCGGTCCAACGCCGTAGAGGTTCAGGGTGTACTCGCGATACGGGCCGGCGACAAACGCCGGCTGCATGTCCTTGAGCATCTTACGGTTCCTCGGGAAAGGCATGCCCGCAGCATGCCCGGAGAAAAGCAGGGGGCGATCCCGCCCTGTACCGGGGCGGGAAGGCTCGACCGGTCGTTTAGATGACCTTGGTGACCGCCTCGGCGGCCCGCTTCACGTCGAGGAAGATCAGGCCCAGCTTGGCCTGCGGTTTGGCCAGCACGGTCAGCACCGCGTCCTCCCCGGCGTGGGTCATCAGGATGTAGCCCTTGTCCCCCTTGATCAGCACCTGCTCCAGACCGCCGCGGGCCAACTCCTTCGCCGTGCGGTCGCCCAGGGAGAGCAGCGCCGCGCTCATCGCCCCCACCCGGTCCTCGTCCATGCCCGCAGGCAGCAGGGCAGCCATCATCAGGCCGTCGGTGGAGACAATGGCCGAGGCCTCAATGTCGGCCGAGGAGCCATTCAGCTCGGAGAGAATGGAGGTCAGCATGTCAGCGCGCATGGGATGTTTCCTTTGCGTAGAGAGCCCGTGGTGGGCGGATTACCAGGTTTCCCGGCAGGTGAGACCTTCGGCGTGATGCTCCGAGCCCACATGCAGAGTGATGATCTTCTTGCCGGTCACGGACTCGACCGCACCGTCAATCAGACCGAAGCCAAAATTGCAGAGCGCGTGCTTTCCGGCCTGGATGCCGCGCTCGTTCAGTACCAAACCGATCTTACAGCCGGACAGCGTGGCGGCATGCCCGTCCAAGGTGATCGCCTCCATGAATTCCTTGTCATGGAAGAACTTGGCGATCAGGGCGCGGGCATCGTCTTCTGTACCCACATGCCCTTCGCCAAGACGCTTGCCCAGCTGCTTGCCCGCATAACGGAACACGCTGACGGCACCCTTTTCGCCGATCAGCGACTCCACCTGCCCGGCGATGTCGGCCAGCAGGTTGACGATCTCGCGCGTATCCATCGCACACTGTTTGCTGCCCATGATATCCACCTTTCTTTATAAGGACATAGAAAGGCAAGGATAAAACATGTCCATATGAATTTTTTATGATTATACGCGGGGTCTTTCAATGAAGACGCCGCAGCCTCTGGCCATCATCCACGCAGGTCGCGGATGACCCCAAGGTCATCCGGCTGCACCCGGACCAGGCGGTCCATGTGCAAATCCCGCAGGATCGCCGCCCCCCGTTCGTCATCGGCCATGTCCAGCAGGATCTCTCGCAGCGCGTCGACTTGGTCGGCGTGTTGCGGCGCAAGCATGAAGCAGTGGTAGACGCTGTGCTCGGCGGTCTCGCTCACCACCCGCACCTGCTTGCGGGAGAGCTTGCTCATGCCCTCGTAGAAGTCCTTGTAGAGGATGCCGAAGCGCGCCTCGCCCTTGTACAGGGCCTGCACCACGCCCATCCAGTTGGCTGCCGGCTGCAGCGCCTGGGGGGCGATGCCCGCGCGGGCGAGCGATTTGAGCGCCACCTGGGTGACCAGCATGCTCGGCACGGTGACTACGCTCGCCTGGTGGAAGTCCGCAGCCGCGGCCTCGCATTCGGCACAGGTCACCAGCACGGCCTCGTCAAAGAGATTGCCGGCGCGCGCCAGCGGCAGGTAGGCATGCCCATCAAGGAGCTTCAGCGCATGCTGTGGATTGGCATAGACGAGGTCTGCCTCCGCCATCTTCGCCTGAAACTCGGCGAAATCCAGGCTCTGCTCGAAGTGCACTGAGCGGCCCGCGCGCTGACTGAGATACTGGGCGAACAGGAACCAGCGCTCCGGGTTCTTGGCGGTGTCGTGCGGACAGACCATCATCGTGAGCCGCTGCATGGCCAGACTCCTTTGATGAACAAACACATCAGCCGCCGTAACGGCGGAACAGCATCCAGATCAGGTCCAGGGTGGCCGCCTGATGGAGGTTGGGCGTGCCGCTGATGATCAGCACGAACCGGTAGCGTCCGACAAACAGGGGCCAGAAACCGATCTCGCTCACCCCGCCGGCATTGATCAGGGCCCAGGCGCTGGTGCGCAGACCGAGGTTGCCCTCCAGCAGGCCGACATGGCGGGTGTGGAGGGAGCCGAGGTCGGCGGACAGGCCGGCCAGTTCCTCGGCCGTCTCGTGGTGGAAGCCGTGGGTGGCAAGGTAGAAACCCTGCTCGTCGGCCAGGAGCGCCTTGCCGCGCCCGGCCAGCTCGGCCAGGATGCCGGGCAGGGCGGTTTCCAGACTGCCCTGCGGGCTGTGGCGCGGCTCGCGCAGGCCCTGCACCAGGCCAAGGTCCTGCAGGCGGTAGATGTGCTCAAGCGCGGCCTGCTCATCGTTAAGGCCGGTGAGCTCACGCAGCGCATCCACGGTGAACGGGGGACTCTCGGTGTAGCCGAGCAGGCGAATGAGGGTGGCGCGCGCGGGATCATCCAGCGGACTTGAGGCCGCGTAATAGGCGCCCGCCGGCGAGGGGGCGATATGCAGTCCGGAAAGCAGTTCGTACTCAGCCATCGTCACGGATCCCTGGATCGATCGAATAAAGGAGGGCCTGCACCAGCAGGGCCATGTCGCGCTTCTCACGCGCGTCCACCTCGAAAATGGGGGCCTTGTAGCCGAGGCCGGCGAGGTGGTGGTTGTAGCGGGACAGGTCCGGCTCGGTGCGTTCGTCCATGCGCGTCACACCGATCACCAGCTGGGTCTGGTCGATGAACTCGCGGAAGGCATTGACGTAGAAGCTCATGTCCTGGAACGGGTTGATGCGCGTGTTGTCGAGCATCAGCACCAGGCCGAGTCCGCCCTCGGTCAGGATGTCCCACATGAAATCGAAGCGCTCCTGACCGGGGGTGCCGTACAGGTGGACGCGCTCGTTGCCATCCAGCTTCATCAGGCCGTAGTCCATCGCCACCGTGGTCTGCGGCTTGCGGTTGGCGGTCATGTCGCTGGCATCCTCGTCGGTGCTGACGATGGGGATGTCGCTGAGGGTGCGGATGGCGGTGGTCTTTCCCGCCCCCACCGGGCCGGCAAAGATGATCTTGTGTTGCGCCATGGACGAAATCCTTACCAAATACTTAGCCGAGGCCGAGCTTGTTCAGCATGCGCCGGAACAGGCCGCGCCTTTCCGCGGGGACCGCCTGTGCAGCTGACGCCGACGGGGCCGCGCGCGCCGGGGTGATCGCAGCCTGGTCGACCAGGTCGAGGGCCTGGCAGGCGGTGAAGAAGCTGAACACGTAGCGGTACGGCAACCCGAGGCGCTCGGCGGTCGCCATCAGCCCGGTCGGCTGCTTGACCCACAGCGCGGCGATCTGCATCGCGCCGGGGGTGAGCTGCAGCCGGGTGAGGCCAGGCCAGGCGCGCAGGCTGACCGGCGCGTCGAGCGATGTGCCGCTGGGCACCCGGCCACGTGCAGTCCACAGGGCGACGCTCCACAGGGTGGCATCGAGCCGCTGCAGGCGAGGGTCGGCCGAAGTCGTGATCGGGGTCTCCTCCAGCGGGATGGCATGTACCCGCATCGGTGTCTGGTGGCGCGAGCGGGTGCACAGCGGACGCAGGTACTGCTCGCGCATCTCGCTGAACAGGCGCCGCTGGTCAGGGCAGAGGATGAGGGGGTGGCCCAGCCCCTCCACCACGGCCGGGGTGCCGGAGGCCTCGGCCACGCGCACGCCCTCGCGCATGGCACCGAACAGGGTATCGTCCGGCTCGAAGAACAGCTCGGCACGCCGGCGGGGATCGCGGTAGACCTCATCCGCGAGATCGCCACAGCATTCGTGCACGCGGCGCTCCTGCAGGGCCAGTTCGGCAGCGCGGGCCGCACCGCCGCCGGTCTCCTCAGCGGCACGCTGAACCGCCGGAGTCTGGACCTGCGCTCTCCCCGCGGCCGCCATCCTTCGGGTGTCGCTTTGCGACTCATCACGGCCTGCGGCGGCGATGTTCTCGGCCAGCGCCTCCCCGCGATGCAGGACGGCCAGGGTATTGAGCTCGGTGCGCACGCGCTCCACCGCGCCGATCAGCTCGTCGGCCCGGATCGGCTTGGGCACCCAGATGCTGTGGCGCAGCTGCTTCTCGCGCACCGAAAGCACCAGCGCGGGACCGGAGAAGCGACGGCGGACATCCAGCCACAGGCGCTCGGCGCCCACCCCGTCGAGGTCCACCACGACAGCCTCCTGCTGGCCCTCGGGCACGACCACGCAGCATCCGCGGGCGGGGCCCGCGAGGAACATACCGAACATCTGCGCGGCGCGCTCGTCCATGCCATGCAGGGTCACCTTGAGCGGAACGGGGGCCTTCATGATGGGTTCCGGATCAGGGGGCGACCGCAGACCAGGCCTCTGGCGCGCGACCGAAATTGATCAGCATCTGCTCGCGCATGGCCTCCATGCGGTCGAGCTCGCCCATGCGGGTGTAGAGGTCCAGCAGCTCGCCGGCGACCCCCGGCTGGTCCGGATCCATGAGGAGCGCGTTCTCGAGGGTCTCCAGGGCCTGTTCGAGCTGACCGTACTCGACCAGTTCGCGCGCCTCCTCCAGCGGGGTGCGCTCCAGCGCGCCCCCTTGGGCCTTATGGCGCAGCACGAGCTGGTCGGTGCCGCAGAATCCGGCCCGCAGGAGCGAACTGCGCACCCGCGCGACGGCCGGGTCGCAGGCGCGGATGCCACTCTCCAGCTGGCGCTGGAGGAACACCAGCGAGGTGCGGTTGAGCAGCGGTGCGGCGAGATCGAGCATGCGCTGCTTGAGGGCCAGACCCTTGTCGCCCAGGGTGATGAGCAGGTCCACCAGGGC
>JBFLVZ010000011.1:0-43351 GCA_040758295.1 Pseudomonadota bacterium
GGGTCCGGCGCAGGAACGCCCGCATCATGAGCAGCGTCGCAACGAGCGCAACGCGCGCACGGCTGAGCCGCACCCGCCGCTGGGTGGTGAAGATCGGCAGCGCCATGGTCACGCGCGGCGGGCAGGGGGTCGATCTCGATGCGATCGACCGCTGGGCCGCCCAGGTACAGACTTTGCGAGCCTCGGGCAAGGAGGTCGTGATCGTCACCTCCGGTGCGGTGGCCGAGGGCATGCTGCGCCTCGGCTGGAAGACCCGTCCGACCGCGCTGCACGAGCTTCAGGCGGCGGCCGCTGTCGGCCAGATGGGACTCGCCCAGGCCTACGAGAGCGTGTTCCAGCGCCATGGCGTGCGCACCGCGCAGATCCTGCTCACCCATGATGACCTCTCCAACCGCTCGCGCTACCTGAATGCGCGCAGCACCCTGCGTACCCTGCTGGCGCACGATGTGATCCCGGTGGTGAACGAGAACGACACCGTCGCCACCGAGGAGATCCGCTTCGGCGACAACGACACCCTCGCCGCGCTGGTCGCCAACCTGGTCGAGGCCGACGTGCTGGTGATCCTCACCGACCAGCAGGGGCTGTACACCGCCGACCCGCGCAAGCATCCGGAGGCCCGCCTGCTGCACGAGGTCCAGGCCAGCGATCCCGCGCTGGCCGGCATGGCCTCCGCCGAAGGCGGGGCTTTGGGACGCGGTGGCATGGCCACCAAGGTGCGCGCCGCGCAGCGCGCCGCGCGCTCCGGTGCCGCCACCCTGATTGCCGCGGGCAGCGAGCAGGAGGTGCTCACCCGCCTCGCCGGTGGCGAGGAGCTTGGCACCGTGTTCCTGCCCGATCAGGCCCCGCTGCTGGCGCGCAAGCAATGGCTGGCCAGCCAGCTGCACGTGGCCGGCCGCCTGCTGGTCGACGAGGGCGCGGTGCGGGTCCTGCGCGAGCAGGGCCGCAGCCTGCTGCCGGTCGGGGTGAAGGGGGTCGAGGGCCAGTTCCATCGCGGCGACCTGGTCGCCGTGATGGGGCCTGACGGGCAGGAAGTGGCCCGGGGGCTGGTCAACTATGGTGCGGACGAGTCGCGCAAGATCCAAGGCCAGCCGAGCCATGCCCTGCCTGCGCTCTTAGGCTACGAGGACGAGCCTGAGCTGATTCACCGGGACAACCTGGTGCTGATTTGAGCCCTAGCCACCAACAAGGCTGAGGCGGGCAGACAAGGCTTGGTCGTTCAGAGGCTGACCTTGATCTGCTCCGCCACCCGCCGCGCCTTGGCGCGGGCCTCGTCCACATCCTCGCCGAGCGCCAGGGCCACGCCCAGGCGGCGGCTGCCCTGCACTTCGGGCTTGCCGAACAGCCGCAGTTGGGTGTCGGGCTCGCCCAGGGCGGCATCCAGGTTGCCAAAGCGCACGTCCTGGCTTTCGCCTTCCACCAGCAGGGCGCAGGAGGCCGCCGGGCCGCGCGTGCGGATGGTGGGCACCGGCAGGCCGAGGATGGCGCGTACGTGCAGGGCGAACTCGGACAGGTCCTGCGAGATGAGGGTGACGAGGCCCGTGTCGTGCGGACGCGGCGAAACCTCGGAGAACCACACCATGTCGCCCTTGACGAACAGCTCCACGCCGAACAGGCCATGCCCGCCGAGGGCCGAGGTGATCGCCTCGGCGATGCGCTCGGATTCGCGCAGGGCGGTCGCGCTCATCGGCTGCGGCTGCCAGGACTCGCGGTAGTCGCCCTTGATCTGCAGGTGGCCGATCGGCGGGCAGAAGCTGGTGCCGCCTCGATGGCGCACAGTCAGCAGGGTGATCTCGTAGTCGAAGTCGACGAAGCCCTCGACGATCACTCGCCCCTTGCCGGCACGGCCGCCCTCCTGGGCATACTGCCAGGCCGGGCCGATGTCCTGCGCGGACCTGATCACGCTCTGCCCCTTGCCGGAGGAGGACATGATCGGCTTGACCACGCAGGGGAGCCCGAGGGCCTGGACGGCCGCGCGGTATTCCTCCTCGGTGTCGGCAAAGCAATAGGGGGAGGTGGACAGGCCCAGTTCCTCGGCGGCGAGCCTGCGGATGCCCTCGCGGTTCATGGTCAGGAAGGCGGCGCGCGCGGTCGGGATCACCCGCCAGCCTTCGCGCTCCATCTCGACCAGGGTCGGGGTGGCGATGGCCTCGATCTCGGGCACGATCAGGTCGGGCCTCTCCTGCTCGATCAGGGCACGCAGGGCCTGGCCGTCGAGCATGTCGATGACGTGGCTGCGGTGCGCGACCTGCATGGCCGGGGCAGCAGCATAGCGGTCCACCGCGATGAGCTCGACGCCGAGGCGCTGCGCCTCGATGGCGACCTCCTTGCCCAGCTCGCCGGAGCCGAGCAGCATCAGGCGGGTGGCGGAAGGGCGGAGGGCGGTGCCCAAGGTGACGGACATGGGATTACTCCTTCTCGATACGCCAGCCCTGTTCGGTCTTGAGCAGGGTCACGGCCTGGGCACGCGGCAGGCGATCTCCCGCCTTGAAGTCGCCGTACATCAGGCCGAGGCTCATCAAGCCGAGGCCCTGGGTCAGCTTGTCGAGGGGCCCGCCGGGCTGGCGTTCGGCCTCGATGGCGACATCGCGCAAACTTTTGCTGAACACCAGTTCATAGCGTACTTCGGCGACGTAATGATGGTCGTCCTTCCAGTAGCCATTGTCCTTGTGCAGGTTTTCCACGGTGCAGAAGGCTTGCGGGCCTTCCGCACACAGGCTCCGGGCAAGCAGTTTTTCCAGCTCCTGTTCGCTGGGTTTGCTGGCGCAGGCGGTCAGAAGGCCGGTGAGCAGGAGGAGGGCGAACAGGCGCGTCATGATCGATCTCTCCGAAGAGGAACCACCTTGTCATGGTTCGTGTGGGGGGAAGCGGGACGGGTGACTGGCGGCGGTGCGACGGCCGGATCCACCAGGTTGAACTCGACCCCGACCAGCTGCCCGCCCAGCAGGATCAGCTCGCCCGGCCAGCGGTCGGCGCCGGTGCGGGAGAACTCGAAGGCGTAGGTGCGGCGCAGTTTCCAGCGCCCCTGGTCGCGCACGACGCGCCAGTGTTTCTGGCCGACGGACTCGTCCAGGAACTGCACGCCCATGCGCCTGCAGGTCTCGCGCGCCAGGCGCTCGGCGCGCTCGCGCGCATGCCAGTTGTGCCAAAGCGCAAGGCCCGCAAGGAACAGGGCGATCAGGATGAGCAGGGATTTGATGCTGAGCATGGTGCCAGAGCCCAAGAAGCTGACGGGTATTCTACAAGACGCGGTGCGCCAGCACCGGAAAGCGCTCGCGCAGTTCGCGTTGTGCGTTCCGGTCGAGGGGGGCGCTGGCCAGGCCCGGACCTTCCGCATGCAGGGCCAGGGGCTCGCCCCATGGCCCGATGACCTGGCTGTGGCCGAAGGTCCGGCGCCCCGGAAAGTGCAATCCACCCTGGGCGGAGGCGAGCAGGAAGCACAGGTTTTCGATGGCGCGGGCGCGCAGCAGCACCTCCCAGTGCGCCATGCCCGTGGCATGGGTGAAGGCGGCGGGCAGGGCGATCAGCTCCGCCCCCTGCGCGGCCATGGCGCGGAACAGCTCGGGGAAGCGCAGGTCGTAGCAGACGGCGAGCCCCAGCCGGCCGACGGGGGTGTCGAGCACGACCACCTCGCGGCCGGGGGCGAAGTGGGCGGACTCCTGGTGGCTCTCGCCCCCCGGCACGTCGACGTCGAACAGGTGGATCTTGTCGTAGCGTGCGACCTTGCGACCCTGCTCATCAAAGACCAGGGTGGTGTTGGTCAGCCGTCCATCATCCGTGCGCAAGGGCAGTGTGCCGGCCACCAGCCACAGGCCGTTGTCGCGCGCCATCTTTGCCAAGGCCGCCTGGATCGGGCCTTCGCCCTCCCGCTCGGCGATGGCGTGCAGTTGCGCCATGTCCGGGGTCATGCAGGCGACGTTCTCCGGCAGCACCGCCAGCTTTGCCTCGGCTCCCGCAGCCTCGGTGAGCAGCCGTGCGGCCTGTTCGAGGTTGGCCTCGACATCCGCGCCGCTGACCATCTGGATCACTGCGACCCGCGCTGTCATGACCCGGCCTCCACCCGCTCCACCTGTGGCTCGTCCCAGCTTCCCCTGACGCGGTAGTTGAAGCCGCTGCGTTCGCCGCCGAGCTGGTCGAAGACCTTCTGCAGCAGGAATACCGCGCCCCCGACCAGCGGACCGCCGGCCACCGTGCCGATGATCGGCAGGACGTTGCCCAGCGCCGGCACAACCACCATATCGTAGTGCAACGTGCGGTTGAGCATGTCGCTGTAGCCCTTCATGAAGATCTGCGCCGAGGGGCCGTTGAGCTGCATCAGCTCGGTGATCGCCCGCCCCTCGCGGAAGCTGAGGGTGGATGCGATGCGGTCGAAGCGCAGCCCCTCGCCAAAGACATCACCGAAATCGAGCAGAAGCCGGCGCGGCAGCTCGGTGACGCTGAGCAGGCCAAGCACCCGGCCGGCGCCGGGCTCGACGCTCTCCAAGGCACCGTCCCGGACATTGAGGCGTGCCCCGCCCTCGAGGATGGCCCAGTGGAAGCGGTCCGGGGCATCCTCCCAGCGCAGTCTGAGCTGGGTGTCCTCCAGCCGCCCACGGCGCAGGGTGTTGCGGAAGCCCAGCTCGTCCAGGGCCGAGCCCACGTCCTCGCTGGCGAGGTTAAGGGTCAGGCTGGTCTGGTGGCGGTTTTTGTCGTCGAGCATCCAGCTGCCTTCGCCGCGGATGGCGAGATGGCCGGTATCGGCACGCAGCTCCTGCAGCAGCAGTCCGCGCGGCTGCGGCAGGGTGCGCAGCCGGACATCCTGCAGGCGCAGCTCGCCCTGACTCAGCTCGGCGATCGTGATCCGCAAGGGGGGGAGGGTGGCCGGATCGGGCGGGGGCGGTTGCGTGGCGTCCGCAGCGGTACGGGGCGGCTCTTCTGCGTTCAGGATCAGTCGGACGAGGTCGAGGCTCAGCGGCTCGGCTGGGGTGGGGCGCGCGGGAACGCGGGCCAGGCCGGCCAGGCGCGGCGACTCCAGCCGCAGGCGCCAGCCGGTCGGGTCGCGCTGGCCATCCACCTGCATGGCCTCCCAGGTGCCGCCGAAGGCTTCCAGCCGGTCGAACCGCGTGTGCACCTCGAGCCTCGGGGGCAGGCTTGGTCCCCCGTCCGCCGAGGGGGCGGTGAGCAGGGCCAGCCAAGGGCCCAAGTCGAGGTGCGGCAGGTGGCCTTCAACCCGCAGGCCTTCCTCGCTGCTGGGGACGCGGGGTTCGCCCTCGCCGAGGTGGATGAGGCCGGAGAGCATGCGGGTATCGCGCATCCGCAACGACGCGGTCAAGAGCCCGCTTTGCCGCAGGTCGAGGCGTTCGAGGACGCCGTCGCGCCATTCCAGCCGGGCCTCGGTGGGGCGTCGGGTGTCCGCAGCCTTGCCGAAGGGGGCGGGAAGATCGAGTCCCAAGCCTTCGAGCTCGCTGCGCAGTTCCAGGCTGACCGGCTTGCCGCGAAGCCCTTTGGGATCGAGAAGCAGTTCGGCATGGAGAGGAAAGGTGCCGGTCAGGTGCGGTGCCCACGGCGAGCCCGGCTCCAGCCAGTCGCCTGCTTCGGTCTGGGTATCAAGGAGGACGCGGTAGGCATAGGCCTGTCCACGCGCCTCGCTGGTCACGCTGAGCAGCGCCTCCCGCCCGCGGTAGCGGGCGCGGATGTCGCTGGCATCCAGCTGGTCGTTGACGAAGTGGAGCGTGCCCTGGATGTGCTCGAACTCCTGGCCGAAGGCGGCGAGACGGTTGCCGTGCAGGTCGATCCAGCCCTCGGCCCGGTCGGGGTGAGGGTCCGCGCTGTCCAGGCGCACCTCGATGCCTACATTCAGCATGGCAGGGCCGGTCAGGGCGGCGGCATCGAAGGCCGCGCGGTCCTTGATCAGGGGGCTGCCCTTCAGCACGTCGAGCATCGACTCGATCCTGCCGGCCAGGGCGAGGCGCAGGTCGAGGCGCGGCCGGTCGAAGTCCGGGATGGCGAGCCAGCCCTCGCGCAGGGGGACGCCGCGGATGCTGCCGCCGTCGATGCGCCCTTCGAGCCTGTTGTTGATGAAGGCCAGTTCGCCATGCAGTCGCTCGGCCGGGCGCCAGCCGTCGGCATAGTCAAGCTTCAGGTCGTGGAAGGCAAAGCGGACCTCGAACCGGCCGCTGCCATCGTCGTAGTAGGGAAAGCGGCCCAGGTCCCCGTGCAGGCTGAGGCGGCCCTCGGGCACCATCCCGCCACTGTGGGGCAGGGCCCGGTCCAGCCAGGCAAGAACCTCTCCTCCCAGTTCGTCCACCGGCAGATAGGCCGGCACGCGTTCGGCGCGGGCGCGCTGGAAACGGCCGTCGAGCGCAATCAGAGGGGCGCGGTCCTCCGGCAGGTCGAGCTGCAGTTCGGCCTGCAGGGCGAGATCGCGGTTGGCGAGGCTCAGGCCGCGGCCCACCAGGCGCGGGGTGTCGGCCCAGAACAGCGCGAGGTCGCCGCGTGCCTGGTCGAAGGCCATCGGCTCGCGGAACTTGCCGTGGAAATCGGCGCGCAGCCCGGGACTGTCGAGCTGCAGCAGGGCCGCCGTGCCCGCGAGCCAGGCCTCGCCGCGCAGGGCGGCGACATCGGGCAGGTAGCCCTCGCCGCGCCAGCCGATGGTCTCGAAGCGCGCGTGGCCTTGCAGCTCGGGCAGGCCGTTGCCCCCCTCCCCAGCCAGCCGCATGTGCAGGTTGAGCGTGTTCAGCCGGCCGACGGGGCGGTGCAGGATGAGCGCATGCCGCAAGGACTCCGGCAGGATGGGGGTGACGACCAGCCATGGGCGAAGGAGGTCGAGGTCGAAGTTCTCGCCCGCCATGGCCAGGTGATCATCGTGGCGGCGGAGGGAGAAGCGCTGCGGGGGCTGACGGGGATCGCTCGGCGTGGCCGCAAGGTCGAGGTTCCAGTCCTCCCCGGCATGCCGCAACCTCAGATCCAGGCGGCTGTGCAGGGCCACCTCACGCTCTCCGGCGCGCAGGGCCTGGAGTGGGCTGATGCGCCAGTCGGCCAGTTCCAGGCGGGCCTGCGCGTCGATCGGGGCGCCATCCCGCAGCGTCAGCCAGGCCTGTCCGCGCACCTCGCCCTTCTCGAAACGGGGCAGCTCGTCGAAGGCAACGGGGAGGGCCGCCGTGTCAAAGGAAAGCGACGCCAGCAGTGCGCTCCAGCCGGCCATGTCGAGGCCGGAGGTGGACAGCCAGACCTCGCCGGTGGGCCGGGGCAGTTCCGCGAGGCTGCCCGCAAGACGGGCGCGCAGCTCGATCCGTCCCCCAAGCTGTCGCGGCAGGTCCATCCGCAGGGCCATGCGCTGCCCGGTCAGCCCCTCCTCGAACAGGGCCTCGATGTCTTCGATCGACAGGTCTAAGCCGCTCCGCTCGTCGCGCAGGGCCAGATGGCTGCCCAAAAGATGCACGCGGCGGGCCATGCCCATCCAGGCTGGCCACGCGGATTCCGCGGCGCTGTTCATGGCGGCGCCGTTGGCAAGCCCCTGCAACTGCCAGCGGCCCTCGCCATCGCGCACAAGCTGGAGGCTTGCGCCCTCCACGTCCAGCGCGCCGAAGTGCAGCCGGGCGCCGAGCAGGCTGCGCGCAAGGTCCAGGGTCAGCGACAGCCGGCGCAGGCGGAGCGGGGTGGTTCCGCCCTGGCCGTGGAGGGTGGCGTCGGTGAGGGAGAGGCGCGGCCCCATACCCTGCCAGTCGAGTTCGAGCTGGCCTGCGTCGAGCTGGACGCCGTGGTCTTGGGCGATGCGCTCGATCCAGTGACGCACATCCGCCTCGAAAACGGGCAGCAGCAGGCGGGCGCCGCTGAGCAGGACCGCGAGCAGGATGACCGCAAGCCCCAGCCCCGGCAGCAGGATGCGTTGCAGAAAGCGGACGGGGGCCGGGGCGCGGGGCATGGACAGCTCAGATGAGGACGATGTCGTACTGCTCGGGGGTGTACAGCGCCTCGACCTGCAGGCGCACCGGCACGCCGGTGAAGGCCTGCAGTTCGGCCAGCGCGGTCGAGTCTTCGTCCAGCAGGCGGTCGATCACCGGCTGGGCGGCCAGCACCAGCATCTGCTTGGTGTCGTACTGGCGCGAGAGGCGCAGGATCTCGCGGAAGATTTCGTAGCAGACCGTCTCGGCGGTTTTGATGCTGCCGCGCCCGCCACAGGTCGGGCATGCCTGGCAGAGCACGTGCTCAAGGCTCTCGCGCGTGCGCTTGCGGGTCATCTCGACGAGGCCCAGGCTCGACACCTCGCACACCTTGGTCTTGGCGTGGTCGCGCTCCAGTCCCTTCTGCAGGGCGCGCAGCACCTGCTGGCGGTGCTCCGGCTCCTGCATGTCGATGAAGTCGATGATGATGATGCCGCCGAGGTTGCGCAGGCGCAGCTGGCGGGCGATGGCCTGCGCCGCCTCGAGGTTGGTCTTGAAGATCGTCTCCTCGAGCGTGCGGTGGCCGACGTAGCCGCCGGTGTTGATGTCCACCGTGGTCATCGCCTCGGTCTGGTCGATGATCAGGTAGCCGCCGGACTTGAGCGGCACCTTGCGCTCCAGCGCGCGCTGGATCTCCTCCTCGACGTTGTACAGCTCGAAGATCGGCCGCTCGCCGGTGTAGTGCTCCAGCAGGGGGAGCAGGTCCGGCTCCATGCGCTCGGCGAAGTGGGCGGCGCGGTGGTAGGTCTCGCGCGAGTCGATGCGCACCTTCTCCACCTCGCCGCCGACCAGGTCGCGCAGGGTGCGGAGCACGATCGGCAGGTCCTCGTGCACCAGCCGGCCGGCGGAGACGCGCTGGGCGCGCTCCGCGACGTCGGTCCACAGCTTGTGCAGGAAGATCATGTCGCGGCGCAGGCTTTCCGCGTCTACGCCCTCGGCGGCGGTGCGCACGATGAAGCCGCCGGGCACGGGATGCTCGGCCAGGGTCTCCTGCAGCACGGTCTTCAGCCGCGCGCGTTCCGCCTCGTCCTCGATCCGGCTGGAGACGCCGATATTGCGTCCGGTCGGCAGGTAGACCAGGTAGCGGCTGGGGATGGTGATCTCGGAGGTCAGGCGCGCGCCCTTGGTGCCGAGCGGTTCCTTGATCACCTGCACCAGCAGTTCCTGCCCGGCGCGCAGGATCTCCTGGATCTGCGGCGGGGTGGTCTCCACCCCGGTCTGCTTCTCCTCCGGGGTCAGGTCGAGGTCGGAGACGTGCAGGAAGGCCGCGCGCTCGAGGCCGATGTCGATGAAGGCCGCCTCCATGCCCGGCAGCACGCGGCTCACCCGGCCCTTGTAGATGTTGCCGACGATGCCCCGGCTGCGTTGGCGCTCGACCGCGATCTCCTGCAGCACGCCGTTCTCGATGAAGGCGATGCGCGTCTCCTGCGGCGTGACGTTGATCAGGATCTCTTCACTCATGACTTGCGTTCCATGTGGCAATCCCGGCCTGCCTCAGCAGCTCCGCGGTTTCGAATAGAGGCAGGCCCATGACCCCGGAAAAGCTGCCCTCGAGGCGGGTGATGAACACCGCGGCACGCCCCTGGATGGCATAGCCGCCGGCCTTGTCCTGCGGCTCCCCGGTCTCCCAGTAGGCGGCCAGCTCGGCATCCAGCAGGGGGCGGAAGTCCACGTGGCTGACCGAGAGGAAGGATTTGATCTGATCCTCCCAGGCCAGGGCCACGGCGGTGTAGACCTCGTGCCGGCGGCCGGACAGGCGGCGCAGCATGGCGAAGAAGTCCTCGCGGTCACGCGGTTTGCCCAAGGGCTCACCGTCCAGGCTCACCAGGGTGTCTGCGGCGAGCACCGCCTGCCCCGGGGCGGCCTGGGGGCGCCCCGCCTCCGCCTTGGCCACCGCCAGGCGCAGCGCGGTCTCGGCCGCCACCTCGCCGGGGCGGGGCGACTCGTCCACCTCCACCGCCCGCGGCTCAAAGCACACGCCGATCTGGCGCAGGAGCTCGGCGCGGCGGGGCGAGGTGGAGGCGAGGATCAGACGGTTCATGCGCGATGGTAGGGGTGGTGGTTGAGCAGGCTCCAGGCCCGGTAGACCTGCTCGGCGAGCACGATGCGCACCAGCGGGTGGGGGAAGGTCAGGGGGGAGAGCGACCAGCGGGCATGGGCCTCGCGCAGCAGGGCCTCGTCCAGCCCGTCCGGTCCGCCGACCAGCAGGGCCACATCAGCGTACTCCTGCATCCAGACACCCAAGCGGCGGGCGAGTTCCGGGGTATCCCACGCCTTGCCCAGCACGTCGAGGGCAACGACATGGGCGCCCTTCGGGATGGCCGCGCGGATGGCTTCGGCCTCCTCGCGCTTCCAGCGCGCAGGGTCACCGGTCTTGCCGCGCGTGGCCAGCGGCAGCTCGCGCAACACCAGGGTGCACTCGCGCGGCAGGCGGCGGGCGTACTCGTCGAAGCCCGCCTGCACCCAGGCGGGCATCTTCTCGCCGATGGCGATCAGGTGGATGCGCATGCTCGTGAGCCTTCTGTAGGAGCAGCGCCCCTACGCGCCCGTCACGCCGCGGCCTCGGCGCCCCACAGCTTCTCGAGCTGATAGAACTCGCGCGTCTCGGGCAGCATCACGTGCACGACGATGTCGCCGAGGTCGAGCAGTACCCAGCTGGCCTGGGCCTGGTCGGCGCCCTCGACACCCAGCGGGCGCACGCCCGCCTCGCGCACCTTCTCCTCGACATTCGCGGCGAGCGACTTGACGTGCCGGTCGGAGGTGCCGGAGGCGAAGATCATCAGGTCAGTGAAGGAGCAGCGTCCGCGCACGTCCAGCACGCGCACGTCCGTGCCCTTCAGGTCTTCCAGCGCGTGCACCACGGTGTCGCGAAGTTGTTCAAGTTCCATGCGGTTCTCGGAGGATTCAAGGGTTTGTACGGTAGAGGCGGTGCGTAAGAAGGTACTCGCGCACCGCTTCCGGTAAAAGGTAGCGGGTACTGTGGTTCTGCGCGGCCAGCTCGCGGAGGCGGGTCGCCGAGATATCCAGCGCGGCGATCGGCACCTCGACAATGCGGCCGGCCGGGGCCCGTTCAAGTTCGGCCACAGTACTGCCGCGCTCGGCGAGCAGCGCGGCGGCCTCGCCCTTGGCTGTCGCGCCGGGGCGCGTGGCCACCGCGAGGTGCACCCGCGCGAGGATGCCCTGCCAGTCCCGCCAGCGGGTGAAGCCGTTGAAGGCATCCATGCCCATGATTAGCACCAGCGGGCGGTCGCCGTAGGACGCGCGCAGCGAGGTGCAGGTGTCGACCATCCAGGACGGCCCGCCCCGCTCGTATTCGCGCGTGTCGACGGCGAAGGCCCCGTTGTCGTGCAGCGCAAGGTGCAGCATGGCCAGCCGGTGCGCGGGGGAAGCCGTGGGGGCTTCGCGGTGCGGTGGCTGGAAGGCCGGGATGAAGCGCACCTGCGCAAGTCCCAGCGCCTCGCGCACCTCCTCCGCCAGGCGCAGGTGGCCGTAGTGGACCGGGTCGAAGGTGCCGCCGAGGATGCCGATCAAACCCCGCCCACCTCAGCTGCGGATATGCCCGTCGCCGAGCACGATCCACTTCTGCGTGGTCAGCCCCTCCAGCCCCACCGGGCCGCGGGCGTGCAGCTTGTCGGTGGAGATGCCGATCTCTGCGCCAAGGCCGTACTCGAAGCCGTCGGCGAAGCGGGTGGAGGCGTTGACCATCACGCTCGAGGAGTCCACCTCGCGCAGGAATCGGCGGGCGCGGGTGTAGTCCTCGGTGATGATGGCATCGGTGTGGTGCGAACCGTACTGCTCGATGTGGCCGATCGCCATGTCGAGGTCGTCCACCACCTTGATCGCGAGGATCGGGGCGAGGTACTCGGTGTACCAGTCGTCCTCGGTCGCAGCCTTCACGGCCACGCCGTCGAGGATGGCGCGCGTGCGGTTGCAGCCGCGCAGCTCGACCCCCTTGGCGAGGTAGGCGTCGGCCAGCGCGGGCAGCACCTCCGCGGCGATGCCCTCGGCCACCAGCAGGGTCTCCATCGCGTTGCACACGCCGTAACGGTGGGTCTTGGCATTGATGGCCACCTTCAGCGCCTTCTGCACGTCGGCGGTGTCGTCGATGTAGACGTGGCAGTTGCCGTCCAGGTGCTTGATGACCGGGATCAGGCTCTCGCTCGCCACGCGTTCGATCAGGCCCTTGCCGCCGCGCGGGATGATCACGTCGATCAGACCGCGCGCGCGCAGCATGGCCCCCACCGCCTCGCGGTCGGTGGTGGGGATGACCTGCACCGCGGCCTCCGGCAACCCGGCCTTGCGCAGGCCGCTCTGGATGCAGCCGGCGAGGGCGCGGTTGGAGTGCGCCGCCTCCGAACCGCCGCGCAGGATGGTGGCATTGCCGGACTTCAGGCACAGCGCGGCGGCATCCACGGTCACGTTCGGGCGCGACTCGTAGATGATGCCGATCACCCCGATGGGCACGCGCATCTTGCCGAGCTGGATGCCGGAGGGGCGGTAGTTCATGTCGTCGATGGCGCCGACCGGGTCGGGCAGGGCGACGATCTGGCGCACGCCCTCGGCCATGGCCTTGATGCGCGCGCTGTCGATGGACAGGCGGTCGAGCATGGCGGCATCCAGGCCCACGGCCTGGCCGTGTTCGAGGTCCTGCGCGTTGGCGGCGATGATCTCGTCCGCCCCGTCGAGCAGGGCCTGGGCGATGGCCTCAAGCGCCCGGTTCTTGGCGGCGGTCTCGGCGCGGGCAAGCTGGCGCGCGGCCTGGCGGGCCTGCTGGCCCAGGGTCTGGATCAACTGTTCCATGGAAGGCGATGACAATTTCTGCAGATGCCGGGATTGTCGCAGAAATGGCCAAGAACCACACCACAACAGTGGGGCACGGCATGGCGAGCGGATCGTGCAAGCCTGCCGTGGGGGCGGCGGCCCCGCGGCGATCAGGCGCTGGATCATCGGCCCGGGGCGGGCCTCCTACAGGGTGGGGCTTTCAGTCCCGGCAGGCGCGCAGGGTGAGTTCGGTGAGCAGGGGCCAGGGGCGGCCGGGGGCGACGCCCTTGTTGATCCTATCGAGCAGGGCGGCTTCGCCCAAGAGGTCCTGCCAGCGGCGCGCGCCGAGCCTGGCGCGCGCGGCGTACTGGCGGATCTGCGGGTCGCGGATCTTGAGGGCCTTCTGGGCGTGGGCGAGCGTTTCACCGTGTTCGAGACGGGTGGCGAGGTCGGCGATCAGGCGGATCTCGCGGGTCACCGCCCAGCCGAGCAGGACCGGCTCCTCGCCTTCGCCCTGCAGGCCGTGCAGCACCCGCAGGGCACGCTTCGCGTCCCCGCGCAGCACGGCATCGCTCAGCTCGAAGATGGTGTGGCGGCTGGAGTCGGCCACCGTGCCGAGGATGTCTTCCACGGACAGTCGCTTCCCCCGGGGGAAGAGCAGGGCGAGCTTGTCGATCTCCTGCGCGGCGGCGAGCAGGTTGCCCTCCACTTGCTCGGCCAGGAGGCGCAGGGCCCCGCGCTCGGCCTCAAGCCCCTGGCCGCGCAGGCGGCGCTCCATCCACGCCAGCAGCTCGCCCTCCTTGAGCGGCCAAACCTCCAGCCATAAGCCGTGCTTTTCGAACGCCTGCGCCCAGGCGGACTTCTTCTGCGCAGCCTCCAGCCGGGCCGTGCTGACGATCAAGAGGTTGGTGCCGGGCGGTTCGCTGGCGGCGGAGGCCAGCCAGGCGGACGCCTCCTTGGACAGGCGCAGGCTGTTGAGGCGCAAATCGAAGATGCGGCGCGGGGCGAACAGGGAGGGGGCGGCCCACTCGCCGATCAGGCTGGACCAGTCGAAGCCGTGGTCGATCTCGAAGCGCAGGCGCTCGTCCATGCCGGCTGACCGTCCCAGTGCCAGGGCATGGTCGAGCGCCTCGAGCTTCTGCTGCGGCTCGTCGCCCGTGATCAGGAGGCCGGTCGGCAGGCCGCGTTCCAGGGCGCGGATGAACTGGTCGGCGCGCAGCTTCATGGCCGCTTCACCTCGGGGGCGCCACGCTTCTCAGGCGTGCCAGCAGGGCTTGGGCGATGATCTCCTGCATTTCGCCGTGCAGGCGGGCCTCTTCCGAACCTCGGCTGAGGACGTTGGTCGGGGCATCATGCATGTTGCGGGCGGCCTCGAACACCTCGTTGTCGAGCAGCACCAAGCCCTGCGCATCCTCGGCCTTCACCCGCAGCCGCAGGGTCAGCTCCACCTCGCGGGCGCGGGCACGGGGGTCCAGCACGACCTGGCGGCGGCTGGTGCCGTAGTCGGTGACGGTCAGGCGCAGGCTGGCCTTGGCCGCGTCGCTCACCAGTTCGCCGCCGTTCTGTCGCAGCAGGCGCCCGAGGGCCGCAGCCAGGGCAGGGTCCGGCTGCTTGCCACCGAGGTGGACGCGCTGCATGACCGGCGGCAGCTCGACCATGCCGCGCGGCTGGAAGCCGCAGGCGGAGAGGGCGAGGGTAAGCCCTCCAAGCAGGAGGGTGCGGCGGGATGGCGCTTGGTGCCTTGTTGGATACTTGCTCATTCACCCTCTTCCCCCCACACCTCCCCCTCAAGGGGGAGGGGAGTGTCTAGGAAACACGGAAAGCCTGGTGCGTTCCCTCCTCCCCTGGCGGGGGAGGAGGTTAACCCGCCACCAGGTTGATCAGGCGGCCGGGTACGACGATGACCTTCTTCACGCTCTTGCCTTCGAGGAAGTGCTGCACGTTGGCATCCGCCAGCGCGGCCTGCTCGATCGCCTCGCGCGAGGCGTCCACCGGCACCTCGATCTGGCCGCGCAGCTTGCCGTTGACCTGCACCGCGAGGGTGATGGCGTCGCGCACCAGCGCGTCCTGATCGACCACCGGCCAGGCGGCGGTGGCGACCAGCCCCTCGTGGCCGAGGGCGTTCCACAGCGTTTCGGCGATGTGCGGCACGATCGGGGCGAGCATCAGCACGGTCGCCTCCAGCGCCTCTTGGCGCACGGCCCGGCTTGGTTCGGTGTCGTCCAGCTTCGCGATCTCGTTGAGCAGTTCCATCACCGCCGCAATGGCGGTGTTGAAGGTCTGGCGGCGGCCGATGTCGTCGGTGATCTTCTGGATGGTCTCGTGCAGCTTGCGGCGCGCGGCCTTCTGAGTCGGACCGAGGTCCCCCTCTCCCCGGCCCTCTCCCGCCAAGGGAGAGGGTGATGCCACATGCTCGTGCACCATGCGCCACAGGCGGCGCAGGAAGCGGTGGGCACCCTCCACGCCCGCGTCCGACCACTCCAGCATCTGTTCCGGCGGGGCGGCGAACATCATGAACAGGCGTACGGTGTCCGCGCCGTAGCGGTCGATCATGGCCTGCGGGTCGACGCCGTTGTTCTTGGACTTGGACATCTTCTCGGTGCCGCCCACACAGACCGGCTGGCCGTCGGCGATCAGCCTCGCGCCGATGATGCGGCCGCGTTCGTCGCGTTCCACCTCGACCTCGGCCGGGTTGTACCAGGTCTTCTTGCCGAGGGCATCCTCGCGGTAGTAGGTGTCCGCCACCACCATGCCCTGGGTGAGCAGGCGGGCAAACGGCTCGTCGCCCTCGATCAGGCCCTCGTCGCGCAAGAGCTTGTGGAAGAAGCGGGCGTAGAGCAGGTGCAAGACGGCGTGTTCGACGCCGCCGATGTACTGGTCGACCGGCAGCCAGTACTTGGCACGCTCATCCAACATGGCCGCATCGTTGTTTGGCGAGGTGTAGCGGGCGTAGTACCAGCTTGACTCGAAGAAGGTGTCGAAGGTGTCGGTCTCGCGCTCGGCTGCCCCACCGCACACCGGACAGGTGGTGTCGATGAATTCGCGCATGGACTTGATCGGCGATTGCGGGCCGTTCATCTCCACATCAAGCGGCAGCACCACCGGCAGCTGGTCCTCCGGCACCGGCACCGCGCCGCAGGTCGTGCAGTTGATCACCGGGATCGGGCAGCCCCAGTAGCGCTGACGGGACACGCCCCAGTCGCGCAGGCGGTAGTTGACCTTCTTGTGGCCCTTGCCGTGTTCAGCAAGGTGCGCGGCGATGGCGTCGATGGCCTCGGCAGAGGTCAGGCCGCTGAACGGGCCGGAGTTGACCAGCACCCCCTTGTCGGTCAGGGCAGCCTGGGTGAAGTCGAAGCTCTCGCCGGTCACCGGGGCGATGACCTGCTTCACCGGCAGGGCGTACTTCTGCGCGAATTCCCAGTCGCGCTGATCGTGCGCCGGGACGGCCATGACCGCGCCGGTGCCGTATTCCATGAGCACGAAGTTGGCGGTCCAGACCGGCACCTTCTCACCCGTGATCGGGTGGATGGCGTTGATGCCCAGCGGCAGGCCCTTCTTCTCGAGGGTGGCCATGTCGGCCTCGGCCACCTTGGTGTGGCGGCATTCCTCGATGAAGGCGGCCAGCTCCGGGTTGTGTGCGGCGGCCTGCTTGGCCAGCGGATGCTCGGCGGCCACGGCGACGTAGGACACGCCCATCAGGGTGTCCGCGCGGGTGGTGTAGACGGTCAGCGGTTCCCCGCCCTCGATGGCGAACTGCAGCTCCACCCCGACCGAGCGACCGATCCAGTTGGCCTGCATGGCCTTGACCTGCTCGGGCCAGCCGTCGAGCTTGTCCAGGTCGTTGAGCAACTGTTCGGCGTAGTCGGTGATGCGGATGAACCACTGCGGGATCTCGCGCCGCTCGACCAGGGCACCGGAGCGCCAACCACGCCCGTCGATCACCTGCTCGTTGGCGAGCACGGTCTGATCCACCGGGTCCCAGTTGACCACCGCGGTCTTCTTGTAGGCCAGACCCTTCTTCATCAGGCGGGTGAACAGCCACTGCTCCCAGCGGTAGTAGTCGGGCAGGCAGGTGGTGACCTCGCGCGACCAGTCGTAGCCGAAGCCGAGCGATTTCAGCTGGTTGCGCATGTAGTCGATGTTGGCAAGGGTCCAGGCCGCCGGGGCGACGTTGTTGGCCAGTGCCGCGTTCTCCGCCGGCAGGCCGAAGGCGTCCCAGCCCATCGGTTGCAGCACGTTCTTGCCGTGCATGCGCTGGAAGCGTGCGATCACATCGCCGATGGTGTAGTTACGCACATGCCCCATGTGCAGCTTGCCGCTCGGGTAGGGGAACATCGACAGGCAATAGAACTTCTCCTTCGCCGGGTCTTCCTTGGCGGTGAAGATGCCGGCGGCCTCCCAGCGCTGCTGGGCGTCCTGTTCGATCGCTTTGGGGCTGTACTGCTCGTGCATGGCGGAAAGGTCTGGAGGTTCAAGACCGGCAAGGATACCAAATGCCCCGTGCTCCTTGCGTGGAATGTGCTTAACTTCCCATGAGGTCCCGTGGAGGAGATGCGATATGCCGAATGACTTCGAAGGGCGCCTGCGGGAAGGCTACCGGGCGATGAGCGAGCGCGTGCACCAGATCCTGCAGCATGCCGGTGAGGGCATGGTGCACACCCTGGAGGAGGCCCTGCTCAAGGCGCGCGAGCAGGCCTACACCCTGGGCGAGCTGAGCCGCGAGGAGGCGGAGGTGGTGGCGACGGCGCTCAAGCGCGATGTCGAGGGCGTGGCGCTGGCCATGATGCAGGCCGAGGTCGGGGCGAAGCAGTGGATGGAGACGGACCTGACCGTCGCCGAACGCAGCCTGCTCGAACGCGCCCTGTCTGGCGCCGATCCGACCACCCTTGATCTTTTGCGCCTGAAGGAGCTTTGGACGGAGCGGGAACAGGCTCCGGTGCATGCCGGTACGGAAGCCGGAAAGGGGGCCTACGAGTGCGTGGCCTGCGGCGAAATCATCCATCTCGAGCAGGCAGCCACGGTCCCGCCCTGTCCGCGCTGCAAGGGCACGCGCTTCCGGCCGATCCGTTCGGCGGTGATGTAGACCAAGCAGAATCTATCGATCACGCACAAAACTTATGGTCATGGGTTTTTGACCATATTCACCATATGGTCTTTGAGTCCTTTCACCTTTGGGCATCCGTAGGGTGTCCAATAAATCAGTGACTTGGATGTTGGCATGATGGTTGCCCTCCTTGCCGCGATTTTTTTCGCGCAAGGAGTTCATGTGTCATGCACCGTTCAGTGATCCCCGTGGCGACGATGGTGGCGGGGGCGTGGGCCCTCGTTGCCGCCGCCGAGCCCACCGCCCTCGACGCGCTTCGCATCGAGTCCACCACGATCGACGACCGATTCGGCCAGCGCCGCGACGAACCCTCGAGCATCGCGGTCATCAGCGGTGAGGAGGTGGACCGAAGCCATGCCGAGAACCTGCAGCAGATCCTGCAGGCGATTCCCGGCATCACCACCGAGGTCCAGGGGGGCGACTCGATCAAGATCCACATCCGCGGGGTCGAGAACCAGCGCTACATGGGGGAGAAGCCCGGTGTGGCGGTCGTGATCGACGGTGTGCCGGTGTTCGAGCGCACCGGGCGGGTCAACATCGACCTCGACGATATCGAGTCGGTGCGGGTGATCAAGGGAGGGGCGTCCTACCTGTTCGGTGAGGATGCCCTGTCCGGCGCGGTCATCATCACCACCAAGCGCGGCGCACAGAAGAACAAGGTTGAGGCCGAGGCGGGCAGTTTCGGCTACCGCAAGGGGCTGGCGCGCGCCGCCGGCCAGTGGGGCGACCTCGTCGGCCACCTCCAGGCCTCCACCCGCCAGTCGGACGGTTACTGGCATGATTCCGAGTATCGCGCCGACTACCTGACCGGCAAGCTGCAGTGGTTCGCGGATGAGCAGAGCGACGTGACGCTCGGCTTCGAGCGCTCCTGGCGCGAAAAGGACAGCCACGGCACGGTGGACGGCATCACCCAGGCCCGGATCGATCCGCGCAGCGTCGAGGGACAGGACTACGCGCGCATGTACGACGTGGATCTCGGCAAGGTCTTCCTCAACTACAACCGCGATCTCGCCTCCGGCATGAACTGGCTGACGAACGTCTACCGCTTCACCGACCACACCCGCTTCGTCTCCTCCCCCCAGCGCTTCGACGCCCGCGGCCGGGCGATCAGCGATCCCAACGCCTACACCACCGGCAACGACTACGAACAGGTCCAGCAGGGGGTCAAGTCCGAGCTGCGCGGCACGGCGGGCCGCCTGGCCTGGCTCGGCGCCATCGACCTGCGCTTCAACACCTATGACAATCGCACCTTCAACCTGGTCGACTACAAGACCTCGCCATCCCCGCGCGCCCCGGTGCGGTATGCGGGGGAGGTGACCTCGCAGGACACCACCGACGAGACCGTCACCGCCGCCTACGGCGAGTTGCGTTATCGCGCCACCGACGCCTTGACCCTCACCGCCAACCTGCGCCAGGAGCGCATCGCGCTCAATTACGATGATCAGCTTCGCAACCTGGGCCTCGACCGCAGCTTCGATCAGACCTCCTGGCGGTTGGGGGCGAACCATGCCCTCGGCAAGGACGCGGACCTGTTCGCCAACGTCTCCACGGGGTTCCGCATTCCCACCATCCAGCAGTTGTTCGCCGGCACCATCGACCCGCAGGGCAGTACGGCGAGCAACCCGGCCCTTGCGCCCGAGCGTTCGCTGACCAAGGAGATCGGCGTGCGCGGTCGTATTGCCGCGGGCATCCCGCTGCGCTACGAGGCCGCCCTGTTCCAGATCGACCGCAACGACTACATCGTCGCCACGGCCGGCCAGTACGCCGTGCCAGAAACGGGGGAGGTCAACCGTTACGAGAATGTTGGCGGTGCGCGCTCGCGCGGTATGGAACTGGCCCTCAGCGGCGTCGTGAATCCGCAATGGTCCTTCGATCTGGCCTACACCCTGCTCGATGCGGAATACACCAGCCACGCCAACTTCAACCTGCTGTTGGGCGATCGTTGGGGCGGGAACTACCTGATCGAACACTACGACCTGCTTGGCAACAGCATCCCGCGCACCCCTCGCCACCACGCCAACCTGCGCATGCACTACCGTCCCTCCGAACCGTGGCTGGTCACCGCGGAGCTGGACACCGTGTCCGGCTACTACGCCGACGAGCTGAACCGCCTGCGCATCGGTGGACACACCCTCGTCAACCTGTTCGGCTCCTACGAGATCCGGCGCGGCCGAAGCGTGACCTGGACACTGTTCGCGCGCATCGACAACCTGTTCGACCGCGACTACTTCAACACCGCGCGCGCCCACTACGACGCCAACGGCGATGGTGTGTTCGACCTGGAGGACACCAGCCTGACCGTCAATCCCGGCCGGGTCTGGACGGCGGGCTTCAATGCCCAGTTCTGAGGAGGCTGCATGAACAGGATATTTCTGGCCCTGTTGGGGCTCGGCCTCGTCATGCCCGCCTGGGCGGGCGGCGAGCTGGCCTGGCGTCCTCCCGCCCCGGCGGCCGGGCAAGCCTCCCATGGAGGTCACGCCACGAAGTCCTCGGGCTGGCGCCTGGATGGGATGGGGGAGGGCGTGCAGGCGCGGATGATCGCCCCGGATCTGAGCGTCCACTCCTTGGAGGCACGCGGCGTAGCCTTCCCCATGCCGCGCACGGGAATGGACTACTACCACGCGCTGGTGGCCAGCCGTGCGGGGGAGTGGCGGGTGGAGACCGCCATCCGCTACGTGCCGCTGGGCGGCCGCCCCTCCGGGCACAGCCCGGCGGAGGTCGTGGCGCTGCCCAAGGCGCGGCTCGAGATCGTGCCCGATCCCCTGCCGCGCGAGCACTGGCGCTACCAGGGGGACCAGGCGGCACGCTTCGCCCTGCGCTTCGACGGCCAGCCCTTGGCGGGGCGGGCCATGCGCCTGACCAGCGCGAAGGGGAGCGAGCTCGTCGTCCAGACGGATGCACGCGGCCGGGCCGAGATCGTTGTTCCGGACGACCTGGACCCCGCAGCCGGACAGCGGCAGGCTGGGGAGATGACCCTCGTGGCCGAACACAGGGATGGGCAGGGCGTGTTGCACGTCACCACCCTGAGCGCGGCCTACGCGCCCTCGCCCGCGCACTGGAAGTCCCTGCCGCTCGGCGCCTTCATGGGGGTGGCAGGCCTTGTGGGCGGCCTCGCCGCCCGGCCCCTGCTCCTCCGCGCCGCCAAGACCCTTCCCAAGAGGAAGACATCATGAACCCGCTGAAGAACCTGTCCGTGCTGCGCAAGCTGGTCCAGCTCGCCGCCTTCGTCTTCCTGGTCTACGGTTCTGCCGTCGTCGGCTTCTACGCCGCTGACAAGCTTTCCGGTGCGTTGCCCGCCCTGGCCTGCGCCTACGATGGCCAGACCGCGGATTACTGCGTTCTGGTCCCGGTCCAGCACCAGATGCATCACCGCCTGGGCGAGGTCCTGGTGGGCGGCGGCGAGATCCTCAAGGCGCTGATGCCCACCCTGATCTCGCTCGGCACCTTCCTCATCCTGTTCGTCCTGCTGAACAAGGCCTTCTGCGGCTGGATCTGCCCGCTCGGCTTCTTCCAGGAGGTGACCCACCTGCTGGGGCAGAAGCTCGGCTTCAGGCAGGTGGAATCGCTGTCCGACAAGGTGGTGGACCGCATCCGGCCATGGAAGTGGGCGATGCTCGGCGGCCTCGTGTTCGGCCTGCCGGTGCTGGCGGGGATGGGGGTGGCGGCGCACGAGCTGGGCAACCCGTTCTGCGACATCTGCCCGAGCCGCATCCTCACCACCCTGGCCACCGGCGACACCGGGCAGCTGGTCGTCGACACGACCAGCACCACCACCATCGTCCTGTCCATGCTCGGCACCTTTCTGTTCGGTCTGATGGTGGCCCTGGGCATGACCCTGCGCCAGCCCTTTTGCCGCATCTGTCCCATGCTTGCCCTGCACGCGGTGTTCCGCAGGCTCGGTCTTGCCCGGCTGGTCAAGCACGCCACCCCGCGCTGCGATCGCTGCGGCCTGTGTGCGAAGGCCTGCCCGATGGACATCCGCGAGATCCACACCGACATGACGCGCAAGGACGTCACCTTCGCGGACTGCACGTTGTGCGGGCGCTGCGTGGAATTCTGCCCGGACAAGGGCGTGCTGCAGATCCGTTACCTCGGCCTGCCGCTGTTCCACTCGAGTCCAGCCTACTTCAAGGCGCGCAAGAAGGCCCAGACCGAGTGGGAGGCGGTGCGACTTCACACCTTCAAGGGCATTCCCATCGTCCCGGCGCGGGATGAGAGCGCCGCAGGTGAGAAACGCTCATGAACGAGCTGGCGCCGCTGGGGTTCTTGTCCGCCCTCCTGCTCGGGCTCTCCTACGGGGCGACGGCGTGCAGCATCGCCTGCGTGCCGCTGGTCGGCCCGGCCCTGCTTGGGCGCGGGGGCGGTGCGGGCGAGTCGTGGCGGATGGTGGCCGCCTTCTCGCTGGGAAGGGTCAGCGGCTACATGGGCATGGCCTCGGCCTCCGCCCTGCTGGGGCACTGGATTGCGGGGCTGGACGTGCAGTGGGTCATGCGGCTGTTCGTCGGCGGCGGCACGATGGTGCTGGGGGCGCTCGTGATCCTGCGCGCGGGGCGGGGCGGCGCCTGCCGGGCGATCCCGCCTTCCGCGAGGGGCGATGTGCCCCTGCCCATGCCTGCGACGCGTCCCAGGAACACGCGCCGGGGCCTGCATCTGCTCGGGGCCTATACCACGGGTTTCGGCATGGCCTTCAGCCCCTGCGCGCCGCTGGCGACGATCCTGCTCGCCGCCGCGACCGCGGGCAGCCTCGCCGGGGGCATGCTGCTGGGCGCGGGTTTTGGCCTCGGCGCGGCCCTGCTTCCGGCCCTGCTGCTTGGCTTCGGCGCCTCCGCACTGGCGCACGAGCTGCGCATGCGGGTGGGGCGCTGGCGGGGCATGCTGGAACGCGGGGCTGGGGCCTTCCTGCTGCTGCTCGGGGCCATGGTCGCCCTGGGCCGGGTGTCGCTGTGAGGGCGTCAGCCCCGGCGCTTCCGGATCAGGCCGCGCAGGGCGAGGCTGGCCAGTCCCAGGCCGGCCAGCAGCCACAGCGGCCACTCGCCCCAGCGCACGAACGGGGTGGCGCCTTGCATGGGGGTGATCTCGCCGCGCAGGAGGGCCTGCTCGAACTGGGGTGTGCGCGCCACCACCCGGCCGTGAGGGTCGATCAGGGCGGAGATACCGGTGTTGGTGGCGCGGGCCATCCAACGGCCGCTCTCCAGGCTGCGCATCGCGGCGATTTGCAGGTGCTGATGCGGTGCGAGCGAGTCGCCGAACCAGGCGTCGTTGCTGGCGTTGATGAGGAAGCGAGCCTCGGGCAGGGCGAGGCGGATCTCGCGCGAGAGCGCGGCCTCGTAGCAGATCGAGGCGCCCGCAGGGTGGCCGGCCAGCTGGAGGAGGGGCTGCTCATCCGCCCCGGAGGTGAGGTCGGACATCGGCACCTGGATGAAGGCCTTGAACGGCTCGATCAAGAAGCGCAGCGGCAGGAACTCGCCAAAGGCGACCAGGTGGCGCTTGTGGTAGCGCCCTCCGTCCACGGGCAGGGTGATCAGGGCGTTGTAGTAGTGGCCGAAGCGGTCCTCGTCGAACACCCCGGCGACGATCTGGATACCGTGCTCGCGGGCCTTGTCCTGCATCTCGATCAGGAACGGTGCGGCCTGTGACACGAGGTCCGGCACCGCCGTCTCCGGCCACAGGATCAGCCGGGCATCCTGGTTCGCCTCGGTGAGCGTGCGGTAGGTCGCCAGGGTGGCCTCGAAGCGCTCGGGGTCGAACTTGCGCGCTTGTTCCACATTGCCCTGCACGATGGCCACCGACACCGGCTCACCGGCAGGCTGAACCCAGGCGATCTGTCCCAGCGCGAATCCCAGGCCCCACACCCCGGTCAGCAGCGGCAGGGCGATGCGGGCCGTGCGGCGCTTAAGCAAGCCGACGAGGGCGGCCGCGCTCAGCCCCACGGCAAGGCCCATGCCGTACTCGCCCAGCAGCGGGCCGTAGCCCGCGAGGGGCGTGGCCAGCATGCTCGCGCCGAGGTTCAGCCAGGGGAAGCCGCCGAGGAAGATGCCGCGCACAAGCTCCAGCAGCAACCAGGCCAGCGGCAGGGCGAGGAACAGCCGCGCAGGTGTGCCGGGCGCGCTCAGCCGCGCGGCGAGCTCGCCGGCAAGGGCCGGGAAGGCCGCCGCTACGGCGACGAAGAGGAAGGTGATGAGGCCCGCGATGGGAGCGATGGCGTCACCGAACAGGTGGAGGCTGTTGTAGACCCAGCTCACCCCCACGCCGAACTGGCCGAGGCCGAAGGCGTAGCCGATCCAGCGTGCCTCGCGTGGCGTGGCCCCCTGCCAGAGCCAGAACAGCCCCGCGAGGGCGAGGATGGCGACGGGCCACAGGCCGAAGGGGGCGAAGGCCAGCGGTAGGACTGCACCGAGCGGGAGGGCGAGGAGTCGGGCGGTCCGGGGGGAGAGGCGTGGCATGATGGGGGGCCGGGGGCTCAATGATGCGGGGGGATCACAGCGGCACGTGGGCTTTCTGTAGGAGGCCCGCCCTCGGGTCGAGGGGCCCTTCGGCCCTTCATCGCGGCAAGGGCAATGATCCTACGGGGATGCGATGGAGTCGTGAGGAACCCATCCGCGCCAACGGTCTTAGCTTGCCTTACCCCGCTTCCATGCCCTCCGCGGGATGGATACGCGATACCCGCAGGCGGTGCAGGCGGCGGCTGTCGGCGCTGACCACGCGGAACTCGAAGCCATCCAGCACGATGCGCTCGTCCTTCTGCGGCAGGTGGCCGAGGGTGTGGGTGACCAGTCCGCCGACGGTGTCGAAGTCCTCGTCGGGCAGGTTTGCGCCTACCTGTTCGTTGAACTCGCCAATCGGCGTTAGGGCATGGACGATGTAGCGGTCGCTGCCGGCAGCGCGGATGTGGACATCCTCCTCCACATCGTACTCGTCCTCAATGTTGCCGACGATCTGCTCGAGGATGTCCTCGATGGTGATCAGCCCGGCCACACCGCCGTACTCGTCGATGACCACAGTCATGTGGTTGCGCGAGGCGCGCAGCTCGGCCAGCAGGGCATCCACGCGCTTGCTCTCCGGCACGAACAGCACCGGGCGGAGGTGGGCGGCGATGTCGAACGGGGCCTGGCCCTCGCCGTTCCCCTCGCCGTTGGCCCCCAGCGGGATGGCGTGCAGCAGGTCCTTGACCAGCAGGATGCCCACCACCTCGTCGCGGTCCTCGCCGATCACCGGATAGCGCGAGTGGCCCGAGGCCAGCACCTGGCGCAGGATGTCCTCGAAGGGGGCGTCCAGGGCGACCACGTCCATCTGGCCGCGGGGGATCATGATGTCGCGGGCGCGCAGGTCGTGCAGTTCGAGCACGCCCTCCATCATGGCGAGCGCGGTGGAGTCGAGCAGGCCGCGCTCCTGCGCGGTTTCGAGGGTCTCGATCAGGTCTTCCCGGTTGCGGGGTTCGCCGCCGAGCAGCTGGGCGATGCGGTCAAGCCAACTTCGGGGCTGGCCTGCGTGTTCGCTGGGTGAGGAATCGTCCATTAGTCGTCAATGGGTTGGTAGGGGTCGGGGTAGCCGAGTCTGGCGAGGATGTGTGTCTCCAGCGTTTCCATCTCCACCGCCTCCTCCTCGGTCTCATGATCGTAGCCCAGAAGATGCAGCACGCCATGCACGGTGAGGTGGGCGTAATGGGCCTCGAGCGGCTTGCCCTGCTCGGCGGCCTCGCGCGCGACCACCTCCGGGCAGATGACGATGTCGCCGATGTACGGGATGCCGCTCTCCAGCGGGAATTCGAGCGGGAAGGACAGCACGTTGGTGGCGTAGGCCTTGCCGCGGTACTGCTGGTTGAGGGAGGCCATCTCGGCGGCGTCGGTCAGGCGCAGGGTCAGGCCGGTGGCGCGCTCGCCGAGGGCTTCGCGCACCCAGCGGGTGAAGGAGGTCTCGTCGGGCAGGCCGACGGGGCCCGCCTCGGGGTACTGGATTTCGAGATCAAGCATGGATGTCAGCCTTCTCATAGGCCGCGACGATGCGCTTGACCAGCGGGTGACGGACCACGTCGCGGGCCTGGAAGAAGGTGAAGCTCACCCCGTCCACGTCCTTGAGGATCTCGATCACGTGGCGCAGGCCGGAGGTCTGCGCGCGCGGCAGGTCGATCTGGGTCACGTCGCCGGTCACCACCGCGCGCGAGCCGAAGCCGATGCGGGTGAGGAACATCTTCATCTGCTCGACCGTGGTGTTCTGCGCCTCGTCGAGGATGATGAACGCCTCGTTCAGGGTGCGGCCGCGCATGAAGGCCAGCGGCGCGACCTCGATCACGTTGCGTTCGATGTATTTCGCCACCCGCTCGAAACCGAACATCTCGTACAGGGCGTCGTACATCGGTCTCAGGTAGGGGTCGATCTTCTGCGCCATGTCGCCGGGCAGGAACCCGAGCCGCTCGCCGGCCTCGACCGCCGGGCGCACCAGCACGATGCGGCGCACCTCCTCCTTCTCCAGCGCCTCGACCGCCGAGGCCACCGCAAGATAGGTCTTGCCGGTGCCGGCCGGGCCGATGCCGAAGGAGAGGTCATGGGTGCGGATGTCGCGCAGGTAGCGCACCTGGTTGGTGCCGCGCCCGCGGATGAGGCTGCGCGGGGTGCGGATGCTGACCTCTTCGGGCAGGTCCTCTTCCGGGGCAGCCTCGGCCTCGTCGCCGAAGCCGCTCTCGACCAGGGCGAGATGCACGGCGCCGGAGTTGAGTACGGCCTGTTCGGTCTGGGCGTAGAGGTCGTTTAGCAACTTGACGGCGGTGACGGCCGCATCCTCCGGGCCGATGACTTGAAACTGGAAGCCGCGGTTGTTGATCTCCACGCCCAGGCGGCGCTCGATCATGCGCAGGTGACCATCGAGCTGGCCGCAGAGGTTGGCGAGGCGGGTGTTGTCCTCGGGGGCGAGGAGGAAGGATCGGGTCTGTAGCTGAGTGCTCAAGTTCGGGAGTGGTGCGAGAGAATAACCACGATCATGGGCCGGGGTGGGGGAAATTTCAACCGGGGGGCTGGGGTAGGAGGCCCGCCCCCGGGCCGATTACGCATCGGCTCGCGACGGGGCGTCGCTCCTACACGACCTCCCCGCGCAGGGAGTTGGGCAGCACCTCGGTGATGCGCACGTCGATCATCTGCCCGATCAGGCGCGCGCCGCCCTTGAAGTTGACCACCCGGTTGTTCTCGGTGCGTCCCATCAGCTCGTCGGGGTCCTTCCGGGAGGGGCCCTCGACCAGGATACGCTGGACGGTGCCGAGCATCGCCTCGCTGATCGCGCGGGCCTGGCTGTTGATCAGCTCCTGCAGGCGGTAGAGGCGCTCCTTCTTGGCCTCCAGCGGGGTGTCGTCCGGCAGGCTCGCCGCCGGGGTGCCGGGGCGGGCGCTGTAGATGAAGCTGAACGACTGGTCGAAGCCGACATCGCGGATCAGCTTCATGGTGGCCTCGAAGTCGGCCTCGGTCTCGCCGGGGAAGCCGACGATGAAGTCGGAGGACAGGCAGATGTCCGGGCGCGCCTCGCGCAGCTTGCGGATCTTCGACTTGTACTCGATGGCAGTGTGGCCGCGCTTCATCGCCGCAAGCACCCGGTCGGAACCGGACTGCACCGGAAGGTGCAGGAAGCTCGCGAGCTTGGGCACGTTGCGGTAGGCCTCGATCAGCCGGTCGGTGAATTCGACCGGGTGCGAGGTGGTGAAGCGGATGCGCTCGATGCCGTCGATGGCGGCGACGAACTCGATCAGCAGCGCGAGATCGGCGATGCCGCCGTCGTGCATCGCGCCGCGGTAGGCGTTCACGTTCTGGCCGAGCAGGTTGATCTCGCGCACACCCTGCGCGGCGAGCTGGGCACACTCGGCCAGCACGTCGTCGAACGGGCGGGAGACCTCCTCGCCGCGGGTGTAGGGCACCACGCAGAAGGTGCAGTACTTGGAGCAGCCCTCCATGATCGAGACGAAGGCGGTCGGGCCTTCCGCGCGCGGCTCGGGCAGACGATCGAACTTCTCGATCTCCGGGAAGGAGATGTCGACCACCGCGTGGCCTGAGCTGCGCACCTCGCGGATCATCTCCGGCAGGCGGTGCAGGGTCTGCGGACCGAACACCACATCGACGAACGGCGCGCGTTCACGCAGCGCCTCGCCCTCCTGGCTGGCCACGCAGCCGCCCACGCCGATCACAAGCTCAGGCTTCGCGCGCTTGAGCTCCTTCCACTGGCCGAGCTGGGAGAACACCTTCTCCTGCGCCTTCTCGCGGATGGAGCAGGTGTTGAGCAGGATCACGTCCGCCTCTTCCGGGGTTTGCGCCAGCTGCATGCCCTCGCAGGCATGCAGCACATCGCCCATCTTCTGGCTGTCGTATTCGTTCATCTGGCAGCCCCAGGTCTTGATGTAGACCTTCTTGGGCGCGGCGTGGGAGGCGGTTTGGTCGCGATTCATGGAGGTTAACCAGTCGCAGTGGATGAAGGGGCGGCATTCTAAGCCCTTGATCCTGCAAAGGCCATGGGAGGGGTGGGTCTTGCTCAGACAGGAAGGGGCAGTCCGGTGTCCTCGTGGGTCTCCTCGAGTGCGAATCCGGCGGTGATTGGGGCCGTCGATGGTGGCGTTGGCAGAACTCGGCGCCTCGTGGATGCCCCGTGATGCGCCTTCTCAAGAGTAAGGCGCGATGGGCTCTAACCCGCGCATGCAAAAGGGCGGCCGAGGCCGCCCTTGATCCCGCGATGGTGACCTTACTTCTTCGCGCCGGCCGGCGCGCCCTTGACGGTCACCTCGGCCCTGATCTTTTCCAGCATCTTCGGCCCGATGCCCGCGACCTTCTCCAGGTCCTCGACCTTCTGGAACGGGCCGTTCTTGGCGCGGTAGTCGACAATGGCCTGCGCCTTGGCGGGGCCGATGCCGTTGATGGCTTCAAGCTGCGTGGCAGTGGCGCTGTTCAGATCGACCGGTTCGGCGGCGAAGGCCGCCAGCGGGCCGAGGGCAAGGGTAAGCACGAACGGGTGCATGAACTTCTTCATCCTGAACTCCTTGTTCATCAAACCGGCGACAGTGCCGGTACACCCTTGTTTAGATGGCGCACAAGCCATCCGCCATCAGAAAAATCCAAGAAGAGCTGAGATTTTTACTCCACGGTCACCGACTTGGCCAGATTGCGTGGCTTGTCCACATCCGTGCCGCGCAGCACGGCCACGTGGTAGGCGAGCAGCTGGAGCGGGATGTTGAAGATGATCGGCGCGCTGATGCGCCCGACATTGGAGGTGACCGGCACCACGTGGATGCCCTCCGACGCTTCCACGCCCGCCGTCTCGTCGGCGAACACGAACAGCTCGCCGCCACGCGCGCGCACCTCCTCGAGGTTGGACTTGAGCTTGGCCAGCAGGTCGTCCTGCGGGGCAATGGCAATCACCGGCATGGATTCGTCCACCAGCGCCAGCGGGCCGTGCTTGAGCTCGCCCGCAGGGTAGGCCTCGGCGTGGATGTAGGAGATCTCCTTGAGCTTGAGCGCGCCCTCGAGCGCGATCGGGTACATCGCCCCGCGGCCGAGGAACAGGGTGTGCTGCTTGTGCACGAGCTTCTCCGAGAGGGCCAGGATGCGATCCTCCTTGGCCAGCGCGTCGGCGATCTTGCCGGGGATGCGCGAGAGGCCCTGCACGATGCGCGCCTCCTGGTCATCGGTCAGGCGGCCCTGCGCCTTGCCGACCGACACCAGCAGCAGAGCCAGCGCGATCAGCTGGGTGGTGAAGGCCTTGGTCGAGGCGACGCCGATCTCGGGCCCGGCATGGGTCATGAACACCAGGTCCGACTCGCGCGCCAGCGAGGACTCGGGCACGTTGCAGATCGTCAGCGTCGCGACGCCCGGGCAGCGCTCCTTCACGTTCTTCAGCGCGGCCAGCGTGTCGGCGGTCTCCCCGGACTGGGAGATGGTGACGAACAACGCATCCTCGCTGATCACCGGGTTGCGGTAGCGGAACTCGCTCGCTACCTCCACCTGGCAGGGCAGGCCGAGGATGTCTTCGAACCAGTAGCGGGCGGTCAGGCCGGCGTGGAAGCTCGTGCCGCAGGCGATGATCTGCACCTGCCGGATGCGCTGGAAGATCTCTGTCGCGGAGGCACCGAAGATGCCCTCGAGCACTCGGGCGCCGGCGATCCGCCCCTCGAGCGTGTCGGCCACCGCACGCGGCTGCTCGAAGATCTCCTTCTGCATGAAATGCCGGTAGGGCCCCTTCTCGGCCGCGGCGGCGGTCAGGCTGGAGAGCTTCACCGGACGCTCCACGATCGCGCCCTGGGCGTCATGCACCACGACCGACTCGCGGCGCAGCTCGGCGAGGTCCCCGTCCTCCAGGAAGATGAAGCGCTGGGTGACCGGCAGCAGGGCAGCGACGTCCGAGGCCATGAAGTTCTCGCCAATCCCAAGGCCGATCACCAGCGGACTGCCCTTGCGCGCGGCGATCAGCCGGTCCGGCTCGGCCACGGTGATCACGCCCAGCGCATAGGCGCCCTCAAAATCCGCCACCGCCTGCTGCACGGCACGGAACAGGTCGCCCGTCTCGCGCAGGCGGTGCTCGATCCAGTGCGCCGCCACCTCGGTGTCGGTCTCGGAGGTGAAGGAGTAGCCAAGCGCGGTCAGTTTCGCGCGCAGCTCCGCATGGTTCTCGATGATGCCGTTGTGCACCAGCGCCAGCCGATCGCAGGAGATATGCGGATGGGCATTGCGCTCCGCCGGTGCCCCGTGGGTAGCCCAGCGGGTGTGGGCGATGCCGAGGGGGGCGCTGACGGGGTGCTGGTCGATGCTGGTCGCCAGCTGCTCCACCTTCCCAAGGGCGCGCCGGCGATCCAGGCCGCCGGCCCCGAGCACCACCAGACCCGCCGAGTCATAGCCGCGATACTCCAGCCGCCGCAGCCCCTCCAGCAGGATGGGGGTGACGTTACGTTCCGCGATGGCGCCGACAATTCCGCACATGATGGATTGCTATGAAATGAAAGGATTATGGTATCCGAAAGCCGGGCGGTCGTTCAGCCGAGGCTCAAATGGTCCTGGCGACACTGCTATACAACCATCATCTGCCACAGAAAGCCTTGGGGCATGTCAGTCCCATCAAAGCAATGAAACAATGGCAGCAATCACGCCCTGAGCTGTTTCATAAGCGCGTCACCAATCAGGTGGGACACGACAACTAGCGATGCCTGCCGGGCCGGCTACCACAGAAATGCTTCACCTCCCACGCCCAGGCATGCTCGATGATGGTGCCCAAGGCATCGAACTTTGGCGTCCAGCCAAGATCACGACGCGCGGCGGTGGCATCTGCAACCAAACGAGCCGGATCGCCGGGCCGGCGTTCGCCGTACTGGATGGGGATGTTCAGGCCGGTCACTTCGCGCGCGGTGTCGATGACTTCCTTTACCGAGAACCCGCTGCCGTTGCCCAGGTTGTAGCGGGCGCTCTCGCCCGTTGCCATCATGCGCTTGAGGCCGAGCAGGTGGGCCTCGCACAGATCCTGCACATGGATGTAATCGCGGATGCAGGTGCCGTCCGGCGTGTCGTAGTCCGTACCGAACACCGTAATTGCTTCGCGTCGGCCGGAGGCGGCTTGGAGGATCAGCGGGATCAGGTGCGTTTCTGGATCGTGCCGTTCGCCGATCTCGCCCTCCGGATCCGCACCGGCGGCATTAAAGTAGCGTAGGACTGTGGATTTGAGGCCATAGGCCCGGTCGTAGTCTTCGAGGATCTGCTCCATCATCAGCTTGCTGCGCCCGTAGGGGTTGATCGGCTGCTGAGGGTGCGCTTCGTCCATCGGAGTGTTAACTGGCTCACCAAAGGTGGCAGCGGTGGACGAGAAAATGAAGTTCAGCACCCCGTGGCGCACCATCGCATCAAGCAGGTTCAGCGTGTTGGCCACGTTGTTGCGGTAGTACTTCGCAGGATCAGTCATCGACTCACCGACTAGGCTGAAGGCGGCGAAGTGCATCACCGCATCGAACCGGCTGGAGCTAAACAGTCTGTCCGGCAGCACGGAGTCCGCCATGTCACCCTGCACGAGTTCGCCGTAACGCACCGCATCCGCATAACCGGTGGTCAGGTTGTCCAGGGTGCTGACCTGGTGTCCGGCGCGAGCCAGCATCTTGACCATGTGCGAGCCGATATAGCCGGCCCCGCCGACAACGAGAATGTTCATCTGTTCCTATGTGCTTGAAAAAAGGCCGCGTTATTGCGCCTGAAGGCCAAAACCATTCATGTTCACCTTGCATGGATTGAACCGCCCCGGGTTTCGTGGAGGCCATTTGGTTCAAGCACAGGCCGCTGATTCGGCCTGCTTGGCGAGTTGCCGGTAGTAGTTTGCCTCAGCCTCGGCGGGCGGGATATACCCTATGGGTTCAAGCAGCCGGTGGTGGTTGAACCACGCCACCCATTCCAGCGTCGCCAGTTCCACCGCTTCCCGCGTCTTCCACGGCCCGCGCCGGTGGATCAGCTCCGCCTTGTACAGCCCGTTGATCGTCTCGGCGAGCGCGTTGTCGTAGCTATCGCCCTTGCTTCCCACGGAGGGTTCGACCCCCGCCTCCATCAGGCGCTCGCTGTAGCGGATGCTGAGGTACTGCGAGCCGCGGTCGGAGTGATGCACGAGACTCCCGTCGCGCTCCGGCTGGCGGGCATAGAGCGCCTGCTCCAGTGCGTCCAGCACGAAATCGGTCGTCATCGATCGGCTCACCCGCCAGCCGACGATGCGTCGGGCAAACACATCGATCACGAACGCCACATACAGCCAGCCCTGCCAGGTCGAGACGTAGGTGAAGTCCGAGACCCAAAGCTGATTCGGGCGCTCCGCCCTGAATTGCCGGTTGACCCGATCCAGCGGACACGGCTGTTGGGGATCGGGCACCGTCGTGCGCACGGCTTTGCCGCGCACCGCGCCGGAGAGACCCAGACGACGCATCAGCCGCTCGACCGTGCAGCGCGCGACCTGGGTGCCTTCGCGCTGCATCTGCCGCCAGACCTTGTCCGCCCCGTAGACCGACAGATTGGCTTGCCAGACGCGTTCGATCTCGGGTATCAACCCATCGTCGCGTTGCGCACGCGCACAGCGCAGCGCGGGATCGCGCTGGCGCGCCGCATGACTCCGATAGCCCGACGGGGCAATCTGCAAGACTTTGCAGATCGGCTCGACCCCGAAGGACGCGCGATGCGCGTCAACAAAGGCGTTCATGATTTGAGTCGGCGGTCGAGCTCCGCCTGGGCGAAAAACGCGCTCGCCAGCTTGAGTATCTCGTTCGCCCGGCGCAATTCCTTGACCTCGCGCTCCAGCGCCTTGATGCGCTCGCGCTCTTCGCTGGTGACGCCATCGCGCTGGCCGGTGTCGACCTCATGCCGTTTGACCCATTCATGCAGGGTGTGCGGTGAGCAGCCGATCTTGGGGGCGATGGACGCCACCGCCGCCCACGGTGAGGCGTACTCGCCTCGGTGTTCCTGCACCATGCGCACGGCGCGTTCACGGACTTCAGGGGAATACTTGATTGGCTTGGGTTTCTTCATCATGGCTCCATTCTCTTTGGAAAAAGAGCCTCCTCAAAATCCGGGGCGCTTCACACAGTTGCTGCTAGACAGAGCAGGTTCAATAGGCATTCTTGTTGATGAAACCCTTGAAGATCGTCAGGAAGATGATCTTCAGATCGAACCACAGCGACCAGTGCTCGATGTAGTACAGGTCGTATTCCACCCGTTTCTTCATCTTCTCGAGCGTGTCCGTCTCACCACGGTAGCCATTCACCTGAGCCCAGCCTGTAATACCCGGCTTGACCTTGTGGCGCTTCATGTAGTCATCGATCAGATCCTTGTACTTCTCATTGTGTGCGACCGCATGAGGGCGCGGCCCCACGATCGACATACGCCCCTGCAGCACGTTAATAAGCTGCGGTAGCTCATCCAGACTGGTGCGGCGCAAGAATGCGCCGATAGGTGTAATCCGGGGGTCTCCCTTGCGGGCTTGGGTTACCTGTCCGGCATCCTCGGTATGAACAACCATCGAGCGGAATTTGTAGATCGTGATTTCTCTTCCATCCCAGCCATGCCTTTTCTGCTTGAAAAGCACCGGCCCAGAAGATGAAAGCTTCACCGCCAGGGCAATGCTCAGGAAAATAGGGCTGAAAATGATCAGGATCAAGCAACCAAGAACCCAATCTTCCACGCCCTTCACCAGCCTATTCATGCCCGTCATGGGCGTGGTTGAGAGATCCAGCATCGGTATGCCGGCGACCTCGCTGACCCCATGGTTGAGCAGTCGGAAGGCGAAGATGTCCGGCACATAGCGGATGTCGGCGGTGCTGTGGCGAAGCAGGTGCAGCGCATCCCGCACCCGAGCCTCGTCCCTCAGGGGCAAGGTAATCCATACCTCGGCTACGTCATGCTCGCGCAGATAGCCATCAAGCCCAGCCAAATCGTGATGAAGAGGAATGCCTTCAAATGTCACGCTCGACGAGGGCTTGTCATCGAATACGGCGACAACATCAAAGCCAGTCCAGTCTAATGATTTTACTCGGCGTAGCAGTTCCCGACCTGCCTCGGCTTGACCGATCATGACGACGCGCTTCTGGTTTTTACCATGCAGGTGGAACCAGCGAAGAAGGCTATACAGCGCGAGCCGTTCAGTTAGCAAAAAAACACCCGACAATAGAGCCCAGGTGCTGAGCCATAGGCGTGAATAAGTGTCTGATAATTTGAGGAAAAACAGAAGTAGGATCAGGGTCGCTACCACAGATGCCCAGCCAATCAACACGCGGCCGAACATGTCGGCCAGATTGGTGCCACGCCAGGATCGGTAAATTCCCATCCCGCTGAAAATCACCAGCAGCAGAAGGACACTAGTCAGAATCAGCAGAGCATAACGCGAGGGCATGGGGAACCCCGCCACGCCGAAGCGCCACAGGTAGGCGAGGGCGCCAGCAAGGCCAATGAAGATAGCATCCCCAAACTTTATGAAAAGAGCTGGAAAATCGTGCTCGATGTGCGAAGGACGGCCTGTCATGTGCTGGTTTACGATATTTTATGGGGTTCTACCCCGTTTTCACGGACGGTTGTAAAAGGCTCAAGAACGTCTGATCCTGCTGTGCGACTCTACGCCGCATCCGAGGGTTGTGGAATCGCTCGATGTAATCAAAAACATCGGATCGGGCGGCGTCCATGGTTCGATAGATGTTGTATCTCGGATGATTCACCAATTGGTCGTCGACGTGGTTTAGCAGGCCGTTGAAAAAATGCCCATCGAAGCGGCCATGTACCCGTTTGCATGGGTCCGAAGCCAGCGCAAGCCGTTTTTTATGGCTCCGACAGCCGCTTGGGCTCCCCCTTTGGGAGCTGCTCGCCCATTTTGGGCGCACTGACCCCTGATTCACACATGATGCGCATCCCACCAGCCAGCGATGGAGCCCATGCGCACCAGGTTGTACGCGGCAAAGCACATCAGCGCCTGCCCTGCCAGCTTGGCATGCCCGATGAGCCGGGTCTTGGCCAGACCGCCCACGGTCTTGCTCCAGCCAAAGGCTTCTTCGATGCGTTTGCGCACCCTCAGGCTGACCTTATAGCCTTCGTGCCGCTGGGTGCGTGCGTCAATGGCCGAGTGCTTGGCTTTGGCCGCCACGTGCGGGGTCATGCCCAGCTTGCGGCAGCCTTGGACAAAGGCACGGCAGTCATAGCCCTTGTCCGCCACCACGGTGAGTCGGCGGACTTTGCGCTTTTGGCGCTCGAGCATCTTGAGTGCGGCCTGCCGCTCGGCCGTGCCGCTGGCATGGGTGATTTCGACGTCCACCACCAGCCCGTGGCGGTTGTCCATGAGGATATGCCCCATGTGGCACAGACGGGACTTGTCGCCTGCGGCCTTCTTGAACAGCCGCGCATCGGCATCGGTCGTGCTTGCGTGGGTGTCGTTGCGGCGCTGCTCGCCTTTGAAGTCAACCTCGGCGTTTCGCCCCGCAGTCGGTGTGTGGTCGTCGTCTTTGCGCTTGAAGCTTTTGTGCGAGGCCCAGGCCTCAATGAGTGTGCCGTCGACGCTGAAGTGCTCGTCGCCGATCAACTTTGCCCACTGCGCGGTGTATTTGACCCGCTCGAAGAACATACGGGCGAGGTCTTCGTTGAAGAGGCGCTCGCGGTTGGCGCTGAAGGTGGAGTGGTCCCAGACCTTGTCCTCGATGTTCAGGCCCACGAACCAGCGGTACAGCAGGTTGTAGTCGATGGCCTCCACCAGCAGCCGCTCGCTGCGGATGGAAAACAGGATCTGCAGCAGCAGTGCCTTGAGCAGCATTTCGGGCGGCACCGAAGGGCGGCCACGGCGGGCATAGACCGCCTCGAACTCTGTGCTCATGCTGGCCAGCAAGGCATCGACCAGTGCCCGCAGCTTGCGCAGCGGGTGCTTGGCCGGGACCCGCTCTTCGATGCTGATGTAGCTGAACATCGCCCCCTGAAAGTTCTGTGTGCCTCTCATCTTCGCCGTCTGCTGTCTCGTCGTCGCCGTGGCTCACATGGTACCGGCAGCACGGACGGCTGCGGGGGAGTTTTTCAACGGCCTGCTAGGAGCTCGATGCGTACGCCATTCCGATGGGGACAGTGTCCTGAGTTACTACAGAAGGACTATGTCGCCCAATGGGGCTCGTTTCACGGCATGCTCGACTCCAGCAGACATTGTGCCAGACGAAAATCGAAGGCGGTGTCGATGTCCACCGATCGCTCTGCCGGCATGACATGGGCCAAGGTTTCTTCGGTGAGGAAGCTTCGCGTTTGCAGCAGCCAGTCGACCCGCGCTACGTAAATCGCGCCGTTGAGGGCGTAGAGTGTCGGTATATCCTGCCGCCGTGCGGGGCGCTGCTCAGGAGGGAGAAAGGAGTGCATACGCCCGTTATTGTTCAGGCTGAACATCCACCATGGCGAGGCACTCGCTTCGCATACGCTCACGCAGGCGGGAGCGCCGCCCGCAAGACAGTGCTCGATGGCGGCATCGATGTCTCCGACTGTGCGCAGCGGTGAGGTGGGCTGCAGAAGCACCACCCAGTCGAAGCCCGGAAGGATGTCGAGCGCGTGCAAGACGACGTCGATTCCAGGGGTGTCGTCCCGCGCCAGCGCTTGTGGGCGCACGAAAGGAATCTCTGCGCCGCATGCCCGGGCTACGGCCAGGATCGATTCGTCGTCGGAGGACACCACTACCCGCGTCACATATCTGGAGGCCTTGGCAGCTTCGATGCTCCAGCCGATCAGCGGCTTGCCGTGCAGCGGGCGGATGTTCTTGCCGGGCAGGCCCTTGCTGCCCCCGCGCGCGGGGATGAGGGCCAGGATTCTCGGTCGTTCTTTCTCAGCCATGCTTCAGCACGCTCGCGGCGTCCTGCTGGGCCAGCTCGAAATCGTTCATGCGGCCGATGTCCAGCCAGTACTCGTGCACCGGGAACATCCGCACCTCCCGGCCCGCGGCGATCTCCGCCTTGAGGAGGTCGGGCATGTCCACGCGGGTTTCCGGCTGCATGGCGTGGACGACCTGCGGCGCGAGGACGTAGATGCCGGCGCTGACGAAAAAATGGTGCACCGGCTTCTCGGTGATGCTGAGGATGCACTGCTCGTCGTGTTCGATGACGCCGTAGGGTACCTGGAAGTCGTACTGACGGGTGCAGACGGTGGCCGCCGGGGTGTGGCGGTCGTGGTCCTGCAGCAGGGCCTCGTAGTTCACGCGGGTCATGATGTCGCCGTTGACCACGATGATCGGGCGCTGGACCGCGTCCTTGGGCAGCAGCCCCAGGCAACCCGCCGTCCCGAGCGGGGTATCCTCGTGGATGTACTGGATGCTCACACCCCAGCGGCTGCCGTCCTGGAAGTGGTTGATGACCTGCTCGCGCAGGTAGTGGACGGAGATGTAGAAGCGGTAGAAGCCGTAGTCGACCAGATCCTGCAGGATGTGTTCGAGCATGGGCTTGCCGCCGACGGGCAGCATCGGCTTCGGGCAGGTGTCGGTCAGAGGACGCAGGCGCGTGCCGAAGCCGCCAGCCATGAGGAACACGGGATTTTCCAGCCGCGGACGCTTGAGCAGGTCGGTCAGGGTCTTGAGGCCGGCCAGCAGGCCGTGCTCGTCCACGATCGGCACCTGCAAGACCTGCGCGCTGCCGAGCAGGTGCATGGCCTGCTCCCGGCTGTAGTGGCGCGGCAAGACGCGGGGCTGGGTGTTCATGACCTCGGCCACGGGGGCATCGAGCGACAGGTGGCGCAGGATGCCGCGGCGGATGTCGCCGTCGGTGACCGTGCCGAGCAGCCGCCCGTCCCCGTCGACCACCAAGGCGATCCGCTGCGCGCCCCGGTCGATGACCTCGATGGCCCGGTGGATGCTGTCCTCCGGGCCGAGCAGGATGTCGCGCCATTCCGTACTCATGCTTTCTCCTTCCTCCCTCATACCGGCTTGTGGGGACGCCCGGGGATATGCCGGATGCCTGCCTCGATGTTGCGGACCACGGTGGTGCCCGCCGCCACCTGGGCACGGTCGCCGATCGACACGCCCTGGATGAGGGTGGCGCCGGCGCCGATGAAGGCCCCCTCGCCCACCCGCACCTCGCCGCACAGCACCGCCCCGGGGGCGACGTGGGTGTGGTTGCCGAGGCAGCAATGATGATCGATGCGGGCTCCCGTGTTCAGCAGCACGTCCTCGCCGAGGACCGTCCCCGGCTGGATGATGACCCCGGCCATGATCTGCGCCCCTTCGCCCACCTGCACGTCCCGGGCCAGGATCGCCGAGGGGTGGATCAGCGCGGGCACCGCGAGGCCCAACGCGCGCAGCCGACCGTACAGCCGGGCGCGCAGGTCCGGGCGGTGCGGCAGCATGCCGATGCCGACGGCATAGGCATGATCTGCGGCCTGCGGCCCGTGCAGCCAGGCATCGTCTCCCAGCACCGGCACCCCCTGCCAGTCCGAGCCAGGCGGGAGATCAGGCGTCAGAATCCCGGCCACTTCGCGCCCCATGCAGTGCAGCACGTCGAGCACCACCCGCGCATGCCCACCGTGGCCGAGGATGAGAACAGGCTTATTCATCGAGCAGGCTGCCCGGCGGATAGTCGCGGGACGCGCGGCGGCCCAGCACCTCCCAGTAGCGCATCGGCGCCATGCCGTCCCCGGGGCGCATGATGGCGACGTTCTCCGGCCCGAAGGTCTCGCCGGCGCGGATCGCCGTGCGCGCCACCAGGCTCTTGCGCGCCACCTTGGCCGTGGATCGCTCGGCGGGCTGTGGGCGCTTGATGCCGTCCCCGAGGGAGGCGGACACGGCGCGGACCCCCCGGATCATGCCGGCCAGCGCCTCGGGCTCGAGCGATGCGGCGTGATCCGGCCCCGGCAGCGAGCAGTCCAGGGTGAAGTGCTTCTCGATCACGCACGCCCCGCGCGCCGCCGCCGCGAGGGCGATCTCCGTGCCGAGGGTGTGATCGGAATAGCCGGCCGGCAGGCCGAAGGCCGCGTGCAGGGTGTCCATGGCGCGCAGGTTCACCGTCTCCGGAGCGGCCGGGTAGTCGCTGGTGCAATGCAGCAGGGTGACGCTCCTGCGCAGGGCCGCCTGCCCCTCGGGCGAGGCATAGGCCTCCTGGAAAGCGGCGGGGGAAGGACGCTCGTCCAGCCCCGCGATGCGCCCGAAGGCGATCACGCCCAGCGCGGTCTCCACCTCGGCCAGGGTGGCCATGCCGGTGGAAACGATCAGATCGCTGCCGGTGCGGGCGTGCTCAAGCACGAAGGGGGCATTGGTCAGCTCGCCCGAGGGCAGCTTGAGCAGATTCAGCCCGATCTCATCGACCAGAAAACGCAGGCTCTCGGGATCGAAGGCGGTGGAAAGGAAGGCGAGTCCGCGCCGCTCGGCCTCGGCCTTGAGCTCGTGATGCAGCCGGGGCGAGAGTTCGAGCCGCCTGAGCATGTCGAACTGCGACTCTCCGCTCCCGGTGGCGCGCTGCTGGTACGCGGCCTTCGGCGCATCCTGGGTGACCAGGCTGTCCGCCTTGAAAGTCTGGAACTTGACCACGTCGGCGCCCGCGCGAGCCGCGGCCTCGACCAGGGCGAAGGCCATGTCGGCCTGGCCGTTGTGGTTGACGCCGGCCTCGGCGATGACCTGGACTGGGTTCATGGACACTCCACGGGAAGGTCGTAAAAGGGTTTGCGCTGCAGGGCGGCGAGGTCCGCGCGCCCGAGCACGTCCAGCATGCGGCCCGAGGCGTCGCCCGCGCCATAGGGGTTTTCGACATCCGCCAGGCTGTCCCGGAAGGCCGGGCTCAGGGCCTGGAGGATGGCCGCCTCGATCTCGGCCACCCCGGTCCCGCAGTCGATCACGCTGGCTGCGCGCAGGCGGCCCTGCTGGCGGTCGCCGATGTTGACCGTCGCCGCGCCGAAGCTCGGGGCCTCGATGATGCCGCTGGAGGAGTTGCCGATCACAACCTGGACCTGGCGCAGTAGGGAGAGGTAGCGCAGCTGGCCGAGGCTGGCGAACAGCCGGCAGCGTTCGGCGTGGTGGGCGACGTAATCTTCGAGCAAGGGCATGATGGCTCGTCCGCCGGGATCGGCGTTGGGCAGGGTAAAGACGATACGCGCCTCGGGAAAGGCGTCCAATGCGGCCAGCAGCGAGCGACACTGCGACGCAGCATCCTCGGTGTCCAGCGTCGCCGGATGGAAGGTGACAAGGAAGTTCTGTGCCCCGAGCTCGAGGGCGAGCGCCTGTTCGAGCGCCTCGCGCTCGAGCAGGGCGGTGCGGCGCAGGTGGTCGAGCCCCGGCGCACCCACGTTGAATACGCGCTCCGGCAGCTCGCCCATCTGAATGACGCGGCGCCGGTAAGGATCGGCGGCGGTGAAGTGCAAGGCGGACAGCTTGGTGATGGCGTGCCGGAAGCCCTCGTCGAGCGCCCCTTCGGTCACCTCACCACCGTGAATGTGGGCGATCGGAACGCGCTGGACGAAGGCAGCGCTCGCCGCGGCCAGCATCTCGAAGCGATCCCCGAGGATGACCACGATCTCGGGGGCCAGCCGTGCGAAGCAGGAAGCGAAGCCGATCATGCCGACGCCCATGGCGCGAGCCACGGCCTCGGGGGTGTCCGAGGACAGCTCGAGATCGACCGTGGCCGCGATGGGAAAGCCATCGCGCTCGATGACCTCGATGGTGCGGCCGAACTCCGGCATCAGGTGCATGCCGGTCACGACCAGCTGCAGCTCGAACTCGGACGCCGCGTGCAGGTCGCGGATCAGCCAGTACAGCAGGCCGTAGTCCGCCCGAGTGCCCGTGACGACGGCAACGCGACGAGGGGCCATCTCAGGCCGCCTCCAGCAGGGCCGAGCTCGGAATGTTGACGATCGTCGCCGCCAGCTGCTCGGTCACCGGCAGCGGGCCGCACCGGCAGGTCGCGTACATCGGCAGGTGGTGCATCGGGGTCCACAGCGGCCGCGTCATCACCCCGGCCTGGTTGGTCGCCACAAGGAAAGCGTCGCGCTCGGTCTCATCGCGCAGGCGCAGGGCATTCAGCCAGTAGTTGCTGTGCGTCCCGGCGGGCTCCACCACGAACGACACGCCGTGTTCACCGCACCAGCGCGCATAGCACTCGGCCACCTTGCGCTTGCTTTCCAGCAGGCCGGGGAGGCGCTCCATCTGCGCCACGCCGAACGCAGCGTTGAGGTTGGGCAGGCGGTAGTTGAACCCCACCTCGTCGTGCTCGAAAGCCCAGGGATGCGGCTTCTTGGCCGTGGTGGTGAGGTGCTTGGCGCGCCGCGCCAGCGCCTCGTCGTCGGTCACGATCATCCCGCCGCCCCCGGTGGTGATGACCTTGTTGCCGTTGAAGCTGAAGGCCCCCAGACGCCCGAAGGTGCCGGTGTGGCGCCCACCCCGGTAGCTGCCCAGGGACTCGGCCGCGTCTTCGACCAGCTCGATGCCCCACGCCGCGCAGACCTCCGCGATGGCCTCGATCCGGGCCGGATGGCCGAGGGTGTGCATCGGCACGCAGGCGCGGATGCACCGTCCGCTGCTCCGCTCGTACACACCGCCTTCGCGCCGCTCGGCGTGTTCCTCGAGCCAGGTGCCCAGCGCCTCGGGGGAAAGTCCCAGCGTATCCTCGTCCACGTCGACGAACACCGGCTCGGCGCCGCAGTAATGGATGGCGTTGCAGGTGGCGATGAAGCTCAGCGACTGGGTGAGCACCAGGTCGCCCGGCTCCACCCCGGCGACCACGAGCGCGGCATGCAGCGCCGCCGTGCCGTTCACCGTCGCCACGGCGAAGCGGGCCCCGGTGAACCCGGCGACGCGCTGCTCGAACTCGGTCACGAAGGCACCCACGCTGGAGACAAAGGTGGAGTCGATGGCCTCCCCCACCCGCGCCTTCTCGAGCGCCCCCATCACCGGGGCATGCAGCGGAATGAACGCCTCGGGCTCCGCATAGAGCTCGCGCACGAAACGGACGAAGGCCTCAGACATTGTAGATGTCAGCCTTGTAGCGGCGCAGGTTGTTCGGATCGGTAAACCACGTAATCGTACGCGCCAGTCCCTCGCGGATGTCCACCTGGGGCTTGAAGCCGGTCAGGCGCTCGATCTTGGCGTTGTCGCACCAGAGGCGGAACACCTCGGAGTTCGAAGGACGGATGCGCTGCTGATCCTGCACCACCTCAATGTCACTGCCCATCAGCTCGCGGATCAGGTGCAGGGTGTCGCCAATCGAGATCTCGTAGTTCGAGCCGATATTGACCACCTCGCCCACCGCCTCCTCGCACTCGGCCAGCGCGATGAAGCCGAGGCAGGTGTCCTCGACATAGTTGAAGTCGCGCGTGGGGGAAAGATCACCCAGCTCGATCCGCCGCTTGCCCGAGGCGATCTGGCTGATGATGGTCGGGATCACCGCGCGCGCCGACTGGCGCGGCCCGTAGGTGTTGAACGGGCGCGCCACCGTGAGCGGCAACCCGAAGCTGTTATGGAAGCTCTGTGCGATCGCGTCCGCGCCGATCTTGGAGGCGCTGTAGGGCGACTGCGGCTGCAGCGGATGCTGCTCGTCGATCGGCACGTAGCGCGCTGTGCCGTACACCTCGCTGGTGGAGGTGTGGATCACACGCTTTACCCCGGCGTCCAGCGCCGCCTGGCAAACATTCAGCGTGCCGCGCACATTGGTGTCCACGTAGCTGTCCGGCGCGACGTAGGAATAAGGAATCGCGATCAGCGCCGCGAGGTGAAACACCACATCGACGTCCTTCATCATGTGGCGGCAGAAGTGCGGGTCACGAATGTCGCCTGAGATGACATCGATCTCGCCCTTGCATGGAATGTCCTCCAGCCAGCCCCAATGATTGAAGCTGTTGTACTGCGCCAAGGCGCGCACCTTATAGCCACGCGTCAAGAGCATCTCGACAAGATGGGAGCCAATGAATCCATCGGCACCAGTCACGAGGGCGGTTGTTTGCATGTCAGATCACTTAAAGGTTAGAAACTTCAGTGAAGTTTACATGAGTAGGGTTCTACCCCGATAGCACGGACACTTCAGAGAAGTCCCATAATGGGGGCGAGGAGTGTTTATGTCCCAGAGAAAGAAGTACAGCGCCGAGTTCAAGCGTGAAGCGGTTGAGCTGACCCGCCGCTC
>JBFLVZ010000012.1:0-12933 GCA_040758295.1 Pseudomonadota bacterium
CGGTGGCGGTGGCGGTGGCGGTGGCGGCGGCGGCGGCGGCGGCGGCGGCGGCGGCGGCGGCGGCGGCGGCGGTGGCGGCGGCGGTGGCGGCGGCGGCGGGGCCTCCTCTTGGACGACGCCGAGGGCTTCCACCTGCGGCGGGAAGGTGAACGCAAGGCCGGTCGTCTCGAAGCCCGAGGTCGGCACGGTCTGCTGGCCGGTGCGCTCGACGAACACCGCTTCATGGCCGCCTCCGGCCGATTCCTCGCCCGGCCCCCCCGCGGCGGCGGCCTCGAAGGCCTTGGTCGGGTCCTCCCCCGCGAGGATGGCGGCCTGCATCGCCTCGACCGAGGCGGCTGCCGCGGTATCCGCGACGGCGGATGGGTCGAACACGTCCGCGTCGAGCATGGCCTGGGTTTCGCGCCCCAGATCCAGGCGGGTGCCATCGACGAAGCCGATGCTGATCCCGCCGGCGGAGCCAGTCTGGATCACGTCATCGGCAAAGACGGGGGCTCCCAGCTGCAGGTCGCGCGCGATGCCATTGGCACCCTGCGCGGTGGCGGAGCCGGATTGTGCGATCACGAATCCGATGGGCTGGCCCTGCGGGGGGCTCCCCATGGAAGACGGAGTGGCCATGTCTACCTCCTTTCTGGTGCGTAATGCACGGATCAATAGATTGCGTATCTATATCTTTAGGTCACGGCCGGCCACTTTGCCATCGTACCTTGGTACAACCCGCCCAATACCGCCGGCGGCGGTTCATCCCGCGGGCGGCGGTTTTCCGTGCAGCCCGTGGCCCTTGACCAGCAGGGCCAGGACCAGGCGATCTCCCGCGCCGGTCTTCTGCAGGATGGAGGTCATGTGTGCCTTGACGGTGCGCTCACTGACCGCCAGCCGCTGGGCGACCCGCTTGTTGCACAGCCCCGTAGCGACCAGCTCGGCGACCTCGCGCTCGCGCGGGGTGAGGGTGTCGAGGGATGGATGGGGCGCCTCCTGATGGGTCAGTTCCTCGATCAGGTGCTGCATGAGCCGGCGTCCCACCCACACCTCTCCCTGGCGGATGACCCGCACCGCCTTGGCCAGCAGGCGGGCATTGATGTGGGCGTTGGCATAGCCGCGGATGCCGTGGCGCATCAGGGCGCGGCCTTCCTGCTCGGCGGGCAGGTCGCTGAGCACCAGCAGGGGGGCATCTGGCCAGGCCTCGCGCAACGCGCCGATGCCCTCCACGCCGCCGAGCCCCGGGAGGGCAAGGTGCAGCAGGACCAGCGCCGACGGGGTCGCCCGCAGAGCCCCCGCCAGTTCCGTGGCATTCGTGACTTCCTGGAAGTCCTCGTCCGGGGCCGCGCGCCAGCGCTGGCGGAGGGCGTCGTTGGCGCTGGCGAGGATCAGCATCGGTGGGCCTCAGCGCTCCGTGAGGGCATATTCGCGCGCGCGCAGCACCGGCTTGAGCAGGTAGTGCAGCAGGGTCTTCTTGCCGGTCAGGATGTCCACCGAGGCCGTCATGCCGGGGATGATCGGCAGGGGGGCCTCCGCACGGCCGAGGAAGTTGCGGTCCGTGCGCACGCGCACCAGGTAGTAGCTCTCGTCCTCGCTCTCCAGCGTGTCGGCGCTGATGTGCTCGACTTCGCCCTCGAGCCCGCCGTAGATGGAGTAGTCATAGGCGCTGAATTTCACCACCGCCTTCTGCCCCGGGTGGATGAAGGCGATGTCGGAGGGGCGGATGCGCGCCTCCACCAGCAGCGTGTCCTCCAGCGGGACGATCTCCACCAGGTCCATGCCCGGCTGGACCACGCCGCCGACCGTGTTGATGCGCAGCTGCTTGACGATGCCGCGCACCGGGGCGCGTACCAGGGTGCGCCGGACCCGGTCCTCGAGGGCGACCGAGGACTCGGCCAGGCCAGACAGTTCGGCCTGCACCGAGCTCAATTCCAGCCGCGCCTGGCTGCGGAAGCTCAGCTCCGCCTCTTCCAGCTTGCGCTTCGCCTCGTCCAGCCGCGACACCCCGCGCGGGATGGAGAGCTTGGTCGAGGACAGTTCGGTGCGGATCTGGTTGGCCTCGCGCTCCAGGCGCAGCAGCTCCACCTCGGACACCACGCCCTGCTGGACCAGCGGTCGGTTCATGGCGATCTCCCGGCCCACCAGGGCAAGCCCCTGCTCGAGGTGGGCGCGGCGGGACTCCAGCTCGCTCACTTCCTGGCGGCGCTGCTCCATCTGCTGGCGCAAGATGGCGAGGTTGCTCTCCAGCTCGCTGCGACGTGATTCGTACAGCCGCCGTTCCCGCTCGACCAACTCGGGATGGGTCTTTTGTACATCCGCGGGCGGGACGAAGTCCGTCCCCTCGGCCTCGGCCTGCAGGCGCGCCGACTTGGACTTGAGGGCGTTGAGGCGGACGTCGCTCTCGCGCAGGGAGGAGGCGAAGCGGGTGTCGTCGATGCGCAACAGAACCGTGCCGGCTTCGACCGTCTCCCCCTCGCGCACGAGGATCTCGGAGATGATGCCGCCCTCGAGGTTCTGCACCACCTGCACCTGGCGCGAGGGGATGACCTTGCCGCCGCCGCGCGTCACCTCGTCCAGCTCCGCGATGGAGGCCCAGCCGAGGAACAGGGCGACGAACAGGGCGACCAGCCAGAGGATGAGGCGCGCGCCGCGTGGCGACTGCTCCAGCAGCGCGGCGGCGCTCTCCCCCATGTACTCGAGGTCCTCGGGGCGAGGTGCCTTGCGGTTCATGACACGGCCCTCCTGACCTGGATGCGTCCCTCCTTGAGGGCGGTGAGCACCTGCTCGCGGGGGCCGTCGGCCACCACCCGGCCGTCATCGAGCAGGATCAGGCGGTCCACCAGGGCGAGCAGGGAGGAGCGGTGGGTGACCAGCACGAAGGTCTTGCCGGCCAGCCCTTCCTTCAGGCGCTGGACGAGGCGCGACTCGCTCATCACGTCCATCGAGTTGCTCGGCTCGTCCATCACCATGATCGACGGGTCGCGCAGCAGGGCGCGGGCGATGACGACGGTTTGCCGCTGGCCGCCGGACAGGCCTTCGCCGCGCTCGCCCACCACAAGGTCGTAGCCCAGCGGATGCTGGTCGACGAACTCCGACACGCCTGCCATCTCGGCAGCGCGCCGGACGGCCTCGTCCTCCACCATCGGCAGGCCGAACACGATGTTGTCGCGCACCGTGCCGTAGAACAGCATCACGTCCTGCGGCACGTAGCCCACCCGCCGCCTCAGCTCCGCCGGGTCGACCTGCTTGATGTCCACCCCGTCCAGCAGCACCGCCCCCTCCTGCGGCTCGTACAGTCCAAGCAGCAGGCGGGCCAGGGTGCTCTTGCCGGAGCCCGAGCGGCCGATGATCCCCACCCGCTCGCCCGGCGCGATGCGAAAAGAGACGTGGTGCAGGCTAGGGGCCGACTGGTGGGGATAGGTGAAGCTCACGTCGCGGAACTCGATCGCCCCAAGGCTTGGGTGCTGCACGTAGCTGCGCTCCCGGTCGCGCTCCTCGGGCAACTCCATCAGGCCGTTGAGCGCCTTCAGCGCCGCCCAGGCCTGATAGAAGTGGGTCGCCAGGCTGCTGACCTGCACCATCGGTGCCAGTACCCGCCCGCTCAGCAACACCACGGCGATCAGCGCGCCAGTGGTCATCTCCTTGGCGGCGATTTGGTACACCCCGAATGCGAGGATCCCCACGGTGACCATCTGCTGCACGAACACGGTGTGCTGTACCGTCCAGGTCGACAGGAGGCGTGAACGGATGTTCCAGTGCGCGGCATGGCCGGCGGCCTGCTCCAGGCGTGACTGCACCGCACCCTCCGCGCCCAGGGCCTTGACCGTCTCCAGCCCGACCAGGCTCTCGACCAGCGTGGCCTGCTTCTGGGAGCCCGCGCGGAAGGTGTGCTCGACCGCCTGGCGCAGCGGGCGCTGCACCGCGAAGGCCACCAGCAGGATCAGCGGGATGCCCACCAGCGGCACATAGACCAGCGGCCCGCCGACATAGGCGATGACCACCAGGAACAGCACGACGAAGGGCAGGTCGACCAGGGCGGCCACGGCGCCCGAGGTGATCAGGTTGCGCACGCTCTCGAATTCGCCGAGGTGATTGGAGAGCACGCCGACAGACGCGGGCCGGGCGGCGAGGCGGATGCCCAGCACCTTCTCGTACAGCGCAGCAGAGAGCAGGATGTCGGCCTTCTTGCCTGCCAGGTCGAGGAAGTGGCTGCGCAGTGTGTGCAGGATAAAGTCGAACACATAGACCAGCGTGACGCCCGCGGCCAGCACCCAGAGGGTCTCCACCGCGTTGTTCGGCACCACCCGGTCGTACACGTTCATGATGAACAGCGGGGTGGCGAGGGCGAACAGGTTGATCAGCAGCGAGGCGAGCAGGACGTCGCGGTAGATGCGCCAGGAGCGGCCGATCACGCCCCAGAACCAGTGCCGCGTGGAGAGGCGCAGGGTCTCGGGGGCGCGGGCATCAAAACGGAAGGCCGGCTTGGCGAATACGACCTGCCCCGTATAGCGGTGGGCGAGCTCATCAATCGCCACTTCCTGCGCCCCGCCGCCGGTTTCGGGCAGCAGAATGCGCGCCTTTCCTCCGGGCAAATCAAGCTCAGTGAGCACGCAGGCCTGCCCGTCTTCGAGCAAGAGGATGACCGGCAGCACCAGCGGCGGGATGGATTCCAGCGATCGGCGCGCGACCCGCGCCGAGAAGCCGGCGCGGTCGGCAGCGCGCACCAGCAGGGGCAGCGTAAGCCTTCCTTCCTGCAGCGGCAGCCCGGCAACCAGCGCCTCGGGCGCGACATGGCGGTCATGTGCCCCCGCCAGCAGGATGAGCGCACCCAGCAGAGGGTCGTCGAACACCCTCGAGTCGAGATGGGACGCCCCCATCGCGGGGGCGGCAGTGGTGTCATGCGACGTCACGCGAGGCCTCACAGCAGCGGCCGTGCCTCGTGCAGCGGCCTATTGGGCTTTATATCGCATCTTGCCCGACCCTGCCGAAACCTGCATCCTCAAGATCGTGGGATTTCCCCGGGAGAGCACATCATGCCCTATGCCCGCCGCGACGCCGCCGGACACATCATCGCCCTGCTGCGCGAGCCCGCGGACGATGCCCTGGAGCTCCTGCCGCCCGACGACCCGCAGGTGCAGGCCTTCCTGCACGAACGCCGGGTGGACAGCGAGGCCTACCTGAACCGCAGCGACCAGGAGCTCGCGCGGGTGATGGAGGACCTGATCGAAGTCTTGGTGGACAAGCACGTCATCCTGTTCACCGACCTCCCGCCCGCCGCCCAGCACAAGCTCGCATCCCGCCGCAGCGCGCGCGCCCGCCTCGCCGGCGAGGGGCCGCTATGGGGGGCTTCAGACGACGACATCCTCTGACGCTCCCCAGGCCGCCGGCCGGCCCGCAGCAAAGCCCTGCACGGCATCGACCCCCAGCTCGCGCAGCCGCGCCCACTGCCGCTGGTCCTCCACCCCCTGGGCGATGACCCGGATGTCGAGGCTGTGAGCGGCGCGCACAAGGGTGCCGAGCACGAAGGCGGTTTCCTCGTCCGCCATCAGGCGCAGGGTGTAGTCGTGCGCCAGCTTCACGTAGTCAGGGTGCAAGGCCTTGAGGTAGGCGAGCGAACCGAAGCCGCGGCCGAAGTGATCCACGCCGAGGCCGCAGCCGGCCGCGCGCAGGCGGGCCAGCGCGGGCGCCAGGCGATCGCCCTGCGCCACCAGCACGGCCTCCGGCAGCTCGATGGCGAGCCTGGCCCCCGTGCGCCGCACGCCAGCCACCAGCTCGTCGACGAAGGAGGCATCCTCCAGCGCGGCGGCGCTCAGGTTGAGGGCCAGCGGTTCGGTGCCCGGCCGCTCCAGCACCCGCGCGACGACCGCCCGGTCCAGGCGGAGGGCGCGCGGGCCGTGCTCGGCCAGGGCGATGAACGAACCCGCCGGGTGCAGGCCATGCCCAAGGCCGGGGATGCGCACCAGGATCTCGCGCTGGAACAGGCGCTCGGGGGCGCCGATCTCCACCACCGGCTGGGCGTGCAGGACCAGCCGTCCCTCGTCCAGCACGCGATCGAGGTGGGCTAGCCAGTCCTGGCGGCCATGCGGTTCCGTCTCCGCCGTCGCCTCGCGGACGTAGAAGGCCCAGTGGCGTGGCGCGCCGTCCTCGACGGCGCGCAGGGCCTCGTCGGCCGCCGCCAGCACGTCCGCCGTCGTCTCGCCGGGATGGATCAGGGTGGCGCCCACGCGGAACCGCACCTCGGCGACATCGGCCGCCGCGAGATGCGCCTCGGTCGACTCGCAGGCGCGGATGACCCGGGCCTTTGCCTCCGCCGCATCGACGCCGGGCAGCAGGAGGGCGAACTCCGCCCCGCCCGGGCGCGCCAGCAGGGCGCCCTCCTCCGCTGCGAGGGGCGCGAGGGCGGCCGCGACTTCGCGCAGCAGATGGTCGCCCGCCTCGTAGCCGAGCCGCTGGTTGAGTTCCTCCAGCCCTTCCAGCCGCAGCAGGGCCAGCATCCCCCCGGCGGGCTCCGCCTCCGGTGCGAGGGCCGCCGCCAGGCGCACCTCGAACAGGCGGCGATTGCCAAGCCCGGTGAGCGGGTCGCGGAAGGCCTGTTCGCGCAGGCGCTCCGCCTCGCGGGCCTGGTCGTCGAACATGGCGCGCACCCGTTCGATCATGCGGTTCATGGCGAGCACGATGTTGCGCAGCTCGCGGGTGCGCGGCAGGCGTGCCTGTACGTCGTATTCGCGCCGGCAGAGGGCCTCGGCCTGGCGTTCGACGGCGTGCAGCGGCCTCAGCAGGAGGCGCACGGCGCCCCAGGCGAGCAGCGACGCCAGCAAGGCCAGGGCGGCGAACCAGGCGCCGAGCTCAAGCAGGCTGTCGCGCAGCAGGCGGTAGGCATAGCCCGGGTGGCTGACCACCCGCACCGTGGCGGCCTGGCGCCAGCCCGCCATCACCAGGGCCTCCGCCTCGGGTGTTTCCAGCGGCACCCAGCGCACCAGCCAGTCGGGCACGCCCTCGACCACCACGTCGAGGCGGCGCTCGATCAGCGGGCGGCCATCCACCGACTCGAGCACGATCGAGCGGTAGTAGCCGCGGTCGAAGATCGCATCCACCATCGCGGTCATGGTCGCCCGGTCGTCCGCCTCGACGGCGGGCGAGAGCGACAGGCCGAGCGAGGTGGCGGTGTCCTGCGCGTGGGCGGCGAGCTGGTCCGCCAGGAAGGCGCGCACCCCCTGCACCCCGAGCACCAGGGTGCCGACGAAGATCAGCAGGAACAGCGACTGGAGGACGATCAGCAGTTGGCGATAGAGGGTCATGCACACACTCCATTCATGGATTCGCGCCGGTCTCGCGCGCCATGCGGCGCTGCAGCTCGGTCCAGCGGCTGAGGCGGTCGGCCTTGCCGACGAAGCGGCCGAGGCCGCGCTCCTTCGCCAGCCACAGGCCGTCGGCGTTGAAGCTGTACACCGGCACGAGGTCGCGGCGGCCGGAGGCCAGGCGGATGTCGGGCACCAGATTGTCCAGCACCAGCGGCTCGGCCGAGGGCTCGGGGTAATAGGTCAGCACCATGTGGGCCTCGTTCAGCTGCACCGCCTTGACGTAGGTCAGGCGCAGGCGGTCGACCGGCACGCCGAGAGCCTTGAGGGAAAAATACTTGGCGACGGCGAAGTCCTCGCAGTCGCCCCCGCCGCTGCCAAGGAACTCGAGCGGCGTGGCCCAGTAGTCCTCCCGGCCCCAGTGTTCCCGGTCACTGACGAACGCCAGGCGGTTGAAGAAGCGGTTGACCTCGCGCAGCTTGTCCATCTCGGCAAGACCCGCCGAGCTGTCGAGCAGTTGCTGCCACGCCTCGGCCCGCTGCCGCGCCTCGGCCCCGTACTGACGCTCCAGTGCCGCAAGTTGGGCCGCGTCCAGCGCCAGGGCGAACGGTCCGAGCAGCAGGATCAGGCCGATGGCCAGCATGAGCCGCGTTGTCATGGTCGTACTGCCCGCATCCCCGCACCTTCGACCGTTCCGACATTAGCACAGCCAGGTGATCGGGCATGGCTGGATGAGGCCCCTTATCCTGTAAGATGGATTGATGTTCGATGGCTCCGACCGGAAGTGAATCATGCGCCTGCCCCATCTCGTCGCCCTGACTGCCCTGCTCGTCCCGTTCGGCAGTGCCACCCTGGCTGCCGAGCCCGCTGCCAAACCCAAGGCCGGCACGGCACAGAAATCCCAGGCCAAGGCCGGTGCCGCGCAGAAGCCCCAGGCCAAGGCGGGCAAGGCCGCCGCCGGCGCGGCCGCGGCCTACAGCGTGGCCAGCGTGGCGGCCGTCTCCACCGCGCCGGCCGCGGAGGCACAGAACCAGCGCTGCCTCGAGGCGGTGGACAGCCAGCGACTCGCCGAGGCCGAGACCCTCTGCCAGCAGGCGATCGCCGAGGCTTCGAAGTCCGCCGCCAACACCAAGCATCACGCCACGGCCATCAGCAACCTCGCCACCCTGCGGGTGCAGCAGAATCGCCCCGCCGAGGCGGAGGCCGGTTACCGGCAGGCGCTCGGGATGTACGAGGCCGCGCTCGGCCCGAATCACCTGGCGGTGGCGACCAGCCTCAGCCAGCTGGCCGGCCTCTACTACCAGCAGGACCGCTACGCCGAGGCCGAGCCGCTGTACCGCCGCGCCCTGGAGGTTGACGAGCGGGCTCTCGGTGCCGATCACCTGGAGGTGGCCAAGGACCTCTACAACCTGGCCAACGTGCTTGCCCTGCAGGGCAAGCACGCCGAGGCCCATGGCACGCACCTGCGCTGCCTGTCCATCCGCGAGAAATCGCTCGGCGCGAGCGACCCCGTGGTGGCACGCAGCCTCGCCGGCATGGGCACCAACCTCGCCATGGAGGGCAAGCTTGGCGAGGCCGAGCAGGCCTTCGAGCGCGCAACGCTCATCACCGAGGGGGCCCTGGGCAAGGATCACCCCGAGGCGCAGTACTGCCGCAACTGGCTGAGCAAGGTGAAGGGCCAGCGCCTGTCCACCATCGGCCAGTAAGGGGGCCGCCCTCCCGATGTCCACCCCCGCCATCGTCGTCCGCGGCCTGAGCAAGGTCTACGACGGCCTGCGGGTCGTGGATGGCATCGATCTGTGCGTGCCGCGCGGCATCTGCTTCGGTCTGCTTGGCCCGAACGGCGCCGGCAAGACCACCACCCTACGCATGCTGCTCGGCCTCACCCCGCCGACCACGGGCGAGCTTGCCGTCCTGGACATGCCCATGCCGGAGGCGGCACGCGCGATCCGCGCCCGGATCGGCATCGTGCCGCAGGCCGACACCCTCGACCCCGACTTCACCGTGGTCGAAAACCTGCGCATCTACGCCGCCTACTTCGGCCTGCCACGCCAGCTCGTCGAGGAGCGCATTGAGGGCCTGCTCGAGTTCGCGCGGTTGCAGGACCGGCGCGACGCCCGCGTGGAGAGCCTCTCCGGCGGCATGAAGCGGCGCCTCACCCTGGCCCGTGCCCTGATCAACGCCCCCGAGCTGGTCGTGCTGGACGAGCCGACCACCGGCCTCGACCCGCAGGCGCGCCATCTGCTGTGGGGGCGGCTGGAGGAGCTGCGCGCGCGCGGCACCACCCTGCTGCTGACCACCCACTACATGGAGGAGGCCGAGCGGCTGTGCGACGAACTGGTGGTGATGGACCACGGCCGCCTGCTCGACCGGGGCTCGCCGCGCGAACTGATCGCCCGCCATGTCGAGCCGGAGGTGATCGAGGTGCGCGGCCTGCCGGTCGATGCGCCGCCGCCGTTCGACATCCCCGCCGACTGCCGCGTCGAGCGGCACGGCAGCAGCCTGGTCATCCACACCCGCGACAGCGTGGCCTGCATGGCGCAGCTCGGCGGGCACCCCGGTCTGACCGTGCTGCATCGCCCGGCCGGCCTGGAGGACGTGTTCCTGCGCCTGACCGGGCGCGAGCTGAGGGACGGCTGATGGCCTTCGATCTGTCCATCCCCGGGGCCCTGGCCGTCTTCCGGCGCAACTTCCTGGTCTGGCGCCGGCTGTTCTGGCCCGCGCTGGTGATGAACCTCGGCGAGCCCGCGCTCTACCTGCTCGGCCTGGGGCTCGGCCTCGGCACCTTCGTCGGCACCCTGGACGGGCTGCCCTACTTAGCCTTTCTCGCCTCGGGCCTGGTCGCCTCTAGCGCCATGAACACCGCCACCTTCGAGGGCATGTATTCGGTCTACACCCGCATGGTGCCGCAGAAGACCTACGAGGCCATGCTCGCCACGCCGCTGCAGATCCAGGACATCCTGCTCGGCGAGATGCTCTGGTGCGCGGCCAAGTCGGCCTTCAGCGCGGCGGGCATCCTGCTGGTCGCGGCCCTGCTCGGCGTGGTGCACGGCCTGGCGGCCCTGTGGGCGCTGCCGGCCGCCTTCCTCACCGGCCTGGCCTTCGCCGGGCCGGCCATCGTCATGAGCGCGCGGGCGAGCAACTACGACTTCTTCAACTACTACTTCGTCCTCGTCATCACCCCGATGCTGCTGGTGTGCGGGGTGTTCTACCCCGTCGACACATTGCCCGAGGCGATGCGCGCCCTCGTCGACTGGCTGCCGCTGACTCACGCGGTGGAGCTGATCCGCCCGCTGATCGTTGGCACCGAACCCGCTCGCCCGCAGCTCAACCTCGCCGTGCTGGCCGCCTTTGCCGCCGCAAGCTTCGCCCTCGCGGTGATCCTCGCGCGCCGCCGGCTGGTGCACTGATTTCCTCCTGCAAGAATCCAGCATGAACTAAGCTTGATGGGCAAGCTGGGGTATGCCCCGGCTTGGGCGCGCGCCCTGACCCTGGCAGGACGGGGTTAGGGTGGGCTTCATCCGCCATCACGTCGGAGGCGTCCGCATGTCCGCATCCGCCGTCAGAGCCAATCTGCTCGTTGCGCTGGGCTATGTCGCCCTGGCTGGGCTGGTGACGGTCTTCTTCGAGCTGCCGGCCCCCCTGTGGCCCTCCACCGGCCTTGCGGTGTTCGCCATCCTGGCGGGGGGATGGCGCTGGGTTCCTGGCGTCGCGCTCGGTTCCTGGCTCGCCAACGATTTCCTGTTGGGCTGGAGCACCACCGGCGCCTTGTGGGTCACCCTGGGCAACGTGCTGGGGCCAGTGCTCGGCATGGCCCTGTTCCGCCTGGTGGTGGCCGACTGGCGGCGGCCGTTCGAAACCGCCACCGGCGTGGGGGCCTTCTTCCTGCTGCTTGGCGGCCTCAACGGCCTGGTCTCGGCTGTGTTCGGCGCCACCGGCGTCGCCTTCATCGAGGGCCGCGGCGAGGCGGTCCTCGCCGCGACGTTCATGCGCTGGGCGGTGGGAGATGCGTCGAGCGCGGTGCTGCTCGCGCCCGCCTTCTTCCTGTGGTGGCGAGATCCCCGGCTCCGGCCGCCATCGCACGGCTGGCTCGAGGCCATCGTTTCCGCCGGCCTGCTGCTTGGCATCACCGCCTGGGCCTTCCTGCAGCCCGTCCCGAACCCGATGGAGTCGGGGCTCGTCCCCCTCATCCTGCTGCCGCTGGTCTGGGTGGCCCTGCGTGCCTCCCAGCGTGATGCCTACACCCTGCTCGCCGCGGTCTTCCTGATCATGCTCGCCGGAACCCTGCTGGGGCGCGGGCCTTTCGCCGCGCTCGGCTCGGAGCTTGCGCTGACCACTCTGCAGCTGCGTATCGTGGTGCTGGGCGCGGTCGTGCTGCTCGCGAGCGCGCTCGACGCCGAGCGCCGCCGGGCCATGCAGGCCCTCGCCGAGCTCAATGCGCACCTTGAGGAGCGAGTCGCCGAGCGGACCCAGCTGATCGAGGCCAGCCGCGAGCGCTTGCGCCAGATCGTCGAGTCCCTGCCCTCGCCGATGGTGATGAGCCGGGCGGAGGACGGCCTGCTGATCGAGATCAACGAGGCCGCGGCCCAGAGTGTCGGCTTCAGCCGCGTTGAACTGCTCGGCGCGCGGACGGTGGATTTCTATGTCGACCCCGACGAGCGGGAGGCCCTGATGGCCACCCTCCGAAGCCAGGGCATCGCGCGCCAGCACGAGCTGCGCGTCCGCCATCGCGACGGCCGCATCCTGTGGCTGCTGGTGTCGGCGGCCCTGATGCCGGATGGTGACGAGGCGCTGATCCTGTTCACCTTCCAGGACATCACCCCGGTCAAGCAGCGCGAACACGAGCTGGAGCGCCTGGCCACCATCGACGGCCTGACCGGAGCGCTCAACCGGCGCCAGTTCATGCTCGAGGCCGGCCAGCGGCTGCGGGAGGGGGCGCTGCACGCCAGCCCGCTGGCCATGCTGATCCTCGATCTCGATCACTTCAAGCAGGTCAACGACACCCGCGGCCACCTCGCGGGGGACGAGGTGCTGCGTCAGGTCACCGCGACCGCGATGGCCACCCTGCGCCATCAGGACCTGTTCGGCCGGCTCGGTGGGGAGGAGTTCGGCGTGCTGCTGATGGATACCGATGAGCGGGGCGCGCGCGAGCTGGCCGAGCGCTTGAGGGCGGCGGTGGAGGCCATGAGCATCGCGCTTGCGGATGGCGGCACCATCCATCCCACCATCAGCATCGGTGGCGCGCAGGCCACGACCCGGGTCGATGACTTGCCAAGCATCGTTGACCTGCTGACCCGCGCCGACCGGGCGCTGTACCATGCCAAGTCCTCCGGGCGGAACCGCGTGGTGTTCTGGCAGGAGGACCTGCCCGACAAGCCCCGACCGGCCTGAACCCCGTACTGGACGGGGCATCTCCACGTCGGCCCCCGCAGGGCGCTACACTTCATCGCACACTACGGTGCCTCGAGGGAGAGCCCACATGAGTAGTCCCATCCGGCCGGACCATCTCGAGGAGGGGGCGAGCGCCTCCGTGCGACGCCTGCTGCCCACCGCGCGGCAGGGGCCGATCGACCCCTTCGTGTTCTTCGACCACTTCCATGCCGGCGCGGGGGCGGGGTTCCCAGATCATCCGCACCGCGGCTTCGAGGCCATCACCCTG
>JBFLVZ010000012.1:13033-51465 GCA_040758295.1 Pseudomonadota bacterium
GCGACGCCTGCTGCCCACCGCGCGGCAGGGGCCGATCGACCCCTTCGTGTTCTTCGACCACTTCCATGCCGGCGCGGGGGCGGGGTTCCCAGATCATCCGCACCGCGGCTTCGAGGCCATCACCCTGCTGCTCTCGGGCGAGTTGCGGCATACCGACAACCTCGGCAACGATGCCACCCTGCGTGCGGGCGAGGTGCAGTCCTTCACCGCCGGGAGGGGCATGGTGCACGCGGAAATGGTGGGTGCCGAGCAGGCCGCCGACGGGCTGCAGCTGTGGATCAACCTGCCGCGCGCGCTCAAGGGCATCGAGCCCGGCTACCAGAGGCCGGCGCGGCCGCGCCGGGTGGTGGCCGCCGGCTACGAGCTGCTGCTGATCACCCAGCCGGACGGGCCCATCCGGCTGCATACCCCCGCCTGGATCGCCCTGCTCGAGCTGGCTCCCGGCGAAACCTTCACGCCCGGCGTGCCGGAGCACTGGCGCGGCTTCGCCTATGTGTTGCGCGGGCGGCTGCGCTGTCATGCGGGCGAGGCGGGCATGGGCGAGGGCCTGCGCCTGGAGGGGAGGATCCCCCTGTTCAGCGAGGAAGGGGCGCATGCCCTGATCGCCCTGGGCCAGCCGCACGGGGAGCCGATCCTGATGCGTGGCCCGTATGTCGATTGAGGGTAAGCGATGAGTTCTCCACGTGATTTCTGGAATGCCCGCTATGCCGAGGCTCCCCTTGCCTATGGCGAGGCGCCCAACGCCTTTGTCGTGCGCGAGGCGCATCGCCTGCCTGCAGGCGGCCACATCCTGTTGCCCGGTGACGGCCAGGGGCGCAACAGCATTTGGCTGGCGCGCCGGGGCCACCCCGTCACCTGCGTTGACTGGAGCGGGGCCGGCCTCGCGCGTGCCGAAGAACTTGCGGCGCGCCACGGGGTGAGGATCCAGACCGTCTGCGCCGACCTCGCCTTGTGGGAGTGGCCGAAACAGGCCTTTGACGGCGTGGTCGCCGTCCACCTGCACCTGCCGCCCGACGTCCGGCCTACCGTGCACCGGGCCATGCTGCATGCCCTGCGGCCGGGGGGCATCCTGCTGCTGGAGGCCTTCGACCTCGAGCAGATCAACTACACAAGCGGCGGCCCGGGGAGGTTGGAGATGCTCTATTCCGCCGAGATGCTGGCAGAGGACTTCGCCGAGGGGGACATCCTGCTGCTGGAACGGGCGCAGGTGGTGCTGGACGAGGGGCCCTATCATCAGGGGCCGGCGGAGGTGGTCCGGCTCGTGGCGCAGATGCCGTCCCAGGAACCGATCGGCTAGCCCGTCGGATTTGAGCGGCGGCTAGGTCTCGCTCCAGTCGACGTCCGCGCAAAACACCTGGTATCTCCCCGCCGGGCCGGCCTTGAAGGCCATGGACAGGGTCACGCACTGGTTGCCGCCGATGATGGAGCGATAGGGCCGGCTGAGCTGGAGCTCGCCGGGCTGGGCCATGGCCCGCCGGAAGTAGTAGCGCTGGTTCCACCGGGCTCCCGCCGCGTCCAGGACCGGGGCGAAGCGGTGGTCGAAGGCATGCAGGGTGTGCGGGGCCTCGATGTTGCCGCCGATCTGCCGCCCCTCGTGGTCGAGCAGGTAGCAGCGCTCCGCCCGCGGCAGCCGCAGCAGCTCGGCGACGGCCTGCTCAAGCCCCTGTCCCGCCCTGAGCCGGGCCGCCGCCTGGTTGAACGCCAGGCGGTAGGGCTCCAGGAGCCCGCCCAGGCGCTGCCGCTCGAGCGCGGACAGGGTATGCATCTGGGCGGCCAGTTGGGTGATGAGCGCCTGCTGGGGGGCAGCGTGCCCGGGGCGCAGCGATCCTGGGCGGCCGAACAGGTAGCCCTGCACCAGGTCCACGCCGGTCTCGAGCGCGATCATCGCCTCGTCTTCGCGTTCGATCCCTTCCAGCAGGGTCAGGGCGCCCGATTCGTTGATCATGGCCATCAGATTGGGCAGCAGGCGCCGCACGCGCTTGTCGTGGGTGGCGCGCACCACCAGCGAGCGGTCCAGCTTGACGATCTCCGGACGGATGTCCCACACGCGGCTGAAATTCGACTGGCCCGTGCCGAAGTCGTCGATCGCCACCAGGCAGCCGAGATCCTTGTAGTAGTCGACCGCGCGTGCCAGGGTGGTCTCGTCCTGGATCTGGGACTCGAGGATCTCGATCACGATGCGGCTCGGCGCTATGCCGTAGCGCTCGAGCAGGTGCGCGAAATAGGGGCCATGCCCCTTGCCGTGGGCGATGGTGAGGGGGTGGACGTTGAGGAACAGCCATGCTGACTCGGCCCCTCCCTGGCTCAGGAAGTTGCGCACGTGCAGATAGCGGCTGAGGCGATCGAGCAGGACGGTCTGGCCGACATGCGCGCACTGGGCGAAGGGCACCAGCGGGGAGAGAGGGGCGCCCGTGCCGTCCTGGACGCGCAGGAGGGCCTCGTAGCCCACCGGACGCTGGTGGGTCAGGCTGATGATGGGCTGGAAGTGGCTCGTCAGCCGATGGCCTTGGAACCGACCCTCCACGCGGCCCGCCTCGGCCTCGTGGGTCAGCGCCTCGACCGCGGGCAGATCGCACGCCGCCGCGCCTTGCGCTGTCATGGGTGGCACCCGACCGGTGGGCGTTGAGTGTTCAAGGGGCACGTCCTCGGGGTGGGGACCCTTTGGTGTGCAAACCCTGTGCCATGTGTTGGTAGCCGCCCGCCTTGCCGTCCCGGCCATCCATGCACCGGCATGGGGCACGTGGTGGTGGGTGTCGCGCCCCGGGATGGTGCGCGAGGTCAGCCGCCACCGATCGCCCGCACGACCTCGACCTTGTCGCCTTCGTGCAGGATGTGCGCGGCATGCTCGCCGCGCGGGACGATCTCACCGTTGACCTCGACCGCCAGCCGCTGGCCGGTCAGGCCGAGCGCATCGATCAGGGATGCGACGGTGGCGCCATCCCCGATGGTGTGGCTTGTGCCGTTCAGGATGATGTTCATCGTATCAGGATCCCATGTCTTCGACCGTCACGCGCAGCACCTCATCCAGGCTGGTGAGGCCCGCCATGACCTTGCGCAGGCCGTCCTCGCGCAGGCTGGGGCTGGACTTGCGCACATGGGCCTCCATTTCGGCCTCGCTCGAGCCGTCGTGGATCATGCGCGCCAGGGTGGCGTCGACGGTGATCAGTTCATGAATGCCGGTGCGCCCGCTGTAGGCGCGCGCGGCGCAATCGCCCTCGCGGCATGCGCGATAGAGCGTCGGTGGTCGCGTGACATCAAGGCCCAGCATGGCGCACTCGGCCGCATCCGGGATGAAGGCCTCCCGGCACTCCGGCAGCAGTCGCCGCACCAGGCGCTGGGACACCACGCCGATCAGGCTGGAGGAGAGCAGAAAGGGCTCCACGCCCATGTCGCGCAGGCGGGTGATGGCGCCGATCGCGGAGTTGGTGTGCAGGGTGGAGAGCACCAGGTGGCCGGTGAGCGAGGCCTGCACCGCGATCTCGGCCGTCTCCAGGTCGCGGATCTCTCCCACCATCACCACGTCCGGGTCCTGGCGCAGGATGGCGCGCAGGCCTCGGGCGAAGGTCATGTCCACCCTGGTGTTGACCTGGGTCTGGCCGACGCCGTCGAGGTCGTATTCGATCGGGTCCTCGACGGTGAGGATGTTGCGCTCGCGCGCGTTGATGCGCGAGAGCGCGGCGTACAGGGTGGTGGTCTTGCCCGAGCCGGTGGGCCCGGTGACCAGCAGGATGCCGTGCGGGCGGTGGATCAGACCCTCCAGCCGCGCGCGGGTGTCCGGGTCCATGCCGAGTTTGCCGAGGTCGAGCCGGCCGGCCTGCTTGTCGAGCAGGCGCAGGACCACCCGCTCGCCGTGGGCGGAGGGGAGGGTGGAGACGCGCACGTCGACCGGCCGCCCGGCCAGGCGCAGGGCGATGCGGCCATCCTGCGGCAGGCGCTTCTCGGCAATGTCGAGCTGGGCCATGACCTTGATGCGCGAGGTGATCAGGTTGGCGATGGCGCGCGGTGGTTCCAGCACCTCGCGCAGCTGGCCGTCGACGCGAAAGCGCACCACCAGGCGGTTCTCGAAGGTTTCGATGTGGATGTCCGAGGCCTCCTCGCGGATCGCCTCGGTCAGCAGGGCATTGATCAGGCGCACGATCGGCGCGTCGTCCTGGGCCTCCAGCAGGTCGGCCGGCTCGCCGAGGCTGCTCGCGGCGCGCGCGAGATCGACTTCCCCCAGCTCGCCGAGGGTGTCCATCGCCTCGCTCGACCCGCGCTGGTAGGCACGCGCGAGCAGCTGGTCGAACGTGGCCGGGTCGACCTCGCGCAGGGTGAACGGCCGGCCGATCGCGCGCCGGGCCTCGCCGATGGCCGCCAGGCCCGGCTGCGGGCGGTGCAGCAGGACGAGCCCCTCCCCCTCGGCCTGCAGCAGCAGGCCGTGGCGCTTGGCGAAGCTGTAGGGCAGGGAGGGGGGCATCACGGGGTCGTGGGCGGTGTGCCGCCGCCGGGGAGGTTGATCTGGTAGCCGTCGAGCTGGGGCAGGAGCGGGTAGTCGCTCGGCACGGCGAAGCCGAGGGGGTTGTGCGAGAACTCGACCTGCTGCTCGCGGAAGGCGTTGTACTTCTCCGCCGTGTAGCTCGCGGCCGTGGCGCGGTCGCGCATCACCACCGGGCGGATGAAGATCATGAGGTTGCGCTTCTGCCGCCCGGTGTCGCGGTAGGTGAACAGCTCACCCAGCAGGGGGATGTCGCCCAGGCCTGGCACCTTGTTCTTGCGGTCGCTGACCGCCTCGTCGATCAGCCCGCCCAGCACGACCACGTCGCCGTCCTGCGCCAGCACAGTGGTCTTCACGTTGCGCTTGTTGGTGATCAGCCCCGCGTCGCTCTGCGCCGCCGCGTCGATGCTGGAGACCTCCTGCTCCAGCTCCAGCCGCACCGCGCCTTCCGGGCTGATCGACGGCTTGACCTTGAGCTTGACGCCGATGTCCTCGCGGCTGACGGTCTGGAAGGGGGTGGCGGGGGTGGTGCCCGCGCCGGTACTGGCATAGGAGCCGGTCAGAATGGGCACGTTCTTGCCCACCACGATGCTCGCCTCTTGGTTGTCCAGGGTCAGCAGGCTCGGGGTGGAGAGGATGTTGTTGTTGGCGTCGCCCGCCAGCGCCGAGATCAGCACACCGAAGTCGGTGCCGCGGCCATCGAAGTCACCCAGCCCCATGTTGAGGCCGTCGCCGAGGGCGCCCACTGCGGCGACGGGGTTGGCGGCCGCCCCGGCGATGGCAGAGAGCAGGCCGTTGAAGGTGGACACGCCGACCGGCCCCTTGTTCTTCGGGCTGTAGGCCGCCATCTGCACGCCGAGCTTGCGCGAGAAGTCGTCCGAGACCTCAGCAATGATCGCCTCCACCAGCACCTGGGCGCGGCGGATGTCGAGCTGCCGGACGATGGATTCGAGCTCGCGCATGACGCTGGGTGGGGCGGTGATGACCAGGGCGTTGGTCGCCTCGTCGGCCAGCACGATGGCGTCCTGACGCCCGCCGATCCCCACAAGACCGGCATTCACGTTGCCGCTGCCGCTGGTGTTCATGCTGCCCCCGCTGGCCAAGCCGGAGGACGAGCCCCCCGCCGTGGTCGTGCTGCCCGCGCGCGCGACCGGGCGGTTGCTGCCCTGCAGGATGGGTACGAGGTCGCTCGCGCGGGCGTACTTCAGGTAGAACACCTGGGTGTTGCCGGCGCGCTCCATCGGGGTGTCCAGGTAGACCACCACCGCGCGCAGCTTCTCGCGCTCGGCCTTGTCGCCGGAGAGCAGCACGCTGTTGGTGCGCTCGTCGGCGGCGAAGCTGCTGATGCTGCGGTTGTCTGCCGCTCCCGGGGCAGTACCGCCCGCAGGCGTGGCACTGCCTGGGCCCATACGGCTGCGCAGTTGGGTCAGGGTCTTGACGATGTCCGTGGCCGAAGCGTGCTTGAGGCGGATGGTTTCGATCTCATCGGAGCCGGGATGGTCGACCCGCGCGAGGATGTCCTTCATCCGCGCCACGTTGCCGGCGCGGTCGGTGAGGATCAGGCTGTTCGATTCGGGATGCACCGACAGCGCGGCCTGCTGCGGCATCAGCTGGCGCAGCGCGGTGAGCAGCGGGGCGGCCTGCACGTGGCGCAGGGTGACCACCTCGGTCACCAGCTCGTCGGCTCCGACCGCCTTGGCCGGGGGGCCCACCTCCACGCCGTCCTGCTTGGCGTTCACGTCTGGCACGATCTTGATCACCTCGCCCTTGGGCACCGCGGCGAAGCCGTGCACCTGCAGGACGGACAGGAACACGTTGTACAGCTCGTCCGGCGGCATCGGCTTGGCCGAGATCAGGTTGACCTTGGCCTTCACCCGCGGATCGACGATGAAGTTCTTGCCGGTCGCCTCGGACACGGTGGCGATCAGGGCCTCGAGGTCGGCATCGCGCAGATTCAGCGTCACCATGCCGTTGCCGGCCGCCGCGACACCGCCCGGCGGGATGGCGGGCCCTTCCGCCCGGGCCGGTGCCTGGGCGACCAGCAGCGCGAGGGCCGCGAGGGAAATCAGGGAGCGTCGCATAGCCTGTCTCATCCGTTCAAATCGATCCTGAGCGGTGTTTCGATGCCGTTGCGCAGCACGACGGCATCCAGCGCGGCCGCGTCGCGCAGGTCGTTCATCAGCCCCGCGATGTCCGGCGCCTCGAGCAGCGAGCGGCCGTTGACGCTGAGCACGATGTCCTCCGGCTCCAGCCCCGCGCGCTGCAGCAGGGCGGGGTCGCGCAGGGCGCGGATGCGGTAGCCGCGCACCTGCCCCGCCTCCATCACCGGCTCCAGGCGAAAGTGCCTGGCCAGTTCGGCTGGCGAGCCCTGCAGCATGGCGCGGAGGCTGGAAGCGGGGGCCGTCGCCTGGGGGGGCGTGGGGCGGCCTGGTCCGGATGGCAAGGCGTCCTTAGGCAGGGCCAGGCGTTCCAGTGCCCCGGCCCGCTCCAGCAGCACGTGGTCGGCCTGCACGGAGCGCAGGATGGCGCCGCCGGGCAGGCTGTCTCCCAGGCGGTAGACGCGCTCAGGCTGGCCGCTGGCTGCGATCAGCGCCAGCCCCTGGCCGGCCAGCACCCCGCGCAAGGCCAGCGGCAGGCGGGTGTCCTGCGTGGAGCCGCCATCGCTCACCTGCGGCCGCCCCCACGGTGCGGCGGCATTGATGGTCTCGGCCAGCCTCGGAGGCTGGGCCACGGACGGCACGTGCTCGGGTCCTGCGGACTGGCTTGGGGCGGGCGCGGGGGGGGCGGGGAGAAGCTGCCAGGTCCATTGCGCCAGCGTCCAGGCCAGCCAGCCCAAGGCCGCGGTCATGGCCAGGGGGCGTGACCAGCGGACGGCGAGGGGGGCGAGCGCGCGGGGCTGAAAATCCATAAACCGGCATTCTATGCGAGGGATCATGACCATGCCATTAACATTCGGCGCGTTCAGCGCGCCGCTGGGCGGATCGCAGCCGGGGGCGCTTGGCGCTAACATGGACGCTTGTTCATCCCCGGATGCGTTTCCATGCCCGCTGAAGCCTCCTTCATCGCTGCCCTTCTTGTCGGCCTGCTCGGCGGGGTGCATTGCGTCGGCATGTGCGGCGGCATCGTCGGCGCGCTGACCTTCGGCCTGCCGGCCGATGTGCGCGCCTCCCCCGCACGGGTGTTCCCCTATCTGCTGGCCTACAACCTGGCGCGCATCAGCGCCTACACCCTGGCCGGCGCGCTCATGGGTGGGCTGGGCTGGCTGGCCATGGACCTCGTGGCGTTCAATGCCGCGCAGCAGGTGCTGCAGGTGCTGGCCGGCCTGTTCATGGTCATGCTCGGCCTGTACCTGGCCGGCTGGTGGGCGGGGCTTGCCCGGGTCGAGCAGGCGGGCGGGGTGATCTGGCGGCGCATCGAGCCCTTCGCCCGCCGTCTCCTGCCGGTACGCTCGCCGCGCCAGGCGCTGTTGCTCGGTTTCCTGTGGGGCTGGCTGCCCTGCGGCCTGGTCTATAGCACGTTGATCTGGGCGCTGGCCTCGGGCAGTCCCGCGCAGGGCGCCCTGCTGCTGCTGGGCTTCGGTCTTGGCACCCTGCCCAACCTGCTGCTGATGGGCGTGTTCGCCGCCCAGCTCGGGCGCTTCCTGCGCAAGCCCGTGGTCCGCTCACTCGCGGGCGGTGCGGTGGCACTGTTCGGCGTGTATACCGCCTTCCTGCCGCTTAGCCATTTTCCTGTCTAAATCTTCATGCCGACATCGGAAATTTTGATTTCCAATACGGGGCTGGCTGGTAAAAGCTGGCACATGCATTAGTGTTTTCTAATGCATGGTCATTGGATTCAGTAACCAAAGGAAGATCACGTGAAGAAGAAAATTCTCGCTATTGCCGTTGTCGCCGTTTTCGGCGCCATGACCATGGGCCCCGTGCTGGCCGGTGAAGTCGATGTCTCCAAGGTGCCCGAGAAGAAGCAGACCACCCTCAAGCTGTACCTGACCGCCAAGGAAGCCTACGACATGAAGAAGGAGGGGGGGGACAAGGTGCTGCTGATCGACGTGCGCACCCCGGAAGAGATCCAGTATGTGGGCAACATGGGTGACATGATGGATGCCAACATTCCCTACCAGTTCAACGACATCTCCGCCTTCGACGAGAAGAAGAAGGTGTATGCCAACGCGCTGAACAGCAACTTCACCGTTGCGGTCGAGGAACTCGTCAGCAAGAAGGGGCTTGGCAAGGACAGCCCGATCATCGTGTCCTGCCGCTCGGGCGACCGCAGCGCGGTATCCGCCAATCTGCTGGCCAAGGCCGGCTACACCAATGTGTATAGCGTGTTCGATGGCTTCGAGGGCGATCTGTCCAAGGATGGCCGCCGTTCCGTCAACGGCTGGAAGAACGCCAACCTGCCGTGGACCTACAACATGGACAAGGCGAAGATGTATTTCGTCCTGAACTGATCCGGTTCCGCGCGCAAGACAAAACCCCGCACCGGCGTCCGCCGGGCGGGGTTTTCTTTTGGCTCTGGGGCGATCAGCGCCGTGCCAGGCGGTAGACTGCCGCCTCGCCCATCAGGTTGGGCAGGAGGCGCATCAGCGCGCCGCTGCGGTGCTCGCTGTCGACGATCTCGCGGTCGAGGATGCGCAGGCCCAGTTCCTCGCACAGGGCCTCGAAGTCGCGCACCGTGCACAAGTGGATGTTGGGCGTGTCGTACCAGCCGTAGGGCAGCGCGCGGGTCACCGGCATGCGCCCGCCGAAGGCGTACTGCACGCGGTTTTTCCAGTAGCCCATGTTGGGGAAGGTGACGATCGCCTCGCGGCCGATGTTGACCATCTCCGTGAGCAGGCGCTCCGGGTGACGCATGGCCTGCAGGGTGTGGGTCATGATGACGTAGTCGAAGCTGTCGGCGTCGAACCAGGGGGTGAGGCCTTCGTCGAGATTGGCCTGGATGACGGGGATGCCGCCTTCGACGCACTTGGCCAGCTTCTCGACGTTCAGCTCCAGGCCGTAGCCGGTCACGCCGTGGCTCTCGCGCAGTTGGCGCAGCAGGGTGCACTCGCCGCAGCCGAGGTCGAGCACGCGGCTGCCAGGCTTGATCCAGTCGCCGATGATTTCGAGATCCACGCGCATCAGGCAGCTCCCCCTTCGATGTCTGCGGCGACGCGGCCCATGTAGGCGCGGAACACGTTCATGTAGTCGGGGATCGGCACCAGGAAGGCGTCATGGCCATGGCTGGACTCGATCTCGGCGTAGGTGACGCGCTTGTCGGCATCCAGCAGGGCCTTGACGATCTCGCGCGAGCGCGCGGGCGAGAAGCGCCAGTCGGTGGTGAAGGACACCAGCAGGAATTCGGCGGGCGTCTCGGCGAAGGCGCGCGAGAGGTCATGGTCGAATTCGGCCGCGGGGTCGAAGTAGTCCAGCGCCTTGGTCATCAGCAGGTAGGTGTTGGCGTCGAAGCGGTCGACGAAGCTCGTGCCCTGGTAGCGCAGATAGCTCTCCACCTGGAATTCGACGTCGAAGCCGAAGTTGATCTTGCCGGCGCGCAGCTCGCGGCCGAATTTGGCGCGCATGGCGTCGTCGGAGAGGTAGGTGATGTGGCCGAGCATGCGCGCCAGCATCAGGCCCTTGCGCGGCACCACGCCGTGCTCCTGGTAGTGACCGTCGTGGAAGTCCGGGTCGGCGAAGATCGCCTGGCGCGCCACCTCGTTGAAGGCGATGTTCTGCGCCGAGAGCCTGGGCGCGGCGGCGATCACCACCGCATGGCGCAACAGGTTCGGGAAGCTGATCGCCCACTGCATGACCTGCATCCCGCCCAGGCTGCCGCCGACCACCGCCGCCCACTGGCTGATGCCGAGCCGGCGCATCAGCCGCTCCTGCGAGCGCACCCAGTCCGGCACGGTGACGATGGGGAACTCCGGGCCGTAGACGCGCCCGGTCTCCGGGTTGAGGGTGGTGGGGCCGGTGCTGCCGCGGCAGCCGCCGAGGTTGTTCAGGCAGACGACAAAGAACCGGTTGGTGTCGATCGGCTTGCCGGGGCCGATGGCGGAGTCCCACCAGCCGGGCTTGCGGTCCTCCATGCTGTGGTAGCCGGCGGCGTGGTGGTCGCCGGACAGGGCATGGCAGATCAGCACCGCATTGGAGCGGTCGGCATTGAGGGTGCCATAGGTCTCGATGACCAGGTCGTAGCGCGGCAGGGTCTTGCCACTGTCGAGCTCGAGCGGCTCTTCGAAGGCAAGGGTCTGGGGGGTCACCAGACCAACGGAATCCGGCGGCAGGACGGTGGGCATGATGCTCGGCAGGAAAGACGTAAAGGAGGATATTAGCGCGGCGACAGGGGCGGCGGAAGGCGGCGGGGCGAACGGATGGCCACCCTCTTCTCGCGCCCCGTCTGGCCTGCGAGCAGTTCGATCTGCGACTTGGGCACGCCGAAGGCGTCGGACAGCAGTTCGATCAGGGCCTTGTTGGCCGCGCCGTCCACCGGTGGGGCGTTCAGTCGCACGCGCAGGCGCCCCTCGCGCACGTCCTCCAGCCCCGCCTTGCTCGAGCGGGGCTGCACGCGCAGGCTGAGGATCAGCCGCTCGCCCTCCCAGCGGAACCAGTCGGGCGCATCGGTCACAGCGCCAGCCCCACCAACACCGGCAGCAGCATCAGCTTGGCCATCTGCACTGCGAGCAGCAGGGCGATCGGCGAGAGGTCGATGCCGCCCAGGTCCGGCAGGATGCGGCGGATCGGGCGCAACAGCGGGGTGATCAACTGGTCCAGCATGCGCGCCGCGGGGGCGCGCTGGGCGTTCGGAAACCAGCTGAGCACGGCGTGGATGATGGTGCCCCAGAACATCATGTCCAGCAGCACCTCCAGCACGTGTAGGGGGGCGAGCCACAGCAGGGGAAGGATGGAGGACACGCCGCCGGTGATGGTGTAGGCCAGCAGCAGGAACAGGAGGGCAAGGAGGATGGCCGCGACCATGGATGCGCTGTCCTGTCCCCGCACAGCCGGGATGAAGCGGCGCAGCGGTTCGAGCATCGGGTTGGTCAGGCGCACGATGGACTGGGTGATGGGGTTGTAGAAATCGGCCCGGGCCGCCTGCAGGAAGAAGCGCAGCAGGAGGAAGATGATGGCGATGTCGAACACCATCCGCAGGAGGAGGACCATTGGCTGGGTGAGATTCGTTTCCATGGGTATCAAGGGTCAGGGACGGAAAGAGGCGAATTCCGGAGAAAAGGTTCGGGGGCGCACTGAAGGGCCGAAGGCTCGATCGCCGCGGCACGCGGCTCCCACCAGCAGCCGATCGTAGGAGGCCCGCCCTCCGGCCGACCTTCCGGCCCGATCGCGCCGGGGGCGGCGCTCCTACGCGGCCTCGCTGGATCCGTGGGGCGTGTCGCCGCGATAACGTTGTGCAAGCCTCCCCTAGGCCTGGTCCAGCAGCGTGCCGAGCTCGTCGGCGCGCTCAAAGGCGGCCTTGAGCGCGTCCGCAAAACCCTGCCGCAGGCCCGCCGCTTCGAGTACGGCGATGCCGCGTTCGGTGGTGCCTCCGGGCGAGGTCACCCGGGCGCGTAACACGGCGGGATCGTCCTGGGATTCGAGCGCCAGGCGCGCGGCGCCGAGCACGGTTTCGAGCGTCAAAAGGCGCGCGGTGGCGGCATCCAGGCCGAGCTGCTCACCTGCCGCCTGCATGGCCTCCATGACCAGGAACACATAGGCCGGGCCGCTGCCCGAGAGGGCGGTCACGGCATCGATCAGCCCCTCCTGCTCCACCCACACCGTCGTGCCGACGGCACGCAGGATGGACTCGGCCAGGGCGCGCTCGGCGGCGCTGACCTCGGCCGGGGCGAACAGGCCGGTCGCCCCGGCTTGCACCAGCGACGGGGTGTTGGGCATGGCGCGCACGATGCGCGCATGGCCGCCCAGCCAGCGGCGCAGGGTCGCCACCCGCACCCCGGCGGCGATCGAGATCACCAGCTGATCGGGGCGCAGGGCGGGCGCCAGTTCGCGCGCCACGGGGCCGAGCGCCTGCGGCTTGACCGCGAGGACGACGACCTGGGCCTGCTCGACGGCCTTGAGGTTGTCGGCCAGGGTGCACACTCCGAGCCCTTCGAGCTGGGCGCGGGCCTCGGCATGGGGGTCGGCGACGCACAGGCGCTCCGCCGGATGGTCGTTGCGGATCAGTCCGCCCACCAGGGCGCGGGCCATGTTGCCGCCGCCGATGAAGGCAATCTGGGGTTTGTCGTTCATGGTGTCCTGGATGCGGTTTTCGGTGGATGGAGACTAGCAGAAAGTCCGTGGTCAGTGGCCAGGGCGCGCACCGAAGATGGCGCTGCCCACGCGCACTAGGGTGGCCCCCTCGAGCACGGCGGCTTCGAGGTCGTCGGACATGCCCATCGACAGGGTGTCCAGCGGCAGGCCCTCCGCCCGAAGCATCTCGAACAGCGCACGCACGCGGCGGAAGGCATCCCGCTGGGTTGCCGGGTCCATGGTGGGGGCGGGGATGGCCATCAGGCCGCGCAAGGCAAGGCGCGGCAGCCGCGCCACGGCCTGCGCGAGGTCGCTCACCTCCTCCGGGGCCACGCCGGACTTGGTCGCTTCGCGGTCGATGTTCACCTGAAGGCAGACGTTCAAGGGCGGTAAATCCGCGGGCCTTTGTGCACTCAACCGTTCGGCGATGCGCAGCCGGTCCACGCTGTGCACCCAGGCAAAGCGTTCGGCCACCGGGCGGGTCTTGTTGGACTGCAGCGGGCCGATGAAGTGCCACTCGATGGGGAGGTCGGCCAGCGCCTCCTGTTTCGCCAGGGCCTCCTGCACGTAGCTCTCGCCGAAGGCCCGCTGGCCGCAGGCGAACACCTCCCGCAGCCGTGCGGCGGGCACGGTCTTGCTGACCGCCACCAGGCGCGCACCGTCCGGCGCCCGTCCGGCCTCCGCCAGGGCGCACGCCAGGCGCTCCCGCACCGCGCGGAGTCCCGCGCATTCGGTGTCCGCGGTCGGTTGCACGCGGCGTGTGGCCGAAGTACCTTCAGTCATCGTTGAATTCTCATCCTTCGTTCAGGGTACGCCATGGATATTGAAACCTTGCTGGCCTTCTCGGTGAAGAACGGGGCCTCCGACCTGCATCTCTCCGCCGGCGAACCCCCGATGATCCGCGTGGACGGCGATATCCGCCGCATCAACGCCCCGGCGCTGCAGCACAAGGACGTGCACGGCATGGTGTACGACATCATGAACGACAAGCAGCGCAAGGAGTACGAGGACAACCTCGAGACCGACTTCTCGTTCGAGATCCCGGGCCTTGCCCGCTTCCGTGTCAACGCCTTCGTGCAGAACCGGGGTGCGGGCGCGGTGTTCCGCACCATTCCGAGCAAGGTGCTGTCGCTCGAGGACCTGGCTGCGCCCAAGATCTTCAAGGAGATTGCCGACCAGCCGCGCGGCATCGTGCTGGTGACGGGGCCGACCGGCTCGGGTAAGTCCACCACCCTGGCAGCGATGATCAACCACATCAACGAGAACGAGTACTCGCACATCCTTACCATCGAGGACCCGATCGAGTTCGTCCACCAGAGCAAGAAGGCGCTGATCAACCAGCGCGAGGTGCACCGCGACACCCACAGCTTCTCCAATGCCCTGCGCTCGGCCCTGCGCGAGGACCCGGACGTGATCCTGGTGGGCGAGATGCGCGACCTGGAGACCATCCGTCTGGCCCTGACCGGCGCCGAGACCGGCCACCTGGTGTTTGGCACCCTGCACACCTCCAGCGCGGCCAAGACCATCGACCGGATCATCGACGTGTTCCCGGCGGCGGAGAAGGACATGGTGCGCGCCATGCTGTCCGAGTCCCTGCGCGCGGTCATCTCGCAGACCCTGCTCAAGAAGGTCGGCGGCGGCCGGGTGGCGGCGCACGAGATCATGATCGGCACCCCGGCGATCCGCAACCTGATCCGCGAGAACAAGATCGCGCAGATGTACTCGGCCATCCAGACCGGCCAGCAGCACGGCATGCAGACCCTCGACCAGAACCTCAAGGAGCTGGTGGCGCGCAATACCATCACCCGTGAGACGGCCCGCTCGGCAGCCGCCAACAAGGCTGACTTCTAAGGAGCACCGTCATGGATCGCAATCAGGCCATCGGCTACATCCACGATCTGCTGCGGCGGATGGTGGAGAACGGCGCCTCCGACCTGTTCATCACCGCCGGCGCACCGCCTTCCGTCAAACTCAACGGCTTGGTGACGGCGCTCACCACCCAGTCCCTGTCGAACACCCATTGCGACCTCTTGACCCGTTCCATCATGAACGACAAGCAGACCGCGGAGTTCGAAGCCCGGCACGAGATCAACTTTGCCATCTCCCTGCCCGGGGTGGCGCGCTTCCGCGTCAACGCCTTCACCCAGCGCGGCTCGGTGGGCATGGTGCTGCGCCTGATCCGCGCCGACATCCCCAACTTCGAGGAACTGCAACTGCCCGGCATCCTGCGCGAACTGGCCATGACCAAGCGTGGTCTGGTGATCTTCGTCGGCGCCACCAGCTCGGGCAAGTCCACCTCGCTCGCCTCGATGGTGGACTACCGTAACGAGAACAGTCAGGGACACATCGTCACCATCGAGGACCCGATCGAGTTCGTCCACAAGCACAAGAAGTGCCTGGTGACCCAGCGCGAGGTCGGGGTGGACACCGAAAGCTATGAGGTGGCGCTGAAGAACACGCTGCGCCAGGCGCCGGACGTGATCCTGATCGGCGAGATCCGCGATCGAGAGACAATGAACCACGCCATCGCCTTCGCCGAGACCGGCCACCTGTGCCTGTCCACCCTGCACGCCAACAACACCAACCAGGCGCTCGACCGCATCATCAACTTCTTCCCCGAGGAGCGCCGCGCCCAGCTGTTGATGGACCTCTCGCTCAACCTCAAGGCCGTGGTCTCCCAGCGCCTGTGCCGCACCGAGGACAACAAGGGCCGGGTGCCGGCGGTCGAGGTGCTGATCAACACCCCGCTGATGTCCGACCTGATCTTCCAGGGCAAGGTGCACGACATGAAGGACCTGATGAAGCGCTCGCGCGAGCACGGCATGCAGACCTTCGACCAGGCCCTGTTCGACCTGTACGAGGCAGGCAAGATCAGCTTCGAGGAGGCCCTGCGCAACGCCGATTCCGTCAACGACCTGCGCCTGGCCATCAAGCTGCACAGCCAGCGCGGCCGCACCCGCGACCTGATGGCGGACACCGAGAGCATCAGCTTCAAGGACGATGGCGAGGGGGCCGGTGCCGGCCTGCGGATGGGGTAAGGCGGCATGAGCAACGACGTCCCTGGCGCTACCCTGCAACTCGACCCCTACCTCAGGCTGCTCTCCGAACGCGGCGGCTCCGACCTGTTCTTCACCACCGGCGCCCCGCCGCAGATCAAGATCGAGGGCGAGATGCGCCCGGTCGGCCAGTCCCCGCTGCCGCCCGGTGGCACGCAGCGGATCATCTTCCCTATCCTCTCGCCCGAGCAGATTGCCCGTTTTGAGAAGGAGCTGGAGCTCAACCTCGCGGTTTCGATCGAGGGGCACGGCCGTTTCCGCGTCAACGTGTTCATGCAGCGCGGCGAGATCGCGGCGGTCATCCGCCACATCAAGGAGCGCATCCCAGGCTTCGAGGAGCTGCGCCTGCCGCTGCATCTGCGGGACCTGGTGATGGAGAGCCATGGCCTGGTCCTGGTGGTCGGCGCCACCGGCTCGGGCAAGTCCTCCACCCTCGCCGCCATGATCGACCACCGGGTGAAGAACCGCACCGGCCATGTGCTGACCATCGAGGACCCGATGGAGTTCGCCTTCAGGCACGGCCGCTCCATCATCAACCAGCGCGAGGTCGGGGTGGACACCCACTCCTACGCCAGCGCCTTGAAGGAGGCGATGCGCGAGGCGCCGAACGTGATCCTGATCGGCGAGATCCGCGACAAGGAGACGATGAGCCACGCCATCGCCTTCGCCGACACCGGCCACCTGTGCCTCTCCACCCTGCACTCCACCAACAGCTACCAGGCGCTCGACCGTGTGCTGCGCTTCTTCCCCCCCGAGGCGCGCGATCAACTGCTGATGGACCTTTCGCTCAACCTCAAGGCCATCATCTCCCAGCGCCTGGTGATGGGGGTGGACGGCAAGCGCCTGCCGGCGGTCGAGGTGCTGCTCAATTCGCCCTACATCAGCGACCTGATCCGCCGCGGCCGGGTGGACGAGATCCCCGCCATCATGGCCAAGGGTGGCATCACCGGCATGCAGACCTTCGACCAGGCCCTGTTCGACCTCTACCAGCAGGGCTTGATCAGCAAGGAGGAGGCGCTGCGCCAGTGCGACTCCCGCCGCGACCTGGAGTGGCGCATGAACTTCGGCGGGGAAGATGTCCTGCATGGCGCGACCGAGGCGGGGAAGGGCGGGGATGCGCCCATTCCGGACTTGCCGCCGGTCTGAGCCCCTCCAGGGGAGGGGCGAACAAGCCCTCCCTCCTCCATTCGTTCGGAAGCCCGCGTTGAGCGGCATCCGGGGCACCCCTGCGCCTGCTACAGGCGCTGCGCGTCGGCTTGTCCGGCCTGCCGGCCGAGCAGTTCCCTGAACGCCTCGGCGGTCAGGGGCCTGCTGAAGTGGTAGCCCTGGATCTCGTCGCAACCCAGTGCGCGCAGATAGGCGAGCTGGGCGTCGTTCTCCACCCCCTCGGCGATGGCGCGCATGCGCAGGGAGTGGGCCATGGCGACCACCGCGCTGGCGATGGCAGCGTCCTCCTCGTCGTGCGGGATGCCGCGTACGAAGGACTGATCGATCTTCACCGCGCTGATGGGGAAGCGCTTGATGTAGGCGAGCGACGAGTAGCCGGTGCCGAAGTCGTCGATGTCGATGTGGCGGACCCCTATCGCCTGGATGCGCAGCAGCACCTGGGCGGCATGCCCGGGATCGAGCATGAGCATGCTCTCGGTGACCTCGAGCTCGATGAAGGCGGGGTCGAGCCCCGTCTCGTCCAGGGCCCGCCGCACGATGGCTTCGATGTCGGTGCGCAGGAACTGGCGGGCGGACAGGTTGATCGCCACCCTGACCTTCGGCAGGCCTGCATCCTGCCAGGCCTTGTTCTGTGCGCAGGCCGCGTGCAGCAGCCATTCGCCGACCTGGTCGATGAGGCCGGTCTCCTCCAAAAGCGGCACGAACACGCCCGGCGGGACCAGCCCCACCTCCGGCCGTTGCCAGCGCAGCAGGGCCTCCGCGCCGCAGACCAGGCCGGTTTGCAGGTCCAGCTTCGGCTGGTAGTAGAGCAGGAATTCACCGCGCTCCAGCGCGCGGCGCAGGGCGTTCTCGAGCTCCAGGTGCTCAAGGGTGCGCTGGTTCATCTCCGGCGAGTAGAACTGGTGGGTGTTGCGCCCCCGGTCCTTGGCCTGGTACATCGCGGTGTCGGCATTCTTCAGCAGATCCTCGATGCGCTCCCCGTCCGTGGGGTAGAGGGCGATGCCGATGCTGGTGGTGGCGAACACCTCGTGTCCGCTGACCTGCATTGAGGGCGCCAGGGCGTCGATGATCTTGTGGGCGACCTGGGCCACGTCATCCACATGGGTGATGTTCTCCAGGATGATGGTGAACTCATCCCCACCCAGACGGGCGACGGTATCCTCCATCCGCACGCAGGTGCGCAGCCGCTGGGCCACGGTCTTGAGCAGCGCATCGCCCGCCTCGTGCCCCAGGGTGTCGTTGATCATCTTGAAGCGGTCCAGGTCGAGGAACATCACCGCGACCTGGTGGCCGCTGCGGCTGGCGCGCACCAGGGCGCGCTCGAGCCGCTCGTGGAACAGGCTGCGGTTGGGCAGGCCGGTGAGCGGGTCGTAATGGGCCAGGTGGTCCAGTCGCTCCTCGGCCTGGCGGCGCTCGATGGCGATGGAGGCGAGGTTGTTGCCGATGCGGATCAGCTCGGCATCCTGCGGGGGCGCGGCCGTGCCTGGCCGGTAGTGCTGCAGGATCAGGCCGAGGAAATGGCCGCTGGAGGAAATGACGGGCGTGACCGCATGGGGAATGACGTCGAATCCGCCGACAAAGCGGCGATAGGTCGCCCAGCGGCCGTCCTGGAGGATGTCGGGGAGGTCCGGCAAGGGCATGCGGGCATCGCAGCAGCGTACAGGAATGACCGAAGGTTCGGCGGCGAGGATCTCGGCATAGGTCTTGGGCAGGCCGCGGCCGGTGGAGATGCTGAAGCTGGTGGCCTCCTCGCTCTCGCGGAACAGGATGGCGCAGAACATCTGCCCGGAGAGTTCCTCCAGGCTGCGTGCCAGCTCGGTCATCGCCGCCGAGATCGGCTCGCCGCCGACCACCATCTCCAGCACGCGCTTCTCCACCGCCATCAGGGCCTCGGCCCGGCGGCGTTCGCTCACATCACGAAAGCTCGACACCCGGCCGATGGCCATCCCCTCCACCCACTCGGGGCGGGAGTGCCATTCGAATACGCGGCCATCGATCAGCTCAAGGGTTTCGCGGCCCTCGCGCTCGGGCTCGGCGGCCAGTTCACGCCGTATCCGCAGGAAGTGGTTGGGCTCGCGCAGCTGGCGCAGGATCAGCGACCAGGCCTCCTCGTTGTCGATCTCGCCGATCGGGGCCGGCAGCCGCCACATCGCCATCAGGCGCTGGTTGCCCACCACCATCCGTCCCTGGCCATCCTCCACCAGGATGCCGTCGGCGGTGGATTCAAGGGTGGCGGCGAACAGGGAGAGCGACTGCTGCAGCCGGTCCTCGGCCTGGCGTCGCTCGGCGATCTCCTGCAGGGCAAAGCGCAGGGTGCGCAGGGGGTAGAGGCGCAGCAGGTGGTAGAGCAGGAAGCCGAGGAAGGCCCCCGGCAAGAGCATGAGGGCGGAGACGATCAGCAGCGGGCGCAGCGAGCGCTCCAGGCTTACCATGCCGATCACCTGCTGCTCGACGAGGATCGGTACCCGGTGCCTGATGACGGGGGGGCGGGGCGCCTGCCCCGCCTTCGTGACCGTATCGCCGCGCGTGTTCAGCAACGCACGGTGCTCCGCTCCACCGTGCAGCGTATCGCGCAGGAACAGGGGGACGAGGCCGCCCAAGTCGGCCGGGACCTTCTTCCCGCCGGCCGCCTCGCCAAGCAGGCGGGCCTGCAGTATGGCCTCGGTCTGCAGGGCGCCGATCTGGTACTGGTAGCCGAACACGAAGGTGAGCGCGCTCACCGCCAGGGTCAGCACCAGTGCGGCGGTGCCGGCGATGCGGTTGACCGTCGAGCCGAGCTGGCGGGGAGGCGCGGGGGCGGCGCCCGTGGGTGCCTCGCTCACGGTGGTCATGGCGCCGATGGCGGGGCGGCCGTGGCGACCAAGGCGAGCAGGCGGTCGTAGCTGTCCCGGAACAGGGCCAGCCCGTCCTCCTGCAGGCGCGCGGCCACGGCGCCGTCGAGATCGATGCCGAGCCCGGCAAGGCGTGCGACATGCGCCTCTTCCTGCGCCAGATCGGCCGCCGCGTGGCGCTCGATCCGGCCGTGATCGGCCAGGGCGGCGAGGGTGGTGTCCGGCAGGGTGTTGATGGTCTCCGGCCACATGAGGGGCTCCACATACAGCAGATCGCTGTAGGCCGGGTTTTTGGTGCCGGTGCTGGCCCACAGCGGGGTCTGCGGGCGGGACCCGACGGCGCGCAGATCGGCGAATTCGGGGCCGTGGAAGATCTTCACGTAGAGGGCCTGGCTGCGGGCGGCCAGGGCGAGCGCGGCGCGGCCGCGCAGGGCGAGGGCCTGAGGCGTGCCGATGGCCTCCAGGCGGGCATCCACCAGGGTATCGACGCGGGAGAGAAAGACGCTGGCCACAGAACGCACCGCCCGCGGTTCGCCGCCACCGGCGATCCAGCGCCGCAACCCGTCCAGATAGGCGCGGAACACGGCTTCCAGCTGGGGCAGGCCGAAGATCAGGGTGACGTTGACGCTGACGCCTTGCGCGACCAGCTCCGCGAAGGCCCGCACGCCCGCCGCGGTGGCCGGCACCTTGATCATCAGGTTGTCGCGCCCAGCCAATCCGCGCAGGCGCGCGGCCGCGGCCACGGTGCCCTCCACATCGTGCGCGAGATGCGGCGAGACCTCCCAGCTGACATAGCCATCCCACCCTTCGCCCGCCTCCCACACGGGGGTGAGCAGGTCGCAGGCCAGCTGCACGTCGCGCGCGACCAGCCGCTCGTAGACGGCCTCGGCGTCGCCATGCTCGCGGTAGAGGTTGCGCAGGTCCGCGCGGTAGTAGGCGGGCGTTTCGCGCAGGGCCCGGTCGAGGATGCTGGGGTTGGAGGTCACCCCGTGGATGCCGAGCTGGTCGATGGCCTGCTTCAGCCTGCCCTCGAGGAGGAGGGCGCGGGAGAGGTTGTCCAGCCACAGGCTCTGCCCTGTGAGGTCAAAGTAGCCGCAAAGGTCCTGCATGGCTCGTCCACTTCCGATGGTGCCGACGAACCAACTGTAGCCCATGGACTTAGGGTTTGCCCGTCCATGGCGGCAGCCTTTTCGCCACGCGCGCCAGGCGCAGTTCGGCAAAGGCGGGCAGGCCGTCGCGGAAGGGGGGGATGTCCTCGCCCTGGATCAGGGGGCGCAGGTAGCGGCGCGCCGCGGCGGTGATGCCGTAGCCATCGGCCCGGATGTAGTCCGCAGGTACCGGCAGCTCCACGTCGGCCACCGCCTCCAGCGGCACGCCTTCGAGGGTCCACAGGTAGGGCTCATCCGAGGTGCGGCGGATGGCGACCATCACGTCGGTGCGCCCCTCCAGCGCGAGGCTGACCGCCGCGGCGCCGCAGGCGTAGGCCTGCTCGACGTCCACGCGCGAGGCGAGGTGGCGGGCGGAACGCTGGAAGTAGTCGGACACCGCCCAGTGGGTCTTGTAGCCGCGCCCGCGGGTGAGTTGGGCGAGGCGCGGGGCCAGGCCGCCGAGCTGCTCGTGGCCGAAGGTCGGGCTGGTGGCAGCCTGGGCGCAGAACTGGTCGCCGCACATCAGTCCCTCGGCGGCGACCACGATGCACCAGCCATGCCTGGCCACGACCTCGTCCAGCCTGGCGAGGAAGCGTGCCTCGTCGAAATCGACCTCGGCCAAGAGCAGGATCAGCGGGGAATCGTCGACATCCTCGAAGGCGAGGCCGGCGGCAGCCGCCAGCCAGCCTGCGTGGCGCCCCATGACCTCGAGGATAAAGACCTTGGTCGAGGTCCCCGCCATCGCCGCAAGGTCCAGGCTGACCTCGCGCACGCTGGTGGCGATGTACTTGGCGGCCGAGCCGAAACCGGGGCTGGTGTCGGTCTGCGGCAGGTCGTTGTCGATGGTCTTGGGAATGCCAATGACGGTCAGATCCAGCCCACGCGCGCGGGCGAAGCGCGCCACCTTGGCCGCGGTGAGCATGGAACCGCCGCCGCCGTTGTAGCAAAAGGTGCCGATGTCGTGCGCCCGCAGCACCTCGAGCAGGCGTTCGTACTGCTCCGGGTGGTCCGCGGGATCGTCCAGGTCGACCCGGCAGGAGCCGAACGCCCCGCCGGGGGTATGGCGCAGCGCGGCGATCTGGTCGGCGTCCTCGAGCGAAAGGTCGTACAGGTCCTCGTGCAGCACGCCGAGGATGCCGTCGCGCGCGGCCAGGACCTTGCCGAAGGCCTCCGGATGTCGGCGCGCGGTCTCGATCACGCCACAGGCGGAGGCATTGATGACGGCGGTCACGCCGCCGGACTGGGCATAGAGGATGTTGCGGGGCATCGGGGGCTTTCGATTGTCGCTGGCAAGGCTCAAAGCTATTATGCCGGGGTTACATTTCCAAGATATTGCCCTCACCCTAAGGAGTTCGGCATGCAGCTCGGCACCAGCCTCACCCATTTCCTGATCGAGAACCAGCGTACCCACGCTGGCGCGACCGGCGACTTCACCCTGCTGATGAACGACATCGTCAGCGCGTGCAAGGTCATCTCCAGCTACGTCAACAAGGGCAACCTGATCGGCGTGCTCGGCTCCGCCGAGACCGAGAACGTGCAGGGCGAGACCCAGAAGAAGCTGGACATCATCACCAACGACGTATTCACCAACACCCTGATGCGGGGTGGTCAGGTGGCCGCGCTGGCCTCCGAGGAAATGGACGAGGTCTACAACCTGCCGGCGACCGCCCGCCGCGGCAAGTACCTGTGCGTGTACGACCCGCTGGACGGCTCCTCCAACATCGACGTGAACGTCACCGTCGGCACCATCTTCTCCGTCCTGCGCGCGCCGGAAGGCGTGGCCAACCCGACCGAGCAGGACTTCCTGCAGGCGGGTACCGAGCAGGTCGCGGCCGGCTACTGCATCTACGGCCCGTCCACCATCATGATCCTGACCACCGGCAACGGTGTGAACGGCTTCACTCTGGACAAGGACGTGGGCGAGTTCATGCTCACCCATCCGAACATCACCATCCCGGCCGACACCGCCGAGTTCGCCATCAACATGTCCAACCAGCGCTTCTGGGAAGCGCCGGTGCAGAAGTACGTCGCCGACTGCATCGCCGGCGAGACCGGCCCGCTGGGCAAGCGCTACAACATGCGCTGGGTCGCCTCGATGGTGGCCGAGGTGCACCGCATCCTCACCCGCGGCGGCATCTTCATGTACCCGATCGACAGCAAGACCCGCGACAAGGGCGGCAAGCTGCGCCTGATGTATGAGGCCAACCCGATGTCCATGATCGTCGAGCAGGCCGGCGGCATGTCCATCACCGGCTACGAGCGCATCATGGAGATGGCCCCGACCAAGCTGCACCAGCGCGTGCCGGTCATCCTCGGCTCCAAGAACGAAGTGCAGAAGGTGTGGGACTATCACAAGGGCTGATCGCCCCGGCCCGTAGAGGGTCCCTGACGACACTGAGAACCCCGCTTCGGCGGGGTTTTGTCTTTTTGGCCGGTGGTGTGGGGGAGGCGCGACATGGAGCCTCCGCAGGGCGGTCAGGAGGGGGGTGTTGGCCCTGGGGCGGACGATATGAGGACCGCCCTGTCGCGTCCGGCCTGCTTGGCCGCGTAGAGCGCGGCATCCGCGCGGGCGAGCAGGCTGTCCGCCGTGTCGTCTTCCCCGGCCAGGGCCAGGCCTATGCTGGTGGTGATGCGGATGGCCGCGCCATCCTTGATGCGGAAGGGCTGGTCGGCGATCGCCTGGCGCAGGCGCTCGGCCACGGCCAGCGCTTCGTCGGTCCCGGTATCCGGCAGGAGTGCGCCGAACTCCTCGCCGCCGAGGCGGCCCAGCCAGTCGCTCTCGCGCAGGGTTACGCGGCAGCGGTCGACGAAGATCCTGAGTGTCTGGTCGCCGGCGGCATGGCCGTAACTGTCGTTCACGCGCTTGAAGTGGTCGAGGTCGAGCATCAGCACGGCAAGCGGCGGACCATGGCGCTGGCTGCGCGCGATCTCGCGCTCGAGCACTTCCATGAACAGGCGCCGGTTCGCCGCGCCGGTGAGAGGATCGTGGGTCGCCTGGTGCTGGAGTTCGGCGCGCAGTGCGTGGTCGGTGGTGACATCCACCGCATTGCCCACGAAGGTCATGATGCCGCTGCGCCCGTCCTTCGCCGGTGCGACGACGGTACGATGCCAGCGCATGCCGCCTTCCTTGTGGAACACGCGGTACTCCACCGCCGGCGGGATCTGGCCGGTCACCACCGCGGCCCGCAGGGTGGCCTCGCAGAGCGGGATGTCCTCCGGGTGGACATAGCGGCGGAAGTTGGTCCCCACGACCTCGTCCGGGTGGTAGCCGATCATGTCGACCCAGCTCGGCGAGGCGTAGAGGAAGGTTCCGTCGGGGGTAATGCTGAAGACGGCGCTCTGGATGTTCTCGACCAGCAGGCGGAAGTTGTCCTCCGCCGCCCGCAGCGCCTGCTCGGCCTGCTTGCGCGCGGTGACGTCGGTGTCGCTGCCGCGGAAGCCCAGCACCCTGCCCCCTTCGTCCAGCAGGGGCAGGCCGCTGGAGTTGACCCAGATGATGTTCCCGCCCTTGGTCAGGATGGGGTTCTCGAAGTCCACCAGGCGCTCCTTGCGGGCCAGGACCTCATAACCCATCTGCTTGAAGGCATCCCTGCCCGGTTCGGGGTGTAGATCGTAGAAAAACTTGTGGCCGACGATCTCATCCGCGCGGTAGCCGAACACGGCCTCCACCGACGGGCTGACGTAGGTGTAGCGCCCTTCGGCGTCCACCTCCCAGGCGACGGTGCGGCTCTGCTCGGCCAGCTGCTCGAAGCGCTGCTCGCTCTCGTGCAGGTGCGCGGCCTGGTCGGCGATGCGCCGGTGGGCGGCCCGCATCTGCAGCGCATGCCGGCTCAGCAGGCGATGGCGCCACAGCACCAAGAGCAGGGCCAGCATGGCCAGGACAGCCAGCGCGGCCAATGCGCGGATCAGGCGTTCGTCTGCCGGCTGCTCGACCCACGCAGCGAGCCAGCGGTTCTCGGCCGCGCGGAAGTCTTCCGGCGTCAGCGTGCCGGTCGCCGCCTCGAAGATCGGCAGCCACTCGGGTCGGTCGTTGCGCACACCGATCGCAAGCTCCCAGTGGTCGGCGAGGCGGCCGGCCACCTTGAGCTCGTGCAGGCGTTGGAGCTGGATGGCGTTGGAGATCGTGGCCAGCGAGTCGATCATGCCGTAGGCCCGGCCATTCCGGACCTGTTCGAGTCCTTCGGCGAGGTTGTCGACCTCGATGAAGTGGATGCCGGGGTGGCGGGCCTTCAGCAGCTCGGTGTAGGCGTAGCCCCGGACCGCGGCGAGCGGCTTGTCGAGCACCTCCTCGATGCTCCGGATCATTGGCGCCTCGCTGCGCGTGGCGATGACGAAGGGGTAGCGCAGGTAGGGGCGGGTGAAGCTCATGTACGCCTGACGCTCGGGGGTGGCCATGGCGAGCGTGAACACGTCGCACTCGCGGCGCTGGGCCAGTTCGAGCGACTCCTGCCAGGTCCGGGTCGGGATCAGCCGCGTCTCAATGCCGGTGCGCTCGCTCATGATGCGCCAGAGGTCGGCGGCCATGCCCTGGTGGCGGCCCTCGGCGTCGATGAACTCGAACGGTTTCCAGTCGGGATCAACGCACAGGCGTACCGGACCATGCTCGGCGAACAACGCCCTCGCCTCGCTGTTCAACGGCGCTGCCTCGGCCATGCCGATCAGCCATGCCAGGCCGAGGGCGGCCAGTCTCTTGGATTGCTTGATCATGACGGACTGGCCAAGGGGCTCTGTCGCCTTTATCTGCCGATCGTCGCAGTTCAACAGAAGATCATGGTTTAAGCAATGCGGCGGGGAGGTCGTGCGGGAGGTGGTACACTCCCGCCCCACGGTTCATCTTTCAATCGACCCCATGAGCGACGCCATCGACTGCATCATTTACCGCAGCCGCCTGAAGGACGGCATGTACCTCTACCTGCGCGCCGACATGCCGTATGACGAGGTTCCCGAGGCCCTGCGCCAGCGCATGGGGCGCGAGCCCGAGGAGGCCATGCGCCTTCGCCTGACGCCGGAGCGCAGGCTTGCGCGCGAGGACGTGGTGACGGTGATGACCAACCTGCGCAAGCAGGGCTTCCACCTGCAGCTGCCGCCGACCGACGAGTACCTGGCGACCTGGGACAACGAGAAGCTCGGCCTGCGCGCGCGCCAGGTCTGATCCAGTCGTGTCGCGGGTCCCTCAGGCGTCTTCGGTTTCCCGGCCCTCGCCGGCGAAACAGGTGCGGTTGCGTCCGAGTTCCTTGGCGCGATAGAGCGCCGCGTCGGCCAGGGAGAAGAGCCGTTCTGCCTGGCCGCGCGCGGTGGCGTGGCAGGCGATGCCGATGCTGATCGTGACCGGGGCGATGCCCAGGCTGCCCGGCCAGTCGAGGGCCGCGACCTGCTGGTGCAGCCGGGCGGACAGGTACTCCCCTTCGTCCGGGCCGGTATCCGGCAGGATCAGCAGGAACTCCTCGCCGCCCCAGCGGAAGATCTGGTCGGAGCGCCGGAGGGTGTCCCGCAGCGTTTGGGCGACGCGTTCGAGCACCTGGTCGCCCTTGGCGTGGCCATGCTGGTCGTTGATGGCCTTGAAGTGATCGATGTCGATGATACCAAGGCAGAGGGGATGCCCTGTGCGCTCGCTCAGGGCCAGCAGCTTCTCCAGCTGCAGCATGGCTGCGCGGCGGTTGGGCAGCCGGGTGAGCTCGTCGACGTGGGCCAGGCTCTCCAGCCTTGCCTCAAGCAGCTTGCGCTCGGTGATGTTCTGCACCATGCCGACCATGCGCGTCGGGTTGCCCTGCTCGTCGCGCTCGCAGATCTTGCCGCGGTCGTGCACCCATAGGTAGTGGCCGTTGCGGTTGCGCAGGCGATACTCGGCCTCGTAACGGAGGCGCCGCCCCTTGAGGTGCTCGTCGAGCAGGAACAGGACCTGGTCGCGGTCCTCGGGATGGATGTTCCGGCTCCAGGTCTCCACGTGCGGCGGCATCTCGTCCGGCCCGTAGCCGAGCATGCGCTTGAGCTGCGGGCTGAAGAACACGCCGTTGGTGATAACGTCCCAGTCCCACATGCCGTCCATCGCCTCGTTGAGGGCGAACCAGAGCCGGTGGTCGCGGGTGTGGAGGTCCTGCTCGAGGGCCAGGCGCTTGCTGACGTTGCGGGCGACGGAGAGGAAGTATTCCCGGCCGTGGTCGACGAAATGGGTGGTGCAGACCTCGACCGGGACCTCGCTGCCGTCCTTGTGGCGGTGGCGGCCGAGGAAGGTATAGCAGGGGGCTCCGCGGATGACCGCGGCGATCTCCGACCATTGCGGCAGGCCGGTGACGTCCTTCTGCAGGCTGAGGACGGAGTGGTTCAGCACCTCGTCGGCATCGAGCCCGAGGTCCTCGTGCCCTGCCCGGTTGCACCACAGGATGTTCGAGGTCTCGGGGTCGAGCAGGTAGGTGGCATCGGCCATCTGCTCCAGCAGCACATGGAGCGAAGGTAAGCCCGGTTCTTCGCGCGCCATCGCAGCAACCCCTCCCTAGGTGTTTGTTGCGTCTGGCCTTTTTAGCATCTTCTCAGGGTTCGGGCAAAAAGGACGACCAGTCGATGCCCGCGTCGCCGAACACGAAGAACTCCGGGTTGAGCAGCGATTCCTTGCTGTTGTAGCGCAGGCGGCGCATGGCGGTGTCGGTGACAAAGCCGCCCGCCTCCTCGACGATGCACTGGGCGGCGGCGGTGTCCCATTCGGAGGTGGGGCCGAGGCGGGGATAGAGGTCCGCGGTGCCTTCCGCCACCAGGCAGGATTTGAGCGCACTGCCCATGGACAGCCGGGTGTGCTCGCCGAGGGCGTCGAGGTAGGCCTGGATGCGGCTGCTGCCGTGCGAGCGGCTGGCGGCCACGCAGGGCGGGGTGGCCGCCCGGGGGCGGGCGTGGATGCGCAGCGGTTGGGAGTCCACCCACTTCCACGCCCCGCCGCCGCGCCGGGCGCCATAGGTGACGCCGAGGGCAGGCGCGTGAACCACGCCGAGCACCGCCTCCTGGCCGTCGATCAGGGCGATGTTGACGGTGAACTCGCCGTTGCGCTTGATGAACTCGCGGGTGCCGTCGAGCGGGTCGACCAGCCAGTACTGCGGCCACTGCCGGCGGGTGGCATAGGGGATGTCCGCCCCCTCCTCGGACAGCACCGGCAGCCCGGGGGCGAGTTCGCGCAGGCGGGCCTCGATCAGGCGGTGGGCGGCGAGATCCGCCGCGGTGACCGGGGTATGGTCGCTCTTGGCGACAATATCGAACTCCCCGGCATAGATGCGCATGATGGCCTCGCCGGCCTCCAAGGCCAGCCGGCGCACGGCCTCGAGCAGCGCGTCGTCGATCTTCATCCGGCCCTCGCCTCCCTCGGGCGTCCTGCCCGAGGCCCCTTCGGGGAGAGGTGCTCGACTCATCCCCGGCCCTCGCTGGCGAGGCGCTCGCGGGTCATGAACAGCGCGGCCAGGGTGCGGGCCTCGCTGCACTCGGGCAGGCCGATCAGCTCCCCGAGCCGTTCGAGCGGCCAGGGGACGACCTCGATCGGCTCCGGTTCGTCGCCCGGCAAGGGTGCGTGGTGCAGGTCGCGTGCGAGCACCACAAAGGTGCGCTGGGTGCTGTAGCCGGGGGCGAGGGTCAGCTCGCCCAAAAGCTCGGCGCGGTGAGCGCCGAAACCGGTTTCCTCGCGCAGTTCCCGTACCCCGGCCGCAAGCGGTGATTCACCGCCCTCGATCCGGCCCTTCGGCAGGCCGAGTTCGTAGCGGTGCAGACCGACGGCGTATTCGCGGATCAGCAGCACCTCGCCGGCGGCGTTGAGTGCCACGGTCAGCACCGCGCCGTTCGGGCTGCCCACTAGGCGCTCGTAACGGGTCTCGACCCCGTTGGAAAAGCGCAGGTGCACCTCCTCGACCTCGAAGATGCGGGTCCGGGCGAGGGGGGTGACGGCGAGGATGGATGGCTTGACGCGGCTCATTGCCGCATCATAGCTCGATATGTCGCAAGAAAAACGCCCTCTCCGCTCACGGCTGCTGCGCTGGTCGCTGGAGGCCTTCGTGCTGCTTGCCGTCATCCTTGCCCTGCGCGCCTGGCACGCGCCCGAGATGACGAGCGAGACGCTGCCCCGCCTGACCGGTCAGACCCTGGCGGGGCAAGCGGTCGATACGGCGGACTTGTCCGGGCGGGGCTTCGTCGTGCATGTCTGGGGCAGCTGGTGCCCGGTCTGTCGCATGGAGCTTTCCGGCATGGCGGGGCTGGCGCGTGACGTGCCCATGGTCAGCATCGCCTGGAGGTCGGGGGATGATGGGGCGGTGCGCGCCTTCCTCGCCGGGGAGGGGGTGGAGCTGCCCGTGGTGAACGACCCGGACGGACGCCTGGTCGCCGGGCTTGGGGTGAAGGGGGTGCCGCTGCACCTGGTGGTCGATGGGGCGGGCCGCATCCGCTTCGTCGAGACCGGCTACACCACGCTCTGGGGGCTGCGCGCGCGGTTGTGGTGGGCGGAGCGGTTCAGCGCACCCTGAAGCGGACGGCGGTGCGCAGCTCGCCCTCGAACCACACGTCCCAGGCCAGCGCGCCGTCCCGCTCCTCCGCCCGGAAGCCCGTCTCCGGTCCCGGCTCCGTGCCGAGCAGCTCGAGCCTGTGGCCGGGCATGTCCACCCGCATCGTCACCCGCATCGGGTAGTAGCCGTCGAGGAAGCGGCGCATGAACGGCCCGTTGCGCAGCACGTGGCTGCCCTCCGGCCCGGGCTCGACGATGCGTGTTTCGGCCACAAGGCAGATCCGCGCCCCGCGCTCCACGTCGCGCAGCTCGACCCGGTGCCCCTCCACCCAGGCGCGGCCAATGCGGCTGCGGGCGACGATGCGCACGCTGCGCAGGGTGCCGGGGTTGTAGACGATCTGCGTGCTGGGCACCGGGTCGAGGTTGATGTGGCATTGCTCCATGACCGCCATGCCGGTGGCGAGTGAGGACGGCGCGAGGTGCACCACGTTGTGGTGCTCGTGCACCGGCCGGTCGGGGGGCGGGACGAGGCGGAACGCCCCCTCGTTGACCTGGCGTGCCTGCTCCAGCTGGCGCTCGATGCGGTCCAATTCGTCCTCGGCCGCGTCCCTCTCCTGTCCGGCGGCGGGCAGGCTGAGGAGGAGCAGGAGCAGGGCGACGCGGGGTTTCATGTCTCCATCCAGGGCGGCGGGTTGGCTGGCGGTGGCATGCCCCATGGCGGGGCGCGGTAGGCGGCCTCGATGTCGCTGGCCGGACAGGGGCGGCAGAAGTGGTAGCCCTGGCCAGCGTGGCAACCCATCCGGCGCAGTTCCGCCCATTGCTCGGCGGTCTCGATGCCTTCGGCGAGGGCCTGGATGCCGAGATGCCGGGCGAAGCGGACCACGGTGTCGACGATGGCCCAGCGCTGTGGGTCAGTCAGCATCCCGTCGATGAAGGACTTGTCGATCTTGAGCACGTGGATGGGCAGTTCCGCGAGGCGGCTGAGCGAGGAATAGCCGGTGCCGAAGTCGTCGAGCGAGATGCTGAAACCCGCCTCGGCCAGCGCACGCACCTGCCGTTCCAGTTCGCCCTGCTCGAGCATCATGGCGCTTTCCGTGACCTCAAGCTCGAGCTCGCCGAACGGAATGCCTGCATCGCGGGCCACGCGGGTCACCAGTGCGGTCATGTCGACGTGCAGAAACTGGCGCACCGACAGGTTGGTGGCGACCTTCAGGGGGATGCCGCGCGCGCGCCAGTCGGCGAGCTGACGGCAGGCCTCGCCGAGCACCCACTCCCCGATCGGGTTGATCATGCCGGAGGCCTCGGCCGCCTCCAGGAAGGCCGCCGGGGCGATCAGCCCGTCGACCGGGTCCTGCCAGCGGATGAGGGCCTCGACCCCGATCATCCGTCCGCTGGCGAGGTCGACCAGGGGCTGGTAATGGAGCCGGAACTCGTTGCGTTCCAGCGCCTTGTGCAGGCGCCGCTCCAGCTTGAGCCGCTGCTGCTGGCGCTCGGAGAGGTCGGTCGAGTAGAAATGGTAGCCACCCGTGCCGAGGGCCTTGGCGCGGTACATGGCGGCATCGGCGAATTGCAGCAGGGTCTCGACGCTGTCGGCATGGTCCGGGAACACGCTGATGCCGATGCTGGCGCGCAGGTAGAACTCCATCTCCCCCATGTGGAAGGGCTGCTGCAGGGTCTGCAGAAGTTTCCTCGCCACCGCCGTGGCCAGGTCGACGATGGCGTCCTCCTGGCGGGAGGATTGATCCCTGCCGGTCACAAGCACCAGGAATTCGTCGCCCCCCTGGCGGGCGAGCAGGTCCTCGGAGCGCAGGGCAGACTTCAGGCGCGCGGCGACCAGGCGCAGCAGGGCGTCGCCCGCGCCATGACCCTGGGTGTCGTTGATCAGCTTGAAGTCGTCGAGGTCGATGAACAGCACGGCGAGCGAGCCCTGGTGACGGCGCGCGTGTTCGAGCGCGCGCCCCACCTCGTCGGTGAAGCGCGTGCGGTTGGGCAGGTCAGTGAGCGGGTCGTGGTAGGCCAGGTAGCTGAGCCGTTCTTCGCTCGCCACATGCGCCTGGCGCAGCCGCAGGGCGACGATGCCGTAGGCGAGGTCGTCGGCCAGCTCCTGCAGCACGTTCACCTCGTCCGGGGTGAACGCATTGGGTTCGGCGGCATAGATGGCCAGCACGCCGAAGGCCTGGCCATCCGCCATCAGTGGCAGGCCGATCACCGCGCGGTAGCCGCGCTGGATGGCGCCCTCGCGCCAGGGGCAGAAGTCTGGGGCTTTCTGTATGTCGCCGACGATGACCGTCCGGCCGGTGCGGATGGCGGCACCTGCCGGGCCGTTTCCGCGCGGCCCCTCGGCCCAGGTCAGGTTCAGCTGCGCGGTATAGCCATCGTCGAAGCCGGCCTTGGCCATGACCCGCACGCTGTGGTTCTCGTCGTGTTCGGCGAATCCCACCCAGGCCAGCCGGTAGCCATGGGCCACGGCGTCGTTGCACACCTTCTGCAGCAGTTCCTCTTCCCGGTCGGCGCGCAGCAGGGTGCGGTTGCTGGTGCTGATGACGTGCAGGGCGCGGCTGACCTGGGTCAGTTCCAGCAGGTGGCGCCGGGTCGCACCCAGGAACAGGGTCGTGAGCAGGGTGATGGCGAGGCCGCCGAGCAGTACCAGCCATGTCCAGGGGTGGGGCGCGGGCTGGTAGAAGCCGGCCGCCGGGGCGGCGATGATGGCGACCTGCTGCTGGCCGAGGTCGAGGGTCTCGCGCAGGAACGTGCCGGTTAACGGGGCGGGCGGTACCTCGCCCGCCGGCCGCGGCGCGGCGAGGTGGGAGTGGTGATAGATCAGCGCCTTCGTCGCGGACTCTTCACTGGTCAGCCCCAGCCACAGGTTGATGCCGCGGTTGTCCAGCCTGCCCAGGGCCTCTTCCACGAATGGTTCCAGCAGGATGCCCTGGATGAGGAATCCTTCGAGTCGGGCGCGTCGCTCATCCACGGTCGTGGGTGGGGTGTTCCCCGCATAGGTCGGCAGGATCAGCAGCAGCATCCGCCGGCTTTCCTCCTTCCGGCAGAGGAGCGGGCCGTGGTGCAGGACGAGCTGGCCGCTGTCGCGGGCGTCCTCCAGCCGGGCGAGGATCTCCGGCTTGTCCGCCATGTCCAGCCGGTGGGCCTCCCGCGTCGCATCACCGCGGACCATGGCGAAATGCACCGGGTAGTGCTCGCCGGAGTCATCCTCCACCCTAGGCACCCAGAACTGGGCGTGCAGGCCGGGGTGGCGGTCCTGGATGATCGCGGCGAAGGTGAGGAACTCATCCTCGGTGACCGTGTCGGATGCGGCGAACAGGGCGCGCAGGGCGTGCAGGGTATGGATGCTGTGCTCGAGCTCGCGGCGCAGCACCTCGACCTCGTCGGAGGCGTCGCGCAGGAAGTCGGCCTCCTGCCGCACCTGCTCCGCTTGGTTCGCGCCATGGAGAGTGAACAGGAATCCGCCCACGGACAGCAGGGCGCCGAGCGCCAGCGCGGCCCAGGGGGCCAGGTCGAGCGCGCGCCGGTAACGGCGCAGCCGCCGCTTTGATGCCATCCTTACATCCTCCGCCGGGACATTCGGAGTCGTCTGGAGGCGGCGGGGGGGCCGCGACAACAAAATCCCAGCCTTTTCTAAGTAGTGCATGGGCATGATGCTGTCAACGTGAGATGTGTTGATTCCGTACCGAAGACCCATCCGGTATCCATGCCGGAAGCCCCTGCGGGGTACGGCCCTCGAGATCGGCCGTTGGGGGGCCGACAAATCGGTCCGGCTTTGCGCGCGGTCCCGGTTGCGCTAGTGTCCGTTCATGCGCCTTCGCAGCACCATTTTCCTCTGGACCCTGTTTGCCACCGGCCTGCCGTTGCTGGGGCTGACGCTCGTCTTGCTGGCAGTGAGCGAGCAGCGCTACCTCGACGAGGTCGACCGCGACGTCAACGGCCGCCTCAATGCGCTCGGCACCGAGATCGACAACCACCTCGCCTACGAGCGTGAGGTGATCCGCGGCATCGCCCAGTCCGGTGCGATGCAGGACTTCCTGCCGGTGGCGCGGGCCGCCAACGAGGGGGCGCGCCATCCGGACTTCCTGCCGTTGCGCAACCAGCTCACCCAGTTTCTGCTCACCCTGCAGCGCACGGTGCCGGGCCTGGGCAGCCTGCGGGTGCTGGACGGCCAGGGCAATACCCTGATCAAGGTGACCGGCGGGCGCGCATCCGGGGCCATCTATCCTAGTCTCGGCAGCGTGGAATATGCCGAGGAGGAGCTGATGGACAGCACCTTCACCCGCAGCCTGCGTCAGCTCCCGGTGGGGGAGATCAGCTTCATGCAACTGCCGCAGAGCCGCTGGGACCTGCTCACCGGCCAGACCCTGACCATGCTCACCGCCCTGGTGCCGCTCGGGGAGGGCCCCCGGCCGGCGGCGGTGCTGGCGGTGAACACCTTCGGGGAGTACCTCGACCGCATCCTGCGCCTGGTGCCGCGTCCGCCGGGGGCTGAGCTGCTGATCGTCGAGCGCAACATGGACAACGCCCGGCGCAACGGCCTTCTGCTCTACCACGACCGGCTGGAGACCCGCTTCAGCACGCCCAAACCGCACGAGGTGCGGCTGCAGAGCCTGGATCAGGCCGAGCTGTGGGAGCACATCCAGCAGCGCCCCTTTGGCGTGTTCACCACGCGCGACGGCCGGTGGCGCATCTACTATCAGGAGTACCACCCCTATCCCAACCAGCTGACCGGCTGGGTGCTGGCCTTCGCAGTGCCCGGCAACACCCTGCATGCGCCCTATGCCGGCCTGCGCCAGGCGCTGTGGCTGCTGTTCCTGCTCGCCTTTATCGCCTCGGCCCTGCTCGCGGTACTGGGCGCCCGTCACATCGCCGGCCCGATCCTGCGCCTGCGCGAGGCGCTGCGCGACTTCGCCAGCAATCCTGCCCGGCGGGTCGCGGTGCAAAGCCAAACCCAGGAGATTCGTGAACTGGAGGCCGATTTCAATGCCATGGCGGATCGCCTGCGGGCCGCCGAGGCCGAGCGGGCCGAGGCCGAACGGCGGGCGATGCAGCAGGCCAAGCTGGCCAGCATCGGCCAGATGGCGGCCGGCATCGGCCACGAGATCAACAACCCGCTCAACAACATCCTCTCGCTGGCCACCCTGATCGAGCGCGGCCTGCCGCGGTCGGCGCAGGACTTGCGCGAGGACGTGCACGACCTGCGCGAGGAGGCGCAGCGCGCCAGCCGCATCGTGCGCGGGGTGATGAACTTCGCCCGCCAGCTGCCGCCCGAGCACCGCGTGTTCCGCGTCTGCCCCTGGCTGCGCGAGACGGTGGAGCGTCTGGAGCCGGAGGCGATGGCGGCGGACGTGCATTTCGATCTCACCTCCTGCGACCCGGCCTGCACCGCCGAGGCCGACGCCGACCAGCTCCAGCAGGTGCTGCTCAACCTGCTGCAGAACGCCCTGCACGCCACCCCGCCGGGCGGCCGCATCCAGGTGAGCGGTGCCTGCGAGGGCGGCCGGCTGCGCGTCTGCGTGCGCGATGGCGGGCCGGGTATGCCGCCGGAGGTGCTGGCGCGCATCTTCGACCCGTTCTTCACCACCAAGGGGGTGGGCGAGGGGACCGGCCTCGGCCTGTCCATCAGCCTCGGCATCGTCCAGTACCATGGTGGCACCCTCTCCATCCGTAACCGCGAGGATGGCGGTGGCGTCGAGGCCTGCTTCGAGGTCCCGCTGACCCCCGCCTCGCCGCGTTTCGCCCCGCCCGAAGGCTCAGCCCCATGACCAGCGCCAAGTCCACTGTCCTGTTCGTCGACGACGACCCGCGTTCCGGTGAGCTATTCGCCCGCTTCGCCCGACGCGAACCCTTTGCCGTGGAGGTGTTCCGCGATCCGCGGCAGGCGCTGGCACGGCTCGGCCAGGACCCCGCGCCAGCGCTCGTTATCTCTGACCTGAAGATGCCCGGCATGAACGGCATCGAACTGTTGCAGGCGGTGCGCGCGCGCCACCCCCGCCTGCCGTTCATCCTGATCACCGGCTACTCGACCATGGACGATGCGATCGAGGCACTGCGCCTCGGCGCGACCGACTTCATCAAGAAGCCGTTCGAGATGGACGAGCTGCTCGAGCTGACGCGCGAGCAGCTCGAGCGCAGCCCGCGCAAGAGCGGGCCGGCGCGGCGCTACGGCGGAATGCTGGGCGACTCGGCAGCCATTCGCGCCGTATACAAAGTGATCGAAAAGATCCACGACGTGCGCGTGAACGTGATGATCGAAGGCGAGTCCGGCACCGGCAAGGAGCTGGCCGCGCGGGCGGTGCATGAGCTGTCGGACTTTGCCGACAAGCCTTACGTAGTGATCGACTGCGGCGCGATCACCGGCAGCCTGCTCGAGAGCGAGCTGTTCGGCCACGAGAAGGGGGCCTTCACCGGCGCCCACCAGACCAAGCGCGGCCTGCTGGAGATGGCCTCCGGCGGCACCCTGTTTTTGGATGAGATCGGCAACATCTCGGACGCCATGCAGACCAAGCTCCTGCGCGTGGTGCAGGAGCAGCAGGTCACCCGTGTGGGCGGTGTGCAGCCGATCGACATCGATGTGCGCTTCGTCGTCGCCAGCAACCGCGACCTGGCGCAGATGGTGGAGGAGGGCCAGTTCCGCCACGACCTCTACCACCGCCTGAACGTGGTCAAACTGCGCATGCCGCCGCTGCGGGAGCGGCGCGAGGACATCCCCGACCTCGTCCGTCATTTCGTGCGCGAGTTCGCCGAGCGCTATCACCGCGACGTGGACGGCTTCGACGAGGCCAGCATGGCCCTGCTCATGGCCTACGACTGGCCTGGCAACGTGCGCGAGCTGAAGAACCTGATCGAGCGTCATGTCGCGCTGGCCGAGCAGCCCGTGCTGCACATCGACAGGATGCCGGGGGGCGCGGCCCTGCGTCCGCTGGCGGAATCCACCCCAAGGCCCGCCGCGGCAAGCCTTGCCGCGCAGCGCGTCCACGCCACTCCCGATGCCTTGGCCGGAGCCAGGGGCGCAGAGCCCCCCGAAGAGATGCCCATCGATGCCGACCACCCCACGCTGGAGGAGCTGGAGCGGCGTTACATCCTCAAGACCCTGCGCCGCCTGGACGGTAACCGCGAGCAGACGGCGCGCGCCTTGGGGATCAATAAGTCCACTCTATGGCGCAAATTGCAAACCTTCGGTGAGGGGTGATTGCAATATGCAACGACTGGTCGTTGCCTTATGCAATTGACGCGCGAATGGTGTGTGTTTTGGCTTTTCCCTCATTCACAGCTCCAGCCCTCTAGGCATCGTCCGCCCGGGGTGGCATGGTTGTGGTCAAGTTGCCTTTGTTTTCAGAGGCTTGCGCGTGGTTCGAGACGCTGGCGCCGAGGCGCATGCGGGGAGTTGATGCCGGCCTGGATAAAGTTGGCACATACCATGCAGATATGTCTGGCGTGTTAGACACACAACTCAAACATGAGGAGAACACCATGCAGAGCAACCGTCGTGTATTCCTGAAGGGCAGCCTGGCTGCCAGCGCCGTGGGCGTTGCTGTAGGCGCAGGCCTGCTGACCCCGCGTGCCGTCTTCGCTGCCTGGCCGGAAGCGGCCTACAAGGCCAAGAGCGTGGGTGACGCCCTCCAGGGCGCCATGGGTGCCGGTTCCGCCGCTGACAGCGCCGACGTCACCGTCAAGGCCCCGGACATCGCCGAGAACGGCGCTGTCGTACCGGTCACCGTTGAAGGCAAGGGCGCTGCCGAAGCCATCGCCATCCTGGTGGAAGGCAACGAAATGCCGCTGGTCTGCAACTACGACCTGACCGGCGCTGCGGCCTACCTGTCCACCCGCATCAAGATGGGCAAGACCTCCAACGTCATCGGCGTGGTCAAGGCCGGCGGCAAGCTGATGCAGGCCAAGAAAGAGGTCAAGGTCACCATCGGTGGTTGCGGCGGCTAATCGCCCCCTCCCCTGACCTTCATACCCTTTGAACTGATTCACCAGGAGATATTTCAATGGCTGGTAGCATCAAAATCCGTGCCTCCGTCGCTGGCGACATGGCTGAAGTCAAGTGCCTGATCACCCACCCGATGGAGCCGGGCAACCGCAAGGACAAGACCACCGGTGCAGACATCACCCCGAAGTTCATCACCGAAGTGACCGCTGAGGTGAATGGCAAGGTGGTTCTGGCTGGCAACATGTCCGCCGCCGTGTCCAAGAACCCGTTCCTGTCCTTCAAGGCCCCGGCCAAGGCAGGCGACAAGATCAAGGTGTCCTGGAAGGACAACACCGGCGAGTCTGACTCCGAAGAAGCTGCCGTTTAATCCGCGGCAAGCAGCCGGATCGCGAGCGATCCGGCCCTTCGACAAGAGCGGCCCCTAGGGGGCCGCTTTTTTTGTGCCCGCGCTATCCTAGGCGTCCTCTCCACGCGAACCTTGCCACATGCCCGATACGCTCATCGTCGAACGTGCCCTGCCGCCCCTCAGTCTGATCCTGCTCCACGGCCTCGGCTCCGATGGCGCCGACATGCGGGGACTGGCCGAGGCCCTGCCTTGGCCCGGGCGGCTGCTCTGCCCGGACGCCGCGCCGCGTCCGGTGACGATCAACGGCGGCTATGTCATGCGTGCCTGGTTCGACATCCTGGGCCTCACGCCGGACGCCCCCGTCGATGCAGCGGGCATCCGCCAGGCCGCAGCGCAGGCCCGGCAACTGATCGAGGCCGAGCGCGCGGCAGGCGTGCCGGCCGCGCGCATCTTCATCGGCGGCTTCTCGCAGGGCGGGGTGGTGGCGCTGCACGCGGCGCTGCGTCATCCCGAGCGCCTGGGCGGGGTGCTGGCCCTGTCCACCTGGCTGCCCCTGCGCCAGGCGCTGCCCGCCGAATGCAGCCAGGCGGCGCTGGATACCCCCATCTTCATGGGCCACGGCACGCGGGATGACATCGTGCCGCTCGCCTCGGCGGAGCGGGCGCGCGATGCCCTGCGGGAACTCGGCTGCCGCGATCTCGTCTTCAGGACCTACCCCATGGCCCACAGCGTCAGCAGCGAGGAGATGGCCGACCTGCGCGCCTGGCTGGCACAACATCTGG
>JBFLVZ010000013.1:0-3216 GCA_040758295.1 Pseudomonadota bacterium
CGGTGCGCTCAACCGCCTGCTCGAGCGGCAGGCGCGCCGGCTCGAGCGTTCGCGGAACGCGCTGGCAGACCTGGCCCACGCCCTCAAGACCCCGCTTGCCGCGCTGCGCCAGAGCCTCGGCACGCCATTATCCCCGCCGGCCGCGGGAGCCCTGGAGCGCATCGAAGAGATCATCCAGCGCGAACTGCGCCATGCGCGCTGGAGCCATGGCGAGGCAGTGGGGCTGGCGCCGCTGGATGCTGTGCCTGCCTTGAACGAGTTGCTGCAGACCATGCGCCTGATCCATCGGGATCGCGGGCTGGGCTTCGGGATGCAGGCGCCGGACAGCCTGATGCTGCGCATGGACCGCGAGGATCTGCTCGAGCTGTTCGGCAACCTGCTCGACAATGCCGGCAAGTGGGCGCACAGCCAGGTGCGACTCACCCTGCACCCTACCGACAGCGGCCTGCAGGCCCTGGTCGAGGACGACGGTCCCGGCACGGATACCGAACGCCTGAATCATGACGCCACGCGCGGCCAGCGCCTCGACGAAAGCCGTCCCGGGCACGGCTTGGGACTGTCCATCGTGCGTCAGATCATCGCCGCCCACGGCGGCACGCTGCATTTCGACCGCAGCCCCGACCTTGGGGGGCTGCGCGTCGAGCTTTACCTGCCCAGGCGTGCGGTCACACCGAGCGACAAGCACACCAGACCTCGACCCGCCCGCACCCCCGACGCCTGAGCAGACGCGCGAGCTCAGCCGCCGTAGCCCCAGTGGTGAGCACGTCATCGACCAGAGCCACATGGCCGGGCAGGGCCCCCACCACGGCGAAGGCCCCGCGCACATTGGCCGCGCGCGCGAGCTCCGGCAGGGTCATCTGGGGCGGCGCCGAGCGCACGCGCGCCAGGGCGTGGGGCAACAGAGGCAGGTCCAGTGCACGGGCGAGGGGCCGGGCCAGCTCCAGCGACTGGTTGTAGCCGCGTTCGCGCAGGCGCCCCGGGTGCACCGGGACAGGCAGCAGCGCCTCCGGCATCCCGCCCCCTCGCTCCCGCACGGACGCCAGCAGATGCCAGGCAAGCGGAACGCCATGGCTGAGACGGCCATGGAACTTGAACGCGGTGAGCAGGTGGCGCGCCGCGCCGGCATAGACCAGCGGGGCGAGGGCGGCATCAAAGGGCGGCGCCTGGCGCTGGCAGGCCGAGCACAAGCCGGGCGTGACCACCGGCATGGCGCAACGCGGGCAGGCCAGCGGCACCCGCGGCAGCTCGGCGGCGCAGGCCGGACACAGGTGATCCGGCCCCGCCGGGGCGTCGCACAGCAGGCAGCGGCGGGGCAGGAGCCAATCCGTTATACTGCCGAGCGCCCTGTTCCATTCCATGCGCATCGCGGGGGCCTCCCATGCACGAACAACATTCCTACGATACCACCGCAGGCGAGATCCTCCCCGCGGCCAACCAGCGCCGGGCGGCCTCCTGGTTCAACTACGGCAACCTGATCGTCATCATCCTGGCCGGTATCCCCTTGCTGCTCGCAGGCAGCGCATCCGGCAAGACCATGATCTTCGCCACCGCCGGCGCCATCATCCCGATCATCCTGTGGTTTGGCGGTTCGATGCTGCTGTACGCGCTGAACAAGCACCACCCCAATCCAAAGGTCGGCCACTACACCCAGTGGGCGGCCTACCGCTTTTACGCCATCACCGGCAGCCTGGTGGTGATCGGCGCATTCTTCCCGGCGGACATCCGCTACTACCAGGCCTTCTGGGCTGTGGCCGCCGCCATCCTGATCCCCTGGTCGATCATGGACCTGCGCAAGATCCAGCGCGACGACTGGCAGCCGCTGCAGGTCCCCGCCCGCACCGAGGAGCACTGATCCGATGAGCGCCATCCGCCACGACTGGAGCCGCGAGGAGATCCTCGCCCTGTTCGATTTGCCGTTCAACGACCTGCTGTTCCGCGCGCAGACCGTCCACCGCGAGCACTTCGACCCGAACACGGTGCAGGTGAGCACCCTGCTCTCGATCAAGACCGGCGCCTGCCCGGAGGACTGCTCCTACTGTCCGCAAAGCTCCAAGTACGACACCGGCCTCGAGAAGGAGCGCCTGCTGCCGCTGGACGAGGTGGTCGAAGCCGCCAAGACCGCCCGCGCCAAGGGCGCCACCCGCTTCTGCATGGGCGCGGCCTGGCGCAACCCGACCGACAGGAACCTGGAAACGGTCGAGGCGATGGTGCGCGCGGTCAAGGACCTCGGCATGGAGACCTGCGTCACCCTCGGCATGCTCAAGGCCGAGCAGGCCCAGCGCCTGAAGCAGGCCGGGCTGGACTACTACAACCACAACCTCGACACCTCGCCCGAGTTCTACGGCGCCATCATCAGCACCCGCACCTACGATGACCGCCTGGACACCCTCAAGCACGTGCGCGAGGCCGGCCTGAACGTGTGCTCCGGCGGCATCGTCGGCATGGGCGAATCGCGCCGCGATCGCGCCGGCCTGCTGCAGAAGCTGGCCAACATGCCGAAGCATCCGGAGTCGGTGCCCATCAACAACCTGGTGCAGGTCGAGGGCACCCCGCTGCACGGCACCGCGAAGCTCGACCCGTTCGAGTTCGTGCGTACCGTGGCCGTCGCCCGCATCCTCATGCCGCAGTCCTTCGTGCGCCTGTCCGCCGGCCGCACGGAAATGAGCGACGAGCTGCAGGCACTGTGCCTCCACGCCGGCGCCAACTCGATCTTCTTCGGCGGCAAGCTGCTGACGACCGACAACCCGGACGAGGACCATGACGCGGTGCTGTTCAGGCGCCTCGGCCTGAAGGGCATCGAGGCCCACCACGATGGCGGTTCCTGCTCCACCTGCGGGGCGATGGACACGATGTGCGCCTGAGATCGCAGGGGCTCTGCGTTCATCAAACGAAGGTTTTCTGGACAAGGGTGGGCGAAGGGGGAACTCCCCCTTGGGGCCGCCCTGGACAGGCCCGTGGAAGTCGGGTGAATGGGCCAAGGATGGCCCATTCAGCCCCGCCGTGACAGGAGGTCACGTCGGGGCGGCCCGGCTGGAGCGGGTCAGTCCAGGGTTTGCCCGAAGGGCCGGCCCCTCGGGGGCGTGTTCTTTTGGTTACTTTTCTTGCACGAGCAAGAAAAGTAACTCGCCCGCTTGCACGGGTGCATGTTCGAAGAAACAAGCTTCAAAGCGGGCGAAAAACCACTTCAACGGTTGTTCAAAGCCGCTTTGAGACAGG
>JBFLVZ010000014.1:0-9641 GCA_040758295.1 Pseudomonadota bacterium
GGTAGCCAGTGGGCTCCGGCGCCGGTGGGGTGGATGCTTGCGAGTACAACATGGCTCTCCTGCGTGGGTGGCTGCTCATCAGGCCCGGATCACCACATCCGGACGACAGGGCGGCGGAGACATGCGTGGAGGCACGCCGCCCTGTTTCGCATCAGTAGATCCGGACCGATCCGCTTTCCGCTTCCAGGTCTCTGTCGGATAGCGGGTTATCCCCACTCATGCCGCCCAGCACTCCAAGCTCGAACTCGACCCATTCTTCGATCTGGTCATCCGTGACCTTGTCTGGCACCTGCACGCTGAACTCCACTCGTACGCTCTTCATCTCAATGCCCCTGCACGTCCCACTCGATCCGGCAGCCGTGCTTCTGCACCTGCATGCGGCGGACGCGGCCGTGCGCGCCGCCGGTGTAGGCGTAGGCATAGGCTTGGCCGAGCTGCTTGTTGCGCGGGCTGACCTGGATGAGGATCACGGGCATGGGGCGATTAGCGTCGACCTCCAGCACGATCAGGTTCAGCTCGTTCAACAGGCCGATGGCCTCGCGCAGGCAGCGCAGGCGGCGGCTCACTTCCTCGTTGCCGACCGGGCGGCGGACGACGGTGACGGGGCGGGTGGTGCGGTGGGCGATGGGGTTCGGATGCATGGCTCACTCCTCGGTGTTCTGGTGCATGTTGTGCGGGCAGGTGCGGCAGGCGCGCCAGATACGCACGCGCAGGGGGTTGGTGGGGATCAGGTCGGTGCGCTGGTGCTTGATGCAGGTCTGGCGCTCCATGGGCATGCCGGTTGCCGGGCAGTCAACGGTGTGCTGCAGCAAGGCGCCTTCAACGGCGGCTTGAACGCGGTTCAGGTCGCCCTTGTAGGTGCCGGAGAGCACCTGGCTGAGGGTGGCCGGGCTGTAGCCGATGCGGCCGGCGACGGCCTTCTGGCTGCTGGCGGCGCAGGCTTCGCGGAGCAGGTCGATCCAGGTGGTCATGCCGCCACCTCCTTGGCCGGAATCGCCCAGGTTTCGCCGGTGTTCGGGTCGAATACCTCGCGCTGCGGCTTGCGCCAGCGCGGGGCGTGGGGGCCGGTGTCGCGCAGCAGCAGGTAGCGCTGGCTGGCGCCTTGGCGGCCGCGGGTGGAGCCCTGGGCCTTGATGAGGGCGAGGTAGCCTGTCTGCACCAGGGCGTGGGCGTATTTGGTGATGTCCTGGCGGGCCTGCCGTTCGTCCCGGCTGGCCATGACGGTCAGCTGGGCGAGGTCGAACTTGCGCATGATGCGCATGGCGCGCCAGGTGCGCTGGATCAGGCTGTCGCGGCGCGGCCGGGTGGGGCCGATGGCGGTACGCGGGCCGCGGAAGATGACGGCCTGTTCCCGCGCGGCCTTGAGGCCCGCTTCGGTCAGGGTGTAGCACTGGTGGCGCACGTGGCGGGCGAGACCGTTGCGGCGTAGCACCTGGCAGGCGTCGGAGACCTGCGCGCCGGTGAGCCCGGTCAGTTCGGCCAGGCGCGCGACGGTGGCGCAGTCCTCGCCGGATTCGATCATCTGGCCCATGACGGCCAGCAGGCGGGTGGCGATGCGTGGGGCCATGGTCACACCTTGGCGCGCACGGTGGCGCGGCGTTGCCAGTCGTGGACCAGGCGCTGCCGGCCGACCGTCCTGAGGTCGATGCCGGCCGCGCCGTTCGCCTTGGCGATGCGTTCCACCTCGGCGATGGCGTTCATGACCTCGCGCAGGCGGCCGCCCGCCTGGCGGGTGATCTCTTCGACCAGGTCGTCGGCCACCTTCACCTCGCACACGGTGTCGCAGCAGACGCGCACGTCGGCCGGGGTGGCGGCGGTGAACTGCACCACGGAGGCGATGCGGCTGCTGATCTGGGCGTGGCGGGCGATGCGGGCCTGCACGTGCTCCATGCCGACCAGCACGGTGGTGACCTCGGTCAGGTCGGTGAGGTCGCGGATGGACTCCAACACGCGGGAGTCATGCAGGGCGTGCTCGGTCTCGTCGATGACCAGCGGGCGCGGGTCACGGGCCAGCACGTTCAGGGCCTGGGCGAACAGGTCTTCGGAGCGGCGCGCCGGGGCGTGGCCAAGCTCCTTCACCAGTTCGGAGAGGATCCAGTGCGGGGTGTAGCTGGCCTTGGCGCGCAGGTAGATGGCGCCGTTCTGGGACGCCCACCACTGCACGGTGCTGGTCTTGCCGTAGCCCGGGTCGCCGGTGACCAGCAGCATGCAGGCTTCGGACGCGCCGCGCTCCTCGACGGTCTGGACGCCGGCCATGAAGCGCTCGACGTTGGCGGTGATTGCGAAGCGGTGTTTCATCGGTTACTTTTCCTCGTGCATGAACGCCCCAAGGACTGGGGCCTTGTCAGTCAAAGCGCCCGCCCCCAAGCGGGCGTTTCTTCTTCAGCCGGCTCGCCGTCCTCGATCTGCACTCGCAGACGGAAGGCCGCGCTGGTCCGCAGCAGGTGCTGCAAATACTCGCGTTGCACGTCGTTCAGGGCGCCCGGATCCCGCTTGCTCAGGCGGTAGAGGTCCATCGGGTCGCGGATGGTGCTGGGCGTCTCCTCGGGCTGGGCGTCGACCAGGCGCTCCAGCTGCAGGGCGGACTTGGCACGCTCGGTCTCGGTCAGTTCGGGGATGGGCTGGGCGGTGAACAGGCCTTCGAGGACGCTGCTGTCCTGGTGCTCCAGCTGCAGGCCGGTGACGGTGGCGCCTGTGAGGCGTTCGATCTTGTCGATCTGGCGGTTGACCTGGGCCTGGCGACGCTTCTCGCGGGCCACTTCGAGCACGCTCTGCGGCATGTACGGGGCGGCGTTGCCGTCGCGCTCGGCGATGGCCAGCAGGCGGCCTTCGCGGTCATGGATCCAGACGTGCGAGCCGTCGCGGATGTCGTAGGCGACGCTGACCTCGCGCTCGTCGCCCTCGAGCATGGCCAGCTCCGGCGCGTAGTAGCGCATGTTGAACAGGCGCACTTCGCCGCGGTGGGTGGTGCGGGTGAGGCGCGGGCGCAGGAGGATGCCGAGCATCTCGGGCTCGACGGTCTCTGGCATCCAGCCGTCGCGCTCGTAGGCACCCCAGACGTCCAGCGGGCTCATGCCCAGGGTGCTGTGGCGATCGGCGTTGTAGGCGGCGACCATCTGCTCGCACAGGTCGACAAACTGCGCCCAGCTGACGATGTGGCGGGACTGCCCGGCGAGGGCGAGTTCCTTGCGGCTGATCTTGTGGACCCGGGTCTTGGCCTCGGCGTCCATGTCGGCGCCGATGTAGCTTGGCAGCTGCTTGGCCAGGCGCACCCAGAGCTGGTTGATGCGTTCGATGACGCCCTTGGCCTGGCTGTTGTAGGGCAGCGAGTGGCGCAGGTCGACGCCCAGGCGCTCGAGCACGCCGCGCACGGTGTCGTTGGCATAGCCGCGGCCGTTGTCGACGTAGAGCACGGCGGGCAGGCCGCAGGTGGCGATGCCCATGCGCAGGCCGTCGAGCACGGCAAGGGCGGATTCGGCCAGTTCCACGCTCCAGCCGACGATGCGGCGGGTGCGGATGTCGGCGTAGGTGGTGATCTCCGGCCTGAACACGCGGCCCGGATAGAGCGGGTGTTGCACCTCCGCGTCGAAGGTGTGGCCGTCGGCGGTCCAGATGTCGTTGGGCAGTAGCTGCTCGAAGGTGCGGCGCTTGAAGGGCCGGATGTTCTTCATCTCGCGCGGCCCCATGCGGCCCTGCTCGCGGGCTTCAGGGGCCAGCTTGGCCAGGAAGCGGCGCACCTGGTGGATGCTTGGAGCCTCGCCGTTCAAACCGGCCTTGAAGGCGCGATAGGCGTCCTCTACCGAGGGCTTGGTCGGCTTCTGGTAGTGCTTGAGGAAGGCCCCGGCCCAGGCAGGGATGTCGAAGTCCTTCAGGCGGCGCCCCGGGATCAGCCCGGCCTCACCCTGCTTGGCGAAGGCGCTCATCCAGTTCATCAGGGTGCGCGGTGCGATCAGATGGCCGTCGCGCAGGCGGTCATTGGCCTGGCGGGCGGCGTCGATCAGGCGCATGTCGGCGCGGCCCAGGCGCAGCAACTCGGCCAGGTGGCGGGCGCTGGCGGTGATGGACAGGCCACCTTCGGCCGCCATGCGCTCGATGGCACGGCAGAGCATGGCGCGGGCGGTGGCCGTGGCGCGCTGGGCGTCGGTGATCTGACCGTGTGGCATGGTGATGAGCTGGGCGCTTGTTTCAGCAGGCGCGGAGGCGGTGGCGCGGGCAATCAGCGCGGCGCGGGTTTCCGGCGGCAATGCGCTGATGTGGTATTCCATCGCCTTGGTTCCGACACGCTTGCGAGCCTGCCATCCATACCGATCGGCCATGGTGCGGACGCGGCGGTCAGTGCCAGGAACGCCAGGCAGGCCGGCAAGCTCGACGGAGGTGAACCATTCAGCCATGGTCGTCCTCCCCCATCAGTCCCTTGAGCTGCTTGATCTTCTTGGCGGCCTCGTCGCGCTGGCGCTCCAGGCGTCCGAGTTCGGCATTCAGCGCCTCGCGACCAACCAGCAGGCGGCCTCCACGCAGGTCAGCCAGCCATGCGGTCAGGGCATGGCTTTCACACACCGTTTCGAGTGCAGGTACCAGATAGAAAGGAAGGTTGTGGTCTTCGCGGGCGTCGGAGGCATAGGCGTCGAGCATGTTCTTGCTCACGTCTTTGCCGGTCAGTCGGCTCATCCGCGCGGCAATTTCGTAGCGGTCACCCGGCGTGGCACGCAGCATTTCGCTGACCAAGTGCGCAACCTGGGTGCGGAAATCCATCGTTCCAGGAAGCTCAGGCGCAGGCTCCGGGACTGCGAACAGATCCAGCGTGCGGGTGTCTTTGACGCGGCGCATGTCAAGCCGCCTTCCGATTGTTTACGTTGCAGCGCGTGACAGGGCGCTTAAACTGTTCCTGGTAGCGCGACGGCCAGATCACTTCGGGCGCGACGCCAATCGCTTCGGCGACGAGGCGCTCGCCCTTCGGCCACTTGGATGTAGTCACTCGATGGAGCGTTGTCCGCCCGGCATAGCCGTGATGGGCGGACAACGTTGACCAGTTCCATCCCGCCTTTTTGAGGGCGGCGCCGATGTCTGCGGGGTGCCAGTCGTGCTTCATGTTTTTTTGCGCAGTCGTCGTTGACATGCGCAAAAGATAGCGCGGCAATCCGGCCGTTGCAAGCTATGTTTTACGCGTCCGATTCGCGACTGCGTCAAAGAGTGCGCATGAGTACAAAATTTATCCCTGTTTCAGTGACTTACAAAGAAACGGACACTGACGAAGAAATCGGACATGAACGTCCGATTGCTGATGAACGAATCGGACGCTTCGCAGAGCGCCTTCAGTCCATCATCGGCGAGGAGTCCGTGCGATCCTTTGCGCAGCGGGCGAGCGTCAACGAGGGATCTCTGCGTAATATGTTGCGCGGAGGCCTCCCCAGGCTGGACACGCTGGTTGCCATTGCTGATGAGGCTGGGGTGAATGTTGGGTGGTTGGCCACTGGAGAAGGCCGGATGTACCGGGGTGGGCATGAAGGTGATGCAAAGGACAGACAGCTGATTGAGCAGTTCATCCGCTATCAGGATGAAGCACGAACAAGATCAAAGCTCCCTCATGGCGTCATCGAACATGAATTCGCTAAAGACCATGGCATTACGGTAGATCAGCTACACGCAGCTCTTAGAGCAGAAAAAGAGCCTGCGCCATCCCGTGCTTTAGACGAGTTCGCAACCGCCCCCTTCTACGATGTAGAGGCAAGCTGCGGCCACGGTGCATGGAACAGCCAGGAGAACATCATCAGCATGCTGGCCTTCCGCCGTGACTGGCTGAAGCAGGAGGGGCTTGATCCCGCGCACCTGGCCGCGATCCGCGCCCGTGGAGACAGCATGGAGCCGACCATCCAGAGCGGCGACACGCTCCTGGTCGACCTGCGGATGACCACGCCCCGCGCGGACGGCATCTACATCATCGAGCAGGATGGCGGCCTGTCGGCCAAGAGGATCCAGCGCGCCCCAGACGGCACGCTGTATATAAAGAGCGACAACCCCGCCTACCAGACCTTCGTGCTCGGCCCCGATGCCAGGGTCAACATCGTGGGCCGCCTGGCCTGGTTCGGCCGCCGTACTCTTTGAAAATGCTGCAACCTACGAATTGAATGACCGGGCAAACTATCGCGCAAAATGCGCCAGCCGGTGTTTAATGCCTGCGAAGCGTGAACACCAATGATGTCAGGCCGCTGACAACGCGAGCCCCGCGCAAACCCGCGCCAGATCTGCATCCCAGCACGCCCCACATCATCCCGGCTCATCCCACATACAATGCAGACTGTTCCGTGAGATCACACCAACCTGGCATCACGGCGGCCTTGAGGGGGGATTTTTCCCTCACCCCCAGCCCCTCTCCCTCAGGGAGAGGGGGAAACCTGTCCAGAAAACCTTGGTTTTGTAAACACCCCCTCAGGGCATCACATCCGCCTCGCGCGCACCAAGCACCATGACCCCGTCCGCCTCGACCCGCGCGCCGCGCGGCAGGCTGGCCACACCGACCGCGGCACGGGCCGGGTACGGCTGCTCGAAGTATTCCGCCATGATGCTGTTGACGGTGGCAAAGTTGGACAGGTCGGTCAGGAAGACGTTGAGTTTCACCACGTCGTTCAGTGAGCCGCCGGCCGCAGCGCATACCGCACGCAGGTTCTTGAAGACCTGATGAATCTCGGCCTCGATGCTGTCCTGCACCATCTGCATGGTCGCCGGGTCCAGGGCGATCTGGCCGGAGAGGTAGACAGTCTCTCCCACGCGCACGGCCTGGGAGTAGGTGCCGATGGCCGCCGGGGCCTGGTCGGTGTGGATGGTGATGCGGGACATCGCGGCTTCCTCATGGTTGTTGATCCGATGACCCGTTGAGGATAAACCGGATTGCGTTTTTCGCGCAGGCGCCCCAGCTCAGGTCCGCCAGACCTTGAGGATGCCGGGCTCGCGCTTGAGGCGGCGCATGATGTGGGCGAGGTGGATGCGGTCGCGCACGCGCACGAGGAAGGTGATGACGGTGACGTTGTGGTCGCGGTCGTCGAAACGCACGTCGTCGATGTCCGCCCCGAGTTCGGCGATGGCGCCAGCCATGCGCGCAAGGCCGCCGCGCAGGTTCTTGGCGTTGATGCCGATCTCGGCCTGGTACTCGCCGCTCACCTCGGCCGCCCACTCCACCGGCAGCCACTTCTCCGGCTGGCTCGCCAGCTCGGCGGTGTTCTTGCACTGGCGACGGTGGACCACGATGCCGCGCCCGGTGCTGGCGAAGCCGACGACCTCGTCGCCCGGCAGCGGGTGGCAGCACTTGGCGAAGCTGACCACCATGCCTTCGGCGCCACTCAGCACCAACGGCGGATGCGCCCCGTTGCGGCTCGCGCCACCCCGCTCCTCGCCCTCCGCGGTGAGCCAGTGGGCCACCAGAGAGGCCAGCCGGTTGCCAAGGCCGACCTCGCGGTACAGCTCGTCGAGGCTGGCATGGTGGTACTCGGCCACGCATGCCTCGAGCCGCTCGGGCGGAATGCGGCCCAGTTCCGAACCGAACTGGTTGAGCGACTTGTCCAGCAGACGGCGGCCCAGCTGCACGGCCTCCTCCTCGCGCATCCCCTTGAGGAAGCCGCGGATGTGGGTGCGCGCCCGGGCGGTGACGACGAAGCTGAGCCAGTTCGGGTTCGGGGTGGCGCCGGGGGCGGTGATGATCTCCACCGTCTGGCCGTTGTGGAGGGTGCTCGAGAGCGGAGCGAATTGGCGGTCGATCTTGCACGCGACGCAGGTGTTGCCCACGCCGGTGTGCACCGCGTAGGCGAAGTCGACCGGGGTCGCCCCGCGAGGCAGTTCCATGATCTCGCCCATCGGGGTGAAGACGTAGACCTCGTCCGGGAACAGGTCGACCTTCACGCTCTCGAGGAACTCCTGCGGGTTGCCGGCCTGGCGCTGGATCTCCAGCAGCTCGCGCAGCCACTCGCGGGCCCGCGCCTGGGTGGTGCTGCTGGCGTCGCCGGTGGCCTTGTACAGCCAGTGGGCTGCGATGCCGCTCTCGGCGAACTGGTGCATCTCGCGGGTGCGGATCTGCACCTCGAGCGGGATGCCGTGCGGACCGAACAGCACGGTGTGCAGCGACTGGTAGCCGTTCGCCTTGGGGATCGCGACGTAGTCCTTGAAGCGCCCCGGCAGCGGCTTGTACAGGTTGTGCGCCACGCCCAGCACTCGGTAGGCGGTGTCGACGTTCTCCACCACGATGCGCACGGCGAACACGTCGAACACCTCCTCGAACGGCAGGTGCTTCTGCGCCATCTTGCGGTAGATGCTGTACAGCCGCTTCTCGCGCGCCTGCACCTCGGCGCGGATGCCCTCCTCCGCCAGGCGGGCGTTGAAGGCGTCCTCGATCTTCTGCATCACCTCGCGGCGGTTGCCGCGCGCCTTGCGCACCGCCGCCTCGAGCACGCGGTAGCGCAGCGGATGCATGGCCTGGAAGCCGAGCTCCTCCAGCTCATGGCGCAGGCTGTTGAGCCCGAGGCGCTGGGCGATCGGGGTGTAGATCTCGAGCGTCTCGCGCGCGATGCGGCGGCGTTTATCCGGCCGCATCACGCCCAGGGTACGCATGTTGTGCAGGCGGTCGGCAAGCTTGATGAGGATGACGCGCACGTCCTCCACCATCGCCATCATCATCTTGCGGAAGTTGGCGGCCTGCTGCTCGGCCTTGGACTTGAAGCGGATCTGATCGAGCTTGCTCACCCCGTCGACCAGGTGCGCGACCTCGTCGCCGTATTCGGCGGCGATCTGGTCATGTGCGGTCGCGGTGTCCTCGATCACGTCATGCAGCAGGGCCGCGATGATGGTCTTCTCGTCCAGCCGCAGGCCGGCAAGGATGCCCGCCACCGCCACCGGGTGGGTGATGTAGGGCTCGCCGGAGACCCGCATCTGCCCCTCGTGGGCCTGCGCGGAAAAGGCATAGGCCTGCGCCACCCGCTCGATGCAGGCGGGTTCCATGTATTCGCCGAGGGCCTGCTCCAGGGGGGCGAAAATGGCATCCCCCATGCCCGGCGCCTGACCGACGACGTGCATGGGGGATGCGGCGGACTTCGGCCTGGCCTCGGCCACGGCGGGACTTAGTCCTCGCTGGCCGCGGGGCGCGACTTGGCGGCTTCCTCGTCCTCGCCGCGGAACTCGCCCAGTTCGTCACGGATCTCGAAGTCGGAGATGCGCGAGCGGACCGGCTGGTGGACATGAACCTCGTCCAGAACGGCCTGGGTCACCTTGCCCTCGGCGATCTCGCGCAGGGCGATCACGGTCGGCTTGTCGCGCTCGGGATCGACCAGCGGCTGGGCACCGGCCTCGATCTGGCGAGCGCGCTTGGCGGCCATCACCACCAGTTGAAAGCGGTTGTCGACGTCTTTCAGGCAGTCTTCGACAGTCACGCGTGCCATGGGAATTCTCCGATCGTCAAATGTGCAAACCGCACATTGTATAGAAAATAGTCGACCTCAGGCCAGAAGGTCCTGGATCAGTGTTGCATGCCGAGCCTGCGCGCGGGCCAGGCGCAGGCGCTCGGCGCGGAAGATGCAGGCCAGCTCGTGCAGGGCCTCGTCGAACACGTCGTTCACCACCACGTAGTCGAATTCGTCGTAGTGCCGCATCTCGGTCACCGC
>JBFLVZ010000015.1:0-13549 GCA_040758295.1 Pseudomonadota bacterium
GGCGAGCCCCTTTTCTTGTGCGCGCAAGAAAAGGGGCGAAAAGAACGCGCCCCCGCAAGGCCGCCCTTCGGGTTCCCGTGCTGCCAGGCCGTTCAAGGGGGCCGCTTTGACGGGGCATCCTGCCCCGACAAAGCTGAACCGGCCCTCCTTGGCCGGTTCACCCCCTTGCCCAACCTGGCATCACGGCGGCCTTGAGGGGGATTTTTCCCTCACCCCCTTCCCCCTCTCCCCGAGGGAGAGGGGAAAAAACCTTCTTTTGGCTCCCCGAAGGCCCCTCTTCGTCGGAAGCCCCTGCGGGATGCGGTGGGCGCAGCATCAGGCCTCAGGGCGCCTTTTCCACCTTGGTGATGGTCAGCACCCCGTTGATCGACTCGGCGCGGAAGCGGATGCGGTCGCCTGCCTTGAGCTGATCGAGCAGGGCCGGGTCCTGCGGGCGGAACACCATGGTCATGGCACCCATGCCGAGGTTGGGCAGGGGGCCGTGCTTGAGGGTGATCTTGCCGGCGGCCTTGTCCACCTTGCGCACCTCCCCGTCGGCCATGCCCTGCTGCATGGCCTCGTTCTGCACCATCTCCATGTGCTGGGCCATCCCCTCCGGGGTGGCGTGGTCGTGGTCCGCATGGCTGTGCGGTGCGGCCTGGGCGTGGAGGCCGAGGGCCAGGATGGCGGTCATCAGGATGGTTTTGCCTTGCATGATGCGTCTCCTTGTGATCGGATCAGGAATGGTTATGGTGCACGGGCTTTCGCACCGTCACGGTGGGGCCGCTGGGGGCACTGGCTGCGCGCTCGGGCTCCGGCAGGGGCTCGCCCTGCCACTCCCAGGCGCGGGTGCCCTTGGGCTGGGGGTAGGGGCCGGGATCCTTGTAGTCGTCGCGGGCCAGGCCCTTGCGGATTTTCACCGTCGTGAACATGCCGCCCATGCCGATCGGGCCGAAGGGGCCATGGCCGGTCATCATCGGCAGGGTGTTATCGGGCAGCGGCATCTCCATCTCCGCCATGTCGTGCATGCCGCGCTCGCCCATCACCATGTAGTCGGGGATCAGCTTGCTGATCTTCTCGGCGATGCCGCGCTGGTCGACGCCGATCATGCTCGGCACGCCGTGGCCCATGGCGTTCATGGTGTGGTGCGACTTGTGACAGTGGAACGCCCAGTCGCCCTCTTCGGTGGCGTCGAATTCGATCGCGCGCATCTGGCCGACCGCGACATCCACCGTGACCTCGGGCCAGCGCGTCTCGGGCCGGGTCCAGCCGCCGTCCGTGCCGGTCACCTCGAACTCATGGCCATGCAGGTGAATGGGGTGGTTGGTCATGGTCAGGTTGCCTACCCGGATGCGCACCCGGTCCCCACGCCGGCAGACCAGGGGGTCGATGCCGGGGAAGACCCGGCTGTTGAAGGTCCACAGGTTGAAGTCGAGCATGGTGTTGACCCGCGGCGTGTAGCTGCCGGGGTCGATGTCGTAGGCATTGAGCAGGAAGCAGAAGTCGCGGTCCACGCGCATGAAGTCGGGGTTCTTCGGGTGGACGATGAACATCCCCATCATGCCCATCGCCATCTGCACCATCTCGTCCGCATGGGGGTGGTACATGAAGGTGCCGCTGCGGCGCAGGGTGAATTCGTACACGTAGGTCTTGCCCGGCGGGATGGGGGGCTGGGTCAGGCCGGAAACGCCGTCCATGCCGTTTGGCAGGCGCTGGCCGTGCCAGTGGATGCTGGTCACCTCGGGCAGGCGGTTGGTGACGAACAGGCGCACCCGGTCACCTTCCACCGCCTCGATGGTCGGGCCGGGGCTCTGGCCGTTGTAGCCCCACAGGCGGGCGTTTATGCCCGGTGCAAGCTCGCGCACCACCGGTTCGGCCACCAGGTGGAATTCCTTCACGCCGCGGTTCATGCGGAACGGCAGGGTCCAGCCGTTGAGGGTGACCACCGGGGTGTAGGGGCGGCCGCTGGATGGCTGCAAGGGGGGCTGGGTGGCGGCGCTGTCCATGGTGGCGGCCTCGGGCAAGCCGGCCAGCGCGCTCGTGTGGACCAGGCCGCTGCCGAGGGCGGCAAGCCCGGTCTTCATCAGGAAGTCTCGACGGGAAACCATGGGGTTCTCCTCCGGGATCAGTGGCCGGCCGCCGCCGGGCTTGCGGCGGGGCGAGGGCCGGAAAGGCTGGAGGCGGCGGGGGAGCCGACGGTCAGGGCCATGCGCAGGTCGGTCTCGGCGCGCCAGAAGTCGCGGCTTGCCTCGATGGCGCCAATCACGGCCTGGATCTGCTCGCGCGCATCCAGCAGCAGCTCGAAGACACTCATCAGCATGCCGTTGTAGCGGAGCACGTTTTCCTCCGCGATGCGCTGCCGCAGCGGGACGATCTCGTCGCGGTAGTGGCGGGCGAGGTCGAAGGCCGTGCGGTAGCGCAGCCAGGCCTCGCGGGCCTCCGAGCGGGCGCGGATGGCGGTCGCGCGGACGTTCTCCATCGCTTGCAGGTAGACCGCCTCGGCCCGTGCCACCTTGGCCTCCCCCCAGTCGAACAGGGGGAGCGTCAGCTCGATCTCATAGCCGCGCTGGGGCGGGGCCTCGCTCGCGGTGTTGTTCATGACCCCGGCCTCCAGCACGTTGATAAAGCGTGTGGCGCGGGTGAGGCCGAGCGACTTCGCGAGCCCCTCTGCCTGCTGTTTGGCAAGTTGCACGTCCAGCCGCTCGCCGATGGCGCGTGCCTCGATGCCTGTGCCGTCCATGGGCGTTGCGGGCAGCTCCGGCAGGCGCGTGGGCAAGGCGAAGGCGGTGTGTTCGCCCCACAGGCCGAGCAGGCGAATCAGCCGCTCGCGCGTTTGCGCCGTCTGCAGGCGGGCGAGGGCGAGGCGCGTCGTGGCATCGGCGTAAAAGCCCTGCTCGCGCGCCTGATCGAGCACGCCCCAGTGGCCCACCTCGGCCATGCGCTGCCCCAGCAAACGGCTGGCCTCGGCGGCCTCGCGCACCTGCTGCCAATAGTCTTCCGCCTGCGCGGCGGCCACCGCGTCGATCCACGCCTTGCGCGTGTCCAGGGCGATGCGCATGACCTCGCTGGCCACCCGCAGCTTGGCCTCCTCCACGCGTCGCTCCTCGATCGCCGTTCTTGCTGGCAGGGTGAGGAGGCCGAAGATGTCGAACAGGAAGGTGCGTTCGATCTCGACCTCGCCACCCCGTTCCAGCCGGCCGTAACTGAAACCGGGGTTGCGCAGGCGTCCAGCCTGCACCCGGTCGGCATCCGCGATGCCCAGCTCAAACAGGGTCATGCGCAGCCCCGGGTTGTTGAGCAGGGCGATACGCACGGCGTGCTCGGCCGTGAGCGGTCCTGCGGCCAACAGGGCGTCCACCTCGGATGCGGCCTGCTGCTGGTGCTCTGGCGAGTCGGGCAGGAGCAGGGGGGGGCGTTCAGCGGCGGCAAGACGGGTATCCACCTCGGTCTGAAGCCCGCCAAGTCCCGCATCCTCCCTCAGCGTGGCGCAGCCCGGCAGGATCAGGAGGGCGACGGTGATCAGGCCCGCCGCGGCCTGCGTGGCAAGGTGGCCTCGCGTCATGGCGTACCTCCATGCCCATGCTGATGCTCGGGCGATGAGGGCTGGGGGGAGGCGGTGCCCATGTGCCCCAGGTGGCCCCCCAGTTCGCGGGCGGTGTCGTTCACCTCGCGCCAGCCTGCGAGCTCAGGGGGGCGGAAGGGGAGGTAATCGGTGAAGGCGGAACGATCATCCACCGTCGGCACGGTCGCTTCGGGCCGTTCCGGCCCTGGGGCGGCGGCCATGACGGGGGTGGAGAGGATCAGCAGCAGGGTGCAGACATGCACCCGCCGAAGTTGAACAGGCATGACGAAAACTCCATGAAAACCGCTAAGGCCGTGGCGTTGGGGCCACGGGGCTGACGACGGTTACAGGGAGGCGGGCGGCCGCTCGGGCAGGTCGAGGGTCAGGGAGGCGAAGCGGGCATCGCTGAAGGGGATGGGCGCGGAGAGCGGCCGCTCGTCTGCGAGGTCGTACGCCGTGCGGGCGGTGAAGTGGGAGAGGGCGAAGCAGTGCGGGCAGTCGTCGCCGAGGGCGGAGGAGGCGTCGTCGCCTGCCTCATCCATCGTCATGCCGACGTGATGGTGACAGCTCATGCCGTTGTGTCCCGCACCGTCCGCCGGACCGGCGGCGTGGTGCATACCGGACGCGCACACGCTCATGCTGACCCCGGCCATCCCCTGGATGGGCAGGATCAGCACAAGCAGAAGCAGCAGGGTGCGCTTGAGCATGTCCATGAAGCGGGAGGCTCGCCGGTGGGCCGATCGTAAAAACCAAGTTAGTGGATCAACCATGCGGGCGCAAGTTCCCGCGTCGCAGAGGGGACGACGGCCGGGGTCACGCTTGTGCGCCGGCGGGGTCGACCTCCCCATGTTCTTCCAGCACCTCGCGCAGACGGGCGCGGGCCTCCTCGACGCCCGTGCCTGTAAGCGAGGAGAACAATTGCACGGTCACCCCTTCCGGCAGGGTGCGTTTGAGTTTCTGCAGTACCCCGCTGGCCGCACCGCGCGAGAGCTTGTCGGCCTTGGTCAGGAGCACATGCACGGGCAGGCCGCGAGCGGTGCAGCTCTCGATCAGCATCTGGTCGAAAGGCCGCAGGGGGTGGCGGATGTCCATCATCAGCACGGCCAGCTTCAGGCTCCTGCGGGTGCTGAAGTACTCGTCCATGACCAGCCCCCAGTTCTGGCGCATTTCCTTTGGCGCCTCGGCATAGCCGTAGCCGGGCAGGTCGATCAGGCGCCTGCTGTCGTCGAGCACGAACACGTTGAGTAGCTGGGTGCGGCCGGGGCGCTTGCTCGCCCGCGCCAGGGTCTTCTGCGCGCACAGGGCATTCAGGGCGCTGGACTTGCCGGCATTGGAGCGGCCGGCAAAGCAGATCTCCGCGCCACGATCGGCGGGCAGGTGGGCGGGATCGGGCGCGCTCTTGAGGAAGCTTGCACGGGCGAAATAGGCGCGGAGTTGGGGGTCTTCGTTCTGCATGCGGCCATTCTATGCCAGTTCCATGGTGGACAAGCCTTTGTGGCTGACTAAAATCCGAAGACTTTTGTGTGCCGCAACCCCGGAGAGGGCCATGACCACCCGTCTGATGATTGCCACTGCCATGATGTTCGCCACCACCCTGTCCGCCCAGGCGGCGGGAGATGTCGCCGCGGGGCAGGCCAAGGCCGCGGCCTGTGCCGGCTGCCATGGCGCCAACGGCAACAGCGCCAATGCCGCCTTCCCTTCGCTGGCCGGCCAGCATGCCGGTTACATCGCCAAGCAGCTGCGCGAGTACAAGGCGGGGGTGCGTGCCAACGCCATGATGGCTGGCATGGCGGCCCCGCTCACCGAGGAGGACATGGCGAACCTCGGCGCCTACTACGCCTCCCAGGCCAAGACCGCCCTGCCGGCCGAGGGGCAGGACGCCGAGCTCATCGCCCGTGGTCAGCGGCTGTACCAGGCCGGCAATCCGGGGGCAGGCGTGGCGGCCTGCGCGGCCTGTCACGGCCACCAGGGGTTCGGCAATCCGGGCGCCGGTTATCCCGCCCTGCGTTCCCAGCATGCCTCCTACACCGAGCTCACCCTCAAGGCCTTCCGCGACGGCAGCCGGGCCAACGACGCCAATGCGGTCATGCGCCAGATCGCAGCGAAGCTGAGCGACGAAGAGATCAGTGCTCTGGCCGCCTACACCGCCACCCTGCACTGAGCGCGGAACCTCCGCGCTCCCTGCGTCTCCAACAAGGGCGCGTCCCGGTCTCCTCCGTCTGGCGGAGGCTCCGTCCCATCCTCGATAGCCCGGCATGACCCAGATCCCTACGCATTCTCCCGGCCGCCAACTGATGGCCTTCCTCGGTTCGATGAACCTGGCCATCATCCTGCTGGTGGCGGTCGCACTGGCCTCCATCATTGGCACGGTGTTGCAGCAGAACCAGCCGTATGGCGACTACCTGATGAAGTTCGGCCCGTTCTGGTTCGAGGTGTTCCGCACCCTCGGGCTATACGACGTCTATTCCGCCCCCTGGTTCCTCGCCATCCTCGGTTTCCTGGTCATCTCCACCAGCGCCTGCGTGATCCGCAATGCGCCGGGCATGCTGCGCGAGATGCGCGACCACCGTCTGCACGCGCAGGAGAAGTCGCTGCGCGGCATCCCCGGGCATGCCGAGTGGCAGGTGCCCGTGAGCGTCGAGGCCGCCGCGATCGAGGGGCGCCGCACCCTGCTTGAGTCCGGCTTCAACGTGCGCGAGACCCGCGTGGCCGAGGGCTACCTGATCGCCGGGCGCAAGGGGGCCTTGCAGCGGCTCGGCTACATCTTCACTCACGTGGCCATCGTCATCATCCTGGTCGGTGGCGTGCTGGACTCGCGCATCTGGCTGGCGTTCCGCGAGATGACCGGCGACCTCGTGGTGGAAACCCGCCCGGTGCCGGTGTCCCAGGTGCCGCCGGAGAGTCATGTCCCGGCCTCCAATCCGAGCTTCCGCGGCAATGTGAACATTCCGGAGGGGCAGCAGAGCTCGGTGCTGTTCCTCAACGTGCGCGACGGCTACGTGGTGCAGGAGCTGCCGTTCACCATCGAGGTGCAGGACTTCCGCATCGAGCACTACATCAACGGCCAGCCGAAGTCCTACGAGAGCGATCTCGTCATCCACGACCCGGCCAGCCCGAACCAGCCGCTCAAGCAGACCATCTCGGTCAACCATCCGCTGATCTACAAGGGGCATGCGATCTACCAGGCCAGCTTCGGCGACGGCGGCTCCAAGCTTGCCCTGCGGGCCTGGCAGCTGCTCGGCCAGAGCGGCGCGGCGCAGGACATTCAGGGGGCCATCTTCCAGGACATCCCCTTCTCCCTCGGTGGGCAGCGCTACACGGTGGAGCTGAACGACTTCCGCCTGTTCAACATCAACCCGGTCGAGGGCGAGGGCGGCAAGGTCGAGCAGAAGAACTTCGGTCCGAGCATGGTGTTCCGGATGCGCGATGCCGCCGGCCAGGCGCGCGAGTACGAGAATTACATGAGCCCGGTGGTCATGGATGGCCGGCCGGTGTTCATCTCGGGCATGCGCGAGCAGGTCGGCGCACCGATGCGCTACCTCTACCTGCCGGCGGACCGTGACAACCGACTGGATACCTTCATGGCCTACTATGCCCGCCTGCACGACCCGGAGCGCGTTGCGCGGGCGGTGCAGGCGATGCTGGAGGAGATCAATCCCGAGGCCGCGAAGCTGCCGGCGGCCAGCGAGTCCATCCGCGCCATGGTCGGCCGCTTCGTCGAGGGCGGCTACGACGCCATCGGCACCGACCTCGAGAAGCGCGTGCCCGCCGAGCAACTGCAGCAGGCCTTCGAGACCAGCGTGCGCGTGCTGCAGACGGTGCTCGGACGGATGTATGTCGAACTGCTCGCCGAGCGGGGCATCGAGGCGCCGGCGGAACAGGATGAACGCTTCCTCGCCGACGCGGTCACAGCCATCAATGCCCTCGCGCTGTACGGTTCGCCCATCTACCTGCAGATGACCGGCTTCGAGCACATCCAGGCCTCCGGCCTGCAGATCACCAAATCCCCCGGCAAGGCGGTGGTCTATTTCGGCAGCGTGCTGTTGACCCTGGGGGTGTTCATGCTCTTTTATCTGCATCCGCGCCGCGCCTGGGTGCTGGTGCGCGAGAACGAAAGCGGGGCGCGCGTGCTGTTCGCCACCACCAGCCATCGCAAGACCATCGACATGCAGCAGGCCGCGGCCCAATTGCGCGAGCGGTTGGAGCTCCGCCTCAGCGGCGCGGGCGGCCAGCCCCTTGCGGCCGACCATGCGTAACCACGTTACCGAACCACGGGAGGTTCTTCATGTCCGCCAACCTTGACGCCATGCGCCAGCCCCTCGGGCAGTCGCCAGCCGCGCGGCACGTCCGTCCGCTGGACATCCTCTGGCTGGTCGCGGTGCTGGGCGCCGGCTTCGGCGTGCTGGCCGCCTTCAACCAGCACATGGATGGCTACGAAGTCGGCATCCTGATCGGTACCACCCTGTCGCTCGCCGCGTTCGGCTGGTTCTGGCGCAGCATGCAGGGGCTGACCCTGGCGGTCGCAGTGATGAGCGGCATCGCCCTGTGGCGCTACGGCGCACACTTCGGCGACCAGCTCTCGGTCGGCCTGGAGGCGCTCAACGCCGTGCAGGCCAAGGATTTCTTCCTCAAGTTCCTGGTCTCCAGCCAGAGCGCGATCATGTGGATGAGTGCGCTGTACGTCGGCGCCACCTTCACCTATTTCCTCGCCCTGTTCAGCCGCGCTGAGTACATCGGCCGCATTGCCTCCGCGCTGGTGTGGGCGGCCACCGCCTTCGGCCTCACGGGGCTGATGGCGCGCTGGCGCGAGTCCTACCTGATCCATGTGGACTATGGCCACATCCCGGTGAGCAACCTGTACGAGGTGTTCATCCTGTTCGCCGTGATCACCGCGCTGATCTACCTGTTCTACGAGGGCCGCTTCCGCACCCGCAACCTTGGCGGCTTCGTCATGCTGGTGATCTCCGCCGCGGTGGGCTTCCTGCTGTGGTACACCTTCGATCGCGGCGCGAACCACATCCAGCCTCTGGTGCCCGCGCTCAACAGCTACTGGATGAAGATCCACGTGCCGGCCAACTTCGTTGGCTACGGTGCCTTCGCCCTGGCGGCGATGGTGGGCGTGGCCTACCTGATCAAGCACAAGCTCGGTGGCGACGGCGAGCACGACCGCCTGCCCAAGCTCGCGGTGCTGGATGACCTGATGTACAAGGCCATCGCGCTCGGCTTCGGCTTCTTCACCGTCGCCACCATTCTCGGCGCCATGTGGGCGGCGGAGGCCTGGGGCGGCTACTGGTCCTGGGACCCGAAGGAGACCTGGGCGCTGATCGTGTGGCTCAACTACGCGGCCTGGCTGCACCTGCGCCTGACCAAGGGCTGGCGCGGCGCGCCGATGGCATGGTGGGCGGTGATCGGCCTGTTCGTCACCACCTTCGCCTTCCTCGGCGTGAACATGTTCCTCTCCGGCCTGCATTCCTACGGCACCCTGTAACTGGCTCACCACCAGGAGGTTGAACGATGAAACGACTTGGCTGGCTGCTCGCGCTCATCCTCTCCACGGGACTGGCGCATGCCGCACCGGAGGAAATGGTCCATTACGAGGCCATCGACCCGCCGGTGAAGCTGGAAGCTGCCCCTGGCGAGGTGGTGGTGCAGGAGCTGTTCTGGTACGGCTGCGGCCATTGCTACCACTTTGACCCCACCCTCAACGCCTGGCTGGCGAAAAAGCCGGCCAACGTGCGCTTCGAGCGCGTGGCCGTGGCCCTCAACCCGGGCTGGGTGCCGCTGAGCAAGGCCTACTACGCGCTCAGGCAGCTCGGCGCGGATGAGCGGCTCCACACCGCCCTGTTCGACGCTGTGCACAAGGAGCGCCGTCCCCTCGGCACGGCCGAGCAGATCGCCGACTTCGTCGCCAGCCATGGCGTCGACCGCGCTGCCTTCCTCAAGGCCTTCAACGGCTTCGCGGTGGATGGCGAGGTGCGCAAGGCCCAGCAGCTCGCCCGCCAGTACGGCATCACCGGCGTCCCGGCGATGGTCGTGCAGGGCAAGTACCGCACCTCGGGCAGCCTTGCCGGCACCAACGGCAAGATGATCGAAGTCGTCGATGCCCTTGTCGCCCGGGAGGCCGGCAGGTAAGACTGGCAGCCTGCCGGGGGTTGGGATTCCCCGTCCCAGCCCCTATGCTAGCTCGATCCTTTTCCTGTTGGCTGGCCCATGACCACCACCGCACATCTCGTCGTCCGCTGCCTCGAGGCCGAAGGCGTCGACACCATCTTCGGCGTTCCCGGCGAGGAGAACCTCGACCTGCTCGACGCCCTGCTCGACAGCCGCATCCGCTTCATCCCCACCCGCCATGAGCAGGGTGCGGCCTTCATGGCCGATGTGCATGGCCGCCTGACCGGCCGGGCGGGGGTGTGCCTGGCGACGCTCGGCCCCGGTGCGACCAACCTCATCACCGGCGTGGCGGATGCCAACATGGACCATGCGCCGCTGGTCGCCATTGCCGGCCAGGCCTCGACCGACCGCCTGCACAAGGAATCCCACCAGGTCCTCGACCTGGTGGAGATGTTCCGCCCGGTGACCAAGTTCTCCACCCGCGTGCTCTCCCCGTCCACCGTGCCGGAGACCATCCGCAAGGCCTTCAAGCTGGCGCAGTCCCCCAAGCCTGGTGCGGCCTTCATCGAGCTGCCGGAGAACATTGCCGAGATGCCCGCCGAAGGGGCGCCGCTGCCGCACTCCGACGGCCACCGTCCCGGGCCGTCCGAGCAGACGGTGGCGGCGGCCGCGCGGCTGATCTCGGAGGCGAAGAACCCCATCATCCTGGCCGGCAACGGTGTGATCCGCGCCGGCGCACACGAGGCACTGGCGGCCTTTGCCGGACAGCTGAACATCCCGGTGGCCAATACCTTCATGGCCAAGGGGGTGATCCCGTTCAAGCACCCGATGGCGCTGGGCAGCGTGGGCCTGCAGGCCAAGGATTACGTCGGCGTCGGCTTCGACCATGCGGACCTGATCATCGCCATCGGCTACGACGTGGTGGAGTACCATCCGCACCTTTGGCATCCGACCCGCGACCGCGCCATCCTCCACATCGACGATACCCCCGCCGAGATCGACGAGCACTACGGTGTGACCCTCGAGGTGCTGGGCGATATCGGCCTCTCGCTCGAACGCATCGCCCTGCGCGCCAAGCCGCATGAAGGGCAGGCGATGCGCAAGCTGCGCCAGATGATGATCACCGACATGGGCGAGCATGCGCGCGACGCGATCTTCCCGCTCAAGCCGCAGAAGCTGATCTGGGACCTGCGCACCGTGCTTGATCTCAAGGACATCGTCATCTCCGACGTGGGGGCGCACAAGATGTGGCTCGCGCGCATGTTCCGCTGCGAGCACCCCAACACCTGCCTGATCTCCAACGGCTTCGCCAGCATGGGCATCGCCCTGCCGGGGGCGATCGCCGCCAAGCTGGCGCGCCCGGAGCGCACGGTGGTGGCCGCCACCGGCGACGGCGGCTTCCTCATGAACGTGCAGGAACTGGAGACCGCCAAGCGCCTCGGCACGCCCATCATCGTGCTGGTCTGGAACGACGGCGGCTACGGCCTGATCGAGTGGAAGCAGATGGCGCAGTTCGGCCGTCCCGCCTTCGTCCGCTTCGGCAACCCCGACTTCGTCAAGCTGGCCGAGGCCTTCGGCGTGCGCGGCTACCGCATCGAGCCGGGCGTGTCGCTGCAGGACGTGCTGCGCGAGGCCATTGCAAGCCAGGAGATCTGCGTGATTGATGTGCCGGTGGACTACAGCGAGAACCTCAAGCTGACCGCGCGGCTGGGCGAGATGGTGTCGCCGATGTGATTGCGCGTCGCGACATTCCCTACGCCGCGGCCCATCCGGCGGTCCATCCAGGACAACGGCTGCGGCTGCTGAGCTACAACATCCAGGTCGGCATCGCCAGCCGCGCCTTCCGCGAATATTTCACCGCCGGCTGGAAGCACGTCCTGCCCAGCCCCGAGCGGATGCGCAACCTCGACCGCATCGCCGAGGTGCTGTGCGAGTATGACATCGTCGGCCTGCAGGAGCTGGACGCGGGCAGCCTGCGCAGCCACTTCCTGAACCAGGCCGAATACCTGGCGATGCGCGCCGCGATGCCGTTCTGGAAGCACCAGACCAACCGCGACCTCGGCCACCTGGCCAAGCACAGCCTGGGCATGGTCGCCCGGCTGATCCCCTATGCGGTGGAACACCGCTCCCTGCCGGGCTTCCTGCCCGGGCGGGGGGTGATGCTCGCGCGTTTCGGTCAGCCCGGGGCGCGGCTCACCGTGGCGGTCATGCACCTCGCCCTTGGCCGCGCCTCGCGCATGCGGCAGATGGACTTCGTCGCGGACCTCCTGGCCGACGAGCCAAACGCCATCCTGATGGGGGATTTCAACTGCCTGCCGCAGGCCCCCGAGATGCGTCTCCTGCTCCGCCGCACGGGGCTGCTGCTGCCGGAGAAGGAACTGCACACCTACCCGAGTTGGCGCCCCAGCCGGATGATCGACTACATCCTGATCAGCCCCTCCCTGCGCATGCGCGAGGCCGAGGTGCTGCACCTGCCGCACTCCGACCACCTGCCCCTGGCCGTGGAGGTGGAGCTGCCGCCGGGCCTAACCCTGTGAGACCGTCATGACCGCACAAGCCAGCGAAGGCGAAGACTGGAAGCGTCGTTACCTCGACACCCTGCAAACCCTCGAGGAGCGTGACGAACGCCTCGGCACGGCGGAAGAGCTGCTCCGTCTTGCCCTCGGGCGCCTCACGCTCGCGGCGGAGAAGGCCTACCCCCCGCTCGAGGCGCGTCTGTCCGCCCTGCGCCAGGAGGTCAAGGCCGCGCCCGAGGGGCGTCTGCCCCTGAGCCGCCTGCTCGCCCAACTGAACGAGCTGGTCGGTGAGCTGCGTACCCTGGAGACACGCAGCGAAGAGGTCGAGCGCGAGCCCCACGTTGTTCCGGCGGAGGCGCCCGAGCTGGACGACCGGGCCGCTCTGGCGCGGCGCTTCCTCGCGGTGCTGCTGGAAAAGCTGGCCCTGACCCACGAGCTGGAACAACGCAAGTCCGACCTGCTGGAGGCCCTGGGGCTGCCGGGCGAGGGGGCGACGACGGTGCTGATCGACCGGGCGGCCGGTCTGGTCAATGACATGCGCAAGCAGCTCGAGCATGAGAAGGATGACCTGGCGGGTTTCCTCAAGCAGCTCACCGACACCCTCAACGAGCTGGACCGGGATGTCCAGTCGGACATCGACCTGCTGCGCGACGACACGGGTACGCGCCTTGCGCTGCACGATGCGGTGGACAGCCAGATGCGCGGCCTGGAGCAGGACATCACGGCGGTCAGCGACGTGAACCAGCTCAAGGCCATCATCAGCACGCGCCTCGACCGCTTGCGGGCGCACATGGCCAGCCTGCGCGACTCGGAGGATCGCCTGCTCCAGCGCATGGAACAGACGACTGCCGCCATGCGCGGGCGCATCCTGCTGCTGGAGAAGGAGACTGCGGGGCTGCGCGAGAACCTGCGCGCCAGCCGCGAGCGCATGCTGGTCGATGCGCTGACCGGGGTGCCCAACCGCCTCGCCCTGGACGAGCGCCTCAAGCTCGAACTGGCCCGCTTCAAACGCCACAAACAGCCGCTGACCCTGGCGGTGTGGGACATCGACCACTTCAAGGCCATCAACGACACCTTCGGCCACAAGGCGGGCGACAAGGCCCTGCGCATCGTGGCGCAGAAGCTGGCGCAGGAAGTGCGCGAGACCGATTTCGTCGCGCGCTATGGCGGCGAGGAGTTCATCATGCTGTTCATCAACACCAGCGTGATGGATGCCCTCGCCAAGGCGGACAGCATCCGCGAGGCCATCGCCGGGGCGCCGTTCCGTTACGGCGACAAGCCGCTGAGGATTACGCTATCTTGTGGGCTGAGCCAGCTGCGCGCCATTGACACCGTGGACCAGCTGTTCGAGCGTGCCGACCAGGCCCTGTATGCCGCCAAG
>JBFLVZ010000016.1:0-22910 GCA_040758295.1 Pseudomonadota bacterium
CTGAAGGAGGGGGACGCCCCATGCAAGACCTGTACATCGCTGCCACCAGCACCTCGCCCGAGGTGGACTTCCGCTTTTCCGCAGACCGCCTGTCGCTGATCGGCGAGTCCTATCCCGAGAACGCCGCCGCCTTCTACGGGCCAGTACTCGATGCCCTGCGCGCCTACCTCGCGCAGGCCTGCGGGCGGGACATCGAGGTCAATGTCGAGCTCAAGTACTTCAACAGCAGCAGCACCAAGGTGTTGTTCAACATCTTCGAACTGCTGCACGCGGCGACCGGCGCCAACGACGTGCGGCTGCACTGGTACTACGACGAGGAGGACGACACCATCCTCGAGTTCGGCAACGACCTGCACGAGGACTTCCCGGAGATCCGCTATATCCCGATGGCCGTGGCCTGAGTCTGCACCCCCATGCAGAGGGAGGGCTTCAGCCTGTTCGAGTCCGAGGAGGACCTGCTGGACCGCGTCCTGCTCGTGCTCGGCGAGGGCTCGGCCTCGGCCGAGACCCTGCGCGCGGAACTCGCCCTGCTCGCCCAAGGCTACCGCCGTCTGTTCCGCGAGACCCAGCGCCTGATCAAGCTGAGTGACCGCAAGGAAGAGGAGCTCAACCGGCTCAACCGCGAGCTGGCCGCCCTCAGCGCGAGACTGGAGCATCAGGCGACCCACGATGCGCTGACCGGCATCCTCAACAAGGGCGCCCTCACCCGCTATCTGATCGAGGAGCAGGAAGCGCTGGGCTATGGCCTGATCCTGTTCGACATCGACCACTTCAAACAGGTCAACGACCGCCACGGCCACCCGGCCGGCGATGCCGTCCTGCAGTCCTTGGTCGCGCGTATCCAGGGCAAGCTCCCTGCGGAGGCGCGCTTCGGCCGCTTCGGTGGCGAGGAGTTCGCCATCGTCCTGCCCCATGGCATGTCCGACACCCTGCGTCCGCTGGCCGGGCGCCTGCGCGAGGTCATCGCGGCCGAACCCTGCGTGGCGGAAGGGCGGACGATCCCCGTCACCATCAGCCTCGGCGCCACGCGCGCCGCGCCCGGCGAGTCCTTCTCCTCGGTCTATTCGCGGGCCGATGACGCCCTCTACCGCGCCAAACAGGGCGGCCGCAACCGGGTCGAGATCGCCTGATCCGGCTTGGCCGTTTCCCACAGAAGGCATTTCGACGGCGTCATCCTCCCGGCTTGGTGGCAGCGGGAGGGCGGCCCATGTCCTATAAAACTCTTGAGTCCTCACGACGGGGCCGGGTACGGCCAGTAGCCGTTGAAAAATCTTTTCAACATTCTGGTGCGGCAAGCCATGGACGGATTGCACGAAGATTACTCACGATAAGTGATTGATCTTCGGAGCCTGTCGCGGACATGTGCCGCGACGGGGCGAGTTGAAAAAGGGCACGACGACCCTTTTTCAACATCCTGCGGCTAGAGGGCTTCTTGCATGGTGGAGGAGGGCATGGGCGAGATGGCGTTGACAGCAAAGCCCCAAGCAGATGTGGCACTCGCCCTGGGGGACCGCCTGGTGGCGCGGGGCAAGCTCTCGAGCGCCGATCTCGAACGTGCCCGGCTATTGGCCGAGGACGGGGGGCTGGTCCCCGTACTGCTCCGGCTCGGGCTGGTGTCCGAGCAGGACGTGGCCGAGCTCCTGGCCGAGCTGCTGGGGCTTCCCATGGCCGGTCCGGCTGATTATCCCGCCGTACCCGTCATGGAAGAGCAGCTCGCCCCGCGCTTCCTGCGCCAGTATCGGGTGGTGCCGCTGGAGGTCGGGGATGAGGGAATCGAAATCGCCTTGGCCAACCCCTTGGACGACTATGTCATCCGGGCCATCGAGCTTTTCTCCGGCAAGGCCGTGTCCTGCCGGATCGGTTTGCCGTCGGAGATCGACGCCGCGCTCGACCGCCTTTACGGCGGGGGGCGTACGGCGATGGACCAGATTGTGGGCGACATCATTCCCGCCGGCGAGGGCGAGCGCGAGGAGGACGTCGCCCATCTCAAGGACCTCGCCAGCGAGGCCCCGGTCATCCGCCTGGTGAGCCTCATCATCGAGCGGGCGGTAGAGCAGGGAGCCTCGGATATCCACATCGAGCCGTTCGAGGACGAGCTCAAGGTGCGCTATCGCGTGGACGGCCTACTGCACGAGGTGGAGGCCCCTCCGGCCCGCCTTTTCCCGGCGGTGGTGTCGCGCATCAAGATCATGGCCCGGCTGGATATCGCCGAGCATCGTTTGCCGCAGGACGGCCGCATCCGCATGCGGGTCCAGGGGCGCGAGCTCGACCTGCGCGTTTCGACCTTCCCGACCATGCACGGCGAGAGCGTGGTCATGCGCCTGCTCTACAAGGATGGTGCGGTGGGCGATTTCACCGAGCTCGGCTTCAGTGAGCACACCCTCGCCGACTTCAAGGCCTGCCTGATGCGGCCGTACGGCATCCTGCTGGTGACCGGCCCGACCGGCTCGGGCAAGACCACCACCCTCTACGCCGCGCTGCGGGTGCTCAATGACCCCAGCCGCAAGATCCTCACCGTGGAGGACCCGGTCGAGTACCAGATTCCCGGCGTCAACCAGATGCAGGTCAAGCCGCAGATCGGTCTGACCTTCGCCCGCGCCCTGCGCTCCATGGTGCGGCAGGACCCGGACGTCATCATGATCGGCGAGATGCGCGACCTCGAGACGGCCGAGATCGCCGTGCAGTCGGCCCTCACCGGTCATCTGGTGCTCTCCACCCTGCACACCAACGATGCCCCGAGCAGCATCACCCGTCTGCTGGACATGGGCGTGGCGGGCTATCTCGTGACCTCCGTGGTCAACGGGGTGCTGGCGCAGCGCCTGGTGCGGCGGCTGTGCCCCGCCTGCCGCGAGGCCTACCGCCCCTTGCCCGAACTGGTGCGCCGCACCCGGCTGGATAGGGTGGCGGGGCGGGAGGACGTGACCCTCTACCGCCCCGTGGGCTGCGAGGCCTGCCTGGGCACCGGCTACCACGGCCGCATCGCGATCATGGAGATGCTGGTGATGAACGACCCCCTGCGCCGCCTGGTACTGGAGCAGGCCGATGCGCGCAGGCTCGCGCAGGCGGCCATGGAGGGCGGCATGGTCCCGCTGTATGAGGATGGGCTGGCCAAGGCCCTGGCCGGTGTCACCAGCATCGAGGAGGTGCTGCGGGTGAGCCAGGACCTGGGGGACTGACATGCCGGCCTTCCGCTACAAGGCGGTGAGCGCCTCGGGCGAGGTGCTGGAGGGGGAGATGGCCGCGGCCTCGCGCGAGGCGGTCATCGCCCGCCTGCAGGGGCTCGGCCACATCCCCTTGCATGCCGAGGAGGTGTCCGCCCGGTCGGGGGGATGGCTCCTGCGCCGCCGTCGGCTCGATACGGCCCGCTTCATCCGCGATCTCTCCACCCTGCTGCGCGCCGGCGTGCCGCTGGACCGCGCCCTCGAGATGTTGATCGATCTCGCCGAGACGGAGGCGGAACGGCGGCTGCTGGCTGATCTGCTGGGTGACGTGCGCGGCGGCAGTGCCCTGGCGGATGCGATGGAGGCTCGCCCGGAGGTGTTCGGCCGCTTTCAGGTCAGCATGGTGCGCGCCGCCGAGGCGGGCGGGGCGTTGGATCAGGTGCTTGCCCGACTCGCCGATTTCATCGAGCAGCTTCAGGAGCTCAAGGCGAGCGTGAGGACGGCCCTGATCTATCCGGCGATCCTGGTGGCGGTGACCCTGCTCTCGCTGCTGGTCCTGCTGGTCTATGTCATCCCGCAGTTCGCCACCCTGTTCGAGGGGGTGGGCCAGACCCTCCCCCTGCCGACGCGGGTGGTGATGGGCGTGGCCGGATTCGTGCGTGACTGGGGCTGGCTGCTGCTGGCGCTGCCGCTGCTGGCCCTCCTGGGGCTGCGCCGTGCGCTGCGCAGCCCCGCCTTCCGCCGGCGCCTGGACGGCTGGCTGCTCGGCCTGCCGCTGGTGGGCGACCTCTTGCTCAAGATCCAGACCTCGGTCTTTGCCCGCACCCTTGGCACCCTGCTCTCCAGCGGTGTGCCGCTGCTTGCCGCCCTGCGCATCGTGCGCGACACCCTGACCAACAGCGTGTTGGCGGAGGCCGTGGAGCGGGTCATCGAGAGCGCGCGCGAGGGCGGTGGACTGGCCGCCCCCATTCAGGCCAGTCACCGCTTCCCGCCGTTGGCGGTCCATCTGATCGGGGTGGGGGAGGAGAGCGGTCAGCTGGATGCCATGCTGGTCCAGCTGGCCGAGGTCTACGACCGCGAGGTGCGCCTTGCGATCCGGCGTCTGCTCGCCCTGCTGGAGCCCATGCTCATCATGGGCCTGGGCCTGGTCGTCGGCGGGATCATCATGTCCATTCTGGTCGCCATCCTTGGCATCAACGAGCTGGCCTTCTAGGCCGGCATGGGAGGGTGCATGTTCATGACAGGACTCTACCGCATGGCTCACGAAGTCATTCCGGCACGACGAGGGGGGGGATTCACGCTCATCGAACTGCTGGTCGTGCTCGTCATCCTCGGCCTGCTGGCGGGGCTGGTCGGGCCGCAGGTGCTGAAGTACGTGGGGCGCTCCAAGACCGATACCGCCCGGCTGCAGGTCGCTCAGCTGGGGGCGGCGCTGGACCTCTACCTGATCGACATCGGTCGTTACCCGACCACCGACGAAGGCTTGGGCGCCCTGGTGTCCGCGCCCGGCGGCGTGCGCAACTGGAACGGCCCCTATCTGAAGAAGGGCTTCGTGCCCAAGGACCCGTGGGGGCGCGACTATGCCTACCGTTCCCCCGGCCAGCACAGCCCCTACGACCTGTTCAGTCTGGGGGCGGACAACCGTCCCGGCGGCACGGGCGAGGATGCCGATGTGAACAGTTGGGAATAGGCCATGCGCGCACCTGGGCCGGGACGGGGCTTCACCTTGGTCGAGTTGCTGGTGGTCGTGCTGATCGCCGGCCTCGTCCTGGCCGTGACCCCGCCCCTGCTCACCGCCGCGCTGCCGGGGATGCAGGCCCGCGCCTCGGCGCAGCAGCTTGCGGCCGGCCTGCGCATGGCGCGCGTCCAGGCGATGGCCGGGGGGGGGGAGGCCGTCCTGCTGATCGACCTTGCGCGTCACAGCTTCCGCGTGGGGGGGCGCCCGGAGGTGCGCCTTGCCCAAGGCGTCGATCTCAGCCTGGACACGGCCCGCACGGAGACGGACGGGGAGCGGTTCGGCGGCATCCGCTTTTTCGGCGACGGCAGCTCCACCGGCGGGCGCATCACGCTGCGCGCCGGCCCCCACGCCTGGCGGGTCGATGTGGACTGGCTGACCGGCCGGGTGCGTCTCGATGAGGCGGTCTAGCCCCCGGGGCGGCTTGGCGCGGGGGTTCTCCCTGCTCGAGGTTGTCGTCGCCTTCTCCATCCTTGCCATGGCCATGGGGGTGCTGATGGCCCTCTTTTCCCAGGGGCTGCGCAACGCCCAGGTGGCGCGAGATTACGGCCGTGCGCTCGTGCTCGCCCAGTCGCGCCTGGCCGAGGTCGGCGTGACCTCCCCCTTGCGTCCGGGGACGGAGGAAGGGCTCTCCGGCGGTCTGGTTTGGCGGGTGGAGGTGGCCGAGCTGCCGCGGGAAGGCAAGCATCCCCTGCGCGCCTATCAGGTCACGGTGGAGGTGGTGGCGGGCGAAGGCCGGGCCGTGACGCTGCACTCCATGCGCCTGGCGGGGGGCGGACGATGAGCGTGGGACGTGGAGGGGTGTCCTACCCCCGGCGCGGGGAGGGGTTCACCCTGATCGAGATGGTCATCGCTGTGAGTCTGACTGCGGTGATCGCCCTGCTGGCCTACTCCGGCCTGCACTTGGGCGGCAAAGGCTGGTCGCGGGCGGCCGAAGTAGCGGCGCAGAGCGATGAGGCGCGCGTGGCCTGGTCATTCGTCCGCGCTCGCCTGTCCGAGGCCCGGCCCCTGCGTGGGGTGGACGATGACGAGGAGGCGATCGAGTTCGAGGGGCAGCCCGACCACCTGCGCTTCATCGCTCCTGCGCCGAGGCAACGCACCGCCCCCGGCGGGCTGTATGCCTACGTGCTGGAGCTGCGCGATGGCGCCCTGTGGCTCGATTACGGCCTCTATCTCCCGGAGCGGAAGGATGTACCCCTGGAGCCTCCGCGTCGGCTGGTCGAGGGGGTGGAGGGCCTGCGCGGCTTCGCCTATTTCGGTGCCCGGCGCGAGGACGAGGGGCCGCGCTGGCACGAGCGATGGGACCGTCCCGATGCCCTGCCCGAATTGGTGCGGATCGAACTCTCGGTGGCGGGAGTCGATTGGCCGGCATGGGTGATCCCCATCCATGGAGGGCGAGGGCGATGAAACGGCGCCATGGCATGGCCCTGGTCCTAGTGCTGTGGGTGCTGGCCCTGCTCGGCACCCTGGCGATGGGGGCGACGGCGCTCAACCAGGCGGAGGTCTTGCTGGTGCGCAACGCCCTGGACACCGCCCGCCTGCGGGCCGCGGCCGAGGCTGGCGTGGCCTTGGCCGTCCAGGGGCTGACCCAGCCCGATCCGGCCTTGCGCTGGCGGGCGGATGGCACCCCCTACGCGGGGCGATTCGCGGGCGTGGACCTGCGGCTGGCCGTGCTCGACGAGACCGGCCGGATCGACCTCAACGAGGCCGACGACGACCTCATCGGCGCGGCCCTCAGTCGGGCGGGGGTGGAACCGGCGCAGCGGGATGCCTTGCTGGCTGCTATCTTGGATTTCAAGGACGAGGATGGTGAGCGGAGGCCCCATGGGCTGGAGGACGATGATTACCGGGCACTCGGCCTCCCGTATGGGGCCAAGGACGCCCCCTTCGAGGATCTGGGCGAACTGCTGCTGGTGCCCGGCATGACGCAGGAGACCTTCCGGCGCCTGCGGCCCTTTCTGACCATCCATCCAAAGCACGGCGGAGTGAATCCGTGGCGGGCGGAGCCGGAGGTGCTGTTCGCCCTGCCCGGCGCCACGGTCGAGGCGGTGGAGGCCTTTCTTGCGGCCCGCGCGCTCGCGGCCCTCGACCCCGGGCTTCCGCCGCCACCGGCCCCTTTGGGCATTGACCAGCGGTTTCTCACCGGCCGGACCAGCGGATTCCTCACCGTCCGGGTGGAGGCCATCCTGCCGGGGGGGGCGGCGCTGTGGGTCGAGGCCGTGATCCGGCTGAATGGCTCGGCGGGCGGGGGCGACGGACAGCCCTACGATGTGTTGAGCTGGGAGGAGGGGGCGCGTTCCGAATCGCCCCCGCGGGAGGGGGAGGCAGCATGACCGCAGTCGACAAGATCGGATGGCCAGAGCGCGTGCTCGATGCCCTGCGTCGCTTCCTGCGGTGGTGGGGCAGGGAGCTCAAGTCCAGCCTTTCCCTTCCCCCCTTCAGCCTGCTGTTCGGCAATGGCGACCGGGTCATCATCGATCTGGAGGGCGAGCGGCTGTCGATCACCAAATGCCATGGTGGCGAGGACACGCCGCTCGGTGCCTTCCCCTTCCGGGACCGGCTGGAGTCCTCGGCGCTGGCGGTGCTGCGCGGTCAGGTCAGGCGCGGCACGGAGGCGGTGATTCGCCTGCCGCGCCCCCAGCTTCTGTGCCGCAATCTCAGCCTGCCGCTGGAGGCCGAACCCAATCTGCGCGAGGTGCTGGGTTATGAGATGGACCGCCAGACCCCCTTCCGCGCCGACCAGGTCTTTTACGACCACCAGGTGCTGGAGCGGCGGGAGGACGATCGCCGGCTGCTGGTGCAGATGCTGGTCGTCCCCCAGTCCCCGCTCGCCCCCATGCTGCGCACCCTGGAGGAGCTCGGGCTCGTGCCGTCGATGATCACCACCGTCGAAGTGGGCACGCCCCAGTGCGACATCGCCGCCATCAACCTGCTGCCCGAGCCCATGCGCAGGCGGCCCGCCGGGGCCTGGGGGCGCGTCAACCGCGCCCTCGCCCTTTCCGCCCTCGTGCTGCTGACGGCCGCCGCCGTGCTTCCCCTCCAGCGCCAGCAGGCGGTCATCACTGAGCTGGAGGGGCGCCTCGCGGCCTTGGCCCCGCAGGTCGAATCCGCGCGCAAGATGCGCGCCGCCATCGATGATATGCGCGAGGAACTGGCGCTGTTCGTCGCGCAGAAGCGTCAATCCCCGGTCGCCATCGACGTGATCGAAGAGGTCAGCCGCATCCTGCCGGACGACACCTGGCTGGTGCGCCTGGAACTGCATGGCCGCAGGCTCCGCCTGCAGGGGTTCACCTTCGAGGCACCGGCCCTCATCGGCTTGCTCGAGGGGACGCCGCTCCTGGCCAACGTCACCTTCACCTCGCCCGTGGTGCGCGATCCGCGCTTCGGCCGCTTCCAGTTCAGCATCGAGGCCGACGTGGTCGGCGGGAGGGGCGGCTGATGCGCGCCCTCCGTCCCGCCGAGAGCCGCGCCCTGGCCCTCGGCCTGCTGGTCCTGGTGCTGGCCGGTCTTTATCTCCTGCTCGTCCAGCCCCTGGTGGCCGCCTACCGGGACAACGACGAACGCATCGGCGAACTCGCCCTGCGCCAGGCCCACAGCCAACGGCTGGCCCTGGAGCAGCCCGCGCTCGAGGCCGAACACGCCCGCCTGCTCCGCAGCCGGCCCGCCGGCGGGTATTACCTCACCAGCCAGAGCGAGGCCCTGGCGACGGCCGAGCTGCAGGCCTATGTGAAGCGGCTCATCGAGTCCGCCGGAGGTGGCCTGGTCAGCATCCAACCCATCGCCCAGTCCTCCGCCGATGCCCGCCGCAGGGTCAAGGCCCAGGTGCGCATGCAGGGCAACATCGCGGCCGTGCGCGCGGTGCTGCATGGCCTCGAGTCGGGCAGCCCCTGGCTGCTGGTGGACGAGGTGGACCTGATGCAGGGGCGTGCCATGGGGGGGCGTAGGGTCCCGGGGGCCGAGACCGCCGGCCAGCTCGAGGTCAGCTTCAATCTGACCGGCTTCATGCGCGGAGAGGGGCCATGAATCTCTTCCGCCGTCGCCAGGATCTGATCGGCCCCCTCCTGCTGCTGCTGAACGCGGGCCTGGTCCTCGTCCTGTTGTGGGAGCTCAGGGCCAGTCCCCCAGACGTCCCGGTCCCGGCCGGGAGTCCATCCCCGCCGCGCGAGGACCCACCCCCCGCCCAGTTTGACCTGCCGCCGCTGGAGGCCTATGCCCAGACCGTCGAACGCCCCCTGTTCAACATGAGCCGGCGTCCGGAAGAGGACGATGCGGGCATGCGTGTCGCGGAGGGGGATTTCACCCTGACCGGAGTGGTCATCACTGCGGATGGACGGCGCGAGGCCCTGCTGGTGCCCCGCAGGGGGCGGGCGGTGCTGCGCGGAGGGGTCGGCGACTGGTTGGAGGGCTGGCGGGTCGAGCTCATCGAGGCCGAGCGCGTGGTGCTCCGGCGGGGCCTGAAGGAGATGGTCCTGGTTCTGGAGCGGCCCGCGAAGGCGAGCGGGACCCCGCAGCCCGGCCCGACGGCCCCGGCACCCCAGACCGCACCACCCGCGGCCGCGCCGGCGCCGGCGGGAGGGTAGCGGCTCCAGCGATGAGACGCCAGGAATGTTCGGGCGTTGCGGAACACGATCGAAGGACGCGCTGAATTTTTCACTGCGTCCATAAGGCATTGGGAGAGGACATCATGCATTACCTGGAATCCCGTCGCACCCTGTTGGGGCTGGCCATCGCCTTGGCGCTGGGCGGCTGCAGCACCACCCCAAGACAGCTCCATCTGCCGGAGCCCCTCGTTTCGTCCGCCGTCCCGGTCGAGGAGTCCGCGCTCCTCGTCGGGGAGCGCCCTGCCGGACCTCCGCCCAAGGATGAAATCTACAAGGGCACGGGGCAGTTCGTGCGCAGCCCGGTCACCCGCGTGCCCGACAGCGGCGCGCCAGGGGTGGGCGAGGTCACCCTGAACTTCGAGAATACCGACGTGCACGAGGTGGTCAAGGTCGTCATCGGCGACCTGCTCAAGCAGAACTACGCCATCGACCCGGCGGTGAAGGGCAGCATCTCGGTGCAGACCAGCCGCCCCATCCGCACCGAGGCCCTGCTTCCCTTGATGGAGAACCTGTTGCGCATGAACGGCGCCGCGCTTGTGCGGAATGGCGAGGGCTACCGCATCGTGCCCCTGGCGGGGGCCATGCGCGGGGCCGCGCCCTCCCTGGACCGGCGCCTGCCGACCGGCTTTCGCGTACAGGTCGTGCCGCTGCGTTACATCGCGGTGCAGGAGATGCAGAAGATCCTTGAGCCCTTCGTCACCGACGGCGGCCTGCTGAAGGTGGATGAGCGCCGCAACCTGCTCATCCTGGCTGGCTCCAGCGCCGAGCTGCAGGGCTGGCTCGATACCATCGACACCTTCGACGTGGACTGGCTCAAGGGCTATTCGGTCGGGATGTTCCCGCTGGAGAACGCGGATGCCAAGAGCGTGGCCGCCGAGTTGCAGAAGATCATCGGCGGCGAGGGCAAGGACAGCATGATCCGCCTGGAGCCGATCGAGCGCCTCAACGCCCTGCTCGTGGTCACCCCGCAGCCCGCCTACCTGGAGCAGATGAAGACCTGGGTGGACCGCCTGGACCGTGCGGGCAGCGGCCCCGGCAGCCGCCTGTATGTCTACCAGGCGAAGAACCGCAAGGCCTCCGAGCTGGCCGACGTGCTGGGCGAGCTGTTCTTCGGCCGCAAGCGCGCCAAGACCGAACCGGTCCGGCTCGCCCCAGGCCTTGAGCCCGCGCGTCTCACCACCGCGCAGTTCCTCCAGCAGCCCGGCCTGCGTGACCCTCGGCGGGACACGCTCCAGGGCGCCTATGGCGCGCCCGGCCTGAGCGGCGCGGGACAGCCCGGGGCCCAGCAGCCTCTGAATCCGCCCGGCGGGGGCGAGAGCGCGCCGACCGTGGTGGAGGGCGCGGGGGTGCGGGTGGTGGCCGACGAGGCCAACAACTCCATCCTCGTCTATGCCTCGGCCGAGGATTACCGGATCATCGAGCAGGCCCTCAAACGCCTGGACGTGGAGCCCCAGCAGGTGCTGGTGGAGGCATCCATCATCGAGGTCAGCCTGACCGACGAGCTCAAGTACGGGCTCGAGTGGTTCTTCAAGAACCGGGGGATCGTCAATAACCGCACCGGCCAGGCCCTGCTCGACCTGAACAAGGCCACCAGCGGGCCCGAGACCCTTGCCTCCATCATCCCCGGCTTCTCCTACAGCCTGGTGAACGCGGCCGGGGAGATCACCGCCGTGCTCAACGCCCTGGCGGCGGAGTCCAAGGTCAACGTGCTCTCAAGCCCCTCGCTGATGGTGCTCGACAACCGCACGGCGGAGATCAGGGTCGGGGACCAAGTGCCGGTCATCCTCTCCAATCAGGAGAGCTACAGCGGTCTGAGCCTGTTGCAGGCCTACCAGTACCGCGACACCGGGGTGCGGCTCAAGGTGACGCCACGGGTCAACAGCGGCGGGCTGGTGACCCTGGACATCGTGCAGGAGGTCACTGACATCGGCGGCAAGGACCCCGACACCAAGCAGTACACCTTCCTCCAGCGCTCCATCGAGAGCGTGGTGGCGGTGCAGGGCGGGCAGACCATCGTGCTCGGCGGCCTGATCCTGGAGAACCGCACCGATGCCGAACGGGGCATCCCGGGCGTGTACAAGGTGCCGGTGTTCGGCAAGCTGTTCGGGGCCACGGAAGAGAGCACCAAGCGCACCGAGCTTTTGGTCATGCTCACCCCACGCGTGGTGCGCAACCAGAAGGAGGCCGCCGAGGTGACCGAGGAGTTCCGCCAGCGTCTGAGGAGCCTGCAGCCTGCGCCCCAGCCCACGGCCCCGGCCAGCGAGCCGGGCAAGACCACCGGGGCGAGCGAAGCCGAGGGTGGCTGAGACCTCTCCCTAACCCTCCCCCGCCAGGGGGAGGGGATCAGCCACCTTCGGAGTTCAGAGTTGCCCTAAGGCAAGGCGCAGTGGCATGCCGTCGGGCCTTTCTCAGCGGCCGCTGCCGACGGATCGCCACGGCCCTCCATGCCTCGCGATGACGCGGGGCTGGGCCCATCCTCCTTCTTGCCTGCAAGAAGAAGGGCGATGGTTGCCCATCGCCCTTGGCATGTTCGGCCCCTGTGGGCCGGTTGCGCCGCCCGCCGGTTACGGCGTCGTCGGGCAGACGTTGGTCGAGGTCTGCTTGACGTTGACGATGTCGCAGGTCACCTCATCGCCGGGCTGGAGGTTGCCGAGATTGAGGGACGGCGTGGTGCTGGCGTCATAGACCCCGCGGGTGCCGTTGTTGCACATGATGGTGGTGAGGTAGGTACCCGCGCCGCGCTCTTCGCTCACCGTGGCCGGGAAGTTGCCGTTCACCGGCTCGATGTTCACCGCCGTGCCCGCACTGACCGCGTTGCCGTTCACCTTCAGGGTGAAGCCGGTGGAGGACGAGGTGCAGCTGGTGCCGTCGCAGATGGCCTTGTTGACCTTCACGCGCGGCTTGCGGACGTTGCTGATCGAGCACTCATAGTTCTGGATGGCGTTAGTGGTCACCTGGCCACTCGCGTTGCAGCTGCCGCCGATGGTGGTGACCCAGTCGGAGGCGCTGCTGCCGCTGATGGCCTCGCTCACCGTATGGCTGGCGCCCAGGGCGACGTAGTGCTGGCCGGTATTGCCGCCTGGCTGGCTCACGGTGGCCTTGGTGTCCCCGTCGATCTTCAGGGCGAAGGTGCTTGCCTCGGTCGTGCAGCTGTTCACCGTTTTGCTGACCTTCAACTTTGGCTGGGTGTTGTAGAAGGTGCAGGTGACGTCTTCGCTGATGCCGAGCTCCAGACTGACGGAGTTGGGTAGGTAGGTACCACCCGGCACCGAGGTCGTGGTCCCGGTATAGACACAGTTGGCATTGCTGGCGGAGCCGAAGCCCGCGGCATCCGTTTCGGTGATGCTGATCGGGCCGGTGCTGATGTCCTCGAAGGTCTTGGAGGCCGAGCCGGAACCACCGCTGATCGTCGGGCTGAGGGTGAAGTTGCCAAGCGCCCCGCTGGCATAGCTGAAGGTCGGGGTGCCATCCTGGCCGGTGGCCTGTTTGACGACGGTGAGCTGGCCGCAGACTTCGAACGAGCCGAGCACGAAGTCCTTCAGCTCGGCGGTGAACGACTGCGACGAACGGGTCTTGACCGTCACGCTGCTGATGCAGGGGATGACGCCGGTGCCGCCGAGCAGCTGCGAGACATTCATCCCGCCCTCGGTGAAGCCATTGCGGAGGATGAAGTCGGTCGGCTGGCCCAGCTTGTCGAAGTTCTGCCAAGGGCCGCCATCGATCGTGCCGTTGTTGTTGAAGGCGCAGATCGTGCCGGCCGGGTAGCTGCCAGCGGGGTTGCAACCCTCGCCGTCCAGGGCATGTGCGGTGGTCCAGGAGCCGGTCAGGGCATTGCCTTCCCAGACGTGGATCTCGACCGAGCCCACGTCACCACCCTTGGTGAAGTCCATACTGACCAGGATGTCCCCCTCCGTTCGCCCGCCGCTGAATTTGCAGGTTGCGTTCTTCGGGCAACCCTGCCAGGTGGGGTCTTCCAGCATGGCGGGAGGGACGGGCATGCCGTTGATGGTCAGGCCGATGTCCGACTGGTTGAATTCGATGTCGATGTGGCTGTCGCCGTCGTTGGCGATGCGCTCGAAGCCGCCGTAGATCAGAAGCTCGTTCGCCGCGTTGCGCCTGGCCATGAAGTAGCCGTTGGAGACGTCATCCTTGGAGGGCACGCTGCCACCCTTCCAGGAGTAGCTGCTGATCGGGTCGCTGTTCTTGTTGGTGCCGGCGAAGACGGTGCGGTCGCCGATGATCTTCGGGTTGAGGTTGATGCTCTCGCCGGCGAGGTCGTCGCGGACGAAGGTGGCGATGATCGCGCCGTAGTCCTTGTAGTCTGGAATGCCGTTGGCGGGGTTTACGTCCAGGTAGCTATGGTTCGCGCCGAACAGGTCGGCCCAGTCGGGGCCGAGCGGTGTCGCGGCGCCGAGAATGTTCGCCTGGAATGGGCCCGCTCCGTCGTTGATCGTGTCCTCGTTGGCGCCGATCTCCAGTAGGTGCTCACTGGGGTCGTCCACCGAGGCGGCCATGACCATGGGAGGGAGCATTCCCCCCATAAGGACGAGGCCCGTCGCCATGGCGATCGAGCGTTTCAGGGTCGGGATGTGCATGTTCGTTCCCTCCGTTGGTAGGGCTTGAGTCCGGCGTGTTGACTGGACGACGTCGGGCAGTTGGGGCCGAGGGCGGGTGGCGTTCTTTTTGCGCTGCCTTCGTGATGATGTATTAGGTGGCGATGGGGGCATCGGCCATGGTCCATCCGTACTAGCCGAGGGGCCCGAGTGGTGCGGAAAAGAACATGGCGCCGTTGCCGGCGCCATGCGGGAGGTGGGCCTCATCAGGACCCGGGTGGAACCCTCCACCCGGGCCACGGGTCTCAGAAGGGGCAGCCCAGCTCGTTGGCGTCGGACAGCTTCTTGAGGGCGGAGGCGACGGTCTCCGGGCCTTGGATCAGGCCCACCGCATCCCAGTACAGGACCTTCACGCCCTGCACCGAGTACGGGTAGTTGACCGCATCGGCACTGGCCAGGGCGGCGGCCGTGTGGCGGTTGAGGGCCTTGAGGCCGCCGCCGCCGAGGTTCACCGCATCCATCAGGGTGACGCTGTCCGCGAGATCGGACTGGGCCGAGGTCACGTTGATGGGGGTGCCCATGTAGGTCCCGTCGAGGGCCACGTTGAAGGCCATCTGGTACTTGATGGTGGCGGTCTTGTCGTCCGAACCCATGCCGTCCCAGTACTCCGGATGGTTCTTCCAGAAGCCCGGGGTGCAGCCCTGGTCGCCCACGTAGGCCTCGCAGGTGGCGCTCGCGGTGCGGGTGATCTGGTTCGGGAAGCCGGCCACCTGGTAGGTCGCGCTCACGTTGTTGGTGACCGGGCCCGCAGCCATGGGGTAGTAGGTCGCATTGACCACCGTGGCCGCAGCCCCCGTGACCAGCGTGGCCGGGAAGGCTGCACCCGCGGAGGGCGCCTTGTCGTCGGTCACGCTCACCTTGTTCAGGTTCGGGCTGTCGCTTGAGCCGGTGTTCTGCAGGGTGTAGGTGTAGGTCAGCGGGTCACCCACCTTGACCCGGGCGGGGGCACAGCTCTTGCTCAAGCTGAAGTCCGGCTGGAACAGGTTCACCGCGTGACCAGCCTGGTGGCTGATGTCGTTCGGGAAGCCGTCCGGATGGTAGTGCACGGTCACCGTGTTGTTGTACGGGTCGGATGCGCCAGCCGGGACGGTGTGCTTCACGCTGAAACTGCAGCTCGCGCCGCTTGCCAGCGTACCGCAGTTGTTGGCCGAGGCCGTCGCGGTCAGGGAGCCCAGTTTGTCGTCGCTGATGCTGTCCAGTTTGAGCGCCGGGCTGTCCGACGAGCCGCTGTTGGTGATGGTGAAGTTGTAGGTCACCTCATCGCCGACCTTGGACAGGGCGTTGCCAGTCTTGCTGACGGTGACGGCCGGCTGGAACAGATTTACCGAGTGATCGTCGCTGGCGATGATGTCGTTCGGGAAGCCGTCCGGGTGGAAGTGCACGGTCACCGTGTTGTTGTACGGGTCGGATGCGTCGGCCGGGACGGTGTGCTTCACGCTGAAGCTGCAGTTCGCGCCGCTTGCCAGCGTGGCGCAGTTGTTGGCTGAGGCCGTCGCGGTCAGGGTGCCCAGTTTGTCGTCGCTGACGCTGTCCAGCTTGAGCGCCGGGCTGTCCGAGGAGCTGTTGTTCTGGATGGTGAAGTTGTAGGTCACCTCGTCGCCGATCTTGGACAGGGCGTCGCCGGTCTTGCTGACGCTGACGGCCGGCTGGAACAGGTTGACCGCGTGGTCGTTGCTGGCGACCACCTCATCACCCTGGAGATCCGCCTGCGAGTCGTAGGTCACGGTGACGGTGTTTTGCAGCGGGTCCGGATCGCCCGAGGCCACGCGCCGCCACGCCGTGATGCCGCAGCTCGCATCGGGGGCCAGCGAGGCACCGCAGGTGTTCGACTCGACGCAGGACTGGCCTTGGGCAAGGTTGTTCTTGTCGCCGCCCGGGCAGTTACCGCTGGCGTTGGTTAAGGTGCCCAGGAGGGTGTCGACGATGCTCTGCTTGTAGAGCGTCACCACGCCGGTGTTCTCGATCTGGATGTTGTAGGAGGCCAGATCGCCGACCTTGGACAGCATCGAGCCACTCTTGTCGGCGCTGATGCCGCACAGTGGCACGGAGCCGATCAGGAAGTCCTTCAGCTCGGCCGTGTAGGACTGGCCGGAGGTGCGCGTCTCGAACAGGAAGTCCGACAGGCAGCCCACGCTCTGCCCGTTCATGCGCAGCACGGCGCTGAGGTTGAGGATGCCCTCGGCGAAGGCCGTGGCGGGGAAGTAGGCGCTGTAGGGATTGGCCGTCTTGTCGTTCTTGGCGATGTAGGGCCAGGGAGCCTTCTCGGGGCCGTTGTTGTTGGAGATGGCGCAGCCGAGGAAGTTGTCGGTGGCCGGCGAGCAGCGCAGTCCCTGGCCGGAGAAGAGCTCCTGCAGGGTGCCGCCGCCGGCATTGCCGCCCGTGCCCACCCAGCGGGCCACGGAGAAGGTGACATCCGAGCCGCCGTTGGTGAATTCGGCCACCACTAGGATGTCGCCGACGGTGCGGCCGTGGGTGAATGCGTTGCCGCTGATCTCGAGCTTGTTGCGGGTGAACCAGCCGCCCCACGAAGCGGAGCCGTTCTCGGCATGCAGGTCGCCGCCCATGAGGACGATCAGGTCGCCGGGGAGGTGCTGCACGGGGGCGCCGTTGTAGCTGACAGGGTTGCCGAGAGGATCGACCACGTTGGTGGCCGGTCCCTCGTAGGCATAGAAGGCTGCGTAGCCGTTGGTGATCTGGTTCTTGTCCGGGATCCCGCCGGTGATGACCTTGCAGCCCGAAAGGTCCAGCACGTCCTTGCACTGGATGCCGAACGCCGGGTCATCCTGCACGCGGGTGAAGGGCACGCCGGGCAGCCCGGGGAAGTCGGGGACGAACACGCGCACGGCGGCCTTGCCGTTGTAGCTGCCCGGGGCCTTGTTGTGTTCGGTGTTGACGAAAGACCAGTCCTCGGGGCCCCCTGCGGGGGAGTCCATGGCATCGGCGTTGTTGGGGTTGCCGTTCTCCGAGGTCGTTTCGTGCAGCTCGAAGATGCTGGAGAAGACCCCCGCGCTGGCCGTGACCGGCGCGCCGATCGCGGCGGCGATGGCTGCCGCCAGCATGTACGTGGGGGGCTTCCTGAAGGGCATAGATGATGTGTACATCGTGTTCCTCCCGCGGCGTGGCCGCCTGAAAAAGTGCATGGTCAGCAGGGGCTTGGCCCTGCCATGTTTTATTTTTTTAGACCATGGGCGGGAGGGCGCCATGGTCCATCTGTACTAGTCGCTAGAGGGCTGGGAATGCGGGATCAATGGGAGGAGGGCGCGCTGCTGCCTGCCCGCGCGGCCCTGACCAGCAGGCCGAGCTGCAGCATGCCGTTGAGGCCAAGCTTGCGGTAGATGTTGCGCAGGTGGTTGCGCACGGTGTTCTCGGAGATGTCCAGGCGCCTGGCGATGGACTTGTAGCACAGCCCATCGCTCACAAGGTCCGCCACCTCGCGTTCACGTTCGCTGAGCGCATCCAGGCCCATGTGCGACCCGCATGAGGGCGTGGGGGCGATGCCGGTGGGGCAGGTGTCGCTGGCCACCAGCTGGAGGATGATGGCCTCCAGCACCCGCCGTTCGGCCCACAGGCCGTCCATGCTCATGAGGCGTACGGCGCGGCGGATGAGGGGAGCGTCGGCCGTGCGGGGGATGTGACCGTGGGCCCCGGCCTTGATGGCCTCCACTGCTTCCTCCAGCGAGTTGTTGGCGGTGACGGCCATGACCCGCACGCGGGGGTAGTCCTGGTGGATCCGGCAGATGCCCCGGGTCCCGCCGACCAGCTCGAGGTCGAGCAGGACGCTCATGGGCTGGCTTTCGCGGAGGGCGTCCTCGAGTTCGCGCACGCTGTCCACCGGGCGCGACTCGGCCACAGGGGTGAGCGCATCGATCCAGCGCCGCAGCAGGTCGGGATCGGCGGTGGCGACGACGATGCAGCCGATGGGGTGGTCGATGTCCATGGGGGATCCTCTCCCGTGGCGAGGATGGGAAGGGCCTTCCGGAGTGATCCCGGACCTTGTTCCCGAGCTTCATGATTCATAGCACATCCCCTGCCCCGGTGCGGCGCAGGCCGTTCTCAAGCCTGGCCGGCCTTATGCGGGTGCGTCCCGGCCGCCCCGGCACTTGGGCGAGGACTCGGTGACGCCGCCCCGCGCCGCCCACTCCTCGGGCGTGAGGGTGTGGAGCGTGATGGCATGCACCGGGCCGGCCAGTTCCTCGGCCAGCGCCTTGTTGACCGCACGGTGACGGGCTACGAGCCCCTGGCCCTCGAAGGCGTGGCTGACGATGGTGATGTGGAAGTGGGAATCGGTCGCCTTCATCGCATGGCGGTGGCTCTCGTTGACGATGGACAGGTGTGCTGGCAAAAAGGCGGCTTCCAGCTTGGCCTGGATGGTTTGTTGTACGCTCATGGTTGCGATCGCTCAGGGGGCATGGGGATAAGAAGGATGGACGGTTCGTTCGGCTGGTTGCTGCTGCTGGTGCTCGTCGTGGCCATTCCGCTTGGCTGGCAGCTGCTGGAGATGCGCCGTGCGGCCCGGGCAAAGGGGCAGCCCGCACCGGAGCATGCGGAGGTTCCGCGCGAGGGGCTGGCCTTATTCTATTTCCACAGCCCGTTGTGCGGGCCATGCCGTGGCATGACGCCGGAGATGCGTGCCTGGGCGGAGGAGGATGCCCGGGTGCGGGTGGTCGATATCGGCATCAAGCCGGATCTTGCGCGCGCCTTCGGCGTGCGGGTGACGCCGACTGTGGTGATCGTGCGCGATGGCCGCGTCGACGCCGTGCTGCTCGGTGCGCGCACGCGCGCCCGGCTGGAGGAGTCCTGCCGCTGAACTGCGGCTGGAAAGCAACAGTCGGCCCGGAACTTCCCTGGGGTATGGCAGCCTAATCTCACGTAAAATTTTTCCGCCACCCCTTTCGGAGTACGACACGATGAAGATGCTCTCCGCCATGCTCCTGGGCGCCGGGATGCTGGTCGCCCTGCCCAGCCACGCCGACAGCGGCCAACTCATGCTCGGCGCAGGCCTGGGGGGCGCGCTGGGCGCGGTGGTCGGGCAGCAGATCGGTGGTCATGACGGCGCCATCGTCGGCGGGGCGCTGGGTGCCGCGACCGGTGCGGCCGTCGCCTATGACAGCCAGGGGCGACCGGTGCGTTATGTGGAGCACTACGAGCGTTATCCCGCGCCCTATTATGGCCGTGGCCCGGTGACCTATGTCTATGTCGATGATGACCGCGGCTACGGTTATCGCCACCGCCATCACCACCGGCACCACCATCACCACCACGGCTACCGCGATTCCGGCACGGTGGTCATCGTGCGCTGATCCCTGCGCGCTGGTCCGGCAAGGGGCCGCATCGGGAAGCGCTGAACAATTGATTCTCCCCTCCCCCCCTTGAAGGGGGAGGGGACGTGCCGCATGCCAGGTCTTTCAGCGTTTCCCCTGGTTCGCCCCTTTCTTATGTGTGGCGTTGGATGACCTCCAGAAACGCCTCGCCATAGGCATCGAGCTTGCGTTGCCCCACCCCCGGCAGCTCGGCCATGGCTGCGAGGTTGTGCGGCCGGGCCTCCATCATCGCCATCAGGGTGGCGTCGTGGAAGATGACGTAGGGCGGCACGCCCTGTTCTTGCGCGAGCTCGCGCCGCCTGGCGCGCAGGGCGTCCCACAGCGCCTGGTCGGCCCCGGGGGGCAGGGTGCGACCACTGGCGGCGCGCTTGGCGCCGCGCACAGGGCGGTTTTCCTTGCGCAGCCAGAGAGGCTCATCCCCGCGCAGCACCGGGCGGCAGGCCTCGGTCAGGCGCAGCGCGCCATGGCCCTCGAGGTCGACGGCAAGCAGGCCGCGCGCGATCAGCTGGCGGAACAGGCCGCGCCAGCTGGCGGCGTTCAACTCGGTGCCGATGCCGAAGGTGCTGAGCCTGTCGTGGCCGTTGCGCTGGATGCGCTCGTCCGTCTTGCCCAGCAGCACATCGACCAGATAGGTCACGCCGAAGCGCTGGCCGGTGCGGTGCACGCAGGAGAGGGCCTTCTGTGCCGGGATGGTGGCATCCCAGGTGGTGGGCGGCTCGAGGCAGGTATCGCAGTTGCCGCAGGGTTCGCTCAAGGGCTCGCCGAAATAGGCGAGCAGGGCCTGGCGGCGGCAGGTGGTGAGCTCGCACAGGCCGAGCATGGCATCCAGCTTGTGGCGTTCGACCCGCTTGTGCTCATCACCCGCCTCGGAGGCCTCCAGCATTTGGCGCAGGGTGATGACATCCTGCAGGCCGTAGCTCATCCACGCATCGGCGGGCAGGCCGTCGCGCCCGGCCCGGCCGGTCTCCTGGTAATAGGCCTCCACGCTCTTGGGCAGGTTGAGGTGGGCGACAAAGCGCACGTTCGGCTTGTCGATGCCCATGCCGAAGGCGATGGTGGCCACCATCACCAGCCCCTCCTCGTTGAGGAAGCGCGCCTGGTTCTTCTCGCGCGTCTCGGCCGGCAGGCCGGCGTGGTAGGGCAGGGCGGGGACGCCCTTGCTCGCCAGCCAGTCGGCCACCTCCTCGACCCTCTTGCGCGACAGGCAGTAGACGATGCCCGCCTCGCCCGCGTGTTCCTCGCGGATGAAGCGCAGCAGGCTTTCCCGCGCGTTGCCGTCGCTCTGGGCGATGCGGTAGCGGATGTTGGGACGGTCGAAGCTGGAGAGGAACACCCGCGCGTTGTCCAGCCCCAGGCGGGTGATGATCTCCCGCCGGGTCGGCTCGTCCGCGGTGGCGGTCAGGGCGATGCGCGGCACCTGGGGGAAGCGCTCGTGCAGGATGGAGAGCTGGATGTATTCGGGGCGGAAGTCGTGCCCCCACTGCGAGACGCAGTGCGCCTCGTCGATGGCGAACAGGGCAATCGGGATCGGCTCCAGCAGCTCCAGGGTGCGCCCGTTCAACAGCCGCTCGGGGGCGACGTAGAGCAGGTCGAGTTCGCCCATCAGCAGCTGCTGCTCGATGGCGCGTGCCTCAAGGGGCGCGAGGGTGGAATTCAGGTAGGCCGCGCGCACGCCGGCCTGGCGCAGGGCGGCAACCTGGTCCTGCATCAGCGCGATCAGCGGCGAGACCACGATGCCGGTGCCGGGGCGGGCGATGGCCGGGATCTGGTAGCACAGCGACTTGCCGCCGCCGGTCGGCATCAGCACCAGCGCATCCTCGCCCGCCATCAGGGTGGCGATGACCTCGTCCTGCGGCGCGCGGAAGCGATCAAAGCCGAAGGTGTCGCGCAGGATGTCGAGGGGCTGGAGTGTGTTCATGGACGGGCGTGTTGCTGCAGGAATCGGTCGAGCTGGTTGGCGAAGGCCTGCCGGTCGGCCTGGCTGAGCGGGGCGTGGCCGCCGGTGTGTACGCCTGCGTCGCGCAGCTGCGCCAGCATGTCGCGCACGCGCAGGCGTTCGCGGATGGTGGCGTGGACATAGCGCTCGCCGCGCGGGCTCAGGGCGTGGCCGCCCTTTTCCAGCACCTCCCAGGCCAGCGGGATGTCGCCGGTGATGACGAGGTCACCCGCCTGCACCCGGCGCACGATCTCCGCGTCCGCCTCGTCGAACCCTCCGGGCACGACCAGGATGCGGACATGCGGGGAGCGCGGCACGTGCAGCGGCTGGTTGGCCACCAGCACCAGCGGCAGCTTCACCCGTTCGGCGGCGCGGTAGAGGATGTCCTTGATGGCGTTGGGACAGGCGTCGGCGTCGACCCAGATGTGCATGCGGTGACTCGGGGGGAAAAAACAACAGGGTCGTCCCGGAGGGAACGCCCGCTCCGCGATCCGGTCTTAATTGAATGGTAAATTAATAACGACTTCACCTTAGCAGAGATCACAGCCATGAAAATCCTGACCGTATCCGCGCTGGCCCTGGGCGTGGGCCTTTCTTCCGCCGTGCTGGCGGGCTCCGGCGAGACCATGCTGGGGGCGGGGGTGGGCGGTGCGCTCGGTGCCGTGGTCGGCGAGCAGGTCGGCGGCCAGACCGGGGCGATCGTCGGCGCCGGCGTGGGCGCGGCGGCGGGCGCGGCGCTGACCACGGACGGCAACGATGGCCGCCGGGTCGTGGTGCGCGAGCCGGCCTATTACGGCCCGCACGACAACGGCCTGCACCGCGGCCATCACAAGCACAAGCACCATCACGACTGATCCGCCGCGTCCTTGGGCAAGTTCAAGGGCCGCTCCCCGGGGCGGCCCTTGGCTTTTCCGGCGGACTCCGAGAATCAATCACTTGCCGCGATGATGCCCAGGATAGGAGGTCGGCCCGAGGGCGGGCCTCCTACCCCTTTGCCCGTATCGCCAGGTGGTCTGCTCTGCGGCGTTGGTCAGACCTTGCGGTAGACCTCCGCGCCGGTCTTCACGAACTGCACGGCCTTCTCCTCCATGCCCTTTTTCAGCGCCTCCTGCTCGTCCACGCCCAGGCTTGCGGCATAGTCGCGCACGTCCTGGGTGATCTTCATGGAGCAGAAGTGCGGGCCGCACATGGAGCAGAAGTGGGCGACCTTGGCGTTTTCCTGCGGCAGGGTCTCGTCGTGGTACTCGCGGGCGCGGTCCGGGTCCAGGCCGAGGTTGAACTGGTCCTCCCAGCGGAACTCGAAGCGCGCCTTGGACAGGGCGTTGTCGCGCAGTTGCGCGCCCGGGAAGCCCTTGGCGAGGTCGGCGGCGTGGGCAGCGAGCTTGTAGGTGATGATGCCCTCGCGCACGTCCGCCTTGTTGGGCAGGCCGAGGTGCTCCTTCGGCGTGACGTAGCAGAGCATGGCGGTGCCGAACCAGCCGATCTGCGCGGCGCCGATGCCGGAGGTGATGTGGTCGTAGCCGGGGGCGATGTCGGTGACCAG
>JBFLVZ010000017.1:0-41974 GCA_040758295.1 Pseudomonadota bacterium
GCGCACGGCGACATGCAGAGCGCGATCGACGCGCTCAAGGCCGGCGCCTTCGACTTCGTCAACAAGCCGCTGGACCTCGAACGCCTGCGCGCGATGGTGGAAACCGCGCTCCGTCTCCCCCCCCTGCCCGACGCCGTAAAGCACGCCCCCCCTCCTCACATGCCCGAGGAGCCCGCAGGAACCGAAGGCGGGGACCGCCTGATCGGCGAGGCCCCGGTGATACGCCAGATTCGGGCGCAGATTGCCAAGGTGGCCCGCAGCCAGGCCCCGGTCTTCATTCAGGGCGAATCAGGCACCGGCAAGGAGGTGATCGCGCGCCTGATCCACGACCTCGGCCCGCGCGCGGGCAAGCCGTTCGTGCCGATCAACTGCGGCGCCATTCCGGCGGAACTGATGGAGAGCGAACTGTTCGGCCACCGCAAGGGCAGCTTCACCGGGGCCACGAGCGACAAGCAGGGCCTGTTCCAGGCCGCCCACGGCGGCACCCTGTTCCTCGACGAGGTGGCCGACCTACCGCTGCCGGTGCAGGTGAAGCTGCTGCGCGCCCTACAGGAGCGCGCGGTGCGCCCAGTGGGGGCGACGCGCGAGGAAGCGGTGGACGTGCGCATCGTCTCGGCCTCGCACAAGGACCTCGCCCGCCGCGTGCAGGACGGCGGGTTCCGCCAGGACCTGTTCTACCGCCTGAACGTGATCCAGCTCAACGCCCCCGCCCTGCGCGAGCACCCGGAGGACATCCCAGCCCTCGCCCGCGACATCCTGCGGCGTCTTGCCGAGCGCGACGGGCAGCCACCCCACCGCCTCGGCGAGGATGCGCTGCAGCGGCTGCAGGGGTACGCCTTCCCGGGCAACGTGCGCGAACTGGAAAACATCCTCGAACGGGCGGTCGCGCTCGGGGAAGGTCCGGTCATCCATGCCGGGGATCTCTCCTTCCCCCCCGCCCCGGAACGCGCCGCCACCCCATCCTCCGCCCCCCCTCCCGCGCCGACGGATGAGGAGGAAGCCAGCATCCTGCAGGCGCTGGAGGCCCACCGCTGGAACCGGACCCGTGCTGCCGAGGCGCTGGGACTCACCCTGCGGCAGCTGCGCTACCGGCTGGCGAAGATGGGCCTCAAGTAGCCTTTGGATCACCCGACCTGCGGCGAGGCGGCCCCCACCCGCGCCATGTCCCGCACCCCATCCAGCAGCTCCAGATGGTCGCGCGCCCAGTGCAGCAGATGCAATCGACCGGACGCATCCTCGGCCAGGGCCGTGCAGTTCTCCACCCAGTCGCCACAATTGGCGTAGGTCACCCCATCCCACTCACGCAGGCAGGCGTGATGGATATGGCCGCTGATGATGCCGTCGAAACCGTGCTCGCGCGCGTGGGTATGGGCTGCCGCCTCATACTGTTCGACATAGCGCATGGCATCTTTCAGCCGTCCCTTCACGTGGGCGGCCAGCGACCAGTAGGGCAGCCCCAACAGGCGGCGCGTGCCGTGGATCAGGCGCGCGAAGCGCATCAGCACCTCGTAGCCGACATCCCCCACCCGGCGCATGAGCGGATCGCAGTGCAACACCGCATCGAAACCATCGCCGTGCACGACCAGCCAGCGCCGGCCGTCGGCCCCTTCATGCACCACCTCCGGCAGGATGCGCACACCGAAGGCCTCGCCGGCCCCGAGCAGGCGCACGGCTTCATCGTGGTTGCCCGGTACGTAGATGATCTCCACCCCCTCCTGCACACGCCGCAGCAGCAACTGAACCAGTTCGTGCTTGATGCGCGGCCAGCGCCAGCCGCCCGAGCGCAGGCGCCACACGTCGAGAACGTCGCCGACGAGATAGAGGCGCTCGCAGCGCACATGGGTGAGGAAGTCGATCAGGTAATCCACCTTGGCATCGCGGGTGCCGAGATGGAGATCGGAGATGAACACACTACGGTAGCTCAGCATGGGGCGCCCCCCGAGGATCAGTTCGGGCTCATTGCGCCACGGGCGTGTTACCTTCGCATGGAGCTTTGATGAAGGAGCGATGATGGGAAAGACGATCCAGAAACGACCGATCGACATGGAGGAATGCCGCCGCATGGGGATCGACCGCTGGCCGACCTGGGGTACGGGTGTGTCGCGCTTCCCCTGGACCTACGACACGAACGAGACCTGCTATCTGATCGAGGGGCGGGTGACGGTGACGCCACAGGATGGCGTGCCCGTGGAGATCCGGGCGGGCGACCTGGTCACCTTCCCGGCCGGGATGTCATGTGTTTGGGAGGTCCACGAGCCGGTGCTGAAACACTACCGTTTCAGCTAGCTAGCCGCCCTGCTTGACCAGCAGGGGGTTCATGCCGACGGCCTTGAGGCGGTCGCGCGCCTTGCGCGCCTCGGCCTCGGGCAAGGGGCCGACCTTGACCCGATGCCAGGTCTCACCGCTGACATTGGCGGACTGGATGGTGGAGACAAAGCCCAGCATGGCAAGCTCGGCCTTGCGCCGGTCGGCCTCCTCGTAGCGGCGGAAGGACCCGACCTGCAGTTCGTAGCGGGTTGTGCTCGCCGCCTGCGGCACGGAGGCGGCTGCATCGGGCGTGGGAGGCGTCGCTGCCGCGGCGGGCATGTCCGCAGGCGGGGCACTGGTGACGGGGGCTGGTGCCGCAGGCGGCGGGGGCACCTCGACCTTCTGCGCCGGCAGCATGTTGTAGAACTCATAGCGCGGCGGAGGCGGAACCACCTCCTTGGCCGGCGGTGCGCCGACGGCACGCGCATCCTGCTGGGGGGCCGTCTGCGCGGGGCCCTTGGCCGGCACGCTCTGCGATACCGAATCGGGCTGCGGCTCGCGCGTGCCCAGCCACGCCAGCAGGGCTGCGAACAGGACGACGACCGCCCCGACCATCCCCCAAAGCGCCCGCGGCACCGCCGGACGGGCCGGCGAGCGCCGACGACTGGCCTGCTTGGCACGTGCCATCGCCATGCCCTCCGCTTACATGCTCTCGGGCGCGGACACGCCCAGCAGCCCCAGGCCGTTGGCGAGTACCTGGCGCACGGCGAGGATGAGGTTCAGGCGCGCGTCGCGCAGCTCCACGTCGTCGACCAGGAACTGGTGGCCGTTGTAGTAGGCGTGAAACTGGCTGGCCAGTTCGCGCAGATAGTGCACCAGTTGGTGCGGCTCGCAGGCCAGCGCCGCGCGCAGCACCAGTTCGGGGAACTGGCCGAGCAGGCGGGCGAGTTCGGCCTCGGCCGGGAGCTCAAGGCGCGCCACCGCTGCCTCACCGCGTGCCCGGTCGTGCGCCAGGCCCTTGGCTGCCAGCTGGCGCATCACGCTGCACACGCGGGCATGGGCATACTGGATGTAGTACAGCGGGTTGTCGTTCGACTGGCTCTTGGCGAGGTCGAGATCGAAATCCAGATGCTGCTCGCTCTTGCGCATGACGTAGAAGAAGCGCGCGGCATCCGAGCCCACCTCCTCGCGCAGATCGCGCAGGGTGACGAACTCGCCGGAGCGGGTGGACATCTGCGCACGCTCGCCGCCGCGATAGAGGATGGCGAACTGCACCAGCAACACGTCGAGCTTGGCTGCGTCATACCCGAGCGCGGTCAGGGCCGCCTTCACGCGCGGCACATAGCCGTGGTGGTCGGCGCCCCACACGTCGATCATGCGCTCAAAGCCGCGCTCGTACTTCTCAAGGTGGTAGGCGATGTCCGAGGCGAAATAGGTGATCTGGCCGTTGGCGCGCTGCACCACGCGGTCCTTCTCGTCGCCAAAGTCGGTGGAGCGGAACCACAGGGCCCCCTCCTGCTCGTAGATATGCCCGCGCTCGCGCAGCTGCTCGATGGCGCGGTTGACCGCCCCGCGCTCGGCCAGGCCGCGCTCGGAGTACCAGTGCTCGAAGCGCACGCCGAAACCTTCGAGGTCGTCACGAATGTCATCGAGGATGTCGTTCAGGCCCAGGTCGAACACGTAGCGATAACGCACGTCGCCCAGCAGTTCCTGCGCGCGGGCGATCAGGGCATCGATGTGCAACTCCTTGTCGCCGCCCTGCGGCTCGTCGGGCGGCACACCCTCGAACACCTGCTCGATCGGCGCGGTATAGGCATCGCCGTGCTCATCCTTGAGTTTTTGCGCGATGGCGTAGATGTAGCCGGTCGATTTGTAGCCGTTGGAGGGGAAGGCAAACTGCGCGCCGCAGAGCTCCAGATAGCGCAGCCAGATGGAGGTGGCGAGGATGTGCATCTGGCGGCCGGCGTCGTTGACGTAGTACTCGCGGTGCACGTCATAGCCGACCGCCGCCAACAGGTCCGCCACCGCCGCGCCGTAGGCCGCGCCCCGGCCATGACCGACATGCAGCGGGCCGGTCGGGTTGGCGGAGACGAACTCGACCATGATCTTGCCGCCGGCACCATGCGCGGAGCGACCGAAGGCCTCGCCGGCCTCCAGCGCCTGGCGGACCACGTCGAAGACCGCCGACTCGCGCACGTAGAAGTTGATAAAGCCCGGGCCGGCAATCTCGACCTTCTCCAGCAGGGCAGCCTGCGGCAGGGCGGCGATCAGGCGCTCGGCGAATAGGCGAGGAGGCAAGCCCGCTGGCTTGGCCAGTTGCATGGCGATGTTGGAGGCGAAGTCGCCATGCGCACGGTCCTTGGCACGGGAGACCTGGGGGACGACACCATCCGGCAGACCCAGCCCCTCGGCACGCAAGATATCCAGCGCACGGGACAGGAGGCTTTCAAGCTGTTCTTTCACGGTTCGACCCACCAGGACTGAATGCAATCAATCATTCTAACCAGCCGGACGGCGTGCGTGGAGTCCTGCCGCCCATTTTTAGCTCAGATCTTGGGGATCGACATCCAGCGACCAGCGCACGCCCCGCCCCTCGGGCCAGCCACGCAGCTCCGGAAGCAGGCGGCTCAGCACCTCGTGCAGGCGGTCGCGTCGAGGCGACGAAAGCAGCAACTGGAGCCTGAAACGCCCTGCGCGCCGCTCGAGCGGGGCGGTGGCGGGGCCGTAGGAGACCACCCCGGCCTGCACATCGGTAAGCCACGCGGCCACACGACCGAGCAGGCGGCGGGCCCGCTCGGCATCGCGCGCCTCCGCACGCAGCAGGGCCAGATGGGCAAAGGGCGGCAGAGCCGCCAGACGGCGCTCGTGCAGCAGAGCCTCGGCGCAGGCATCGAAGCCCCCATGCAGCAGGGCCTGCAGCAGAGGATGGTCGGGCTGGTGGGTCTGGATCAGCACCTCACCGGGGCGTTCGGCCCGCCCGGCCCGGCCGGCCACCTGGACGATCAATTGAAGCAGGCGCTCAGGGGCACGGAAATCGCTGCTGAACAGCCCCCGATCAGCATCCAGCACCGCCGCCAGGGTCACGCCCGGAAAGTCGTGCCCCTTGGCCAGCATCTGCGTGCCGAGCAGGATGCGCGCCTCACCGCTCCGTGCACGCGCGAGCTTGCCCTCGAGCACGCCTTTGCGCCGCGTCGTGTCGCGGTCGATACGCTCAATCGGGAATTCAGGAAACAGCCCCTGCAGGGCCATCTCCAGCCGCTCGGTGCCCACCCCCTGCATCTCCAGCTCCGCCGAGCCGCAGGCGGGGCAATGCGCCGGCAACGGCCGCTCGGCACCGCAGTGATGACAGACCAGCCGGCCGTGTGCGCGATGCACGATCATCGGCGCGCTGCATTGGCGACAGTGCTCGACGTGACCGCAGGCATGGCAGGTCAGTGCCGGGGCATAGCCGCGCCGGTTGAGGAACAGCAGGACCTGCCCCCCCGCCATGAGGTGGCCGCGCATACGCTCGATCAGCGGGGCGGACAGGCCCTCGCGCATGGGGCGGCGCCGGACGTCGAGCAGCTCAAGACGCGGCGGGACCGCCCCCGCTGCACGGGCGTCCAAGCGCAACAGACGGTAGCGCCCCTGCCTTGCATTGTGCAGGGTCTCAAGCGACGGGGTGGCCGAGCCGAGAACGATCGGCACACCGCACTGGCTGGCGCGCACCACCGCCACGTCGCGCGCGTGGTAGCGCATCCCTTCCTGCTGCTTGTAGGAGGCATCATGCTCCTCATCGACCACGATCAGCCCGAGGCGCGGCAGGGGAACAAACACGGCGGAGCGGGTCCCCAGCACCACCCGCGCGCGGCCGTCACGGGCCATGAGCCAGGCATCCCGACGGGCCCGATCGGTCATGCCCGAATGGAATACGACCAAGCCCCCCCCTAGCCGCGCGCTGAAGCGAGCCACCAATTGGGGCGTCAGGGCGATCTCGGGCACAAGGACCAGCACCTGCCCCCCCTTGGCCAGCACGTCATCCATGGCAGCGAGATAGACTTCGGTCTTCCCGCTGCCCGTGATGCCATACAAAAGGAAAGCGGCAAAGGAACCAAGGCCATCCCGTACGGCCCGATGGGCCTCGACCTGGGCCTCATTGAGCACCACGTCCCCGGCGGGAACGTGCGGCTCCGCCTGCCCCCTCCCCGCCGCGACCTCCACCCGCTCAACCCAGCCGCGCGCGGCAAGGGTACGGAGGGCTGCGGCGTGGGCGCGCAGGGCCGCGTCCGGGAGCTCGCCCCCGGCCTCCCGCAGATGCTGCAACGCCGCATTCTGGCGCGGTGCGCGTGGCAGCACAGCGGGGGCCCCATCGGCAAGACGCCAGCCCATCGCGGCTGGCACATCAAGCGTGCCGCCATCACGCAAGGCAGAGGGGAGCATCAGGGCAAGCACCTCACCCAAGGGCGCGTGGTAGTAAGACGCCAGCCACGCCCCTAGGCGCAACTCAGCCGCACCCAGGGCAGGACGATCATCAAGGATGCGCAGCACCTCCTTCAGCGTTTCGACCGCGCACTCCTCGCCCCCCAACTGCTCGACGACCACACCCATCCGCCGCCCCGCGCCGAACGGGACCTCAACCCGCCCACCGGGGACACAGCATGCAGCCTCGGCCTCACTGGGCACGACATAGTCGAACGTGCCATCGACCGGGGCCGCAACGGCAACACGAACGCGAGTCAGGGAACCATTCATCCAGGCACTGTATCGCAGTCCACCCCCGCATGCAGCATCCTGCATTTGACATGCCTGTCAATAACCGGATAATGCACCGCCTCGATTTGTTCAATCCCGAATTCTTAGGAGAGCCCCCGTGGCCAACAACGCATCAGCCAAGAAGCGCATTCGTCAAAATGAGAAGAATCGCGCCCGCAACGTCGCCTTGCGCTCGCGGGTTCGCACCTTCATTAAGAAGACTCTGAAGGCGATCTGGAGCGGCGACAAGGCCGCCGCCCAGGCCGCTTACAAGGAAGCCCAGCCGGTCATCGACAGCATGGTGAACAAGGGCATCCTGCACAAGAACACCGCAGCGCGCGCGAAGAGCCGCCTGAACAGCAACATCAAGGCCATGGCCTGATCGAGCAGTAAGCGCACATGAAGAAACCGGCCACTGGCCGGTTTTTTTTATGTCCACCGGATTCCCCTCGGATCAAACACCACAAAAAGCAGCAACAAGAAAGCCGGGAATCCCCGGCTTTCTTACACCCAAGCCTCGCAAACCGAGGCAGAGATCCATTACTCAGCAGCAGCCTCAGCCGCAACCGGACGATCGACAAGCTCGACGTAGGCCATCGGGGCGTTGTCGCCAGCGCGGAAACCGCACTTGAGGATGCGGATATAACCACCCGGGCGGCTCTTGAAGCGCGGCCCCAGGTCAGTGAACAGCTTGCCGACCACGTCGTTGTCACGGGTGCGGGCAAACGCCAGGCGACGGTTGGCCACGCTGTCCGCCTTGGCCAGGGTGATCAGCGGCTCGGCGATGCGACGCAGCTCCTTGGCCTTGGGCAGGGTGGTACGGATGACCTCGTGCTTGAACAGCGAGTTGGTCATGTTGCGCAGCATGAGGTTGCGATGCTCGGCATCGCGGCTCAGCTGACGACCAATATTACGGTGACGCATTATCGTATTCCTTCAGCAGACTTCCGCCCTGATCAGGCGGACTTGTCGGAGAGGTTTTGGAGTTCGGCCGGCGGCCAGTTTTCCAGCTTCACACCGAGGGAAAGGCCATGCTTGGCGAGCACGTCCTTGATCTCGGTCAGAGACTTCTTGCCCAGGTTCGGGGTCTTGAGCAGTTCGATCTCGGTACGCTGGATCAGGTCACCGATGAAATAGATGTTCTCGGCCTTCAGGCAGTTCGCAGAACGAACGGTCAGCTCGAGGTCATCGACCGGACGCAGGAGGACCGGATCGATGCCGCTCTCGCGCACAGCGGGACGCTCGACACTCTCGGCCTTCAGGTCGATGAACACGGCCAGCTGGTCCTGCAGGATGCCTGCCGCCTTGCGGATCGCATCTTCGGGCGAGACCGCACCATTGGTCTCGATGTCGAGCACCAGGGAGTCGAGGTCGGTGCGCTGCTCAACACGGGCGCGCTCGACGGCATAGGCCACCTTGCGCACCGGCGAGAAGGACGCATCGACACGCAGACGACCGATGGAGGCGGTTTCCTCACCCTCGGAACGACGCTGGGAGGCCGGGACATAACCACGGCCACGCTCAACCCGCAGGGTCATGTTGAGCGCACCTTCCTTGTTCAGATGGGCAATCACATGATCCGGGTTCAGGATCTCGATCGCTGCATCCCCCTTGAGATCAGCCGCAGTGACCACACCCGGGCCCTGCTTGCGCACGCTGAGGGTGGCCTCATCGCGGCCATGCAGCGCGATGGACAACCCCTTGAGGTTGAGGAGAATCTCGATGACATCCTCCTGAACCCCCTCGAGCGCGGTGTACTCGTGCACGACACCTTCGATCTCGACTTCCGTGACCGCAGCCCCCGGAATCGAAGACAGCAGGATGCGGCGCAGGGCGTTGCCCAACGTATGGCCGAAACCACGCTCCAGGGGCTCCAGCACAACCCGCGCCTGGCGCGGGCTGTGGGCTTGCACCTGGATTGTGCGCGGCTTCAACAGTTCGTTCATTTTGTCCTGCATGAGGCTGGACCCCAGGATTACTTGGAATAAAGCTCGACCACCAGCGACTCGTTGATGTCGGCAGGCAGGTCGGCACGGTCAGGAAGACGCTTGAAGACACCTTCAAACTTGGAGGCGTCGACAGTCATCCACTCCGGGGCACCGCCACGCTGGGCAGCGATCTCCATGGAATCCAGAATACGCTGCTGCTTGCGCGCCTTCTCGCGGACGGCGATGACATCCTCCGGACGGACCTGATAGGAAGCCACGTTGACCGCCTGACCATTGACGGAGATCGCCTTGTGGCTCACCAACTGACGCGCTTCGGCGCGGGTGGCTGCAAAGCCCATGCGATAGACGACGTTGTCGAGGCGCGACTCGAGGAGACGCAGCAGATTCTCGCCGGTGGAACCCTTCAGGCCAGAGGCCTTCTTGTAGTAGTTGCGGAACTGACGCTCCAGCACACCGTAGATGCGGCGAAGCTTCTGCTTCTCACGCAGCTGCAGGGCGTAGTCGGACATCTTCGGACGGCGAGCGGCAGCACCATGCATGCCGGGCGCGCGATCCAGATGACATTTGCTGTCCAGGGCGCGAACGCCGGACTTGAGGAACAGATCCGTGCCTTCGCGACGGCTCAGTTTGCACTTGGGACCGATATAACGTGCCATTGTTCAATACTCCATCACACGCGACGGCGCTTGGGGGGACGGCAGCCGTTGTGGGGGATCGGCGTAACATCAGTGATGCTGCCGATCTTGTACCCCACGTTGTTAAGAGCACGCACCGCGGACTCGCGACCCGGCCCAGGCCCCTTGACGAGGACGTCCAGGTTCTTCAGGCCGTAGGCCTTGGCGGCCTCGCCCGCACGCTCCGCGGCAACCTGGGCCGCGAACGGGGTGCTCTTGCGGGAGCCACGGAAACCGGAGCCACCGGAGGTTGCCCAGGACAGGGTGTTACCCTGACGATCCGTGATGGTGATGATGGTGTTATTGAACGACGCGTGAACGTGAGCCAGACCGTCCGTGACGACCTTCTTCACCTTCTTGCGCGACTGAGCCGATGCTTTAGCCATGTAATCCTACTCTGTGATCAGAAGTATTCAGCCCGGATCACTTCTTGACCGGGCGACGCGGGCCCTTGCGGGTACGCGCATTGGTCTTGGTACGCTGACCGCGCACCGGGAGACCGCGACGATGACGCAGACCACGATAGCACCCCATGTCCATCAAACGCTTGATGCTCATGGAGACTTCGCGGCGCAGGTCACCCTCAACGGTGAACTTTGCCACCTCGGCGCGCAGGGCCTCGACCTCGGCCTCCGCCAGGTCGCGAACCTTTGCCTCGGGACGCACGCCCGCATTAGCACAGATCTCTTTGGCGCGGGTCGGGCCGATGCCATAGATCGAGGTCAGTGCAATGACAGTGTGCTTGTTCACCGGAATGTTAATACCAGCGATACGTGCCATGATTTTCCCCCAGGAAAAACGGGAAGCGCGGGAGTATAGTCGCCGCGCCTCATTAATTCAATAGGTTAAGTTAAGTCTGCCGTCAGCGGCCGCCGAGCCCACCCAGCCCGCGCAAGTGCGCCTTGCGCATCAGCCCCTCATACTGGTGAGACATGAGGTGAGCCTGAACCTGAGCCATGAAATCCATCAGCACCACGACGATGATCAGCAAGGACGTGCCACCGAAGTAGAACGGGACATTCCAATACAGGATCAGGAACTCCGGCAGGAGACAGACGAGGGTGATATAGATGGCACCCCAGAAGGTCAGCCGGGTCAGCACGCCGTCGACATAACGGGCAGTGTGCTCGCCGGGACGGATGCCGGGAACGAACGCACCAGAACGCTTCAGGTTGTCTGCGGTCTCACGCGCGTTGAAGACCAGCGCGGTGTAGAAGAAGCAGAAGAAGATGATCGCCGCGGCATAGAGCATCACGTACAGGGGCTGACCAGGAGACAGCGTGGACGCGATGTCCTTCAGCCACTCCATACCCTCAGACCGCCCAAACCAGTCACCCAGCGTGGCCGGGAACAGGATGATGCTCGAGGCGAAGATCGGCGGAATGACACCAGCCATGTTGAGCTTGAGCGGCAAGTGTGACGTTTGGCCTCCGACCATCTGCCCACCCTGCTGCCGCTTGGCGTAGTTCACCGTGATCCGGCGCTGGCCGCGCTCGACGAAGATCACGAAACCGGTCACCGCAATGGCCATCGCCACCAGCAGGAAAAGAACCAACAGATTCATTTCGCCGGTGCGCACCAACTCGAAGGTGCCGCCAATCGCGGAAGGAAGACCGGCCACGATACCCGCGAAGATGATCAGCGAGATACCGTTGCCGATGCCCCGTTCGGTGATCTGCTCCCCGAGCCAGACCAGCAGCATGGTGCCGGTGACAAGGGTGACCGTCGCCGTCACCAGGAATCCATAGCCCGGGTTGATGACCAGCCCCTGGCCATTCACCTGCTGCCCCTGAAGCGCAATGGCAACGCCAATGGCCTGGAACAGCGCCAGGACCAAGGTACCGTAGCGGGTGTACTGGGTGATCTTGCGACGCCCTGCATCTCCCTCTTTCTTCAACTGTTCAAGGCGCGGCACGACAACGGTGAGCAACTGCACAATGATGGAGGCCGAAATATACGGCATCACACCCAGGGCAAAAATGGACATCCGCTCAAGTGCGCCACCCGAGAACATGTTGAACATGTCCAGAATGGACCCGCGCGCCTGGTCAAACAACGCTTCCATGACATGGACATCAATGCCCGGCAGGGAAATGAAGGTTCCGATGCGGAACACGACCAGTGCGCCCAGGACGAAAAAAATGCGCTGGCGGAGCTCGGTAAGCTTACCGGCTCCAGCCAGCGCAGTGATGCCTGCGGTTCGCGACACGTGTTACTCCACCCGACCACCAGCGGCGGTGATGGCCTCAACGGCGCCCTTCGTCGCTTTGATGCCCTTCAGGGTCACAGCCTTGCCGATGGAGCCGGACAGGACGACCTTGACGTAGAGAACATCACGGCGGACGAGACCGGCTGCCTTCAGAGATTCCAGCGTCACCTCATCACCCGCGACCTTGTTCAGGGCGGAGAGCGGAAGCTCGGCGCTGACCAGGGACTTCTGGGTGATGAAACCAACCTTCGGCAGACGACGCTGCATCGGCATCTGGCCACCCTCGAAACCGGTCTTGAAATGACCGGTACGGGAATGCTGACCCTTGTGACCCCGGCCACCCGTCTTGCCAAGACCGGAACCGATGCCACGACCGAGACGGCGCGGCGCCTTCTTGCTGCCCTCTGCGGGCTTGAGATCATTCAGGCGCATGTCACACCGCCTCCACGCTCAGAAGGTAAGAAACCTTGTTGATCATGCCGCGGTTCTCAGGCGTGTCGATCACTTCGACCGTCTGATGCATGCGACGCAGTCCAAGGCCGCGCACGCAGGCCTTGTGGGCCTCCAGGCGACCGGCGACGCTCTTGACGAGCGTGACCTTGAGTTTGGCTTTCTCGCTCATGACATTATCCCAGGATATCTTCCACGCGCTTGCCGCGCTTGGCGGCCACGCGCTCGGGCGAACCCATCTGGCGCAGGCCATTGATGGTCGCACGGATCATGTTCATCTGGTTGCGGGTGCCCACGCACTTGGCCAGGACGTTACGCACGCCCACAGCCTCGAACACGGCGCGCATCGCACCACCGGCGATCAGGCCGGTGCCATCACTGGCCGGCTTCATGAACACGCTGGCAGCGCCATGACGCCCTTTGAGTTCGTGCTGCAAGGTGCCGTCATTCAGAGCGACGTCGATCATGTTCCGACGCGCCTTCTCCAGCGACTTCTGGATGGCCGCGGGCACTTCACGCGCCTTACCGTAACCAAAGCCAACGCGACCGTTACCGTCACCCACCACGGTGAGCGCCGTGAAGGAGAAAATACGACCGCCCTTGACCGTCTTGGATACACGATTGACGGCAACGAGCTTCTCGATCATGCCGTCCGTGGCGGTGTTTTCGGCTTCAACCTTCATCGTCATGCCTCTTAGAACTGCAGACCGTGCTCACGCGCGGCTTCAGCCAGCGCCTTGACACGACCATGATATTTGAAACCCGAGCGATCGAAGGCGACCTTCTCGACACCGGCGGCCTTGGCCTTCTCGGCGATGGCACGCCCCACGGCGCTGGCTGCATCCGTATTGCCGGTGTAATTCACGGCCTTGCGGATATCCGCAGCGACGGTGGATGCGCTGGCCAGCACGCCCGAACCATCGGCCGCGATGATCTGGGCATAGATGTGGCGCGGGGTGCGGTAGATGCAAAGACGCGGCATCCCGAGCTCGCTGATTTTTGCGCGGGTGCGGCGTGCACGGCGCAAGCGTTGTTCTTTCTTGGCGTTCATGCTGGCACCTTACTTCTTCTTCGCTTCCTTACGCAGGATGGTTTCATCCGCGTACTTGACACCCTTGCCCTTGTAGGGCTCCGGCGGACGGAAACCACGGATCTCCGCAGCGACCTGGCCCACGGCCTGCTTGTCGATGCCGCGAACGATGATCTCGGTCTGCGACGGGGTCTCAGCGGTGACGCCGGCCGGAAGTTGGTAGTTGATCGGGTGCGAATAGCCGAGGGCGAGGTTCAGCACGGCGCCTTGCGCCTGGGCGCGGTAACCCACACCCACCAGCTGGAGGCGACGCTCGAAGCCAGCGCTTACGCCGGTCACCATGTTCTGTGCAATCGCGCGCATGGTTCCCGCAAGGGCGTTGGAAGCCGCAGCCTCATTCGCAGGGGCGAACTGGATAACACCGTCATTCAGCTCGACCTTGACTTGCGGGTTGATGCTGAGGTCTTGGGCACCTTTCGGGCCCTTTACGCGCAGCACCTGACCATCCAGCACCACCTCGACACCTTTGGGCACTGTGATAGGTTGTTTAGCGACTCGGGACATTGCTTGTTACCTGAATTACTTAGCTTACGGTGCAGAGCACCTCGCCACCATGACCACCGGCACGGGCGGCACGATCGGTCATGACGCCTTTGGAGGTGGAGATGATGGCGACACCCAGGCCACCCAGGACCTTGGGCAGCTCATTGGCGCCACGGAAGATACGCAGGCCGGGACGGCTGACACGCTGAATGGCATCGATGACCGGTCGGCCTTCGAAGTATTTCAGCTTGATGGTCAGCACCGGGCGCACATCACCGCTGACCTGAAAGTCGGCGATATAGCCCTCGTCCTTCAGCACCTGGCAGATCGCCAGCTTGAGCTTGGAGGACGGCATGCTCACCTCGGCCTTGCGCGCCGCCTGACCGTTGCGCACGCGGGTCAGCATATCGGCGATCGGATCGTTCATGCTCATGTATTAGCTCTCCGGATTACCAGCTGGCCTTGCGCAGGCCGGGAACTTCGCCACGCATGGCGTGTTCGCGCAGCTTGTTGCGACCGAGGCCGAACTTGCGGTAGACACCTTTCGGACGACCGGTCACTTCGCAGCGGTTGCGCAGGCGGCACTTGCTGGAGTCGCGCGGAAGCGTGCTCAGCTTGGCAATAGCGGCCATGCGATCTTCGAACGAGGTGGACTCGTCGGCGATGATTTTCTTCAGCTCGGCACGCTTGGCTGCGTATTTGTTAACCAGCTGTTCGCGCTTTTTCTCGCGCATCAGCATAGAAGTCTTTGCCATCGTTCAACCCTCAGCGACGGAACGGGAATTCGAAAGCCTCGAGCAGCGCACGGGCATGATCATCCGAACGCGCGGAGGTGGTGATGGTGATATCCATCCCGCGCAGGGCATCGATCTTGTCGTAATCGATTTCCGGGAAGATGATCTGCTCGCGCACGCCCATGCTGTAGTTACCGCGACCGTCGAAGGACTTCGGGTTCAGACCGCGGAAGTCACGGATGCGGGGAGTGGCGATGGAGATCAGGCGATCGAGGAACTCGTACATGTGCTCGCGGCGCAGCGTCACCTTGACCCCGAGCGGCATGCCTTCACGCAGTTTGAACCCCGCGATCGACTTGCGCGCATAGGTCACCACCGGCTTCTGGCCGGTGATAGCAGCAAGCTCGGCGACCGCGTTTTCGATCACTTTCTTGTCGCGCGCGGATTCACCCAGGCCCATATTGAGCGTGATTTTTTCCAGGCGCGGAACAGCCATGACGTTGGTGATGCCAAGCTTCTCCTGAAGCTGCTTCACAACGGTCTGGCGGTAGTAGTCTTGAAGTCTGGCCATGGGGCGCACCTTATGCGTCAACGACTTCGCCGTTGGACTTGAAGAAACGGACCTTGCGGCCATCGTCCAGCGTACGGAAGCCAACCCGGTCACCTTTTTGGGTCGCGGGATTAAACAGCATCACATTAGAAATATCAATCGGCATCTCTTTCTCGATGATGCCGCCGGGGATACCAACCATCGGATTGGGCTTCTGGTGCTTTTTCACCAGGTTGATGCCCTGCACGACGATGCGGTTGTCAGCCCCCACCTTGAGGACGGTACCGCGACGGCCCTTGTCCTTGCCGGTGATGACGATGATTTCGTCACCCTTGCGAATCTTATTCATCTATCGCCACCCCGCTCAGAGCACTTCGGGCGCCAGGGACACGATCTTCATGAACTTCTCACCACGCAGTTCGCGGGTGACCGGTCCGAAGATACGGGTGCCGATGGGCTCGAGCTTGTTGTTCAGCAGTACGGCGGCATTGCCGTCGAAACGGATGACGGAACCGTCAGCGCGGCGCACACCCTTGGCGGTGCGCACGACGACGGCGTTATACACGTCACCCTTCTTGACCTTGCCACGCGGGATCGCGTCCTTGACGCTCACCTTGATGATGTCGCCCACACCGGCATAGCGGCGGTGGGAGCCACCGATCACCTTGATACACTGCACTTTCTTGGCGCCGCTGTTGTCAGCAGCATCCAGCACGGTCTGCATCTGAATCATGGATCTATCCTCAACCTGCAGTCGCGCGTTCGATCACGCGCACCAGGTTCCACGCCTTGGTCTTGGAGACCGGACGGCATTCGACGATTTCCACCTTGTCACCGGCGCGGCACTCGTTGTTCTCGTCGTGCACATGCAGCTTGGTGGAACGGGTCATGTATTTGCCGTAGATCGGGTGCTTGACGCGACGCTCGATCAGGACAGTGATGGACTTGTCCATCTTGTCGCTTACGACGGTCCCCGTGAGGGTTCGTTTGGTATTTTCGGTCATGATCAACCCTCCGCCTTCTCGCCGAGCACCATCTTGATGCGCGCGATGTCGCGACGCACCTGACGCACTTGGTGAGGCTTGACAGCCTGGGAAAGGCCCGCCTGCATGCGCAGATTGAATTGCTCCTTGCGCAGGGCGAGGAGCTCCTGATTCAGCTCGTCCACAGACTTGCCACGAAGTTCTTTAACATTCATCACATCACCGTCCGGGTCACAAAGGTGGTCTTGACCGGGAGCTTGGCGGCGGCCAGGCTGAAGGCCTCGCGCGCGATGTCCTCGGTCACACCTTCGATTTCGTACAGCATCTTGCCGGGTTGGATCTTGGCCACCCAGTACTCGACGCTACCCTTGCCCTTACCCATACGCACCTCGAGCGGCTTCTGGGTGATCGGAGTGTCCGGGAACACGCGGATCCACAGCTTGCCGCCACGCTTCACGCGGCGGGTGATGGCACGACGGGCGGCCTCGATCTGACGGGAGGTCAGGTTGCCGCGCTCGATGGACTTCAGACCGAACTCGCCGAAGCTGACTTCGTTGCCGTTCTGCGCCAGACCGCGGTTCTTGCCCTTGAATTGCTTACGGAATTTGGTTCGTTTTGGCATCAACATGGCTTAAACCTCAATCAGCCCTTGGCCTTCTTGGCTGCGGCAGCGTCCTGAACGCCAAAGACCTCGCCCTTGTAGACCAGCACTTTCACGCCGATCACACCGTAGGTGGTCTTCGCCTCGGCGAAGCCGTAGTCGATTTCGGCACGCAGGGTGTGCAGCGGCACGCGCCCCTCACGCACCCACTCGGTACGCGCAATCTCGGCGCCCCCCAGGCGGCCGGACATGATGATCTTGATGCCCTGGGCACCAAGACGCATGGTGTTCTGCACGGCGCGCTTCATGGCGCGGCGGAACATGATGCGCTTCTCGAGCTGCTGGGTGATGCTCTCGGCCACCAGCTGGGCATCCATCTCCGGCTTGCGGATCTCTTCGACGTTCACCTTCACGTTGGCGACGTCCAGCCCCAGCATCGGGGCGACTTCGGCGCGCAGACGCTCGATGTCCTCACCCTTCTTGCCAATCACGATGCCCGGACGGGCGGTGTGGATGGTGATGAAGGCGGAACGTGCCGGACGCTCGATCTGGATCTTGCTCACGGAGGCGTGGGCAAGCTTCTTCTTGAGGTAGTCACGCACCTGAATGTCGTTGTTCAGGTACTTGGCGAACGACTTGCTGTCAGCGAACCAGGTGGAAGTCCACTGTGTGGATACGCCGAGACGGAAACCCGTCGGATGTACTTTCTGACCCATTCGACTGCTCCCTTATTTCTCAGCGACAGTCACACTGATGTGACTGGTGCGCTTCACGATGCGGTTGGCACGACCCTTGGCACGGGCGTGCAGACGCTTCATCACGGGACCTTCATCAACGCAGATGGCGGCAACGCGCAGGGCGTCGACATCGGCACCGGCATTGTGTTCGGCATTGGCAATGGCGGACTCGATCACCTTGCGCACCAGGCCAGCGGCCTTCTTGTTGGTGAACTTGAGGATCTGCAGCGCCTCGGCGACATGCTTGCCGCGCACCAGGTCCGCCACAAGGCGGGCCTTCTGGGGCGATACATGTGCATATTTGTGTACGGCATTAGCTTGCATCACATCACCCCTTAGCGCTTGGCCTTCTTGTCCGCCACGTGGCCCTTGAAGGTACGCGTGGGGGAGAATTCACCGAGCTTGTGGCCCACCATCTGCTCGGTCACGAGGACCGGCACATGCTGCTTGCCGTTGTGCACGGCAATGGTCAGACCCACCATGTTCGGCAGAATCATGGAGCGACGGGACCAGGTTTTAATGGGACGCTTGTTGCCCGACTGGACGGCGTCCTCAACCTTCTTGAAAAGGTGGTGGTCCACGAAGGGACCTTTTTTCAATGAACGCGGCACCTTGGAATCCCTCGATTACTTCGTGCGACGACGCACGATGAACTTGTCAGTACGCTTGTTGTTGCGCGTCTTGTAGCCCTTGGTCGGAATACCCCACGGAGTGACCGGATGACGGCCACCAGAGGTACGACCCTCACCACCACCGTGCGGGTGGTCGACCGGGTTCATGACCACACCACGGACGGTCGGACGAACACCCAGCCAGCGCTTGGCGCCGGCCTTGCCGTAGTTGCGCAGGTTGTGCTCATGATTGCTCACCTCGCCCAGGGTCGCGCGACACTCGACGTGCACCTTGCGCATCTCGCCGGAGCGCAGGCGCAGGGTGGCATAGCTGCCTTCGCGAGCGACCAGCTGGGCCGAGGTGCCGGCACTGCGAGCCAGCTGGGCACCACGGCCCGGCTTCAGCTCGATGGCGTGCACGGTGGAGCCGACCGGCATGTTGCGCAGCGGCATGCAGTTGCCCGGCTTGATCGGCGCATCGACGCCGGAGGAGATCGCATCGCCAACGCTCACACCCTTCGGAGCAAGAATGTAGCGACGCTCGCCGTCGGCATACTTCAGCAGCGCGATGTGCGCAGTGCGGTTGGGGTCGTGCTCCAGACGCTCGACAACGGCGGGGATCCCGTCCTTGTCGCGCTTGAAGTCGATGATCCGGTACTGCTGCTTGTGACCACCACCGATATGACGGGTAGTAATACGGCCGAAATGGTTACGACCGCCCGACTTGGTCTTCTTCTCCACCAGGGCGGCCCAGGGAGCACCCTTCCACAGGTGGGACTTGTCGATCATCACCGCGCCGCGGCGGCCCGGCGATGTCGGTTTTGCTTTCTTGAGTGCCATGACTTTCGAACCTCGCAAGCTTAGGCGCCAACGCCGTAATCAATAGCCTGACCGGCAGCCAGCTTCACGTAGGCCTTTTTCCAGGCCTTGCGGGAGCCTTCCTTGAAACGGAAGCGCTTGCGCTTGGGCTTGACGTTGACCACACGGACCTGCTCGACGGTGACCTTGAACAGGGTTTCAACGGCCTGCTTGATCTCCGGCTTGGTTGCATCGGTGGCAACCTTGAAGACGTGCTGGCCGGCAACGGCATTCACCAGGGAAGCCTTTTCGGTCACGTGCGGGGCACGCAGGACCTGCAGGATGCGCTCAGCATTCATGACAGCCACTCCTCAACCATCTTCAGTGCACCCACGGTGATGACCACCTGATCCGAGCCCACCAGGCTCACAGGATCAAGCGCACTCGGATCCAGCACGCCCACATCGCCCAGGTTGCGGGCGGCGAGGTACAGGTTTTCGCTCACGACCTCCGGAACCAGCAGGGTCACACCCTTGAGGCCCATGCCATTGAGCATGGAGGCAACGAGCTTGGTCTTCGGGGCCTCGACATCGATCGCATCAACAACAACCAGACGCCCCTGACGCACAAGCTCGGAAAAAATCGAGCTCATCGCGGCACGATAGGCCTTGCGGTTGATCTTCTGCTCGTAGTCACGCGGCTGGGCGGCGAAGGCACGACCACCGGTGCGCCAGATCGGCGTACGGGTCGAACCGTGACGCGCACGACCGGTGCCCTTCTGGCGCCACGGCTTGACGTTGCCGCCACGCACTTCGGCGCGGGTCTTCTGCGCCTTGGTGCCAGCGCGAGCAGCAGCCATGTAGGCCACGACCGCCTGGTGCACGAGGCCCTCGTTGAAGTCACGGGCGAACACGCCATCAGCAACCTGAACGGAGCCACCATTCTGAAGCTTGATCTCCATTACTTAGCCCCTTTCGCCTTGATGGACGGACGCACGATCAGATCGCCACCGTCAGAGCCCGGAACAGCGCCCTTGACCAGCAGGAGCCCACGCTCGGCATCCACGCGAACCACGGTCAGGTTCTGCGCAGTGACGCGCTCGTCACCCATGTGACCGGCCATGCGCTTGTTCTTCCACACGCGACCCGGGGTCTGGCGCTGACCGATGGAACCCGGCACACGGTGCGAACGGGAGTTACCATGGGTGGCATCCTGGGTACGGAAGTTGTGGCGCTTCACAGTACCGGCAAAACCTTTACCAATGCTGGTACCCGTGACATCCACGGCCTGCCCGGCCGCGAACAGCTCGACGGAGATCTCGGCACCCGGGGCGTACTGGGACAGCACATCCCCATCGACGCGAAACTCCCACAAACCGCGACCAGCCTCGACACCCGCCTTGGCAAAGTGCCCGGCAGCGGCGCTGGTCACGCGGGTCGCGCGACGAACACCAGTGGTGACCTGAAGGGCGGTGTAGCCATCGTTTTCGATGGTCTTCACCTGGGTCACGCGGTTGGGTGCCACCTCGATCACGGTGACGGGGACGGACACGCCCGCATCATCAAAGACGCGGGTCATGCCGACCTTACGACCGACAACACCTAGCGACATGTTTTTTTCCTCGTTACAGCGCCGATTACGATTGACCGGCGCCAAGCCAAAATTCATGCAACAAAAAATGCATCGACCCGGAGGGGCTTAACCCTCCAGGTCGAGCGAGTCGCGCACTATAACAGAGTTTTTTCTGTTAGTTAAGCTTGATCTGTACGTCCACGCCAGCAGCAAGATCCAGCTTCATCAGTGCATCGACCGTCTTGTCGGTCGGATCCACGATTTCCAGCAGGCGCTTGTGCGTCAGCAGCTCGTACTGGTCACGCGCATCCTTGTTGACGTGCGGGGAGACGAGGACCGTGAAGCGTTCGGTCTTGGTGGGAAGGGGGATCGGCCCCTTCACACGCGCACCGCTACGCTTGGCGGAATCCACGATCTCGCTGGCCGAACGATCGATCAGGCGATGATCGAACGACTTCAGGCGGATACGGATGGTCTGCTTCGCCATGCTCTATTACTCGATGATCTTGGAGACAACGCCGGCGCCGACGGTACGGCCACCTTCGCGGATTGCGAAACGCAGACCTTCTTCCATGGCGATCGGGTTGATCAGGGTGACGGTCATGGCGACGTTGTCACCCGGCATCACCATCTCAACCCCTTCCGGCAGCTGCACCGCACCGGTCACGTCGGTGGTACGGAAGTAGAACTGCGGACGGTAGTTGTTGAAGAACGGGGTGTGACGACCACCTTCGTCCTTGCTCAGCACGTACACTTCGCACTCGAACTTGGTGTGCGGCTTGACGCTGCCCGGCTTGCACAGCACCTGGCCACGCTCGACTTCGTCGCGCTTGGTGCCGCGCAGCAGCAGACCGACGTTGTCGCCCGCCTGACCCTGGTCCAGCAGCTTGCGGAACATCTCGACGCCGGTGACGGTGGTCTTGACGGTCGGACGGATGCCGACGATCTCCACTTCCTCACCCACTTTGATCACACCGCGCTCGATACGGCCGGTGACCACGGTGCCGCGGCCAGAGATGGAGAACACGTCTTCGACCGGCATCAGGAAGGCGCCATCAACGGCACGCTCCGGCTCAGGGATGTAGGTGTCCAGAGCCTCCAGCAGGCGCAGAACGGACTTCACGCCGATCTCGGACTGGTCGCCTTCAAGGGCCTTCAGCGCGGAACCCACGATGATCGGGGTGTCGTCGCCCGGGAAGTCGTAGCTGGAGAGCAGGTCGCGGATCTCCATCTCGACCAGCTCGAGCAGCTCGGGGTCGTCCACCATGTCGGCCTTGTTCAGGAATACGACGATGTACGGTACACCGACCTGACGGGAGAGCAGGATGTGCTCGCGGGTCTGCGGCATCGGACCGTCCGCCGCGGAGCACACCAGGATCGCGCCGTCCATCTGCGCCGCGCCGGTGATCATGTTCTTCACGTAGTCGGCGTGACCCGGGCAGTCCACGTGCGCGTAGTGACGGTTGGCCGACTCATACTCCACGTGCGAGGTGGAGATGGTGATGCCGCGCGCCTTCTCTTCCGGGGCCTTGTCGATCTCGTCGAAGGCCTTCAGCTCGCCACCGTAGGTCTCCGCCGCCACCTTGGTCAGCGCCGCCGTCAGCGTGGTCTTGCCGTGGTCTACGTGACCAATGGTGCCCACGTTCACGTGCGGCTTCTTACGTTCGAATTTTTCCTTAGCCATGACTTATGGACCTCTGAATACTTGAAATTAACCTTTCACGCTCTTGATCACCGCTTCGGTGACATTGCGCGGAGCCTCGGAGTACTTGGCGAACTCCATGGAGTAGCTCGCGCGGCCCTGGGTCGCCGAGCGCAGATCAGTGGCGTAGCCGAACATTTCGGACAGCGGGACCTCGGCGCGGATCTTCTTGATGCCACCGAACTCGTCATCCATACCCTGGACCATGCCGCGACGGCGGTTGATGTCACCGATGACGTCGCCCATGTAGTCCTCGGGAGTCTCAACCTCGACCTTCATGATCGGCTCGAGCAGGACCGGGTTCGCCTTGGCGGCACCTTCCTTGACCCCCATCGAGCCGGCGATCTTGAACGCCATCTCGTTGGAGTCCACGTCGTGGTAGGAACCATCGAACAGGGTCACCTTGACGTCCACCATCGGGAAGCCAGCGATAACGCCGTTCTGCAGGGCCTCCTGCACGCCCTTGTCGACCGCAGGGATATATTCCTTCGGCACCACACCACCGACAATGGCATTGACGAATTCGTAGCCTTTGCCTTCCTCGTTCGGCTCGATGCGCAGCCAGACGTGACCATACTGACCACGACCACCGGACTGGCGAACGAACTTGCCTTCCTGCTCGACGCTGCCGCGGATGGTTTCGCGGTAGGCCACCTGCGGCTTGCCGGTGTTCGCCTCGACCTTGAATTCGCGCTTCATGCGGTCGACGATGATCTCCAGGTGCAGCTCACCCATGCCGGAGATGATGGTCTGACCGGACTCCTCGTCGGTATGCACCCGGAAGGAGGGGTCCTCGGCCGCGAGCTTGGAGAGGGCGATACCCATCTTCTCCTGATCGCCCTTGGTCTTGGGCTCCACGGCAATGGAGATCACCGGCTCCGGGAACTCCATGCGCTCGAGGATGATGATGTTGCTCGGGTCGCACAGGGTGTCACCGGTGGTGACATTCTTCAGACCAACCGCGGCAGCGATGTCACCGGCGCGGACCTCCTTGATCTCCTCGCGGGTGTTGGCATGCATCTGCACGATACGGCCGATACGCTCACGGGACTGCTTGACCGAGTTGTACACGGCGTCACCCGCATTCACCACGCCGGAATAGACGCGAATGAAGGTCAGGGTACCCACGAACGGGTCGGTCATGATCTTGAACGCCAAGGCGGAGAAAGGCTCATCGTCACCCGAATGACGCTCAGCCGGCTCGCCGTTCTCGAGCTCGCCCTTGATCGCGGGAACGTCGGTCGGCCCCGGCAGGAACTCGATCACGCCATCCAGCATGCGCTGTACGCCCTTGTTCTTGAAGGCGGAGCCGCAGAAGGCCGGGATGATCTCGTTGTTCAGGGTGCGGGTGCGCAGGCCGGCCTTGATCTCGTCATCCGACAGCTCGCCGGACTCGAGATACTTCTCCATCATCTCCTCGCTGGCCTCGGCCGCAGCCTCGACCATCTTCTCGCGGTATTCCTGACACTGGGCCAGCATGTCCGCCGGAATGTCGCGGACATCATAGGTCATCCCCTTGTCGGCCTCGTTCCAGTAGATGGCCTTCATACGGATCAGGTCGACAACACCCTCGAAGTTGTCCTCGGCACCGATCGGCAGGACCACCGGCACGGGGTTGCCACCCAGGCGCTGCTTGAGCTGATCCATGACGCGCAGGAAGTTGGCACCGGAGCGGTCCATCTTGTTCACGAACGCGAGACGCGGGACACGGTACTTGTTGGCCTGGCGCCAAACCGTCTCGGACTGGGGCTGCACACCGCCCACCGCGCACAGCACGAACACCGCACCGTCGAGCACACGCAGGGAGCGCTCCACCTCGATGGTGAAGTCGACGTGCCCCGGGGTGTCGATGATGTTGAAGCGGTGCTCTTCGAACTGGCGATCCATCCCGCTCCAGAAGGCCGTGGTGGCCGCGGAGGTGATGGTGATGCCGCGTTCCTGCTCCTGCTCCATCCAGTCCATGGTGGCCGCGCCCTCGTGGACCTCACCGATCTTGTGGGACACACCGGTGTAATAGAGGATGCGCTCGGAGGTGGTTGTCTTGCCGGCATCGATGTGGGCCATGATGCCGAAATTGCGGTACCGCGCGAGCGGTGTCGTACGTGCCACGGATCAGTCCTCGTGCCTTACCAACGGAAATGAGCGAAGGCCTTGTTGGCCTCGGCCATGCGGTGCGTGTCTTCACGCTTCTTCACCGCAGAACCGCGGTTCTCGGCTGCGTCCATGAGCTCACCGGCCAGGCGGTTCTTCATGTCTTTCTCGCCACGCTTGCGCGCAGCATCAATGATCCAGCGCATGGCCAGAGAGGTACGGCGGGACGGGCGAACCTCGACCGGCACCTGGTAGGTGGCACCGCCCACGCGGCGGGACTTCACCTCAACGGCCGGGGCCACGTTATCGAGGGCGCGCTCGAGCAGCTCGACGGCATCGCCTTTGCCCTTGGCGGTGATGGTATCGATGGCACCATACATGATGCTCTCGGCGACAGACTTCTTGCCGTCGAGCATGATCATGTTCATGAACTTGGTGATCGTGGTGTTCTTGAATTTCGGATCCGGCAGAACCTGACGAACCGGCACTTCACGTCTTCTTGGCATGACTGACTACCTAAAACCCTGATTAACCCTTAGGACGCTTGGCGCCGTACTTGGAACGGCCCTGGCGACGCTTGGCCACACCCTGGCAGTCCAGCGAACCGCGCACGATGTGATAGCGCACGCCCGGAAGGTCCTTCACACGACCGCCGCGGATGAGAACCACGGAGTGTTCCTGAAGGTTGTGACCCTCACCACCGATGTAACCGATGACCTCGTAGCCGTTGGTCAGGCGCACCTTGGCGACCTTACGCAGCGCAGAGTTCGGCTTCTTCGGAGTGGTGGTGTAAACACGCGTGCACACACCGCGACGCTGAGGGCAATTCTGCAGCGCAGGCACATTGGACTTCTCGCTCACCCGCGTGCGGGGCTTGCGCACCAGCTGGTTGACTGTTGCCATCTAAAAATTTCTCCAACAGCAAATGGGTTCAAGCGGGGCGATAACAAGGCCAGAGCACCGCATTGAAAGGGGCCGGATTCTAGAGATCAAGCCCACGACTGTCAATGCCGCTTAACGCCCCCGTCGGTTTTCATTCCTCTTCCGAGTCGCTCGCGACTGCGGTTTCGACCGGGGCATCGCTGCCCAGATCGACGAGTCCAAGGGCTTCCCGCATCTGACGACGGCGCTCGTCGCGCCGGCTCTGATGGTAGGCAAGCCCGGAGCCGGCCGGAATGAGGCGGCCGACGATGACGTTTTCTTTCAGGCCGCGCAGTTCATCCACCGCGCCGCGCACGGCCGCGTCGGTCAGCACGCGGGTGGTCTCCTGGAAGGAGGCCGCGGACACGAACGACTCGGTCACCAGCGAGGCCTTGGTGATGCCGAGCAGCACGGGCTGATACTGGGCGGGCATCTTGCCCTTCTCGACCAGGTTGCGGTTCTCCTCGAGGATGCGGGCCTTGTCGACCTGATCGCCGACGATGTAGCCAGAATCCCCGGACTCGGTGATCTCAACCTTGCGCAGCATCTGGCGAATGATCACCTCGATGTGCTTGTCGTTGATCTTCACGCCCTGCAGGCGGTAGACGTCCTGCACCTCCTTGGTGAGATAGGAGGCCATCTCCTCGATGCCGCGCAGGCGCAGGATGTCGTGCGGGGAGAGCTCGCCGTCGACGATCACCTCGCCACGGCTGACGTACTCGCCCTCGAACACGTTGACCTGACGCCACTTCGGGATCAGCTCCTCGTGGGTGTCGCCGTTCTCGGCGGTGATCACCACGCGCTGCTTGCCCTTGGTCTCCTTGCCGAAGCTGATGGTGCCGGAGATCTCGGCCAGGATGGCGGGATCCTTCGGCTTGCGGGCCTCGAACAGGTCGGCCACGCGCGGCAGACCACCGGTGATGTCGCGGGTCTTCGAGCTCTCCTGCGGGATACGCGCGACGAAGTCACCCACCTCCACGCGGTCGCCGTCGTTCAGGTTGACGATCGCGCGCCCCGGCAGGAAGTAGTTCGCCGGCAGGTCGGTGCCCGCGAGCTTGAGGTCATTGCCGTGCTCGTCGACCAGCTTGACCAGCGGACGCAGATCCTTGGCCGCACCGGCGCGCTGCTTCGGATCGGTGATCTCCTTGGACGACAGGCCGGTGATCTCGTCCACCTGCGAGTTGACGGTCACGCCTTCGACGAAATCGATGAAGCGCACGTAACCGGCCACCTCGGTGACGATCGGGTGGGTGTGCGGGTCCCATACCGCCATCGTGCTTCCGGCAGGCGCATGATCACCTTCCTTGACGCGGATGACCGCGCCGTAGGGGATCTTGTAGCGCTCGCGCTCGCGGCCGTGGTCATCGACCACGCCGATCTCGCCCGAACGCGACACAGCCACCAGGAAGCCGTCGCGGTTGGTGACGGTCTTCAGGTTGTGGAAGCGCGCGCTGCCCGCGGTCTTGTTCTCGACGCTGCTGGCCGCCGCGGAGCGGGAGGCCGCACCACCGATGTGGAAGGTACGCATGGTCAGCTGGGTGCCCGGCTCGCCGATGGACTGGGCCGCCATGACGCCCACCGCTTCGCCAACATTGACCTGGTGGCCACGCGCGAGGTCGCGACCATAGCACTTGGAGCAAACGCCCCAGCGCGATTCGCAGCTGATCGGGGAGCGGACCCATACCTCATCCACGCCCGCCTCCTCGATCTCGCGCACCTTGGCCTCGTCGATCAGGGTACCGGCCGGGATCAGGGTGGCGTTGGTGCCCGGGACCAGCACGTCCTTGGAGGTCACGCGGCCGAGGATGCGCTCGCCCAGGCCCTCGACCACGTCGCCGCCCTCGATCACCGGGGTCATGCGCAGGCCATCGCTGGTGGTGCCGCAGTCGTCGATGGTGATGACCATGTCCTGCGCCACGTCGACCAGACGGCGGGTCAGGTAACCCGAGTTCGCGGTCTTCAGCGCGGTGTCGGCCAGACCCTTGCGTGCGCCATGGGTGGAAATGAAGTACTGGATGACGTTCAGGCCTTCACGGAAGTTCGCGGTGATCGGCGTCTCGATGATGGAGCCGTCCGGCTTGGCCATCAGGCCACGCATGCCGGCGAGCTGGCGGATCTGGGCCACGGAGCCCCGCGCACCCGAGTCGGCCATCATGTAGATGGCGTTGAACGAGTTCTGCTTGACCTCGTTGCCGTTGGCGTCGATCACGCTCTCGGTGGACAGGCCGTCCATCATCGCCTTGGTGATCTGGTCGTTGGCACGCGACCAGATGTCGACCACCTTGTTGTAGCGCTCGCCGGAGGTCACCAGACCACTGTTGAACTGCTCCTGGATCTCCTTCACCTCGAGTTCGGCGCGGGCCAGGATGCCGGCCTTGGCCTCGGGCACACGCATGTCGTCGGAGCAGATGGAGATGCCCGCACGGGCCGCGAAGCGGAAGCCGGTGTACATCATCTGGTCGGCGAAGATGACGGTCTCCTTCAGGCCGAGGTGGCGGTAGACGTAGTTCAGCAGGCCGGAGATGGCCTTCTTGCCCATGTCACGGTTGACCAGCTCGTACGGCACACCGGCCGGCACCACACGGTACAGCAGGGCGCGACCGATCGTGGTGTCGATCAGGGAGCGGACGGGCTCCAGTTCGCCGGCCTCGTTGCGGCGGTGCTCGGTGATGCGCACCTTGACCCGGGTGCCAAGCTCGACCTGCTCGGTGTCGTAGGCGCGCTGGACCTCGTCGAGGTCGGCCAGCACCAGGCCCTCGCCCTTGCCGTTCACCTTGGCCCGGGTCATGTAGTAGATGCCAAGCACGATGTCCTGCGACGGCACGATGATCGGATCACCGTTGGCCGGGGAGAGGACGTTGTTGGTCGACATCATCAGCGCGCGGGCTTCGATCTGGGCCTCGAGCGAGAGCGGCACGTGAACCGCCATCTGGTCGCCGTCGAAGTCGGCGTTGAACGCGGAGCAGACCAGCGGGTGCAGCTGGATCGCCTTGCCTTCGATCAGCACCGGCTCAAAGGCCTGGATGCCGAGACGGTGCAGGGTCGGCGCACGGTTCAGCAGCACCGGGTGCTCGCGGATGACCTCGTCGAGGACGTCCCAGACCTCCGGGCCTTCACGCTCGACCAGTTTCTTGGCCGCCTTGATGGTGGTGGCCAGGCCACGGCGGACCAGCTTGGAGAAGATGAACGGCTTGAACAGCTCGAGCGCCATCTTCTTCGGCAGACCGCACTGGTGCAGGCGCAGGGTCGGGCCGACCACGATCACGGAACGGCCGGAGTAGTCGACGCGCTTGCCGAGCAGGTTCTGGCGGAAGCGGCCCTGCTTGCCCTTGATCATGTCGGCCAGCGACTTGAGCGGGCGCTTGTTGGTGCCGGTGATGGCGCGGCCGCGACGGCCGTTGTCGAGCAGCGCATCCACCGACTCCTGCAGCATGCGCTTCTCGTTGCGCACGATGATATCCGGCGCGTTCAGCTCGAGCAGGCGCTTGAGGCGGTTGTTGCGGTTGATGACCCGGCGGTACAGGTCGTTCAGGTCGGAGGTGGCGAAACGGCCGCCATCCAGCGGCACCAGCGGACGCAGGTCTGGCGGCAGCACCGGCAGCACGGTCAGGATCAGCCACTCCGGCTTGTTGCCGGACTCGAGGAAGGACTCGATCAGCTTCAGGCGCTTGGAGATGCGCTTGATCTTGGTCTCGGAGCCGGTTTCGGCCAGCTCCTCGCGCATCTTGCGGGCCTCCTCCTCAAGATTCATCTTGCTGAGGATGTCGTGCAGGGCCTCGGCGCCCATGCGGGCCTCGAACTCGTCGCCATACTGCTCGATGGCGTCGAGGTATTCCTCGTCGTTGAGCAGCTGGCCCTTCTGCAGCGGGGTCAGGCCGGGCTCGGTGACGATGAAGGCCTCGAAGTAGAGCACGCGCTCGATGTCACGCAGGGTCATGTCCAGCATCAGGCCGATGCGGGACGGCAGGGACTTGAGGAACCAGATGTGGGCGCAGGGGGCGGCCAGCTCGATGTGGCCCATGCGCTCGCGGCGCACCTTGGACAGGGTCACCTCGACGCCGCACTTCTCACACACCACGCCGCGGTGCTTGAGGCGCTTGTACTTGCCGCACAGGCACTCGTAATCCTTCACCGGGCCGAAGATCTTGGCGCAGAACAGGCCGTCGCGCTCCGGTTTGAAGGTGCGGTAGTTGATGGTCTCGGGCTTTTTCACCTCCCCATACGACCAGGAACGGATCATGTCCGGCGAGGCGAGCGAGATGCGGATGAAGTCGAATTCTTCTTCCGCCGCCTGGGGCTTCATCAGGTTGAGCAGTTCTTTCATGGCGAATCTCTCAAAAATGCAGCGAGGGACGGCGCGCCCAGCGCGCCGCCCAGGCGGGGTCGATCAGTCTTCCTGCTCGAGCTCGATGTTGATGCCGAGCGAGCGGATCTCACGCAGGAGCACATTGAAGGACTCCGGCATGCTGGCCTCCATCTGGTGGTTGCCGTCGACGATGTTCTTGTACATCTTGTTGCGTCCGTTCACGTCGTCCGACTTGACGGTCAGCATCTCCTGCAGGGTGTAGGCGGCACCGTAGGCCTCCAGGGCCCACACCTCCATCTCCCCGAAGCGCTGGCCACCGAACTGGGCCTTGCCGCCCAGCGGCTGCTGGGTGACCAGGCTGTACGGGCCGGTGGAACGGGCGTGCATCTTGTCGTCGACCAGGTGGTTCAGCTTGAGCATGTACATGTAGCCCACCGTGGTCGGGCGGTCGAAGCGCTGGCCGGTGCGGCCGTCGTACAGATACATCTGGCCGCTCTCGGGCAGGTCGGCGAGACGAAGCATGTGCTTGATCTCGGACTCGTGCGCCCCCTCGAACACTGGGGTCGCCATCGGCACGCCGCCACGCAGGTTCTTCGCCATCGCGATCAGCTCGTCATCGGTGAGGCTGTCGAGGTCGACCTCCTTCACGCCGCGATGGTTGTAGACTTGGTCGAGGAACGCGCGCAGCTCCTTGAGCTGCTTCTCGCGCTCAAGCTCGAGCATGGCGCTGATCTTGTGGCCGAGACCGCGCGCTGCGAGGCCGAGGTGGACCTCGAGGATCTGGCCGATGTTCATCCGCGACGGTACGCCCAGCGGGTTCAGGCAGATGTCGATCGGCGTGCCGTTCTCCATGTACGGCATGTCCTCCTCGGGCACGATCATGGAGACCACGCCCTTGTTGCCGTGACGACCGGCCATCTTGTCGCCCGGCTGGATGCGGCGCTTGACGGCCACATACACCTTGACCATCTTCAGCACGCCCGGCGCCAGATCGTCGCCCTGCTGGATCTTCGCCTTCTTGTCGGCGAACAGGCGCTCGGCCTCGGCACGCTGCTCCTCAAGCTGGGTCTTGTAGGTCTCGAGCTCCGCCGCCGCCCCATCATCCGCCAGGCGGATGTCGAACCACTGCTCGCGTTTGATCTTGGCGAGCGCGGCGGCGGTGATCTTCTTGCCGCTCTCAAGGCCCATGCCGCCATCGGCGACCTGGCCAACCAGCAGCGACTCGACGCGCTGGAAGATGTCATCCTCAATGATGCGCATGCGGTCCTTGATGTTCTTGCGCACCGCGTCGAGGTCGGCCTCCTCGATCGCCTTGGCGCGCGCATCCTTCTCCACGCCATCGCGGGTGAACACGCGCACGTCGATGACGGTGCCTTCCATGCCCGGCGGCACGCGCAGGGAGGTGTCCTTCACGTCGGACGCCTTCTCGCCGAAGATCGCACGCAGCAGCTTCTCTTCCGGGGTCAGCTGGGTCTCGCCCTTCGGCGTGACCTTGCCTACCAGGATGTCGCCCGGGCGCACCTCGGCACCGACGAACACCACGCCGGACTCGTCCAGCTTGTTGAGCAGGCCTTCGGAGACGTTCGGGATGTCCGCGCTGATCTCCTCGGGGCCAAGCTTGGTGTCACGCGCCACGCAGGAGAGCTCCTCGACGTGGATCGAGGTGAAGCGGTCCTCCTTCAGCACGCGCTCGGAGAGGAGGATGGAGTCCTCGAAGTTGTAGCCATTCCACGGCATGAACGCGACCAGCATGTTCTGGCCCAGCGCCAGCTCGCCGAGGTCGACGGAGGCACCATCGGCCAGCACATCGCCCTTGGCGACCCGGTCGCCCTCATTGACGATCGAGCGCTGATTGATGCAGGTGTTCTGGTTGGAACGGGTGTACTTGGTCAGGTTGTAGATGTCGACCCCGATCTCGCCGGCCTCGGTCTCGTCGTCGTTCACGCGCACCACGATGCGGGTGGCATCGACGCGCTCGACCACGCCGCCACGGCGGGCGACCACGGAGGCGCCGGAGTCGACCGCCACCACGCGCTCCATCCCGGTACCGACCAGGGGCTTGTCGGCGCGCAGGCAGGGCACGGCCTGACGCTGCATGTTGGCACCCATCAGCGCGCGGTTGGCGTCGTCGTGCTCGAGGAACGGAATCAGCGAGGCCGCCACGGACACCACCTGCTTCGGCGAGATGTCCATGTAGTGCACCTGACCGGGGTTGGCGAGGGTGAACTCACCGGCCTGACGGCAGGCGACCAGCTCGTCGGTCAGGTTGCCCTGCTCGTCCAGGCGGGCGTTGGCCTGGGCGATGATGTACTGGCCTTCCTCGATCGCGGACAGGTAGTCGACCTGGTCGGTGACCTTGCCCTCGACCACGCGGCGATACGGGGTTTCCAGGAAGCCGTAGTGGTTGGTGCGGGCGTACACCGCCATCGAGTTGATCAGGCCGATGTTCGGGCCTTCCGGGGTCTCGATCGGGCACACGCGGCCGTAGTGGGTCGGGTGCACGTCACGCACCTCGAAGCCGGCGCGCTCGCGGGTCAGGCCGCCCGGGCCGAGCGCGGAAACGCGGCGCTTGTGGGTCACCTCGGAGAGCGGGTTGTTCTGGTCCATGAACTGGGACAGCTGCGAGGAGCCGAAGAATTCCTTGATCGCGGCCGCCACCGGCTTGGCATTGATCAGCTCCTGCGGCATCAGGCCTTCGCTCTCGGCCAAGGACAGGCGCTCCTTGACCGCGCGCTCGACGCGCACGAGGCCGATGCGGAACACGTTCTCGGCCATCTCACCCACGGAACGGATACGGCGGTTGCCAAGGTGGTCGATGTCGTCCACCTGGCCGTTGCCGTTGCGGATGTCGATCAGCACCTTGATCACGTCCAGGATGTCTTCCTTGGACAGGGTGCCCGGACCGGTGATCTCCTCACGGCCGACACGGCGGTTGAACTTCATCCGGCCGACAGCGGAGAGGTCGTAGCGATCCTCGGAGAAGAACAGCCCCTGGAACAGCGCCTCGGCGGACTCCTTGGTGGGCGGCTCGCCCGGGCGCATCATGCGGTAGATCTCCACCAGGGCCTCGAGCGGGCTGGTGGTGGTGTCCGCACGCAGGGTGCTGGAGATGAACGGACCGCGATCGACCTCGTTGAAGTAGATGGTGCGAACCTCACGGATGCCGGCGTCGTTCATCGCCGCGATCAGGTCGGCGGTGACGATGTCGTTGGCGCTGGCGAGGAGTTCAGCGGTGCGCTGGTCGATGACGTTGTGGGCCAGGGTCTGGCCGATGAGGTACTCGATCGGGGCGACCTGGGCGCCGACGCCCGCCTTCTTCATGTCGCGCAGGTGCTTGGCGGTGATGCGGCGACCAGCCTCGACGATCACGGACCCATCCTCGGCACGGATGTCGAACGGCGCGTTCTCCCCCTTCAGGCGGTCGATCACGAGATCGACCTTGACCTCGTTGGCCGACAGGAGGGTGTAGGTGGTGGTATCGAAGAAGGTGGCGAGGATTTCCTCGTTGTCCATCCCGATCGCACGCAGCAGGATGGTGACCGGCAGTTTGCGGCGACGGTCGATGCGCGCATACAGGAGATCCTTCGGATCAAACTCGAAGTCCAGCCAGGAACCGCGGTAGGGGATGATGCGCGCGGAGAACAGGATCTTGCCCGAGGAGTGGGTCTTGCCCTTGTCGGAGTCGAAGAACACGCCCGGGGAACGGTGCAATTGGGACACCACGACCCGCTCGGTGCCGTTGATGACGAAGGTGCCGGTCTCGGTCATGAGCGGCAGCTCGCCCATGTAGACCTCCTGTTCGCGCACGTCCTTGACGACCTGGCTGCCCGCCGGGGCCTCCTTGTCGTAGATCACCAGACGCATCTTCACGCGCAGAGGGGCGGCATAGGTCAGGCCACGAACCTGGCATTCCTTGACATCGAAGGCCGGCTCGCCGAGGCGATAGCTTACATATTCGAGCGCCGCGTTGCCGGAGTAGCTTACGATCGGGAACACCGAGCTGAGCGATGCATGCAGGCCCATCGGGTCACGGCCCTGCGGGTTTTCAAGCTGCAGAAAGCCACGGTAGGAATCGACCTGGGTGGCCAGCAGATTCGGCACCGCAAGGATGGACTTGCGCTTGCTGAAATCCTTGCGGATCCGCTTCTTCTCGGTGATGGAGTACGTCATCGGATTTCCTCTGAGGAAACAGTATTTACTGACGCGGAGCGTCGTCTAGAACCACAGTAGACTGTCGACATGTCTCGCTGAACGGGGACATCGCAACAGGCCACTGGACCATCAAGCGGAAAAAGGCCGGCGGCCATCGCCGCCAGCCGGATACCCGTGTTTCGCAAGGCGAAAGCGGGATCGATTACTTGAGCTCGACCTTGGCACCGGCCTCTTCGAGCTTCTTCTTCATGGCCTCGGCATCGGCCTTGGCAACGCCTTCCTTCACGGTGGAGGGTGCGCCTTCGACCAGGTCCTTGGCCTCTTTCAGGCCCAGGCCGGTGATTTCGCGCACGGCCTTGATCACGTTGACCTTGTTGTCGCCGAAGCTGGTCATGACCACGTCGAACTCGGTCTTCTCTTCAGCGGCCGGAGCGGCAGCGCCAGCAGCCGGAGCGGCGGCGACGGCGACAGCGGCAGCGGCGGATACGCCGAACTTCTCTTCCATCGCGGAGATCAGATCAACGATCTCCAGGACGGTCATGTTGGAGATGGCCTCCAGAATGTCTTCTTTGTTGATTGCCATGGTTGTGTACCTAAAAGCGAAAGGATTGTTAAAAAGCCGTAAGTCTTACGCCGCTTGCTTCTGATCGCGGATGGCGGCAACAGTGCGGACCAGCTTGCCCGGAACCTCGTTGAGGGTACGGACGAACTTGGCAACCGGGGCCTGCATGACAGACATGAGCATGCTGATGGCCTGGTCGCGGGTCGGCAGGTTGGCCACGCGATCGATCTCGGATGCAGCGATGAGCTGGCCACTGAGGGCGACGAGCTTCACTTTCAGCTTGTCGTTCTCCTTGGCCGCATCGCGCATCAGGCGTGCTGCAGCGCCCGGATCCTCCATCGAGAAGGCCAGCACGAGGGGACCTACCATCCCATCGGCCATGCACTCGAATTCGGTACCGCGAACTGCGATGCGGGCGAGCGTGTTCTTCACCACGCGCAGGTAAACGCCCTCCTTACGGGCCTTCACGCGCAGCGCGGTCAGCTGCTCGACCGTCATGCCACGATATTCCGCCGCAACAGCGGAATAAGCTTTGGCGGCGACTTCGGCTACTTCAGCGACGACAGCCTGTTTCTGATCGAACGTCAGTGCCATTGAAATAACCTCGGATCGCATGCCCCAGGGGACATGCTTCGCCTCGAACCGGGGCGCCCACGTTTCCGTGATTCCATCCCGAGAGGAGGATGGAGGGGCACCCCGCCCTTACGGTGTCACACCAGGCAGGAATTCCTGGGCCTCACCGTCTGCGCAGGCAGGATTAAGCACTCGGAGACCTCGTGCGCCTGCGGTCTTGGACGCAACCGGACGAGTCCGGCAGCCCAAATTGCGCGGAACGGCTCCTCGCCGCCCCGCTCCGCATCAGCCAGCCAGGCTGGCCTGATCCACCTGCAGGCCCGGGCCCATGGTGGTGGATACGGTGATGCGCTTCATGTAGATGCCTTTGGCCGCGGAAGGCTTGGCCTTGTTCAGGTCAGCGATCAGGGCATTCAGGTTATCGAGCAGGGCCTCTTCGTCGAAGCTGACCTTGCCGATGGTGCAGTGAATGATACCGGCCTTGTCGGTGCGGTAGCGGACCTGACCGGCCTTGGCGTTGCGTACGGCAGCAGCCGGATCCATCGCCACGGTACCGACCTTCGGGTTCGGCATCAGGCCGCGGGGACCGAGGATCTGGCCAAGCTGACCGACGATGCGCATGGCATCCGGGGTGGCGATGACCACGTCGAAATCCATATTGCCGGCCTTGATCGACTCCGCGAGATCCTCGAAACCGACGATCTCGGCGCCGGCGGCCTTGGCCGCCTCGGCGTTGGCGCCCTGGGCAAACACGGCCACGCGCACGCTCTTGCCGGTGCCGCGCGGCAGCACGGTGGAGCCACGCACGACCTGGTCGGAGCGACGCGGGTCGACACCCAGATTGACGGCAACGTCGACGGACTCGACGAACTTGGAGGTCGCCAGCCCCTTCAGCAGGCTGAAGGCCTCCTTGACCGGATAGGCGCGCGCTGCGTCGACCTTTTCACGGATGGCTTTTTGACGCTTGGTGAGCTTGGCCATTACACGCCCTCCACATTCAGACCCATGCTCTTCGCACTGCCAGCGATGGTACGCACGGCGGCGTCCATGTCTGCGGCGGTGAGATCCGGCATCTTGGTCTTGGCAATTTCTTCGAGCTGGGCACGGGTGATGGTGCCAACCTTCTTGGTGTTCGGATTGCTCGAACCACTCTGGATACCCACCGCCTTCTTGATCAGCACGGTGGCCGGCGGGGTCTTGGTGATGAAGGTGAAGCTCTTGTCGCTGTACACGGTGATGACCACCGGCAGCGGCAGACCGGGCTCCACACCCTGAGTCGCGGCGTTGAACTCCTTACAGAAGCCCATGATGTTGACGCCGTGCTGACCCAGAGCCGGGCCGATCGGGGGACTCGGGTTGGCCTGACCGGCCTTGACCTGCAGCTTGATGTAAGCCTGGACTTTCTTAGCCATGTTTCACTCTCTTTGGGTACAAACGCCCAACGGGCTCCCCAGTTGACGGTCAGACCTTTTCGACCTGACCGAACTCAAGCTCCACCGGGGTGGAGCGACCAAAAATACTTACCGCGACACGCAGGCGACTCTTCTCGTAGTCGACCTCTTCGACCGTGCCATTGAAATCGTTGAACGGCCCCTCGCAGATGCGGACCATCTCCCCCACCTCGAACAGCACCTTCGGACGCGGCTTCTCGGCACCCTCGCGCATGCGATTGAGGATGGCCTCCGCCTCCTTGTCACTGATCGGCGCCGGACGATCCGGCGTGCCGCCAATGAAACCCAGCACCCGCGGCACGGAACGCACCAGATGCCAGGCCTCGTCATTCATGTCGATCTGCACCAGCACGTAGCCGGGGAAGAACTTGCGCTCGCTCTTGCGGCGCACGCCATCGCGCATCTCGACCACTTCTTCGGAAGGCACGAGGATCTCGCCGAAGCGATCCTGCATGCCATCACGCTGAATGCGCTCCTCGAGCGCACGCTTGACCGCATTCTCATACTGAGAAAAGGTCTGGACCACGTACCAGCGCATGGCCATAGACTCAGCCCCCCTGACCCGTGATCAGACGCACCGCCCAGAACAGCAGCGCATCCACGAGCCACAAAAAGATCCCCACGATCAGCACGAGCACCAGGACCGAGAGCGTGACCTGCAGCGTCTCCTGCCGGGTCGGCCACACCACCTTGCGCAGCTCGGTGCGCGCCTCGCGGGAGAAACCAAAAAGACCACGCCCCACCGGAGTCAGCGCCACCAACCCCGCTGCCAGGCCCACAAGGCCGAGCAGGGCCAGCACACGCCACACCAGCGCGACATGGTCGAACCAATAGAAACCAACCACCCCGACGAGCAGGACAAGGAGCGCGAGCGCGAGCTTGATGTTGTCCAGCGCTGACGCCGACGCTTCAGTCTTTGCGACCATCTGGTACTGCTTTCTATGAAGATAAATCCGGGCACCACCACCACAAGGGTGGCAGGGCAGGAGGGAATCGAACCCCCAACCTACGGTTTTGGAGACCGTCGCTCTGCCAATTGAGCTACTGCCCTGTATCGCGTGCACTTCAACAGGAAGCCGGGGATCATAGTCGATCCCCGGCTGAAAGACAAGACTCGAGACGAATTACTCGATGATCTTGGAGACAACGCCGGCGCCGACGGTACGGCCACCTTCGCGGATTGCGAAACGCAGACCTTCTTCCATGGCGATCGGGTTGATCAGGGTGACGGTCATGGCGACGTTGTCACCCGGCATCACCATCTCAACCCCTTCCGGCAGCTGCACCGCACCGGTCACGTCGGTGGTACGGAAGTAGAACTGCGGACGGTAGTTGTTGAAGAACGGGGTGTGACGACCACCTTCGTCCTTGCTCAGCACGTACACTTCGCACTCGAACTTGGTGTGCGGCTTGACGCTGCCCGGCTTGCACAGCACCTGGCCACGCTCGACTTCGTCGCGCTTGGTGCCGCGCAGCAGCAGACCGACGTTGTCGCCCGCCTGACCCTGGTCCAGCAGCTTGCGGAACATCTCGACGCCGGTGACGGTGGTCTTGACGGTCGGACGGATGCCGACGATCTCCACTTCCTCACCCACTTTGATCACACCGCGCTCGATACGGCCGGTGACCACGGTGCCGCGGCCAGAGATGGAGAACACGTCTTCGACCGGCATCAGGAAGGCGCCATCAACGGCACGCTCCGGCTCAGGGATGTAGGTGTCCAGAGCCTCCAGCAGGCGCAGAACGGACTTCACGCCGATCTCGGACTGGTCGCCTTCAAGGGCCTTCAGCGCGGAACCCACGATGATCGGGGTGTCGTCGCCCGGGAAGTCGTAGCTGGAGAGCAGGTCGCGGATCTCCATCTCGACCAGCTCGAGCAGCTCGGGGTCGTCCACCATGTCGGCCTTGTTCAGGAATACGACGATGTACGGTACACCGACCTGACGGGAGAGCAGGATGTGCTCGCGGGTCTGCGGCATCGGACCGTCCGCCGCGGAGCACACCAGGATCGCGCCGTCCATCTGCGCCGCGCCGGTGATCATGTTCTTCACGTAGTCGGCGTGACCCGGGCAGTCCACGTGCGCGTAGTGACGGTTGGCCGACTCATACTCCACGTGCGAGGTGGAGATGGTGATGCCGCGCGCCTTCTCTTCCGGGGCCTTGTCGATCTCGTCGAAGGCCTTCAGCTCGCCACCGTAGGTCTCCGCCGCCACCTTGGTCAGCGCCGCCGTCAGCGTGGTCTTGCCGTGGTCTACGTGACCAATGGTGCCCACGTTCACGTGCGGCTTCTTACGTTCGAATTTTTCCTTAGCCATGAAACACCCCCGGATGGGTCAAATGGACAAATGGGACGACGAAAAAAAAGATGGAGCTCTTGACCAGAATCGAACTGGTGACCTCGTCCTTACCAAGGACGCGCTCTACCGACTGAGCTACAAGAGCAAAAACTGGAGCGGGTGATGGGAATCGAACCCACGTCATCAGCTTGGAAGGCTGAGGTTCTACCATTGAACTACACCCGCTTAAGGGAGCAATTCCCATCATCCGCTAGAAATCAGCGAATCTGGTGGTGGGGGAAGGATTCGAACCTTCGAAGGCAGTGCCAGCAGATTTACAGTCTGCCCCCTTTGGCCGCTCGGGAACCCCACCGCGTCAAACAGGTTGCGCATACTAGACAGACGGCAACGCGCTGTCAAGCATGGTGCCGGCAGTGGGACTCGAACTCACGACCTACCGCTTACAAGGCGGTTGCACTACCAACTGTGCTATGCCGGCAACGGCGGCGGATTCTATGCCATCCCTCCCGCGGGGGCAAATGGATCAGCCGGCCTGCGCCATCAAGGCTATCCCTTCCAACACGAGGTCCGGCCGCAGCACATGGCCCCGCCCCAGCGCTTCCGCAAGGATGGCGGCATCCCCCCCGGTCAAATACAGGCTCGCATTCGCCCCCGCCGCCGCAATAGCCACGTCGATCGCGCGCAGCGCACCTCCGACGAACATGCAGCGCGCTCCGACCGCCACGCCTGCCTCCGTGCTGGCCTGCAGCCCTTCGCCGCCTGCAAAGTCCGAAGGCGGAGGCCCACCCCACGCATCCGCCACGCCCGCTGTCCCACCGAGAAGACATGCCCGCAACAAGCGCAACCCCGGCATGATCACCCCACCAAGATGTCTCCCCTGCGCATCCAGGGCGTCCACCGTGACCGCCGTACCGGCATCCACCACCACGACCGGGGCGCCCTCCGAGCCTGCATGGGCTGCGACCAGCGCGGCCAACCGGTCCACGCCAAAACGCTCGGGCCGCGCATAGGCCACCCGCACGCCACAGCATTCGGCACGACTGACGAGAAAGGCCAGCGGCACGCCGGGCCAGCAATCCTGCACCGCCGCGCGGATGGCCTCGCCCACCGCCTCACCGGCCACGCTGGCGACATGAACGGCCTCGGGCCGCGGCTGGCCCACCCAGGACTGACGCAGCAATGCCCGAAGGTTCCGCCCGCGATGCTCGACCGCCTGCGCCCCCGCCTGCCCGAACGCCCACTTGACCCGCGTATTGCCCGCGTCGATCGCAAGCCTCATCCGCCCTCTCTCACACTGGCCTCGCCGGCATGGCAAAGGCGCTCCCCGCCCGGGGTGATCACGCGCAACGCACCATCCTCCGTCACCCCGCCGGCCACCCCCTCCCAGACATCGCCGCCCGCCCCGCTGACACGCACCGTACGACCGACCAGGGCATCAAGGCGGGCAAAGGCATCGCGCCACCCCTCATCCTCCGAGCGCATCGCCGCCCACAGGGCATCGAGCACGACATCGAGCACCCGCGACCGCGGCGGGACGCGCCTCCCGAGGATATCGCTCAAACTGGTGAGCGGCTGCCCAACCCTGCTCCGCCAGCCCCGAGGGAAGGCGTGGTTGAGCCCCACGCCGACGACCAGCCCCGCCGCTCCACCCTCAATCAGGATTCCACCCAGCTTGCGCCCATCCACGATCAGGTCATTCGGCCACTTGAGGCGCACGCTCCGAACCCCGAGGCGCGCGCAGGCCTGCGCCAGCGCCACCCCGACCCGCAACGATAGCGCCGAGGGCGGCCGCCCGCCGGGCAGAAGCGCATAGGGCCAGGCCAGCGACAACGCCATCCCGCCACCAAGGGGCGTGAGCCAGCGGCGCTCGTGCCGCCCCCGCCCGCGCGTCTGCTGCTCGGCCGCCAGGGCGAGTGGATGGGACACCCCCCGCTTGAGCGCCTGCAGCAGCTGGGCATTGGTCGAATCGGTCTCGAAGCAGGTCACTGCACGGATACGGACACAGCGGGGCGCGAGGGGCGTCACTGGGGCGCGCAGGCGCACGCCCCGCGCCCCATCGAACTGCAGGGGCGCCCCGCGCCGGGCATAGTCACGCAGGGCGCGACGCAGCACCGGCGCCCCCACCCCGCAGGACACCGCACAGGACGCCAGGGCATGCCAATGGCCATCGCCAAGGCAGGCCAGCACGCCCCCCCAGAGGGCTTCCTGGCGACCATGCGGCCCAGCGGACATGCGGCCGGACCTCATCCAAGGCCCAGCCATTGCGCACGCCGGCGCGCAACCTCCCCTTCCGCCTGCGGATCGAACGCCAGGGTGGCCCGGGTCACGGGGGGCGGATCGAGACAGAGCCTGGTCTCGAGCAGCTCGTCGCGCCGGAAGGCGTGCACACGCACCTCCTGGCCGATCCGCAGACGGCGAAGTGCCGCCTCGAGACCCGCTGCGTCGACCCGCAGACCTTCGAGGGCGACCAGCACATCGCGCGGGGCCAGCCCCGCGCGCTCGGCCGCTGCGCCGGCATACACCGTGCCCAGCACCGCCTCACCCTGCCCCCCGGCACGAACCTCCGCCCCGAGCCATGGTGTCTCGCGCTCCGCCCCCCAGACCAGGCGCAGCCCCAGGGTCATCGCCACCTGCTCCAACGGGAGCTCGGCGGTGCCGCGCAAACCCGCCTCGAACAGATCGGCCAGCTCCACCCCCGCCCGCACCTGAAGCCACGCCTCGAGCTCGTCCTCGCTGACCCCTCGCCCGGTCAAACCGTGTTCATGCCAGAGGGCGCGCAACAGCTCATCCAGGCTTACGCGGTCACGGCTGCGCCGGCGCAGCTCGGCATCCAGCATCCAGGCGAACAGCGCGCCCTTGGTGTAATAGCTGATGCCCACATTGGCGGTGTTTTCATCCGCCTTGTACAGCCGAGTCCAGGCCGTGAGGCTCGCGTGCTCGAGCGACTGGCGCAGGCGTCCCGGCGCACGACGCACACGACTCAGCGTGGCCGCGAAGGTGTCGAGGTAGTCCTGCGGGGTGATCAGCCCCGCGCGGGCCAGCAGCAGGTCGTCGTAGTAGCTGGTCACCCCCTCGAACAGCCACAACAGGCGGGTGTAGGCCTCCGCTTCCAGCGGCAACCCCATCAGGGCCGCGGGGCGGATGCGCTTGACCAGCCAGGCATGCAGGTATTCGTGCGCACACAGGCCGAGGAACTCGCGATAGGCGGCCGTGGCCCCCACCTCGCCGGGGAGCGGGAAGTGCTCCCGCCGGCACAGCAGCGCCGTGCCCTCGCGGTGCTCCAGGCCGCCGTAGCCATCGCCAGTGACCAGGGCGAGAAACAGGTACCGCGGGAAGGGCGGCGGTTCCGCGCCGAACAGGCCGACCACGGCCTCGCAGGCGCGCGCAAGATCCGAGGCGAGGCGCGCCTCGTCGAACGCGACCCGTCCGAGCCAGGCGAAGCGGTGCGGCACGCCGCGCACCTCGAACTCCAACGCGCGCAACGGCCCGAAGGCGACGGG
>JBFLVZ010000018.1:0-82166 GCA_040758295.1 Pseudomonadota bacterium
CCGAACATGTCTGCATCAAGGCCAAAGGCCTCGAACATGTCCGCCATCGCCCGGTAGGTGGGCGTCTGGCGGTAAATCCTCAATCCCTCGCGCTCCTCGGCGCTGACATACCTGCCCTCGGCGATCCTTACCTCGACGCGCATCCAGTGCGCATGCACCTTGCGCGGGTCGTCGGCCACGCGCGTGGCCTCCTCGCTCATGGCCTCGATGGCCTCGCGCTGCTGCATGCGGATGACGTTGTCGATGACCGGCTGGATGGGGGTGGTGATGCCGCCGCGGGCGGCCTGGCCGGCCTGCTCGATGGCATCCGTGGTGTGGGTCTCGCTACGCTTGGGGAAGACGGCCACGTTGGGCGCGGCCTCCAGGCGGCCGGCGAGGATGTCCTGGGCCAGGGTCTTGGTGTTGTGCTGCCGGACGGCCTCGCGGTAGACGCGGCGGGCCTCGGAGGCGGCCTCGCGGGAGACGGCCTTGGCGGCATGGGCCACCTCGCGGCGGGACACGCCGGTGATGTCCGGATCGAAGGCCTCGCACAGGAACTCGTGGTCCAGGAACACCAGCACCTTGCCCGCGTCTTCCGGGTCCATGCGCACCATGACCTCGCGGCCGACCACGCCCGCCAGCTCCGGCGCGATGTACAGGCAGTTGTCCAGGCGGATACCCTTCTTGCCCACGGTGCGGGTGCCAGCCTCCATCAGCAGCACGTCGAGGGCGCGAGCGTCCTCAATGCGGCGGATGGGGCCGGTCCACTGGGCGTATTTCAGGTTCGGGGAGAGGCCGTCCAGCGCGCTGTGCTCTCTGGCGTGGTAGGCGGCGAGCCAGTTGGAAATGAAGCCCTCGAACTCGTCCTTGGAGATGCCAAGCTCAACCGTCTCGCCCTTCCTGAATAGGCGATCCGCGAAGCTGTGGCGGTCGCGGATGATCTCGCGGTCGGCCACGTTGTGGCCAATGTAACCAGGCAACAGCTCGACCAGGTCATGGCTGAAGCTGCGGAAGAAGCGCTCGATGTGCGGTTTCTCCCAGGCGGCGAACGGCGCGCACAGGATCTGCTCGATGCCGAGGCTGGCGCACAGCAGCGTCATGGCGCGGCTGGTGTAGTCCTTGCCGTTGTCGGTATGGATGGCGCGGGTCACGCCGTCGGCGACAAGCGTGGTGCGCAGCAGGTGGGCAATGCCGGCGCTGGTGGAGGTGTGGCCCAGATACAGCCGCACGCGGCGGCTCCATACGTCGATCACACCCATCAGGTGGTAGCGGTGGCCGTCCGCCAGCAGGATGTCTGCCGGGGTGGAGTCCAGTTCCCAGACCTCGTTGAGCCCGTCCACACCCTCGCTGGCATCGCCGAAGGCGGGCATGAAGCGGTCCTTCCAGGCGTCCGGGTTGGTGGCTGCAGTCAGGCCGAAGGCGTGCTGTTTCTTGTATGCGGCCATCCAGCGACCCACGGCGCGCTCGGAGATCATCACGGCCGGGAAGCGCACGCCGATGGCCTCGTGCAGCTTGCCCGGCCCGGCATGCGGGAAATCAGCCATGAAGGCCATGCAAAAGGTCTTCAAATCAGGCGTGGTATCAATCACGCCGGTGCCCTTGCGGTTGCCGTAGCGGCCGCCCAGGCAGGCCGCGCCATCTTCACGGGCGGCCTTCTGCCAGCGGTACACGGTGGACGGGTCCACGCTCGGGATGGCCTCGCGCAGTTCCGGCTCGGCCTCGATCTCGCCTGCGTTCCACAGGGCGACGAACTGGTGGCGCGCCTTGCCATCGCTTAAGCGGGCGCGGCTGCGGAAGGCATGCAGCAGCGCGAGGAAGGCAATCTTGTGCTCCATGCGCGCCTTGGCCGATCCAGTCAGACGCGCAGCCATGGCCAGCCCCGCCTCCGGCAGGGGCTTGGCGGCCGGCATCACCTTGGCGGCGATGGCGCGGACCTCGGCGCGCACATCGGAACGGGTGTGGCGGGCGGCCAGCGCTGCGCGTGTCTCCGGCGGGAGGCTGCTGATGTGGTATTCCTGCCCGCCTCCGCGACCGGCGCGCTTGCGGGATTGCCAGTTTTCGCGCTTGGCTATGTCGCGGATGGCTCGATCAGTTCCAGGCAGCCCTGGCAGACCGGCCAGCTCTACGGAGGTGAACCATTCATTCATGGTCGATATCCCCCATCAGGCTCTTGAGCTGCTTGATCCGTTTGGCGGCTTCGTCACGCTGGCGCTCCAGGCGGCCAAGCTCGGCATTCAGGGCCTCGCGACCGATCAGCAGGCGGCCGCCGCGGATATCCGCCAGCCAGGCGGTCAGCACATGGCTCTCGCATACGGCCTCCAATGCCGGTGCAAGATAAAACGGCAGGTTGTGGTCCTCCCTGGCATCGGAGGCATAGGCATCGAGCATGTTCTTGCTCACGTCCTTGCCAGTCAGGCGGCTTGCCCGTGCGGCGATTTCATAGCGGTCCAGTGGTGTGCCGCGCAGCATCTCGCTGGTCATGTGGGCCACCTGAACGCGGTAATCCATCGTTCCAGGCAGTTCAGGCGCCGGGGTCGGCACATCGAAAAGGTCGAGCGTGCGGGTGTCTCTGGCGCGCACCATGTCAAGCCACCTTGCGCTTATTTACGTTGCGCGGCTTCACGTCGCGTTTAAACTTCGCTAAATAGCGCGATGGCCAGATGGTCTGGGGTTGAATGCCAATGGCCTCGGCAATGATGGCCTCGCCCTTGGGCCACTTCCGCAGCAGCGCCTGATACAGCGCGCCGCGTGTGTAGCCGACATGCCGCGACAGCGAGGCAATGGTCCAGCCGTTCTTCTTCAGTGCGGCCAGGATGTCGGCGTTGTGCCAGTCGCCGGACTGGGGGGATGTGCTCGGCATGTCTATTTAGTGCGTGCTGCTAAACATGTGTCACATGTTAGATGCACAAATGAGGCTATGCAAGCAGATTCGAGACTTCCGAGTTCGAATCTTGGATGGTCGATGTCAAATTCTGTAGATTTGCTTAATATTCAAGAGGTTGCAAAACTTGGAAATGACAGATGAAACTCGGAAGTTGCTTCCAGGTTTGCTTCATGAACTCGGAAGCCGACTGACAAAGGTTGCAGATCTGATAGGCGACCGGAAGGCAGCCGCTGAGGCCGCAGAGGTCTCGGTAGCGTCGCTTCAGAGATACATTGCCGGAGCCATGCCACCGTTTGACGCGGTCGTGGGCCTTTGCTCGAAAGCTGGAGTAAGCCTTGATTGGGCCGCAACCGGGGAAGGTCCCATGCTCTTGAGCGAGCGGATAGGTGAGCCCGCGGCATCGAGCAAGACGAATGAAGATCTGGATGCTGGCGAGTTCACCTCTGCCCCCTTCTACGACGTGGAGGCTAGCTGCGGCCACGGGGCATGGAACAGCCAGGAGAACATCATCAGCATGCTGGCCTTCCGCCGCGACTGGCTGAAGGCGGAGGGGCTGGACGCTAAGCACCTGGCAGCCATCCGCGCCCGGGGTGACAGCATGGAGCCGACCATCCAGAGCGGCGACACGCTCCTGGTCGACCTGCGTGTGACCACGCCACGCGCCGACGGCATCTACATCATCGAACAGGAAGGCGGCCTGTCGGCCAAGAGGATTCAGCGCGCCCCAGACGGCACGCTTTATATAAGGAGTGACAACCCGGCCTACCGTGAATTCGTCATGCGGCCGGATACGCCGTTAAACATCATCGGCCGCCTCGCCTGGTTCGGCCGCCGTGTTCTCTGATCTTTTTGCAAACCATGCGTCGCCCATCGCACGCGACGCAAAATCCATCCGTCGCCAGCTCGCTGATGATGTCTAGCCTTGAACAAGGCTCAAACCTGCATCACAGCGCCTTTCATCCCACATAGCCCGCGTTCATCCCAGCTCATCCCATCTATTGCATACCATCTGTCCCGTCACATGCTATAAGGCGAAAAAGCAAAAGGGCCGCCCTTGGCGACCCTTTTTCGATGAAAATTGGTCGGGGTGAGAGGATTTGAACCTCCGACCACCTGCACCCCATACAGGTGCGCTACCAGGCTGCGCTACACCCCGACTCAAGGCAAGCATTATGCCAGCCCGAGGCCCTTTTGTGAAGGGCCTCGGGGAGCCTGCGGGGCCATTGCATGAAGGCTTGGAGCGATCGTACAAAGCGCAAAGCCAGCGTGCACATGGTGCCATCCGTGTTCTTTTTGGCCGTAGGAGGCCCGCCCCCGGGCCGATAACCTCATATTCTGCGTGCCCGGTCGCGGCGAGGGCGCTCCTACGCGAACCCTCAGACCGAGGAAACAAGTTCATGCGATGGCCCTGGGGGCCTGGCTCATGCCGCGACGATGGGAATGACCTTATCCGCCACCTTCTTGTATTCCGCGATCTCGTGGAAGTTGAGGTAGCGGTACACGTCATCGGCCAGCGGCTCCAGCGTTTTCACGTGCTGCAGGTATTCCTCCACCGTCGGCAGGCGGCCGAGGATGGCGGAGACCGCGGCCAGCTCGGCGGAGCCAAGGTAGACGTTGGTATCCTTGCCCATGCGGTTGGGGAAGTTGCGGGTGGAGGTGGACATGACGGTCGCCCCCTCGGCCACGCGCGCCTGGTTGCCCATGCACAGCGAGCAACCCGGCATCTCGGTACGCGCGCCAGCCTTGCCGAAGATGCTGTAGTAACCCTCCTCGATGAGCTGGTGCTCGTCCATCTTGGTCGGCGGGGCAATCCACAGGCGGGTCGGCACGGCGCCGTTCTGCTTCTCCAGCACCTTGCCGGCCGCGCGGTAGTGGCCAATGTTGGTCATGCAGGAGCCGATGAAGACCTCGTGGATCGTGTCGCCGGCGACTTCGGACAGGGGCTTGATGTCGTCCGGGTCGTTCGGGCAGGCGAGCAGCGGCTCCTTGATCTCGTTGAGGTCGATCTCGATGATCTCGGCGTACTCGGCGTCGGCATCCGGCTCAAGCAACTCCGGGTTCTCCAGCCATTTCTCCATCGCCTCGATGCGGCGGGAGAGGGTGCGCTTGTCCTCGTAGCCGTTGGCGATCATCCATTTGAGCAGGGTGATGTTGGACTGGAGGAACTCGATGATCGGCTCCTTGGCCAGCCGCACGGTGCAGCCGTTGGCCGAGCGCTCGGCGGAGGCGTCGGCGAACTCGAAGGCCTGCTCGACCTTGAGGTTGGGCAGGCCCTCGATCTCCAGCACACGGCCGTTGAAGACGTTCTTCTTGCCCTTCTTCTCGACCGTCAACAGGCCCTTCTGGATGGCGACGTAGGGGATGGCATTCACCAGGTCGCGCAGGGTGATGCCCGGCTGCATCTCGCCCTTGAAGCGCACCAGCACGGACTCCGGCATATCGAGCGGCATCACGCCAAGCGCGGCGGCGAAGGCGACGAGGCCGGAGCCCGCCGGGAAGGAGATGCCGATCGGGAAGCGGGTGTGCGAGTCACCGCCAGTACCGACGGTGTCCGGCAGGATCATGCGATTGAGCCAGGAGTGGATCACGCCATCACCCGGCCGCAGGGAGACGCCGCCGCGGGTCTGGATGAACTCCGGCAGGGTGTGCTGGAGCTTGATGTCCACCGGCTTCGGGTAGGCCGCGGTGTGGCAGAAGGACTGCATGACGAGGTCGGCGGAGAAGCCGAGGCAGGCGAGCTCAGTCAGCTCGTCGCGGGTCATGGCGCCGGTGGTGTCCTGCGAACCGACGGTGGTCATGCGCGGCTCGCAGTAGGTACCGGGGCGCACGCCCGCAACCCCGCAGGCACGGCCGACAATCTTCTGCGCCAGGGTGAAGCCCTTGCCGGTGTCCTTCGGCGGTTGCGGGCGGACGAATACGTCCGAGGGCGGCAGCCCCATTGATGCGCGCGCGCGGTCGGTCAGGGCGCGGCCGATGATGAGCGGGATGCGCCCTCCGGCCCGCACCTCATCCGCCAGGGTGGTCGGTTTGAAGTCGAAGCGGGCGATGACCGCGCCGTTCTTCAGCACCTCACCCGCATACGGGCGCACAATGACCACGTCGCCGGTCTCCATGGCGGACACGTCCACCTCGATCGGCAGCGCGCCGGAATCCTCCGCGGTATTGAAGAAGATCGGCGCGATCTTGCCGCCCAGGATCACCCCGCCTGTGCGCTTGTTCGGCACGAACGGGATGTCCTGCCCCATGTGCCAGAGCACGGAGTTGATCGCGGACTTGCGGCTGGATCCGGTGCCAACCACGTCGCCGACATAGGCGATGGGATGGCCCTTGGCCTTGAGCTGCTCGATGGTGTCGAGACCGCCGGGCATCTTGCTGACCAGCATGGCCTTGGCGTGCAGGGGGATGTCCGGACGGCTCCATGCGTCGGTGGCCGGGGACAGATCGTCGGTATTGGTCTCGCCCGGCACCTTGAACACGGTGACGGTGATCTCTTCAGGAAGCTGCGGGCGGTTCTTGAACCACTCGGCCTCGGCCCAGGCCAGCATGACCTTCTTCGCGTGCGGATTGCCCGCCTTGGCCTTGTCCTCCACGTCGCGGAAGGCGTCGTACACCAGCAGGGTACCGGAGAGGGCCTTGACCGCCTCCTCGGCCACGGCGGGGTCGTCCAGCAGTTCGATCAGCGGCTGGATGTTGTAGCCGCCGAGCATGGTGCCGAGCAGGAAGGTGGCATGCTTGCGGTCGATCAGCGGGCAGCTTGCCTTGCCGCGGGCCACATCGGCGAGGAAGGCGGCCTTGACGTAGGCGGCCGGGTCCACCCCGGGCGGCACGCGGTCGGTGATCAGTTCCAGCAGGGCCTGCTCCTCGCCTGCGGGGGGATCCTTGAGCAACTCGACCAGGGCGGCGGTCTGTTCCGCGGTGAGCGGCAGCGGCGGCAGGCCTTGGGCGGCGCGTTCGGCGACGTGCAGGCGATAGCTTTCGAGCATGGTCGTGGACTCCCGGAGACGATAGATAATTTTTTGCATTGTAACACCCCCTGGGAGGCCGCCGGACGCCTGCATCCCCGCGCTGAGGCTATGCTCAAGCATGAGGCGGCAATCAGGAGCGACAGCATGCACATCGGCGTACCCAGGGAGATCAAGACGCACGAATACCGGGTCGGCCTGACCCCGGCCAGCGTCCGGGAGCTGGTCGGCCATGGCCACGGCGTCATCGTCGAGACCGGCGCGGGCCTTGGCATCGGGGCCACGGACGAGGACTACCGGCGCGCGGGGGCACGTGTGTCGGAAGACGCCGAAACGGTCTGGTCCGTGTCTGACCTGATCGTGAAGGTCAAGGAACCCTTGCCCGTGGAGATCCCGCGCATCCGTGAGGGGCAGGTGCTGTTCACCTTCCTCCATCTGGCCGCCGCGCCCGAGCTGGCGAGGGCCATGCTGGAGCGCGGCTGCGTCGGGATCGCCTACGAAACGGTGACCGGACCGGATGGCAGCCTGCCGCTGCTGGCGCCCATGTCCGAGGTGGCCGGGCGCATGAGTGTGCAGGTCGGCGCCTGGTGCCTGCAGCGGTCCCAGGGTGGACGCGGCATCCTGCTCGCGGGGGTTCCGGGAGTACCGCCCGGGCGGGTTCTGATCCTCGGCGCCGGCCATGTGGGGCGCAACGCCGCGCGCATGGCGGTAGGCCTCGGGGCCGAGGTGACCGTGCTCAACCGCTCCCTGCCGCCGCTGCGTCAGCTGGATGCGGACATGCCGGGCCGCCTGCGCACCGGCATCGCCACGCGCGAGGCCATCGAACAGGAAAGCGCACGCGCCGACCTCTTGATCGGCGCTGTGCTGGTGCCAGGAGCTCGCGCCCCGACCCTCGTCACGCGCGAGATGGTGCGCGCCATGCCGGACGGGGCGGTGATCGTGGACGTGGACATCGACCAGGGGGGCTGTGTTGCGACGGCGCGGCCAACCACCCACGCCGAGCCCACCTATGTCGAGGAAGGCGTGGTGCACTACGGGGTGAGCAACATGCCGGGGGCCGTGCCCCGCACCTCGACTCATGCCCTCAACGCCGCCACCCTGCCCCATGTGATGGCATTGGCCGACAAGGGCTGGCGTCAGGCCACGCGCGACGACCCGCATCTTGGGCACGGACTCAACATGGCCGAGGGCAAGGTGCTGCACCCCGCCGTGGCCCGTTCACTGGGGTTGGCCTGAGGGATGGCCATGCCCCGCTTCCGCATCACCCTTTTTGGCGCGGGTCAGGTCGGCGCCACCGCCGCCTTCCTCATGGCCCGCGAGGGTCTGGGCGACATCGTGCTCATCGACAACCGCCCTGGCCTGGCCGCAGGCAAGGCCGAGGACATCCGTCAGTCGCTCGCCCTGACCTCAAGCCCGGTGCAGGTGAGCGGCGGCGAGGCCCCTGCCCTGTGCGTGGATGCCGGGCTGGTCATCATCACTGCCGGCATGCCACGCAAGACAGGGATGAGCCGCGAGGACCTGCTGCGTGAAAATCTCGGCGTGCTGCGCGAGGTCGTGGATGCCGTGTGCAGGCATGCATCCGCGGCCATCGTCCTGGTGGTCAGCAACCCGGTGGACCTGCTCACCCTCGCCGCCCTGCGTACCCTTGGCTGGCCAAGGCACCGTATCCTCGGCCTGAGCGGCCAGCTGGATGCCCACCGGCTGCGCCGCTTCGTCGCCGATGCGCTGTCCGTCGCCATCGAGGACGTGCAGGCCCAGGTGCTCGGCCCGCATAGCGATGACATGCTGATCCTGCCCCGCCTGTGCACGGTCAAGGGCATCCCCATGACCGAACTGCTGCCAGCCCCGGCCATCGCTGGCCTGGTGGACGCCGTGCGCCAGGCGGGCGGGCGGCTGATCGCCCAGACCGGCGGCCTCTCCCCTTTCTTCTCCGCCGCGGCGACGATCACCGAACTGACACGGGCGATCGTGCGCGACGAGCATCGGCTGGTGAACGCCTCCGTGCTGCTCGAGGGGGAGTATGGCCTGCATGACGTCTGCCTCGCCCTACCGGTGCGGCTTGGAAGGACGGGCATCCAGGCCATTCTGCCCCCGCAGCTGGATGCCAAGGAGCAGGAGGCGCTCGGTCAGGCGGCCCGGCGCCTGCAGGCACTTGCCAGACAGACCGGGGCCATGGCGTGATCCTGCGTGGCGTCCCCCTCATCCCCGGCCATGCACGGGGGCGGCTAACCACCCGCATGGAGGGCGACCTTGCCGGTCGTATCCTACTGCTCGACCAGAGGGACATCCCGAGCTTGCTAAAGCATGCGGACAAGCCTCCGGCCGGTCTGATCGTGCGCAATGCGGCGCGCTTCGGACACATCCTCATCCGGCTGTTCGCCCTCGGCATCCCAACCCTCCTGCTGGAGGGCGACCAGGCGGCCAGCCTCGTGCCGGGAGGCTGGTTCGAGCTGGACGGGGAGCAGGGGTTGCTTGGCGATGAGTCACTGCCCGTGCCACCTGCCAAGCCGAAGGGGGGACAGCACGCATGGCGCATGGCCGATGGCGAGCCGATCGAACTGATGGCGAGTGTCAGCGATGCACGCGGCGCGGCCGAGGCCCTGCGTCGCGGGGCGACGGCCATCGGCCTGGTACGCAGCGAATACCTCCATCCCGAACCACCGGCTGTGCCTGATGCGGCTTTCTACATCAAGGCCTTGGGTGAGGTTCTTGAAGCTGCACACCCCCTGCCGGTCACCGTGCGCATGTTCGATTACGGCCCGGACAAGCCGATCCCGTGGTGGCCGGAGGCGCCCATCGCGCCGCTCGGCTGGCAAGGCAGCCGCCTGTATGGACTGGAGACGATCTCGAGCGTGCTCGATGCCGAACTCGCCGCCCTGGAGGACATGGGCGGGGATGGCCGTCTCTCCCTGCTGGTGCCCTACCTGACCCACCCCTGGGAGTTCGAGGCCATCAGGGCGCGCCTGCAACGCTGGCCCCGGCTGGCCAGGCTGCCGCTCGGCGCCATGGTGGAGACCCCGGCGGCGGCCTTCGCCCTGCCGGAGTGGAGGGCGAAGGCCGACTTCGTCGGGATCGGCTGCAACGACCTGATGCAGGCCTTCCATGCCACCGACCGCAACCGCCCCGAGCTCGACCGCTGGCTCGATCCCTACGCACCGGCCTGGCTGCGTTTCCTCACCCGGCTGGCGGAGGAAGGCCGGGGGCTCGGACTTCCGCTGAGGATCTGCGGCCAGTTGCCCGGCGTGCCGGGGTTTTTCCCTCTCCTGCTCGGCATGGGATTTCGTGCCTTCTCAGTCGAACCTGTCATGATTCCCACGCTTGGCCATATCGCTCGAACGATGGATGCCAGCGTTGCGCACGATCTGCTCGGGCAGGCATGCAGGGCGTCGACCTCCGCGGAGGTCCGAACACTCCTCGGCTTATCCCCTGATCGACCAGGCCGTTGAAAGGCTCCGTTAGCAAGGCTTAGCCGGCTGTGCCCCGCAGGCGGTCACCGTTCAGGGCCAACCACTGCATCAGGATCATGGGGGCGGCCGAACAGATCAGCCCCTGCTCCAGCAGCCCCAGGGCCTCCTCGCGCGGCACGACGCTGACGCGGATGTCCTCGTGCTCATGCTCGAGACCGTGCAGGCCACCCACGCCCTCGCTGTCCACCTCGGCCCAGTACAGGTACAGGCTCTCGGTGGTGCCGCCGGGGCTGACCCAGAAGCGGGTGATGTATTCGAGGGAGAGCGGCACCAGGCCCGCCTCCTCCTGCATCTCGCGGCGCGCAACCTCCTCGGGCGACTCGCCCGGCTCGATCATCCCGGCTGGAAACTCCTTCAGCCACGGCCCACCCGGGGCCTCCAGCGCCCCCGGGCGGAACTGCTCGAGCAGCACCACCGCATCGCGTTTGGGATCGTAGGGCAGGATGGCCACGGCGTGGCCGCGCTCGAACATCTCGCGCCGGATGGTGTCGGTCCAGCCGCCGGCATAGCGCTGGTGGCGCAGGTGATAGCGCTCCAGACGGAAAAACCCCTGATACATGACCTCGCGGTCGAGCAGTTCCCACTGCATACTCTTGATCCCCTGCTACATGTTGATGTCCGATGAGCGACGATACCCTGCTCCAGCACCTGAGCGGCTTGCTGGGCCGCGAGGCCCTGATCGAGGGCCGCAGGCTGTGCGTGATCGAGATCCTGCGCGCAGGCCCCCTGCTCGTGCTGCGGGAGCAGGGCAACCATGCCCTGCAGGACAACCTCTACGGCCAGCCGCGCCGCCATGCCCCGCGCCATTTTCAGGTGCCGCTGGTCAGCGAACTCGGGGACCGGCTGCATCCCGTGGCGCGCCAGTTCATGAGCGAGGAGGAGGCCGAGGCTCTGGGCCGGAGGTTGATTTCAAGGACGGACTGAAATCTGATGCGGATCGCCGCGGCACGCGGCTCGCACGACCCCATCGAGCCGTGTAGGAGCGGCGCCCTCGCCGCGATTGAGCACAGGATCATCGGCCCGAGGTCGGGCCTCCTACACATCCCTCTGCCCGGAACCTTTGTGGGAGCGGCGTGCCGCCGCGATCCCATCGTCCGGGCCTTCCCCAAGGCTTCTACCGCGCCAGCAGCGCCTCGACCCGTGCCAGGTCCTCCGCCGTGTCCACCCCATGTCCGGGCGGCTCGGCCACCACGTCGACATGGATGCGCGCCCCCTGCCACAGGGCGCGCAGCTGCTCGAGCTTCTCCAACCCCTCGATCGGCGCCTCCGGCCATTCGGCGAAGCTGCGCAGGAAGCCCGCGCGATAGGCGTACAACCCGAGGTGGCGGAAGGCATGGTCGTGGTGACGGTCAGCCTCCATACCGAAGGCATCGCGCTCCCAGGGGATGGGAGCGCGGCTGAAATACAGGGCAAAGCCGAAACGGTCACGCACCACCTTGACCACGTGCGGATCGAACAGGTCGCGCGCCGAGTGGATCGGCGTGCACAGGGTCGCGATGGCGGCCTGCGGATGAGCCGCCAGGTTATCCGCCAGCCGGTCCAGCAGGTCGGCCGGGATCAGCGGCTCGTCGCCCTGCAGGTTGACCACCAGGGTGTCATCCGGCCAGCCCATCAGGCGGGCCACCTCGGCCAGCCGGTCCGTGCCGGTGGCATGCTCGCTGGAGGTCATCAGCACGCGCACCCCGAGCTGCTCGCAGGCCGCGCGAATGCGCTCGTCGTCGGTGGCGAGGATGATCTCATCGGCCTGGCACTCGCGGGCGCGCTCAATGACATGAACGACCAGCGGCTTGCCGGCGATGGTCAGCAGCGGCTTGCCCGGCAAGCGGGATGAGCCGTAACGGGCGGGGATGACGAGCTTGTAGCCCATCATGAGCCTGCCGGGTGCTGGGCACGCAGGCGCTCGGCCTCTTCCTCTTCGATCTGGCGCGCCTCCTCTGGCAGCATCACCGGGATGCCGTCGCGGATCGGGTAGGCCAGCCGGGCGGCGATGGAGATCAGCTCCTGGGCCGCCTTGTCGTAGATCAGCGGGCCCTTGGTCACCGGGCAGGCAAGGATCTCAAGCAGGCGTTTGTCCATCGCGGAATGACTCCAGGCGGGATTGGATGAATTCGGCGAGCCCCTCGTCCACATCGGCCTCGACGGGAACGTACCAGTGGTTCGGACGGGCTTGCGACTGGCATTTTACCGCATCCTTCTCGGTCATCAGCAGCGGGCGGGCAGTGAAGGGCGCAAGGTCGGCGGCACTGAAGGCATGGTGGTCGGCGAAGGGATGGCCCTCGATCGTAAGGCCAAGGCCGCGCAGCATGGCGAAAAACCGTTCGGGATGGCCGATGCCGGCCAGCGCATCGCAGGGCAATCCGATGAAGTCCGACAGCGGGCGGCGGCTGCCATCGATGAGGTTGACCGCATCCCCAGGCACGAGGCGCATGCCCCACTGCCCCGCCGCGGGCTGTCCGCCCTGCACCACCACGGCATCGACCTCCTGCAAGCGTTCGGCAGGCTCCCGCAATGGGCCCGCCGGCAGGCAGCGCCCGTTGCCGATCCCCCGCTCCCCGTCCAGCACGGCGATCTCGAGATCGCGCTCGAGTGCGAGATGCTGCAGCCCGTCGTCGAGCAGGAGGACATCCGCCCCGAGGCCGAGGGCCATCCGCCCCGCCAGTACCCGGCGCGGATGGACGACGACCTCGAGCTCATCGCCTTGGCGGCGCTTGAGCAGCAGCGGTTCGTCACCGACCTCGGCCGCCAGGCTGTCGACCCTCACCCGCCGCGGTGCCCCTTCGATTCTCGCGCCGTAGCCCCGGCTGATCACGGCCGGGTGCCATCCGGCCGCCTGCAGGTGGCGCGCAAGCCAGAGGGTCAGGGGGGTCTTGCCGCTGCCGCCCGCAGTGATGTTGCCGATAACGACGACCGGGACCGGCAGGCGTTCCGCGTGTTTCCCGCCCGTGCGATAGGCGAGCAGGCGGCGGCGGGCGAGGCGGCACCACAGCCAGCCGAGCGGCGCCAGCAGCAGGCTGCGCGGATCGCGGGGGGATTGCCAGAAGGCTGGCGTCTTCACGCCTCGTCCCGGGATTCGCTGAACTGCAGGCGGTACAGGCGCGCATAGTGTCCGCCCCGCTCCAGCAGCTCATCGTGCCGCCCCTGCTCGATGATGCGGCCAGCCTCCATCACCACGATGCGATCGGCGTTGCGGATGGTCGACAGGCGGTGGGCAATGATCAGCGTGGTGCGATGGCGCATCAGCCCTTCCAGCGCCTGCTGGATCAGGCGCTCCGAGGCGGTGTCCAGCGCCGAGGTCGCCTCGTCCAGCAGCAGGATCGGCGCCTGGCGCAACAGGGCGCGAGCAATGGCGATGCGCTGGCGCTGGCCGCCGGAGAGCAGCACACCGCGCTCGCCCACGCGTGTCTCGAAGCCCTCCGGCAGCCCCTCGATAAAGGCGCTGGCCTGTGCCTGGTCCGCAGCGGCGCGGATGGCCTCGAGCGGGGTGCCCTGCAGGCTGCCGTAGGCGATGTTGTTCGCCACGCTGTCGTCGAACAGGGTGATCTCCTGGCCGACCCAGGCGAGTTGCGCGCGCAGGCGGGCGAGCGGCAGCTCGCGGATGTCCACCCCGTCGATCAGGATGCGCCCGGCGGTGGGGTCGTAGAAGCGCGGCAGGAGGTTGAGCAGGGTGGTCTTGCCACTGCCAGACTGGCCGACGATGGCCACCGTGGTGCCGACCGGGACATCGAGGTCGATGCCGTGCAACACCTCCGGCTGCCCTTCGCCGTAGCTGAAGCGCACCCCCTCGAATCTGACGTGCCCGGCCGCACGCCCCAACGCATGACAGCCCTCGTCACGTTCCTCAATCTCATCCAGAGTGGCGAACAGCTGCTCGCCTGCGGCGATCCCCTTCTGCAGGGTGGCATTGAGGTTGGTCAGGCGCTTGAGCGGCGAGAGCAGCATCGCCAGGGCGGTGATGAAGGAGATAAAAGTGCCGACGGTGAGCTGCTCCAGTCGCTCGCCGCTGGTGGCAAAGGCGATGATGGCGGCAATCGCCAGCGCCACCAGCAGCTGCACGACGGGGGTGGTCATGGCATCCACCCCTTCCATGCGCATGAAGGCGCGGCGGTTCTTCTCGTTGACCACAGCGAAGCGGTCGCGCTCGTAGGCCTCGCCACCATAGACCCGCACCAGCCGGTGGCCGCCGATGACCTCGTCCGCCACCTGTGCGATCTCGCCGACAGAGGCCTGGATGCGCCGGCTGTAGCGGCGGAAATTCCGGCTCACGATGGCCACCAGGGCCACCACGATCGGTGCCACCACCAGGATGAACACGGTCAGCTGCGGGCTGAGCCAAAACATCCAGACCAGCAGGCCTATCACCGACAGGCCATCGCGTACCATGACCGTCAGGGCGCCGGTCGCGGCGGAGGCCACCTGTTCCACGGTGTAGGTCAGGCGCGCAAGCAGGTCGCCCGACTGAGCATGGTCGAAGAAGCGCGTGGGCAGGCGCAGGAGCTTGTCGAACACCTGCTGACGCAGGGTGCTGACCACCTTGCGCGCCACCCAGGTCATGCCGTACTTGGCGCCAAACTCGCCGAGGGCGCGGACGAGGAACACCCCGACCAGGGCGATGGGCACCCACTGCGTGGTGGCGATGTCCTTGGCGACGAAGCTGCCGTCGAGCAGCGGCTTCATCAGCGCGGCGAAGGCCACGTCCGTAAGCGAGGCGGCGATCATGCCGAAAATCGCGAGAGTGAAGATGCGCCAGTGCGGGCGCACGTAGCCGAGCAGGCGACGGTAGGTGTGGAGACCCATGCGCTCCGCCGTGCCGTCCTCGGTCTTGCTCGGGGCAGGCTTCGTCATCGGGCAGCGGGGATGGTGGCCAGGCCGACGCGCACGAGGCCGGCCGAGCGCGCGGCATCGAGAGCACGCACCACGGCCTGGTGAGTAGCCTTGCCGTCGGCACGCACCAGGACCGAGGTTTCCTCGGTCCGTCCAGGAATCGCGCGCAGGCGGGCGGCGAGCTGCTCCACCTCGACCACCTCGCCGTTGAGGGCATAGCGCCCCTGGGCGTCGATCTCAATGACCCACGGCACATCCTTGCGCTCGGCCTGAGCCCCCTCCCCAGCCTCGGGCAGGTCGATCTTGAGCCGGGTGGCCTCCACGAAGGTGGTGGTCAGCATGAAGAACAGCAGCAGCAGAAAGACCACGTCGATCAGGGGGGTGAGGTCGAGGCCAACTTCGTCACGTTGGCGGGGACGGAAGTTCATCGGTGCCTCATCCCGCCTGCGTCCCACCAGGCTTGCCAGCCTCACGCAGGGCCACACGCGCCTCGCTGGCAAACAGACCATCGAGCAGGCGCATGGCCTCGCGCTCCAGGTCGATCACCAGCCGATCGACCTGGGCACGGAAGGCGCGGTGGGCGATCACGCTCGGCACGGCCACAATCAGGCCAGCCGCCGTGGTCAGCAGCGCGGTGGAGATGCCGCCCGCGAGATCGGCCGGTTGACCGAGCCCCTGGGTGGTGATGACGTCGAAGGTCATGATCATGCCAACCACGGTGCCGAGCAGGCCAAGCAACGGGCTGATCACCGCGATGGTGCCGAGGGTGCTCAGGCAGCATTCGAGTTCGTGTGCGACATGGCGCCCGGCGTCCTCGATGCGCGCCTTCATCTCCTCGCGGCTGATCGCGTAGGGGGCAAGGCCGGCAGCCAGCACTCGCCCGAGCGGTGAGCGCATGCCAATCGCGCGCAGCCGGTCGGCGGTGAGCTCACGGCGCTGGACCAACTGCTCGATCTCCTCCACCACGCCGGCCGGCAGGACCCTGGCGCGCCGCAGGCTCCAGGCCCGCTCGATGATGAGCCCGAGCGCGACCACCGAGGCGAGCATGATCGGTGCCATCCACCAGCCGCCGGCGATGAGGAGATCCAGCATCCGCGCTTACCCCTTGTACCTGCGTGCACGAACCGCACCGGCGAGATCATGGATGACCCTCACGCTGTCCTCCCAGCCGATGCAGGCGTCGGTGATGCTCTGGCCGTAGGTCAGGGTGCAGGGATCCTGCACGTCCTGGCGGCCGCCGACGATGTGACTCTCGATCATCGCGCCGATGATATGGCGGTTGCCCGCCGCCACCTGGCCGGCCACGTCGCGCGCCACGTCGATCTGGCGGAGGTATTCCTTGCGGCTGTTGGCGTGCGAAAAGTCGATCATGATGCGCGGCGGCAGACCGGCCTTCTCCAGCGCGGCCACGGCCGCGGCGACGCTCTCAGCGTCGTAATTGGGCTGTTTTCCGCCGCGCAGGATGATGTGGCAGTCCTCGTTGCCGCGGGTGGAGAAGATCGCCGAATGACCTTCCTTGGTGACCGACAGGAAATGGTGCGGGCGTTCCGCCGCGCGGATCGCGTCGATCGCCACCTGCAGGCCGCCGTCGGTGCCATTCTTGAACCCGACCGGGCAGGAGAGACCGGAGGCCAGCTCGCGGTGCACCTGGCTCTCGGTGGTGCGCGCGCCGATGGCCCCCCAGCTCACCAGATCGGAGACGTATTGCGGGCTGATCAGGTCGAGGTACTCGGTCGCGGCCGGCACGCCCATGTCGGCGAGGTCCGCCAGCAGGTGGCGAGCAAGGTGCAGGCCCTCATTGATGCGGTAGCTGCCATCCAGGTTCGGGTCGTTGATCAACCCCTTCCAGCCCACGGTGGTGCGTGGCTTCTCGAAGTACACGCGCATGACCAGCAGGATGTCGTCCTTCACCTCGGCAGCCAGGCCTTTCAGGCGGCGGGCGTAGTCGCGCGCGGCCTGCACGTCGTGGATCGAGCAGGGCCCCATGATCACCAGCAGGCGGTCATCCTCACCGGTCAGGATCGCGTGGATGGCCTGGCGCGCGGAGTACACCGTCTCCGCCCCGTGCTCGGTCAGCGGATGCTTGCGGCGCACTTCCACGGGCGGCATGACTTCCTGGATGCCCACGATGCGCAGATCGTCGGTGAGATACATGGTCACGGCTAACAGGCTCAAATACGTGGCAAAGCCGGGATATTACCAGAGCCGTCCACTAGCGGGCAGTCAGGTGTTTTTACACGGCCTGCCTCGTTGCGATAGGGCGGTACTGAAGGGACCGTCGCCCCGGGGGCGGGCCTCCTACGGCCAAAGGGGGTAAAGATTGCACCCTTCGCACGCTGGATTCTCGCCTTGTGCGATCGCTTCAGGCTTTTACGCAGTTGCCGTGCCTCGGAGGGCGCCGGCACGGACGGAATCATACCCCCATGCACGCAAACGTAATTGAGAATGTTTCTTACTTGATTTTTTTATGCCGCCAAGCACAATGGCCTCGAATCAGATCCCCCGGAGCTGCCACCATGACGTCCAAGCGTGTTCTCGCCACCCTCTGTGCCACCCTGCTGAGCGCCGTCTCCGTCCAGGCCGCCGAGGTCAATGTCTATTCCGGCCGTGGCGAGGCCTTCCTCAAGCCCCTGCTCGACACCTTCACCAAGGAGACCGGGATCAAGGTCAATCTGGTCAGCGGCAAGGACGATGCCCTGATCGAACGCCTCAAGGCCGAGGGCGCGCAATCCCCTGCCGACGTGCTGATGACCGCTGACGCGGGCCGTCTGCACCGTGCCAAGGCCGCGGGGGTCCTGCAGGCGGTCGATTCCCCCATCCTTAGCACGGCCATCCCCGCGGCCTACCGCGACCCAAGCAACCAGTGGTTTGGTCTGACCCTGCGGGCGCGGGTCATCGTCTATGCCCCGGAGCGGGTCAAGCGGGAGGAACTGTCCACCTACGAGGATCTGGCCGATCCGCGCTGGAAGGGCCGTGTGTGCATGCGCTCCTCGGACAGCATCTACAACCAGTCGCTGACGGCCTCGCTCATCGCCCACGATGGCGAAGCGGCCACGCTGGACTGGGCCAAGGGCGTGGTGGCCAACCTCGCCCGTCCGCCTAAGGGCGGGGATCGCGACCAGATCAAGGCGATCGCCGCCGGCGAGTGCGATGTCTCGCTGGTGAACACCTACTACCTTGCCGGCATGCAGAACGCCGAGGAGCCCGCCGAGCGCGAGGCCGCCGCCAAGGTGGCAGTATTCTGGCCCAACCAGAAGGATCGCGGCGCGCATGTGAACGTCAGTGGCGCCGGCATCACCGCCGCCGCGAAGAACGTTGCTGAGGCGCGCAAGCTGCTGGAGTTCCTGGTCTCCGACGAGGCCCAGCGCTGGTATGCCGAGGTCAACCAGGAATACCCGGTCAGGCTTGGCATCGCGGTGAGCCCCACCCTGCGGGCCATGGGTGAATTCAAGGCCGATGCCCTGCCGCTCGCTCGCTTGGGCGAGCTGAATGCCCAGGCCGTGCGCCTGCTCGACCGCGCCGGATGGCGTTGATCTCCGCCCTCGCCGCCCGCCCCCGGACCCTGCGCCTGCCGCGCGCGGGGTGGGTGCTGGCCGCCCTGCTTCCCGCACTGCCCATCCTGGTGGTCTTCACCGCCCTGCCCGGCACCTCCAGCGAACTCTGGCTGGGGCTGTGGCAGACGGTCCTGCCCGAGTATCTGCGCAACAGTCTGCTGCTTGGCCTTGGGGTGGGCGCGGGCACCCTCACCCTTGGGCTGTTTTGTGCCTGGCTGGTCACCCGCCTGGACTTCCCCGGCCGCGGTGCGCTTGCCGGGCTTTTTCTGCTCCCCCTCGCCCTGCCGGCCTATATCCTCGCCTACACCTACACCGGCCTGCTCGCCCCCGAAGGGTGGCTTCAGACCGGGCTGCGGGAGCTTGTGGGGGCTCGCGGTGCCCTGTGGCCGGATATCCGTTCGCTGCCGGGGGCCATCCTGATCTTCAGCCTGGGCTTCTATCCCTACGTCTACCTGCTCGCCCGCGAGGCCCTGCGCGCGCCCATCCAGGGCTACGAGGAGGCGGCGCGGATCATGGGCTACCGGGGCTGGCGCCTGTTCTGGACGGTGCGCCTGCCGCTCCTCCGTCCCGCCCTGTTCGCCGGGGTCATGCTCGCGCTGATGGAAACCATGGCCGACTACGGCGCGGTCTACCACTTCGGCGTGCCGACCTTCACCACCGGCATCTTGCGCACCTGGCATGGCCTTGGGGACGTGCAGGAGGCGATGGCCCTGGCCGCGGTGCTGGCCGCCCTGACCATGACCCTGTTTATCCTTGAGCTGCGCGCGCGCGGCCGGGCCCGCTTCGATCACGGCCGCCACGCCCGACCGATCCTGCCCCTGCGGCTCACCCGCCGGCAGGCCATCGCGGCCTGGCTGGCGGGCGGACTGATCGTCACCCTGGGCTTCGGCGCCCCTGTGCTGCAGCTCGGCCTGTGGGCCCTGCCGCGCATCGAGCAGGTGCTTGCTCCGGACTTCCAGCGCCTGCTGCTCCACTCCCTGCTCCTGGCCCTGGGCGCGGCCGGACTGATCACCGCCCTTGCCCTGCTGCTCGCCCTCGGGGTGCGGCGTCACCCCACCCCCGTCCACCATGGACTGTACCGGTTCGCCGGTCTGGGCTACGCGGTGCCGGGCATGGTCATCGCCCTTGGTTTGATGATCCCGCTCGGCCAGTTCGACCGCTGGCTCAGCGCGCACGGCGTGATCACGGGACTGCTGTTTAGCGGTGGCCTGCTCGCCCTGCTGTGGGCCTATCTGTCCCGCTTCCTCGCCCTAGGCCAGCAGGGCGTGGAGAGCGGCCTCGCCATGCTCCGCCCGAGCCTCGGCGAGAGCGCGCGCATGCTCGGCCTCGACCCGTGGCGCACCAGCCTCAGAGTGTACCTGCCCCTGCTGCGCGGCAGCCTCGCCACGGTGCTGATCCTCGCGTTCGTCGAGACGCTGAAGGAGCTGCCGGCGACCCTCGTGTTGCGCCCCTTCAACTTCAACACCCTGGCTGTGCGTGCTCACGAGCTGGCCTCCGACGAGCGCCTGGCGGATGCTGCCCTGCCCGCCCTGTGCATCGTCCTCCTCAGCCTGCCAGCGGTCATCCTGCTCGCCCGCATGAACCGACATGCTGGTATGCGGGCCGCGCATCCGTTAACTTGAGCGCGTTTCCGATCAGACACATGCCATGCCCGCAGCGCTCGATATCCAGGATCTGGGCATCCGCCTGGACACGGACTGGGTTCTCCGTCACCTCAACCTTTCCCTCGAAGACCAGCAACTCGCCTGCCTGCTCGGCCCTTCGGGCTGCGGCAAGACCACGCTGCTGCGTGCCGTGGCGGGCCTGCAGGCGCATGCAGAAGGGGGAATCCGGCTGTTTGGCGAGGATGTGGGGAGGCAGCCGCCCGAGCGGCGAGGCATCGGCCTGGTCTTCCAGGACGACGCCCTGTTCCCGCATCTGAGCGCAGCAGAGAACATCGCCTTTGGTCTGCATGCACAAAGCGCCGCCGAGCGGCGCGATCGGGTGCAGTGGCTGACCCAGCGCCTGCACCTGCAGGGCCTGCTTGCGCGTTATCCGCATGAACTCTCGGGTGGGCAACGCCAGCGCGTGGCCCTGGCGCGCGCGCTGGCTGCACGCCCGCGACTTTTGCTGCTCGACGAGCCGTTTGCCGCGTTGGATCGGGAGTTGCGTGAGCAACTTGCCGGCGATGTGCGTGAGATCGTGCGCGAAGAGGGCATGACCGCCCTGCTGGTCACGCACGACCAATACGAGGCCTTCGCCCTTGCCGACCAGATCGGGGTGATGCACCAAGGGCGTATCCTGCAATGGGGGGATGCCCACACCCTCTACCACCAGCCTGCCCATCCCTTCGTCGCGCGCTTCATCGGCCACGGAAGCTTTCTGCCCCTGCAACGTGACCCTTCGGGGGGCTGGCGATGCGCCCTTGGCGCCCTGCCGGAGCGCCACCTCCCGGCAGATGACCACCTGACCCTGTTCGTGCGCCCGGAGATGATCGTTCCGGACCCAAACGGCGCAGTGATCGGCGACATCGTTCGCCGGGTCTTCCGCGGCGACCGCCAGCTCTACACGGTGCAGCTGCCCGACGGTCACCGGATCCTCGCCGCGAGCGCCGAATGGCTCCCCGACGCGCTCGCCATCCGCCTGCGCGCGGAGCTGGGCGATGCCGTGGTCTTCAGTCATGCAACCCCGCCCCCGGCGTGCTGATGAGGACGACAGGGTAGGTCACCCTGCCGGGTCATGCTAAGGTTCAAGGTTGATCCTTCGAGCCTGATAGACGAACCCTAAGCTCATGAACCTCGCCCTCGTCGTCCTGCTGCCCTTCCTCGGGGCGGCAGTGGTCGCTTGGTCCGCCCGTCTCAGCCGTCAAGCCTCGGCCTGGACCGCGGGCACGGTCACGGTGGCCGCCCTGCTGGCCCTGCTGCCCGCAGCCGGCGCTCCCTTCGGCGGCGAGACGCTGGTCCAATCGTGGAACTGGATCCCCGCCGTGGGCCTGTCCTTTGCCTTCCGCCTGGACGGCCTCACCCTGCTGTTCGCCCTGCTGATCCTCGGCATTGGCCTCCTGATCGTGATCTACGCGCGCTACTACCTCTCGGCGCGCGATTCGATGGGGCGCTTCTTCGCCTACATGCTGCTGTTCATGGGCTCCATGCTGGGCGTGGTGCTGTCTGAAAACCTGATCCAGATGGTGGTGTTCTGGGAGCTGACCTCGCTCAGCTCCTTCCTCTTGATCAGCTACTGGCAGCACCGCAAGGACGCCCGTGAGGGCGCGCGCATGGCCCTCGCGGTCACCGGGGGTGGCGGGCTGGCCCTGCTCGCCGGCGTACTGATGCTCGGCCACGTCGTCGGCAGCTACAACCTGAGCGAGGTGCTTGCGGCGGGCGACGTGATCCGCGCCCATCCGCTCTACCTCCCTATCCTGGTGCTGGTCCTGCTCGGGGTGTTCACCAAGTCCGCCCAGTTCCCGTTCCACTTCTGGCTGCCGCACGCGATGGCCGCGCCCACCCCGGTCTCGGCCTACCTGCACTCCGCCACCATGGTGAAGGCGGGGGTATTCCTGCTCGCACGCCTGTTCCCGGCCCTCTCCGGCACGCTGGAGTGGAACCTGATCGTCGGCGGCGCGGGCCTCGCCACCCTGCTGCTCGGCGCTTACACCGCGCTGTTCAAGCATGACCTGAAGGGGCTGCTGGCCTATTCGACCATCTCCCACCTTGGTCTGATCACCCTGCTGTTCGGTTTTGGCACCCCGCTTGCGGCGGTGGCCGGGGTGTTCCACATCATCAACCACGCCACGTTCAAGGCCTCGCTGTTCATGGTCGCCGGCATCATCGACCACGAGACCGGCACCCGCGACATGCGCCGCCTCAACGGCCTGCTGCGCTACATGCCGCATACCGCGGTGCTGGCGATGATCGCGGCAGCGGCGATGGCCGGCGTGCCCCTGCTCAACGGCTTCTTGAGCAAGGAGATGTTCTTCGCCGAGGCGGTGGAGGTGGGCAGCCACCTGCCCCTGGCCTGGCTGATCCCCGCGCTGGTCACCCTCGGCGGCATGCTGTCGGTGGCTTACTCCCTGCGCTTCATCCACGACGTGTTCTTCAACGGCGAGCCTGTGGACTTGCCGAAGACCCCGCACGAGCCGCCGCGCTTCATGAAGGTGCCGGTCGACATCCTGGTGGTGCTCTGCCTCGCGGTCGGCATCCTGCCTGGCCTGACCGTCGCCCCGCTGCTCGCGGTGGCGGTGGACGGCACCCTGCAGGGCAACGTGCCCGAGTACAGCCTGGCCATCTGGCACGGCTTCAACCAGCCACTGATGATGTCGCTCGCCGCCCTCGCCCTTGGCGTGCTGGTCTATGTCTTCCGTCAGCCGCTGTTCGACTGGCACGAGCGCACCATCGGCCGGCTCGACGCGCGCGTGCCGTACACCAGCGTGATGGGCGGCCTGCGCGGCCTTGCCCACGCCGTCACCCATGCCTTCGACCGCGCCAGCCTGCAGGGCGCCGTCGCCTGGCTGGTATTCGCGTCGCTCGCCGTGGCCGTGGCGGGCTTTGCCGGGCAGGCCGCGCCGCTGTTCGGGACGGTGGGCATGATGCCCGTCGATGCGGTCACCGTGACCGCCGCCATCGCCCTCGTGCTCGCCACCCTCGCCACCGTGGTCTGGCACCGCCATCGCCTGGTCGCCCTGATCACCATGGGCGTGGTCGGCCTGATCGTGGCGCTCGCCTTCGTGAAGTTCTCCGCACCCGACCTGGCCCTGACCCAGCTGTCCGTCGAGGTCGTCACGGTCGTGCTCCTGCTGCTGGCCCTGTTCTTCCTGCCGCAGCAGACGCCGGTCGAGTCCAGCCGCCTGCGCATCGGGCGTGACGCACTGCTCGCGCTGGTCGCGGGCCTGGGTGCCACCCTGCTCACCCTGGCCGTCCTCACCCGCCCGCTCGACACCATCGCCGGCTTCTTCCTCGAGCAAGCCCTGCCCGGTGGGGGCGGCACCAACGTGGTCAACGTGATCCTGGTCGACTTCCGTGGCTTCGACACCCTCGGCGAGATCACCGTGCTGGCGCTCGCGGGGCTCGGCATCGTCGCCCTGCTGCACGGGCTGAAGCTGCCCATGCCGGCCGCCGATGCCGAAGGCCGCCGCTGGAGCGCAGATGCCCACCCACCGATCATGGCCACCCTCACCCGCCTGCTACTGCCGCTGACCCTGCTGGTCGCCGCGTTCATCCTGCTGCGCGGCCACAACCTGCCGGGGGGCGGCTTCATCGCCGGCCTCATTACCGCTGTGGCGCTGATCGTCCAGTACCTCGCCAACGGCATCGACTGGACCGCGAGCCGCCTGCGCACGGACATGCACCGCGTGGTCGGCGCGGGCCTCGCCCTCGCCACGGGCACCGGCCTCGTCGCCATGGGGCTCGGCTACCCCTTCCTGACCTCCACCTTCACCCACCTGCACTGGCCGGTGGTTGGCGAGTTCGAGCTTGCGAGCGCCATGGCCTTCGACTTCGGCGTGTTCCTCGTGGTGGTCGGCGCGACCGTGCTGATCCTGGTCCAGCTCGGCCGCCTTGGCCAGGACGAGAAGACCGTGCCCATGCAGGAGAAACACTGATGGAACTGCTGATCGCCCTCGCCATCGGCGTGCTCACCGCGGGCGGCGTCTACCTTTCCCTGCGCGGGCGCACCTTCCCGGTCGTGCTCGGCCTGACCCTGCTCTCCTACGCGGTGAACCTGTTCCTGTTCGTCATGGGACGCCTGGCCATCGGCCTGCCGCCCATCCTTTCCCCCGCCGCCCCCGGCTACACCGATCCGCTGCCGCAGGCGCTGGTGCTGACCGCCATCGTGATCGCCTTCGGCATGACCGCGTTCGTGATCGTGCTCGCCCTGCGCGCAAGAAGCGAGATGGGCAACGATCATGTCGACGGCCTGCACGTTGACGCCCCCGGTCATGAACGGCCGGTGGAGCAGGAGGGGCGCGCATGAGCACACTCGTCGTCTGGCCCGTCCTGCTGCCGCTGATCGCGGGCTTCGTCCTGCTGTTCGCGGCCGCGGGTGGCCTGCGCCTGCAGCGCATCATCAACCTCGTTGCCGTGCTGGGCGTGACCGGGCTGGCGCTGGCCCTGGTCGGCGTGGCCGCGGACGGCGTCCACCGCGTCTACGCCCTGGGCAACTGGGTGCCGCCATTCGGCATCGTGTTGGTGCTCGACCGCCTGTCCGCCCTGATGGTGGGGCTGACCATGCTGCTGGCCCTCGCCAGCCTGGCCTATGCCATCGCCACCGGGGTCGACGAACGCGGCCCGCACTTCCACGTGCTGTTCCAGCTGCAGCTGTTCGGCCTCAACGGCGCCTTCCTGACCGGCGACGTATTCAACCTGTTCGTGTTTTTCGAGGTGTTGCTGCTCGCCTCCTACGGCCTGCTGTTGCACGGCGGCGGACGCCTGCGCACCAAGGCCGGCCTGCATTACGTGGTGATCAACCTCGTCGGCTCCACCCTGTTCCTGTTCGCCGTGGGGGCGCTGTACGGCGTGCTCGGCAGCCTGAACCTCGCCGACATGGCCAACCGCGTGGCCGCCGCGCCGGCAGAGAACCACGGCCTGATCGCGGGCGCCGGGCTGCTCCTGCTGGTGGTGTTCGGCATCAAGGCCGCCGCCTTTCCGCTCTACCTGTGGCTGCCTGCCGCCTACGCACAGACCAGTGCGCCCATCGCCGCCCTGTTTGCCATCATGACCAAGGTCGGCATCTACGCCATTGTGCGCGTGCACGGAACGCTGTTCGGCGATGAGGCGGGCGCGCTCGCGGGGCTTATCACCCCGTGGCTGCAGGTTGCGGGATGGATCACCCTGGGCCTCGCCGCCCTCGGCGTGATGGCCGCCGCGCAGCTGCGCGTGCAGATCGCCTACCTGGTGCTCGCCTCGGTCGGCACCCTGCTGATCGGTTTCGGCCTCGCCACCCCCGCGGCCTCGGCCGGCTCGCTCTACTACCTGATCCACTCCACCCTGCTGGCCGCCGCCTTCTTCCTGCTGGCCGACCTGATCATCCGCGCGCGGGGCGAGGACGGGGACCGGCTGGAGCCCGGCGCCGCCATGCCCGGTGGCGTGCTGCTCGGCGCGCTGTTCCTCATGCTCGCCATGGCCCTGGCGGGCATGCCGCCGCTGTCAGGTTTCTTCGGCAAGCTCCTGATCCTGCACGCGGCGCTGGACGACCCGCGCATGGCCATCCACTACGCGGTGATCCTGGTCTCGAGCTTCGTCATCATCGTCGCGCTGGCGCGCAGCGGCAGCACCCTGTTCTACCGCAGCCACGCCGATGCCCCCTCTACGGGCCTGCCGCTGCAGAAGGCCACCCTGCCCGCTGTGCTGGGGCTTCTGCTCGCTGCGCCGCTGATGGTGGTCCTCGCCCAGCCGCTCACCGCCCTGCTCGAGGCCACCGCCCTGCAACTGCACGACACGCGCGGCTACGTGGATGCCGTGCTCTCCACCGCCGCCATCGGGAACGAACCATGAGCCTGTTCCGCAGAGCCTTGCCCCATCCGATCCTCAGCCTTTCCCTGCTGCTGATCTGGATGCTGCTCAACAACAGCCTCTCCGCCGGTCACCTGGTCCTCGGCAGCCTCTTGGCCGTGCTCATCCCCTGGCTGACCGCCCCCTTCTGGCCCGAACAGGTGCGCATCCGCCATCCCGGCATCCTGCTCAGGTTCGTCGGCATCGTGCTATGGGACATCCTGGTCGCAAACGTCATCGTCGCGCGCCGCATCCTCGGGCCGGTGGAGGCCCTGCAGCCGGGCTTCATGCACATCCCGCTCGACGTGCAGTCCCCGCTCGCGATCAGCTTGCTGGCGAACACCATCTCGCTCACCCCGGGCACGGTGTCCTGTGACCTGTCTGCGGATCGCCGCTCGCTGTTGGTGCACGCCCTGCATGTCACCGACGTCGAGGCCGAGGTCCGCCAGATCAAGACCCGCTACGAGCAGCCGCTCAAAGAGGTGTTTTCCTGATGCTCGCCGCTGTCCTCCCCTACGCCATGGCCATGGTCAGCGTCGCTCTGGCCCTGAGCCTCGCCCGCCTCCTCATCGGCCCGGACGCTCCGGACCGCATCCTTGCCCTGGACACCCTGTACATCAATTCCATCGCCCTCCTGATCCTGTTCGGGCTCAACCTCGGCAGCGCCCTGTACTTCGAGGCCGCGCTGCTGATCGCGGTGATGGGGTTCGTCGGCACGGTCGCGCTCAGCAAGTACCTGCTGCGTGGCGACATCATGGAGTAGGGAGCGATGCTGGAACTCATCCTCGCCGCGCTCGTGCTGATCGGCGCCTTCTTTACCCTGGTCGGCTCGATCGGCCTGTTCCGCCTGCCGGATTTTTACATGCGCCTGCACGGCCCGACCAAGGCCACCACCCTCGGTGCGGGAGCCATCCTGGTCGTGTCCGCGATCTACTTCAGCCTGCACTCGGAGACCCCGAGCATGCATGAGATCCTGGTCACCCTGTTCCTGTTCATCACCGCCCCGGTGAGCGCGCACCTGATGGCCAAGGCGGCGCTGCACTTGAAATTGCGCACCATCGAGCGTACACAGAACAAGGAAGACCCTTCCGCCTGACGGAGCCCTGAACGATGGACGAACCTCGCTTCATCCGGCTGCTGAACGCCGCCCACCGCACGCTCGCCGAGCGGCGCATCCTGTTCTCTGCCGGCCTGTTGGCCACGGGGGCGAGCTTCCTCTGGCCGCTGTTCCGCGACGATCCTTCCCTCGTGGTCAGCGGCTATCCCGCCATGGGCGTGCTCACCCTGCTGCTCGGCCTGATGCTGTCCACCCTTCCCGTGCCGCGCTTCATCGCCCTGTTCTTCCTGCACGAGCGCCTGAACCCGCGCCCGGCCCATCCCGCCGAATCGCTGTGGGCCATGGAGGTCGCGCAGGACAGCACGCGCCTCGAAGGCCTGGTGCGGCCGTGGAAGGCGTCGCGCACCGCCATGCCCAGGCATGTGGTGATCCGGGTCTGGGCGCGCTGGAAATCCGACGCGACCGCCCGCTGATTGCATCAGCCGATGTGCAGCTGATGTAGGAGGCCCGCCCGCGGGCCGAGAGAAATCATTGCGGTGAGGGGATCTTGCCTACCCATAAGGGGTGGGTCGCACTCCATCTCATCCCCCCGGCCGCCGGCCGTACATCTCGATCTCCCGCCGCAGGCGCTCGCTCCGCGCCTCGTCCCATTGCCCCCAGTCGAAACGCCACTGCCAGTTGCCCTCGGTGGTGCCCGGGGTGTTCATGCGCGCCTCGCTGCCGAGCTCGAGCACGTCCTGCAACGGCAGGATGACGAGGTTGGCGACGGACTCGAGGGCCGCGCGGATCAGCGGCCAAGGCATGGGCTCGGGGATGTGGCCAAGGTAGTCGAGCACGCGCGTCCGGGTCTCATCGTCCAGGCTGGACCACCAGCCAAGGGTGGTGTCGTTGTCGTGGGTGCCGGTATAGACCACGGAATCGTGGGTGTGGTTGTGCGGCAGGTAGGGGTTGTCGGGGTTGCCGTCGAAGGCGAAGTGCAGGATACGCATGCCGGGCAGTGCGTGGCGCTGGCGAAGCGCCACGACCTCGTCGGTGATGATGCCGAGGTCCTCGGCCACCACCGGCAGGGGACCGAAGTGCTCGTTCAGGGCGCTCAGGAGCGCCTCGCCCGGCGCCTTGATCCAGCGGCCATCGATGGCGGTCTCGCAGGCGGCGGGGATGGCCCAGTAGGCCTCCAGCCCACGAAAGTGGTCGATGCGCACCAGGTCGAACAGCTTGAACTGGGTGGCAAAGCGGGCCTTCCACCAGGCAAAGCCGTCGGCCGCGTGCCGCTCCCAGCGGTAGAGGGGATTGCCCCAGCGCTGGCCGGTGGCGGAGAAGTAGTCGGGGGGCACGCCGGCCACCTCCTCCGCCCGTCCCTGCGCGTCCACGGTGAACAGGTCCGGGCGCGCCCAGACCTCGGCCGAATCGTGCGCAACGTAGATCGGCACATCGCCGAACAGGAGGATGCCCTGCCGCCGCGCGTGGGATCGGAGCGCATGCCACTGGCGGAAGAAGACGAACTGCTCGAAGCGCACCAGGTCGATGCGCTCGTGCAGTTCGACCCGCGCCTGGCGCAATGCATCCGCGTCGCGATCGCGCAGCGCGGGGGGCCAGTCGTACCAGGCCAGCCCGCCCTGCCGCTCGCGCAGGGCGACGAACATGGCGTAGTCCTCCAGCCATGCCGCCTCCTCTTCCATGAAGGCGGAGAATGCCATGCGTTCCTCCGGCCGGGCATGGCGCATGAAGCCGGCGAATGCCTCCCGCAGGCTTGTGCCGGAGGGCTCCAGCCACCCCTCCTGGCGCAGACGTTCCAGACTGATGAGGGAGGGGCTACCGGCATGGGATGACAGGCACTGGTAGGGCGAGCCATCGGCATGGGTGGGGCCGAGCGGCAGCATCTGCCAGAGGGTGATGCCGCAGGCGGCGAGCCGGTCGACGAATCGGTGGGCTTCATCGCCCAGCGTTCCGCCGGGCAACGAGGTGGGATGGAGGAGGATGCCCGCGCGGCGATGGCTCAGGATTTCGGATTCCCCCCCCTCCATCATCCGACCTGCCCCGTGCGCATGACACCGCCCATGGAGGGCGCTCCGTGACCTTCGGCGAGGACATGCTTGAGGACCTCAGGCGGGGGCTCGCCCAGCAGCTCGTAGAGCCGGCGCAGGTGCAGGCGGAACAGGCGCTCGAAATCGCGCACGGCATCCGCGGGGTTGTAGTCACCAAACCACCAGAACCAGTCGGACCCCTCGCAGATGCCGAGCTGCCGCTCACAGGCCGCAAGCTGTTCGTCCGTCAGGCGGCCGCTGGCCACAACGCGGTCATAGACCTTCTTGGCCTCGACCAGCAGCACCCAGGCATGGTTCTTGTCCTTCTCGCCAATCCAGGTGGAGAAGGTGCCATAGACCCAGCTTCCGGCGACGAGCCGCGGGATCGGGGTGATCGGCGGGGCCTCGTCCAACAGCTTTTGGTAGGTGGTCAGGTGCAGGCGCGGGTGCTCCACCAGGCGGCGGTAGAGGGCATCGAGGAAGTAATAGCCATTCTCCGGGTAGTACTCCCAGGCGTTCTCCCCGTCCATGATGATGGAGGCGACATACTGGCCGTCGTGGCAGGCATCCGCGATGGTTTCCAGATGGCGGACCAGGTCCTCCACCGCATGATCGGCATGCCAGTCCGCGTAACGGAAGCCGATCAGGTCGGAGAGACCGTCATCTCGAAAGAACAGGGTCGGCGTCGCCTTGGCCACGCCGTTGCCGTCCCCCCCGTTGCCATTCATGCTGTATTGGTAGAAGCGGTGCAGGCAATGGCGATAGTTCTCGAACAGGCCGGCCTGGTGCAGGCTGTTGTGCAGAACCTGGCTGCCGGTGGCGCACCAGCGGAAGCCGGCCTCCGCCAGCAGTGGCAGGGTCCGCTCGCTGAGGCTGCCCTCGGATGGCCAGCAGCCGGCGGGTCGGCAGCCGAAAAAGCGCTCGAACACGCGCAATCCCTCCGCGAGATGCCAGCGCACTCGCTCCTCCCCGCCGGGATAGTCGGTTACCTCAGGCAGCACCACCTCGGGCCAGGCCTCGCGCGCGGACTCCATGTCGAGCAGCAGGGGCATGATGGGATGGGCATAAGGGGTCATGCTCAACTCGACCTGGCCACAGTCGGCCAGTTGCCGGTAGCGCTCGATCACCCCCCCCAGCAGGTCGGCGAGCAGCTCCAGTAGCTGACGGCGATCCTCCGCGTCGAAGCCGCTGGCCTTGTGGATCAGGCGGCGGGCGCGCGCGTCCTGGCGGCGCACGCTCTCCCCCAGCCAGGCCAAGTGGTACCAGACGTTGAGGTCGACGAAGAAGGATCCCTCAAGGTAGACCAATCCCTCCGGATGGACGAGGAAATCCCGCGCGATCCGCGCCAGGCGGGCATAGGGCGCGAAACGCTGGATCAGCCGCTGCTCATGGGCCTTCAGGCAGGATTCGATCAGCGCGGCGCGCCCCTCGGCCGCTGCGGGCGCATCGCCCGAAGCCAACGCAGCCAGGAGAGGGTCCGGCAGCACGTCTCCGCCATCGAGGTGGGCACGCAGGGCCCCGGCGTAGTCCGCGATCTGCTCGAGCAGGACGGGCACGAAGTTGACCACCGCATGGGCCTCGGGATGCGCCTCGAGGTGAGCGGCCATGTCCACGTAGTCCTTGATGGCGTGGAGGTAGGTCCACGGACGCTGATACTGTCCGCTGAAGGGATCGCGGTATTCGGGCTGATGCATGTGCCACAGCAGCACGACATGCAGGCGGCTGGCCATCGCATCGGCCTCAGCGGACATGATGCAGGGGCTGGTGGAGCATCTCCGGAGTCACCAGCACCACCCCGCCGGGGCTGACCTCGAAGCGCTTGCGGTCCTCGGACGGGTCCTCGCCGATCACCATCCCTGGCGGGATGATACAGCCCTTGTCGACCACCGCCTTGCGCACCCGCGCACCCTCGCCCACCGTGACGTTCGGCAGGATCACGCTGTCCTGAACCAGCGCCTGCTCATGCACGACGACATTGGAGAACAGCAGCGAGTGGCGTACGACGGCGCCGGAGATGATGCAGCCGCCGGAGACCATGGAGTCCACCGCCATGCCACGACGGTCCTCATCGTCGAAGACGAACTTGGCCGGAGGCAACTGTTCCTGGTAGGTCCAGATCGGCCATTCCTTGTCGTAAAGGTTCAGGTCCGGGGTGACACCGATCAGCTCGAGATTGGCGGCCCAGTACGAATCCACCGTACCCACGTCGCGCCAATAGCTCTGCTTGCCGCTCTGCACGTCAAGGAAGGGGTAGGCAAACACGCGGTAGTTGTTGATGACCGACGGGATGATGTTCTTGCCGAAGTCGTGCTCCGACTTCGGGTCATCGGCATCGCGGATCAACTGCTCGTACAGGAACTTGGTGTTGAACACGTAGATCCCCATCGAGGCCAGCGCGGTATCCGGCTTGCCGGGGATGGGATCGGGGTTGTCGGGCTTTTCCCGAAAACGCTGCACCCGCCCGTCGACATCGATGCCCATCACCCCGAAGGCCTTGGCCTCCTCGAGCGGCACCTGGATGCAACCGATGGTCAGGTCGGCCTGCTTTTCCACGTGATAGGCCAGCATGAGGCCGTAGTCCATCTTGTAGATGTGATCCCCGGCGAGGATCAGCACGTACTCGGGATCATGGGAGCGGATGATGTCGAGGTTCTGGTACACGGCATCCGCGGTGCCGGCATACCACGAATTCTCGTGGATACGCTGCTGGGCCGGCAGAAGCTCGATGAACTCCCCCATCGACGGATTGGAATTGCCCCAGCCGAGCTGGATGTGACGGATCAGCGAATGCGCCTTGTACTGGGTCAGCACGCCGATGCGGCGGATGCCCGAGTTGACGCAGTTGGAGAGGGGAAAGTCGATGATGCGGAATTTACCACCGAAGGGCACGCCGGGCTTGGCCCGCCAGTCCGTCAGCTGCTTGAGGCGGGATCCTCGCCCTCCCGCCAATACCAGGGCCAGGGTATCCCGGGTAATGCGGCTGACTAGACGCTGCGGCTGTGCGATCAGCATATCGACGTGCTCCTTGGCTTGGATGACCGTTTTCGACTGTAACTTAAGGCCTGTACTATGAGTCTAGTCTGTTAAAAAACTACTGCAGCCTCGACCGCCGGGAGAATTCATGGATCAGTCGATTGCCCGTCTGCTCGACGGACGCCACCACGACCCCTTCAGCCTGCTTGGCAGGCATCCCCTCGGCGAGGGCTGGTCCTGCGTGCGCGCCCTGCTGCCCCAGGCCGCTTCGGTCAGGCTCGGACCGCAGGGACCCGCCATGGAACGCATCGATCCGCGCGGACTGTGGCAATGGGAAGGTCCGGACGGCGACCTGCCCCGGCATCACAGCCTGCATTGCACCGACCAACATGGCCATGCCTTCGAACTGATCGACCCCTACACCTTCGAGCCACAGCTCGGCGAGCTGGACATGTACCTGTTCGGCGAGGGCCGCCACTGGCATGTCTACCGCGTGCTGGGCGCCCATCCCCATGAGGTCGACGGCATCGACGGCGTGCTTTTTGCCGTGTGGGCCCCGAACGCGGAGCGCGTCAGCGTGGTGGGTGACTTCAACCAGTGGGACGGCCGGCGCAACATGATGCGCAGCCGGGGCGGCGGCGGGCTGTGGGAGCTGTTCATCCCGGGCCTTGTGGCTGGCGACCTGTACAAGTACGAGCTACGCAACCGCGACAGCGGCGCCATCCTGCTCAAGACCGACCCCTATGGCGGCGAATTCGAGCTCCGCCCCGGCACGGCCGCCCGCGTGCCCGCCCCATCCACGCATGCATGGAGCGACGGGACATGGATGCAGCGCCGCGGGCAGGAGGGCTGGCTGAACCGGCCGATGTCGATCTACGAGGTCCACCTCGGCTCATGGCGCCGCCGCGAGGACGGCGGTTTCCTCGACTACCGCACCCTCGCCCACCAGCTGGTGGACTACGTCAAGCCCCTGGGCTTCACCCATGTCGAGCTGCTGCCGATCACCGAACACCCGCTAGACGATTCCTGGGGCTATCAGACCACCGGCTACTTCGCCCCCACCAGCCGCTTCGGCACCCCGGACGATTTCCGCTACTTCGTCGATTATTTGCACCAAAACGACATCGGCGTACTGCTCGACTGGGCCCCCGGCCACTTCCCCAAGGACGAGTGGGCGCTGGCCCGTTTTGATGGCACACCGCTGTACGAGCACGCGGATCCGCGCCGTGGTGAACACCGCGACTGGGGCACCTACATCTTCAACTACGGCCGCAACGAGGTACGCAACTTCCTGCTCGCCTCCGCCGTGCACTGGCTGGAGGAATACCACATCGACGGCCTGCGCGTGGACGCGGTGGCCTCGATGCTCTACCTCGACTACTCGCGCGACCCGCATGACTGGCTGCCCAACCAGTACGGCGGACGGGAGAACCTGGAGGCGATCGAGTTCCTGCGCGAGCTCAATCGCGTGGTGCACGGCCGCTTCCCCGGCGCCGTGGTCATCGCCGAGGAGTCCACGGCCTGGCCCGGTGTCACCAAGCCGACCGACGTCGGCGGCCTCGGCTTCACCATGAAGTGGAACATGGGCTGGATGCACGACACGCTCGGCTACATGGGTCGCGACCCCATCCACCGCCAGCACCATCACAACGACCTCACCTTCGGGCTGCTGTACGCCTTCTCGGAGAACTTCGTCCTGCCCCTCTCGCACGACGAGGTCGTGCACGGCAAGGGTTCGCTGGTGGGCAAGATGGCCGGCGACGAATGGCAGCGCTTCGCCAACCTGCGCCTGCTGTTCAGCATGATGTGGACCTATCCCGGCAAGAAGCTGCTGTTCATGGGCGGCGAATTCGGCCAGGTGGCGGAATGGGCCTTTGGCCGCGAGCTCGAATGGTGGGTGCTGCACTACCCGCTCCACACCGGTGTGCAGCGCCTGATCGGCGACCTGAATCGGCTGTACCGAAAACTGCCCGCCCTGCACGTCCGCGACTTCGACTGGAACGGTTTCCGCTGGATCGACTGCGGCGACGCCGAACAATCCGTGCTGAGCTACCTGCGCCAGGATAGCGACCAGCAGGTGGTGGTGGTGCTGAACTTCACCCCGCTTCCGCGGGAGGGCTACCGGGTAGGCGTACCTGCCCCGGGGCGTTACCGCGTGCTGCTCAATACGGATGCCGAGACCTACGGCGGAAGCAACGTCGGCCCGGCCGAGACCGAAGCCGAGGCGACCGGCTGGAATGGACTGCCCTTCTCCATCCGCCTGACCCTGCCGCCGCTCGGCGCCCTCATCCTGCAGGCCGAATGAACACCCTTTGCCCGGGAGCCACCTTGAACCCACCCTTGCGCATCCTGTTCGCCACCTCCGAGGCCCATCCGCTGATGAAGACCGGCGGACTGGGCGATGTTTCAGGCAGCCTCCCCTCCGCCCTGCGGGCGCAGGGAGCCGATGTGCGCCTCATCATGCCGGCCTATGCCGACACCCTGGCGCGACTGCCCGCCTGGCACCCCTTGAGCGAGCTGCACGTGGAGCCCTTCGGCCCCTGCCGCATCCTCGAGACGATCCTCCCGGGCAGCGATGTACCGGTGCTGCTGGTCGAACACCCGCTGTTCAGCGACCGCCCCGGCAACCCCTACAACACCGCCGACGGCCATGCCTGGCCGGACAACGCCGAGCGCTTCACCCTGTTCAGCCGGGCCTGCGAACGGGTCGCCCTGGCCCCGTCCGTGATCGGCTGGCAGCCGGACATCGTGCATGCCAACGACTGGCAAAGCGGCCTGCTGCTCGCCCTGCTCCAGCTCCATCCCCACAGCCCCGCCCGCCTGATCACGATCCACAACCTCGCCTACCAGGGGGTGTTCGACCGCGCGACCTTCGAGCGCCTGGGACTGCCCTGGGCACTGTGGCAACCGCACGGGGTGGAGCACTGGGGCGAGATGAATTTCCTCAAGGCCGGCATCAACGGCGCCCGCTTCATCACCACCGTCAGCCCGAGCTATGCGCGGGAAATCCAGACGCCTCCGTTCGGCAACGGCCTGGACGGCCTGCTGAGGCACCGGCAGGCGGACGTCGTCGGCATCCTCAACGGCATCGACCCACGCGAATGGGACCCGGCCCACGACCCCGCCCTGCCCCACAACTACGACGCCGAGCACCTGGACGCCAAGCGTGAGAACAAGCGCGTACTGCAGGCGGAACTGGAGCTTGCGCAGGATGACGACGCCCTCTTGATCGGCGTCATCGGACGCATGACCGAACAAAAGGGACTGGACCTCGTGCTGCAGGCGGCGGACAGCGTGCTTGCCATGCCGGTTCAGATGGCCGTGCTTGGCAGCGGCGACAAGGCGCTCGAGATGCGCTTCATGGAGCTGATGGAGCGCTACCCCGGCCGCGTGAGCGTACATCTCGGCTACAACGAGGGTCTGGCCCATCGCATCGAGGCCGGCAGCGACGCATTCCTCATGCCCTCGCGCTTCGAGCCCTGCGGACTGAACCAGATGTACAGTCTGCGTTATGGCACCCTGCCGATCGTGCACGGTGTCGGCGGCCTCAACGACACCGTCGTCGACATCACCCCGGAGACCCTCGCGGACGGGACGGCCAACGGGATCGTGATGCGCTATCTCGACGCCCCGGCGATCATCTGGGCGGTAGGACAGGCGCTCCACCATTTCCGTGACAAGGCGCGCTGGCAGGCCCTCCAGCGCACGGGTATGCGCTGCGACTTCAGCTGGGAGAAAAGCGCCGGTCAGTATCTTGAACTGTACCGGCGGATGCTGGCGGAGCGTGGCGCGGAGGACTGACCGAGGAGGAACGTCCCTCTCCCAAAAGGATCAGGACCGCTCGCCGATCTCGGCGCGGATCGCCTCAAGCGCCGCCTGCGGGTCGTCCGCGCGGGTGATCGGCCGCCCTACTACCAGATGACTCGCCCCGAGAGCGATCGCCTCGCCCGGCGTCACCACCCGGCGCTGGTCGCCAACGTCGCTCCCGCGCGGACGCACGCCCGGGGTGACCAGCAGGCCACGCGGCCCCCACATGCGCCGAAGCTCGTTGGCCTCCCGTGCCGAACACACCACCCCATCCAGGCCGCACTGGCGCGCCAGGCCCGCCAGATGCTCGACGTGATGGGCGGGGCTGCCCAAAAGGCCGATCTCGTGCAGATCCGCCTCGTCCATGCTGGTCAGCACGGTGACCGCGATCAGGTGCGGGCGGTGCTGCCCGCCCTCCAGGGCCTCGCGCGCGGCCTCCATCATGCGTCGCCCACCGAGGGCATGCACGTTCACCATCCACACGCCGAGGGAGGCGGCGGCCTTCACCGCCTGCGCCACAGTGTTGGGGATGTCGTGAAACTTGAGATCGAGGAAGACCTCGAAGCCGAGCTGCTGCAACCGCTCGACCACCGCGGGGCCCGCGAGGGTGAACAGTTCCTTGCCCACCTTGAGCCGGCAGCCGCGGGGGTCGAGCTGCTGCGCCAGGGCGATGGCCTCTGCAGGATGGGCGTAGTCGAGGGCAACAACAATACGGGAATCGGTGAAGGCCATGGCGGGGAATGTCCTCAAGCAGTCCGGAATAGGCAGCCTTTGCAGGCGCGGGATCACTCCCGCAGTTTACCAGACCCAGGCATCGCCCCCGGAAGGCACGACAGCAAGGAAAACGGCCCCCATGTCCCGGAAAACGAAAAGAAAAGGCCCCCGAAAACGGGGGCCTTGATGATGGAGCCAGGCAGCGAGGTCGGAAGACCTCAGTCTTCGTCCATAGCGTCGTCATGCCCTGCCTTGCCTTGGGCAGGCAGACCATTGACCTGCAGACGAAGATCCTTGCCGGGCTTGAAGTGCGGAACGTGCTTGCCCTCCAGGATCACCTGCTCGCCGGTCTTGGGATTGCGTCCCTGACGCGGACGACGGTAATGCAGAGTGAAGCTGCCGAAGCCACGCACCTCGATGCGCTCGCCAGTAGCCAGCGCCGAGCCCATCTGCTCCAGGATGCACTTGACCGCCATCTCGACATCACGAGGCGGGAGGTGCTCCTGTCGTCGGGCCAGGAGTTCGATCAACTCGGACTTCGTCATGTCCCGTAAGCTTAGGCGTGCATGGATGGGAAGCGTGCACCCAGGGATGGGTGCACGCGGGCGGCAGGGCGAGTCTTACTCGCCGCGACCGAGCTGTTCCTTGAGCAGGTCGCCCAGGGTCGGCGCGGAAGCGCTGGCGGCACGGCTGTACTCGCTCATCACTTCGGCCTCTTCCTGGCTGTCCTTGGCCTTGATGGACAGGGAGATGGTACGGTTCTTACGGTCGATACCGACGAACTTGGCCTCGATCTCCTCGCCGGCCTTCAGCACGCTGCGGGCATCTTCCACGCGATCGCGGGAGATGTCGGAGGCGCGGATGTAGCCCTCGACGCTGTCGGCCAGCTGCACGGTCGCACCCTTGGCATCGACGTCCAGGATGGTGCCCTTGACGATGCTGCCCTTCGGATGATCGGCCACGTAGGTGGTGAACGGATCATTCTCGAGCTGCTTGAGGCCCAGGGAGATGCGCTCGCGCTCCGGATCGATGGCGATGATGACCGCCTCGACCTCGTCGCCCTTCTTGAAGCGGCGCACGGCTTCCTCGCCCTGCTCGTTCCAGGAGATGTCGGACAGGTGGATGAGGCCGTCGATGCCGCCCTCCAGGCCCACGAACACACCGAAGTCGGTGATGGACTTGACCTGGCCGACCACGCGCTCGCCCTTCTGGTGAGTCGCGGCAAACTCGTCCCAGGGGTTCGGCTTGCACTGCTTCATGCCCAGGGAGATGCGACGACGCTCCTCGTCGATGTCGAGGATCATCACCTCGACCTCGTCGCCCACGGAAACGACCTTGGCCGGGTTGACGTTCTTGTTGGTCCAGTCCATCTCGGACACGTGCACCAGACCTTCGATGCCGTCCTCGATCTCGACGAAGCAGCCGTAGTCGGTGATGTTGGTGACCTTGCCAAACAGGCGGGTACCGACCGGGTTGCGGCGGGCCAGGTCAGCCCAGGGATCGGCGCCCAGTTGCTTGAGGCCCAGGGAGACGCGGTTGCGCTCGCGGTCGAACTTGAGCACGCGCACTTCGATCTCGTCGCCGATGTTGACCACCTCGGACGGATGCTTGACGCGTTTCCACGCCATGTCGGTGATGTGCAGCAGGCCGTCGATGCCGCCGAGGTCGATGAACGCACCGTAGTCGGTGAGGTTCTTGACGATACCCTTGATCATCTGGCCTTCCTGCAGGTTTTCCAGCAGGGCCTCGCGCTCGGCGCTGTATTCCTGCTCAACCACCGCACGGCGGGAGACGACCACGTTGTTGCGCTTCTGATCGAGCTTGATCAGCTTGAACTCGATGTCCTTGCCTTCCAGGAAGGTGGTGTCGCGGATCGGACGCACGTCGACCAGGGAGCCGGGCAGGAAGGCGCGGATCTCGCCGATGTCGACGGTGAAGCCGCCCTTGACCTTGCCGGTGATGCGGCCGGTGATGATCTCGTTGTTCTCGAAGGCCTTCTCCAGCTGGATCCAGGCCTGCGCACGCTTGGCGTCATCACGGGACATCTGGGTTGCGCCAAAGCCGTCTTCGAGGGACTTGAGCGCCACTTCCACCACGTCGCCGACCTTGACGGTGATGTTGCCGTTCTCGTCCTTGAACTGCTCGGCGGGGATCACGCCTTCGGTCTTCAGACCGGCGTTGACGACGACGAAGTCGGGACGGACTTCAACCACGGTGCCGTGGACGATGACGCCCGGCTTCATGGGGGTGGTCTTGAGGCTTTCCTCGAAGAGTTGGGCGAAACTTTCAGTCATGTTGGGTTGGGAGTTTTCTAGGGTTTCGCATGCCTGAGGCTTCCATGTCGGCATGGTCAAACAAAAAACCCGCGCGCCTGCCTGCACGCGGGGCCGTGGGATGGCTGCAAGATGAGGCCCGGGGCGGGTCAGCGACCCAGCCGACCGAGGCACTCGGCAAGCACTTGCTCCACTGTCAACTGGCTCGAATCGATCACGTAGGCGTCTTCAGCCGGCTTGAGCGGCGCCACGGGGCGCTGCATGTCGCGCTGATCGCGCTGACGGATGTCCTCGATGATCTGACCTAAGTTAGCATCGAGCCCCTTGTCTTTCAACTGCTTATAGCGCCTCTCGCCGCGCACCTCGGCACTGGCGTCAAGGTAAATCTTGACCGGGGCGTCGGGGAAGACCACCGTGCCCATATCCCGCCCATCCGCCACCAGGCCCGGCGGCAGGGCAAAGCGGCGCTGGCGGTCGAGCAGGGCCTCCCGCACCGCGGGGTGTGCGGCGACGGTGGAGGCGGCGGCGCCGGCCTCCTCGCTGCGGATCTGCAGGGTGACGTCCTCGCCCTCGAGGATGACGCGGGTCTCCTCGTCTCCCTCGAAGCGCACGTCCAGTTCGGCGGCCACACGGGCCACGGCCTCGGCGTCGGCCAGGTCGATGCCGCGGCGCTGGGCGGCCAGCGCGGTCAGGCGGTACAGGGCCCCCGAGTCGAGCATGTGCCAGCCGAGCCGCTTCGCCAGCAGGCGGGCGATGGTGCCCTTGCCCGAGCCGCTCGGCCCGTCGATGGTCAGCACGGGCACGCGGCTCATGCGCCCACCACCTCGGTGGTGATGCCCAGGCCCGCACCCTGCGCCAGCTCGACGAAGCCGGGGAAGGAGGTGTTGACGTTGTCACACTCCTCGATGCGGATCTCGCCGGTGGCGCGCAGCGCGGCCATGGCGAAGGACATGGCGATGCGGTGATCGTCATGGCTGTACACCGTGCCGCCGCCGAGCTGCCCGCCGCGGATGACCATGCCGTCCGGCGTGGGGCGGGCGTCGATGCCGAGGGTGCTCAGGCCGTCGGCCATGACCTGGATGCGATCGGATTCCTTCACCCGCAGCTCCTCCGCGCCGGTCAGCACGGTCTCGCCCTCGGCGCAGGCGGCGGCAATGAACAGGGCCGGGAACTCGTCGATCGCGAGCGGGACCAGCTCCTCGGGGATGCGGATGCCCTTGAGTTGCGCGCTGCGCACCCGGAGATCGGCGACCGGCTCGCCACCGACCAGGCGCTCGTTCAGCACCTCGATGTTGCCGCCCATCAGGCGCAGGATGTCGATCACCCCGGTGCGGGTCGGGTTCATGCCCACATGCTCGAGCACAAGGTCCGAGCCCTCGGCGATGCTGGCCGCCACCAGGAAGAAGGCCGCGGAGGAAATATCCGAGGGCACATCGATGCTGGTGGCGGTGAGCTTGCCGCCGCCGGTGACGCAGACGGTGCTCGAACCGCCCTCGCCCGGGATACGGCGCACCTCGTAGCCGAAGCCCTGCAGCATGCGCTCGGTGTGATCGCGGGTGGGCGCGGGCTCGGTCACACAGGTCTCGCCCTCGGCATACAGCCCAGCGAGAAGGAGGCAGGATTTGACCTGGGCGCTCGCCATCGGCATGACGTAGCGGATCCCCTTGAGTTTGGAGCCACCGTGGACGGTGAGCGGCGGCCGCCCACCCTCGGCGGTGTCGATGCGCGCCCCCATCAGGGCCAGGGGTTCGGTGACACGGCGCATCGGACGGCGGGAGAGCGAGGCGTCGCCCTCCATCACCGCATCGAAATCCTGGCCGGCGATGATGCCCGCCATCAGGCGCATGGAGGTGCCGGAATTACCGAGCCACAACGGGCCATCCGGCCTTTTCAGGCCATGCAAGCCCACGCCATGGATGCGCACTCGCCCAGCGCCGAGGGTTTCCGGCCCCTCGATGTTCACCCCCATGCGGCGGAAGCAACGCAGGGTGTTGAGGCTGTCCTCACCCTCGAGGAATCCGGAGACCTCGGTCACGCCCTCGGCGAGGGCACCGAGCATGATCGAACGATGGGAAATGGACTTGTCCCCCGGGACGCGCGCACGGCCGGTAAGCTTGCCGCCGGGTTGGACGATATAACGCAGGGTCATGGTTGAGCCTTTGGAATCGCTTGATCTGGAATGGTTTGGCGCGGCAATCCTGCATCGCGCACAGGATTCAGAGCTTCAGCCCTTCGCGCGCCTGCTTGGCGCGGCTGAACAGGGCGTGCAGGGCCTCGCCATCGCCCGCATCGAGCAGCTGGTAGAGGTGCTCGAGGTCCCTCTGATAGCGCTTGAGCATGCCCTTGATCTCGGCCGCGTTGGCCAGCGCGATGTCGCGCCACATGGTGGGGTCGGAGGCAGCGATGCGAGTGAAGTCGCGGAAGCCACCGGCGGCATAGCGGAACACCTCGTGCCTCTCCTCCATGCGCGCCAGGCTCTCGACGAGGGCAAAGGCCAGCAGGTGCGGCAGGTGGCTGGTGGCGGCCAGCACGTGATCGTGATGCAGGGCGGTCATCGCCTCCACCTCCGCGCCGACGATCCGCCACATCTCGGCGATGCGCTGCACGTCGGCCTCGTCGTTGTCCGAGAGGGGGGTGAGTATGACCCGCCGCCCTTCGAAAAGCTCGGCGAAGGCCGCCTCAGGTCCGCTGCGCTCGGTGCCAGCAATCGGATGGCCGGGCACGAACTGACGGCTGCGCTGGCCCAGCACGGCGCGCGCATCCTCGATCACGCTCATCTTGGCGCTGCCCACGTCGGTGAGGATCATGCCCGGGGCCAGCGCGGGCAGGAGCTGCTGGAACACACCGCGCATGGCCAGCAGGGGCACCGCGAGGACGACGATGTCCGCCCCGCGGGCCGCCTCGGCCACATCCGTCGCGTAGCGGTCGATGATACCAAGCTCGCGCGCACGTTCGAGGGTCTCGGCATTGCGCCCCGCGCCGACCACCTCCCCCACCCGTCCGGCGCGCTTGAGCGCGAGCGCGAGCGAACCGCCGATCAGGCCGCTGCCGACGATGCACAGGCGCGGACAGTAGAAGCTCACTGCGCCTCCTCCAGCACCTTGCCGAGCGCGGCCAGGAAGCGCGCGTTCTCCGCCTCGGTACCGATGCTCACCCGCAGGAAATTCGGCAGGCCGTAGTTGCCGACCGGGCGCACGATCACGCCCTGGCGCAGCAGGCCGTCGTACACCGGCATGGCCGGCCGCTGCATGTCAATGCAGAGGAAGTTGCCGAGGCTGGGAAGGGCGGTCAGGCCGAGCTTGCCCAGCCCCTCGCGCACCTGGGCGAGCCCCGCGCGATTGAGCTCACGGGTGCGGCGTACATGGTCGGGGTCGGCCAGCGCGGCCCGCGCCGCCTCGAGAGATAGCAACCCCACGTTGAACGGCTGGCGCACGCGGTTGAGCACCTCCGCGACCTGCGGGTTGGACACCGCATAGCCCACGCGCAGCCCCGCCAGGCCGTGGATCTTGGAGAAGGTGCGGGTGACGATCAGGTTGGGGAAGTCGTCCAGCCACTCGACGGCGTTGGGGAAATCCGAGTCGGGCTCGACATACTCGATGTAGGCCTCATCCACCACCACCAGCACATCCTCGGGCAGGGAGGCCAGAAAATCGCGCAGGGCATCCCGCTCAACCCAGGTCCCGGTGGGATTGTTGGGGTTGGCGAGGAACACCACGCGGGTGGTTTCATCCACCGCCGCACGCAGGGCGGCCAGATCATGGCCATAGGGCTGGGTGGGGTGATCCGGCGGCAGGGCGCGCGCCCGCTGGGCAACGCCGCCGGCCGCCTGGGTGCTGATGGGGTAGACGGCAAAGGCATACTCGGAGAACACCGCCCCCCGTCCGGGGCCCAGGAAGGCGCGGGCGATGAGATCCAGGACATCATTGGAGCCATTGCCGAGGGTCATGCCCTCCGCCTTGACCCCGAGGTGCGCGGCCAGGGCCTGCTTGAGGGCATGGCCGCTGCCATCCGGGTAGAGGTGCACCTGCGGCAGCAGGGCGCGCATGGCCTCCAACGCCCGCGGCGAGGGACCGAGCGGGTTCTCGTTGGAGGCGAGCTTGATCGCCCCGCTGATGCCGAGCTCACGCTCCAGTTCCTCGATCGGCTTGCCAGGGACATAAGGGGAGAGTCCCGCCACCTGCGGGAGGGCCCTCGCCAGCCATGCATTGTTGCTCATGCCGAAAGTACCGCCTTGGGATAGGAACCGAACACGCGCAGCCAGGCCGCATGCTGCTCAAGCTCACGCAGGGCCTCGGCGACCCTGGGCTCATGCCGGTGCCCTTCGAGGTCGATGAAGAACAAGTATTCCCACGCCCGCGCGCGCACCGGACGGGATTCGATCCGGGTGAGGCTGATGCCCCGCTCCGCCAGCGGTTTGAGCAACTGGTAAAGCGCCCCAGGCTGGTTGGCGGTGGAGACGGCGAGCGAGGTCTTGTCCTCCCCGCTCGGCCCGGCATCGCTCGTGCCCAGCACGACGAAACGCGTGGTGTTGTGCGCCTCATCCTCGATGTTCGCCACCAGGATGGGGAGCTGGTAAAGCTCGGCCGCAAGCTCGGGGGCAATCGCGGCCGCCCCCTCTTCCCCGGCGGCCAGGCGCGCGCCCTCGCCGTTGCTGCTCACCGGCACGCGCTCGGCCTGCGGCAGGTGCTCGTCCAGCCAGCGGCGGCACTGCCCAAGGGCCTGGGCATGGCCGTACACACGGCGAACCTCGGCGAGGGCGCTGCTTTTGCAGAGCAGCTGGTGATGGATACGCAGGGCCAGCTCGCCGCAGATCGACAGATCGTGAGCCAGCAGGGCCTCCTGCGTCTGGGCGACGCCGCCCTCGGTGGAGTTCTCCACCGGGGCCACGCCATAGGCGGCATTCCCCGAGGCCACCGCACGGAACACCTCGGGAATGGAATGACAGGGCACCAGTTCGGCGGCATGGCCGAACTGGCGCAGGGCGGCCATCTGGCTGAAGGTGCCTGCGGGGCCGAGATAGGCCACGCGGGTCGGTTGCTCCAGGGCCAGGCAGGCCGACATGATCTCGCGGAACAGCCAGGCGATGCTGGCATCACTCAGGGGCCCCGGGTTGAGCCCCTGCACGCGGCGCAGAACCTGCGCCTCCCGCTCGGGGCGATAGAACTGGATGCTGCCCTCGCCCTCCTCCGCGCGCTTGATCTCACCCACGGTGTGGGCCAGGCGCGCGCGCTCGGACAGCAGTTCCAGCAGCCGCTGGTCGACCTGGTCGATACGCTCACGTACCTCCTCAAGCCGCGGCAACGGCTTTACGCCCTCATTCATGACCGATCAGATCACGCGGACGTTGAGCACGCCGTCGATGGCGCGGATGGCCTCGGCGGCGGCGGCCGGAACCTCGCCCTCGACATCGATCAGGGTGTAGGCCAGATCGCCACGGGACTCGTTGACCATGTGGGCGATGTTGACCTTGTGGCTGCCGAGGATGTGCGACATCTGGCCGACCATGTCCGGCAGGTTCTTGTTGGCGATGGCCAGGCGATGGGAGCCCTTGCGCGGCAGCTTCACCTCCGGGAAGTTCACGGAATTGGTGATGTTGCCGTTCTCGAGGAAGTCGCGCACCTGCTCGGCGACCATGATCGCGCAGTTATCCTCGGCCTCGCCGGTGGAGGCGCCCAGGTGCGGCAGGGTGATGCAGCGCGGATGGTTCTTGGTGGCGTTGGTCGGGAAGTCGGACACGTAGGCGTGCGCCTTGCCGGAATTCAGCGCCTCGACCATCGCGGCCTCGTCCACCACGCCCTCGCGGGCGAAGTTCAGCACCACGACGTTGTCCTTCATGAACTTCAGGCGCTCGGCATTGACCAGGTTGCGGGTCGCGTCGATCAGCGGCACGTGGAAGGTGACGAAGTCGGACTTGACCAGCACCTCGTCCACGCTGGTCGCCTGCTGCACGTCCGCGGACAGCTCCCAGGCGCGCTCGACGGTGATGCCCGGATCGAAGCCGATGACCTTCATGCCGAGGGCGCGCGCGGCGTTGGCCACCCGCACGCCAATGGCGCCCAGGCCGATCACGCCCAGGGTGCGTCCCGGCAGCTCGAAGCCGACATAGTTCTTCTTGCCGTCCTCGACCGCCTTGTGCAGGAAGGCATCATCACCCTCCAGCTCTACGGCGAACTTCCAGGCCTGGGCAATGTTGCGCGCGGCCATCAGCATGCCGGCGATGACCAGTTCCTTCACCGCATTGGCGTTGGCGCCCGGGGCGTTGAACACCACGATGCCCTTCTCGCTCATCTCCTTGACCGGAATATTGTTCACACCGGCGCCAGCGCGGCCGATGGCCTTCAAGGTGGCGGGGACGTCCATGCCGTGCATCTTGGCGGAGCGCACCAGGATGGCGTCCGGGTGCTGGATCTCAGAGGCGATCTCGTATTTGTCGCGCGGCAGACGGTCCAGGCCAACGGCAGAGATGTTGTTGAGAGTAAGGATCTTGTACATCGTATAACCCCTTGATTTATTGTTTTAATCAGCCATGGCGACGGGCGAAATCGTTCATGAAGTCGACCAGCGCATCGACGCCAGCTTCCGGCATGGCGTTGTAGATGCTGGCGCGCATGCCACCGACGGAGCGGTGGCCGGCCAGAGTGGACAGGCCGGCGGCCTCAGCCTCCTTGAGGAAGGCCTTGTCCAGCTCGCTGTTGGCGAGAATGAACGGCACGTTCATCCAGGAGCGGCACTTCTTGTCCACCGGGTTGGAGTAGAACGGCGAGTTATCGATCGCGTCGTACAGCTTCTGCGCCTTGCGCTTGTTGATCTCGGCCATCGCCGCCAGACCGCCCTTGGCCAGCAGGTGCTCGAACACGAGGCCGGCGATGTACCAGGCGTAGGTCGGCGGGGTGTTGTACATCGAGCCGTTGTCGGCATGGGTTTTGTAATCGAACATGGTCGGGGTCCCCGGCAGGGTCTCGCCGATCAGGTCATCGCGCACGATGGCGATGGTCAAGCCGGCCGGGCCGATGTTCTTCTGCGCGCCGGCATAGATCACGCCGAACTTGGACACGTCCACCGGACGGGACAGGATGGTGGAGGACATGTCGGCCACCAGCGGGATGTCGCCGGTCTCCGGGATGTAGCCGAACTCCACGCCCGCGATGGTCTCGTTCGGGGTGTAGTGCACGTAGGCAGCGTCCTTGCTGAACGACAGCTCGGAGGCGTCCGGCAGGGTGGTGTACTTGCTGCCCTTGGTGTCGGCGACGATGTTGACGTTGCAGTAACGCTTGCCCTCGGCAACGGCCTTCTCGGACCAGTGGCCGGTGTTCAGGTAGTCGGCGCTGGTCTTGCCGCGCAGAAGGTTCATCGGGACCATGCTGAACTGCGCGGAGGCGCCGCCCTGCAGGAACAGCACCTTGTAGTTGTCGGGGATGGCCATCAGCTTGCGCAGGTCGGCCTCGGCCTTCTCGGCGATGGAGACGTACTCTTTGCCGCGATGGCTCATCTCCATCACGGACATGCCGGAGCCGTTCCAGTCCAGCATCTCGTCGCGCGCGCGCTCGAGGACCTCGGTCGGCAGCATTGCCGGGCCAGCACTGAAGTTGTACACACGGGCCATGGGAACTCCCCTCTTCAATTTATTGATCTGTGGATTCTGATGGAGCGTCGGCGGCGGTCTCTTCGGCCTCGCCCACGCTCTGGATGCGTTCAATCTGGACCAGATGCTCGTCCTTGCCGAGACGGATCAGGGTCACCCCCTGGGTGTTGCGTCCAAGGCGGGATACCTCAGCGACGGGGGTACGCACCAGCGTGCCCTGGTCGCTGATCAGCATCAGTTCGTCCTCTTCCGCCACCTGCACCGCGCCGACCAGCAGGCCGTTGCGCTCGGTGGTCTGCAGGGCGATCACGCCCTGGCCGCCGCGGCCGTGGCGCGGGAAGTCGTCCAGCGGGGTGCGCTTGCCGTAGCCGTTCTCGGAGGCGGTCAGGATATCGCCCTTGTTATCACCGTCCTGGGCCACGATCATCGACACCACGGTCTGGCCCTCCGCCAGGCGGACACCGATCACGCCGGAGGCGCTGCGCCCCATTGCCCGCACGTCGGTCTCCGGGAAGCGGATGACCTTGCCGGCGTTGGTGAACAGCATCACGTCCTGCGCACCGTCGGTCAGCGCCGCGCCGATCAGGCTGTCGCCCTCACGGATGTCAATGGCGATGATGCCACTCGGACGCGGACGGGAGAACTCCGAAAGAGGGGTCTTCTTGACGATGCCGTTGCGGGTGGCAAACAGCACGTAGGCATCGGAGGAGAAATCGCGCAACGGCAGCAGGGCCTCAATGCGCTCGTTCTCCTCCAGCGGCAGGATGTTGACGATCGGCCGGCCACGGGCCTGGCCGCTGCCGAGCGGCAGCTCCCACACCTTCTTCCAGTACACCCGGCCGCGGCTGGTGAACAGCATGATCATGTCATGGGAGCTTGCCACCAGCAGCTTCTGAATGGCGTCCTCGCCCTTGACCTTGGCCGCGCTGCGGCCGCGGCCGCCGCGATGCTGGGCCTGGTAGTCGGACAGCGACTGGGTCTTGATGTAGCCGGCATGCGAGAGGGTCACCACGCGCTGCTCCTCGGCGATCAGGTCCTCCTCGGACAGGTCCGCGCGGGCCGCCTGGATCTCGGTACGGCGCGCGTCGGCATACTGGGTGCGGATCGCCACCAGTTCCTCGCGGATCACCGCCATCAGCCGGTCGGGATTGGCCAGGATTTCAAGCAGCTCGGCGATGGTGTTGAGGATCTCGGCGAACTCGCCGACGATCTTGTCCTGCTCGAGACCGGTCAGGCGGTGCAGGCGCAGCTCGAGGATGGCCTGGGCCTGGGCCGGGGAGAGCCGGTAGGTGCCGTCCTCCGCCATGCCGAAGCTGGCATCCAGTCCTTCGGGGCGCGATGCCGAGGCGCCGGCGCGGGCCAGCATCTCGCGCACCAGGCCCGCCTGCCAGCGGCGCTCGAGCAGTTGTTCCTTGGCCTCGGCGGGGCTGGCCGCGGCCTTGATCAGGGCGATGATCTCGTCGATGTTGGCCAGCGCGACCGCAAGCCCTTCCAAGATGTGGGCCCGATCACGCGCCTTGCGCAGGTCGAACAGGGTGCGACGGGTGACCACGTCACGGCGGTGGCGCAGGAAGGCTTCCAGCATGTCGCGCAGCGGCAGGGTGCGCGGCTGGCCGTCGACCAGGGCGACCATGTTGATGCCGAACACGGTCTGCAGCTGGGTCTGCTGATAGAGGTTGTTGAGCAGCACCTCGGCCATCTCGCCGCGCTTGACCTCGATCACCACGCGCAGGCCGTCCTTGTCGGACTCGTCACGCAGCTCCGAGATACCCTCGATCTTCTTCTCTTTGACCAGCTCGGCGATACGCTCGATCAGGCGCGCCTTGTTCACCTGGTAGGGAAGCTCGGTGACGATGATGGTCTGGCGGCCGGTGCGCTCGTCCTCCTCGACGTGCGCACGGGCACGCACCTGGATGCGACCGCGGCCGGTCAGGTAGGCCTCGCGGATCCCTGCGCCGCCGAAGATGATGCCCGCGGTCGGGAAGTCGGGCCCCGGCACCAGCTCGAGCAGGCGAGCGTCCGCAACGTCCGCGTCATCGACCAGCGCCAGGCAGGCATCAATGACCTCGCCGAGGTTGTGCGGCGGGATGTTGGTCGCCATGCCCACGGCGATGCCGGCCGAGCCGTTGACCAGCAGGTTGGGGACGCGGGTGGGGAAGACGGCCGGCTCGCGCTCGGAGCCGTCGTAGTTCGGCACGAAATCGACGGTGTCCTTGTCGATATCCGCCTGCAGCTCATGCGCGATGCGGGCCTGGCGCACCTCGGTGTAACGCATCGCGGCCGGGGCATCGCCGTCGATCGAGCCGAAGTTGCCTTGGCCATCGACCAGCACGTAGCGCATGGAGAACGGCTGGGCCATGCGCACGATGGTGTCGTACACCGCCGTGTCACCGTGCGGGTGGTATTTACCGATGACATCACCGACCACGCGGGCCGATTTCTTGTAGGGCTTGTTCCAGTCGTTGCCCAGCTCGCTCATGGCGAACAGGGCGCGGCGATGCACGGGCTTCAGGCCGTCACGAACATCAGGCAGGGCCCGGCCAACGATGACGCTCATGGCGTAGTCCATGTAGGACTGACGCATCTCGTCTTCGAGGTTGACCGGGAAGATCTCCTTGGCGAAATCAGCCATGTACGATGACACTCGGTTTAGGGCACATCAAAGCCCGAAACTATACCACAGGCGGGCAAAACCGCCTGCGCCCGGCAAGGCTTGAGCCCCCTCAGGCGCCGCCGATGATCGCGCGCACCCGCTCGGCATCCGGCCGCAGGATCACGCCGCGCTCGGTCACGATGGCATCGATCAGCTCGGCCGGGGTGACATCGAACGAGGGATTCCAGGCCTCCACCCCCTCGGGGGCGATACGCTGCCCCCCCAGCGAGGTCACCTCATCCATCGGACGCGTCTCGATGGGGATCTCCGCCCCCGACCGCAGGGCAAGGTCGAAGGTCGAAGACGGCGCCACCACCATGAAGCGCACCCCGTGATGCCTGGCGAGGATGGCCAGGCCATAGGTGCCGATCTTGTTGGCCGTGTCGCCATTGGCAGTGATGCGGTCGGCGCCAACAATGACCCAGCCGATGCGCCCCCCCTTCATCAGGCTGGCCGCAGCCCCCTCGCAGATGAGGGTTACAGGGATGCCGTCCTCCTTGAGCTCCCACGCGGTCAAGCGGGCACCCTGCAGCCAAGGGCGGGTTTCGTCCGCAAAGACATGCCCCACCCGCTTCTGCGCATAAGCGGTGCGGATCACACCGAGCGCCGTCCCGAGTCCGGCCGTGGCGAGCGACCCGGTATTGCAGTGAGTCAGGACATCCCGGCCGGGCTCGATCAGGGCCGCGCCGAACTCACCCATGCGCCGGTTGGCCTCGAGATCCTCCGCCTCGATCCGCCGCGCCTCCTGCTCCAAGGATGCAACATCCCCCTGTCGCCCGAGGACGCGGCGCATGCGTTCGATCGCCCAGAACAGGTTGACCGCCGTCGGGCGCGACTGGGCGAGGCGCTCGATATCCTCCTCCACCCGACGGACAGCGTCGGCATCACCCAGGCCGTGCTGACGCGCGGCCAGCACCACGCCAAAGGCCGCAGCAATGCCGATCGCGGGCGCCCCGCGCACCACCATGGCACGGATGGCCTCGGCAACCTGGGAGGCCGTCGTGCAACGCACAAACTCTCGCACGGCCGGCAGGCGACGCTGGTCGAGCAATTCCAGGGCGTCATGCTTCCAGACCAGGGCGCGGACGGCGTCGTAGCTACTCATCTATATAAGGTCTCGTGTTATCTGGACTTGTGAACCGGCCTGCGGGGCGCTATACAAATTTCATGCAAGGGCGCCGTGGGCGAATTGCTGTGCAGGCGAGCAACAGCGGCCGTGCAAAAAAACAACGTTTCTTAGCTTTTTCGGCATCGGGAACGTATTATAAATTCCAACAAGCCGTTGAATGCGATGGCTTGCCCTTTTGCAAACTCAACCTTCGAGAAGGGAAGACAATCATGAAGAACTTCGCTGCTCTCAGCGCAGGCCTGCTGGCATCCGCCGTCCTGGCCGCCCCGGCCTTCGCTGCCGACAAGCCGACCGCCTATGTCTATGACAGCCAGAAAGTCGTGGTGAAGGATGGCGTGGGCAAGTGCGTCCTCAACGGCCACATCCCTCTGAGCGCCGACAGCGCCATCAAGGAATGCCACCCGGAATACTTCAAGGAAGAGAAGGTCGAGGCCAAGCCGGCCGTTGAAGCGCCGAAGGCCCCGGTCGTCGCCGCCAAGAAAATCACCCTCAACGCCGACACCTACTTCGACTTCGACAAGTCCAACCTGAAGCCCGAAGGCAAGAAGGCCCTCGACGCGCTGGTTGCCGAAATGAAGATCGACCAGGTTGAGCAGATCACCGTGGTTGGCCACACCGACAGCATCGGTACCGACGCCTACAACCAGAAGCTGTCCGAGCGCCGCGCCAAGACCGTTGCTGACTACCTGGTTGGCAAGGGCGTACCGGCTGCCAAGATCAAGGCCTCTGGCAAGGGCGAGTCCCAGCCGGTTGCCGACAACAAGACCAAGGCTGGCCGCGCCAAGAACCGTCGCGTGGAAGTGACCGTCAACGCCGCCTCCAAGTAATTGGAGACCGCCTGACGCAAAGGGCGCCCCTCGGGGCGCCCTTTTTGTTTGTGCGTCGCGCGCGCACGCTCATGCAACCGCGCCACTCCGGACAGGCGCCCCGCCCCCCCCTCAGCCCTCCCTGCCCGACGCCCCCACTCCGGTCAGATAGACGTCAAAACGCACTGCCTTGCCCTTGTAGCTCAGGGAAGGTGTAAGCCCGCCCAGCGCCGGGGCATGCAGCGGCCGCTTAACCACCACGCGCCTGCGAGCCTTCGCCATCGCCCGCTCCAGCACCCCGTCCGCATCCGGATCCGCTCCCACCAGGCCGTGGAAAAGACGCATCGGCTTCTTCACCAGTGCGGACTTTCCCCGCTCCGGAAACATCGGATCCAGCACGACCACATCAGGCGCGACAGCCGCAGCAGAGTCCAGGTAGGCGGCGGCGTCGCCGGCCACAAGATGCATCCGCCCGATCACCGGGGCAAGGGCAGGCAATTGTCCGCCCCGGCGCAACCCGTCCTCGAGCAATGCCAGGACGACGGGATTGCGCTCGAACAGGGTGACCTCGCAGCCCAGGCTCGCGAGCATGAAGGCGTCACGCCCAAGCCCCGCCGTGGCATCAAGGATGGTTGGCAGATACGCCCCCTTGATGCCCACGGCACGCGGGAGCAGCTCGTCGCGGCGGAAGCCGGCCCGCTGGCGATAACCCATGCTACCTACGCTGAAATCAACGCGCAGCGGCTGCTCCCGGGGGGAGTCGGCATCATGCAGGGCCAGGCCGCCCGCCCCGACCAGAAGAAGCAAGCCATGAGCCGGTGGATGATCAGCATAGGGGGCATTCAGGCGATGAGCGAGCAACCGGGCCTGACCAACCCAGCCCGCCCCCTCGGGCACGACCATGATGGACTGGGTCATCAGGCGCTTGAGGAAGGCGCAGCATCGACCCGCGCAGGCACCGATGCGACCTGAAGGGTCTTGATGAAGACCTTGGAATTGCGCTGGGCGTTGTAGATGGCTTGACGCGAAACCGGCAACTCACTCACCTCGGCCTTGCGGAAACCGTGCTCGATGAACCAGTGTGCGGTATGGGTGGTCAACACGAACAGCCCTTCCAGCCCCTGCTTGACCGCCTCCCGCTCCATCTGGCGCAGAAGCTGGCTGGCACGTCCACCGCGACGGTAGTCGGGGTGCACGGTCAGACAGGCCAGTTCGGCCAGCGGCGCGTCCGGGAAGGTGTGCAGGGCTGCCGTGGCGATGATGCGCCCATCCAGGTCAACCACCCAGTAGCGCTCGATCTCGAGCTCGAGCTGTTCACGCGGGCGGCGCACGAGCACGCCCTCGTCCTCAAGCGGACGGATCAGTTCAAGAATCCCCCCCACGTCGTCGATCGTCGCCCGGCGCAGCTTCTCTACCGGCTCGGCGGTCACCAGCGTGCCGTTGCCCTCGCGGGTGAACAGCTCGCGCAGCAGGGCGCCCTCGTTGCGTCGGTCGACCAGGTGCACCCGCCCCACCCCGCGGCGCACGGCCTGTACGGCGCTCGCCAGATGGAGGCGGAACTCGGCCGACAAGGCGGCGCTGTCCTGCCAGGCGGCGGCCTCGGCGATGGTCATCTGCGCCGGGAGGCTGCTGGCCGACTCGGTGAGGAACACCAGCTTGTCGGCACGGATCGCGGCGGCCAACTCCACCGCCACATCCTCCGCGCGCAGGTTGAAGACTTCGCCCGTCGGCGAGGTGCCAAGGCAGGGCTGAAGGATGACGTGCCCGGCGTCCAGCAGGCGGGTCAGGCGCTCGGACTCAACCTTGCGCACCTCCCCAGTCCAGCCGAGATCGACACCGTCGCGAACCCCGGCGGGACGGGCAATGACGAGATTGGCGGTCACCACCGACAGGCGCGCGCCCTCGAGTGGGGTGTTGGGCATGCCTTGGGAGAGACGGGCGATGAGGTCCACGGTCTGCACGGCCACGGCGCGCTTGACATGGGGCAACTCCGCCTCGCCGGTGATGCGCAGACCGGCGTGGAAGCGGGAACGAAGGCCTGCGCCATGCAGCTCGGCCTCGATCTGCGGGCGCGATCCCGGCACGAGCACGAGGCGGACGCCGAGGCTTGAGAGCAAGGCCACATCGGAGGCCAGGGCCTCCAGCCCCTGCTCGAGCAGGGCCTCGCCGGCGAAGGCCAGAACCACGGTCCTGCCGCGGTGGGCATGGATGTAGGGCGCGGCATCCCGCAGCAGCTGCTGGAGGGTGGGATGCGTGTCTGCGCTCATCGCAAAGGCTCAGTCCAGGGCGCCGAGCAGGAACTCGAGCAGGGCCTTCTGGGTGTGCAGGCGATTCTCCGCCTCATCCCAGACCACGCTCCAAGGGCCGTCGATCACGGCGGAGTCCACCTCCTCGCCTCGGTGGGCCGGCAGGCAGTGCATGAACAGCGCATCCGGGCGTGCCAGGGCCATCAGCTCCTCGCCGACGCAATAGCCGGCGAAGTCACGCCGGCGGCGCTCGGTCTCCTCCTCCTGGCCCATGCTGGTCCACACGTCGGTGACCACCAGGTCGGCATCGCGGCAGGCCACACGTGGGTCATGGGTCAGCATGACCTGCCCGTCCGCCTCGGCCACAATGGCCGGGTCGGGCCCATAGCCGGCGGGGGTGGCGACATTCAGCCTGAAGCCGAACACGCGTGCCGCCTGGATATAGCTGTGGCACATGTTGAAGCCGTCACCCACCCAGGCCACGGTCTTGCCGGCGATGCTGCCGCGATGCTCCTCGTAGGTCAGCATGTCGGCCAGCAGCTGGCAGGGATGATTCAGGTCGGTCAGGGCATTGATGACCGGTACGCGCGAATGGGCGGCGAACTCCACCAGATCCGCGTGGTGATGCGCACGGATCATGATGATGTCGACCATGCGCGACAGCACGCGGGCGGAATCAGCGATCGGCTCGCCACGCCCAAGCTGGGTGTCGCGCGGGGAGAGGAAGATGGCGTGCCCGCCAAGCTGCGCCATCCCGGCCTCGAACGACACGCGCGTACGGGTTGAGGCCTTCTCGAAGATCATGCCGAGCACGCGGTTCTGCAGGGTCAGCACCTGCTCGCCGCGCGCGCGGGCCGCCTTCAGGTGGAGGGCACGGTCCAGCACCCGACGCAGCTCGTCCGGACTCAGATCGTCCAGCGAGATGAAGTGGCGCGGGGCTTTCATGCCTTCACCCCTGCCGCCAGGAAGTCCTTGACCAGCCCGGAGAGGATGTCCACCAGCTGGTCGGCCTGCTCATCGCTCATGACCAGCGCGGGCAGCAGGCGGATCACCGAGTCGGCGGTGACATTGATCAGCAGGCCACGCGCCAGGGCCTGCTTGACCAAGTCGCCACAGGGACGGTCCAACTGGACGCCGATCATCAGGCCGAGCCCACGCACCTCGACCACCCCGTGCAGCCCCGCCAGGCGAGCGGCCAGGCCGTCGCGGATGCGGGTGCCGAGCTGCGCCGCACGCTCCACCAGCCCGTCGCGCTCGATCACCTCGAGCACGGTGTGGGCCACGCGGCAGACCAGCGGATTGCCGCCGAAGGTCGAACCGTGGTTACCGGGGGCGAACAGTTCAGCCGCGGCCCCGGCGGCAAGGCAGGCACCGATGGGCACGCCGTTGCCCAGCCCCTTGGCCAGGCTCATCACGTCCGGCAGGATGCCGGCGTGCTGGAAGCCGAACCATTGGCCGGTCCGGCCGATGCCGGTCTGCACCTCGTCCACCATCATCAGCCAGCCGTGCGCATCGCAGATCTCGCGCACGCCCGCAAGGTAGGACGGCGGCGGCACGCGCACCCCGCCCTCCCCCTGCACCGGCTCGACCAGCACGGCGACGATGTTGCGATCGTGGCTGCCTACCTGGCGCAGGGTTTCGAGATCGCCGTAGGGCACGCGCACGAAGCCGCCGACCAGCGGCTCGAAGCCGGCCTGGACCTTGCGGTTGCCGGTGGCGGACAGGGTGGCCAGGGTACGGCCGTGGAAGCTGGACTCCATCACCACGATGTGCGGCTCGGCAATGCCCTTGCGGTGGGCATAGAGGCGGGCGAGCTTGATCGCGGCCTCGTTGGCCTCGGCGCCGGAGTTGCAGAAGAAGACCTTCTCCATGCCGGAGATGCCGCACAGCCGATCCGCCAACTTCTCCTGCCAGGCGATGCCGTAGATGTTGGAGGTATGGATGAGCGTCTGGGCCTGCTCGCAGATGGCGTGGGCGATGTCCGGCTGGGCATGCCCCAGGCCGCAGACGGCCACGCCGGTGATGGCGTCGAGGTAAGCCTTGCCTTCGGTGTCCCAGAGGGTCGCACCCTGCCCCTTGGCGAAGGTGACGGGCAGGCGGTTGTAGGTGTTCATCAGATGGGGGGTGGACATGAAATCCCGCTCCATGAAAGTGTCTGATCGATTTGATCAGGCGATATCCGATCGCCTCAGCGAATCAATCAGCATGCTCCAGAAACAATAATGGCCCGGCAGACGGGCCATGTTTTCTGGAGTTTAACCGCGCCGCCCAGGCTTGTGAAGGGCGGCGCGGACGGCCTCGAGGGCCGTGGATCAGCCCTTGGCAGCCGCGTAGCGGCGGGTGACCTCGTCCCAGTTCACCACGTCCCAGAAGGCATGGATGTAGTCCGGGCGACGGTTCTGGTAGCGCAGGTAGTAGGCGTGCTCCCAGACATCCAGGCCGAGCACCGGGGTGCCCTTGACCTCGGCGATGTCCATGATCGGGTTGTCCTGGTTTGGGGTGGAACAGATTTGCAGCTTGCCCTCGCCGTCGACGATCAGCCAGGCCCAGCCGGAGCCGAAGCGGGTCGCGCCGGCGGTGGAGAACTTCTCGCGGAAGGACTCGAAACTGCCAAAGGTCGTCTCGATGTCGGTGAGCAGCTCGCCCTTCGGCTTGCCGCCGCCGTTCGGCGAGAGGACCTGCCAGAACAGGCTGTGGTTGTAGTGACCACCGCCGTTGTTGCGCACGGCCACCGGCAGTTTGGAGACATTCGCCATCAGTTCCTCGATCGGCTTCTCGTCCCACTCGGTGCCGGCAATGGCGGCATTGCAGTTATTCACGTACGCGCCGTGGTGCTTGGTGTGGTGGATCTCCATGGTGCGGGCGTCGATCGACTTCTCCAGCGCATCATAGGCATAGGTCAGTTCGGGCAGAACGAAGGCCATGTCAGATCTCCTTGGAATGAACGGGAACGGCTTTCTGCGCGTTTATAGCACAGAGCGGGGGCAAATTCCCGAGTAATACGATCAACCTTCATGGTTGCTCAATACCCTGCAGCGTAGTGAAGGCCGTGCGGCGCAAGGTCGACACAAAGGAACCCCGGGCCTCGGCCTCCTCGGAGCGCATCGCGGCGTACAGGGTACTCCACAGGCCTTCCTGACCGATGCCGCGCGCCAAGACGTAACCGCGCTCGATCTGTGTCTGCGCCGCCCAGCGCGGCAGGGCGGCCAGGCCACGGCGGGAGGCGACGAGCTGGAGGATGGCGACGGTCAGCTCCGCAGTCCGCCGTTCCGGCACCACCCCCGCAGGACGCAGGACACGCTGCACCACATCCAACGCCTGATCCGGCACGGGATAGCTGATCAGGGTCTGCCCGGCGAAATCGGCGGCGGTCAGAAAGGCCCAGTCAGCCAGCGGATGCCCCGGGGCCAGCAGGGCAACGATCTCATAGCGGAACAGCGGAAGATAGCTGATCCCTGGCCGATCCTCGGGCTGCGACACCACCGCGAGATCCGCCCGCCCCTCCAGCAGCAGGTCGACGGGCTCAGGCAGGAAGCCGCCGACCAGGTCGAGCTCCGCCTCCGGCCGCTCGGCGCGGTAGGCGTCCATTGCAGGCATCAGCCAGTCAAAGCAGGAATGGCACTCGACCGCGATGCGCAGGCTCTCGGGTGCCTGATCGGAGCCTTGGCGCAGAAGCTCGGCGCGCGCCGCCTCCACCTCGGGCAGGACACGCCGCGCCGCCAGCAGCAGCCGCTCCCCCGCAGGCGTCAGGCGCAGCGGTCGGCGCGAGCGGTCAAGCAGAGGGATGCCGAAATAGCGCTCCAACGCGCCGAGCTGGTGCGATAGCGCGGACTGGGTCAGATGCACCCGGGCCGCCGCCGCCGAGACCGACCCCGTCTCCGCCAAGGCCTGGACCATGCGCAGGTGGCGCAACTCGATCATGAAACACCATCATCAAACAATGAAAAACATTCGTTTGAATCATAAATGACCCCACAGGATCATGTCATGCATTCATTAACGGAGTGCTGTCATGAAAACAACCCATACCCTCGGCTTCCCCCGCATCGGTCTTAAGCGCGAGCTCAAATTCGCGCTGGAGGCCTTCTGGCGGGGCGAAACCCGCGCCGACGCCCTGCACGAGACCGCTCGCGCCCTGCGCGCCCGCCACTGGGACATCCAGCGGGCGGCCGGCCTGGGCTTCGTCACGGTCGGCGACTTCGCCCTCTACGATCACGTCCTCGACCACATTCAGCTCCTTGGCTGCGAGCCGGCGCGCTTCGGCTTCACGGAGGAGGACGAACTCACCCGCTATTTCATCATGGCGCGCGGGATGCACGGCCAATCGCCCTCATGCTGTGGCCCCCACCACGATCATGGCGACCGGCGTGCGCTGGAAATGACCAAGTGGTTCGACACCAACTACCACTACCTGGTCCCTGAATTCACACCCGAGACGCACTTCAAGCCCGCCAGCGAGCGCCTGTTCGACCAGGTGGCCGAGGCGCAGACCCTGGGGCATCCGGTCAAGGCCGTGCTGATTGGCCCCTTGACCTTCCTCTGGCTGGGCAAGGAAAAGCGTGAAGGGTTCGATCGCCTCACGCTGCTGGAGCGCCTGCTTCCGGTGTATGGCGAGATTCTGGCCCGCCTGAAGGGCCAAGGGGTCGAATGGGTGCAGCTGGATGAACCCATCCTGGGCCTGGACCTGCCAGAAGGCTGGCGGGTGGCCTTCGAGGGAGCCTATGCCCGCCTTGCGGGAGAACGCCCCAAGATCCTGCTGACGACCTATTTCAGCGCCTTGGCCGACAACCTGCGCCTGGCCTGCCAACTGCCGGTCGACGGCCTGCATGTCGACGGCGTGCGCGCACCGGACGAACTGGCCCGCGTGGCTGACTGGCTGCCCGCGCACAAGGTGCTCTCCGCCGGCATCATCGACGGACGCAACATCTGGCGCGCCGACCTCGACGCCGCGCTTGAGCGCCTGCGTCCGTTGGTCGCGCAGCGTGGCGAGCGCCTGTGGCTGGCACCAAGCTGCTCGCTGCTGCACGTGCCCATCGACCTTGCCGCGGAGGATGGGCTGGATGCGGAGTTGACATCCTGGCTGGCCTTCGCCCGGCAGAAGCTCGACGAGCTCAACGTGCTGCGCCGCGCCCTCAGCCAGGGGGAGGATGCCGTGCATGAGGCCTTGGCCGAGGCACGCGCCGCCCTCACCGCCCGACGCGCGAGTCCCCGTGTGCACGATGATAAGGTCGCGGCACGCCTGGCTGCCCTGCCCGAAGATGCCGACCGTCGCGCCGCCCCCTTTGCCGAGCGCCAGCGCCTGCAACATGCCGCCCTGGGCCTGCCTTTACTCCCCACCACCACCATCGGCTCCTTCCCGCAGACCCAGGAACTGCGCAAGGCCCGCGCCGCCTTCAAACGCGGCGAACTGGACCAAGCGGCCTACGAGGCGCGCATGAAGGAGGAAATCGCCCAGGTGGTGCAGAAGCAGGAGGCCCTCGGCCTGGACGTGCTCGTCCACGGCGAGCCGGAGCGCAACGACATGGTGGAATATTTTGGTGAGCAGCTGGCCGGTTTCGCCTTCACCCGCCATGGCTGGGTGCAGTCCTACGGCTCACGCTGCGTCAAGCCACCGGTCATCTTTGGCGATGTCAGCCGCCCCACCTCCATGACCGTCGGCTGGACGACGTTCGCCCAATCCCTCACCGAAAAACCCATGAAAGGCATGCTGACGGGACCGGTGACCATCCTGCAATGGTCCTTCGTGCGCGACGACCAGCCGCGTAAGACCACCTGCGAGCAGATCGCTCTCGCCATCCGTGACGAGGTGGCGGACTTGGAGCGCGCCGGCATCCGCATCATCCAGATCGACGAGCCGGCCTTCCGCGAGGGGCTGCCGCTGCGCCGCGCCCAATGGCAGGACTACCTCGACTGGGCCGGACGGTGCTTCCGCATCAGCGCCTCGGCGGTGGCGAATGCCACCCAGATCCACACCCACATGTGCTACTCGGAGTTCAACGACATCCTGCCCGCCATCGCCGCGCTGGACGCCGATGTCATCACCATCGAGACCTCGCGCTCGGATATGGAACTGCTCAAGGGCTTTGGCGCCTTCGCCTATCCCAACGAGATCGGTCCCGGGGTGTGGGACATCCACTCGCCGCGGGTGCCGAGCGTGGAGGAGATGGAACGCCTGCTGCGCAAGGCCTGCGAGGTCATCCCGCTCAAGAACCTGTGGGTCAACCCCGACTGCGGGCTGAAGACCCGCGGCTGGGCGGAGACCGAGGCGGGTCTTGCCAACATGGTGAGCGCCGCGCAGCGGCTGAGAAACAGGGGCATCCCCACCCCGGCAAAGCCCGTTTGATGGCGATAAAATCGAGGCTTCTTGCTCCGTAGGGCCTCGCCATGTCGCCATCCCCCTCCCGCCCGAGCGGTTTCCTGCTCGGGCTGCTGCTTCTGCTCATCCTCGCCCTGCTGCTCTGGCAGCTCCCCTTCGCCCCCTGGCGCGATGCCCCGAGCGCCGAGCCCCGCGTCGTCACCCCACGCGGTGATCTTGCCGCCGACGAGGCGGCGACCATCGAGCTGTTCGAAAAGGCACGCGAGTCGGTGGTGTTCATCACCACGCGCGAGCAGGTGCAGGACCTCTGGACCCGCAACATCTTTTCCGTGCCGCGCGGCACGGGCTCCGGCTTTCTCTGGGATGACGCCGGGCACGTGGTCACCAACTTCCATGTCATCCAGGGCGCCAGCGAGGCGTGGGTGCGGCTGGCTGACGGCCGCCAGCTGAGGGCGTCCCTGGTCGGGGCCAGCCCTGCGCACGATCTTGCGGTGCTGCGCATCGGCCTTGGCCAGCAGCGTCCTGCCCCCATTCCGCTGGGCGAGAGTCACGACCTGCGGGTGGGCCAGAAGGTCTTTGCCATCGGCAACCCCTTCGGTCTCGACTGGACGCTCACCACCGGCATCGTCTCCGCGCTCGACCGCTCACTGACCACGGATGCGGGGACCGCCATGGAGCATCTGATCCAGACCGATGCGGCGATCAATCCCGGCAACTCCGGCGGCCCGCTGCTGGATTCGGCGGGGCGGTTGATCGGCATCAACACGGCCATTTACAGTCCCAGCGGGGCCTATGCAGGGATTGGCTTTGCGGTACCGGTGGATACCGTCAACCGTGTGGTACCCCAGCTCATCCGTCACGGACGCTATCTCCGCCCCGCGCTGGGCATCCGGGCAAACGAGGAGCTGAACCAACGACTGACCCAGGCGCTCGGGGTGGAGGGTGTGGTGATCCTCGGAGTCGCTCCGGGGAGCGCGGCCGAGGCCGCGGGTCTGCTCGGGGCATCGATCACCCCCAACGGGGAGATCGTCCCGGGGGACATCATCGTTGCTGTGGAGGACAAGCCGGTGGCTTCCGTCAACGCCCTGCTCAGGCGCTTGGATGAATTCAAGATTGGCGACACCCTCCACCTCACTCTGCTGCGGGGGAAGCAACGCCTGGAAAAGGCCCTCATCCTGCAGCCGGAACCGTGAGGAGAGGCACCTAGCAGCTGTTGAAAAAAGGGCTTCCTGCCCTTTTTCAACTCGCGACGTCGCGGCACATGTCCGCGACGCGCTCCGCAGATCAATCACTTACCGTGATTGATCTGCGTGCAAGCCTTCCATGGCTTGCGTTAACAGGCCGTTGAAAGGTTTTTTCAACGGCCTGCTGCTAGGTGAGGTAAGTACGCGCCACGTGCGCACCTGCGGCACAGGCAAGGTCGTAGCTGATGGTGCCGATGCTGCGCGCCACCTCGTCTATCGGCAAGCCAGCTCCCCACAGTTCGACCGGATCGCCCGGGCGGGCCTCGATGCCGCGCAGATCAAGGGTGATGAGGTCCATCGATACCCGCCCGATGATGGCGGCACGCTGGCCGTTGACCAGCACCGGGGCGCCCGCCGGTGTGCGGCGCGGGTAGCCGTCGCCGTAGCCGATGGCGGCAATGCCGACCGGCATGTCCTCGGGGCAGGTCCAGGTGGCGCCGTAGCCAATGGCCGCGCCGGCGGGCTGCTGCTTGACCGCCAGCAGACGGGTGGTGAGGGTCATGACCGGACGCAGGCCGTGGTCGGCCGCCTGTCCGTACACGAAGGGGTTGCCGCCATAGAGGGCGATGCCGGGACGCACGATGTCGCCACCAGCATCAAAGCCGCCGAGCAGCCCGGCCGAATTGGACAGGCTGCGCTCGCCCTCCAGCCCTTCGGTGGCCTGGTGAAACACCTCAATCTGGCGCCGGGTAGCTGCAGGGTCGGCCTCGTCGGCACAGGCAAAATGGGTCATCAGCCCTGGCGCACCGCGCAGCCGGCCGCTCGCCACAAGGCGGGCATGGAGCTCCCCGGCCTGCTCCGGCTCGATCCCCATGCGGTGCATGCCGGTGTCGATCTTGAGCCAGACCCGCAGCGGCAGGCCGGTATGGCCGCTCTCCAGCAGCTCGACCTGCCAGGACTGGTGCACGACCGGCTCCAGCATCAGGCGCGCCGCCTGCCGAGCCTCGGCCAGCGAGGCAAAGCCCTGCAGAACCATAATCCGCTGGGTGAGGCCGGCCTTGCGCAGGGCCTCGGCCTCGCCCAGGGTCGCCACCACGAAGCCGTCGGCCAGCTCGCGCAGGGCCTGGGCGCAGGCGAGCATGCCATGGCCGTAGGCGTCCGCCTTGAGCGCGGGAAAGACCTTCGCGCCGTCCGCTGCTCCCCGCAGCACGCCGAAGTTGTGGCGCAGGGCCTCGAGGTCGATGCGGGCCTGCGCAGCACGGAGAGCATGGCTCACGCGTAATCCCCGCTGGAATAGACCTCGGGGGTGTAATTGGCGAACTGGGTGTACTTGCCGAGGAAGGTCAGGCGCACCGTGCCGATCGGGCCGTTACGCTGCTTGCCGATGATGATCTCGGCCACCCCCTTGTCCGCGCTGTCGGGATGATAGACCTCGTCGCGGTAGATGAACACGATCAGGTCAGCATCCTGCTCGATCGCGCCCGATTCACGCAGGTCGGACATCACCGGCCGCTTGTTCGGCCGCTGTTCGAGCGAACGGTTGAGCTGCGACAGCGCGATCACTGGCACCTCCAGCTCCTTGGCCAGAGCCTTGAGCGAGCGGGAAATCTCGGAGATCTCGGCGGTGCGGTTCTCGCTGTTGCCCGGCACCTGCATCAGCTGCAGGTAGTCGATGATGATCAGCCCCAGGCCATGCTCCTTTTTCAGGCGGCGGGCGCGTGCGCGCAGCTCGGTCGGGCTGAGCGCGGGGGTGTCGTCAATGAAGATCGGCGCCTCGGACAGCATCACCACGGCCGAGGTCAGGCGCGGCCAGTCCTCGTCCTCGAGCTTGCCGGTGCGCACGCGGTGCTGGTCGATGCGGCCGAGCGAGGACATCATGCGCAGCGCGAGCTGCTCGCCAGGCATCTCCATGGAGAACACGGCGACCGGCTTCTTGGTGCGGATCGCAGCATTTTCGCCGATGTTCATCGCAAATGTGGTCTTGCCCATCGACGGACGCCCGGCCACGATCACAAGGTCCCCCTTCTGCAGGCCCGAGGTCATGGTGTCAAAGTCGTCGAAGCCGGTCGGCAGGCCGGTGATCGGCTCGTCCTGCTCGTACAGGGTCTGGATGCGCTCGACCGCCTGGGTGAGCAGGCCCTTGATCGGGGCGAATCCCTTGCGCTGGCGGCTGCCCTGCTCGGCAATCTGGAACACCTTCTGCTCGGCCTCCTCCAGCAGCTGGCGGCTGTCGCGCCCGTCGGGCTGGTAGGCACTCTGGGCGATGCCGGTGCCGACCTCGATCAGCTGCCGCTTGATGGCGTGCTCGCGCACGATATCGGCATAGGCGACGATGTTCGCTGCGGTCGGGGTGTCGGCCGCCACCCGGCCGAGGTAGGCCAGGCCGCCGACGTCGTCCAGCAGGGCGTGCTTGTCCAGCCACTCCGCCACCGTGACCACGTCGCGCGGCTGGTCGGCATCGGCGAGTGACTGCAGCGCGCGGAAGATCAGGCGGTGGTCGCGGCGGTAGAAGTCGTCCTCGGTGATGCGGTCGGCGACGCGCTCCCAGGCGTCAGGGTCCAGCATCAGGCCACCGAGCACAGACAGCTCGGCCTCCATCGAGTGTGGAGGCGCGCGCAGGGCGCTCAGCTTGCGGTCGTGCTGGCGGGCACTACCGCCATCATGGAGCGCAAAATCCGCAACGGGCGGGTAATCAGGGGCAATGTCGTTCATGAGATCCCGAGGCAATGAGGGTGGGAGCGGGTCAACGGACCTGCATCACCATGCCGCCAAGCTTGAGGCCACCCTGCAGGCGTTTCAATGCCGCATCCGCCTCGGCCTGGCTGGCAAAGGGGCCGGCGCGCACGCGCCATACCTTGCGGCCTTCGATATCCAGTGGCTCGATCTGGCAGGGAATGCCCACGCGCTGCACCTGGCCACGCAGCTGCTGGGCATTCGACTCGGCGCTGAAGCTGCCGAGTTGGATCATCCACACCCCGCCCGGCTGAGGCTTGGCGGCCGCCAGCGGAGGCTGGGCAGACGGGGCAGCCGGCTTGACCGCAGCGTTGGGCACCACCTCGGGTTTGCTGGCTTCAGACGCAGGCTTGGCCGTCGTGGCCTGGGGCGTGGGGGCCGGCTTGGGCGCGGGCTTGACCTCGGGCACTGGAGGCGCGGCGGGCTTCGGGACCGGCTTGGCGGCCCCGGCGTCCGCGGCCTCCTGGGCGGGCTCGGTACGGGGTACCGAAGCCTGCGCCATGGGGAGGGGGGGCGGCGGCTCCAACAGCTCGCGCACCTCCGCGGGAGGCTCGCGGCTGGCAGTGTCCAGCGGCTGGGGCGGTTGTGGACGGGCGGGAATATCGGTGCGCAGGGCGGCCTTGTAGCCCTCCCCCTGCAGGAAGAACGGCAGCACGATCACCGCCAGGGCCACGATGACCCCTGCTCCAAGCAGCCGCTTCAGCAACACACGATCCACGTTAGGCCTCAGGATCCGAAGGATGGATGTGGTCGAGAATGTCCGCCACGCACAGGAAGGAACCGAAGACGAGCAGCCGATCACCCGCCCCGGCCTCGTCCATGGCCGCATTATACGCCATGGCCGGCCGTGGCCACGCTCCGGCCACAGGCAGCCCAGCCTGCCGAAGTCGATGGGCCAGGGCATCGGCCTCACGTCCGCGCGGGCCCGGCAGACCTGCCACGTACCAGGCATCGACCTGCCCGGCGAGCGCACGCGCCATGCCCCCGGCGTCCTTATCGGCCAGGGCCGAGAACACCGCGAGGGTACGGCCAGCCGCGGGCCGCTCCCCTATGGCCCGCGCCAGGGCTTCGACCCCCGCGGGATTGTGCGCCACGTCGATCCACACGGGGACACCAGCCTGCTCCAGGCATTGCAAACGCCCCGCATGGCGGACCGTGCCCAGACCGGCACGCAGGTGCTCGATCGTCCAGGGCAGGCGCCCGCGCAAGCCTTCGAGCAGCATCACCACCCCCGCGGCATTGTCGAGCTGATGCGCCCCGGCCAGGGCCGGGAGCGGGAGCGCATACCGTCCCTCCGGCCCTGTCCATATCCAGCCCGCCTCACCACGAGCAAGGTCGAAATCGCTGCCGCGCCGCCAGGGGCGCAAACCCAGCCCCTCGGCCTGGGCGAGCACGCTGCGCGGAGGATCGGCCTCAGCAATCACGGCCCACTGCCCGGCGCGCAGGATACCCGCCTTCTCCCGGCCAATGGCTTCGCGGTCCTCGCCCAGCCACTCGACGTGATCGAGCGCGACGTTGGTGATCAGCGCGGCATCGGCATCGACGACATTGACCGCATCCAGCCGGCCGCCGAGCCCCACCTCGAGGATGGCCGCATCGACTCCGGCCTCGAGGAAGACGGCCAGCGCGGCGAGGGTGCCGAACTCGAAGTAGGTCAGCGGGATCCCGCCGCGCGCGGCCTCGACCCGCGCGAAGCCGCGCACCAGGATCTCATCCGCGACGGGATGGCCGTCCAGCCGGACGCGCTCGTTGTAGCGCAAAAGATGTGGCGAGGTATAAGCCCCCACCCGGTGGCCGGCGGCGACCAGCACGGCCTCCAGCATGGCCACCGACGAGCCCTTGCCATTGGTCCCCGCGACGGTGACGACCGGGAAAGGCAGGCGTGAGGAGAGCCCCATCGCCGCCAGCACCTGCCCCACCCGCTCGAGCCCGAGCTCAATGCCCGCCTCCCCCCGGGGGTGCTGGGCCTCGAGGAAGCGCAGCCACTCGGCCAGGGTCTCGGCGTGGAACATGGACGGCTGAAGATCAGGATCAGGAGGCGACGGGGGCCGGGCGCCGCTGCAGCATGCTGACGATACGGGCGATGGTCTCGCGCTGCTCGTTGCGCGGCACGATCATGTCCACCACGCCATGGGCAAGCAGGAACTCGCTGCGTTGGAAGCCCTCCGGCAGCTTCTCGCGCACCGTCTGCTCGATCACGCGCGGACCCGCAAAGCCGATCAGGGCATTCGGTTCGGCGATCTGCACGTCGCCCAACATGGCAAAGCTCGCGGATACGCCGCCCATGGTCGGGTCGGTGAGCACCACGATGTAGGGCACCCCGGCCTTAGAGAGACGGGTGAGCGCCGCGGAGGTCTTGGCCATCTGCATCAGCGAGAACAGGGCCTCCTGCATCCGCGCCCCGCCTGAGGCGGTGAAGGTCACCAGCGGGATCTTCTCCTCCAACGCACGGTTGGCGGCGCGGACGAACTTCTCGCCCACCACCGCGCCCATCGAGCCGCCCATGTAGGCAAACTCGAAACCGGAGGCGATCAGCGGCACACCGAGCACGCGCCCCTTGATGGCGATGAAGGCGTCTTTCTCGCCGGTGGCGCGCTGCGCCTGGGTGATACGGTCCTTGTATTTCTTCTGGTCGCGGAACTTGAGCACGTCGACCGGCTCGAGGTTGGGGGCGATCTCCTCACGCGGCTCCGGATCGAGGAAGTGATCCAGGCGCTTGCGGATGCCGATGCGCATGTGGTGGCCGCACTTCGGGCACACCTGCAGGTTGCGCTCCAGCTCGGCGCTGTAGAGCACCGAGCCGCAGGCATCGCACTTGATCCACAGCCCCTCGGGGATGGCCTTCTTGGCCGCCCCTTCGATGCGGATGCGAGATGGGAGAAGTTTCTGGATCCAGCTCATGCGCAAACGCCTCCGCTACGCGCCTGGTTCATGGCGGCACGCATCTCGGCCACCAGGGCACCCACGGCCTGGCGCATGGCCTGCGGGTCATTCTGCTGCTGTTCAATCAGGTGCACGAGGGCGGAACCCACGACCACCGCATCGGCGATGCGTGCGACCTGACCGGCGGACACCGCGTCGCGGATACCGAAGCCGACGCCCAGCGGCAGCTCGATCTGGGTGCGCAGGACGGCGAGATGATGCTCCACGTCGGCCACGTCCAGGGTCTTCGCGCCGGTCACCCCCTTGAGCGAGACGTAATAGACGAAACCACTCCCCTTTTGCGCGATCGCCTTGACCCGGCGCGCCGGGGTGGTCGGCGAGACGAGGAAAATGCGGTCGAGGCCAGCGGCCTGCAGGGCCTCGTTGTAGCCTGCGGTCTCTTCGGGCGGCATGTCCACGGTCAGCACCCCATCCACGCCGGCCTCGGCCGCCGCGCGGGCGAAGGCTTCGTAGCCCAGCACCTCGATCGGGTTGAGGTAGCCCATCAGGATGACGGGCGTGCTGGTGTCGGTCTGGCGGAAGGCGCGCACCATGGCCAGCACGTCATGCATGGACACGTGATGGGCCAGCGCACGCTCGGTGGCGCGCTGGATCACCGGCCCGTCGGCCATGGGATCGGAGAACGGCACGCCCAGTTCCAGAAGGTCCGCCCCCTGGGCGACCAGGTGGTGCATGAGGCCCACCGTCTGGTCCGGATGCGGGTCGCCAGCAGTGATGTAGGGGATCAGCGCGGCGCGGTTGGCCGCGCGCAGTTCGGCAAAACGGGAAGCAATACGGCTCATGGTCAGAACTCGAAGCCTTCGATGCGGGCGATGGTATTCATGTCCTTGTCGCCGCGACCGGAGAGGTTGACGATGATGATCGCATCCTTATCCATGGTCGGGGCGAGCTTCATCGCGTAGGCAATGGCATGGCTGGACTCCAGCGCCGGGATGATGCCCTCGGTGCGGGTCAGCATGCGGAAGCCCTCCAGCGCCTCGTCATCGGTGATCGCCACATAGTTGGCGCGGCCGGTATCTTTGAGCCAGGCGTGCTCGGGGCCCACGCCCGGGTAATCGAGCCCGGCGGAGATGGAATGGGTGCCGATGATCTGGCCGTTCTCATCTTCCATCAGGTAGGTGCGGTTGCCGTGCAGCACGCCCGGGCGGCCGGCGCACAGCGGCGCGGCGTGCTCGCCGGTCTCCAGCCCCTTGCCACCTGCCTCCACGCCGTACAGTTTGACTGACTCGTCGCCAAGGAAGGGGTGGAACAGACCGATGGCATTCGAGCCGCCACCGACACAGGCGACCAGCGCATCCGGCAGGCGGCCTTCCTTCTCGAGGCACTGGCGGCGTGCCTCGCGGCCGATCACGGCCTGAAAGTCGCGCACCAGCATCGGGTACGGGTGGGGCCCGGCGACGGTGCCGATGATGTAGAAGGTGTTGTCCACATTCGTCACCCAGTCGCGCATGGCCTCGTTGAGGGCATCCTTGAGGGTGCGGGTGCCGGAGGTGACCGGCACCACGGTGGCGCCAAGCATCTTCATGCGCGCGACGTTCGGCGCCTGGCGCACCACGTCGTCCGCGCCCATGTACACCACACACTCCAGCCCCAGGCGCGCGGCCACGGTGGCCGAGGCCACGCCGTGCTGGCCGGCGCCGGTCTCGGCGATGATGCGCGTCTTGCCCAGGCGCTTGGCCAGCAGGGCCTGGCCGATGGTGTTGTTGACCTTGTGCGCGCCGGTGTGGTTGAGGTCCTCGCGCTTGAGGTAGATCTTCGCCCCGCCAAGCTCCTCGGTCATGCGCTTCGCAAGATAGAGCGGGCTCGGACGGCCGACATAGTCCGCAAGGTCGGCATCGAGCTCGGCCTGGAAGGCCGGGTCGTTTTTGACCCGCGCATAGGCCTCGGCCAGCTCCTCCAGGGGCGCCATCAGGGTCTCGGGGGCGAAGATGCCGCCGTAGGGGCCGAAATGGCCGTGCTCGTCAGGGTATTGGTTAAAGTCAATCGCTGCGGTCGGCATGGCGAACCTCGTTGATGAATGCGGCCATCCTGGCGGGATCCTTGATTCCTGGGGCGCGCTCGACGCCCGAACTGACATCCACCGCCCACGGGCGTACCCCGCGCACGGCCTCGCCCACGTTCTCGGGGCGCAGCCCCCCGGCGAGCACGATGGGGCGATCCAGGGATGGTATGGTCGACCAGTCGAAGGCATGGCCGGTTCCCCCCACCCCACCCGCATCATGACTGTCGAGCAAGAAGCCGCTGGCCCGCGCATGGCGGGCGGCCTCGTTGACCGGATCGCCCCCCTTGCCCATCGGCAGGGCCTTGAGATACGGGCGCCCGAAGGAGGCGCAGAACTCGTGTGTTTCGCTGCCGTGGAACTGCAGCATGACCTCGGGGATCAGCTTCAGCACTGCCTCGACCTCGGCCTCGGCAGGATCCACGAACAGGGCGACCGGCTGCACGAACGGCGGCAGCACGTCGCGGATGCGCGCGGCGCGCACGACATCGATCGCGCGCGGACTGGGCGGATAGAGCACGAGACCCACGGCGTCCGCGCCAAGACGCGCGGCCTCGAGGGCATCCTCGGGACGGGTGATGCCGCAGATCTTGATGCGGGTGCGGTGATGGGATGGGGGCGACATAAACCGTAATGGTAACAGAGCACGGACGCACTCAGTAGAAAACCGGCAGGCGCGGCGCAAGCCTCAGGCCATGCTCCTCCGGATACTGGACGTGCACGAGGTACAGGCCGTCGGCCGGGGCGGTGAATCCAGCCGCCTCGCGCAGGCAGGCGTCGCGCACCCCCACCACCCATTCGGGCGGCTTGAGCCCCATCCCCACCTGCATCAGAGTCCCGGCGATATTGCGCACCATGTGATGCAGGAAGGCGTTGGCCCGCACGTCGAGGTAGAGGTAATCCCCCTCGCGGGTCACGCGGATCCACTCGAGGGTGCGCACCGGGCTTTTGGCCTGGCAGTCCTTGCCGCGGAAGCTCGTGAAGTCGTGCGTGCCCAAGAGGTGCTGGGCCGCCTCATGCATGAGCCCGGCATCCAGCGGTTTGCGCTGCCAGGTCACCCGCCCGTGCAACAAGCCCGGACGGTTGAGGCGGTTGTAGATGACGTAGCGGTACTGCCGGGCCGTGGCCGAGAAACGGGCATGGAAGCCCTCCCCCACCGGCTTCACCCAGAGCACCCCGATGTCCTCGGGCAGGTTGGCGAGGGTGCCCAGCTGCCAGGCATGGGGCTCGCGCACCGCCGTGGTCTCGAAGTGGGCCACCTGCACGGTCGCATGCACCCCGCGGTCGGTCCGTCCAGCGCAGACCAGCTCGATGGGATGCGCCGCAACGCTTGAAATGGCAGCCTCAAGACGGGCCTGGATGCTGTCCACGGCGGCCTGCCTCTGCCAGCCGTGGTAGCGCGTGCCCTGATATTCGATGCCGAGGGCGATTCTCATGACTCAAAAACACAAAAGCCAGCCCGAGGGCTGGCAAAGGAAAGGATGAAGGGACGGATCAATCGGCGGTGCGCTCAAGCATCTCGCGGGCACGCTCGGACAGCTCGTCGTCCCGGGTGGAGATAATCTCCTCCAGCATGCCACGCGCCCCGTCGAGATCGCCCAGATCGACGAGGGCCTGCGCCATATCCAGCTTGACCGCGCGCTCATCGAAGGAGGCCGCCGGCATCGCGACCGGTGTGGCGGGCGCATCCCCTGTCGGCGCGGCGAGCTCCTCCACCGGGAGCGGGAGAACCGCCGGCGGCTCCTCGCTCGCGGGCAAGCTGGGAAGATCCAGCGGCTGGGCCTCGATGCTGGCGGCATCCAACCCCAGCAGCATCAGGTCGTCCTCGCTGATGGCCCCCTCGGCAGCCATCTCGGCCATGACCGGCGCCTCCGCGGCCGGCATCGGCGGAACCTCGGGGCTGGCCACCTCCGGCAGAACCGGCGTCTCTCCGGCCACCGGCGCCGGAGACGGCACCTCCGCCACGGCGGGTTCGAGCGACAGGGCCTGCAGGTCGAAAACAGGGAGCGGCTCGGGCTCGACGGCCCGGGGCGCCTCGGTTCCCCTGGTCTCGCCCAACTCAAGGGCGGGCTGTTCCAGCGACAGGGGTTCGATGCTCGCCTCCTCCTGGGCGGGCTGTTCCGGCGCACCGATCTCCGCAGGGGGCGTCTCGACGGATTCGGACACCGTCGGCAATTCGAGCGCCACATCCCCCGCCTGGATGACGGCCGCCGGCTCGACCTCGGTTACTGCCTCGGGCAGGACGAAGGGAGGATGGAGCGCTGCGACGGTCTCGGCCCGAGACTCGTGGACAGCCTCGCCCGAGGTTTCAGGCTGGACGACACCGGAGCCACCGAACAGGGGGGCGTCGGCATAGGCTGCCACGCCGATAGCCTGGATGGCGGCCCAGTGCGGGTCATCCTCGGCGGGATGCGTGGCGCGGTAGGCCTCGGCGGCACGCAGGAACTCATCCCGCGCCCCCATCTCGTGGAACAAGCGAACACGACGTGCCTGCAGGACATCGGCCTCGGGCATGCGCGCAATGGCCTCGTCAAGCACCTCGCGAGCCCGGTCATGCAGCCCGTAGGCCTGCATGACATCCACCTCCTCGAGGACCGACTGCACCGGATCGATCGCCGCCCCGGAAGCCTCCTCTTCCGCCAGGGTCGCCGCCACCGCTCCGCCCGCAGCGGCCCCTGCAACGGCCGCCATGGGGGCGGCCTCAGCGACCGGAGCCGGCGCCTCGGGCCGAGCCACCGGTGCGACCTGAGCCAGCGCCTCCTCGCGACGACGACGCAGACGGCCGATCAGCAAGGCCAGCAACAAGGCGCCCACTCCCCCCGCACCGAGCATAACGGGATGGGTCATAGCAGCCAGCAAGCCACCCTTCTCCTCGGGCTGCGAGGGCGCTGCTACCGGCTGCCGGGATTCCTTCACCTCGACCGGAGCAGTCTTTTCCGAACCAGGCGCGGCCGCCTGCAGAAGCTGCTCCAGCTGCTTGATCTGCTCGTCCTTGAGACGCAGCAGCTCCTCCATCTTCTTCATCTGCCCCTCGACCGCCCCCAGGCGCTCAAGCAGCTTCTCCTTCTCGACCTTCGCTGCCTCGAGCTGTTCCTGCATCTGGACGGGTTCGCCGCCGGCCACGCCCGCCGGCTCCGAGGCCGTCACGGGCGGGCTGACTACCTCGCCCACCACGGGGGCGGCGACGACCGGCACCGGCTGGGCAGGCGCCACGATCGCCACCTTGGGTTCGGCTACGCTCTCGACCGCCTTGGCGGCGGGCACCACGGCTTCGGCTGGCGCCTTTTGAGCAACAGGGGCCTCTTGCCTCCGCGCCCTTGCCCGGAGGATCTCCTCGGTGTCGGGAATACGCAGGACCGCGCCGGAGAGGAGCGTCTCGTTCCTGCCCGGATCAACGAACGCCTTGGGATTGGCCTCGCGCAGAGCTGCCATCATCTGCTCGGTGCTCACCCCCTCCGGGCGCAGGTTATAGGCGATGCGCCAAAGGGTGTCGCCGCCGCGCACCCTGTAACGCCCGTCCTCCACGCCTCCTTGAAGGGCCACGTCGGGGACGGGGGCGGCCGATGCAGCACTCCGCCCGCTCACGGGCGGCAGCACGGGTTGCTGCGGGGCGCGGTAGCTGACGGGGTCGAGCAGGATGTCATAGCCCCGCTGGATGAGTCCGTCCGGCCCCTCCAGCTCCAGCACCACCCCCAGCACCGGATCATGGATCGGGGTCTTGGAGGTCAGTACCACATGCGGTCGTTTGCCCCCCTGGAGCTGGACCTGGATGCGCCCCGACACGGCGCTCAGGGAAAAACCCTGGCGCTCGAAGGCCTGCGCGCTGGCCAGGCGGACACGGATGCCCTCCAGATCCTGGGCCGAAACATCGACAAGGGGAATTTCGGCGAGCAATGGCTGGTTAAGATAAGAGCGAACCGCCATCTCCCCCAGCCCCATAGCCTGGGCGTTCGATGTTCCGAGAATCGAGGCGCATGCAAGCGCAAGGGCCAGTTTCCGCATGTCGTGTCTCCAAGGGGACGGTGTTCCACACCGCCCAGGATGTTGGATAGAACTCTCGGGCCCCGCAGACAGCGACTTCATGCTGAAGTCTCAACCACGAGAGCACCCCGAAAGGCGCCATGCATGGCGTTTCCCGAGGTTCCCACAAAATAATCGCGGTTGGGTGGATTCCACAACCTTTTTCACCCGCCTGAGTGCCGGCCCATCACCACGCCGGCGCAGGAAAGCTTACAGGTAATCCCGGATCAGGAGCTCGGCGATCTGCACGCTGTTGAGCGCTGCGCCCTTGCGCACATTGTCCGAGACGACCCACAGGTTCAGGCCGCGCGGGTGGGAGACATCCTCGCGGATGCGGCCGACGTAGGTCGCATCGTGGTTGGCGGCCTCGGTCACCGCGGTCGGGTAGCCGCCCGGCACGTGCTCGTCCAGCACCTCGACACCCGGGGCCTTGCGCAGCAACTCGCGCGCCTGCTCGGCGGTGATCTTCTCGCGCGTCTCGATGTGCACGGCCTCGGAGTGACCGTAGAACACCGGTACACGCACGCAGGTGGGGTTCACCAGGATGGAGTCGTCCCCCATGATCTTCTTGGTCTCCCACACCATCTTCATCTCTTCCTTGGTGTAGCCGTTGTCCATGAAGACGTCGATCTGCGGGATGACGTTGAAGGCGATCTGCTTGGGATAGACCTCGGCCTTGATGGGCTTGCCGTTGAGCAGGTTGGCGGTCTGGCTGGCCAGCTCCTCGATCGCCTCTTTGCCGGTGCCGGATACGGCCTGGTAGGTGGCGACGTTGATGCGCTCGATGCCGACCGCGTCATGGATGGGCTTGAGCGACACCAGCATCTGGATGGTGGAGCAGTTGGGGTTGGCGATGATGCCGCGGTTCTTGTACTGCGCCACGGCGTGCGGGTTGACCTCCGGCACGACCAGCGGGATGTCGTCGTCATAGCGGAACTGGGAGGTGTTGTCGATCACCACGCAGCCTGCAGCCGCGGCCTTGGGCGCATACACGGCGGACACCGAGGCGCCCGGTGAGAACAGGCCGATCTGCACCTTGGAGAAATCGAAGTCCGCCAGGTTCTCAACCGTCAGGTACTTATCGCCGAACTGCACGCGCTTGCCCGCCGAACGCTCGGAAGCCAATGCATACACCTTGCCGACCGGGAACTTGCGCTGGGCCAGGATCGACAGCATGGTCTCGCCGACCGCACCGGTGGCGCCCACGACGGCGACATCAAACACACGACTCATGATCAATCACCTCAATACATGTAACGAATTCGGAAGCAGTCGCTAACCGCCATGGCAAGGCGACATACGCTCGACCATCACCCTCAGTTGGCCTCGACTCGGGATATCTCCGACGAGGAACGTCCCGCCATCAGCCGCACCTCCTGATGCACCAGCTCGGCCAGCGAGGCCCAAGGAACATTCCTCACGCTGTGGGCAATCGAAGAGAAATCCCGCTCGTTCCAGTCCATGAAGGGACGGGGATTCAGCGGCTGCTCAAGGAAGCGCACCTCGTAATGCAGATGAGGCCCCGTGCTGGACCCGCTGTTGCCCACGCGGGCTATCTGCTGCCCCCGGAACACGACCTCGCCCACCCTGACGTCCGACTTCTGCAGGTGGCCGTAGGCACTGCTGAAGCCATAGCCGTGAGCTATGACGAGCAGGTTGCCATAGCCGCTATGGTCATAGCCTGAAAAGATCACCACGCCATCGGCAGGCGCGTAGACCGGTGTTCCGGCTGGCGCGGACAGATCCGCTCCGTCATGGTGCTTGCGCTGCCCCGTCACGGGATGGGTGCGCCAGCCGAAGCCATCCGAGAAGGTGAAGTCCTGCACCGGGAACCCGCTGGGGATACGGCCGAGCATCACCCGGCGTTCCGCCAAGGTTACGTCGACCTGGTCCAGGGTCTCCCCGGGCAGGCCCTTCCCCACCTCGAACGGCAGATCGAACTCGCCGGCCAGCCTGGAATAGGCACTCTGCAACTGGTCGACCTCGCCCGCCTTGGAGCGCAGCAACTCGGACAACGTCAGCACCTGCTGGTTCTGCGCCTCCAGCGCGCGCTGATAATCCGCGATGGCCGCCTCCTTGCGCGCCTCGTAGGTCGCGATCTCGGCCTGCAGGGTGCCCACGGTCTTGCCAAGCCAGCCGACCAACACCACGCCCCCCAGCAGAGCGAGCATCGCGACCAGGACCACCCCCGCCACCAGGCGCACCACGGCCACGTGCAGCGCGAGCTGCCGCGCTCCGCGGGCGCTGGAGAGGGTGATGATCAGCTTCTTAGGCACGCTTCAGGCGCATATCAACCTTGACGCAAGGCCGCAACGATAGCATCGCCCATGATGGATGTGGAAACCTCCGTCATGCCCGCCTCCATGATGTCGCGCGTACGCAGCCCCTGGTCGAGGACCACGGACACGGCGCGCTCGATGCGGTCGGCCAGATCCGCGCGCCCAAGGCTGTAGCGCAGCATCATGGCCGCGGAGAGGATGGTGGCGAGCGGGTTGGCGATGCCCTGGCCCGCGATGTCCGGCGCGGAGCCGTGGCTGGGCTCGTACAGCCCCTGGTTGGAGCCGTTGAGCGAGGCGGAGGGCAGCATGCCGATCGAACCGGTCAGCATGGAGGCCTCGTCGGAGAGGATGTCGCCGAACATGTTCTCGGTCACCATCACGTCGAACTGCTTGGGCGCGCGCACCAGCTGCATGGCGGCATTATCGACGTACATGTGGGACAGCTCGACCTCCGGGTAGTCCTTCGCCACGCGCTCCATGACCTCGCGCCACAGCTCGGAGGTCTCCAGCACGTTGGCCTTGTCGACCGAGCAAACCTTCTTGTTGCGCTTCATCGCCGCCTCGAAGGCTACGCGACCAATGCGCTCGATCTCGGATTCCGAGTAGCGCATGGTGTTGAAGCCTTCCCTTTCGCCCTTGTCGTTGACCTGGATGCCGCGCGGCTGACCGAAGTAGATGCTGCCGGTCAGCTCGCGCACGATCAGGATATCGAGCCCGGCCACCACCTCCGGCTTGAGGGTGGAGGCGGAGGCCAGCTGCGGATAGAGGATGGCCGGACGCAGGTTGGCAAACAGGCCGAGGGCAGAGCGGATGCCGAGCAGGCCGCGCTCCGGACGCAGGGCGCGCTCCAGGTTGTCGTACTGCGGGCCGCCGACGGCGCCGAGCAGGATCGCGTCAGCCTCGAGGGCCATCTCGCGGGTGGCATCCGGGAAGGGATGGCCGGCTGCGTCATAGCCCGCTCCACCGATCAGGCCCTCGTCCATCTCGATGTCAAGGTCAAACTCGCCGACCAGCACATCCAACACCTTCACGGCCTCATCGACAATCTCCGGACCGATACCGTCACCCGGGAGAACCAGAACACGCTTTGTCATTTCAATGCCTTATGAAACTTTATTGAACTCACAACTCAGAACAGCCACGGGGCTTCGGCCTTGCGGCGGCTCTCGTAGGCGCGGATGTCATCGGCATGACGCAGGGTCAGGCCGATGTCGTCCAGGCCGTGCAGCAGGCAGTAACGGCGGAAGTCATCGACATTGAACTCGATGACCTCGTCGCCCAGGCCACGGATGGTCTTGCTCTCCAGGTCGATGGTCAGCTCCAGCCCCGGCTTGGCCGCCACGGCCTTAAACAATCGATCAACCGTTTCAGCAGGAAGAACAATGGGAAGAAGACCACTCTTGAAGCTATTGTTGAAGAAAATGTCGGCGAAGCTCGGCGCAATCACCGCGCGGAAGCCGAACTGGTCGAGGGCCCAGACCGCATGCTCGCGCGAGGAGCCGCAGCCGAAATTCTCCCGCGCCAACAGGATGGTGGCACGGTCGAAGGGCGGCTGGTTGAGTACGAAGTCGGGGTTCTTCTTGCGCTTGGAGTGGTCCATGCCCGGCTCGCCCGGCTCGAGGTAACGCCAGTCGTCGAACGCATTCGGGCCGAAGCCGGTGCGGTGGATGGACTTCAGGTACTGCTTCGGAATGATCGCGTCGGTATCGACGTTCGGGCGGTCGAGCGGCGCGACGATGCCGGTGTGTTGGGTAAAGGCTTGCATGTCTTAAACGCTCCTCAGAAATTCCGCACGTCGACGAAATGGCCCGCGATCGCGGCGGCGGCGGCCATCGCCGGGCTGACCAGGTGGGTGCGCCCGCCCTGCCCCTGGCGGCCCTCGAAGTTGCGGTTGGAGGTGGAGGCGCAGCGCTCGCCCGGCTCCAGGCGATCGGCGTTCATCGCCAGGCACATGGAGCAGCCGGGCTCGCGCCACTCGAAGCCGGCCTCGATGAAGACCTTGTCCAGCCCCTCCTCCTCGGCCTGCTTTTTCACCAGGCCGGAGCCCGGCACGACCATCGCGAGCTTGACGCTGTCGGCCTTCTTGCGCCCCTTGATCACGGCGGCGGCAGCACGGATGTCCTCGATGCGCGAGTTGGTGCAGGAGCCGATGAACACCTTGTCGACCGGGATGGACTCGATGGACTGGCCGGCCTCAAGGCCCATGTAGGCCAGCGCCTTGCGCATGCCGTTGGCCTTGACCGGGTCGTTCTCCTCATCCGGGTTCGGCACCACGGCGGACACCGGCACCACCATCTCCGGCGAGGTCCCCCAGCTGACCTGCGGCACGATGTCGGCGGCGCTCAGCTCAACCACACGGTCGAAGTGCGCGCCCGCATCGGAACGCAGCTCACGCCAGGCGGCCGCGGCGCGCTCGAACATTTCGCCCTGCGGTGCAAACGGGCGCCCGCGCACGTACTCGATGGTCTTTTCATCCACGGCCACCAGGCCCGCACGCGCCCCGGCCTCGATCGCCATGTTGCAGACGGTCATGCGGCCCTCGACGGAGAGGTCCTCGATCGCCTCGCCGGCGAATTCGATGGTGTAGCCGGTGCCGCCCGCGGTGCCGATCTTGCCGATGATAGCGAGCACGATGTCCTTGGCGGTCACCCCCGGGCCGACATGGCCGTTGACGCGCACCAGCATGTTCTTGGCCTTCTTCTGGATCAGCGTCTGGGTCGCCATCACATGCTCGACCTCGGAGGTACCGATGCCGAAGGCCAGCGCGCCGAACGCACCGTGGGTCGAGGTGTGCGAGTCACCGCAGACGATGGTCATGCCCGGCAGGGTGAACCCCTCCTCCGGACCGATCACGTGCACGATGCCCTGACGGACGTCGTTCATCTTGAACTCGACGATTTTGAACTCGGCGCAGTTCTTGTCCAGCGTGCTGACCTGCTCGCGCGAGACGGGGTCGGCAATCCCCTCCACGCCCGCATCCCGGCGGCCGAGGGTCGGCACATTGTGGTCCGGCACGGCCAGCATCGCCTCGCGCCGCCACGGCTGGCGACCCGCCATGCGCAAGCCCTCGAAGGCCTGGGGCGAGGTCACCTCGTGCACGAGCTGGCGGTCGATGTAGAGCAGCGCGGTGCCGTCGTCTTCCTGACGCACCACGTGCATGTCCCAGAGTTTGTCGTAAAGCGTTCTGGCAGCCATGACTGCAACCTCCTCGAATTGTCTTGCAGGCATTGTAGGAATGGACTATCCATAACTCCAATGCATTATCCTCATGGAATCCATTCCCCATGGATATATCTAACTACGCCGCCTTCCTTGCGGTGGCCGACAAAGAGTCATTCTCGCAGGCCGCAGAGAAGCTGCACCTAACCCAGCCGGCCATCAGCAAGCGCATCGCCCAGCTCGAGGGCGAGCTTGGGGTTTCGCTGTTCGACCGCCTCGGGCGCCGGGTGGCCCTGACTGAGGCCGGTCGCGCCCTGCTCCCCGTGGCCGAGCGCATCCTCAGCGATGTGCGCGAGACCCGTCAGGTCATCGCCAACCTCTCAAGCGAGATCAGCGGCCCGCTGTCGGTGGTCACCTCACACCACATCGGCCTGCGCCGCCTGCCGCCGATCCTGCGCGACTTCACCCGCGGCTATCGGAGGGTGCGCCTGGACCTTGCCTTCATGGACTCCGAGCAGGCCTGCCAGGCAGTCGAGCGGGGCGTGTACGAGCTGGGCGTGGTCACCCTGCCGCTGCGCCCCTCGCCCCTGCTCGAGTGCATCCCGCTGTGGGAGGACAGGCTCGTGATCGCCGTCGCCCCCGATCACCCCCTGGCGGGCCAGACCAGCGTGTCACTCGAGCAACTGGGGGAACATCCGGCCATCCTGCCCGCCGTCGGCACCTACACCCGCACCATCATCGAGGCGCCCATCCTGCAACGGCATGGGGCCCTGGACGTCATCCTCGAGACCAACTATCTCGAAACCATCCGCACCATGGTCGCCATTGGCCTGGGCTGGAGCGCCCTGCCGCGGGTGATGCTCGGCGAGGATGTGGTGGAGGTGCCGGTCGAGGGCCTGGACATCCACCGCACCCTGGGACTGGTGCGTCACGCCGGGCGCTCGGTCTCGAATGCCTCGCGCGCGCTGAGCAGGCTGCTCAGGAGCATGGCGGCGCAGGACGACCAGGCATGAAGTCCATCCCCCCCTGGAGCATCCCCCTCGCCTTGGGCGCGCTGGTGCTGTTCGCCGCCTTACTGCCCGCCCTGCCCCAGCCGCAGGGCTACCACCGCTTTGCAGACCAGCGGGAGATCCTCGGCCTGCCGAACGGCCTGAACGTGATCTCGAACCTCAGCTTCCTGCTGACGGGCGTCCTCGGACTCGTCGTCCTGCGGATCCAGCCGCCCGGAAACCGGCTGGTCCGGCAAGCCTACGGACTGTTCTTTCTCGCCTTGGTCGCTGTGGGCACAGGCTCAGCTTGGTACCACCTCGCGCCGGATAATGCCCGCCTGCTGTGGGATCGCCTGCCGATCGCTGCGGGCCTCGCGGCCCTGCTGGGCGCGGTACTGGCCGAGACGGGACTCGCCCGGCGCTGGACGCTGCCCGCGCTGGTGGCCCTGGGACTTGCAGCCACGCTGTGGTGGGGGCTGAGCCCGCTGTGGGGCGCGGAGACGCTGTGGCCCTACCTCGCCTTCCAGGCCGGCTGCATGGCGGCACTGCTCACCCTGCTGCCGCATGCCCCTGCGCCGCGGATGCTGCTTGCCGCACTGGTGCTCTATGGCACTGCCGTGGGCGTGGAATGGATGGACGCGAAGCTCTTTGCCTGGAGCGGAGGAGCGCTGAGCGGGCATACCCTCAAGCACCTGCTGGCCTCAGCTTCGGTCCTGCTCATTGCGCTGCGCCTTGCCGTGTCCCGGGGCATTCACTGACACACTCAGCACACCCGTACATTGCCGAACTGCCAGGGATCCTCGCGGTCCACGTCTTCCGGGAACAGACCGCCGCGCCCCTGGAGCGGGGTCCAGTCGCCGTACACGCCCGCCATCTCGCCAAGGTACGGCTCCGCGGCGGCGAGCACCTCCTCGTGGTCGAGGTCGTCCGGCTCCACCACGCCCCTGCCGGGATGGTTGAGTGCCCACACCAGCCCGCCCAGCACCCCGGCGGCGGTCTGCAGGGTGGTGGCGTTGTTGCAGGGCGCGAGCGCGCGGGCCTCGGCCAGCGTCAGGCGCGAACCGTACCAGTAGGCGGTGCGCGCATGACCGAGCAACAGCACGCCGAGCTCGTCGAGCCCGTCGATAAGCTCATCCATCAGCAAGCAGGTCCGCTCCTGGGCCTGCCAGTTGCGCCCGGCCAACTCGTGCAGGGAGAGCACGGCATCGTCGCAGGGGTGGTAGGCGTAGTGCACGGTCGGCCGGTAGACCACCTGCCCGCCCTCGCGCAGGGTCAGGGCATCGGCGATGGAGATGGATTCCGCATGGGTGATAAGGAAGCCGTGGTAGGGCCCTGCGAGCGGCGTCCAGCTGCGCACCCGCGTCGCGGCACCCGGGCGGCGCAGCCAGATGGCCGCACCGCAACCGCGCTCGTGCCGGACGCCATCGGGCGGGAGTTGCCGCTCGTGCGTCCCCCAACCCAGTTCGGCGGGCTGACAGGACTCGCCGATGAAGGCCTCGGCCGACCAGGTATTGACGAACTCCCCCGGCCGCTTGGGCCGGGAGGCGACCTGGGTGTCGCGCTCGGCGATGTGGATCACGCGCACGCCGAGCGCGCATGCCAGGCGTGCCCAGTCCTCGCGTTCACGCGGAGGGGGAGCCTCACATCCCGTGTCCCGGGCAAGGTGAAGGAGGGCACGCTTGATGAAGTGCGAGACGAGCCCCGGGTTGACGCCGTGATTGATCACGGCCGTCGGCGCGGACACCCCCTGCCGCCGCAAGGACAGGGCGGCCTCCCGATAGGCATAGTTGGAGCGCTGCTCGGGCGGGGTGGTTGGGTCCTCATGCCCCCCCTCCCAGGGCTCGATGCAGGCATCGAGATAACCCACGCCGTGCCGCTGGCACCAGTCCAGCACGGCGAGGCTCGAGACGCCGTAGGAGAGGTTGAGCAGGAAGTCGCCCGGCCTCAGGTGGAGGGCAAGCAGGGCCTCGAGATTGGCGGGGGTGAGGGTCTCGGCGTGGAAGGCAATGCCATGTTCCGCCGCCACTGCCCTCCCCCGCCGCCCCCGGCTGAGGATGGTGATCCGGGAGGGATCGAGTTCGACGTGACGCAGGATCAGGGGCAGCACGCCCTGGCCAATGCTGCCGAAGCCGAGCATCACGAGGCGGCCGTCCAGCCGGGCGAGTTTGGCGTGCTGCATGCTTACCTCCCCCGCCCCCTGCGGCACCTCAGCCGAACAGCATTCCCCGGGCCTGAGCATAGACCTCGCGACTGCAGGCGGCCAGCACGCTGCGGGTCTCGAGGGTCAGCGGCTGGCCGTCGAGGTCGGTGAACACCCCGCCCGCCTCGCGCACGATCACCGACAAGGCGGCGATGTCGAGGATGTTGACGTCCGACTCGATCACAAGGTCGATGCGGCCCGAGGCCAGCAGGTGGTAGTGCAGGAAGTCGCCGTAACCGCGGGTGCGGTTCACCACCTGGCAGATGCGGCCAAAGCCCGCCCAACTCGGCGAGCCGGCCAGGGTCTTGATGTTGCCGGCCGAGAGCGCGGCCTGATCCAGCGCCTCGATCCCGCTGACCCGGATCGGCTGGCCGTTGAGGAAGGCCCCGCCGCCGATCTCGGCCCAGGCCATCTGCCCGCCGTCGAACACCGGCGCGTTGGAGACCCCCAGGATCAGCTCATCGCCCTTCATCAGCGCGATCTGGGTGGAGAACATCGGGTACTGGCGCACGAAGGCCTTGGTGCCGTCGATCGGGTCGACCAGCCAGGTGTACTCGGCCGAGGGGTTGGTCTTGCCGGTCTCCTCGCCGTAGAAGCCGTGTTCCGGGAAGGCGGACTGGATCACCGCCTTGATCGCCTGTTCGGTCTCCACGTCGGCCACGGTCACGGGGGTGAGGTCCTCTTTGATCTGGACCTTGACGTTCTTCTCGTAGTAACGACGGATCACCGCCTCACCGGCCTTGGCGGCCTCGATCGCAGTCTTCAGGAAGGCGCTCTGTTGCATGTCTGCCCTGCTATATTCAGTTTGAAGAAAGAGTCTTTACCCGCACGTGAGGAGCACGTCATGTATCTCAAAGACCACGCCAGCGGCGACGCCGTCGAGATCCTCGATCTGACCGCCCTGATCAACCCCAGCCATGCCACGGTGCGGGGCCGGTTCCACTCCGGCG
>JBFLVZ010000018.1:82266-126249 GCA_040758295.1 Pseudomonadota bacterium
CCCGCACGTGAGGAGCACGTCATGTATCTCAAAGACCACGCCAGCGGCGACGCCGTCGAGATCCTCGATCTGACCGCCCTGATCAACCCCAGCCATGCCACGGTGCGGGGCCGGTTCCACTCCGGCGAGGAGTTACAGGACGCCCAGGAGTTCAAGAAGAGCAACCTCAGCTTCCCGTCCGGCGAGGCGCTGCCACGCTGCTGGCTGGACCCGCACTGGCGCGGGGTGTGAGCCTTCTCTCCGTCGCGGCGACACGCCGCTCCCACGGCAGGGTGGCTCGTAGGAGGCCCGCCCTCGGGCCGATGAACCATCCGCATGTTCATCGCGGCGGGGGCGCCGCTCCTACACCTGCTTGATGCGCCTGTGGGAGCCGCGTGCCGCGGCGATTCCATCCGGGCTGATCCTACCTTCCTGCGCTCAGCCCTTGAGCCCGAACAGGCGGCGGGCGTTGGCATAGGTCCGCGCTGCCGTCTCCTCCAGCGTCCAGCCCCGTAGCCCTGCCAGGGTTTCCGCCACATGGCGCACGTACTGCGGCACGTTCGGCTTGCCGCGGTGCGGCACCGGCGCAAGATAGGGGGCGTCGGTCTCGATCAGCAGCCGATCCTCCGGCACCTGTTTCGCCACCTCGCGCAAGGACTCCGCGCTCTTGTAGGTGAGCACGCCGGAGAACGAGATGTAGAACCCGATGTCCAGGGCGCGCTTGGCGGTCGCCCAGTCCTCGACGAAACAGTGCATCACCCCGCCCACATCGCGGGCGCCGCTCTCCTCCAGCACGCGCAGGGTGTCCTCGCGCGCCTCGCGGGTGTGGATGATGAGCGGCTTGCCAAGCTCGCGGGCGGCCTCGATGTGGGTGCGGAAGCGCTCGTGCTGCCAGGGCGCCCCGGGTTCGGTGCGGAAGTAGTCCAGCCCAGTCTCGCCGATGGCCACCACGCGCGGATCCTGGCCGAGTTCCACCAGCCGCTCGAGCGTCGGCGTGCACGCAGGATCCTCGTTCGGATGGACGCCCACACTGACGACGACCTCGGGGTAAGGCTCGACCAGCTCCCGCATCGCGGGATAGCGCTCAAGGTCAATGCCCACGCAGACCATCAGGCCGAGCCCATGGGTGCGGGCGTCCGTCATGAAGCGGTCGAACTCGCCCCCCCAGGGCGCGAGGTCGATGCGGTCGAGGTGGCAATGGGAATCGGCAAGCAGCATGGGCGGGAACGAGACGGAACGGAGGTCAGAGAGTGTAGGTCGGCTGGTCGCTCTTGAGCAGACCGGCGAGGTAATTCTCGATCTTGGCGCGCGTCTGGCCCTGGTCGGCCTCGAGGAATTGCACGCCGACGCCGGCCGGGCGGTTGCCCTGCGCACCCGGCGGGGTGACCCAGACGACCTTGGCCGCCACGCGGATGCGCTCGGGCTCATTCATCAGGGTCAGCACCAGGAAGATCTCCTGCCCCATGCGCAACTGGTTCTGGCCCGGCAGGAACAGCCCGCCATTCTTGAGGAACGGCATGAACGAGGCGTACAGGGTCGCCTTGTCGGGGATGTTGTGGTGGACGATGCCGGATGCAAAGTTCACGAACGACCTCCAAGTCGGTCAAAGCGCAGCAAAAGGTCCTCCAGCAGGAGGTCGCGGTTGAGCGGGTGGTTCACCAGCCCGGAAAGTTCGATCAGGTGATCATACAGGCCAAACAGCCCCCGCGCATCGACACGCCGGGCAATCGGCGGCAGGAGGTCGGCGAGGTCGCGGTTGACCACCTCTCCCGCCCCGCCCTGCAGGCGGAGCAGGTCGGCCACCAGCAGGGTGGACCAGTGCACGAGTTCCGGCAGCGCGGCCTTGTCGGTCGCTGCCGCAAGGGCAAGCGGATTGCCCCCTGCGCGCAACAGATGGAGCAGGGATTCGAGCCAGCGGGTGCGGCTCGCCAGCCGCTCGGGGGCGGCCAGCTGGAGCGCGGCCAGCGGCCGCCCCTCCACCAGGTCGAGCAACAGGCCGGGATCCTCGCCCGCCACCTGGGGTTGGCGTGCCAGCCAGCTCGCAGCCACCGCCCGATCCGGCACACCGACGCTCCAGCGCTGGCAACGGCTGCGCACCGTGACCGGCAGGCGGGACGGCTGCGCGGTCACCAGGATCATGAGCGTGCCGGCTGGCGGCTCTTCCAGGGTCTTGAGCAGGCTGTTGGAGGCCGCGAGGTTCATCGCCTCGGCGGGCTCCAGGATGCCGACCTTGCCATGGCTGAACTGGCTGGTGAGCTGAAGGGCAGCGCAGAAATCGCGTACCGCATCCACCTTGATCGGCTTGCCCGGCTCCTCCGGCTCAAGCTGGGTGAAGTCCGGGTGAGCCCCGGCGAGGAAGGGCCGACAGGAGGCGCACTGGTCGCAGGGCTGCCCGCCAGGTCCCGGCGCATGGCACAGCACCGCCTGCGCCAGACGCCGGGCCAGACGCCCCTTGCCCACACCCTCCGGCCCCGCCAGCAGCAGGGCATGCGGCAGACGGGCGGCCCTGGCCAGGGCCGCCAGCTGCTCGAACAGGGGCTCAAGCCAGGGATACAGGGCGTGACTCATGCAAGCTCCATCAAGAGGGGCTGGAGGGCACGCTGCAAGGCGGCCTGGACCTCATCGAGCGGCTGGCTTGCGTCGATCACGGCAAAGCGATCCGGGGCCGCCTCGGCCTGGGCCAGGAACGCGGCACGCACACGTTCGAAGAACGGCCGCCCTTCGCGTTCGATGCGGTCCTCCGGCTCCCCACGGCCGCGCATGCGGGCAAGACCCACTTCGACCGGGGTGTCGAGCAACAGGGTCAGGTCCGGCCGCAGCTCGTCCTGCACGAAGCTCTCCAGCCAGGCAATCGCCTGCCAGGGCAGGCCCCTCCCGCCGCCTTGATAAGCATAGGTCGAACTGGTGAAGCGGTCCGAGATCACCCACACGCCCGCCTCCAGCGCCGGACGGATGACCTGGGTCACGTGCTGGGCGCGGGCGGCGAACATCAGCAGCAGCTCTGCCTTGACCTCCATCCCGGCGAAGGCCGGATCGAGCAGCAGGCCGCGCACCGCCTCGCCCAGCGGTGTTCCGCCCGGCTCGCGGGTGCGCAGCACGCGCAGGCCGCGATCTTCGAGCAGGCGCTGCAGGACATCGAGATTGCTCGACTTGCCGGCCCCCTCGCCGCCTTCAAGCACAATGAAGCGACCCTTCACTCACGACCTCCAGAGATCAGGCGCTGGACCGCCCGGTTGTGGGCATCCAGGGTTTCGGAAAAGGTGTGCCCCCCCGTCCCATCGGCGACGAAGTACAGCGCCCGGGTCGGCGCCGGATGCAGCGCGGCGTGCAGCGCCTCGCGCGATGGCAGGGCGATGGGGGTCGGTGGCAGCCCCCCGCGGGTATAGGTGTTCCACGGGGTGTCGGTCTCGAGATCGCGCCGGCGCAGGTTGCCAGCGAAGGACGGCCCCAGGCCATAGATCACGGTCGGGTCGGTCTGCAGTCGCATGCCCTTGCGCAGGCGGTTGACGAACACCCCGGCGATCAGCGGACGCTCCTCGACCTTGCCGGTCTCCTTCTCGATGACGGACGCCAGGATCACGGCCTCCGCGGGGGCCTTGAGCGGCAGGTCCGCCTGCCTCTCAGGCCAGAGCCGGTCGAGCTCGCGCCGCAGGGCGTCGTTCGCCATGCGCAGGATCTCGATGTCGCTCGTCCCGCGGGGGAAGGCATAGGTCTCGGGCAGGAATTGCCCCTCGGCCACCCTCCCGGGCTGGCCGATCGCGGCCATCAACTCGGCGGGCCGCAGGGCGAAGCCCTCGGCCCGCACGGCGGGGTGATGGGCGAGTACGTCGCGCGCCTGCTCAAGGGTCATGCCCGGAACCAGCGTCACGCGGTGCAGCACGACCTTCCCCTCCGCGAGCTGGCGCAGCAGCCCCGCCGGCGTCTGGCCCGGTTCCACGCGATATTCGCCCGCCCGCAGCCGGAAGGCTGTGCCGCTCACGCGGGCGAGCAGGCGCAGACGTGATGCCTCGCCCTCGCCCAGCCCGAGCTCCCCCTGGAGCTGGCGGACCACCCCGGACAGGGAGGTTCCACGCTCGATGTCGAAGCAGACCGGCACCATCGGGGCCAGCGGTGTGCGGGCAAACTTCAACAGCCCGTCCGCGAAACCGAAGGCCACGCCCAGCCCGGCCAACGTCAAGACCAACAGCAGGGTCGGCAGCAACGCAAGCCGGTTCATGACGCCTCCCACAGCCTGGCCTGCAGGGCGCGGGTCACGGAGCCCACCGCCCAGTCGCGCCGACCGAGCAGGCGGGTGACAGGCCGGATGCCGTGCAGGCTATTGGTCAGGAACACCTCATCCGCGGCCATGAGGTCATCAAGCACCAGGCGGGTCTCCTGCACCTCCAGCCCAAGCGTGGCAGCACGCTGCATGACATGCGCACGCATCACCCCGGCGACGCCGCACTGGTCGAGCAGGGGGGTCAGCAGCCCGCCCTCGCGCACGAGAAACACATTGCTCGCCACGCCCTCGACCAGCAGGCCCTCGCTATCCAGCATCAGCCCCTCGGCAATGGCCGGGTCACGCCACTCGGCGCGCGCCAGCACCTGCTCCAGGCGATTGAGGTGCTTGAGCCCGGCAAGCGCAGGCTGGCGTGCAAGGCGCAGCTCACACAGGCGCATGGTCACGCCCTCCTGCCCCTCCACCGCGACGGGGGGATAGCGCTGGAGGATCAGGCTGGGGGTGGGGGCGTCCGGCGGGAGGTAGCCGCGCCCGCCGCTGCCGCGGGTGAGGATCAGCTTGAGCACGCCCTCGCCCATCGCCCCTGCCGCCGTGGCGAGCGCCGCCGCGAGCCCCTCGGCATCGGCCAGGGGGATGGCGAGGCGTGCCGCGCCCTGGGCCAGACGGGCGAGATGCAGGTCGAGCAGGCGCACCCTGCCCCCAACCACCGCCATGGTCTCAAACAGGCCATCGCCGTAATGCAGGCCGCGATCGGTCAGCGGCAGGCTGTCCACCACGATAGGCATCCTCAGGCCTCCATCAGCCCCAGGGCGCGCAGCAGGCCGCGCGCCTTGGCGCGGGTTTCATGAAGCTCGGCCTCGGGTTCGGAATCGGCGACGATCCCCGCCCCCGCGCGCAGAGTAAAGTCCTGGCCGTGCAGGTGCAGGGTGCGGATCAGGATATTGGTGTCCAGCGAGCCGTCGCGGTTGAGGTAGCCGAGCGATCCGGTATAAGGCCCGCGCGCGCAACCCTCGAGTTCAGCGAGGATCTGCATGCAGCGCACCTTGGGGCAGCCGGTGATGGTCCCGCCGGGGAACAGGGCCGCCAGCAACTGCCCCGGCGTGACCTCGGACCGCAGCTCGCCGCGCACGTTGGAGACAATGTGGTGCACGTGGCGGTAGGTTTCGATCACCATGCATTCGTCGACCTGCACGCTGCCGGGGCGGCACACCCGGCCAAGGTCGTTGCGCTCCAGATCAAGCAGCATGATGTGCTCGGCACGCTCCTTGGGGTGAACGATCAGCTCGGCCTTGAGCGCCTCGTCCTCGCCCACATCCGCACCGCGGCGGCGGGTGCCGGCGATCGGGCGCGTCTGCACCACCCCGTGGCGCGAAGATACCAGCCGCTCCGGCGAGCTGGAGACGATCGCCTGGTCATCGATGCGGGAGAGCGCGGCAAAGGGCCCGGGATTGTTCTGCGCAAGGCGCTGGAACAGCTCCGCAGCCTCCACCGGCTGGGCGAAACGCCCGCGCCAGGCGCGCGAGAGGTTGGCCTGGAAGATGTCTCCGGCGAGGATGTACTCGCGGATGCGGCGCACCCCATCGAGAAAGGCCTGCGGAGCGTCCTCCTCCAGGGTCAAGGCTGGCAGGGCGGCGGGTGAAGGCAAGGGCGGGCGACGGGCCGCATCCTCCATGAACTGGGGCCACAGCCGCACCTCATCCCCCTCCTCCACCCACCAGCTCACCCCTTCGAGGTGGTCATGGATCACCGCTGCCGGGCAGCGCTCGGCGAAGGCCACCGGCAGGCCGCCCGGCTGGGCCGCGAGCGGCACGCTCGGCTCCAGCCAGTGCGCCAGCTCATAGCCAAGGTAGATGAACCAGCCGCCATGGAAGGGCAGCGGACTTGCGGACGCGGGGATGCGCTCGTCGGCCCACCACGCATCCAACTGGTCGAGAAAACCACCCGCGACAGGCAGACCGTCCCGCGTGCAGCGCACGCCGTCAAACACCAGGCGCACGCCGGGGAAGGCGAGCAGGATGTCGTAGCGCCCCTGCGGGGTGCCGTGGGCCGAGCTTGCGAGCAGGTGGGGGTAGCGCTGCGGATACGCGCGATGCAGGGCCAAAAGGTCGACGGGCGCATCGAGCCGCCGCACCGTCAGCCCCGCCACGGGGTTGAGCTGCGCTGCCACCACCGTCAAAGACGCCGGAACACCAGCGTACCGTTGGTGCCGCCGAAGCCGAAGGAGTTGGACAGGGCGCAGTCGATGCGCATCTCACGCGCGGTGTGCGGCACGTAATCCAGGTCGCAGCCCTCGCCCGGTGTGTCGAGGTTGATGGTGGGCGGCGCCACCTGGTCGCGCAGGGCCAGCACGCTGAACACAGCCTCGACCCCGCCGGCGGCCCCCAAGAGGTGGCCGGTCATGGACTTGGTGGAGCTCATGGCGAGGCTCAAGGCGTGCGCGCCGAAGGCCGCCTTGACCGCATCGGTCTCGGCCCGATCCCCGGCCGGGGTGGAGGTGCCGTGGGCATTGATGTACTGCACATCCTCCGGGTTCAGGCGCGCATCGCGCAGGGCCGCCTCCATGCAGCGGCGGGCCCCATCACCACCTTCGGCCGGCAGGGTCATGTGGTAGGCGTCCGAACTCATGCCGAAACCGGCCAGCTCCGCATAGATGCGCGCGCCGCGGGCCTTGGCTCGCTCGTAGTCCTCCAGCACCAGGATGCCGGCCCCCTCGCCCAGCACGAAGCCGTCGCGATCCTGATCCCAGGGGCGGCTGGCCGCCTCGGGAGCTTCGTTGCGGGTGGAGAGGGCGCGCGCGGCGGCAAAGCCGCCGATGCCAAGCTCGCAGGTCGCCATTTCGGCCCCACCCGCGATCATCACGTCGGCATCACCGTAGGCGATCATGCGCGCCGCCTCGCCGATGTTGTGAGTGGCCGAGGTGCAGGCGGTGACGATGGCGATGTTGGGCCCCTTGAAGCCGTAGCGGATGGAGAGATTGCCCGCCACCATGTTGACGATGCAGGCCGGCACGAAGAACGGCGAAATCTTGCGCGGGCCGCCGTCGTTGAAGGCATCGCGCGTGCGTTCGATCCCCGGCAGGCCGCCGATGCCGGAGCCGATGGCCACGCCGATCCGGTCCGCATCCGCCTCCTCCGCGCTCAAGCCGGCATCCTCAATGGCCTGGATCGCCGCCGCCATGCCATAGTGGATGAACGGGTCCATCTTCTTGACATCCTTGGCCGGCAGCCAGGCATCGGCCTGGAAACCCTTGACCTCGGCGGCAATGCGCACCGACAGCGCGGAGGGGTCGAAATGGGTGATCGGCCCGACCCCGCTCTTGCCCGCGAGGATGTTGCCCCAGGCCTCCTCCACCGTATTACCCACCGGTGAAATGATTCCCAGACCTGTAACAACAACGCGACGCTTACTCACCTGCGAAAACCCCTGTAACCGACGACAAAGCACGTTTTCCATGTAACCGGACCGGGATGAAACCAGACCGCACAGACAGAGGCCCCGATATCGCAGAGGAAAATCAGGGCCCCGGAATAAAAACGCCGCGCCAGGTCACTCACCCGGTCGCGGCGCATGCAGCAGCGCGAGTACGCTTAGGCCTGGTGGGCCTTGATGTAGTCGACCGCCTGCTGAACGGTGGTGATCTTCTCGGCCTCTTCGTCCGGAATCTCACACTCGAACTCTTCCTCGAGGGCCATGACCAGCTCGACGGTGTCGAGGGAGTCGGCACCCAGATCGTCGACGAAGGAGGCGTCGGTGGTGACGTCTTCTTCCTTCACGCCAAGCTGTTCAACCACGATCTTCTTGACGCGATCTTCAATGCTACTCATCAGATAACCTCATATGAGACAGGGAATTCGGCCTTAGGCACGGCCGGATTGTAGTGAAAAGACCGGAACCAATCCAGCCTTTCCAGATTCATTCTGACAGCCATGGTCGTCAGGCCATGTACATGCCGCCGTTGACGTGCAGGGTCTCGCCGGTGATGTAGCCGGCCATGGGCGAGGCCAGGAAGGCCACCGCATGGGCGATCTCCTCGGCCTGGCCGAGGCGCGCCATCGGGATCTGGCCGAGCAGGGCCTGCTTGTGTTCATCGGCCAGGCCGCGGGTCATGTCGGTGTCGATGAACCCCGGTGCAACCACGTTGACGGTCACCCCACGGCTGCCCACCTCGCGCGCCAGCGACTTGGAGAAGCCCATGATGCCGGCCTTGGCGGCGGCATAGTTGGTCTGACCGGCGTTGCCCATGGCCCCCACCACGGAGGCGATGCTGATGATGCGGCCGCGGCGCGCCTTCATCATGCCGCGCAGCACGGCCTTGGACAGGCGGTACACCGAGGTCAGGTTGGTCTGGATGATGGCGTCCCAATCCTCGTCCTTCATGCGCATCAGCAGGGTGTCACGGGTGATGCCGGCGTTGTTGACCAGGATGGTCGGCGCGCCGAACTGCTCTTCGATGGCCTTGAGCACGCCGTCAACGCTTGCCTGGTCGGTGACATTCAGCATCAGGCCCGTGCCCTTGTAGCCCTTCGCCTCGAGCTTGGCGGCGATGGCCGCGGCACCGGACTCGGAAGTGGCGGTGCCGATCACGGTCGCACCGCGCGCGGCAAGGGTGTGCAGGATGGCCTCGCCGATCCCGCGCGAGGCGCCGGTGACGAGGGCGATTTCGTTGGCAAGCTCCATCAGACAAGCTCCTTGGTGGCAGTCATGGCGGCCTCGAGCGTGGCGGCATCGAGGACCGGATAGGCAGAGAGGTCGCGCTCGATGCGCTTGGCGAGGCCGGCCAGCACCTTGCCCGGGCCGAATTCGACCAGGGCCTTGGCCCCGCGCGCCTGCATGGCACGCACGGAATCGACCCACAGCACCGGGCTGTGCAGCTGGCGGACCAGGGCGGCGCGCAGCGCAGCAGGATCGGCGTGCTCGGCCGCATCCACGTTGTGCAGTACAGGGATCGCGGGGCTGCGGATCTCGACCGACTCCAGCACCTTGGCCATCTTCTCGGCCGCCTCGCGCATCAGCGAGGAGTGCGAGGGCACGCTCACCGGCAACGGCACGACCCGCTTGGCCCCCCGCTCGGCGAGCAGCGCGGAGGCACGCGCGACGGCGGCGGCGCTGCCGGCGATCACCACCTGGCCCGGGCTGTTGAAGTTGACCGCCTCGACCACCTCCGTGCCCTGGCTTGCATCCAAGCAGGCGGCGCGCACCACGTCATCCTCCAGCCCCAGCACGGCGGCCATGGCCCCCTGCCCTTCGGGCACCGCCGCCTGCATCAGCCGGCCGCGCTCGGCCACCAGGCGCACCCCATCGGCAAAATCGATGCTCCCGGCGCAGACCAGGGCGGTGTATTCGCCCAGGCTATGCCCAGCCATGCACAGCGGCATGGGGCCTCCCTCGGCCTGCCAGGCGCGCCAGGCGGCAACCCCCGCGGCCAGCATGGCTGGCTGGGTGACCTCGGTGCGATTCAGTTCGGCGTCCGGGCCTTCGATGACGACGCGCCACAGGTCGTAACCCAAGGCATCGGAGGCCTCACGGAAGGTTTGCGCGATGACGGGCTGGCCCTCGGCCCAGGCACTGAGCATGCCGACGGACTGCGAACCCTGGCCCGGAAAGACGGCGGCAAAGGATGCACGCATGGAACGTTATCTCTCGGATGGTCGAAAAATAACGCGCATGCTAGCACAGAGCTCTTGGACTGGCCGCTGCCCTTGCGGCAAGGCGGGCCATCCCGGATAATCCGCGTTTTCCTGTCAACCACTGATGATTTAATGTCGAAAGAAGACTACATCGAGATGCAGGGCACGGTGCTCGACACCCTTCCCAACACCATGTTCCGTGTCCAGCTGGACAACGGCCACATCGTGACCTGCCACATCTCCGGCCGCATGCGCAAGAACTACATCCGCATCCTCACCGGCGACCGCGTCACCGTCCAGCTGACGCCCTACGACCTGACCAAGGGTCGCATCTCCTTCCGCTCCAAGTAATCCAGCCCCCTCGAGGCTCCGCGCTCCCGGGGCCCCTTCCCCGGGAGACGTGGCCGTTCATGCCTCGGCCGATTCCTGCTGACGAGCCTGAGCGATGATGCGCAGGCCGCTGCCATCGGTCGTGCACTCCACGCGCGCCTCGCCACCATCCACCAACTGACCGAAAAGCAATTCCTCGGCCAGCGGACGCTTGATCTGCTCCTGGATCAGACGCGCCATCGGCCGCGCGCCCATCTGCGGGTCGTAACCCTTGGCGGCCAGCCAGCGGCGGGCCGCCTCGCTCACCAGCATGTGCACCCCCTTCTCCTCGAGCTGGTGCTCGAGCTCAAGCAGAAGCTTGTCCACCACCTGGGCGATGTCGCGCTCCGCCAGCGGGTTGAACAGGATGATGGCGTCCAGGCGGTTGCGGAATTCGGGCGAGAAGCTGCGCTTGATCACCTCCATCGCATCGCTGCTGTGATCCTGGCGGGTGAAGCCGACCGAAGCGCGCGCGGACTCCTGCGCGCCGGCGTTGCTGGTCATGATCAGGATCACGTGGCGGAAATCGACCTCGCGGCCATTCGCGTCGGTCAGCTTGCCGCGATCCATCACCTGCAACAGCACATTGAACAGGTCGGGATGCGCCTTCTCGATCTCGTCCAGGAGCAGTACCGCGTGCGGCTGCTTGTTCACCGCCTCGGTCAAAAGGCCACCGGTCTCGTGCCCGACATAGCCCGGAGGGGCGCCGATCAGGCGCGATACCGCGTGCCGCTCCATGTACTCGGACATATCGAAACGCAGCAGGCCGATGCCCAGCAGACGCGCGAGCTGGCGCGCCACCTCGGTCTTGCCTACGCCGGTAGGCCCGGCAAACAGGAAGGAACCGATCGGCTTGTCAACCGAGCGCAGGCCGGAGCGGGCCAGCTTGATCGCGGTGACGAGCTGGTCGACCGCCGCATTCTGACCAAAGACCACCATACGGAGGTTGCGATCGAGATTGCGCAGGACATCACGGTCGGTACTGGAGACCTGCTGTGCCGGGATGCGCGCCATACGTGCGACGATGTCCTCGATCTCGGCCTCGCCGATCACCGCGCCGCGCTGGCCGGACAGACGCGCCCGCGCCCCCGCCTCGTCGATCACGTCGATGGCCTTGTCGGGCAGGTGACGATCATGGATGTGACGCGTGGACAGGCGCACGGCCGCCTCCAGAGCCGCGTCGGTGTAGCTCACCGCATGGTGGGCCTCGAACCCGGCGCGCAGCCCCTTGAGGATGGCCAGCGTCTCCTCGCTCGACGGCTCCGGTACGTCGATCTTCTGGAAGCGCCGGGTCAGCGCGGCGTCCTTCTCGAAGATCTGGCGGAATTCCTGGTGCGTGGTCGAGCCGATGCAGCGCAGCCCCTTGGCCAGCGCCGGCTTGATCAGGTTGGAGGCGTCCATCGCCCCACCCGAGGCCGAACCCGCGCCGATGATGGTGTGAATCTCGTCAATGAACAGGATCGCGTCGGGCTTGCGCGCAAGCTCGCCGAGCACGCCTTTGAGGCGTTTCTCGAAATCGCCGCGGTACTTGCTACCGGCCACCAGCGCGCCGAGGTCAAGGCTGTAGATGGTGCTCTCGGCCAGGGCCTCGGGCACCTCGCCCTGCACGATCATGCGCGCCAGGCCTTCAACGATGGCGGTCTTGCCGACCCCGGCCTCGCCCACCAGCAGGGGGTTGTTCTTGCGCCGGCGGCACAGCACCTGCGCCACACGCTCCAACTCGGCAGCACGCCCAATGAGGGGATCGATGCGTCCCTCGCGCGCCATCTGATTCAGGTTGACCGCATACTGCTCCAGACTCGCCCCGCCCTCGCGAGGCAGGCCCTCGCCCTCCTCCGGATCGAGGCCGCGGCTCTCCTCGCGCTCGCCACCGTGGGCGATGTACTGGGTCACGTCCAGACGCGACACCCCCTGGCGCTTGAGCAGATAGACCGCATGCGAGTCCTGCTCGGCGAACAGGGCCACCAGCACGTTGGCGCCGCTGACCAGTTGCTTGCCGGAAGCCTGCACCTGCACCACCGCGCGCTGCAGGACACGCTGGAAGCTCAACGTGGCCTGCGCCTCGCCTTCCTCACCTGCGGGCAGGCGCGGCATGGTCTCGTCAAGGAAACGCTCCAGTTCGCGCGCGAGCTGCTCCAGGTTGGCGCCGCAGCCGAGCAACACCGGGCGCGCCTCGGCATCCTCGATCAGCATGCGCAGAAGCACCTCGAGGGTGACGTACTCGTAACGCCGCTCGCGCGCCAGACGGAACGCCTGGCTCAAGGTCTCTTCAAGTGGTTTGCTCAGCATGATCGTCAGCCCCTCGCAGGAATAACCCGTGCAACCTCGCCTCCGAGTAGCGCACGGAAACCAGGCATCCCACCCCTCACCGTCACTCCCCGACGGGCTCCGCCACACACTGCAGCGGATGATCGTTGTCGCGCGCCAGCTCAATGACCAGCGACACCTTGGTCTCGGCCACCTCGCGGGTATACACCCCGCAGATGGCGCGCCCCTTCTGGTGGACGTCCAGCATCACCTGCATGGCGCGCGCATGCGACATGCGGAAGACCCGCTCGAGGAGCGCCACAACGAACTCCATGGGGGTGAAGTCGTCGTTCAGCAGGACCACCTGGTACATGGGCGGCGGACGGACCGCTTCATCCACTTCCTCGGGCGCGAGACCGATATCCTCGGCGGGTGCCAGGCGCGACCCCATGCGTCACCCCCACAGCCCGGACTGCGCGCGCATCAGCGCGAGCGAGATGGACACGCCGAGACGGTCGATGAGTTGCTCGAACACATCCCCCTTCGGGGTCACGTCCACCACCTTCTCGGCCTTGACGATCTCGCGGGCCACGTAATCAACCCCGCCCAGGCCATCCACCAGCCCGAGCCCCACCGCTTGCTCTCCCGTCCATACAAGACCGGAAAACAGCTCGGGAGTTTCCTTCAGCCGTTCGCCACGCCCCTTGCGCACCACGTCCATGAACTGTGCGTGTACTTCGCCCAGGAGGCTCTCCATGTGCGCCTTTTCCGCCGGGTCCACCGGCTTGAACGGACTCATCAGCGACTTGTGCTCCCCCGCGGTCAGCTCGCGGTGCTCGATGCCGAGCTTCTTCATCGCCTCGACCACGCCAAAGCCATCCATGCGCACACCGATGGATCCCACGATGCTCGCCTTGTCGGCATAGATCGCATCGGCCGCCGCCGCCACGTAATAGCCGCCCGAGGCACCGATGTCGGCGATCACGGCATACAGCGGCTTGTCCGGGTGCTTCGCGCGCAAACGGCGGATCTCATCATAGATATAGCCTGATTGGACGGGACTGCCACCCGGGCTGTTGATGCGCAGCACCACTCCTTGGGCGTGCTTGTTCTCGAAGGCCTTGCGCAAGCCCTTGATGATGGTCTCCGCTCCGCCTGGCGAACCCTCCATGATCGGCCCCTCCAGGGTAACCAGGGCGGTGTGCGGCTGGGTGGCCAGGCGATCCTCGGCCGGCCCATCCCGAAACATCATCACCAGGATGAAAAGCAGGTAACCAAAGCCGAGCAGCTTGAAGAAAATGCCCCAGCGACGCGCGCGCCGCTGCTCGGTCAGGCTCGCCTCGGCCAGGCGGGCGATCAGGGCCCGCTGCCAGGCCGGATCGTCCATGGTGCCTGCAGGAGTCTTGGAATTCTGTTCGTTCATGCGCTCGCATCCACGATGAGGTTGATGTTCCGGAGCCAGCTCCCGAGCCCGGGCAGGTCATCGAAGATCGCCAGGGGGGCGCAGGCATCAAGCTGCTCGCGGCCATGAGCGCCGTGGGCCAGCCCCACGGCGGGCACGCGGGCCTGGCGCGCCATTTCGAGGTCGAACCAGGTGTCGCCCACCATGAGCGTCTCCAAAGGCTCGGCCCCGGCCTCAAACATCAGTTCGCGCAGCATCAGTGGGTCGGGTTTGGAGGCCGTCTCCTCCGCGCAGCGGGTGGCGAAAAAATAGCGCCCGAAGCCCGTTTCGGTCAGCACCTTGTCCAGACCCCGCCGGCTCTTGCCGGTCGCCACGGCAAGCCAGAAACCACGGTCGGCCAGTTCAGCGAGCAGGTCCTCAGCGCCCGCGTACGGCCGGATCGGGGTCGGATCCAGGCCGAGGTAATGCTGACTGTAGGCCATGGCCAAGCGCTGGCGCGCAAGCGTATCGGCCTCGGGGTAGAGCGCGGCGACTGCCTCCGGCAGACCCAGGCCGATGATCGAGCAGATAGCCCCCTCGTCAAGCAGGGGCAGGCCAACCTCGCGCATCGCGCTGCGGAAGCTGCTGACGATTCGATCAGTGGAGTCCATCAGGGTTCCGTCCCAGTCGAACACCACCAGCTTGAGTTCGCTGATCATGGGCCTCTCCCTCCGGACGCCTCCGCACGCAGCCGCTCGAGCACGAGCGACAGGTCGTCCGGCAGCGGCGCAGTGACGCGCAAGGTGCATTCGGTGACGGGGTGCAGAAACTCCAGCTGCTCGGCGTGGAGGAAGATGCGGGCAAGCCCCAACGCCTTCATCTGGCGGTTGAAACCCTCGTCGCCATACTTGTCGTCGCCTGCCAGCGGGTGGCCCATGTGCTGGGCGTGCACGCGGATCTGGTGGGTGCGCCCGGTCTCGATCCTAACCCGCGCCAGGGTCGCAAGCCGATCGAAGCGCTCAATGGGCTCGAACACGCTGACCGCCAGCTTGCCGCGCGCATCCACCCGCACCACACGCTCGCCCCCTTGCAGCTCGTTCTTCAACAGCGGCGCCTCAATGCGGCGTGCCGCCCCACGCCACGTCCCCATGAGCAGGGCGAGGTAAGCCTTGTGTGAGGTCTTCTCCACCAGCTGGCGCTGCACACCAAGCAGGGCCTCGCGATGCTTGGCCAGCACCAGGCAACCGCTGGTGTCACGATCCAGACGGTGCGCAAGCTCCAACCCCGGCAGGTGCGACCACGACGCCCGCGCCAGCTCGATCAGGCCATAGGGCACGCCGCTGCCGCCGTGCACCGCCAAGCCCGGCGGCTTGTTCAGGATCAGCAAGTGCTCATCCTCGTACAGCACGGCGTCGCGCATGGCCTGCACCCGCTGCGGCGGCAGGGCCGGGACCTCGCGCTCGGCCATGCGCAGCGGCGGGATGCGCACGACATCGCCCGCCGCGATGCGCTGCATGGGCTTGGCTCGCCCCTTGTTCACCCGCACCTCGCCCGTGCGCAGCATGCGGTAGATCCGGCTTTTGGGCACACCCTTGAGCTGGGTAAGCAGGAAGTTGTCGAGCCGCTGCCCGGCCTCGTGGGCACCCACAGTGACCAGGCGCGCCTCCAAGGACTGGGATGCGGTGATGGAAGTGGTTGTATTCATGAAGAGGCATGATACCCCATGCCCTGCCTCTGAGCGGGGTGCGGGGCAAATTGCCGGCCTGTCACGATATTGCTATATTCGGGACGCCCGTACGCATGAGCGTGCGGCCTGAACGAACTCGATTTTCTCTCCCGGCAGCGCCGCAGGACGCGGGAAGAAACGACACGAGGCCTTCGGCCAGAACCGGATCCGCGCATCCGCACGAGCCCACCTTGCCCGCTGCGCCTGCCCGCCCGCTTCGAACCAGGTGATCCCAGTCGTTTCGCCCTCGCTGCATGGCTGCAGGGAGACGGCCCCGCCCCGGGCCGCAACCGCCGCAGGCGGAGGGTCAATGAACGACTCATGATCATTCTTGGACGCCTTGCCCTTGCCTGCCTGATCGCTCCCCTCTTCGCGAGGAGCCTACCGGGCGCACGGCAGATTCTTGGACGCCTGCTCCGCCAGGCGCCCGGGCATTCTGCGCCCAGCGGCCAGCCTTTCCGGCCTTCCGGCCCCCGCGGATGCCGACCATCCCTGGTCGGCCCCCTGCGGGCTCGCCTGAAGGCGACTCCCGGTTTGTTCCTGACAAATCGGCCCGGTCTCCCCGCTTGCACGGGGGACGGCGTACGGCTGGCCCTGGCCTTGGCGTCCAGCCATCCCTGCCGAGAATTCCTGCATGAAACGCATGCTCATCAATGCCACCCACCCGGAGGAACTGCGCGTTGCCCTGGTGGATGGACAGAAGCTCTACGACATCGACATCGAGACCCCCTCCCGGGAACAGAAGAAGTCGAACATCTACAAGGCGACCATCACCCGTATCGAACCGAGCCTTGAGGCCGTCTTCGTCAACTACGGGGCCGAGCGCCACGGCTTCCTGCCGTTCAAGGAAATCGCCCGTAGCTACTTCAAGCCCGAGGCCGTCGATGAGAAGGGGCGCCCGATCATCAAGGAGGCCCTGTCCGTCGGGCAGGAGCTGATCGTCCAGATCGACAAGGAGGAGCGCGGCCAGAAGGGGGCGGCGCTGACCACCTTCATCAGCCTGGCCGGCCGCTACCTGGTGCTCATGCCCAACAACCCGCGCGCCGGTGGCGTGTCGCGCCGCATCGAGGGCGAGGACCGCGCCGAGCTCAAGGAGGCCATGGCCGCTCTCAACGTGCCGGACGGCATGGGCATGATCATCCGCACCGCCGGCGTGGGCCGCAGCCCGGAAGAGCTGCAGTGGGACCTCGACTACCTGCTCAACGTCTGGCGCGCGATTGAGGAGGCCGCCGCCGAGCGCTCCGCCCCGGTGCTGATCTACCAGGAAAGCAACCTGCTGATCCGCGCCCTGCGCGACCACCTGCGCGACGACATCGGCGAGATCCTGATCGACCACGAGCCGACCTTCCAGCAAGCCGTGGAGTTCGTCCAGCAGGTCATGCCGCAGAACCTCAAGCGCCTGAAGCTATACCAGGAGCGCGTGCCGCTGTTCACCCGCTTCCAGATCGAAAGCCAGATCGAATCCGCCTACCAGCGCACGGTCACCCTGCCCTCCGGCGGCGAGCTGGTGTTCGACCAGTGCGAGGCCCTGACCGCAGTCGACATCAACTCCGCGCGCGCCACCAAGGGTGAGGACATCGAGCAGACCGCGCTGAACACCAACCTGGAGGCGGCCGAGGAGATCGCCCGCCAAGTGCGGCTGCGCGACCTCGGCGGCCTGATCGTCATCGACTTCATTGACATGGCGCCCTCCAAGCACCAGCGCGAGGTGGAGAACCGCTTGCGCGACGCGCTGAAGATGGACCGCGCCCGCATCCAGCTCGGCCGCATCTCGCGCTTCGGCCTGCTGGAGATGTCGCGCCAGCGCCTGCGCCCGTCGCTGGAGGAATCCACCCAGCACGTCTGCCCGCGCTGCCACGGCCAGGGCACCATCCGCAGCACCGAGTCGCTCGCGCTGTCCATCCTGCGCCTGATCCAGGAGGAGGCCCTCAAGGAGAACACCGGCCGCATCGTCGCCCAGCTTCCGGTCGCGGTCGCGACCTACCTGCTGAACGAGAAGCGCGACGTGATCGGCCGCCTCGAGCAGGAATACCGCCTCGAGATCATCCTGATCCCGAACCCCAACCTTGAGACGCCGAACTATCGCCTCGAGCGCGTGCGCCGGGCCGACATGGAGGCCCAGGGCGTCCGTGCGCACGAGCTGGTCGAGGCCCGCCAGGAAATCGCCTGGGAAGCCCCTCGTCCGGCCGCCGTGCGTGAGACGCCGAGCCAGCCTGCGGTCAGGATGGTGGCCCCGCCGACCCCGGCCCCGATGCCGGCCCCCGCTCCTGTCGAGGCGGCTGCCCCAGCTCCGGCCAAGCCCCCGAGACCGCCCCGCACCCCAGCCGAAAGGCCGCGGGCCGAGCCTGCCGCCTTCGAGGCCCAGCCCGCGCCCGAGGGTGGTTTCCTCAAGCGCATCTGGGGCTTCCTGTTCGGCGCACAGACCCCGGCCCCGACCGAACGACTGGCCGTGCCGACCGCACCGGCCCAGCGCGAGGTGCGCGAGGAGCGGGCAGCGCCCGAGCCCCGCGAACCTCGCGAGCGCGGCGCCCGCAAGCGCGGTCGTGGCGAACGCGGCGAGGCGGTTGAACGTCCGACCCAGCCGAAACCTGCGATTGCCCCCGTCCCCCGGGGCAGCGTCCCCCCGCGCGAGGCACGCCCCGAACGCCAGCGTCCGCGTCGCGAGGAATTCGAGGCCGGCCCAGAGCGCCTGCGTGAGGACGAAGGCCTGATCGCCCAGCAGCTGGCCGCCCCGCTGGCCGCGCCGATGCAGCCGGTCATCGACATTGCCGCGAAGACCAGCATCGCCGAGCAGCTGCCCCCCAACGCGGCTGTGCGCCTGGAGTCCAGCGACCGCGTGGTCAGCAGCGCGGCCGGAGTCACGCCGGAGGCCCCGGCCCCTCACGTCGAGGCCACCCCGCTTCCGGTCACCGAGCCCATCGCCCCCGAGATCGCGGCCGCACCGAGCGAGACCGGACAACCCGGCGCCCCGCGGGAGGACCTCCACAAGGAATCCACCGTGGTGGAGACCGGCCTCAGCACCCCGGCCGAAACCGCGCCCGAGGCCGGATTGCCGGCCCCGAGCCCGGCCGAGGAAACCGCCGAGGATGAGGCTGAAACCGCACCCAGCGATGAGGCCCGCGCCCGCCGCCCGCGCCGCCGCCGGACCCGCCGCCCGCGCGTCGAGGGTGAGGCCGGCAGCGAATCCGCAGGCGACACGGAAAGCTCTGCCGAAGGCGAAAAATTCGCCGCGACCGATAGCAAAACCGAAGCCAGCGAACCTGGCACCGCACCGCAGGGCGGACAAGAACCCCCGCGCGGCTGATCGGAAGGCTGGCGCCAGCCTCCAAACCGGGCGCCATCGGCCCTCATCAAGGGTCGGGGATCATTCAGGCTGTTTCAAAACCCATTGAAACAGCCTGGAGGGGCGAGACAAGGATGGCTCGCGCGAGAATCAATCACGAGAAGTGATTGATTCTCAGAGCCCGTCGCGGGCGTGTACCGCGACGAGGCGAGTTTCATAAAGGGCAGGACAGTCCTTTTGGAACAGTCAGATCATTCCCCGCCTTTTTGTGCGTGCTCTGCCGGGTCACTACCAGCCGCGCTCCCTGCGGATGGTCTCAAGCAACCCCTCGGCAGCCGCCTCGACCATGTCCAGCACCTGCTCGAACCCCGCGGGCCCGCCGTAATAGGGATCGGGCACTTCGCGGGCGCCGTACCCGGGCGCGAACTCCATGAACAGCCCCACGCGGGACGAACTCGCGGCCGGCATCAGCCGCTCAAGGATGGCCAGGTTGTCCTCGTCCATCGCCAGCACATAGTCGAAGCGGGAGAAGTCCGGCACCTCGACCTTGCGCGCACGCAGGGTCGACAGGTCATAGCCTCGCCGCTGCGCGGCCTGCATGGTGCGCGGGTCCGGCGGATTGCCGATGTGGTAGGCATGCGTCCCGGCCGAGTCGATGCGGATACGGCTGATCAGACCGGCCTCGGTCACCTTGCGCGTGAACACGCCTTCGGCCGTCGGCGAACGGCAGATATTGCCCATGCAGACGAACAGCACGGACACCTCATGTCGATTCATGTGCAATCTCCCCTCTCTCGGATCGTTTCTCCGCCCATTGTTGCCCGACACGGGACCGGCCACCAGCCTCAGACCCTGCGCAGGCCCCGGAGCAAGACGTCGAGCGCCAGGGTGTTGACCACGTCGCCAGCCTCGACCCATCCCCGCCGCGCCTGGAAAACGCCGTGCCGCACAAGATCCAACTCAGCTGCGGAACGCGCGTCGCTGGCAATGCACAGCCGGGCACCCAGGTCGCGCGCCATGCGGCCATGATGGTCGTCGAGATCAAGGCGCTCAGGGCGGGCATCGACCTCCAGCACCACCCCGTACGTGGCGGCGGCCCGCAGCACCTGCTCCATGTCCAGCGCCATGGGAGGCCGGCCGGGCAGGAGGCGTCCCGTGGGATGGGCGAGGATGGCGCAGTGGGGGTGCTGCATGGCGCGCAGGATGCGCCGGGTCTGCTGCGCGGGTGGGAGGTCGAATCCATCGTTGACGGCGCACACGCACAGGTCGAGCCGGGCGAGGATGTCGTCGGGCAGCGCGAGCGATCCGTCCTCGAGGATGTCCACCTCCGCCCCCTTGAGCAGGCGAATGCCCGCCAGCCGGGTGTTGATCCGGTCGATCGCCTCGATCTGTTCCAGGAGCCGAGCGGCATCCAGCCCATGATCGGTGATGGCAAGGTAATCGTACCCCCGCGCCCTGGCCACGCGCGCCATCGTCTCCAGGCCATCGCGCCCCTCGCCCCAGTCACTGTGCGCATGCAGGTCACCCCGCAGGTCGGAGGGCTCAACGAGGACCGGCAGGCGGTGCTCCATCGCCGCCTGGATCTCGCCGCGATCCTCCCGCAATTCGGGCGGGATGAGGGGCAGCCCCACCGCCGCGAACACCTCCTCCTCGGTCCGTCCGCCCACGCGCTGCCCGTCGCGGAACACACCGTATTCGTTGATCTTCAGCCCCCTCTTCACGGCCAGGGTGCGCACGGCAATGTTGTGCGCCCGGGAACCGGTGAAGTAATGCAGCGCCGCGCCAAAGCTCACCGCGGGCACGACGCGCACGTCCACCTGCAGCCCCGAACGAAGGCGCAGGCTGGCGCGCGTGCCCCCGCGCTCCAGGATCTCGTCGACCTCGGCATGGTCACCAAGGCGCTGCATGATGGGACTCCCCCGCTGGGCGACAACCAGGATATCCAGATCGCCAACGGTCTCCAGATGCCGGCGGAAGCTGCCCGCCACCACGGCCGACCTCACCCCATCGATGGCGCGGATGAAGCCGAGCAGGCCTTCCGCCACCGGCTCGGCATCCGCCCAGCGCCGCCTCTCCGCCGGGCGGAGCGCGGCCAGTTCGGCGAGGATGGTGGCCGTCGTCTTCGGACCGAAGCCGTGCAGGGCCTGCAGCCGCCCCGCCTCAGCGGCCGCACGCAGCTTGTCCAGGCTGTCGATGCCGAGTTCGTGATACAGCGCATGCACGCGCTTCGGCCCCAGCCCGCGCACATGCAGCAGGTCGGCGAGGTGCTCGGGCAGCTCGCGCTTCAGCCGGTCCAGCGCGGCGAGGTGGCCGGAGGCGACGAACTCACCGATCTTCGCCGCAAGATCGTCACCGATGCCCGGCAACCCGGTCAGGTCCTCCCCTGCCGCAAGCATCTCGTCCACCCCCCTGGGCAAGGTCCGCAACAGACGCGCGGCGTTGCGGTAGGCACGCACGCGGAAGGGATTGGCCGCCTCGATCTCGAGCAGGTCGGCCATCTCGTCGAAGCGGTCGGCGATCTCCGCATTCATCTCCGGCATCCTCGGCCTCCATGTGCCAGGGCATCACCCACTTTGATATAGCATCTCCGCCCCCCGGCTCGCCCGCCTTGACACCCCTCTCCCCGGCAGGGCAATCTTTGGCACTCCCACTCCACGAGTGCCAAACCTCCGCGCAATGAGCCTGCCCCCCCTCAACGAACGCGCCCAGCAGTTGCTGAAGGCCCTGGTCGAGCGCTACATCAGCGAAGGCGTGCCCGTGGGCTCGCGTACCCTGTCGCAGGCCACCCCGTTCAGCCTCAGCCCGGCCACCATCCGCAACGTGATGGCCGATCTGGAGGCGATGGGGCTGATCCATGCGCCGCACACCTCCGCCGGGCGGGTGCCGACCATCCGGGGCTACCGCCTGTTCATCAACCAGCTGCTGACCATGCGCAGCCTGGACGAGAGCCAGGTGGACTTTCTCTGCGGTGAACTGCGCCAGGCCAGCAGCTCGCGCCAGCAGCTGATCGAAACGGCCTCGCAGATGCTCTCCCACCTGACCCGCTTCGCCGGGCTGGTTACCCTGCCCCGCCGCGAGCACGCGCGCCTGAGCCAGATCGAATTCGTCCCGCTTTCCGGCCGGCGCGTGCTGGCCATCCTGGTGATGGACGACGGCGAGGTGCAAAACCGGGTGCTGCCGGTCAGCCGGGACTATTCCGGCAGCGAGCTGCGCAAGTACAGCGCCCTGCTCTCCGAACAGCTGGCGGGCCAGGAGGCCAGCCGCGTGCGCGAGACCCTGCTGGCCGAGATGGACAAGGTGCGCAGCGATCTGAACACCCTCATGCGCGAGGCCATCCAGCTCACCGAACAGGCGCTCGACGCCGCCACCCCGGAACCCGACCTCGTCATCAGCGGCCAGTCCAATCTGGTCGGACTGGAGGACATGGGCAACCTCGCCCGCATGAAGCGCCTGTTCGAGGCGTTCGAGACCAAGCGCGACATTCTCCACCTGCTCGACCAGTCCGAGCGCGCGGAGGGCGTGCAGATCTTCATCGGTGGTGAGTCCGGCTATGATCCTCTGGAAGGTTGCAGCCTGATCGCCGCCCCCTATCACGAGCAGGGCCGGGTGGTCGGCTACCTTGGCGTCATCGGCCCCACCCGCATGCCCTATGATCGGGTGATCCCGCTGGTGGACATCACCGCCCGCCTGCTGGGCGCGGCCATGAGTCCAACGCTTGAAAGCGAGCTCTGAGTCCCAACATTTGTTTTTTCGATCCAACCATCCGCATCAGGAGACAGTGCGTGAGTCAGGACACCCAACCCACCCCGGAATCCCCCGAAGTGGAGCATGCCACCGAACTGCTCCCGGACGACTCCATCCATGCCCTGCTGGAAGACGCGCGTAACAAGGCCGACGAGCACTGGAACGAGGTGCTGCGCCTGCGCGCCGAGATGGACAACCTGCGCAAGCGCACCGAGCGCGACATCGACAACGCGCGCAAATATGCCCTGGAGAAGTTCGTCGAGTCCCTGCTCGGTGTGGCCGACAGCCTCGATCTGGGCCTCAAGGCCTGCCAGGAGGCCACCGAGATCGCCCCGCTGCAGCAGGGTACCGAGATGATGCACGGCCAGTTCTTCCAAACCCTGGAGCGCTTCGGCGTGAAGCCGATCAACCCGCTGGGCGAACCCTTCAATCCGGACCTGCACCAAGCGATCGCCATGCAGCCGTCCGAGGGCGAGTCCAACCGCGTCATCCAGGTGCTGCAGAAGGGCTACCAGCTCAATGATCGGGTGCTGCGCCCGGCGCTGGTGATCGTTTCCCAGTGACGCAGCCTTGAAACGGCGGTAAGCATCCCCACCATCAAGCCAACCGAACAACCCGTAGGAGCGGCGCCCCCGCCGCGATCAACCGTTTCAAATCGCAGCGGGGGCGCCGCCCCTCAGCAAAATCAACGAATTCTGTTAAGGAGCACCTCAACATGGGCAAGATCATCGGCATCGACCTTGGCACCACCAACTCCTGCGTCGCCATCATCGAAGGCGGCCAGCCCAAGGTCATCGAGAACTCAGAGGGCGCACGCACCACCCCATCCGTGGTCGCCTTCACCAAGGACGGCGAGGTCATCGTCGGTCAGCCGGCCAAGCGCCAGGCGGTCACCAACCCGCAGAACACCCTGTACGCCGTCAAGCGCCTGATCGGCCGCCGCTTCGAGGAAGAGGCGGTGCAGAAGGACATCAAGCTGATGCCCTACAAGATCGTCAAGGCCGACAACGGCGACGCCTGGGTCGAGGTCAACGGCAAGAAGATGGCCCCGCCGGAGGTGTCCGCGCGCGTGCTGATGAAGATCAAGAAGGACGTGGAGGCCTACCTTGGCGAGGAGGTGACCGAAGCGGTCATCACCGTCCCGGCCTACTTCAACGACAGCCAGCGCCAGGCCACCAAGGACGCCGGCCGCATCGCGGGCCTGGAGGTCAAGCGCATCATCAACGAGCCGACCGCGGCCGCACTGGCCTACGGCCTGGACAAGGAGCAGTCCAAGGACATGAAGATCGCCGTGTATGACCTCGGCGGCGGCACCTTCGACATCTCCATCATCGAGATCGCCGACATCGACGGCGAGAAGCAGTTCGAGGTGCTCTCCACCAACGGGGACACCTTCCTCGGCGGCGAGGACTTCGACAACCGCCTGATCGACTACCTGGTGGACGAGTTCAAGAAGGAGCAGGGCATCGACCTGCGCAACGACCCGCTGGCCATGCAGCGCCTGAAGGAAGCGGCCGAGAAGGCGAAGATCGAGCTCTCCTCCACCGAGCAGACCGACGTCAACCTGCCCTACATCACCGCCGACGCCACCGGTCCGAAGCACCTGAACATCAAGATCACCCGCGCCAAGCTCGAAGCCCTGGTGGATGACCTGATCCAGCGCACCATCGAGCCCTGCAAGGTCGCGCTCAAGGACGCGGGCCTCACCGCATCCCAGATCGACGAGGTGATCCTGGTCGGCGGCCAGACCCGCATGCCCAAGGTGCGCGAGGCGGTGAAGGCCTTCTTCGGCAAGGATCCGCGCAAGGACGTCAACCCGGACGAGGCCGTCGCCGTGGGCGCGGCCGTGCAGGGCGGCGTGCTGACCGGCGAGCGCAAGGACGTGCTGCTGCTCGACGTCACCCCGCTCTCGCTCGGCATCGAAATCATGGGCGGCGTGATGACCAAGCTGATCGAGAAGAACACCACCATCCCGACCAAGGCGAGTCAGGTGTTCTCCACCGCCGACGACAACCAGACCGCGGTCACCGTGCACGTGCTGCAGGGCGAGCGCGAGATGGCCTCCGGCAACAAGTCGCTGGGCCGTTTCGACCTGACCGACATCCCGCCGGCGCCGCGCGGCGTGCCGCAGATCGAGGTCACCTTCGACATCGACGCCAACGGCATCCTGCACGTGTCCGCCAAGGACAAGGCCACCGGCAAGGAGCAGTCCATCCGTATCACCGCCTCCAGCGGCCTGAGCGAGGACGAGATCCAGCGCATGGTGCAGGACGCCGAGGCGCACAAGGACGAGGACCGCAAGCAGCGCGAGCTGGTCGAGGCGCGCAACCACGCGGATAGCCTGATCCACGCCACCGAGAAGTCCCTCAAGGACCTCGGCGACAAGGTGGATGCAACTGAGAAGAAGGCCGCCGAGGATGCCATCGCCGCGCTCAAGGACGCCATGAAGGGCGACGACAAGGCCGCCATCGAGGCCAAGGTCGAGGAACTCGCCAAGGCCTCCGCCGCCATCGCCCAGAAGGCCTATGCCCAGGGCGCCGAAGCCCAGCCAGGCGCCCAGCAGACCAGCGGCGCCGGCAAGGCTGCGGACGACGTGGTCGATGCCGAGTTCGAGGAAGTGAAGGACACCAAGTAAGGCAACACCGCCCCTTCACGGGCCACAGGGAACACAGAGGACCTCTCTGTGGGCTCTGTGGCCTCATTGTTCAGGAAACATCATGGCCAAGAAAGACCTTTACGAAATCCTCGGCGTGGCGAAGAACGCCAGCGAGGACGAGCTCAAGAAGGCCTATCGCCGCCTGGCGATGAAATACCATCCGGACCGCAACCCGGACGACAAGGACGCTGAGGCCAAGTTCAAGGAAGCCAAGGAGGCCTACGAGATCCTCTCAGACGCGCAGAAGCGCGCGGCCTACGACCAGTTCGGCCACGCCGCCTTCGAGGCAGGCATGGGCGGCGGCGCGGGACCGGGCTATGGCGGCGGATTCGGCGGGGCCAGCTTCTCCGACATCTTCGGCGACGTGTTCGGCGACATCTTCGGCGGCGGCCGTGGCCGCGGCACCCGTGCCTATCGCGGCGCCGACCTGCAGTACAACCTCGAGATCAGTCTCGAGGAGGCGGTGGCGGGCACCACGGTCAAGATCCGCGTCCCCACTACCGAGCCCTGCCAGGCCTGCGACGGCAGCGGCGCGAAGAAGGGCACCAAACCCAAGACCTGCCCCACCTGCGGCGGCGCGGGGGCGGTGCGCATCCAGCAAGGCATCTTCGCCGTGCAGCAGACCTGCCCGACCTGCCACGGGCGCGGCGAGATCATCGAGGAGCCGTGCCCGGAATGCCGTGGCCAGGGCCGTGTGCAGACACACAAGACCCTGTCGGTGAAGATCCCGCCCGGCGTGGACACCGGCGACCGCATCCGCCTCGGCGGCGAGGGCGAACCGGGCGAGCACGGCGGCCCGGCGGGCGACCTGTTCGTGGTCATTCACGTCAAACCGCACCCAATCTTCACCCGCCAGGACGCCGACCTGTATTGCGAGGTGCCGATCAGCTTCGCCACCGCCGCCCTCGGCGGCGAGGTGGAGGTGCCGACCCTCGGTGGCCGCGCCCGCCTGAAGATCCCGGCCGAGACACAGAGTGGCAAGCTCTTCCGCCTGCGTGGCAAGGGCGTGGCCCCGGTCCGCGGCGGCGCGCCGGGCGACCTGATCTGCAAGGTGAACGTCGAGACCCCGGTCAACCTGACCGAAGCGCAGAAGGACATGCTGAGGCGCTTCGACGAGTCGCTCGGCGGCGACCATCATCGCCCGCAGGAGCAGTCCTGGATGGGTCGGGTGAAGAAGTTCTTCGACGACATGCGCACCTGAGCGGACACGGTCCCGCCCCACACGACAAGGCCCGGTATCCCCGGGCCTTTGCTTTGGTTGCCCACGGCTCATCCACGAGAGGGACGCGCCGGGGCAACGCACCTAACGCCATACCTCCGTCTGGCGCACACCCTCGATGGTGAGGAACAGCTCGACCTCGCGCGCCATTGGCCCCAGGTCGTACTCGATGCCGAAGTCTTTCAGCACCAGTTTCGTCGTCCCCTCGAACCCGCGCCGGAAGGCACCCCACGGATCCGTGCCGTGGCCAAGCTCGCGCACGTCGATGCGCACCGGGCGGGTCACGCCGCGCAGGGTGAGCTCGCCCTCAAGCACGCCCTGCCCCTCCGCCGTCCGGGTGTAGCGCATGCCGACAAAGCGCGCCTGGGGATATTCCTCCACCGCCAGGAAGTCCGCGCTGCGCAGGTGCTTGTCGCGCTCGGCATGGTTGGTGTCGATGCTGCCGGTGTCGATCGTCACCTCGACCCGGTCGAGCTCGGGATGCCCCGGCGCATATGCGAAACGGCCGGAGAAACGGTTGAAGCGGCCGAGCATCCAGCCAAAGCCCAGGTGACTGATCTTGAACTGGATGCCGGCGTGCATGTTGCCGACGTCGATCTCATACTGCTCGACCTCTGGCGCTGGGCCCGAGGCGGAAGCCGCTACGGTAGTCATGGGAACCTCCTCGGGAAAGTGGAGGGAACGGAATGGGGCCCCATCCCGAACGGGCGACCGCTACTTCTGCCGTATCCCCTCGACGGAGAGGAACAGTTCGACCTCGCGCGCCGCCGGCCCGAGGTCGTAGTCGATGCCGAAATCCTTCAGCACCAACCGGGTCGTGCCTTCGAAGCCGCGCCGGTAACCGCCCCAGGGATCGGGGCCATGGCCGAGGGCGCGCGTCTCGATCGTCACCGGCCGGGTCACACCGTGCAGGGTCAGGTCCCCCTCGAGCACGCCCTTGCCGTCCGCCTGCTCGGCATAGCTGCGGCTGACGAAGCGGGCCTTGGGATACTTGCCGACATCGAGGAAATCCGCGCTGCGCAGGTGCTTGTCACGCTCGGCGTGATTGCTGTCGATGCTCGCGGTTTCGATGCTCACCTCGACCTTGGACGCCGCAGGATGCTGCGGGTCATAACTGAACTGCCCCTCGAACCTGTCGAAACGCCCCAGCAGCCAACTGAAACCCAGGTGGCTGATCTTGAACTGGATGAAGGCGTGGGCGTTCTTGGTGTCGATCACGTAGCGCTCAACCTCCGCCCAGGCCGCCCCCGCAGACAACGACAGGGTGCAGCCAAGCAGCAGGGATACAAACAGGCGTTGCTTCATCGTCAGGCTCCTTATTCACGGGAAGAAAAGCGCAGCGGCCTGAAGGTCATGCGCCGCAGGGTGTCATCGTGATCGAACACGTGGTGCTTGATGGCGGCCAGCGCATGCACCGCTGCCAGAGCGATCAGCAGGTTGGACAGGAACTCGTGCACCTCGCCGGCCACGTCCCCCTGCTCCGGCAGGCCGCTGATCAGGGCCGGGACCTGGAACCAGCCGAACACGTCGATGGGCTGCCCCTCCGCCGAGGAGATCAGGTAGCCGCTGAGCGGCACCAGGACAAGCAGCAGATAGAGCACGGCCTTCATCACCCGGGCAGACCACTGCTCGAAGGCCGAACAGGTCTCGAGCGGCACGGGCTGCACATCCACCAGGCGCCACAGCCAGCGGGCCAGGATCGCCGCGAACAACAGCATGCCCAGCCCCTTGTGAAGCTCCATCGCACTGTTGAACCACGGATCCTGGTACTCAAGCTCGTCCATGTACAACCCGAGGGCGTAGAGGGCTACGACACCCAGGGCGATACCCCAGTGGAAGAGGATGGCTACACTGCCGAAACGCTGGCGGGTGGAACGCAACATGCACGGGACTCGTCTTTGAACAGCTAGGCAAAGCCTAGCAGAGGGGGGCTTCATCCGCTCCCGCCATCCGCGCGCGACAGCGGCGTTGCTCCATGCCCGCCGACTCCCCGGACCATAAGGAACATTGAGCCTTGCATACTGTCGTCAGTATGCTGTGCACCTAAACCGACACATAGACTCAGGCATTCGATGAAACGTCTCCTGCCCTTCGCCATCCTTGCCCTGGCCATCGGCGGCTTCATGCTGCTCAAGGCCACACGGCCTGTTCCCCCTGCCATCACGGTGCAGGAGCGCGTATGGCATATCGACACCCTGACCGTTCAACCCTCCAGCCTGCGCCCCACCCTGACCCTCTACGGCCGCATCGAAGCGCCTGACCGCGTGCGCGCGTCGAGTCCGGTCAGCGGCCGCGTGCTGGAAGTATTGGTGCGGGACGGCCAGCGGGTGCAGGGCGGGCAGGTTCTGGCGCGGCTCGACCCGCGCGACCTCGAGCCGCGCCTGGCCCAGGCGCGGGCCGATGTGGAGCGCGAGAAGGTACGCTACAGGAGCGACCTGGCCGCGCTGGCCCAGGAACGCCGCCTGCTCGAACTGGCCGAGAACGCGCTCAAGCGCGCGGAGCAGATCCAGGCCCAGAAACTCGGCTCCCAAGCCAACACCGACCAAGCGCGCGAGCAGTTCTCGCGCGCCCAACTGGCCATCACCCAGCGCGAACAGGCCATCGCCGAGCACCCCGCCCGCCTCGCCCAGCTGCAGTCGAAGCTGGCCGAAGCCGAGCGCGATGCCGCCCGCGGCGAGATCACCGCACCCTTCGCCGCCCGCATCGGCAAGGTCGAGGCTGCCGCCGGCGACCAGGTGCAGCCCAACCAGACCCTGCTGACCCTCTACCCATCGGACGCCATCTACCTGCGCGCCAAAGTGCCCGCCATCCAGTCGGAGGAACTGCGCGCAGCACTCCAGCGCGGCGAGGAACTGATCGCCACCGCCGACTTCGGCGGCAAGCTCCTACGCGCACGCCTCGAGCGCCTGTCCGGCGAGGCCGATGCACGGGGGGTGGACGCCCTGCTCAGACTGGACGACCCGACCGGCGTGCCGATCGGTGCCTTCGTCAATGCCCTGCTCGAGCGCCCCGTCGCCCGGGACGTCATCGCCCTGCCCTTCTCCGCCCTCCATGGCGGCGACCGCGTCTACCTGGTCAAGGACGGCCGCCTCGAAGGCGTGACCGTCCAGCGCGTCGGGGAAATGAGGGTGAACGGCGAGGCCCGCGTGTTGCTGCGCTCGGACAGGATCGCCCCCGGGGACACGGTGATGACCACCCACCTGCCGCACGCCATTGACGGGCTGGCCGTCACCAGCATCCAGCGCCCATCATGACCAGCATCCTCGGCCTCTTCGTCCGCCACCGCGTGGCGGCCAACGTGATGATGCTGCTCGCCTTCCTGGTCGGGCTGCTCGCCCTGAACCGGATGAACGTGCAGTTCTTCCCGACCTTCGCGCTGGACGTCATCAGCGTGCGCGTGGTGTGGACGGGCGCTTCCGCCGAGGACGTCGAGAACGGCGTCACCACCCCGCTCGAGGAGCGGCTCAAGACCGTGGACGGCCTGAAGAAGCTGGCCTCCACCTCGGCCCAGGGCGTGTCCAGCATCACCCTGGAACTCGTGGAAGGCACCGACCCGCTGCTCGCGCTCGACCAGGTCCGGCAGCGGGTGGACGAATTCCGCAATCTTCCGCAGGACGCCGAAACCCCACAGATCAGCCGCGTCTCCCGCTACGAGCCCATCGCCCGCCTGCTGGTGCGCGGCCCGAGCATGGAGGAGCTTCGCCCGTGGGTGCGCCGGTTCGAGCGCGAACTGCTGGCCCGCGGCATCGACCGGGTCGACATCACCGGCCTTCCGGAAGAGCGCATCGCCATCGAGGTGCCGAGCGCGGTGCTGGAGACGCTCGGCCTCTCCTTGGTGGATGTGGGCGAGCGCGTCGACCAGCTCGCCCGCGATGTGCCGGCAGGTATCGCCGGTGACCAGGACGGCGCGCGCGAGGTGCGCGGACTGGAACAGCGCCGCGACGCCGTCGCCTTCGAGAGCCTGCCCGTCGTGAGCGACGAGGCGGGCCTGGTGCGCCTCGGCGATGTCGCCACGATCAGCCGCGAGGCGCGCCCCGCGGGCCTCCTCCTCAGCGAGAATGGCGAGGCCGTGGTCGAGCTTCAGCTCCAGCGCGCGGAGACTGGCCATTCCCTCAAGGCCGCCCGCATCTTCGAGGAGTGGCTCAAAGCCACCCGCCCCACCCTGCCGCCGAGCATCAAGCTCGAGGTCTACGACCAGCAGTGGGAACTGATCCGCGACCGCATCTCGCTGCTCGTCAACAACGGCCTATCCGGCCTGCTGCTGGTCATCGCCATCCTCTACCTATTCCTGCCCGGACGGGTCGCGTTCTGGGTGGGCATCGGCATCCCGACCGCCTTCCTCGCCACCCTGGCGCTGCTGATGCTGTTCGGCGGCACCATCAACATGATCAGCCTGTTCGCGCTCATCATGGCGCTCGGCATCATCGTCGACGACGCCATCGTGGTGGGCGAGGACGCGGACACCCACCGCAAGATGGGCGAGCCGCCCGAGCAGGCCGCCCTCGGCGGGGCGAAGCGCATGTTCTGGCCCGTCACCGCCTCCTCGCTCACCACCGTGGCCGCCTTCCTGCCGCTGATGCTGGTCGGCGGCGTGATGGGCAACATCCTGTTCGACATCCCTTTCGTGATGGTCATGGTCATCATGGCCTCGCTGCTGGAGAGCTTCCTGATCCTGCCCGCCCACCTGAAGACGGCGCTCAGGAGCGAGGCCGGGAAGAAGGCCTCCCGTCTGCGCGAGAGGCTGGACGCGGGCTTCGAGCACTTCCGCAACAAGCGCTTCCGCCCGCTGGTAACCCTGGCGCTTGAACGACGCGGCAGCACCGTCGCCCTCACCCTCGGCACCATGATCCTCGCCATCGGCCTGCTGGCCGGCGGACGCATCCCGTTCGTGTTCTTCCCCGCCCCCGAGTCGCAGATCCTCTATGCCAACGCCACCTTCGTGGCCGGCACGCCGCGCACGCAGACCGACGCCTTCCTGCGCGAACTGGAGCGCAGCCTGCGCGAGACCGAGGATGAGTTGGGAGGCCAACTGGTATGGACCGCCGTCACCCGACTCGGCAGCACCGTCAGCGCGGCCGGCAGCGGAGCCGCCGCGGCCGGCGACCAGCTCGGCTCGATGATCGTCGAGATGGTTCCCTCCGAGCAGCGCGAGGTGCGCAACGAGACCTTCCTCAACGCTTGGCGCGCCAACGTCCGCATGCCCGCAGGGCTGGAGAGCCTCACCCTCACCTCGCGCCAGTCCGGCCCGCCGGGGCGCGACCTGACCGTGCGCCTGACTGGCGACAGCGCCGATGCCCTCAAGGCCGCCGCCCTGGAACTCGCGGAGACCCTCAAGGCCATCCCCGGCGTGACCGACACCGTGGATGACATGCCCTTCGGCCGCGAACAGATCGTCTACCGCCTCACCCCCGCCGGCGAGGCGCTGGGGCTGACCACCGAAAGCCTCGGCCGCCAGCTGCGCGCCGCCTTCGACGGCCACCTGGCGCAACTGGTGCAAGTCGGCCAGGACGAGCTGGAGGTGCGGGTGCTGCTGCCGCGTGACGAGCGCGAACGGCTGGACGTCTTGGAGCGCATGACCATCCGCCTCCCGAACGGCCCCCATGCCGGACAGTTCGTCCCGCTCGCCACCGTCGCCGCCTGGGAATCCCGGCGCGGCTTCGAGGCCCTGCGCCACGCCGAAGGGAGGCTCGCAGTCGAAGTCTCCGGTGAGGTGGACAAGCACCAGAACAATGCCAACGCCATCATCGCCGAGCTGAAAAAGGAGGTCCTGCCACGACTCGCCGAGCGCTACGGCCTCGAATACAGCTTCGAGGGCCGCGCCGCCGACCAGCGCGAAACCATGGCCGACATGCGCAACGGCCTGATCCTGGGCCTTGCCCTGATCTACCTGATCCTGGTCTGGGTGTTTGGCTCCTGGGGCTGGCCGCTGGTGGTCATGACCGCCATTCCCCTCGGCCTCGCCGGCGCCATCTTCGGTCACTGGGTGATGGGCATCGACCTGACCATCCTCTCCATGTTCGGCCTGTTCGGCCTCTCCGGGATCGTGGTCAACAACGCCATCATCCTGGTCAGCCTCTACAGCGAACTGCGGGCCAAGGGCATGGACCTGCACGATGCCCTGATCGAAGCCGCCTGCGGCCGCCTGCGCGCGGTGCTGCTCACCTCGCTCACCACCATCGGCGGCCTCACCCCGCTGTTGTTCGAAACCTCCCTGCAAGCCCAGTTCCTGATCCCGATGGCGACCTCCATCGCCTTCGGCCTCGGCTTTGCCACCCTGCTCGTGCTGTTCTTCATCCCCGCCCTGCTGTACATGATGGAGAGCGTGAAGGCGCGCTTGAGCAGGACGGAGGGGACTGAAAAGCTGGCTTGATCCATAAGCCACACAAAAAAAAAAAAAACACGCCCCGGGAAAGACCCGGGGCGTGTAGGCATGGGCGTGCCTTGCGGCTCAGTGGTTGCTGCTGCCCAGGCGGTCCATCAGGGCGTAGGCGAGGCCGGAGACGACGAAGGTGACGTGCAGGCCGATCATCCACGCCAGGTGGCGGTCGGAATAATGATCGACGTGCATGAACGCCTTCAGCAGCTCGATCCCGGAGATGGCGACGATGGACGCGATCACCTTGATCTTGAGGTCGGAGAAGCCGATGTGACCCATCCAGTCAGGACGGTCCTCGTGGCCTTCCAGGTCCATCTTGGAGACGAAATTCTCGTAACCGCTGAAGATGATGATGATGAGCAGGTTCATGATCAGCGCCACGTCCACCAGGGTCAGCACTCCGACGATCAGTTCCCCGCCACTGGCGCTGCCAATGTTCGCGATCATGCTGAACAGTTCCTTGCCGAACTTGAACAGCAGCAGGGCCATGGCGACCACCAAGCCAAAGTAGATCGGCGCCATCAGCCAGCGGCTGCCGAACAGGCCCTCTTCCAGGAACTTCTCCATGCGCTTCATGGGTTGTCATGACCTCCGATAAAAAGGACTGATAGTCTAACCCGACATCCATGAAAGCCTGGCGACAGACGGCCGATGAATCCATGGAAAAGGCATGGTTTGCGCCAGCAAGCGTGGCCAGTGTTGGATCCACCGTCCGGAACCTGGGCTCAGCCTTCCGGGTTTTTCACCCCGCCTCATCCGGCGCAATACGTTGCGCTATGGTGCCCTGCACCGGATCAAGCTTGCTTGAAGCGGGCAGGTCGATGATCACCCGCAGCCCCCCTTCCGGCCGGTTGACCGCCTGGATCGCCCCGCCGTGCGCCTCGATCGCCCGGCGGGCGATGGCAAGGCCGAGGCCGTAGCCGTTGCCGTCCTGTTCGTGGACACCGCGGCGGAAGGGCTTGAAGATGGCGGCCAGTTCGGCCTCGGGTACGCCGGGGCCGTGGTCGTCGACGGTGAGGCGTAGTCCGAGCCCGCCCTCTCGCAGAGCGACCTCGACCGCGCCGCCTTCCGGGGTGTGGTGCAGGGCGTTGCGGATGACGTTCTCGATAGCACGGTGCAGCAGTTCGGCCTGTCCGTGCAGCCGGTCCCGGCCTTCCGCTTCGTTGACCAGCCCGATCCGGCGCCTCTGGGCCTCGGCCTCGAAGCAGGCGTCTTCCACGACACCGGCCAGCAGGTCGCCGAGGTCGATCTCCTCCCGTCTCCCCTGCACCATGCCGGACTCCAGCCGCGCCAGGGTCAGCACCTCCCCCACCAGCTGGTCGAGGCGCTGGGATTCGCGCTCAATGCGCTCCAGATACTGATCCAGCTTGGCCGGCTGCTGGCGCGCAAGACCCACGGCCACCTGCAGGCGGGCGAGCGGCGAGCGCAGCTCGTGCGAGACATCGTGCAGCAGGCGCTTCTGCGCCCCGACCAGGGCCTCGATCTGACCGGCCATGCGGTCAAAGTCCGCGCCCAGGTCGCTGATCTCGTCGCGGCGACGGCCCATGAGCGGACGCACACGGGTTTCCAGCCGCCCCTCCTCGATCTGTCGCAGCGCCCAACTCAGGTTGCGAATGGGGCGGGAGAGGTACCAGGCCAGCAGGGCGCTGAAGGCCAGGCTTCCGAGCAGACCGCCGAGCAGCAGGAAGGCGAACGGAGGGGGCTGTGGGGGGCGGTGCCGGTGCGGGACGGCGCCCTCGCGGGCAAGGACGAACAGCAGATACTGGCTGCCGTCGCTGGCCGATACCTGCCGGGCCACGCGGGGACGGACATCGCTTTGCGCCAGCTCGCGCGCCCCCGCCAGGGCCTCGGGGCCGAACGGGCGGCCCAGCAGTTCACGCCCGGAGTCGTCCACCGCCAGCACCGGCACGCCACGCTCGTCACGCCATTCCTCCAGCAGGCTGCGCAGAGCATCCACCCCACCGTGGCGCAGGGTCAGTGCGGCAGTGCGCACCAGCAAGGCGTCGCGCGGGCCGGTGGCGAGGCGTTCCGCCGCCTGCTCCTGAGCGCGCTGGTGCAGCCAGACGGTGGTGCCGACCACCGCCCCCGCCAGCAGCAGTGCGAGCCAGAAGGCGATGAGGAATTTCCAGAACAGGCGGCCCATGGGGGTTCACTCCCGGATCAGCTGGTAGCCCTGACCACGCACGGTCTGGATGCAGGAGCGCCCGTCGGACAGGGTGCCGAGCTTGTGGCGCAGGCTGCTCATGTGCACGTCGATGCTGCGGTCGAAACGCGCCAGCGGGCGGCCGAGGCCCTGTTCGGACAGTTCGGCCTTGCTCACCACGCGCCCGGCGTGGCGCGCCAGCACCTCGAGCAGGTTGAATTCGGTGCCGGTCAGCTCGACCGGCTCGCCATGCCACGCGGCCTGGCGCTTTTCCGGCCACAGGCTGAGGGCACCGGCGACCAGCGGGCCGCCCGGGGCCACGGGCTGGCTGCGGCGCAGGATGGCACGGATGCGGGCGACCAGTTCGCGCGGGGTGCAGGGCTTGGGCACGTAGTCGTCCGCCCCCAACTCCAGGCCGACGATGCGGTCCACGTCGTCACCGCGGGCGGTGAGCATCAGCACAGGCACATGGCTCTTCTCGCGGATGGCGCGCAGGGCGTCGATGCCGTTGAGGCCTGGCATCATCACGTCCAGCACCACCAGGTCGAACGCGCCGTCCAGAGCCTCGCGCACGCCCTCCTCGCCGTTGTGCGCGACGCCCACGGCAAAGCCCTCCTGGGCGAGATAGTCGCGCAGCAGGCCGGTCAGTTCGATGTCGTCGTCGACCAAGAGGATGGAGGTTTTTGTCGTCATCTTCGTGAACAGGTCGGGGCCGCAGGGAGGGGATGGGTCAGGGCGCCCCCTGGCTGGAGTGGATCATAGGGTGAACGCATCATGATTCACCCCCATTCAATGCCGTCTTTACCCAACTTTACACACCGGCAACGCCATTTAACGGTCGCCACCCCCAGACTTGCTCTCAGCGGGGCACACCGGCCCCGATGAACAAGACGAGGTATCGCACCATGAAAACGTCCATCCTCAAGAAGAGCCTGCTCGTTGCCGCCCTGGCCCTGCCGCTGACCGCCTTTGCCCAGCCCGGCGACGGTCTCTGTGATGGCCAGCGCCACCACCACGCCCAGATGCACGGCAAGGGTCAGCACGGCCATGGCCTACGCCACGTGCTGCACGGCCTCGACCTGAACGACGCCCAGCGCGATCAGATCCGCAAGATCATGCAGGAGAACCGCCCTAGGTTGCGAGAACTGGCGATGAAAATGCGCGAAAATCGCCTAGCCATGCGCCAGTTGGCCGCCGCCGATAACGTGGACGAGAGCCGGCTGCAGGATCTGAGCGCTCAGACCGCCCAGACCATGGGAGAGATGGCAGCGCAGCGCGTGCGCATGCAGCACGCGATCCTCGCCGTGCTCACCCCGGAGCAGCGTGAGGCCGCCCGGGCGAAGATGCAGGAACACGGGGCACGCCCCCCTCATCCGAGCGCAGACCAGGCACCAGCTCACGGGGCCTGAGGAGTATCGGAAACCGGAGCGCCCCTGACCGCAGCGGCCGGACTCACGTACACTCATCACCATGGACCGCCCGGAAGACGGCTCCCCGAGGTCATGATGAGAACACCATCCCCTCTCTGGATGATTACCGCTTTCGCTGCCCTCTCCGGCTGTGCCGTGGTCGGCCCCGACTATGCCCAACCCGGGCTGCAGGCGCCTGCGCAGTGGCGCGGCCTGCCCCAGGGTGCGGCGACGGACACTCCAGCCGATCCGCAACGCCTCGCCCAATGGTGGGAGCAGCTGCAGGAGCCGCTGCTCTCCGGGCTGATCCGCGATGCGCTCACACGCAACCTCGACCTGCGCACCGCGCAGGCGCGCCTGCGCGAGTCACGGGCGCGCGCCGACCTCGCCACGGCCGGCCTCTCGCCCACGCTGGATGCCTCGGCCTCCGCGCGGCGGGGCGAGTCGAGCGCCGAGACGGGGCTGGGCACCACGCGCAACAGCTTCAGCGCCGGCTTCGACGCACGCTGGGAGGCCGACATCTTCGGCGGCACGCGGCGCGGCATCGAGGCGGCCCAGGCCGATCTCGAGGCCAGCGAGGCGCGTCTGCACGCCACCCAGGTCAGCCTAGTGGCCGAGGTGGCGCGCCTGTATGTCGACCTGCGCGCCGCCCAGGAGCGCCTGCGCATCGCCCACGACAACCTCGCCAGCCAGAGCGAGACCCTGCGTCTGACCGAGTGGCGCGCGCAGGCGGGCCTGTCAAGCACGCTGGAGGTCGAGCAGGCCCGCGCCAGCCGCGAACAGACCCGCGCCCAGATCCCGCTGCTTGAATCCAGCCTCAACGCCGCGAAGAACCGCCTGGCCATCCTGCTGGGCGAGCAGCCCGGCGCGCTGCATGACCGGCTGGGCGCCCCCGGCCCCATTCCGGCCGCGCCCGTGCCGCTCGCCATCGGCATCCCCGCCGACACCCTGCGCCAGCGCCCGGACGTGCGTGCCGCCGAGCGGACGCTCGCGGCCGAGACCGCGCGCATCGGCCAGGCCGAGGCCGCCCGCTGGCCCGCCCTCTCCCTGAGCGGGTCGATCGGGCTGGAGGCGCTGACCCTCGACGGACTGACCGGCGGCGGGGCGCTCGCCCGCTCCGCGCTGGCAAGCCTCGCCGCGCCGGTCTTCGACGGCGGCCGCCTGCGCAGCCAAGTCGAGACCCAGCTTGCGGTGCGGGACCGGGCGGGCATCGCGCTCGAACAGGCCATCCTGACGGCCCTGGAGGACGTGGAGAATGCCCTGATCGCCCTTGCCCGGGGACGTGAGCGGGAGGCCGCGCTGACGGAGTCCACCCGCGCCGCCCGTGCCGCGGCGGACCTCGCCCGCCAGCGCTACGCCAGCGGCATCATCGACTTCCAGACCGTGCTGACCACCGAGCGCAGCGTGTTATCCCTTGAGGACAGCCTGGCCTCGGCGCGGGCCGAAACCACCCAGGCCCTGATCCAGTTGTACAAGGCCCTCGGCGGCGGCTGGTCCCCCGTATGAGAGGGCCAAGCCCGTTGATGAATGACGATGCTGCAAGGATCAATGCATGACTAATCCGACGCATTCCCCCGACATTCAGCAGGTCCTGGGCCTGCAGAAGCCCCGCCAGCCGATGAGAACACGCATCGTCATCATCCTGGTCCTGCTCCTGCTGGCCGCAGGCATCGCCTGGCTGGTGCTGCGCCCGACGCAGGAATCCTCGGCAATGAACTACAGCACCACCCCGGCCGAGATGGGCCATCTCGTGGTCACCGTCTCCGCCACGGGCAATCTGCATCCGACCAACCAGGTGGACGTGGGCAGCGAGCTCTCGGGCACCATCCAGACGGTGCTGGTGCATGAGAATGACCGGGTGAGCAAAGGGCAGATCCTGGCCTGGCTGGACCCGAGCCGCCTGAAGGATCAGGTCGCCCTGTCCAGGGCAGCCCTCGCCTCGGCCGAGGCCCAGGTGCTGCAGGCGAAGGCGACCGAGGACGAGGCCCGCGCCAATCTCAGCCGCCTGCGCGAGGTGGCACGTCTCTCCGGCGGCAAGGTGCCCTCGAAGGCCGAGCTGGACAATGCCGAGGCTGCCCTCGCCCGGGCACGCGCCAGTGTGGCGGCCTCCCGCGCGGCCGTCGAGCAGGCCAGGGCGACGCTCAACTCGAACGAGACCAATCTGGCCAAGTCGGTCATCCGTTCGCCCATCGACGGGGTGGTGCTGGCACGCAAGGTGGAGCCCGGCCAGACCGTGGCGGCCTCCCTCCAAGCCCCCGTGCTGTTCGTTCTGGCCGAGGACCTCGCCCGCATGGAGCTGCAGGTGGACGTGGATGAGGCCGACGTCGGCGAGGTCCGCGCGGGCCAGCAGGCCCGCTTCACGGTGGATGCCTACCGCAACCGCAGCTATCCCGCCACGGTGGTGCGGGTGAACTACGGCTCGCAGGTCAAGGACGGCGTGGTGTCCTACCTGACCATCCTGCAGGTGGACAACGACGACCTGAGCCTGCGGCCCGGCATGACGGCCACGGCCGAGATCACCACCACCGCGCTGGAGAATGTGCTGCTGGTGCCCAACGCGGCCTTGCGCTTCAGCCCCGCGTCCGCCCCGGCGGCGACGCAGCGGAGCCTGGTCAGTCTCCTGCTGCCCCGTCCGCCGCGCAGCACCTCGTCCAGGAACACGGGGAATGCGTCGCGCAGCGGCAAGCAGCAGGTCTGGGTGCTGCGCAACAGCGAACCCGTTCCCGTCGAGGTGACGACCGGCGCCACCGACGGGCGCATGACCCAGATCACCGGCGGCGGGCTGCAGCCGGGGATGGGGGTCATCACCGAAGCCTTGGCCATGAAGAAATGACCGCGGCCACACCCCCCGGAGAACCGCTGATCGCCCTGCGCGGGGTCACCAAGACCTACGGCCAGGGGCAGGCCGCCTTTCAGGCCCTGCGCGGGGTCGACCTCGCCATCGAGGCAGGTGACTTCGTCGCCATCATGGGACCGAGCGGCTCGGGCAAGTCGACCGCCATGAACATCATGGGCTGCCTGGACGTCCCCAGCGGCGGCAGCTACCTGTTCCGCGGCGTCCCCGTGGAGCGGCTGGATCGCAACCAGCGCGCCCTGCTGCGGCGCCACTACCTCGGCTTCGTGTTCCAGGGCTTCAACCTGCTGGCGCGCACCTCGGCGCAGGAGAACGTGGAGCTGCCCCTGCTCTATCGCGGCGAAAGCGCCGCATCGCGCCACGCGCTCGCCCGCGAGGCGCTCGCCTCGGTGGGGCTGGAGGGCTTCGGCCACCACACCCCCGCCGAGCTGTCCGGCGGCCAGCAGCAGCGGGTCGCCATCGCCCGCGCCATCGTCACCCGGCCGACCGTGCTGCTGGCGGACGAGCCGACCGGCAACCTCGACACCCACACCAGCCGCGAGATCATGGAGCTGCTCACCGGGCTCAACCGCGATATGGACATCACCGTGCTGATGGTGACCCACGAGCCGGAGATGGCGGAATATGCCCATCGCGTGGTCCATTTCCGCGACGGGAAGGTCGCCAGCGACGAGCGCAACACGGGGGCCGCCTGATGCTGTGGAACACCCTGCTGCTTGCCCTGCGCTCGATCCGGCGCAACCTGATGCGTTCCTTCCTGACCATCCTCGGCATCGTCATCGGCGTCGCCGCGGTCATCACCATGGTGACCCTCGGCAACGGCGCCACCCAGGCCATCTCCGACCAGGTATCGAGCCTCGGCAGCAACCTGCTGATCGTGCGCCCGGGGCAGCGTCTCGGCCCCGGCAGCGATACCGCCGGCGCCCCCAACTTCAGGCTTGCCGATGCCGAGGCCATCGCCGAGCAGATCAGCTCGGTGCAGGCCGTGGCCCCCACGGCCAACCGGGGCGTGACCGTCGTCTACGGGGCCGAGAACTGGTCCACCAACATCACCGGCAGCACCAACGCCTGGTTCCAGACCGGCAAATGGACCCTGGCCAGCGGCCGCCTGTTCAACGAGGCGGAAGAGCGCGGCGGCAAGGCTGTCTGCGTGATCGGCGAAACCATCCGGCGTGAGCTGTTCGGCAGCCTGAGCCCCCTCGGCCTGAACCTGCGCGTGAAAAACTTCTCCTGCGAGGTGATCGGGCTCCTGGTGAGCAAGGGCCAGTCGGCCTTCGGCTCGGACCAGGATGACGTGGTGGTCATGCCCCTGCGCACCGTGCAGCGGCGGCTGACCGGCACGCAGGACGTCAGCGGCCTGCGCATCTCGGTGCGGGAGGGTGCCTCGATCGACCAGGCCAAGAGGCAGGTCGCCCTGCTGCTGCGCGAGCGGCGCAACATCGCCGAGAACGAGGACGACAACTTCAGCGTGCTCGACACCCGCCAGATCACCGAAACCCTCTCCGGCACCACACGCGTCATGACCACCCTGCTCGGCGCGGTGGCGGCGGTCAGCCTGCTGGTCGGCGGCATCGGCATCATGAACATCATGCTGGTGTCGGTGACCGAGCGCACGCGCGAGATCGGCATCCGCCTCGCCATCGGCGCGCTGGAGCGCGAAGTGCTGCTGCAGTTCCTGATCGAGGCGGTGGTGCTGTCCTCGCTCGGCGGGCTGGTCGGCATCCTACTCGCCACCGGGGCATCGATCGGCCTCGCCCAGCTGATGAAGGTGCCCTACATCTTCAACCCCGGCATCAACCTGCTCGCCTTCCTGTTCTCGGCCGCCATCGGCGTGATCTTCGGCTTCTTCCCCGCCCGCCGTGCGGCCAGGCTGGACCCGATCGACGCCCTGCGGCACGAATAGCCCCTCGGGAGACTCACCATGCCCTCATCCATCCTGATCACCGGCGCAAGCCGCGGCATCGGTCTTGAAATGGCCCGCCAGTACCTGGCGGACGACTGGCGCGTGTTCGCCTGCTGTCGGCAGCCCGGACAGGCTTTCGAACTGGACCGGCTGGCCCGCGAGAGCCGTGGCATGCTGAGCGTGCATGCGCTGGACGTGGCCGAAGCGCATTCCATCGAGGCGCTCAAGCGCGAGCTGGGGACGCAGCCGCTGGACATCCTGTGCAACAACGCCGGCATCTACGGCCCGGACGACCAGAGCTTCGGCAGCGTGCGCGAGTCCGACTGGCTGGAGGTGCTGCGGGTCGACACCATCGCCCCGCTGATGATTGCACAGGCGCTGGTGGACAACGTGGCCGCGAGCGGGCGGCGCCTGATCGCCAACATGTCGAGCAAGATGGGCTCGATGGACGACAATCGCTCCGGCGGTTGCTACATCTACCGCTCGGCCAAGGCCGGACTGAACGCGGTGACGAAAAGCCTGGCGATCGACCTTGCCCCGCGCGGTGTCACCACCGTCGCCCTGCACCCCGGCTGGGTGCTGACCGACATGGGAGGGCCGAACGCCGAAATCACGGCCACGCAGTCCGTGGCCGCCCTGCGCGGCATCCTCGCACGGGTCACACCCTGCGAGGCTGGGGCGTTCTTCGACGTGGACGGCAGCATCATCCCTTGGTGATGAGACGGCGCTTCACAGCGCGTTCGGGCAGGCCTCGCCCCGCCCGATCTGACTGAGGTTCTCCAGCGTCGTCTGAGCGATCGCGGTCAGCGCCTCACGGGTGAAAAAACCCTGGTGCGAGGTGACGAGCACATTGGGGAAGGTAAGCAGGCGCTCAAGCAGGTCGTCCTGGATGATCTCGTTGGAGTGGTCCTCGAAGAACAGATGCTCCTCCTGCTCATAGACATCCAGCCCCAGCGCGCCGACATGACCGCTCTTGAGACCGGCGATGATCGCCTGAGTGTCGATCAACGCCCCGCGTCCGGTATTGATCAGCATCACCCCGCGCTTCATGCGTGGGATGCTGTGCACGTCGATCATGTGGCGCGTCTGTGGCGTCAGCGGGCAGTGCAGGCTGATGATGTCGCTCTCGGCAAGCAGGGTGTCGCGGTCGACATAGCGCATACCAAGCGCCAGACAGTCCGGGTTTTCCCACTGGTCTGACCCGAGCAGCACGCAGCCAAAACCATGGAGGATGCGGGCGAGCACACTGCCAATGCGCCCGGTCCCGACGATGCCCACCGTCTTGCCGTGCATGTCGAAGCCGAGCAGGCCGTTGAGGGCAAAATTCCCCTCCCGCACACGGTTGTAGGCGCGGTGGGTGTGGCGGTTGAGGGTCAGCATCAGCGCCACGGCATGCTCCGCCACCGCATGGGGCGAATAGGCCGGCACGCGCACCACCTGGATGCCAAGCGCCCGCGCCGCAGGGAGGTCGACGTTGTTGAAGCCCGCGCAGCGCAGAGCCACCACCCGTACCCCCTCCCCCGCGAGGCAGCGCAACAGGTGCTCGTCCAGCTGGTCATGGACGAACACGCAGACGGCCTCGAACCCTTCCGCCAGGCCGCAGGTCTGCGGGGTCAGGGCGGCCTCGAAGAACTCCAGCTGATGGCCGTGCGCGGCGTTCGCGCTGATCAGGCTGTCGCGGTCGTAGGGTTTGCTGCTGAAGACGGCAACACGCATGGGACAAGGCTCCAGTCGATGAATGCTGAAAAGCTTGCCTTAGCTTAACGCGGCTTGCGTGACGCCGTCGTGATGCAGTGCCTCAGGCCGTGAGCAGGGTGATCGTCGCCTCGGCGGTGGCCTTGTCGATGCGGATGAGTACCTCGCTGTACTCCGGCAGGTCGCTCAGGGGGGTGGGGTCGTCCACGCAGGCGCAGCCAGCGATGATGCTGGTGTAGAACAGGCCGGCCTTCACCTCGATGGCGTCAAACGTCTCGGACGTGGAGATGACGCGCACCTGGAGGTTTTCGCCACTGGTGAAGTTGCCATGGGCGAGTCCCTGCTGCAGGGGCAGGTTTTCGACCCCGAGCTGCCGAACCTCGTCCTTCAGGACATCGTTGAATGCGGGGGTTCCCCAGGCCGCCAGGACCTTGCTCAGTCGGGGCATGTCACACCTCCTTCCGGCACGGCCGGAACGTCAGGCCGGGGGCTCCTGCCCGGGTTGGTCGGCGTCCTGCCGGTTCCATATTTCGTAGCACTCGAGACCGCAGAAATGCATGACGTATTCGACCGCCTCCACGTTTTTGGACTCGGAGGCGGGAATCTCCTTGAGGCATACCTCGCACTTCACCATCTCCGGGTCGACCGAGCTTCTGGGGTAGAGCATGGCTGTGCTCCTACTTCGGATCGAACGGGTTGCAAGGCCGTCCTGGCAGCCGATTGACGTTCTCCCTGTCGGAGCGCCCGGCGTTCGAACCCGGGCGGCATGACGCGCGATGCGGGCGGTAGAGGGGGCATCGGCCTGCACTGCGATGGGACATCGGGCATGCCCCTGTCATTCATCAGTATAGGAGGTGGAAGGCCCTGCTGCGCCCCCTGATCCGACTTGCCCCAGGGCAATTGCATGAACCTATTTCATCGGTCTGGACGCTCGCGTAGGAGCGGCGCCCTCGCCGCGATAGGTCAGCCCTGAACGGGCTATCGGCCCGAGGATGGGCCTCCTACAGCCAACGAGAGCAAGGATGCCCCCCTCGCACGCTGGATTTTCAACTTGTGCGATCGCTCCACGCCTTCATGCGATTGCCCTGCGGCTTGCCCATTCAGGGGGCATCCGCTAAGACATGAGGGTGAATCCCTCCTCGGATGAAGCCAT
>JBFLVZ010000019.1:0-18834 GCA_040758295.1 Pseudomonadota bacterium
TCCATCGTCGGCGATGATGCGGGCGACGGCCTGCTCACCCACACCATCCGCGCCGTGGGGCGGGTGACGCGCGGTTTGGCCGCGCTCAAGGTGGGTGAGCGCATCGGCCTGCGTGGGCCGTTTGGCCAGGGGTGGCCGCTCACCGAGGCGGAGGGGCGTGACGTGGTGGTGGTGACCGGCGGCCTCGGTTGTGCGCCCTCCGTGTCCATCATCCACCGCATCCTGCGCCGGCGAGAAAGTTACGGTCGCCTGACGATCATGCAGGGGGTGAAGCACGCCGACGACCTGATCTGGCGCGCTCAGTACGAGGCCTGGGCCGACATGCCTGATGTGCGGGTGCTGCTCGCCGCTGATGCGGCCACCCCGGGGTGGGGCGGGCATGTCGGGCTAGTGACGGCCCTGTTCGACCGCCTGGAGGTCGATGCGGGGCGCGCCATGGCCATGCTGTGCGGCCCGGAGGGCATGATGAAGGCCTCGGCGGAGGGGCTGATCCGGCATGGACTGGCGGAGGGGGGCATCTTCCTCAGCATGGAGCGCAACATGCAGTGCGCGGTAGGACATTGCGGCCACTGCCAGTTCGGTGCCCGCTTCGTCTGCCGGGACGGGCCGGTGTTCGCCTGGCCCGAGATCCGCGATCTGCTCGGCACGAAGGGGTTCTGAATGTCGAAGCCGAGCATTGCGGTGCACAAGTTCTCCTCCTGCGACGGCTGCCAACTCGCCTTCCTCAACGCGGGCGAGGAGCTGCTGATCCTCGCCGGCCTGGTCGATATCCGCCACTTCCTCGAGGCGGGGATGAGTGGTGAGGGCGCCGAGGTGGACATCGCCTTCGTCGAGGGCAGCATCTCCACCCCGGAGGAGGTCGAGCGCATCCGCAAGGTGCGCGAGAAGAGCCGCTTTCTCGTCACCATCGGTGCCTGCGCTACCGCGGGCGGGCTGCAGGCCCTGCGCAACCTGGATGAGTCGAACGAGGACTGGAAGCGGGCGATCTACGCCCGGCCGGAGTTCATCCGCACTCTTGCCCACGCCGAGCCGATCCGCGCTCACGTGCGGGTCGACTTCGAACTATGGGGGTGCCCGGTCAACGGCCGTCAGGTGCTGGCCGCAGTGCGCCAGCTTCTGTTCGGCGTGGCGCCCGTGGATACACGCGACAAGGTCTGCATGGAGTGCAAGCGCCAGCATGCCGTGTGCGTGATGGTGGCCCACGGCATGCCATGCATGGGGCCGGTGACGCGCACGGGATGTGGTGCCCTGTGCCCGCGCTTCGGGCGCGACTGCTATGCCTGTTTCGGTCCGGCGGAGAATCCCAATACCGCCTCGCTGGCCCGCCGGCTGGAAGGGCTGGGCCTGGCCCCCGCCGACGTCGCGCGTCGCTTCCTGTTCATCAACGGCCAGGCCCCAGCCTTCCACGAGCAGGGGCTCAGGCACTACCGCCCGGGATTTGCCGATGAGTGACCGCACGGTGTCTATCCACGTCCCGGCCCTCACCCGCGTGGAGGGGGAGGGGGCCTTGCGCCTGCGCATCGAGCAGGGCCGCATCGAGGAGCTGGCGCTCGACATCTTCGAGCCGCCGCGCTACTTCGAGAAATTTCTCGAAGGCCGCCGCTACACCGAGGTGCTGGACATCGTCGCGCGCATCTGCGGCATCTGCCCGGTCGCCTACCAGATGAGCGCGGCCAGCGCGCTGGAGGACGCCTTCGGCCTCGAGCCGGGGCCATGGGTGCATGCGATGCGGAGGGTGTTCTACTGCGGCGAATGGATCCAGAGCCATGCCCTGCACATCCACCTGCTGGCCGCGCCGGACTTCCTCGGTTACGGCAGCGCGGTGGCGATGGCAGCCGAACATCCCGAGGTGGTGCGACGCGGTTTGCGCCTGCAGGGACTCGGCAACGACCTGATCCGCCTGTTCGGCGGTCGCTCCGTGCATCCGGTCGGCGCCTGCGTTGGCGGCTTCCACCATGCCCCCTCAGCGGCGGATGTGGCGGCCATGCTGGCGAGGCTGCGCGAGGCCCTGCCCGAGGCCGCGGCGTTGATCGGCTGGACGGCCTCCCTGCCGCTGCCCGAGGATGCGCAGGATTTCGTCAGCGTGTCCCTGCGGCATCCGCGCGACTACCCCCTGGCGGAAGGACGGATCGTTTCGAGCAGCGGGCTCGACATCGCCCCCGCCGACTACGAGGCGCACTTCGCCGAGGAACACCGCCCGCACTCGACCGCCCTGTTCGCCCTCCTGCACGGCAAGCCCTACCTGGTCGGCCCGCTCGCCCGGCTGAACCTCAATCTCGACCGCCTGCCGCCATCCACCCGCGCCCTTCTCGAGGCGAGCGGCATCCGCTTCCCCAGCCGCAACATGTTTCACAGCGTGGTGGCGCGCGCGGTGGAGATGCACGTCGCCATGCTCGAGGCCATCCGCCTGCTGGAGGCCTATGCCTCCCCCGGCAAACCCCATGTCGAGGTGCGGCCCCGCGCGGGCATCGGCTTCGGCGCGACCGAGGCCCCGCGCGGCATCCTCTGGCACCGCTACGCGCTGGACGGGGAGGGCATCGTCCGCGCGGCGCGCATCGTGCCGCCCACCAGCCAGAACCAGGCTCGCATCGAGGAGGACCTGCGCCGCAGCCTGCTCGCCTTCGGCCTCGATGCGCCGGACGACGCCCTGCGCCTGCGCGCCGAGACGGTGATCCGCAACTACGACCCGTGCATCTCCTGCGCCACCCACTTTCTCGAGCTCGACGTCGAGCGACGTTGATTTCCTGCGAACGGGACGATCATTGCCTATAGTCCTGATTCCAATGACCGAGTGAGGAGATCAGCCATGTATCGCAAGACATTGATCGTGGCGGCGCTGAGTGCCGTCCTTGCCCTGGGTGCCGTGCCCGTAATGGCGCAGGATGAGCCGGTGCAGATCTACGGCGCGGACCTCATGACGGACCAGGAGAAACAAGACTATCTGCGCGAGCTGAAGGCCTGCCGTAACGCCGAGGAGCTTTCCGCCTTCCGCCTCGAGCATTATCGCAAGATCGCCGAGCGCGCCCGCGCCCGCGGCGCGACCCTCGCCGACTGGGCCGGCTATACCCCTGGCGAGGATGGGCCGATCTTCGGCCTGGGGGACATTGTCTACGGCTGGCGCTTCATGAATGACCAGGAGCGGGCCGCGCATATCGAGAAGCTGCGCAGCCTGCCCACCGCCGAGGCTCAGCTCAAGTACATGGTCGAACAGCACGCCCGGATGATGGAGCGTGCCCGCCAGCAGCAGATGCCCCTCGCGGCGGAGAGCGATCCTTTCGGCTACCAGATCTATGGCGCCGACCTCATGACCCCCGACGAGATCCAGCAGTACCGGAAAGAGCTGGCCGGCCTGCAGACGGAGCAGGCGCGCGAGCGGTTCTACAGGAACCATTTCCGCACGATCCAGGGCCGGGCGAAACAGCAGCTGGCCGGCATTTCCGACTGGGGAGGGAACTCGATGACCGGTGCGGGCATCGGCCTGGGGGACATGATCTACAGCTGGCGGCTGATGAGCGAGGATGAATACCGCAAGAACGTCGACAAGCTGCGCGCCCTTCCGACCGCCGAAGACCAGATCCGCTTCATCGTCGACATCCACAAGGAGATGCAGGCGCGCGCCCGTGCCCAGGGCATCCGCCTGCCCGACGTTCCCGCGCCCTTCTGGTATTTCGCCGCCGAAGAAGGCAAGTGACCGGCGGGCCTGAACACTTCTTGGAGCCTCGAACCCCCCCATCCTTGGGGGGGGAGGACGTTCGTCGCGGGAAACCAACATCGTTGCAGGGAGCACGAAGGGCTGGATACATGGATGTATCCAGCCGCGCCGAGCTCACGCTATTTTAATCGCTTGCGCGATTGCGCGGCGCCACATCCCTGTGGCGCACAGGCGCCTCGAAAGGTTTTTCGAGGCGCCCTTCTGCCTGGAGAGATGAACATGGCTGTCAAACCCGTTCCTGATGGTTACCACACCGTCACCCCGAGCCTGAGCGTCCGAGGGGCGGCCGGGCTGATCGAATTCATGCAGCAGGCCTTCGACGCGGAGGTGCAGGATTGCCTCATGCGCCCGGATGGCGCCGTGGGCCATGCCACGCTGAAGATCGGTGACTCGATCGTCATGCTCGGGGAGGTGATGGGGGAGTGGCCTCCCATGCCCGCCTCGCTCTACCTCTACGTCGATGACGTGGACGCCACCTATAGGCGCGCCCTGAAGGCCGGGGCCGCCTCGGTGATGGAGCCGGCCGACATGTTCTGGGGCGACCGCCACAGCGGCGTGAGGGATGCCTGGGGCAATGTCTGGCTGCTCGCCACCCATGTCGAGGATGTCCCGGGGCCGGAGATCAACCGGCGCGCGGAGGCCTTTTTCGCCCAGCAACGGCCTGCGGGGTGACATCGGCGAACCTGCGCGTCATTGGCCTGGGCTCGCCCTTCGGGGACGATGCCGTGGGACTGCTCGCCATCGAGGCCTTGGAGCGTCGGCCGCAGTTTGCGGGACGGGTCCAGTTCCACGCGCTGGATCGTCCGGGAACCCTGTTGATCCCACTACTGCAGGCCTCTGCCCATGTCATCGTGATCGATGCGGTCCACTCCGGTGCGCCGCCGGGCACGCTGCAGTTTCTCTCGCTCGATCATGTTCGGGGCGGGATGCATGGGCATGCACCTTCAAGTCATGGCCTCGGTCTGGCTCAGGCTCTGACTCTCGCCGAGGCCATTGGCGCCTTGCCGCAACGGCTTGAGGTCTGGGGCATCGAAATGGGAGCCCTCCCAGGTCCTGAGCGCTCGGAACTCTCCCTCGCCCTGGCCCTCGCCCTCCCCGACGTCACTGCCCGGATCGAGGCGCGGCTGACGAATCTCCTTGCGTAAATTTTTTTGACACCACATCGATGAGGGGTTATTTTTTCTCCATTAATATTGGGAAAAAAATCCCAAAATGAGTGAATCAGAGCAACTCAACCGTACCCTTGCTGCCGCCATTCGCCGGTTGATGCGGCCGCTTGTCCGCCTGCTTCTTCGCCACGGGGTGGCCTTCGACACCTTTGCGGACTGGGCACGAAGGGTTTACGTCGATGTCGCTTTTGATGAGTTCGATCTCCCCGGCAAGCGGCAAACCATCTCGCGCGTCTCTGTTCTGACCGGGCTGACGCGCAAGGAAGTCAGCCGCCTGCGGGCAGAAGGGGATGGCGAGGACAAGGCCGTCAGTGCTCGATACAACCGTTCGGTTCGGGTCATCAGTGGCTGGTTGAACGATCCTGCCTATATCGACGGGACCGGCTGTCCAAGCGTGCTTCCCTTGCATGCGGACGGGCTTCATTTGCGGACCTGGTGCGCCGTCACAGCGGCGACATGCCATTCCAGGCCGTGCTCGACGAGCTGGTGCGGTCCGGGGTCGTGCGAGTCGAGGGGGATGATGTGAGGCTGATCAAGCATGCCTATGTCCCGTCTGATTCGGAACTGGGCAAGCTGCAGATCCTGGGAACGGACGTTGGTTACCTCATCGGCACCATTGACCACAACCTTGCGCCCGGCGCGGCACCGCTGTTCTTCCAGCGCAAGGTCATGAGCGAGATGGTGGCGCCAGAAACGGTTTGGGCTTTTCGCGAGCTGGCGGGGCGGGATGCCCAAGCCTTGCTCGAACAGTGGGATGCGTGGCTCACCGCGCGGCAACTGGATACGGCCAGTGGGGCATTGCCTGACGATGCGCGCCGTATTGGTTTCGGCATTTTTTACTTCGAAGACGATTCGAAGGATGGGGGGGTGTCATGAAAAATCTTTCTCCGGGCAAATCCTGGTCATTGGCCCTGGCCGTGTCCGCGGCGCTTGCCGGGTGCGGCGGCGGTGGCGGCACGGATGTCGCCGGCATCGGGGGCACCGGTTATGTCGCGACGGGTTCGATCAGCCAGTTCGGAAGCATCTTCGTGAACGGCATCGAGTTCGAGACCGACGGTGCGGCGCTGGACCTGAATGGAACGCCGCTGGCGGGTCAAACCGGGCTCCAGCTCGGCATGGTGGTCACCGTCGAGGGGACCGTGAATGCGGATGGAAAAACAGGCACGGCGACCAGCATCAGCTATGACGCCTCCCTCAAGGGGCCGATCGGCACGGTGGGGGCGGCGGTGACGAACGGCACCAGCACGACACGCGAGCTGACGATCCTGGGGATGGTGGTGGTGGTCGAGAGTGGGGCGACCCGACTCAATGGCGTCACCTTCGATGGCTTCGCTCAGGGCGATCTGCTCGAGGTCAGCGGCTTCCTGGGGGCGGACCACAAGCTCTACGCGACCTATGTGGAGAAGAAGGTCGCGTCGGAGGATGAGGTCGAGATCAAAGGGGTGGTGACTGCGGTCAGCGCGAGCTCTGGGACGACCAGCGTGTCGGTTCGGCTCGACAGCGGCACGGAATTGACCGTGCAGGTCGATGCCACCACCCAGGTCGAGGAGCAGGGCACGGTCGACAGCAGCTGGGTCGGCAAGCGTGTGGAGGTCGAGGGCACGTTGACAGCCGAGGGTGACATCCAGGCCAAGGAGATCCAGCAGGAGGACGATCTGTATGCCGGCTACGAGGGCGAGGCCGAGATCGAGGGCATTGCATCGAGCGTCAACGCCACGGACCAGACCTTCACCCTCAACGGGGTGACCGTGAATTACTCCGCGGCCACCTTCGATCCGGCGGGTCTGGTCCTTGCAAGCGGCATGGTGGTCGAGGTCAAGGGCAGCTTTGATGCCAGCGGCGTGCTGGTGGCGACCAGCATCGAGCTGGAGGACGCCGACGAAGACGGGTTCCCGGACGATTCTTCGGACTCCTCCGATATCGACGGCTGAACAAGCCAGCATGGCACATCGAAGGGGCGCCCTGGGGCGCCCCGGTCAACAATCTCATCGTGGTGAATTGAACATGCACAAGAGTGGTATAGCGACGGTTGCGCTATGGATGGTGCTGGGGGGATCCCTCCCGGTGCAGGCAGGAGAGCATCCGGGCCGTCTCTTGGCGTCCAATTGTTTCCAGTGCCATGGCACCGACGGCAAGGCCGTCGGCGACATGGAGCCCCTCGCGGGCAAGGACGTGTATTCCGACCTCAAGGAGATGCAGCTTGGGCTGGAGGGGGATCCCGACAGCATCATGCGCCCGCATGCCCTCGGCTACACCGACGAGCAGATCCGCTGGATCGCCGACTATTTCCGTGCCCAGCCCGAACGCTGAGACAGCGGCTGTATCCATACCAAGAGAGTGTTCAAGCATGCAGATTTCTCGCAGAAAGTTTCTGGAATGGATAGCTCTGGCAGGGACGGGTTCCTTGCTGCCGGGCATGGGGGTGGCGGCTGACCGTCTTGAGGTCAAGGCGCTCGATGAATTGCTCCGCGTCAACCTTCCTCGACCCGGACTGGTTCCGGGCGAGACGGGGGCCGTAGGTCGAGTGCTCGTGATCGGCGGCGGCATGGCCGGCGCCACCGTGGCCAAATATCTCCGGCTGTGGGGCGGGGCGCGGGTGGAGGTCACCCTGGTCGAGCGCAATGCGCAATACACCTCCTGCATCATGAGCAACCTGGTGCTGACCGGGCAGCTCGGCATGAGCTCTCTGAAATTCGACTACGCGGCCCTGGCGCGCAATTACGGGGTGAAGATCGAGATCGGCGACGTGGTCCAGGTCGATCCGATCGGCCACCGGGTTATGCTGGCGGGCGGTAAGTACCTCGATTACGACCGTCTGGTCATTGCCCCCGGCATCGATTTCCTGACCATCCCCGGACTGGAATCAGCCACGGCTCAGGATGCCGTCCCCCATGCCTGGAAGGCGGGGGCCCAGACGCTGCGCCTGAAGGATCAGATCCAGTCCATGCCCAAGGGAGGTTCCTTTGTCCTGACCATTCCCAAGGCCCCCTATCGCTGCCCGCCCGGACCCTATGAGCGGGCTTGCCTGGTGGCGGACTATCTCAAGAAGAGCAAGCCTGGCTCCAAGGTCATCGTGCTCGATGCCAACCCGCAGATCACCGCCGAGCCCGAGAATTTCTCGCGGGCGTTCAACGAGACCCATGCGGGGGTGGTCGAGTACCACAGCGGGGTCGGCCTGCAGGGCATCGATGCCTCGACGCGCACCCTCCACACCAGTCTCGGCACGCTGCGCGCCAACGTCATCAATGCCATTCCGCCGCAGAAGGCGGGCAGCCTGGTGATCAACGCGGGGCTGGCCAATGTCGGCGGCCTGTGGGCCGGGGTGGATGTCCTGTCCTACGAGTCGACCGCGGCTCGGGATATCCACGTCATCGGTGATGCGGCGGCGACCACCCAGCCGAAGGCCGGGCATATCGCCAATGCCGAGGCCAAGGTGTGTGCCGGCGCGATCGTACGCCTGCTGCGTGGAGAGTCCCCCGACCCGGCACCGGTGACGAATTCGGCCTGCTTCACGCCAATCACCATGGAAACGGCGTCGTGGCTGACGGTCGTCTTTGGTTACGACCCGCTCACGCGCACCATGAAGCCGGTGGGCGGCAAGGCGTCCGAGGCGCATGCCCCGTCGTCGGAACATTTCAAGGACATGATCAAGTGGTTCAACAACCTCAAGGTTGATACCTTCTATTGAGAGGAGGGAGGGGGTGTCCCCTTCCCAATAACGTCTCAGAGGGCCAGTGCAAGGCTGGCCCCGGCGAGGGCGATCGACCCTCCGAGCAGGCGCATCCCCATGAGGGGGATGCGACGCGCCACAAGCAGTCCCACCGCATGCAATCCCCATGTCGAGGTGGCCAGACCCGCCAGATATCCCGCCTGGAGGGAGAGGCCCATGCCCTCCGTGCCGTGCGCATGTCCGTGCAGCAGGCCGACCGACGCGGCCATCAGGATGCCGGCCGCGAGCCTCGGCGGTGACTGGACCGCCGCCATGAGTCCGAGCACGAGCACCGACATGGCGAGGGCCATTTCCGCGACGGCGAACGGGGCGATGCCCGGGCCCAGGGCGGCGCTTGTCAGGGTGGCAAGGCTGAAGGCCAGGGGGAGAATCCAGGCCTTTCTTCCTGCAAGGGAGCCTGCCCACAGGCCGATCGCCAGGGCGGCAAGCAGGTGGTCCATGCCCACTAGCGGGTGCAGCAGGCCACTGACCAGTCCTCCAGGCTCTTCGCCCATCTCGTGGGCGAGGGACAGGGAGGGAAGGACAAGCATGAGGAGGGCAATAAGACGGGCCATGAAGACTCCGGCAGAAGGGGAACGATGGTATACAGTCTAGCCAGAGTCATCGGGAACCTCCTGCCATATGTGCCTCGCCATCCCCATGCAGATCGTCCGCCTCGACGGCGGCAGCGCCGTGTGCCGCGCCAAGGGCGTGGAGCGCGAGGTCAGCCTGTTCCTCCTGCAGGGGCAGGCGCTGACAGAGGGGGACTTCGTCATGGTTCATGTTGGCTACGCCATCCAGAAGGTGGATGCTGGCGCAGCGGGCGAGGCCTGGGCCCTGTGGCGCGCAATGCAGGCCCCCGCGGACCCGCGGGATGCATGAGCTGTCCGTGGCCCGCGCCCTGCTGCGCCAGGTCGGCCGGGTGGCCGGGGCGCACGGCGGGTCCCGCGTTCGGCGGGTGACGGTGCGCATCGGCCCGCTCTCCGGCGTGGAGCCGGCCTTGCTCGCCCAGGCCTTCCCGCAGGCCCGGGCGGGCACGGCCGCGGCGGGGGCGGAACTCGTGATCGAGACCGTGCCGGTGCGCATCCGGTGCCTGGCCTGCGGTCACGAGGACGAGACGGCGCCCAATCATTTGCGCTGCCCGGCCTGCGGGGGGACGGACACTCGCCTGCTGGGCGGCGATGAATTGCTGCTGGTCAGCCTGGAGCTGGAGGAGAAAGTGGATGTGTGACACCTGCGGCTGCTCGATCACCCCGGCCAACCGGGACACCGCGGCCGCCGCGCATGCCGTGCCGGTGCTGGAGGGCCTGCTGGCGGAGAACGACCGCATGGCCGCGCACAATCGCGCCCACTTCGACCGCCATGGCGTGCTGGCGGTGAACCTGATGTCCTCGCCCGGTTCGGGCAAGACCCTGCTGCTGGAGGCCACGGTCGAGGCCCTGCGCGGCGAGCTATCGTGCGCGGTGCTGGTGGGCGACCTCGCCACCGACAATGATGCCCGCCGCATCGCCGCGCACGGCGTGCCTGCCCTGCAGATCGGCACCGGGCAGGCCTGCCACCTCGACGCGCACATGGTGCACGACGCCCTGCACCGGCTGGACCTTTCCGGCATCGACCTGCTGTTCATCGAGAACGTCGGCAACCTCGTCTGCCCGGCCGGCTTCGACCTCGGCCAGCACCGCAACGTCGTGCTCCTGTCGTCCACCGAGGGCGACGACAAGCCGGCCAAGTACCCGGTCATGTTCCGCGCCGCCGACCTGGTCGTGCTGTCCAAGGCGGACCTGCTGCCGGTGCTGGACGACTTCGACCCGGCGCGGGCAGAGGCCTGCCTGCGCGACCTGGCCAGCGCCGCTCCGCTCCTGAGCCTGTCCGCCCGGCGCGGGCAGGGCATGGCGGACTGGCTCGACTGGCTGCGCGCCGGGCACGCCGCCCTGCGTCGGCTCCGCCCCGCCGCCGCGCGTCCCCATTACGGCGTGCTCAGGGCATGAGTCGCACGGCATCCGACTGGCTCGCACGCATCCGGGCGCTGCCGCTGTCCGTTGACGGGCCGGTGCGGGTGATGAACGTCTGCGGCGGCCACGAGCGCACCATCACCCAGAGCGGGCTGCGCGGCGCCCTGCCGGAGGGGATCGAGCTGATCGCCGGCCCCGGCTGCCCGGTGTGCGTGTGCCCGGAGGAGGACATTCACCACGCCATCCGTCTGGCCCTCGACGAGGGCGTGATCCTGGCGGCCTTCGGCGACCTTCTGCGGGTGCCGGTCAACCTGCCGAGGGGGGAGCCGCGCTCGCTGCTCGAGGCACGCGCCGCCGGGGCGGACGTGCGTGCCGTCGCCGCGCCGCAGGAGGTGGTGGGCATCGCCCGCGCCCATCCCGGGCGGCAGGTGGCTTTCCTCGCCGCGGGCTTCGAGACCACCACTGCCCCGGTCGCCGCCCTTCTCGCGGCGGGCGGGCTGCCGGACAACCTGTCCGTGCTGCTTGCCGCGCGCCGCACCTGGCCGGCGGTGGCGATGCTGCTCGACACCGGCCGGCCAGGCTTCGATGCCCTGGTCGCGCCGGGCCACGTGGCGGCGGTGATGGGGGCGGAGGAGTGGCGCTTCGTCGCCGAGCGGCACGGCTTGCCGGTGGCGGTGGCCGGCTTCTCCGCCGAGGGTATCCTCGCCGCCCTGCATGCGGTGCTGGTGCAGCTCGCCGAGGGGCGCGCCGAACTGGAGAACCTGTATCCGGAAGTGGTCCGCCCGCACGGCAACCCTGTCGCGCGCCACCTGCTGGATGCGGTGCTGCAGACCGAGGATGCGCCCTGGCGCGGGATCGGTGTGATTCCGCGCTCCGGCTTCGCCCTGCCGCGGGGCTGGGCCCCTCTCGATGCCCGCCTGAAGTTCCCTATGCCCGATGCGCCGCGCCGACGCGCGGGCGAGATGCCGCCCGGCTGCGCCTGCGCGGAGGTGGTGCTGGGGCGCGTCCGCCCGCAGGGCTGCCCGCTGTACGGCGCCGCCTGCACTCCGCGCAGCCCCGTCGGGCCGTGCATGGTGTCGGACGAGGGGGCCTGCCACATCGCCTGGGCCGGGGGCGTGCGCCGGGCGGCATGAGGCAGGCCCGCCGCTTTCGCCTTGAGGGACGGGTGCAAGGCCGTGGCCTGCGCCCTGCCATCGCCCGCCTGGCCCATGCCTTGGAGCTGGCGGGGGAGGTGGCCAATGTCGGCGGGCGGGTCGAGGGGGTGGTCGAGGGGCAAGAGGTGGCCCTGGATGCCTTCTTCGCCCATCTCCAGCAAGCGATTCCCGATGTCCGCCCATGGACCGAGCCGGTGGCTTTGACCGGCCAGGTGGGCTTTCGCATCCGCGGAAGCCTGCCCGGAGCGTGCGACGTCGCCTCCGCCCCGCTCGACCTCCCACCCTGTCCGGCCTGCCTTGCCGAGCTGGGCGACCCGAGCAGCCGGCGTCACCGTCACCCCTTTATCGCCTGCGCCGAGTGCGGACCGCGTTACAGCCTCATGGCTACGCTCCCGTGGGATCGCGCACGCACCGGCATGGCGGCTTTTACCCTCTGCGCGGCCTGCCAGAGGGAGTTCGATGATCCCAACGAGCGTCGCTTCCATGCCGAGGCCATGGCCTGTCCCGACTGCGGGCCACGCCTGAGGTTCGTGGATGGACGGGGCAGGGTGGACGGCGATGCGCTGGTACTCGCCTCCGCCGTGGCCCTATTGCGTGAAGGTGGCATCCTGGCGCTCAAGGGTGTGGGAGGCTACCAGCTGATGTGCGATGCGCGCAGCGAGGCGGCCGTCCGTCGCCTGCGCGAGCGCAAGCGCAGGCCAAGCAAGCCGCTGGCGGTCATGTACCCCTGGTCGGGTGCGGATGGGCTGGAACTGGTGCGCTGGGGTTTCGAGCTGGATCGGGTCGAGGAAGAGGCATTGACGTCCAGCGCGCGCCCCATTGTGCTTCTGCGTCCGCGCGCCGTTGAAAGGTTCCTCGAAAAGCCATCGTGTACTGAGGGAGAGGGGGGAGGGGCTTTGGCTCCTGATCTCGAAGCAGGCCTTGCGGAAGGCATCGCTCCGGGGTTGGCCGAAATCGGCGTCATGTTGCCCTCAAGCCCGCTGCACCACGTGCTTTTGGATGACTTCGGCGGACCGCTCGTCGCCACCTCCGGCAACCGCTCCGGTGAACCTTTGGTATGGGATGAGGCGGACGCCGAGGCGCGGCTCGCCGGCATCGCCGATGCCTTCCTCCACCACGACCGGCCGATTCTCAGGCCGGTGGACGATCCGCTGCGGCGCGTGATCGCAGGACGCGCAAGCCCCCTGCGTCTGGGGCGGGGGGATGCCCCGCTGGAGCTCGACGTACCGTTTGCCTTCGCACGGCCGCGGCTTGCGGTGGGCGGGCAGATGAAGAATGCTGTGGCGCTGGGCTGGGGGCGCAGGGCCGTGCTCTCGCCGCATGTCGGCGAGCTGGACAGCCCACGTGCGCTGCAGCGTTTCGCGGCCATGATCGAGGGCTTGCAGGCGCTCTACGGGGTGCGGGCCGAGCGTATCGTGCATGACCGGCATCCGGGGTATGCCGCCAGCCGCTGGGCGCAAAGCCAGCCTCTGCCCTGCCTTGCGGTGCAGCACCATGCCGCGCATGCCTCCGCCCTCTATGCCGAGCTCTGGCAGGCCCAAGGGGTGGAGCCCGGCGAGATGCTGGTGCTGGCCTGGGACGGGCTGGGGCTTGGGGAGGATGGCAGCCTGTGGGGGGGCGAGGCCCTGCTCGGCCGTCCCGGCCGTTGGCGGCGGGTGGCCAGCCTGCACCCCTTTCCTCTGCCCGGGGGCGAGCGCGCCGCACGCGAGCCCTGGCGCAGCGCGCTCGGGATGGCCTGGGCGACGGGGCTGGAGGTGGCCGGCCTTGCCCCGCCGGGAGTGGAGGTCGGGCTGCTGCGTCAGGCCCTTGCGCGCGGCCTGAACACCCCGGCCACGAGCTCCATGGGACGCCTGTTCGACGGCGCGGCCGCCCTGCTCGACCTGTGCCGTGAGGCCAGTCACGAGGGCGAGGCGGCCATGCGTCTGGAGACCGCCGCCGTGCACGCCCGCCCTATCCAGGGCATCCCCCTCGTCTGGCAGGACGATGCCGAGGGGCTGCTGCGCCTCGACTGGGCCCCGCTCGTGCCCCTGCTGCGGGATGCCTCGCTTGCCGTGGCCGAGCGCGCCCGGGCCTTCCACGCCAGCCTGGCGAAGGCGGCCCTGGAACTTGCCCGCCGTCTGGCCGTGCCCACGCTGGGGTTGACCGGCGGGGTGATGCAGAATCGCCTCCTGGTCGAACTCATCCACGCAGGCGCTGCGGCGGAGGGTGTGGAGGTCGTCTTCCCTTCCAAGGTGCCGGTCAATGATGCGGGCCTTGCCTTCGGCCAGCTGGTCGAGGCCCATTTCACGGAGCATGAGGCATGACGCAGATCACCTTGGCGCACGGCAACGGCGGGCGCCTGATGCGCGAGCTGATCGAGCAGGTCTTTGCCGAGCGGCTGGGCGAGCTTGCCCCGGACACTCGTCTGGATGCGGCGGAGCTGCCCTGGGCAACGGGGCGGTTGATGGTGTCCACTGATGGCTTCACCGTGCAGCCGCTCGAATTCCCCGGCGGGAGCATCGGCAGCCTGGCGGTGCACGGGGTGGTCAACGACCTGGCGGTCAGTGGTGGGCGGGCCCGTTTCCTGACCCTCGCCGCCATCATCGAGGAGGGGTTGCCGCTGGCGGTGCTCGAGCGGGTGGTGACTGATCTGGCCGAGGCCGCGCGGGGCTGCGGGGTGCGGGTGGTGGCGGGGGATACCAAGGTGGTGCCGCGCGGCGAGGGCAGTGGCCTCTACCTGACGGTGACGGGGCTGGGCGAGCGCCTGCCGGGGCCCGCACTGGGTCTGGACGCGATCCGTCCGGGGGATACCGTGCTGGTCAGCGGCCCGGTGGGCGATCACGGCGCGGCGGTGATGCTGGCGCGCGAGGCCTTCGGCCTGCGTGCGGCCTTGAAATCGGACTCCGCCAGCGTGCTGCCGCTCGTCCAGGCGGCCATGGCGTTCGAGGGGCTGCGCTTCATGCGAGACCCGACGCGCGGGGGGCTCGCCACCGTGATGCACGAGATCGCCGCCGCGACCGGCCTCGGCGTGCGCCTGTTCGAGGAGGCCCTTCCGGTGCGCCCTGAGGTTGCCGGGGTGTGCGAGCTGCTCGGCTTCGATCCGCTCTACCTGGCCTGCGAGGGCCGGGTGGTGGCGCTGGTCGCACCGCAGCACGCGCAAGCCCTGCTCGATGCGTGGCACGCTCTGCCGGAAGGCGAGGGGGCGGCCATGATCGGTCGTATCGAAGCAACCCCTGCCTGGGTGGTGCTGGAGACGGAGCTCGGCGAGCGGCTATTGCCGGAACTGGTGGAGGACCCGCTGCCGAGGATTTGCTGATTCACTCATTTCCAAGCCAGATCCACCGCCAGCCCGACGAACACCGCCATGCCGAACCACTGGTTGTTCTTGAACGCCGCGATACAGGCGACCGGCTCGCGTTTGCGGATCAGCCACTGTTGCCACAGGGCAAAGCCCGCGGCGGCCAAGAGGCCCGCGCCGTAGGCCCAGCCGAGCCCCGCGCGCAGGCCGACCAGGGCGAGCAGCAGGAGGGTGGCGAGCTGAAGCCCGCCGATGATCAGGCGGTCGAAGCGGCCGAACAGGATGGCGGTGGATTTTACCCCGATCTTCACATCGTCCTCCCGGTCGGCCATGGCATACATGGTGTCGTAGGCCACCGTCCACAGCACATTGGCGGCAAACAGCAGCATGGCGGTGAGATCGAGCGTGCCCTTTTCGGCGGCATAGGCCATCGGAATGGCCCAGGAGTAGGCGATGCCGAGGTGCAGCTGCGGCAGGTGATGCCAGCGCTTCATGAAGGGGTAGCTCGCCGCCAGCAGCACGCCGACCACGGATAGCTTGAGCACCAGCGGGTCGAGCAGCAGGACGAGGCCGAAGGCGGCGAGCGCCAGCACGGCGAACACCATCAGTGCCTCCCAGGGCTGGATCAACCCCGCGGCGAGGGGGCGTTCGCGGGTGCGCGCGACGTGGGCGTCGAAGCCGCGGTCGGCGTAGTCGTTGATGGCGCAGCCGGCCGAGCGCATCAGCACCACCCCGGCGACGAACACGGCAAGATTCAGCGCCTTGGGCACGCCGTCCGCCGCCAGCCACAGGGCGAGCAGGGTCGGCCACAAGAGCAGGACCCAGCCGACCGGCCGATCCAGCCGGGTCAGGCGGGCGTAGAGGCCAAGGCGTTGATACAGCTGCGCAAACATGAGGGGCATCGTTCTGATTAGGGGCTCGAGAGGTTATCATCCCGGCATGTTTCTGGAGCGATGCCGATGACCATCCGACGTTTCGAGGGCCACATGCCCATGCTTGAGGCCGGCGCCTGGGTTGACCCCACCGCCCTGGTCACGGGGCAGGTGCACCTCGGGAGGGATGCCTCGATCTGGCCGATGAGCGTGCTGCGCGGCGACATCAACCGCATCGAGATTGGCGCCCGGACCAACGTGCAGGACGGGACGATCATTCACGTCACCCACGCCAGCCGCTTCAATCCGCGCGGCGCGCCGGTGATCGTCGGCAGCGATGTCACCGTCGGCCACAAGGCCGTGCTGCATGCCTGCACCATCGAGGAGCGCTGCCTGATCGGCATGGGCGCCGTGGTGCTCGACGAGGCGGTGATCCGGCGCGAGGTGATCGTCGGCGCGGGCAGCGTGGTGCCGCCCGGCAAGGAACTGGAGAGCGGCTACCTCTGGCTCGGCGCGCCGGCGCGCAAGGTGCGCCCGCTGACCGACGAGGAGTTGGAATACCTCGGCTATTCCGCCGACTACTACGTCGAGCTGGCCCGCCGCCACGCTTCCGGCGAGGCTTGATGCCGCGAGCCGTGCGGGGACTGGCGGTCACGGCCTACGGGATCCTGCTCTGGCCTGCCGCGCTGTGGCTCGCCTGGCTGCTGTTGGCGAAGGTCGATTTCCTCTATCCCGCGGGCTATCGCCTGCTCGACATTCCTGCCACGCTCAGCACCTACGTGCCCCAGAATCGCCATGGGCGGCAGGACTTCACCCGGACCGATGCGGCCGAGCATGCCCGGCTGTTTGCGGCCATCGCCGAGGCCGTCCGCCATGGCGGCAAGGGCCTGGAGGAGCTGCGCTACCATGACCCGCAGGGCCGTGAACTGGGGCGGCTGCTGACCCGGGACGAGGTCACCCACCTGCGCGATGTGGCGCATCTCGTCGAGAGTGGGGAGCGCGCTGGCCTGCTGGCGCTTGCGGGCTGGGCGGTCCTCGCGCTTCTGCTCAGCCTCGGGCACGTTCCCGTTCCGCGGGCGGGGCGGCTGCTGGCCGGCAGTTTGGCCGGTCTTGCGGTTCTTGCTGGCGCATTATTCGCGCTCGGGCCGGTCGAGGTCTTCTATGCCTGGCACCGCTGGGTCTTCCCGCCCGACCACCCGTGGTTTTTCTACTACCAGGACTCGCTCATGAGCAGCCTGATGCAGGCGCCGAACCTGTTCGGTTTCATCGGCGCCCTCTGGCTCGGCGCGAGCCTGGTGCTCTTGTTAGCATTGAACCACGCGGTCCGCCTGGCGGTCCGGATTCTCATGCCAAGGAGATCATCGTGAAAGCAGCATCCATCCTCGTCCTCGCCACCCTGCTCCTGTCCGCCTGCAATACCTTCGAGGGGATCGGCAAGGACATCAAGAAGGGGGGCGAGGCCATCGAGCGCGCCGCCACCAAGTAATTCGCCCGGCCTCGTCACTCGCCGCTGAACAGGAAGCCAAGATTCAGGGCGATGATGAGCAGCGCACAGGCCCAGGCCAGCCCCACCATCCAGCGCGGGGCGGTCATCTCGCCCATCAGGGACCGATTGGAGACCAGGAGGATCAAGGGCAGCAGGGTGAACGGCAGCTGCATGGACAGGATCACCTGCGACAACACCAGCAGGCTCAGGGGTTTGGCGCTCAGGAGAATGGCAATCACCGCGGGGATCATGGTCAAGAGCCGGAGGGTCAGGCGCAGCCTGGCGATGTTGACCGGCCGGCCGAGCAGGGGCTCGAACACGATCTGGCCGGCCAGGGTCGCGGTGGTGGAGCTGGCCACCCCCGAAGCCAAAAGGGCGATGGCGAAGGTCAGCGCGGCCGCCTCGCCGAACAGGGGCCCCAGGGTGACATAGGCCTGGTCGAGGTCGGTGATCATGAGGCCCTGTTCGTGAAAGGCCGCGGCGGCGGTGATGAGGATGGCGGAGTTGACCATCCACGCGGCGAGCAGCGCCCCCACGGTGTCCCATTTGAGGATGCCGTAGATCCTGCGCTTGTCGAGGTTGGTGTCCCGCAACCGGGTCAGCACCTGCGATGAGTGCAGGAAGATGTTGTGCGGCATGACGGTGGCGCCGATGATCCCGAGGGCGATGAACAGGGCCGTGCTGTCGCTGATGGTCCCGTTCGGCAGGAAGGCGTGGGAGGCCACGGCGGCCATGTCAGGCTGGATGATGAGGAGTTCCACCACGTAGCCCAGGCTGATGGTGGCGACGAAGGCAATGATGGTCATTTCCACCCAGCGGAAGCCAAAGCGCTCCAGCCACAGGATCAGCAGCACATCGAACACGGTCAGCACCACCGCGACCGGCAATGGAATGTCGAACAACATGTTCAGCGCCACCGCCACGCCCAGAAATTCCGCCAGATCAGTCGCCATCATTGCCAGTGCCGCGGTGGTGAGCAGCGCCTTGGCGCGCCAGCCTGGGTAGCGTTCGGCGATCAGCTGGGCCAGGTTCCGTTCCGTCGCCACCCCGAGCCGCGCGGCCAGCAGCTGCATGAGGATGGCGATCAGGCTGGCGAGGGTGATGACCCACAGCAGGGCATAGCCATAGCGGCTGCCAGCCTCGAGTGACGTGGCCCAGTTGCCCGGGTCCATGTAGCCCACGGACACCAGGAAGGCGGGCCCAAGATAGAACCAGAAGGGACGCACGATCGGGCGGTCTTGGGCGCAGGGGAGGTCGCTCATCAAATTAGGCAAGACTAAAAAAGAGATTTGGACAATCTAGGGCAAGCCGACGCACGCGGTCAAATGCAGGAAAGTGATAAGGTTCATGAATTCTTCCTATCGTTGCCCTCCACCTCCATGAGCAGCCGTGCCCTCCAGGACTATCTCAAGGCCGTCTACAAGCTGGCCGGGGACACCGCGGAGCCGGTCTCGACCTCCGCACTGGCCGAACGGTTGAAGGTGGCCCAGCCCTCGGTGACCG
>JBFLVZ010000020.1:0-401756 GCA_040758295.1 Pseudomonadota bacterium
GCATCGAACCGACCCTGGCGCTGTTGCGCGCACTGATCCAGCGCTTCTGCCTGAGTTCGCAAGACGGGTGAAGCGGGAAAACGACAAGGCCCGCACGGAGGCGGGCCTTGTCGATAAATTCTGGAGGCTGGACCCGGAATCGAACCGAGGTACACGGATTTGCAATCCGCTGCATCACCACTCTGCCATCCAGCCGGGATGTCGCTTGACGCGATGAGAAAACTGGAGCGGGAAACGAGACTCGAACTCGCGACCCCAACCTTGGCAAGGTTGTGCTCTACCAACTGAGCTATTCCCGCTCGGGAGGCTGTGAATTGTAGGGCCCCGCACGCTCCTGTCAAGCCGCTCATGCGGCGGAAAATGCTTTGGCAGGGGAGGGCGCAAAGCCCGTGCTGGTATAAAATGCCCTTTTTGCATTCCCTGGGTTCCGCGCATGCTCATCCTGCCTGGCCGTTCGGCGCTCTCCGCCGCCCGTCTCGACAAATTGCTCGCCGATCTTCGCCGTGACGAACCGCGCATCGAGGGGGTTGCCGCGCAGTTCGTGCATTTTGTTGACCTGGAGTCGGCACTCACTGACGGCGAGCGTGACCTGCTCGGGTCCGTGCTGGACTACGGCTCCGGCGAGGTGATTGGGCACCGGGACGCGCAGTTCGTGGTCATCCCGCGCCCGGGCACCATCTCGCCGTGGGCGAGCAAGGCGACGGATATCGCGCACAACTGCGGCCTGTCCAAGGTCCACCGCATCGAGCGCGGCATCCTCTACACCCTGAAGACCTGCGATGGCCAGCCGCTGACCGAGGGGCAGTTCGAGGCCGTGGCGGCCATGCTGCATGACCGCATGACCGAGGCGGTGGTGAATACCGTAGAAGATGCCATCGTGCTGTTTGCTACCGCCGAGCCCAAGCCGCTGCGTAGCGTGGACATCCTCACCGGCGGGCGCCTGGCGCTCGAGCAGGCCAACCGCGACTGGGGCCTGGCGCTGTCGGAGGATGAGATCGACTACCTGGTCGAGAACTTCCAGAACCTGAACCGCAACCCGACCGACGTCGAGCTGATGATGTTCGCGCAGGCGAACTCCGAGCACTGCCGGCACAAGATCTTCAACGCCGACTGGGTGATCGACGGCAAGCCGCAGGCCAAGAGCCTGTTCGGTATGATCCGCAACACCTATCACCATGCCCCGCAGGGGATCCTCTCCGCCTACAAGGACAATGCCTCGGTGATCGAGGGCGCGCGCGGCGGCCGCTTCTATCCCGATGCCGATGGCATCTACCGTGCGCATGAGGAAGACATCCACATCCTCATGAAGGTGGAGACCCACAACCACCCGACCGCGATCTCGCCCTTCCCCGGCGCGGCCACCGGCTCCGGCGGTGAGATCCGCGACGAGGGCGCCACCGGTCGCGGCAGCAAGCCGAAGGCGGGCCTGTCCGGCTTCTCCGTCTCCAACCTGCGCATCCCGGGTGCCGAGCAGCCGTGGGAGAAGGACCACGGCAAGCCCAACCGCATCGTCTCCGCGCTGGAGATCATGATCGAAGGCCCTCTCGGCTCCGCCGCGTTCAACAACGAGTTTGGCCGCCCGAACCTGTGCGGCTACTTCCGCACCTTCGAGCTGGAGGCCCCGGCGCCGGAGGGCACCGAGCTGCGCGGCTACCACAAGCCGATCATGATCGCGGGCGGGGTCGGCAACATTCGCGCCGACCATATCGAGAAGAACGTCATCAGTGACGGCGACCTGCTGATCGTGCTCGGTGGCCCGGCCATGCTGATCGGCCTTGGCGGCGGCGCAGCCTCCTCGGTCGCCACGGGAAGCCAGGCCGAGGATCTGGATTTCGCCTCCGTGCAGCGCGGCAACCCGGAGATGCAGCGCCGCTGCCAGGAGGTCATCGATCGCTGCTGGGCGATGGGCAAGGACAACCCGATCGTGTCCATCCACGATGTGGGTGCGGGCGGCATCTCCAACGCCTTCCCTGAACTGGTCAACGATGCTGGCCGCGGCGGCCGTTTCGAGCTGCGCGCGGTGCCGAACGACGAGCCGGGCATGGCGCCGATGGAGATCTGGAGCAACGAGTCGCAGGAGCGCTACGTGCTCGCCATCCCGCCCGAGAAGCTGGAGCTGTTCCAGGCCCTTTGTGAGCGCGAGCGCGCCCCGTTCGCGGTGGTGGGCGTGGCCACCGCGGAGCAGCGCCTGGTCGTCGGTGACGCCCACTTCGACAACACCCCGGTCGATCTGCCGATGGACGTGCTGCTCGGCAAGCCGCCGAAGATGCTGCGCGATGTGAAGCACCGCAGCTTCCAGCGCCCGGCGCTCGACTTCGACGGTGTGGAGGCGAGCGAGGCCGCCTACCGCGTGCTGCGCCTGCCGACCGTGGCGGACAAGCGTTTCCTCATCACCATTGGCGACCGCACCATCACCGGGCTGGTGGCGCGCGATCCGATGGTGGGCCCGTGGCAGGAACCGGTGGCCGACGTGGCGGTGACCGCCTCGGCGCTGGATGTCTACACCGGCGAGGCCATGGCGATGGGCGAGCGCACCCCCGTGGCCCTGATCGACGGCCCGGCCTCCGGGCGCATGGCCATCGGCGAGGCCATCACCAACATCGCCGCCGCGCCGATCGAGAAACTCTCCGATATCCGCCTGTCCGCCAACTGGATGGCCGCCGCCGGGCACCCGGGCGAGGATGCCATCCTGTTCGATACCGTGCACGCGGTGGGCGAGGAACTGTGCCCGAAGCTCGGCATCGCCATCCCGGTGGGCAAGGATTCGCTGTCGATGAAGACGGTGTGGGAGGAGCATGGCAAGCGGCGCGAGATGACCGCGCCGCTCTCGCTGATCATCAGCGCCTTCGCCCCCGTGACCGATGTGCGCCACGTGCTCACCCCCGAGCTTCGCCGCGATGCGGGCGACACCGACCTGATCCTGATCGACCTCGGCAAGGGCCGTAACCGCCTTGGGGCCTCGTGTCTTGCGCAGGTCTACGGCCAGGTGGGTGATGATGCCCCCGACCTGGAGGATGCCGAGGCGCTCAAGGCCTTCTTCGGCGTGATCCAGGACCTCAACCGCGACCGCATGATCCTGGCCTACCACGACCGTTCCGACGGCGGCCTGTTTGCCACCATCTGTGAAATGGCCTTCGCCGCCCACTGCGGGGTCGAGGTGCGGCTGGACACCCTGGGCGAGGATGACCTCGCGGCCCTGTTCGCCGAGGAGCTCGGCGCCATCATCCAGGTGCGTCACTGCGACACCGACTTTGCCCTGATGGCACTGCGCGAGGCGGGCCTCTCCGCCCACAGCCACGTCATCGGCACCCTGCGCGAGGATGACCGCATCGTCTTCACCCGCCACGGCCGCGCCGTGCTGGACGAGGCGCGGGTGGATCTGCAGCGCGCCTGGAGCGAGACCAGCTTCCATATCCAGCGCCTGCGCGACAATCCGGAGTGCGCCCGGCAGGAATTCGACCGCCTGTTGGATACGAAGGATCCCGGCCTGTCGGTCAGTCTGACCTACGCCATGGACGAAAACGTTGCCGCGCCGATGATCGCCACAGGCCATCGTCCGCGCGTGGCGGTGCTGCGCGAGCAGGGCGTGAACGGTCAGATCGAGATGGCCGCCGCCTTCACCCGCGCCGGGTTCGATGCGGTGGACGTGCACATGAGCGACATTCTCGAAGGGCGCATCACCCTGGATGGCTTCAAGGGCATCGTCGCCTGCGGCGGCTTCTCCTACGGCGATGTGCTCGGTGCGGGCGGCGGCTGGGCCAAGTCCATCCGCTTCAACGCGCGCGCCTTCGAGCAGTTCTCCGCCTTCTTCGCCCGCGAGGACAGCTTCGGTCTTGGCGTGTGCAACGGCTGCCAGATGATGTCGCAACTCTCCGACATCATCCCTGGTGCCGGCCACTGGCCGCGCTTCATGCGCAACCGCTCCGAGCAGTTCGAGGCGCGCGTGGCGATGGTCGAGGTGATGGACTCACCCTCCATCTTCCTGTCCGGCATGGCCGGCTCGAAGATGCCGATCGCCGTGGCCCACGGCGAGGGCCGGGTCGAGTTCGGCCCGGGGCTGGACCCGGACGCGGTGGCCGTTGGGGGACTCGTGGCCCTGCGCTATGTGGACCACTACGGCAAGCCGACCGAGGTCTACCCGCTGAACCCGAATGGCTCCGCCCACGGCATGACCGGCTTCACCAGCGAGGACGGCCGCTTCACCATCATGATGCCGCACCCGGAGCGCGTGTTCCGCGCCGTGCAGTATTCCTGGCGGCCGAAGGGCTGGGGCGAGGATGGCCCCTGGATGCGCATGTTCCGCAATGCGCGGGTGTGGGTGGGCTAAGGCCCGCGCCACCTAGGGCAACAAAGGCCGCGAGGGTGAAACCTTGCGGCCTTTCTTTTTATTGAGAGGGCCTTGCTCGGTCAGGCCTCAACGAGACACCGTCGCCCGCGGATCATCCTCCGCCACATGGTAGTGAGGGTCCTCGGCGATGTTCACCTCGACCAGGTCCCCGGCCCGGCGCAGCAGCTCGCGGCACTCGGGGCTTAAGTGGCGCAGGTGCAGGGTCTTGCCCAGCGCGCGGTACTTGTCCGCCAGGTTGTCGATGGCCTCGAGGGCGGAGTGGTCGGCCACGCGCGAACGGGCGAAGTCGATGATCACGTCATCCGGATCGCTCTTCGGGTCGAACAGCTCGTGGAAGTTCTGTACCGAGGCGAAGAACAGCGGCCCGATCAGGCGGTAGACCTTGCTCCCGGTCTCGAGCACTTCGGTCTCCACGCGGATGTGCTTGGCGTGGTCCCAGGCGAAGATCAGCGCGGAGACGATCACGCCGGTCATGACCGCGGCTGCGAGATCGACGATCACAGTGATGGCGGCCACCATGACACTGATGGCGATCTCGCGCCGGGGTACCTTGCCGATCATGTGCAGCGTGCCCCATTCGAAGGTGCCGATGACCACCATGAACATCAGCCCCACCAGCGCGGCGAGCGGGATCTGCTCGATCAGCGGGGCGAGGAAGAGGATGAAGGCAAGCAAGGCCAGCGCGGCGGTGATGCCGGACAGGCGGCCGCGCCCGCCAGACTCCGCGTTGATCACGCTCTGACCCACCAGGGCGCAGCCGCCCATGCCGCCGAACAAGCCGGTGGTGATGTTGGCGGCGCCGAGCGCCACACACTCGCGGTTCGGCTGGCCGCGGGTCTCGGTGATCTCGTCCACCAGCTGCAGGGTCAGCAGCGACTCGATCAGGCCCACCCCGGCGAACACGAAGGCATAGGGCAGCACGATCCACAGGGTCTCCCAGGTCATCGGCACCTGCGGGATGGCGAACTCTGGCAGGCCACCGGCGATGGATGCCATGTCGCCCACGGTGCGGGTATCCATGCCGAGCAGGATGGCGAGTAGGCTGACCCCAACGATGGCCACCAGGGAGGACGGCACGGCCTGGGTGAGGCGAGGGAAGAAGTGGATGATCGCCATGGTCAGCGCGATCAGTCCGAGCATGACATAGAGCGCTGTGCCGCCGATCCACTCCTTTGTGCCATCCGCGCCGGTCACCTTGAACTGCTCGAACTGGGCGAGCAGGATCACGACCGCCAGCCCGTTCACGAAGCCGAGGAACACGGGGTAGGGCACGATGCGGATGAACTTGCCGAGCTTGAGCGCCCCCACGGCGATCTGGATCACGCCCATCAATACCACCGCGGCCAGCAGGTACTCCGGCCCGTGCTGCACCACCAGCGCCACCATCACCACGGCGAGGGAGCCGGCGGCGGCGGAGATCATGCCGGGACGGCCGCCGAACGCGGAGGTGATGAGCGCGACCATGAACGCGGCATACAGGCCCATCAGCGGGTGGACCTGGGCGACCAGCGCGAAGGCGACGGCCTCTGGCACCAGCGCGAGGGCGACGGTCAGGCCGGAGAGCACGTCGGCACGCGCGTTCCTTGGCGCATGGCGGGCAATCAAATGAAACATGGAGTTAGCGCGCGTTCTTGAAGAAAAAGGGCGTGCAGTCTAGCAGCCATGGATGGGGGGGGCCAACCCGATGGAGGTGGCGAAACGGGCCTGGAACGGGTACACAGTAAGCGTGGATCGTCGCCCATCCATGACGCCAGGGAACTGCCGTGATCGAACCCACCGATTTCCTCAAGATGACTGTCAGCCTGCTCGCGATCGTCGAGCCCTTCGGCATCGTGCCGTTCTTCCTCGCTGTGACCCAGGGGTGGCCCCGGCAGCGATGTCTTGCGGCCGCCCGCACCACCGCGCTCACGGTGCTGATCGTGCTGGTGATGACGGTTCTGGCCGGCGAGATGCTGCTCGGTGTGTTCGGCATCAGCCTGGCCTCGTTCGCCGTGGGGGGCGGCTTGATCCTGCTGATGTTGGCGCTCTCCATGCTGCGTGCGCAGGAAGTCGGCCTGCGCCAGACTCCGGAAGAAGCAGTGGAGACGCCCGAACGGAATGCCGCGGCAGTGGTTCCCCTGGGCGTGCCGCTGCTGGCGGGGCCGGGGGCCATCAGCAACGTTATCATCCAGTCCCACCAGTACGGCGGGGGTATGGATGTGCAGGTCGCCATCGTGCTGGCGATCGCCATCGTGGCGCTTATCGTGGGGATCGTGTTCAGCTTCGCGGGATTCATCGCCGACCGGCTCGGCACCATCGGCGTCAACCTGGTCACCCGCCTGATGGGGCTCATCCTCGCCGCCCTGGCGGTGGAGATGATGGCCAATGGGCTGGTCGAACTGTTCCCGGGCCTCGCGCACTGACCATGCTCGGGTCACGCCTGCGCAACACTTTGCAGACCCTGGCCCTGCTGATCGGCATGGCGATGGTGCTCGGGGCGCTGGGCTGGATCTTGGGCGGCTGGGGTGGCGTGGCCTGGGCCCTGTTCATGGTGCTGGCTACCCTGCTGCTTGTGCCGCGCCTCTCGGGCGATCTGCTGGCGCGTCTGATGGGTGCCATGCCCCTTGGCGCCCATGCCGCACCGGAACTGTACGAGCTGCTTGTCCGGCTGACCGAGCGTGCGGGGCTCGACCGCCTCCCCCGGCTGTACCTGCTGCCGGGGGCGTCCCTGCAGGCCATGAGCTTTGGCTCGCGCGACGCGCCGGCCATGGCCGTCACCGAAGGCCTGTTGTTCACGCTGGATCGGCGCGAGTTGGCCGCCGTGCTGGCCCACGAGCTGGCGCATCTGCGCAACAACGACCTGGGCGTGATGCTGCTTGCCGCCGTGGTGGGGCGCATCACGGCACTGCTCGCCCTGGTCGGCCAGATCATGCTCCTCCTCGCCCTGCCTGCCATGGCGCTCGGCGTGGCGGACATCCCGTGGCTTGCCCTGCTGCTGTTGTCCTTCGCACCGCTTGTCAGCGATCTGATGCAGCTTGGCCTTGCCCGCACGAGGGAGTATGACGCCGATCATCAGGCCGCCCTACTGACCGGCGATCCCGAGGGGCTGGCGCGTGCCCTGATCCGGCTGGAGCGTGCCCAGCGCAGCTGGTGGGAGGCCTGGTTCACCCCCCTGCGTCAGTGGGACCCCCCCTCTTGGTTGCGTACCCACCCGCCGACCGCGGAACGGGTACGGCGCCTGCTGGAGTTGGCTGAATCCGACAGGCTATGATCCCGACTGATGAGCTTGTGCTGCTTGCTGCTAAGATCCGTCCTATGAAAGGCATGCTCCCCATCCTGGCGCTCGGAATCTTCGCCACGTGGTCCGGCACCGCGGCGGCGGACATCTATGCCTACACCGACGCCAACGGTGTGCGTCACATCACCAACGTGCCGCAGGGCGACTCGCGTTACCAGCTGATCTACAAGAGCCGTTATACCAAGCCAAAGGGCTGGGTGGATTCACCCTCTGCCGCCTACTGGCGGCTCAACCCGTCGGCCTTTGATGACCTGATCCGTAGCACAGCCAGCCAGCACGGCATCGATCCCTCCCTGGTGCGCGCGGTGATGCACGCCGAGAGCGGCTTCAACCCGCAGGCGGTATCGCCCAAGGGGGCGACCGGCCTGATGCAGCTCATGCCCGCTACGGCCTCCCGCTTCGGCGTGAACAACATCTACGACCCCAACGAGAACGTGCGCGGCGGAGTGGCCTACCTGCGTTTCCTGCTCAACCTGTTCAACGGGGATGTGCGCCTGGCCGTCGCCGCCTACAACGCGGGGGAGGGGGCGGTGAAGAAGTTTGGCGGCATCCCGCCGTACGACGAAACCATCACCTATGTCGCGCGGGTGATGAACCTGCATGGCCGCTACCGTGCCCAGCCCTGATCTGGGGGAGGCTCAGGCCGAACTTGCGGCCTTCCTCGCCAGCCGGCGTTCGCTGGTGCTCGGCACCTTGGGCGAGGATGGTCGTGTGGAATTGAGTGTCGCCCCCTTCGTGCCGTATGGCGATGGCTTCGCCGTTTTCCTCAGCGACCTTGCCCCGCATACCTCCAACTTGCGGCGGACGGGGCGCGCCGAAGTGTTGCTGCTTGAGGATGAGGCGGAGGTGCGCCAACCGTTTGCACGCACCCGGGTGAGCCTCACGTGCCATGCCGGGATGCTCGACCGTGAGGAAGCGGCGGGGAAGGCGATGCTGGAGGCCATGGAAGCGGCCTTCGGCGGCATCGTGCCGCTGCTGCGCGGCCTGCCCGATTTCCATCTCTTCGTCCTGAAACCGACCGGGGGCCGCTTTGTAGCGGGTTTCGGCCGTGCCTTCCGGCTGGAGGGGCTGCAGGTGGTCGAGCATCTGGGGCGCTGAGCGCCCTCAGAGTTCGATCCCGACGTGCCTCAGCGCCTCGCGCAGCACCTCGGGCGTGCTGCCCTTGCGCGGCGCGTGCTCGCTCAGGTGGCGGCGAAAGGCCCGGGCGCCCGGCTGGCCATGGAAGGCGCCGAGGATGTGGCGGGTCATGGCGTGCAGTGGCGTCCCCTTGTCCCATTCGGCCTGCACATAGTCCATCCAGGCGCGCATGACCGCTTCGGGCAGGGGATCGGGCTGCTCGCTCCCGTACAGGCGCCGGTCGGCCTCGCGCAGCAGGAACGGGTTCTCATAGGCCGCGCGGCCGATCATCACCCCGTCCACGTGCGCAAGCTGCGCCTCGGCCTCATCCAGGCTGCGGATGCCGCCGTTGATCATGATGGTCAGGTGGGGGAAGTCCTGCTTCAGCCGGTGCACCATCTCGTAGCGCAGTGGCGGAATCTCCCGGTTCTCCTTGGGCGAGAGCCCGGCAAGCCAGGCCTTGCGCGCATGGACGATGAACACCTCGCAGCCGGCGGCGGCCACCTGCTCGACAAAGCCGGCCAGCGGCTCGTAGCCCTCCTGATGGTCGATGCCGATGCGCGACTTGACCGTGACCGGTACCGTGACCGCCTCGCGCATGGCCGCGACGCACTCGGCCACAAGCCCGGGTTCGGCCATCAGGCAGGCGCCGAAGCGGCCGCTCTGCACCCGGTCGGAGGGACAGCCGACGTTCAGGTTGACCTCGTCATAGCCGAATTCCGCCCCGATTCTGCTGCTTTCGGCGAGATCACGCGGATCGCTGCCGCCCAGTTGCAGGGCCACGGGGTGCTCCAGGGGGCTGAAGGCCAGATGCCGTTCGGCGTCGCCATGCAGGATGGCGCCAGTGGTCACCATCTCGGTATAGAGCAGGGTCTCGCGGCTGAGCAGGCGGAAGAAGAACCGCGCATGGCGGTCCGTCCATTCGAGCATCGGTGCGGTGGCGAGCCGCCGGTGGCGGCGAATCGGATCGGTCATGGGGGAAGGCCGTCAAGAAGGGGCGTGGGCCACCATGCGGGGGACCCGCTCGGTGACCCAGATCATCAGGTCGTAGTAGGCACGGATGCTGTCCACGTAGTCCAGGGTCAGCTGGCGCCGCTTGCGGCCGTAGGCGCTGCCCTGGGATTCGTCCAGCAGTGCGGTGCGGAATGCGTCCCAGCTGAGAGGGGTGCCGTGCGTGCGCTGGTGACGGCGGATCGCGCCATAGACGGTGCCGATGCCGATGTTGTAGGCGGCCAGCGCGAACCACGGCCGCTCGACCTCGGCCAGGTCCTTCGGCAGTTGCTGCTGCAGCAGGTCGAGGTAGCGGGCCGCGCCTTCGATGCTCGAGGGGGCATCGTGCGGGTTCGTGATGCCGAGTTCGAGGGCCGTCGGGGCGGTGAACTGCATCATGCCGCGCGTGCCGCTCGGGGCTACGGCGGCAGGGTCCCAGCGGGACTCCTGGTAGCCGAGCGCGGCGAGTAGGCGCCAATCCAGGCCGTGTTTTTGGGCGGACCGGATGAAGTGCTGGCGGTAGGCAGGCAGGCGGTGGCGCACGTCGCGCACGAACTGCCGGGTGCCGTCGGGATCGAGGCTGTCGAGGTGGTCGAAATAGCGGTCGATGATACGGTCCAGTTCCCCGCTCTGCTTGTTCTCCTCAATGAAGCGGACCGCCAGCGCGTGCAGGCTGTCGTCTGCGCCGGGCGGGAAGGCCCAGGCGTAATCCCTCGGCTCCCCCACGTCGAAGGCCACCTTCACCTCGGGGAAGACCTTCCTGGCCCAGCGCGCCATCGATGAATCGATCAGGGCATAGTCCAGCTGCTTGTTCGCCAGCATGGCGACCAGGTCTGTGCCGGACACCTTCTGCATGGGCTGGGGCACGATCTCGGGATTGCTCCGGTTGAGGTCGCGCAGCGTCTCCGCATGGCTGCTGCCCGCCACCACGCTGATGTAGGCGTTGCCGATGTCCTCCAGGCTTGCGGGATCGCCCAGCCCCTCGCGCACCACAAGCTGCTGGCGGACCTGCATGTAACTCGGGCCGAAATTCACCTGGTGCATGCGTTCCGGACTGACGATCAGCCCCGCAGCCCCCATGTGCACCTGGCCACGGCGCACCATCTCGTAGACTTCGCTCAGGGATGCGGCCGGGATGAATTCGACCTCGACACCCAGTGTGGCCGCGAAGGCCCGGGCCAGATCGGCCTCCAGGCCGCTGACTTCGCCGTTCTCGTTCTTGAAATAGGTGAGGGGGCCCTCGCGGGTGGCGACGCGCAGCACACCCTTGCCCAGTACGTCCTCGACCTGGGTCAGCCCGCCTACTCCGGGGGGGGTACCCCGGTCGATCTCCACGTTGAATTGCAGCATCAGCCAGAAGATGGGCACAACGAACAGGCCGATCAGTCCGATCGGGCTGACCTTGCAGGGGGAGGGCGGGTGCCGTTTGGCGTTGTGGACGGGCCCGTGGGATATCGCCCTGCGAGGGATGTTGCGCATTCCAGCGACGTATCGATCGTCGCGCTTCATGCCGGTGTTTGACGCTTGGACGGATGTGCCATTTGCCGATGATGCCGCAAATTGATAACCTCTCAAACCTTCGGAGGGGTACCGAAGTGGCCGTAACGGGCTCGACTCGAAATCGAGTTGGGGCTTCACCGCCCCACGAGGGTTCGAATCCCTCTCCCTCCGCCATCTGATCCGATGTCTGATTCCAGACCTTCTTCCAAGTTCCTTCTCTCTTGAAAATGGGGGCCGGCGGCGTCTTCTGTCCGTGTTCCTCAAGCCTTGAACCCATGCGGCGGAAATCGGTCTGTGGCTTGTATGAGCGACTGATCCTTCAAGCCCCAAGAGCGTGAACGCAACAAACACCTACACTGACGATCTATCCCTGCTGATCGCCGCCCTCCCAACCGCCCTCCGTGAGCGTGTGCAGGCATTCCCCGCCAGCGATCTGGTGGAGGTGGTGCTGGACCTCGGGCGGGTGCCGGAGGCGCGTTTCGCGGAAGGCGGGCAAAGGCTCGGCGATGAGCCCGTCAGCCGCGATGACCTCAACCACGTGGTCGCCCACCTCGGCGAGTTCTCCGCGGATAACCGCGCCGGCATCGAGCGCACCCTGCACCGCATCTCTGCCATCCGCAACCGCAAGGGCGAGGTGGTGGGACTGACCCTGCGCGTCGGCCGCGCGGTGTCGGGCACCATCGACCTCATCCGTGACGTGATCGAGTCCGGCGCCAACGTGCTGATGGTCGGCCGTCCCGGTGTGGGCAAGACCACCAAGCTGCGCGAGATCGCCCGCACCCTGGCGGACGAACTCCAGCGCCGGGTGATGGTGATCGACACCTCCAACGAGATCGCGGGCGACGGTGACATCCCGCACCCGGCCATCGGCGGCGCGCGGCGCATGCAGGTCGGCCATCCCGACCGCCAGCACGCGGTGATGATCGAGGCGGTGGAGAACCACATGCCGCAGGTCATCATCGTCGACGAGATCGGCACCGCCGCCGAGGCGGCGGCCGCCCGCACCATCGCCGAGCGTGGCGTGCAGCTGATCGCCACCGCGCATGGCAACACGCTTGAGAACCTGGTCATGAACCCCACGCTGTCCGATCTCGTGGGCGGGGTGCAGACGGTGACCCTGGGCGACGACGAGGCGCGCTTCCGCGGTACGCAAAAGACCGTGACCGAGAGGAAGGGGCTGCCCACTTTCGATGTGGTGGTCGAGATCGTGGCGCGCGACGAGGTGATCGTGCATGCCGATACCGCCGCGGCGGTGGATCAGTTGCTGCGCGGCCGGGAGCCCTCCGGCGAGCGGCGCGGCAGCGGTGGGATGCCGGACGCGTCCGTGTCTGAGCGCAGGCCCACGAAGCTCCCGGAGGCCCAGCGCACGACGGTGCCGGTCCAGTCCTCGGGCACGGTGCGCATTTATCCCTATGCCATCAGCCGCGACCAGGTCGAGCGCGTGCTGCGCGACCTGCGCCTCGATGCGCGCACGGTGCCCCACCCGGACGCGGCCGACATGATCGTGGCGCTGCGTTCGCGCGGCGACGACCCGCGCCTGCAGCAGCTCGTGCGCGCCATGGGAATCCCGCTGCACCTGGTGAAGAAAAACACCACTGCGCAGATCAGCAAACTCCTGCGCGAGGTCTTCCACCAGTATCCGGACCTGGAGGAGGACGAGGCGAGGGCGGCCCTGCTCGAGGCCGAGGATGGGATTCGGCGCGCCCTGGAGGAGGGGGTGGTGGTCGAGCTCGCACCGCGCAGCTCCGCGCTCCGGCAGTTGCAGCACAAGCTGGTCGTACAGCGCCGCATGGTCGCGGAGAGCTTCGGCAGCGAGCCGCAACGGCGCCTGGCGATCTATCCTTCCGAATGAGACCGCATCTCCCAAGGATCCGCTCTATAGTCGAAGGCATGCGGCGCTGATTTCCCGGACCGGGAAAGGGGGAGGGCATGACCAAGTTCTCGATCATGGTGGACGAGGTCCACAGGGTGCTCGGCTGGATACCCGGCCCACGTTCCGAAGGCTTGCAGGAGAGGCTCGTCAGGCTCTGCCGGGAACACTGGCAGGAGATGCGCGGGCCGATGCCGGACACCCGCCTGGCGAAGGCGCTGTGGGGGACGCCGCCCCATCTCGCCTACCTCTTCGCGCATCTGTATGCCACCGGCGACCCGCGCCTGGCGGACGTGCTCGGCCACCTCACCCCGCAACAGGGGCTGGCGCTGCTCGTGCTCGCCGAGATCGAGCACGGCGAGGCCGAGGGTGCGCGCAGCGCCTATGCGGAGATGCACGTGTTTGAGTCCCCCGCGGCGCGCGAGGCCTGGCTGGAAACCCTGCGCGCCGGGCCCGGTGGTCATGCGCCGGGGGCGAGGCTGCGGCACGCCCATCGTCCTGTCCTCTGGAGGACGGTGGTGGAGTTCGCCACCCAGACCGGGCGCTGGGATCTCGATGGCGTGCTGGCCGGTCTAGGGCTGTTGGGGGAGGTCCAGGCCGGGGCGCTTCCGGTGGAGTCTGACGCAGAGCCCATCCTGGCACTGCTCGACGAGCTCGGCGTGACCATCCTCGGCATCGAGGCGGATCACCTGCGCTTTGCGGTGCGCGGCGAGGAGCACGAGCCCGTCCACTTCAAGAAGATTGCGGAGATCCTGGCCGAAGGGCGGGAGGCGGGGCTTGAGGCCTGACTTGGTTCGTGCCCCCTGTCACGGCAGCGTCACAGCAGCCGGTCGCAGCTCTCCACCAGCTCCTGCTGGTGATCTGCCAAGGTGGAAAGGTGCCTGCAAGCGTCGATGGCCTCGTGGGTCTTGCTCCGCGTGCTCTCCGCCAATTCGCGTATGGTGTTGATGTTCTCAGCGATGTTATTCGCGACCATGCCCTGCTCTTCCACAGCGGCTGCCACCTGCATGTTCATGTCATGGATCGATGCCACCGCCTCGGTGATGCTCTCCAGGGCCTGGCGGGCCTGCTGGGCAAGGCTCACGACTTCACCGATTCGAGCGCCGTCTTCACGCATGGCATGCGTGGCTTCCCGTGCACGCGACTGGAGGCCTTCGATCATCTGCTGGATTTGTGCCGTCGCCTCCTGGGTGCGGGCTGCCAGAGCACGAACCTCGTCAGCAACCACGGCAAACCCGCGTCCCTGATCACCTGCACGTGCTGCTTCGATGGCGGCATTCAGGGCCAGGAGGTTGGTCTGGTCGGCGATATAGCGAATGACATTCACGATGGTGCCAATTTCTTGGCTGTCCTGTTCCAGTTCTGCCATGAGCGTTTCCGTGTCATGCAGATCTCGCGCGGTTGCGTTGACGGCATCGACTGCGTGCTCGACGATCTCCCGCCCCTCCCGGGCGCCGCGGTCGGTTTCGTGAGCAGATTGTGCGGCCTGCGTGGTGAGCCGGGCGATCTCGTTGATCGCGATGGTCATTTCCTGGATGGCCTCACTGATGTGCTCGATCCGTCCTTCTTGGCGATCGACCCCTTCCGCAGCATCCTGCTCCTTCCCTCTTACCAGAAGCGTATCCCTGCACACGGCTTTGGCATTGATGCGAAGACGTGCGAGGAAGGTTCGATTGTTGCCACGCAGCATGCGAATGGCCATTTCTGCCTCTGCGGCCTCGTCCAGTCGTCCGGTAAAGGCGCACTGGGATACGGGGTTGTCGACGATGCAGCGGGATAATTCGCTGAGCCTCGTCAGGGGTGACAGGATATGGATAAGGGTGCCGAAGCCGGCGAGGCTAAGTACCAGCACGATGCCGATGAGCTCGCCACCATCGTATCCCGCCGCAAGGAGCCCCAGGGTGATGCCCTGAATTAACAAGAAGATCAGCGGGACACGCCGCTGCAGGGGGTGCCAGAAGCGTCTCTTGAACGGCTGATGCCCCCGCCACAGGGCCTTGTACAGTTTCTCCGCCTGAGTGACCAGCCGGCGCTCCGGTGCGACGCGCACGGATTCGTACCCGATAAGCTGGCCGTTGCGGTACAGCGGACTGACATGGGCCTCGACCCAGTAGTGGTTGCCGTTTTTGCAGCGGTTCTTCACCAGCCCAAGCCAGGGCCGTCCGGACTTAAGCTGTTTCCACATGTCCTCAAAGGCGGCGGGAGGCATATCAGGATGGCGGACGATGTTGTGGCTATGCCCGACGAGCTCCTCTTCGGCGAATCCGGACACCTCCACGAAGGCTTCATTCACATAGGTGATCGTTCCTTTGGCATCGGTGGAGGAAACCAGTTGGACGTTCTTGTCATAGCTTGTTTCGATCCCCGTGATCGGAAGGTTCTTTTTCATGGCTTGATGGTCCTTTATCAACTTGGAGTAAAACCATGTTTAATCGATGGTATTCGGGACTCTAACCATTGCCAGACATGATTGCCGATATTTTTTTATTTATGGGGATAAGATTCTTTATTTGTGGAGGGTCCCGCATTGAAGCGGGTCAATCCCTGCCGATGGTTTAAGGATCTCGATCAGATCCTGCGGCAACCCGCCTCGACGAGGCAGGCAGGGCACTTGAGGCTCGACGGGGCGAGCCTCATCCCGCCAAGCTGCTAGACTTCGCGCCCATGCTAAACCTCAACCATCTTTCCCTCCGCCGCGGTGCGAAGCTGCTGTTTCGCGACGCGAGCTTCCAGATCCATCCCGGCCAGCGCGTGGGCGTGACCGGGGCCAATGGCTGCGGCAAGTCCAGCCTGTTCGCCCTGCTGCGCGGTGAGCTCTCGCCCGATGCGGGCGATGCGGCCTATCCGTCGAACTGGGTGGTGGCGCACGTGGCGCAGGAAACCCCGCCGGATCCGCGCCCGGCCATCGACTACGCCCTCGACGGCGACGGAGAGCTGCGAGCCATCGAGCGCGCCATGGCCGAGGCCGAGGTGGCGGGGGAGGGTACGCGCCTGGCCGAGTTGCACGGGCGGTTGGAGGCGATTGGCGGCTACGATGCCCGCGCTCGGGCCGCGCGCCTGCTGCACGGTCTCGGTTTCGCGCCGGGGGCGGAGCTGCGCCCGGTGGCCGAGTTCTCCGGCGGCTGGCGGATGCGCCTGAACCTCGCCCGCGCGCTCATGTGCCGCTCCGACCTGCTGCTGCTGGACGAACCGACCAACCACCTTGACCTTGAGGCGGTGGTCTGGCTGGAGGACTGGTTGAAGGGCTATCGTGGCACCTTGCTGCTGATCTCGCACGATCGCGACTTTCTCGACGCCGTTTGCACCCACATCGTGCACATCGAGAACGAGGCGGCGATCCTCTACACCGGCAATTACAGCGCGTTCGAGCGCCTGCGCGCCGAACGCCTGGCCACCCGCCAGGCCGAATACGCGCGTCAGCAGCGCGAGATCGCCCACATCCGCGGTTTCGTCGACCGCTTCAAGGCCAAGGCGAGCAAGGCCCGCCAGGCGCAGAGTCGCCTCAAGGCGCTTGAGCGCATGGAGCTGATCGCCGCCGCGCACGCCGATTCGCCCTTCCATTTCGCGTTCCGTCCGCCCGAAAAGCTGCCCAATCCGCTCCTGCGCCTGGAGGGGGGCAGCGCGGGCTATGGCGAGCGGCCGGTGCTGGGCGGAGTGAAGCTGATCCTTGCCCCGGGCGATCGGATCGGTCTTTTGGGCGTCAATGGCGCGGGTAAGTCGACTCTGATCAAGCTCTTGGCGGCCGAGATCGCGCCGCTTGCCGGAGAGTGCCAGCCGGCCAAGGATCTGCGCGTCGGCTATTTCGCCCAGCACCAGCTCGAGCAACTGCATCCGGAGTGGACGGCGCTCGAGCATCTGCGCCACGAACATCCCCAAGTGGCCGAGCAGGAGCTGCGCGACTACCTCGGCGGCTTCGGCTTCGTGGGCGACATGGCACTCTCGCCGGTCGCGCCGTTCTCGGGCGGCGAGAAGGCCCGCCTGGTGCTCGCCCTGCTGGTTTACCGCAGGCCGAACCTGCTGCTGCTTGACGAGCCGACCAACCATCTCGACCTTGATATGCGCGATGCCCTTTCGCTGGCGCTGCAGGAGTTCGAGGGGGCCATGGTGATCGTCTCGCACGACCGGCACATGCTGCGCACCACCGCCGATCGGTTGTGGCTGGTGCACGGCGGGCGGGTGGAGGAATTTCCGGGCAGCCTGGACGACTACCCGCGCTGGCTGGCCGCCCAGGAGTCCGCGTCGTGCCCGGTGGCGGAGGTCGCGGCCGATACCGAACACAGCGCCGCCGCGCGCAAGGACCGTCGCCGCAACGAGGCCGAGCTGCGCAAGCGCTTGCAGCCCCTGCGCCGCGAGGTGGAGCGGCTGGAGGCCGAGATGGGGCGTCTCGCCGGGGAGAAGGGGGCCTTGGAGACCACCCTCTCGGATCCCGCGATCTACGCCGAAGCGAACAAGGAGACGCTCAAGCGGCTTCTTGCGGACAAGGTGCGCGTCGATGCCGCTCTCGAGCAGGTCGAGGAGGCCTGGCTAGCGGCCAGCGAGGCACTGGAGGAAGCCATGCAGGTGGCCGCGGGCTGATGCGCCCAGGCCTTTCGGCAGCAGCCTGGTTCAGGCCCCCGCAGCGCTCCCGGGCTCGCTGTGCGGATAGGGTTTCGGCGGTTCCGGGGTGAGGATGGTGTCCTCTGGCTGCCCCGGCAGCAGGTCGGGATAGTCGAGGGTGTAGTGCAAGCCGCGGCTTTCCCTGCGCGCCATGGCGCAGCGCACGATCAGCTCGGCCACCACGACGAGGTTGCGCAGTTCGATCAGGTTGTGGGTGACGCGGAAGTGGCCGTAGTACTCGTTGATCTCCCGCTTGAGCAGGTCGATGCGATTGAGCGCGCGTTCCAGACGCTTGGTGGTGCGCACGATGCCCACATAGTCCCACATGGTCTGCCTAAGTTCGTGCCAGTTGTGGCTGACCACGACCTCCTCGTCGGAGTCGGTCACCTGGCTCTCGTCCCACTCCGGGATCTCCGGCAGGGCGTTGGCCTCACGCATGCGGCGGGCGATATCCTGCGCGGCGGCCCGGCCGTAGACCAGGCATTCGAGCAGCGAGTTGCTCGCCAGCCGGTTGGCACCGTGCAGGCCGGTGTGGCTGACCTCGCCGATGGCGTACAGGCGGTCGATGTCGGTGCGCCCGTGCATGTCCACCATCACCCCGCCGCAGGTGTAATGCGCGGCGGGTACCACCGGGATGGGCTGGCGGGTGATGTCGTAGCCGTACTCCAGGCAGCGCGCGTAGATGGTGGGGAAGTGCTCGCGCACGAACTCCGGCGGCTTGTGGCTGATATCGAGATAGACGCAGTCCAGCCCCAGGCGCTTCATCTCGTGGTCGATGGCGCGGGCGACGATGTCGCGCGGGGCCAGCTCGCCGCGCGCATCGTAGCGGTGCATGAACGGCGTCCCGTCGGGCAGCAGAAGGCGCCCGCCCTCGCCGCGCACGGCCTCGGAGATCAGATAGGTCTTGGCGCGCGGATCATAGAGGGCGGTCGGATGGAACTGGATGAATTCCATGTTCGCCACCCGGCAGCCGGCGCGCCAGGCCATGGCGATGCCATCGCCGGTCGAGCCGTCCGGGTTGGTGGTGTAGAGGTAGGCCTTGCTCGCGCCGCCGGTTGCCAGCACCACGAAGCGCGCGCGGAAGACTTCCACATGCCCGGTATTGCGGTTCAGGGCATAGGCCCCGACACAGCGGTCGCCCTCGAGCCCAAGGCGGCGGGTGGTGATGAGGTCGATCGCGGTGTGCTGGTCGAGCAGGGTGAGAGTCCTGCGCGCGCGGGCGGCGCGCAGGAGGGTGCTCTCCAGTGCCGCGCCGGTCGCGTCCTGGGCATGGGCCACCCTCCTGTGACTGTGCCCCCCCTCGCGCGTCAGGTGCAGGCGCCCCTTCTCGCGAGTGAAGGGCATGCCCAGGCGTTCGAGCCAGCCGATGAGGTCGGCGGCCTCCGAGGCGATGCGCTCGACCACCTCGCGATGGGGCAGGGCCGCGCCCGAGTCCACGGTGTCCTCGACATGGCTGGCCACGTTGTCTGCCGGATCCAGGACCGCGGCGATCCCCCCCTGGGCCCATTGGGTGCTGCCCTCGAACATGGCGTTCTTGGCCAGCACCCCGACCCGCAGGCCGCCGGGCAGGTGAAGCGCGCAGGTCAGCCCGGCGGCCCCGCTGCCCAGGATGAGCACGTCGAAGGTGTGAGGAGCTGCGGTCATGCGGGCGATCCCATCGTTCGGTCCGTTTACGTTGTATGATTCCAACAATATCGACAATCCCGCTTTGACGGAACCTTCCCGCCCCGCAGCCGTCTATCCCCTTGTGCATGGGACGTGATGCGGGGGTAACCCAGGAATGCAGCACGCATGTCGTCCAGTCCGACCGACCAGCAACTTGTCGCCCGTGCGCGCGAAGGCGACCAGCGCGCCTTTGAGTTGTTGGTGCGCAAATACCAGCACAAGGTGCTCAAGCTCATCATGCGCTACGTGCGGGACATGGACGAGGCGATGGACCTGACCCAGGAGACCTTCGTCAAGGCCTGGAAGGCGCTGGGCTCGTTCCGCGGGGACAGCGCCTTCTATACCTGGATCTACCGGATTGCCGTCAACACGGCCAAGAATCATCTGGTCAGCGTGCATCGCCATCCCTACACGGTGGACCTGGATGCCGACGAGACGGACCAGTACGCCGCCGAGCCGGGTCTGACCGACACCGACACGCCGGAGGGCGAGGCGCTGGGGAGCGAATTGCACCGCGTGGTCATGCAGGCCATCCACGACCTGCCGGAAGACCTGCGCGCCGCCATCACCCTGCGGGAACTGGAAGGGTTGAGTTACGAGGAAATCGCCGAGGTGATGGGATGCCCCATCGGCACCGTCCGTTCGCGGATCTTCCGCGCGCGTGAAGCGATCGACAAGCGCCTGAAGCCCTTGCTGGGCTGAACGGGGAGAATGCCAATGAACAAGCCGAGCTTTGATGAAGCCCTATCCGCCATGCTGGACGATGCCCTCAGCCGCCATGAGGTCGACCAGCTGCTCGAGCAATTGCGCCATGATCCGCGGGAGAGTGAGCGCATGGGCCGCTACAGCCTGATCGGCATGGCCATGCGAGGCGAGCTGGCGGAAGCCCCTTCGCGCGACATGACGGCGCGCATCATGGCCAGCATCCGGGCCGAACAGGTTGCGCCGGTACGCAGGGTCACGGTTCTCGACACCCTGCGCGACTGGCTGGGCACCTGGCGTCTTCCCGCCTTTGGCATGGCCCTGGCGGCCACCGTGGCGGGTATCGCCGTGCTGGTGATCCATCCCGCGCAGCAGAACCCGGATGATTCGTTCGTTGTCCTCACTGCCCCGCAGGTGTCCAGCGTCCAGGTCGCGGCCAAGGACACGCAGGAAGTGCAGGAAACGGATGCCATGCCCGACCCCTATCTCGTCCAGCACCTGACCTATGCCGAGGGTGGTCCGATGACCTCCATGGCCTCCAATGTCCGCCTGGTAGCCTACGAGCGTCCCTGATGCCTCTTGTCCTGAACCGCCTGCTCCCCATCGCATTTCTCTTCGGGCTCGCCGGTGCCGCAGGCGCCTCGCCGGGTACCGAGGCGCTCCTCCAGCGCATGGCGCACACCATGCACACCGTCAATTACGAGGGGCTGCTGCTGCATGTGCAGGGGCAGGGCGGTGACAGCCGCACCATGCACATCTTTCATCTCTTCGATGCGCAGCATGGCGAGCGCGAGCGCCTGGTGAGCATGGATGGCCCGGCGCGGGAGGTGCTGCAGGAGGGCGACCGTTGCACCTGTGTCTGGCCGCGTGCGCGGCTGGTGGTCACCGGCCGTACACCTTCCTGGCGCGGGCGCCTGTCCGCCGAACGCTTTGGCGAGACCGTCCAGCTGGCCAAGTTCTACGATTTCGTGCAGAACGGGGATGCGCGCGTGGCCAACCTGACCTGCAACGTGGTCAGGCTGGTGCCCAAGGATGCCTACCGGCATGGCTACCGCCTGTGCATCCACGAGCCGAGCGCCATGTTGCTCCGCCTCGAGGTGCTCGATGGAGACAGGCGTCTGGAGATGAGCCAGTTCGCCAGCCTGCGCATCGTGCCGGAAATGGGCGAGGAGGTCATGCGCTTGAGCACCGACATCCAGGGGTTCCGCGTGGTGGAGGAGCCGGCCGAGGGGGAGCCCTTCGAGCCGCGCTGGACCGCCACGACCTTACCGCCCGGCTACGCCTTGCGCCATGCGGCCGAGCGCCGCAGCCCGCACAACGGCAAGCTGCTGGAGCATCTCATCTATTCCGACGGCCTGGGTAACGTGTCGGTCTTCATCGAACGCCAGTCCGAACAGATGCCCCCCGAGCAGGCCCTCAGCGGCGCCATGCAGCGCGTCACGCGCGACGCCGACGGGTTCCGCCTGACCGCCATCGGCGAGGCGCCGGAGGCCGCCATGCGCATGATCCTCGATGGCCTGCGGCCAGTGGCGGTGCCCTGAGATGCTTGAGGCACGTGGCAGGGTCGTCGCCATTGAGGACGGCATGGCCTGGGTCGAAAGCCCGCGTCAGTCCGCCTGCGGCAGCTGCGCCTCGAAGGGGCATTGCGGCACCGGCCTGCTGGGGGATGCGCTGATGGGCGGCAGGGTCAGTCGCATCGCGGTGCGCGACACGCTCGGCGTGCGGGTGGGGGACGAGGTCGTGCTCGGCCTGCCGGAGGATGGCGTCGTGCGTGCCTCGCTGCTGCTCTACGGCCTGCCCCTCGCAGGCTTCGTCGGCGGCATGGCCCTGTTCCAGCCAGCCGGAGAAGGCTGGGCCCTGTTGGCAGGGGGGCTTGGCCTTGCCGGAGGCCTGCTGCTGCTCGGCCCCCTCGGCCGGCGCGCCGCGGGCCGGCAGGCCGAGCCCCGCATCCTCGCCCGTATCCAGGGTCCCGTGGTTGCCCGCTGTGATGTCCATCCATGAAAAAGCATTTCATTGCCCTGCTGCTGGGTCTGACTCTGGCGGGCTGTTCCGAACCGAAGGTCGCCCTGCCTGATTTCAGCGATCTCGTCGATCGTGCCGCGCCCGCGGTGGTGAATATCAGCACCACCCTCAAGAACACGCCCCGGCCCGAGGCGGCGATGGCGAATCCGTTTCCGGAGGGTTCCTCCCTGGGCGAGCTGTTCCGCCACTTCTTCGAGGCACCCGGGCAGGGCGATGAGGGCGAGGACGAGGGCTCGCTCGGCTCCGGCTTCATCCTCGACGAGGACGGCTACATCCTGACCAACCAGCACGTCATCGCCGATGCGGAGCAGATCGTGGTGCGCCTCTCCGACCGGCGCGAGTTGCTGGCGACGGTGGTCGGACAGGATGTCACGAGCGATATCGCCCTGCTCAAGGTGGAAGCGGATGGCCTGCCGACCCTGCGGGTGGGCAATGCGGACAAGCTGCGTGTGGGCGAATGGGTGGTCGCCATCGGCACGCCGTTCGGCTTCGACCATTCCGTCACCGCGGGCATCGTCAGCGCCAAGGGGCGCGGCATCCCGAACGACAGCAACCAGACCTACGTGCCCTTCATCCAGACCGACGTGGCGATCAACCCCGGCAACTCGGGCGGGCCGTTGCTGAACATGCGTGGCGAGGTGGTGGGTATCAATGCACAGATCTACACCGAGTCCGGCGGCTACATGGGACTGTCCTTCGCCATCCCGGTGAATCTCGCGATGGACGTCGTCGCCCAGCTCAAGCGCCAGGGGCATGTCTCGCGCGGCTTCCTCGGCGTGCAGGTGCAGGACATGGATCGCGACCTGGCCGCAGCCTTCGGCCTGGACCGTCCGGTTGGTGCACTGGTGGTGCGGGTGCTGCCCGACAGTCCGGCCGAGCTCGCCGGCCTGGTGCCCGGGGATGTTGTGCTCGAGGTCAATGGCACGCCGCTGATCGATGCCAGCAGCCTGCCAATGCTGGTGGGCCGCATCCCGCCGGGCGAGGAGGCGAAGCTGACCGTCGCCCGGGAAGGCAAATTTGTCACCCTGCGCCTGCGCGTGGTCGAAACGCCTGACGCAGCTGTGGCCCCCAAGGTTCCGGAGGTCGATGCGTCGACCATGCCCACCCGTGTTCTCCGGGGTCATCCGCGGCTTCACGCCGCCTGACATCGCCCCCGCCATGAGGCGGGGTTGCTGGTATACTCCGCGCCTCCTTGCCTACCGATCGCTCTCCATGGATCAAGCCCACATTCGCAACTTCTCCATCATCGCCCACATCGACCACGGCAAGTCGACCCTGGCCGACCGCTTCATCCAGCTCTGCGGAGGGCTTGAGGCGCGCGAGATGGAGGCCCAGGTGCTCGATTCGATGGACATCGAGCGCGAGCGCGGCATCACCATCAAGGCGCAGAGCGTGTCGCTGCGCTACGTGGCGCGCGATGGCCAGGAGTATGAGCTGAACATGATCGACACCCCGGGGCATGTCGACTTCTCCTACGAGGTGTCCCGCTCGCTCGCCGCCTGCGAGGGGGCGCTCCTGGTGGTCGACGCCTCGCAGGGGGTGGAGGCGCAGTCGGTGGCGAATTGCTACACCGCCATCGACCTCGGCCTCGAGGTGGTTCCGGTGCTGAACAAGATGGACCTGCCGAACGCCGACCCCGAGCGCGTGGCCAAGGAGATCGAGGACATCATCGGCATCGACGCAAGCGATGCCGAGCGCGTGTCCGCCAAGAGCGGCCTGAACGTACCCGAACTGCTCGAGGCCCTGGTCAAACGCATCCCGCCGCCTTCCGGCAAGGAGGACGGGCCGCTCAAGGCGCTGATCATCGATTCCTGGTTCGACAATTACGTCGGCGTGGTCGCCCTGGTGCGCATCGTCGATGGCGAGCTGCGCCTGAAGCAGAAGATCCGCATGATGGGCACCCGCGGGGTGTTCAGCGTCGACAAGGTCGGCGTGTTCACCCCCAAGCGCCAGGATCGCGAGGTGCTGAAGACCGGCGAGGTCGGCTTCATGATCGCCGGCATCAAGGAGATCGACGCGGCCAAGGTGGGCGACACCATCACCGATTTCGAGAACCCCGCCGCCGAACCCCTGCCGGGCTTCAAGGAGGTCCAGCCGCGCGTGTTCGCCGGTCTCTATCCGGTCGAGTCTGAAGACTATGAGAACCTGCGCGAAGCACTGCGCAAGCTGCGCCTGAACGATGCCGCACTGCATTTCGAGCCGGAGGTGTCGCAGGCACTGGGCTTCGGTTTCCGCATCGGTTTCCTTGGCCTTCTGCACATGGAGATCATCCAGGAGCGCCTTGAGCGCGAATACAACCTGGACTTGATCACCACCGCGCCGACCGTGGTGTACGAGGTGGTCACCACCCAGGGCGAGGTGCTGCACATCCACAACCCCGCCGACCTGCCGCCCGTGTCCAACATCAGCGAGATGCGCGAGCCGATCATCGAGGCGAACATCCTCGTGCCGCAGGACTACGTCGGCAACGTCATCACCCTGTGCATCGAGAAGCGCGGGGTGCAGAAGCAGATGCTCTATCTCGGTAACCAGGTCTCGCTCAAGTTCGAGCTGCCGCTGGCCGAGGTGGTGATGGATTTCTTCGACAAGCTCAAGTCGGTCAGCCGTGGCTACGCCTCGTTCGACTACCACTTCCTGCGCTTCCAGCAGGCACCGCTGGTCAAGCTCGATGTGCTGATCAACGGCGAGCCGGTGGACGCCCTGTCGATGATCGTGCACCGGCAGATCTCCGAATCGCGCGGGCGCGAGCTGTGCGAGAAGCTCAAGGAGCTGATTCCCCAGCAGCAGTTCGAGGTCCCGATCCAGGCTGCGATCGGCGGCAAGATCGTCGCACGCACCAATATCAAGGCTTTGCGCAAGAATGTTCTGGCGAAGTGTTACGGCGGTGACGTCTCTCGCAAGCGCAAGCTGCTGGAGAAGCAGAAGGAAGGCAAGAAGCGCATGAAGTCCATCGGCCGGGTCGAGGTGCCGCAGGAGGCCTTCCTCGCTGTGCTGCAAATGGACAAGAAGTAAGGCGACGCATGAATTTCGAACTCATCCTGGTGCTTGCCACCCTGTTCACCGGCGTGGTCGTCGGCCTCGACCGGCTCTACTTCCGCCGCGCGCGTGAGGAGTCACAGGGTAAGGAGCCGTTGCTGGTCGAATACTCGCGCAGCTTCTTCCCCGTGCTGCTGGTCGTGCTGCTGCTGCGCTCGTTTGTCGCCGAGCCGTTCCGCATCCCCTCCGGCTCGATGATGCCGACCCTCGAGGTGGGCGACTTCATCCTGGTCAACAAATTCGCCTATGGCATCCGCCTGCCGGTCCTGCGCACCAAGGTGATTCCACTCGGGGAGCCCAAACGCGGCGATGTGGTGGTGTTCAAGTACCCGCAGCAGCCCGAGGTGGACTACATCAAGCGCATCATCGGCCTGCCGGGGGATCGCGTCCGCTATGAGAACAAGCAGTTGTTCATCAACGGGCAGCCGATGCCGCTCAAGCCGCTCGGCATCTACTCCGGTGACGGCCCGCAGGGGCGCATGCTGGGCGCGCATATGTTCGAGGAAGATCTCGCAGGGGTGTTTCACGCCATCCTGCAGCGCCCGGAGGCCCAGGGGCCGGAAGGCGAGATCGTCGTGCCTGCGGGGCAGTATTTCGTCATGGGCGACAACCGCGACAACAGCAACGACAGCCGTTACTGGGGGTTCGTGCCCGAGGAAAATCTGGTCGGCCGCGCTATGCTGATTTGGATGCATTTCGACGGCGAGGCTGTGCGCGTCGATTTCAGTCGTATTGGTACCGGTATCAAGTAATCCAGGGGAGGGGAATCTGATGGGATACAAGCAGCAGCGTGGCATGACCTTCATCGGTCTGTTGATCACCGCCTCGTTCCTTGGCGTCCTGATTGTCGCCGGCCTCAATGTCCTGCCGCTCTACCTCGACGATCAGAAGATGAGCTCCATCTTCCGTTCGCTAGAGAAGGAAGGAAACGGTGAGATGACCCGCAACGAGATCATCAAGTTCATCCAGACGCGCATGGACATCAACGAGATCGACGAGAAGATCGTGCTCGAGGGGGTGCTGGTTGAACCCACCCCGGGCAACGGCAAGCGGGTGGTGTTCGAGTACGAGGCCCGCGCTCCCCTGCTTGGCAACCTGGATGCGGTGGCGACCTTCCGCCATGAAGTGATCGTTCGCTGACCATGGCCGACCCTCTCAAACGCCTGGAGGAGCGCCTCGGGCATGCCTTCAAAGACCCGACCCTCCTTGAACTCGCCCTGCGTCATCGCAGCGCCGGCGGCCGGCATAACGAGCGGCTGGAATTCCTCGGCGACGGCCTGCTCAACTTCGTCATCGCCGACGAACTCTATGCGCGCCGTCCGAAGGCGAGCGAGGGTGAGCTCTCCCGCTATCGGGCGAGCCTGGTGCGCGAGGACACCCTGGCGGAACTCGCCGCCGAGCTCGAGCTGGGCGACTACCTCATCCTCGGCAGCGGGGAGCTGAAATCGGGCGGCTACCGGCGTGGTTCGACCCTGGCGGACGCCTTCGAGGCCGTCATCGGCGCGGTCTACCTGGACAGCGGCTTCGAGCCTGCGCGTGCGCTGATCCTGCGGTTGTATCACGACCGCCTCGAGCACCTCCCCGTGCACGCCGGCCAGAAGGACCCGAAGACGCGGCTCCAGGAGTGGCTGCAGGGGCGCCAGCTTGCCCTGCCCGAATACCATGTCGTTGACACCCTCGGCCAGGCCCATGCCCAGACCTTCGTGGTCGAATGCCGGGTGGAGGGGCTCGAGAGCCCCACTGTCGGCCGCGGCACCAGTCGCCGCCGCGCCGAGCAGGCCGCCGCCGAGGCCGCCCTTGAACAACTCCAGCCCAAGGCACGCGAAGCATGACCCATCGCTGCGGCTATGTCGGCATCGTGGGCCGCCCCAACGTGGGCAAGTCCACCCTGCTCAACACCCTGATCGGCCAGAAGATCAGCATCACCGCGCCCAAGCCGCAGACGACGCGGCACAGCATCATCGGCGTCAAGACGCTGCCGGATGCGCAGATTCTCTACGTCGATACGCCAGGCCTGCATAAGGATACCGGCCGTGCCATGAGCCGCGTCCTCAACCGCGCCGCCCAGGGCATCCTCGAGGGGGTGAACGTGGTGGTGTTCATCATCGAGGCCATGCGTTGGACAGACGAGGATGCCGAGGTGCTCGAGCGCCTGCGCAGCGTGAAGGTGCCCGTCCTGCTCGCGATCAACAAGGTCGACCTGCAGGGTGATAAGGAAGCGCTGCTGCCTTTCCTGCAAACCGTGGCCAGCCGCTTCGACTTTGCCGAGATCATCCCCATCTCCGCGCGCAAGGGCAGCAACCTGGCCCGTCTGGAACAGGCCGTCGCCGCTCGCCTGCCCGAGGGGCCTCCGGCCTACGACGAGGACACCCTGACCACCGCGAGCTCGCGCTTCATCGCCGCCGAGTTCGTGCGCGAGCAGATCACTCGCATGGCGCATGACGAGGTGCCCTACGGGGTCACGGTCGAGATCGAGAACTACACGGTCGAGCCGGGGCTTACGCGTATTGATGCCTTGATCTGGGTCGAGCGGGAAGGGCAGAAGGGCATCCTGATCGGCAGGAACGGCGAGATGCTCAAGGAGATCGGCCGTCGCTCCCGCATCAACCTCGAAAACCTGCTTGGTTCCAAGGTGTTCCTGCGCCTGTGGGTCAAGGTCAAGGGTGGCTGGTCGGATGACGAGCGCGCCCTGCGCGCGCTGGGTTACGGCGAGTCCTGATACCTGCCCGCCTTGAAAGGGGGAGCGTGGCCGGTGGATACACGTGGTGAACAGGGCTACATCCTTCATGCCCGGCCCTGGCGCGACACCAGCCTGCTGCTTGAGGTGATCCTGCGCAATGGCGGGCGGCGCGGCGTGATCGCGCGGGGGGCGCGCGGCAATAGCCGCCTGCGCGCCCGCCTGCAACCCTTCCGCCGCCTGTGGCTCGACCTCGGCGGACGGGGGGAGCTGGCCCAGCTGCGCGCCGCCGAGGAACTGGCCTGCCTGCCGTCGCTGACGGGGGGGCGGGGCCTGGCCTGCGGCTATTACCTGAACGAACTGCTGATGCGCCTGCTGCCGCGCGACGACGCCCATCCCGTGCTGTTCGACCGCTACGCCGAGGCGCTCGAATCGTTGGCCAGCGGCGCGTCCGAAGCCCCGGTCCTGCGCCTGTTCGAGCGCCACCTGCTCGAGGAACTGGGCTGGGCCCCGGCGTGGGACTGCTGCGAGGATGGCACGCCGGTGGAAGCGGAGGGGATGTATCATGTCCATCCCGAATTCGGCGTGCGACAGGCCTATGGCAACCCCTCGGCGGTGCGCGGCCTGAGTCTGCTCCGGCTGGCCGACGGGCGCTGCGACGATCCCGCCACCGCGCGCGAGATGCGCCTGATCCTGCACGGCCTGCTGGCCCCGCACCTCGGTCCGCAGCCCCTCCGCTCGCGCGAGTTGCTTGCCGCGGCCCTCGGCCCCGGCCGGGAACGTACCTCATCCATCGGCTGAAGGAAGCCTCCACCGTGAACCACCCGCATGACATCCTGCTCGGACTGAACATCGACCATGTCGCCACCCTGCGCCAGGCCCGTGGCGAGATCTATCCCGAGCCGGTCCATGCCGCCCTGCTGGCCGAGCAGTCCGGCGCCGATAGCATCACCCTGCACCTGCGCGAGGACCGCCGCCACATCCAGGACCGAGACGTCGAGATCCTGCGCGGCATGCTGCAGACCCGCATGAACCTCGAGATGGCGGTGACCGAGGAGATGCTCGCCATTGCCGAGCGCCTCAAGCCGCAGGACTGCTGCCTGGTGCCGGAGCGCCGCGAGGAGCTGACCACCGAGGGCGGTCTCGACGTGCTGGGCCAGGAGGCGCGCATGAAGGACGCCTGCGCCCGCCTGCGCGAGGCCGGCGTGCGTGTGTCGCTGTTCATCGACGCCGACCTCGCCCAGGTCGAGGCCGCGGTGCGCGCCGGCGCGCCGGTGATCGAGATCCACACCGGTCACTACGCCAATGCCCACGGCGAGGCCCGCCAGCGCGAGTTCGAGCGCATCGAGCGCGCCGCCGTCCACGCGGCGGAACTGGGGCTGCAGGTCAACGCCGGCCACGGCCTGCACTACCACAATGTGCAGCCGATTGCAGCCATCCCGGTCATGCGCGAACTCAACATCGGCCACGCCATCATCGCGCGCGCCATCTTCTCCGGCCTTGGCGAGGCGGTGCGCGAGATGAAGCGGCTGATGGTCGAGGCGCGCCACGCGCGGGCGTGAGCACGGCGTCCAAGCCTGGGCAGGACATGATTCACGGCATCGGCACCGACATCGTCGCCGTCGGGCGCATGCAGCGCCTGTGGGAGCGCTATGGCGATGCGCTCGCGGCGCGTCTGCTCGCTGATGACGAGCGCGAGCGCCTGGCCGGGCTGGCCGACCCGGCCCGTTTCCTGGCCAAGCGCTTCGCCGCCAAGGAGGCCGCCGCCAAGGCGTTCGGCACCGGCTTCCGCGACGGGCTCGGCCTGCGTCACATCGCCGTTGCAAATGACCCCCTCGGCAAACCGGTGCTGCGCCTCGACGGCCGCGCGGCCGAGTTGGCCGAGCGCCTTGGCGTCCGCGACTGCCATCTTTCCCTGAGCGACGAGGCCGACTATGCGGTCGCCTTCGTCATCATGACGCGTTGAGGATCACCGCATGAATCCCATCACACTGCCCGCCCTGTCCGGTGCCATTGGCCACACCCCCCTGGTGCGCCTGCAGCATCTGACCGCGGGCCAGAACAACCTCATCCTCGCCAAGCTCGAGGGCAACAACCCGGCCGGCTCGGTGAAGGACCGGCCGGCACTGTCGATGATCGAGCACGCCGAGCGACGTGGCGAGATCAAACCCGGCGATACCCTGATCGAGGCGACCAGCGGCAACACCGGCATCGCGCTGGCCATGGCCGCCGCCATCAAGGGCTACCGCATGGTGCTGATCATGCCGGAGAACCTGAGCATCGAGCGCCGCCAGGTCATGCGCGCCTACGGCGCCGAGCTGATCCTGGTCAGCAAGGAGGAGGGCATGGAAGGGGCGCGCGACCTCGCCCTCGCCATGCAGGCGCGTGGGGAGGGTAAGGTGCTCGACCAGTTCGCCAACCCCGACAATCCACTCGCCCACTACGAGACCACCGGGCCGGAGATCTGGCAGGCCACGGGCGGGCGCGTGACCCACTTCGTCAGCGCCATGGGTACCACCGGCACCATCATGGGCACCTCGCGCTACCTCAAGGAGCAGAACCCCTTTGTTACGATCGTCGGCGTGCAGCCGGCCGAGGGGGCCTCCATCCCCGGTATCCGGCGCTGGCCGGAGGCCTACCTGCCGAAGATCTACGATCCGAGCCGCGTCGACCGGGTGCTCGACGTCAGCCAGCAGGAAGCCGAGGAGATGACGCGCCTGCTCGCCCTGCGCGAGGGGCTGCTGGCCGGCATCTCCTCTGGCGGGGCCATGGCCGCCGCCCTGCGCCTGGCCGAGGGCCTGCATGATGCCGTGATCGTCACCATCGTCTGCGACCGCGGCGACCGCTACCTTTCCACTGGGGTCTTCCCCGCCTGATTCCACATATCAAGATTCCATGTCGAGCAAACGCAAGGGCCTGATCTTCGAGGCCAGCATCACCGGCTTTTCCCACGAGGGGCGCGGCGTCGCCCAGCACGAGGGCAAGGTCGTCTTCGTCGACGGCGCCCTCATGGGCGAACGCGTCAAGGTCAGGCTGACCAAGCCCCATCGCCGCTTCGACGAGGCGGAGGTGATCGAGGTCATCACCCCTTCGCCCGACCGCGTCGAGCCGCGTTGCGCGCATTTCGGCGTGTGCGGCGGCTGCTCGCTGCAGCACATGCGCGACACGGCGCAGATCCATGCCAAGCAGGGGATGCTGCTCGACAACCTGCGCCAGCTCGGCAAGGTCGAGCCCGAGCACATCCTTCCACCACTGACCGGGCCGTTGTGGGGCTACCGCCGCCGCGCCCGCCTGGGCGTGAAGTGGGTGGCCAAGAAGGGCAAGGTGCTGGTCGGCTTCCGCGAGCGCGGCTCGCCGTACCTTGCCGAGCTGCGCCGTTGCGAGGTGCTGGACCCGAGCGTGGGCGAGCGCCTGGAGGAACTCGCCGGTCTCATCGCCGGCATGGATGCCAAGGAGCGCATCCCGCAGATCGAGGTCGCGGTGGGCGACAACGCTACTGCCCTGGTCTTCCGCCATATGGATCCGCTGAGCGCGGGTGACCGTGAGCGCCTCATCGACTACGCCAGGGCCACCGGCCTGCACCTGTTCCTGCAGCCCGCCGGACCCGACAGCGTGCACCGCCTGTGGCCGGAAGAAGGGGAACTGTATTACGCACACCCCACGCACCACGTGCGCATTGACTTCCTGCCGGTCGACTTTACCCAGGTCAACGGCGAGCTCAACCGCAAGATGGTCGACCTTGCGCTCGACCTGCTCGACCCGCAACCCGAGGAGCGCGTGCTCGACCTGTTTGCGGGGCTCGGCAACTTCACCCTGCCCATCGCCCGCCGTGCCTTTGATGTGGTCGGCGTGGAGGGCGACGAGCCGATGGTGCGCCGAGGCGACGAGAGCGCCCGCCGAAACGGTATCACCAACACCCGCCACTTCGTCGGCAACCTGTTCGAGCCGGCCCCCGGCTTGCCGTGGATGCAGGAGAAATACGACAAGATCCTGCTCGACCCGCCGCGCGCCGGGGCCATGGAGATCATGCCCTACCTTGCCAGGATGAAGCCCAAGCGCATCGTCTATGTCTCCTGCAACCCGGCAACGCTTGCGCGCGATGCCGGCATCCTGGTCAACGAGCATGGCTATCGGTTGAAGGCTGCCGGGGTGATGGACATGTTCCCGCACACCGCGCATGTCGAATCCATCGCGGTATTCGAGCCGAAATAAGCCCATGCCATTGCACTTTCCCGCCATCTCCGGTAAAGTTCGCCCCCACATTGTGCCGGGATGGCGAATGACCGGAGAGGTGTCCGAGTGGTTGAAGGAGCACGCCTGGAAAGTGTGTATACGGTAACCCCGTATCGAGGGTTCGAATCCCTCTCTCTCCGCCAGATTTGAGGCCCTGCAAAGCAGGGCTTTCCTTTCTCGGGGCGGCCAAGAAGGCCCCGGAGCCCGCGTCCATGGCGGGCGCATTCGTCCTCTCGCGACGAGCAGCCGCAAACCCCGCCAGGTCCGGAAGGAAGCAACGGTAGCGGTGCGTTCGGGCGCCGGGATGTGGCGGGTGCGCTTCGCCGCCCACAAGCGATCAAGGGTCACCTAGCCGGGTGGCCCTTTTTTGCATCAGCCCGCCGCCCGCGTTCATGCCGTCCCGACCACGGGCTTCTGTTAGAATCCAGCATTCCCGAGACTTGCCGAGATCGACATGACCTATCAGGTCCTCGCGCGCAAATGGCGTCCGCGCCGCTTCGAAGACATGGTCGGTCAGGAGCACGTCCTGCGCGCCCTGACCTCCGCCCTGGACGAGGGGCGCCTGCACCACGCCTACCTGTTCACTGGCACCCGTGGCGTGGGCAAGACGACCGTGGCGCGCATCTTCGCCAAGGCGCTCAACTGTGAGCGCGGCGTCAGCAGCCATCCCTGCGGCGAATGCGCGGCCTGCCGATCGATCGACGAGGGACGCTTCGTCGACCTGATCGAGGTGGATGCCGCCTCGCGCACCGGTGTGGACGACACCCGCGAACTGCTCGACAACGTGCAGTACGCGCCGAGCGCCGGACGCTACAAGGTGTACCTCATCGACGAGGTGCACATGTTCTCCAAGTCGAGCTTCAACGCCCTGCTGAAGACGCTCGAGGAACCGCCGCCGCACGTCAAGTTCCTGCTTGCCACCACCGACCCGCAGAAGCTGCCAGTCACGGTGCTTTCGCGCTGCCTGCAGTTCCACCTCAAAGCCCTTTCGAGGCGCATGATCCACGGTCGGCTGGAGAACGTGCTGACGGCCGAGAACATCGCTTTCGACGACGGCGCCCTGCAGCTGCTCGCGCGTGCGGCGGATGGCAGCCTACGTGACGCACTGAGCCTGCTGGACCAGGCCATCGCCTACGGTCAGGGCAGGGTGGGCGAGGAGGAGGTTGGCGCTATGCTCGGGCTGACCTCCGAGGCCCGCATCCGCGCCCTGATGGAGGCGCTGATCGCGCAGGATCCCCCGGCGCTGTTTGATGCCATCGGTCAGCTGGCCCAAGGTGCGCCGGACTACGCCGAGGTCCTGGCCGAGCTGCTCGGCCTGCTGCACGCCATCGCCGTGTACCAGCTCATGCCGGAGGCTGATGCCGAGCTGTTCGAGGCCTCGCCCACGCTTGTGCGCGAGTTCGCCCCGCGCCTCGCGCCCGATGCCGTGCAGCTGCACTACCAGATCGCCCTGCACGGCCGCCGTGACCTGCCGCTGGCGCCGAGCGCGCGCATGGGCCTGGAGATGACGCTGCTGCGGATGCTCGCCTTCGTGCCGGCGGATGCCGCGGCTAACAACGCCGAAGGGAACGGCGTTGGGGCGCGGGCTCACGCGAGCTTCGCAGTCAGCGTCACCCAAAGGGCGGAATCCAGGGATGGAGTCCGCAACCTGCCTGCCGGTGAGGCGGCTGCGCGGCGCGTGGTGTCCCAACCGTCGCCTCCTGCGCGCCGCGAGTCCTTTGCCGAGCCTGTTCCAGCCGCCTCGCCTGGGCCTGAATCCCCGACCGATGCCCCGCGCAGCGAGCCGGCCCGACCCGCTGTCGCGCAGTCCGAGCCGATGTCCGCCGGAGGGCAGGTCCTCGACGGACTGACACCGCAAGGACTTCCGCCGGAGAGGGCGGAAGGAACCTCGCTGCGGGAGCCGCTCGATGCCGGGGCTTGGCACCTCTTGCTGCCGCGCCTTGGGCTGAAGGGCATGGCGCTGATGCTTGCGGAGAATTCCGAGCTGGTCGGGCAGGATGGCCCCCAGATCAGCCTGCGCTGCCCGCCCAGCCATGCCAGCTTGCGCACCCCGCTCGCGGAAGAGTCCATCCGCAAGGCGCTCGCCAAGGTGCTCGGCATGGAGGTGCGTCTGCGCTACGAGGAAGGGCGTCCGGCTCAGAGCACGCCGGCGCAGGTGCGCAAGCAGCAGGAGGAGACACGCCAGCAGGGGGCGGTCGAGTCCCTGCAGAACGATCCCGTCGTGCGCAAGCTCGAAGAGCGCCTCGATGCCCGTCTGGTGGAAGAGAGCGTGCGCCCCCTTGATTCGGCCTGAAGCGGCACGATATCGATTGAGAATTCACACCCATAGCACGAAGAGACAGCACATCATGATGAAAGGCGGCCTTGGCCAGCTGATGAAGCAGGCCCAGAAGATGCAGGAAAACCTCCAGAAGACCCAGGAAGAGATCGCGCGCATGGAGGTGACCGGGGAGTCCGGCGGCGGCATGGTGAGTGTGGTGATGACCGGCCGTCACGAGGTGCGCCGCGTGACCATCGATCCGAGCCTGATGGGCGACGACAAGGAGATGCTGGAAGACCTGATCGCCGCGGCCATGAACGATGCGGTGCGCAAGGTCGATGCCGAGACCCAGAGCCGCATGGCCGGCGTCACCTCCGGCATGCCGATGCCTCCCGGCTTCAAGATGCCATTCTAAGCATCTGACCCGATGAACTTCTCTCCTCTTGTCACCGAGCTGATCGATTCCCTGCGGCGCCTGCCGGGCGTCGGGCCCAAGTCCGCCCAGCGGCTGGCCCTGCACATGCTCCAGCGCGACCGTAATGGCGCTCGCCGTCTGGCCTCGGCACTCGAGGCGGCGGCCGAGCGGGTGGGGCATTGCGCAGAATGCCGGACCCTGACCGAGGAGCCGGTGTGCGGGCTGTGCCGCAACCCCCAGCGCGACCGGGCCTTGCTGTGCGTGGTCGAGTGGCCGCAGGATATGGTCTCGCTGGAAAGCTCCGGCGCCTACGGCGGTCTCTACTTCATCCTCATGGGGCGCCTGAGTCCGCTGGATGGCATCGGCCCGCGCGAGCTCGGCCTCGACCTGCTCGAGGCGCGGCTGGGTACGGGTGAGGTGCGGGAGGTGATCGTCGCCACCAGCAGCACCGTGGAGGGGGAGACCACTGCCCACGTCATCGGTGAAATGTGCCGCGCGCGCGGCATCCCGGCCACGCGCCTGGCGCAGGGGGTGCCGATGGGGGGGGAACTGGAATTCGTGGACGGCGGCACCCTGGCGCATGCCTTGCAGGGCCGCCGCCCGATCTGACTGACGAGGAGTGACCATGGCTGAAACCATCTTCAGCAAGATCATCCGCAAGGAGATCCCCGCCCAGATCGTCTACGAGGACGAGGAGGTGCTGGCCTTCCGGGACATCAACCCGCAGGCGCCCGTGCACATCCTCATCATCCCGAAGAAGCCGATCGCGACCCTCAACGACCTGACGCCTGCGGACGCGCCGCTGATCGGCAAGCTCCACCTCGTGGCCCGGCAGCTGGCGAGCGAAATGGGTTTCGCGGAGGACGGCTACCGCACCGTATTCAACTGCAACCGGCACGGCGGACAGGAGGTCTACCACCTGCACCTGCACCTGCTGGCCGGCCGGCAGATGACCTGGCCGCCGGGCTGAAAAGCTCGCAATGCCTGAATGAGGAAGGGGAGCCATTCGGCTCCCCTTCTCTTTCGATGACCTGGGCGGCACAGGCCCCCAGGTGCCGGAGGTCGTCATGCCTCGCCGGTGCGGCCTGAATTCTGGCGGGCCTGGTGGCGGCGTTGAATCGCCTCCCAATCGATATTGTTGCAGGCCTCACAGGCTTCTTTGAGCACGCCGAGTTTCACCAGCAGGGCGTGAACCTTGCAGCCCACGCAGAAGCCCAGGATGGCCTCGAGCCACATGAATCCGAGGCAGACCCAGACCAGCACCAGCGGAATCCAGTAGGGCATGAAGGTTTCGGTTTCCGGAAGCACCGCGCTTCCTGCGATGCCGTTGACGAATTCGGCCACCGGCACCGGGTTGAAGAAGACCAGGCAGACGATGATGAAGCTTGCGCCGATGCTCCAGGCGAAGCGTTTCGGAACCAGGGGTTTCCAGACGGGGGCCTGTCTTTGGGCGAGCAGGCTGGCGATCAGGATGGTGGGGGAGAGGCGGGAGGTGAAGACGAACATGCCCGCCAGCATCTCGAACAGGGCGTAGAACAGCACCCAGGTCTGGGTGGTGTATTCCCAGGTGCGCTTGATGACCTGGGCAGAGTAGATGGTGTGCCCGTCCCAGTCCGTCTCGTAGGTGTCGACGATGCTGTTGCCATCGACGATCCAGTTGGTGCCATAGATGGCATCCCACAAGGTCAGCGCCATGTAGAGCGGGATGAACAGGAGCATGCCGGCGCGAATGCGCACCGCAATGTCGTTGATGTAGACAGGGGTTTCGGAAGGGTCGCGAAACCATAGGTTCTTCAGTGCCTGCAACATGACTCCACCGCCTTGAACTGAATGACAAAGTAATTTTGTAGGCTAACAGAAGCTGGGGGCGTGTATAAGAAAGCACTAATTGAACTTTCTTATGCAAGATAGTCACCCAAAACACATTGCCATGTAAAAAGTGCGTGAATATGCGGTGTGGTTCACAAAGGCCGAACGCTCTGCTGGCTAGGTTTTCCGTAACTGCAGCTGGCCGCTCCCTGCCAGCATGAAGGCGTGGCCGGGTGCCCTGCTTTCGCGCTCGAGGACTCCGCACAACCACCCAGACTCCTCTTCCGATGCCCGTTGAAGGCGGAAGCGCTTGATTCGCATGGGGACCATGCTCATGGCGATAAGGCGACCGGAGGCTCGTTCGAGAACGGGCAGGTAGAACAGGCTGAGCTCGCCCCGGTAGGACTCGTAGCCACCGATGCCCTCGTAGTCGTTGATCAGGTCGCCGCAGCCATACAGGATCAGCCGCTCGCGGTAGAGTTCGAGCCCGAGCGGATGGTGGCTGGAGTGACCGTGGACGAGGTCCACGCCGGCCTGGTCGATCAATCCACGGGCGAAGCGGCGGTGCTCCTCTGGAATGCGGTAGCCCCAGTTGGGGCCCCAGTGGAGTGAGGCGATCACAAGATCGCCGCGGCGCCTGAAGGACGATATCTGCCTCGTGATGCCTTCCAGCGTGGCTGTGGAGAGGTCGGGCAGGACATTGACACCCGGACGGTCCGGGGCGGCCGCCCAGCGGCGTGGAATCCCGCTGCTCTCTGCTCCCCAGGCGAAGACCAGCACGCGGCCGCCTTTGGGGAGCGGCAGAATGGCCGGGGTGGCGGCCTGCGCGGCGTCCAGTCCCGCCCCGGCCGTCGCCAGCCCGGCATGGCGCAGGCTGGCGAGGGTTTCGAGCAGGCCCGCCTCACCCCAGTCGAGGACGTGGTTGTTCGCCAGCACGCAGCAGTCGATCCCGGCCGCCTGCAGGCAGGGCAGGTTGGCGGGATGCATGCGGTAGTTGATCCCCTTGGGCTCCCAGTCCGGCGAGGTGGTGACGGCGGTCTCGAGGTTGATGATGCGCAGGTCCGGTCGCAGGCGCTCCAGTATGGCCAGGGCGTCGCCCCAGATGTAGGCGGGATCGACCGCGCGGGGCAGGGGGCCGCTGGCCTCCTCGGCCAGGCGCACGTAGCCGAGTGCGGAGTCCATGGCAGGCTCGTGGATCCTGGGCGGGCAGGGGTGGGGGAGGATCTGGTCGATCCCGCGCCCGGCCATCACGTCCCCTGTCAGGCAGAGGGTGACGAGGTGCCCTTGATGCTCGCCCATGTGGTCCCCCGTGAGGAGTCGCTGTCCATGGAGCTTAGCAGGGGCGGCTTCAGCCTTCCCAGGGCTTGCTCAATGCCTGCTCCATCAGTTCCAGATAGCTCTGGTAGCGCCGCGCGCTGATGCGGCCATCCTCCACCGCCTGCTTGACCGCGCAACCGGGTTCCATGCGGTGGGTGCAGTTGGCGAACCGGCACGCCTGCGCCGCCTCTTGGATCTCCGCGAAGCCGCGCAGGACGGCCTCGGGACTCATCTCCCACACGCCGAAGTCGCGCACGCCCGGGGCATCCACCACGTCCCCGCCGCCGGGCAGGTGGTAGAGGGTGCTGGTGCGGGTGGTGTGGCGGCCTTCCAGGCTGTGCTCGGAGATCTCGCCCACGGCGACCTCGACGCCCTCGGGTAGCAGGGCGCGCACGATGGACGACTTGCCCACCCCGGAGAGGCCGACGAACAGGCTTTCATGGCCGTCCAGCATGTCCTTCAGCACTTCCAGGCCTTCGCCCGTGCTGGCGGACAGTTCGAGGGCGGTGATGCCGATATTCGTCCATTCGCTCAGGAAGGCCCGCATGAACTCGCGTCCATCCTCATCCATGAGGTCGATCTTGTTGACCAGCAGGATGGGGCGGGCAGGCAGGTCGAGGGCGGCGACGATGGCGCGGTCGATCACGCTGGGATTGGGCTCCGGCACCGGGGAGAGGGTGATCAGCACTTGGTCAATGTTGGCGGCCATCATGCGCGGCTTGCCGAGGGTGTCCGGCCGGATCAGGACTGATCTTCGGGGCTCGACGAACTCGACCGTGCCCTTGCCGCCGGGATTGTCCTGCCAGCGCACCCGGTCGCCCGTGACCACCCCGCCCAGCGTCTGGCGGAATGTGCAGGGATGGCGCTCGCCGGTCTCGGGGTCCTCGACCAGCACCTGCTTGCCGTGGTGGGCGACGACCAGGCCTGGGCGCAGGGCGATGTTCTCTGCCTCCTGGGCGCGACGCTGCTGGATGTGGCGCTTCTGCCGCTCGCTCAGGTGACGCTTGCTCATGGCATCAACCCAGCAGGAACAGGCTGGCGAGGCCCAGGAAGATGAAGAAGCCGCCCGTGTCGGTGATGGCGGTGATGAGCACGCTCGAGCCGAGGGCCGGGTCGCGCCCAAAGCGCGCGCGCATGACCGGAATGGTCACGCCCATGATGGCGGCCACGAGGAAGTTCAGCGTCATCGCCAGCATCATCACTCCTGCCAGTGGGGCGTCCTGGTAGAGCAGGAAGGTGATGAGGGCCATCATGCCGCCCCACACCGCCCCGTTGATCAGCGCGAGTTTGACCTCCTTGAAGTAGAGGCCGCGCACATCGTGCTGGTGCAGCTGCCCTGTGGCGAGCGCGCGCACGATCATGGTGATGGTCTGATTGCCGATGTTGCCGCCCATGCCGGCGACGATGGGCATTAGGGCGGCGAGGGCGACCAGCTGCTCGATGGTGCCCTCGAACAGGCCGATCACGCGCGAGGCGATGAGGGCGGTGACCAGGTTGAGGCCGAGCCAGGGGCCGCGGTTTTTCACGCTGCTCCAGATGGGGGCGAAGATGTCCTCTTCCTCGCGCAGACCACCCTGGCTCAGGCGTTCGATGTCCTGGCGTTCCTTGATGTAGTCCACGATGGCGTCCACCGTGACTCGCCCGACCAGCACGCCGTCGTGGTCGACGACCGGAGCGGTGATCAGGTCGTAGCGCTCGAAGGCCTCGGCCGCCTCGCGCGCCAGGCCGTCCGGCAGGAAGCGCTTGGGCGCGCTGTTCATGATGCTGCCGACCTCGGTCTCCGGGTCGGAGACCAGCAACGCATTGAGGGGGAGCACGCCGCGCAGGTGTTCGTCGCGATCGACCACGAACAGCTGGTCGGTGTGGTCGGGTAGCTCGCGCAGGCGGCGCAGATAGCGCAGTACCACCTCGACAGTGACGTCCTCGCGCACGCTCACCATCTCGAAATCCATGCGCGCGCCGACCGAGTCCTCGGGATAGGAGAGGGCGATGCGCAGCTGCTCGCGTTCCTCGGGGTTGAGGGTCTTGTAGATGCCCTGCACCACCTCGTCGGGCAGGTCGGGGGCGAGGTCGGCGATCTCATCGGTGCCGAGCTGGCCAGTGGCGGCGACCAGCTCGTGGGTGTCCATCGCCTCGATGAGCGATTCGCGCACCGCGTCGGAGACCTCGAGCAGCACCTCGCCGTCCATGTCGGCCTTGACCAGGTCCCAGACCACCAGGCGGTCCTGCAGCGGCAGCATCTCGAGGATGCGTGCGATGTCGGCGGCGTGCAGGGTCTCGAGCTTGGTGGATAGGGCGGCCAGGTGCTGTTTGTGCACCAGGGTTTCGACCAGGTCGTTGCGCTCCGGCAGGGTCTCCTGGCGCAGGACGAGCTGCTCGACCAGTCGCTGGCGCTCGAGAAGATCGCGAATCTCGCGCACCAGCTCCGGGATGCGTTCCGAGGTGCGATTCTCCTCGCTCATGCTGATGCTCCTTAGACCATAAAACTACGGGGGGCTGCCCGGATGAAGGACAGCCCCCCGCGTTGGAACCCGCCGTGCCTGGTCAGAGGTTGGCCAGGGTGTCGATCTTTGCGGCGCAGATGAAGTCGTTTTCCGACAACCCGCCGACATCGTGGGTCCGGTAATGAACCGCGCAGGCATTATACCGAAGACGCAGTTCGGGATGATGATTTTCCTGCTCGGACATCCAGGCGATGACGTTGGCGAACAGCATGGTCTCACGGAAACTCCGGAAGCGGAATTCACGCACGATGGCGTCGCCGTGCGGGCCGAGATGCCACTCGGGATGCAGCTGGCCGAGCAGTTCCCCGATCCGCTCGGCGGTCAGGTGATCGGGGGCCCCCCGGGGCGTCAGGCAGTGCCGCTGCGCAAGCGGGGTGACGTTCATTTGAACTTGTAGAATTCCTGGTTCATGTAGGCCGCCACCGCATCCACCTCATCCTCGAACCAGGAGAGGCTGAGGTTGGTGGCGCAGCCCTGGACATAGGTCTTGAGGGTGCTCATGCTGTGCACCTTCCGATCCGGGGCAGAGTATTTTTCCGCTCCATGACACTTGATGCAGTTTTCGCTGTAGAGCTTCTTGCCGAGGGCAAGGTCGGCAGCCTGGGCTGCGGGGGCAGTCAGGATGGTGGCGGCGAGGGCGGCGGCGGACAGGGTGAGGGTGTAGCGCATCATGCATCTCCTTTGGGGGACAATACCCGAGCCAGAGAGTAGACCATGGCCTTGGGGGACGAGAGACAAAGCTTTTTAGTCATGCCGGGGTTTTATTTATCAATCAACAGGACACGTCATGCAAAACCGCCTTGTCTGGATCGACCTTGAGATGACCGGCCTGGATCCGGATCGGGATTCGATCATCGAGATCGCCACCCTCGTGACCGATGAGAAGCTCGAAATCCTCGCCGAGGGACCGGTGATCGCCGTGCATCAGCCGGAGGCAGTGCTGGCCGGCATGGATGAGTGGAACCAGCGCCAGCACGGTGGCTCCGGCCTCACCGCGCGGGTGCGGGCGAGCACCCAGGACACGCGTGCCGCGGAACTCGCCACGCTGGCCTTCCTCAAGCAGTGGGTCGGTCCGCGTAGCTCGCCGATGTGCGGCAACAGCATCTGCCAGGACCGCCGCTTCCTCGCCCGCCACATGCCGGAACTGGAGGCGTTCTTCCACTACCGTAACCTGGACGTCAGCACCCTCAAGGAACTGGCCCAGCGCTGGTACCCTGACGTGCCGAAGTTCGCGAAGGCCGACGTGCACCTGGCCCTGGCCGATATCCGCGCCTCGATCGACGAGCTGCGCTACTACCGGGAAAAGCTCCTGCGCTGAGCTCCAGCCCTCAGGTTTCTACGGGCAATTCGGGCCGGTTGCCCCAGTCCGACCATGCGCCGGGGTAACCATAGGCCCGCGGAAAGCCAAGCAGCCGCAGGGTGAACCAGGAGACGCAGGAGCGCCGATGGGTCTGGCAGTAGGCGATCACCTTCTTGTCCGGGGTGATGCCGGCTGCGGCCAGCTCGTCGCGCAGGATGTTCGGCGAGCGGAAGCGGTGGTGGCTGAGGGGATCGAGCGCGCGCGACCACTCGAAATGCACCGCGCCGGGGATGTGCCCGCCGCGTGCGGAGCGGACGTCGTGGCCGATGAATTCGCCCGCGCTACGTGCATCCAGAAGCACCACATCGGGCTGGCCGAGACGTTGCAGGATCTCTTCCGCCGTGCGCACCCCGGCTCCGGTGTATCGAAGTTCGATCGAAGAAGGGGCGGGGACGACCTCGCCCGTCTCCAGCGGCAGCCCCTCGGCCTGCCAGGCCTCCAGCCCGCCATTGAGCAGGGACACAGCTGTGAAACCGAAGGTATGCAGGGTCCACAACAGGCGGCAGGCCTTCAGCCCGCCGCACTCATCGTAGGCAACGAGGTGCATCCCCTCGCGCAGCCCCAGGGCACGCATGCGGGCATTGAAGTGCTCGGGGGTGGGCAGCAGCCCGGAGGCGGGTGGGCGCTCGGCAGTGATGTCGGTGAAGTCCAGATGGATGGCGCCCGGCAGGTGGCCGCAGCGGTACTGCTCGAGTGCGGTCATGTCCACCAGCAGGATGTCGTCCCGGCCGAGAAGGGCGTTCAGTTCATGAGCCTCGATCAGTAAGGGGGGCGGCTCGGCGCGCGGAGCGGTCATGGGCAGGATCCTTTGATGGCTTTTGGACATGAAGGCAAGGTTAGCAGGGCCGCCCCCTGGTCCCAATCCTTCCTTGGGGGCCAGCAGGATCATTGCATGACATGCCTGAAGTGGCCGCACAAAGCGGAAATTCAGCGTGCGCATGGCGTAAGCCTTATCAGGCTGTAGGAGGCCCGCCCTCGGGCCGATTGCTCTGGCACGATACGCCTGTCGCGGCGGGGGTGCCGCTCCTACGCGAGCGCCCAGGCCGATGATTGCCCTGGGGACCGGGCGCCGCGGGGTGCATCCTGTTAAGATTCGGACAAAATCCAACAGGAACCCATCGTATGATCAATGTTGCCATCACGGGTGCCAGCGGCCGCATGGGCCGCGCGCTGATCGAATCCCTCGCCGCCTCCGACAAGGCGCGCCTGCATGGCGCGATCGACCGCAGCGGCAGTCCGCTCCTCGGCCTGGACGCGGGCGAGTTCGCCGGCGTGGGTGCCCTGAACGTGCGCATCCACGACGACCTCGCCCTTGTGCTTCCCACGACCGACGTCGTCATCGACTTCACCCGTCCGGAGGCGACCATGCACTACCTGCCGCTGTGCATCGCGGCCGGAACGCCGATGGTGATCGGCACCACGGGTTTCAGCCCCGAGCAGCGCGCGGCCATCGATCAGGCGGCGCAGCACATTCCCGTCGTGCTGGCCGCCAACTTCAGCGTGGGTGTCAACCTGTGCCTCAAACTGCTGGACATGGCCGCGCGCGTGCTTAGCGAAGGCTACGACATCGAGATCATCGAGGCCCATCACCGCCACAAGGTCGATGCGCCGTCCGGCACCGCGCTGGCGCTGGGGTACGCGGTGGCCAACGCCCTCGGTCGCGACCTCTCGCAGTGCGCGGTGTATGGCCGGGAGGGGATCACCGGCGAGCGCGACCCGAAGACCATTGGCTTCGCCACCGTGCGTGGCGGGGATATCGTCGGTGACCACACCGTACTGTTCGCCGGCATCGGCGAGCGGGTGGAAATCACCCACAAGGCTTCCAGCCGGCAGACCTTCGCCCGTGGCGCGGTGCATGCCGCGCACTGGCTGTCAGGCCAGGAGGCCGGGCTGTACGACATGCAGGACGTGCTGAACCTGCGCTGACGCTGAGTCGAGCGGGCCATTAATCACGTTCATCAAGCATTCACATGGACGATGGAAGGCCCATCTGCTATAGTCTCGAAAATTTTCAGTGACTGACGGGATGGTCCGCGAACTTGCGAATCGTCCCGTTTTTGTGTGTGCAGAGCCATGTTTGAAAAGACCCCCGCCTTGCTTGCGCTCGAAGATGGCACCGTATTCCACGGCTACTCCGTGGGCGCCGACGGTCAGTCCGTAGGTGAGGTGGTGTTCAACACCGCCATGACGGGCTACCAGGAAATCCTGACCGATCCGTCCTACAGTCGCCAGATGGTGACGCTGACCTATCCCCACATCGGCAACGTCGGCGTCAATGCCGAGGACGAGGAGGACCCCCGCGTCCACGCGGCCGGCCTCATCGTCCGTGACGTGCCGCGCCTGCACAGCAACTGGCGCGCCAACGAGAGCCTGCCGGCCTACCTCAAGCGCCATGGCGTGGTCGGCATCGCCGGCATCGATACTCGCAAGCTGACCCGCATCCTGCGCGAGAAGGGCGCCCAGAACGGCTGCCTGATGGCGGGAGATGACGCCGATGCGGCCAAGGCCATCGAGGCCGCGCGCGGCTTTCCGGGGCTGAACGGCATGGACCTCGCCAAGGTGGTCTCCACCAAGGAGACTTACGTCTGGGCCGAGCCGAGCTGGGATGCCAAGACCTTGAGCCAGCCGGGTCCGAAGGACGACCTGAAGTACAACGTGGTTGCCTACGATTTTGGGGTGAAGCGCAACATCCTGCGCATGCTGGTCGATCGCGGCTGCCGCGTCACCGTGGTGCCGGCCCAGACCCCGGCCGCCGACGTGCTGGCGATGAAGCCGGACGGCGTGTTCCTGTCCAACGGCCCCGGCGACCCCGCGGCCTGCGATTACGCCATCCAGGCGACCCGCGAGTTCCTGAATACCGACATCCCGCTGTTCGGCATCTGCCTCGGCCACCAGATCCTCGGCCTGGCCTGCAACGCCAAGACCGTGAAGATGAAGTTCGGTCACCACGGCGCCAACCACCCCGTGCAGGACCTGGAGAGCGGTCGCGTCATGATCTCCAGCCAGAACCACGGTTTTGCCGTGGACGAGGCTACCCTGCCGCCGAATGTGAAGGCGACGCACAAATCACTGTTCGATGGCTCGCTGCAGGGCATCCGCCTGACCGACAAGCCGGCCTACAGCTTCCAGGGTCACCCGGAAGCCAGCCCGGGGCCGCACGACGTGGCCCCCGTGTTCGAGCCCTTCATCGAGGACATGCGCAAGCGCAAGCACCGTTGATCCAACGGTGCCGATTCCTCGCCTCGACGCCCCAGCAGACAGATCGCCATGCCGAAACGCACAGACATCCAGAGCATCCTCATCATTGGCGCGGGCCCGATCATCATCGGTCAGGCCTGCGAATTCGACTACTCCGGCGCCCAGGCCTGCAAGGCCCTGCGCGAGGAGGGCTACCGCGTCATCCTGGTCAACTCCAATCCGGCCACCATCATGACCGACCCGGAGATGGCCGATGCGACCTACATCGAGCCCATCCACTGGGAGACCGTCGCCAAGATCATCGAGAAGGAGCGCCCTGACGCCGTGCTGCCGACCATGGGGGGGCAGACCGCACTCAACTGCGCGCTGGACCTTGAGCGCGAGGGCGTGCTGGCCAGGTTCGGCGTGGAACTGATCGGCGCCACCGCCGATGCCATCGACATGGCCGAGGACCGCGAGCGCTTCCGCGAGGCGATGACCGAAATCGGCCTCGACACGCCGAAGTCCTTCATCGTCCACAGCCTGGAGGAGGCCCTCCAGGTTCAGCCGCAGATCGGCTATCCGGTCATCATCCGCCCCTCCTTCACCATGGGCGGCACCGGCGGCGGCATCGCCTACAACCGCGAGGAGTACGAGGAAATCGTGCGCCGCGGCCTGGACCTGTCTCCGACCCGCGAGCTGCTGGTCGAGGAGTCCGTGCTCGGCTGGAAGGAATACGAGATGGAGGTGGTGCGCGACCGGGCCGACAACGCCATCATCGTCTGCTCGATCGAGAACCTCGATCCGATGGGCGTGCACACCGGTGACTCCATCACCGTCGCCCCTGCCCAGACCCTGACCGACAAGGAATACCAGATCATGCGCAACGCATCCCTCGCGGTGCTGCGCAAGATCGGCGTCGAGACCGGCGGTTCCAACGTCCAGTTCGCGATCAACCCGGCCAATGGGCGCATGATCGTGATCGAGATGAACCCGCGCGTGTCGCGTTCCTCCGCCCTGGCCTCCAAGGCCACCGGTTTCCCCATCGCCAAGGTCGCGGCCAAGCTCGCCGTGGGCTTCACCCTGGACGAACTGAAGAACGACATCACCGGCGGCGCCACCCCGGCCTCGTTCGAGCCGTCGATCGACTACGTGGTCACCAAGGTGCCGCGTTTCACTTTCGAGAAGTTCCCGCAGGCCAACAATCGCCTCACCACCCAGATGAAGTCGGTGGGCGAGGTGATGGCGATCGGGCGCACCTTCCAGGAATCCCTGCAGAAGGCGCTGCGCGGCCTTGAGACCGGTATGGACGGCCTCAATGAGATCGTCGATGCCACCCTGCCGTCGGAGGAGCTGCGCGCCAAGCTGATCCAGGAAATGCGCATGCCCGGCGCGGACCGCCTGTGGTACGTGGCGGATGCCTTCCGCCATGGCTTCACCCGGGAAGAGATCCACGAACATTCGCGCATCGACCCGTGGTTCCTGATCCAGATCGAGGAGATCGTGCGCACGGAGAACGCCCTCAAGGGCCGCGACCTCGACAGCATCTCCGCGGAGGAGATGCGCGAACTCAAGCGCATGGGCTTCTCCGACCGTCGCCTCGCGCGCCTGCTGAACGACACCGAGAAGTTCGTCCGCGCCCGCCGCCACGAACTGGGCGTGCGCCCGGTCTACAAGCGCGTCGATACCTGTGCCGGCGAGTTCGCCACCCAGACCGCCTACATGTACTCCACCTATGAGGAGGAGTGCGAGGCCCGCCCCAGCACGCGCGACAAGATCATCGTGCTCGGCGGCGGCCCGAACCGCATCGGCCAGGGCATCGAGTTCGACTACTGCTGCGTCCATGCCGCCTTCGCCATGCGCGAGGACGGCTATGAGACCATCATGGTCAACTGCAACCCGGAGACCGTGTCCACCGACTACGACTCCTCCGACCGCCTGTACTTCGAACCGCTGACCCTGGAGGACGTGCTCGAGATCATCGACCTCGAGCAGCCGAAGGGCGTGATTGTGCAGTACGGCGGCCAGACCCCGCTCAAGCTCGCCCGCGACCTGGAGAAGGCCGGTGCGCCGATCATCGGCACCACCCCGGACTCCATCGACCTCGCCGAGGATCGCGAACGCTTCCAGAAGCTGATCAACGACCTGGGTCTGCGCCAGCCGCCGAACCGCACCGCGCGCTCGGCCGAGGAAGCCGTGCACCTCGCGGCGCAGATCGGCTACCCGCTGGTCGTGCGTCCGTCCTATGTGCTTGGTGGCCGCGCGATGGAAATCGTGCATGGCGAGGACGACCTGCGCCGCTACATGCGCGAGGCGGTCAAGGTCTCCAACGACTCCCCCGTGTTGCTCGACCGCTTCCTCGACGATGCCATCGAGCTGGACGTGGACGCCATCTGCGACGGCCAGGACGTGCTGATCGGCGGCATCATGGAGCATATCGAGCAGGCCGGCGTGCACTCCGGCGATTCCGCCTGTTCGCTGCCGCCGTACAGCATCTCCGCCGCCCTGCAGGACGAACTGCGCGAGCAGATCGTCAAGATGGCCAAGGGCTTGGGCGTGGTCGGCCTGATGAACACCCAGTTCGCGGTCAAGGGCGAGGACATCTACGTGCTGGAGGTCAACCCGCGCGCCTCCCGTACCGTGCCGTTCGTATCCAAGGCCATCGGCCGTCCGCTGGCCAAGATCGCCGCCCGCTGCATGGTGGGCAAGACCCTCAGGCAGCAGGGGGCGCTTGACGAGGTGGTGCCCGACTTCTACTCGGTCAAGGAGGCGGTGTTCCCGTTCATCAAGTTTGCCGGCGTTGACCCCATCCTCGGCCCCGAGATGAAGTCCACCGGCGAGGTGATGGGCGTCGGCAAGACCTTCGGCGAGGCCTTCGCCAAGGCCCAGGCCGGCGCGGGCACCCACCTGCCGACCGGCGGACGTGCCTTCATCAGCGTGCGCAAGGAAGACCGCCCGGCGGCCGTTAGCGTGGCGCGCGATCTGATCGCCCATGGCTTCGAGATCGTCGCCACCCGCGGCACCGCCGAAAGTCTCAAGGAGGCCGGCGTCCCGTGCAGCGTGGTCAACAAGGTGATCGAGGGGCGTCCGCACATCGTCGACATGATCAAGAATGACGAGATCGACCTGATCGTGAACACCACCTCCGGCAGCCGTCAGGCCTTGGCCGACTCGTTCTCGATCCGGCGCGAGGCGCTGCACCACAAAGTGGCCTACTTCACCACCATCGCCGGCGCCCGCGCCACCTGCCAGGCGCTCAAGCACCTGGCCGAGGAGATTCACGTCAACCGTCTGCAGGACCTGCACGCAGGATTGAAGGCATGAACCGCATTCCGATGACCGCCCAAGGGGCGGCCAAGCTCGAGGAAGAACTCAAGCATCTGCGCAGTGTCGAGCGTCCGCGCATCATCCAGGCCATCGCCGAGGCGCGCGAGCTGGGCGATTTGAAGGAGAACGCCGAATACCACGCCGCACGCGAGGAGCAGGGGTTCATCGAAGGGCGCATCAAGGAGATCGAGCACAAGCTGTCGATGGCCCAGGTGATCGACGTGACCAAGCTGCCGAACACCGGCAAGGTCATCTTCGGCTGCACCGTGGTCGTGCTCGAGGAGGAGAGCGGCGAGGAGATTACCTACAAGCTGGTCGGCGACGACGAGGCCGACATCAAGCAGAACCTGATCTCCGTGCACTCGCCCATCGCCCGCGCCCTGATCGGCAAGCACATCGGCGACACCATCGTGTTCCAGGCCCCGGCGGGCGAGCGCACCTACGAAATCCTCGAAGTCCATCACATCTGATTGTTGCTGATGTAGGAGCGGCGCCCCCGCCGCGATCTCCCTTTTTCGCGGCGAGGGCGCCGCTCCTACAAGGATGCCCCCATGCTCGATCCAAGACTCCTTCGCTCCGACCTTCCTGCCGTGGCCGCAGGCCTTGCCCGGCGCGGCTTTGCCCTCGATACGGCCGCGATCGAACGCCTTGAGGCCGAGCGCAAGGCCGCGCAGACCGAGGCCGAGCGCCTGCAGGCTGAACGCAATGCGCGCTCCAAGGCCATCGGTCAGGCCAAGGCCCGCGGCGAGGACGTGCAGCCGCTGCTGGACGAGGTGGCCAGCCTTGGCGAGCGGCTGGAGGCCGCCAAGGCCCGCTTCGGGGCGATTGCCGAGCAGCTGGACGCCCTCATGCTCCAGCTGCCCAACATCCCGCACCCCAGCGTGCCGGATGGCATGGACGAGACCGGCAATGTCGAGATCAAGCGTTGGGGTACACCTCCGAGCTTTGCCTTCGCGCCGCAGGATCACGTCGCCCTGGGCGAGGGGCTCGGTTCGATGGACTTCGCCGCGGCCGCCAAGCTCACCGGCAGCCGTTTCGTCGTGCTCAGAAGCGAACTTGCCCGCCTGCACCGCGCCCTGATCCAGTTCATGCTCGACCTGCACACCCGCGAGCACGGCTACCAGGAAGTCTACGTGCCTTACATGGTCAACGCGGACAGCCTGCGCGGCACCGGCCAGCTGCCCAAGTTCGAGGACGACCTGTTCAAACTCGCGGGCGAGTCGCCCTATTACCTCATCCCGACCGCCGAGGTGCCGGTCACCAACCTGGTGCGCGACGAGATCCTCGACCTCGACGCCCTGCCGCTGAAGATGGTCGCCCACACACCGTGCTTCCGCTCGGAGGCCGGTTCCGCCGGGCGCGACACGCGCGGCATGATCCGCCAGCACCAGTTCGAGAAGGTGGAGCTGGTGCAGATCGTCCACCCCGAACAGTCCTACGCGGCGCTGGAGGAGCTGACCGCCCATGCCGAGGCCGTGCTCGAACGGCTCGGCCTGCCGTATCGCCGCATGCTGCTGTGCACAGGTGACATGGGCTTTGGCTCGGCCAAGACCTTTGATCTCGAGGTCTGGCTGCCGGCGCAGGACACCTACCGCGAAATCTCCTCCTGCTCGAACTTCGAGGCCTTCCAAGCCCGCCGCCTGCAGGCGCGCTTCCGCAACCCCGAGGGCAAGCCTGAGCTGGTGCACACCCTGAATGGCTCGGGCCTCGCGGTCGGCCGTACCCTGGTCGCCCTGCTGGAGAACTACCAGGACGAGGCCGGCCGCATCGCCATCCCCGAAGCCCTGCGGCCCTACATGGGCGGCCAGCAGCACCTGGGATACTGAGCGCGTGCTGTTGCCATCCATGCACCCGGCCAGCCTGCCGCAGGATTCGAGCTTTTCGCCGTCCGAGGATCTCGCGGCTGATCTGCGCGCCCTCCTGCACGACGCCCTGCAACTCGGCGAGGAGGCCTTCGCGTTCACCGCCGATACCCCGCTGCTCGGCGTCCTGCCGCAGCTCGACTCGATGGGGGTGCTTGCTGTGCTGACCGCGCTCGAACAGCGCCTTGGCCTTGTGCTCCACGACGATGAGATCGACGCCAGCCTGTTCGAGACCTTCGGCGCGCTGCTTGAATTCGTCCGCCAGCGCCTGCATCACTAACAGCCGTTGAAAGCATTTTTCAACGGCTAACGACCGCCGCTTGCTGCATCGCCGCGGTACGCGGCTCCCACCGGCGGATCGCGCTCGCGTGGGAGCGGCGTGTCGCTGCGATCAAGTCATTTCAGCCCTAGGCACATCACTTCCCATGCCGGGCCCTTTTGGCCGGTGATGGATGGACACTCGACCATGCCCCTGCTCACCGTTGATCATCTCGGCTTCTCCGTCGGCACCCGCACCCTGCTGCGCGATGTCGCGTTCACTGTCGAGCCTGGCGAGCGCATCGCCCTGATCGGTCGTAATGGCGAGGGCAAGTCGACCCTGCTGCGCATCCTCACCGGAGAGCAGCGCCCGGACGAAGGCGAGATCCGTCTTGCGCCCGGCGCGCGCGCGGCCTTCCTTCCGCAGGACCCCCACATGGAGTCCGATGCCACGGTGTACGAAACCGTGCTGGCAGGACTTGGTGACTTGCACGACCTGCTGCTGCGCTACCACGCCAGCCTGCACGGAGTAGAGCAGGGCGACGAAATCGCCCTGCAACAGCTTGCCCGCCTGCAACAGGAACTCGAGGCGCGCGACGGCTGGAGCGCGTCCCAACGCGTGGACGAGGTCATCAGCCGCCTTGAGCTTGACCCCGACCGCAAGGTGCGTGAACTCTCGGGCGGCGCGCAGCGCCGCGTCCTGCTCGCCCAGGCGCTGGTGCAGGCGCCGGATCTGTTGCTGCTTGACGAGCCGACCAACCACCTCGACATCGCCAGCATCGAATGGCTGGAGGGCTTCATCCGCGATTTCCGCGGCGCTGTGCTGTTCATCACCCACGACCGCGCTTTTCTACAAAGGCTTGCCAACCGCATCCTCGAACTCGACCGCGGCCAGCTCACCTCCTGGCCGGGAGACTGGGACAACTACCTGCGCCGCCGCGAGGAGCGCGAGCACGCCGAGGCGCAGCAGAATGCCGAATTCGACAAATTCCTCGCCCAGGAAGAGGTGTGGATCCGGCAGGGTGTCAAGGCCCGCCGCACCCGCAACGAAGGTCGCGTGCGCCGCCTCATGGCCCTGCGGCGTGAGCGTGCCGAGCGGGTCAACAGGCAGGGCAGGGTCGAGGTCAGCCTGGGGAGCAGCCCCACCTCTGGCAAGCTCGTGGTCGAAACCGAACACGCGAGCAAAAGTTTTGCCGGCAGGCCGGTGGTCAAGGATCTCTCTATTCGCATCCAGCGCGGCGACCGCATCGGCCTGGTCGGCCCCAACGGCGTGGGCAAGAGCACCCTGCTCAAGCTGCTCTTGGGTGAAATCCAGCCGGACAGTGGCACGGTCAGGATCGGCACCCAGCTGAGCATCGCCTATTTCGACCAGCACCGCGCCCAGCTCAACCCGGACTGGACGGCGATCGAGAACCTCTGCGATGGCGGCGATCGGATCGAAGTGCATGGCGAGAACATGCACGGCATCGGCTACCTGCAACGCTTCCTGTTTACCCCCGACCGCGCCCGCACCAAGGTCTCCGCCCTCTCGGGCGGCGAACGCAATCGTCTGCTGCTCGCCCGCCTGCTCGCCAGGCCCGCCAACCTGCTGGTGCTCGACGAGCCCACCAACGACCTCGACCTGGAAACCCTTGAAGTGCTGGAACAGGCCCTGCTGGACTACGACGGCACCCTGCTGGTCGTGAGCCACGACCGAGCCTTTCTCGACAACGTGGTCACCAGCCTCTTGGCCTTCGAGGGCGAGGGGAAGGTCCGTGAAGTCGTGGGCGGCTACGCCGACTGGATCAAGATCAGGGAGCAGGAAGCCACCCGATCGGCTCTGGCTCAGAAAGAGAGCGCCGGGGTCAAGGTGGATGCACCCACCGTCGCGAAAGCCGGGGGCGAGGCATCTGTCTCATCCGCGGCCAAACCCCGCTCCAAGCTGAGCTTCAAGGATCAGCGCGAGCTGGACCAGATTCCAGCTCGCATTGATGCGCTGGAGGCTGAGCAGGCCGAACTTACCGCGCGAAGCAGCGATCCGGTCTTCTACCAGGGGGATCAGGCAACCATCAAGGCCCTGCTGGATCGCCTCGCTGCCATCGGGCAAGAACTGGAAGCCGCCTATGCCCGCTGGGCCGAACTGGATGCCATGTCGGGATGAGGGGGAATCCCCTCGGTAGGCTGCCCCGTGTGGATCATGCCATCATTCCGTGCGCATCATGCTGACAAAAAGCGGCATCTCCGATACGCATCTTATTGATCTTGCCAGGCGTGTCTTCCTGCTTGGTGGATTCCTGCGGGATTGCTCCGGGCTGTGGCGACCGGCCCCCTTCCACCACGACCTGCCGCCCTGGGGCGAGGGGCATCCCGAGCTTCATGCGGCGCTCCTCGCATTGACTCCAGGGCAGGTCGACGCCCTGCATGCCGATGAGCGGCGCCTGCGGCACTGGCTCGAACCATTCATTCCAGGCATGGCTGCCCTCGAACCGCTGATCCGCTTCGAGCGTCTGCAAGGCCCGCCGCGCAAGGCCAGCCCCGTTCATGCCCCCGCGCGGGATGTGCCCGGCAGGAAGTGGGCGCAAATCGACGCCTTTGCCGGCCTGGCGCTCGATGCCCTGGAGGGGGTGGACGAGGTGTGGGACTGGTGCGCGGGCAAGGCGCACCTCGGCCGCCTGATCGGTATGCACAGCGGCGTGCAGGTGCGCGCGCTGGAGCGTGACCCCGCCCTGTGCGCCGATGCGCAGAGATTGGCGCAACGGGATGGCGTCCGGTTGACGGCGCAGGTATGCGATGTGCTCATCGAGTCCGCTGATCCCCCCCCCACCACCTTGGCTTGTGCGCTGCACGCCTGCGGTGACCTGCACCTGACCCTTCTCGACCAGGTCGGGCGCCAATCGCCCGCCGGGCTGCTGCTCGCCCCATGCTGTTATCACCGCACGGTGCATGAACACCATCGGCCGCGCTCGTCCGCCGGGCGGGCGTGCGGGCTGAGGCTGTCGCGCGAGGATCTGCGACTGGCGGTGCTGGAAACCTGTACGGCCGGTCACGCGCAGCGCGAGGTGGAAAAACGCCGTAAGGCCCGTCTGCTGGCATTGAAAGGGTGGGGCGCGCAACACGGCCTGGAAGTGAGGGATTACTCCCTGCTGAAGGACATCGGCCGGGACGATGACCCCGTGGCCCTGCTGCGTGCCTGTGAGCGCCTCGGCTGGCCCGTTCCCGATGCCGGGCAGGCGGAAGACGCCATGCGGACAGGCTGGAAACGCTCCAGGGAGGTACGCGCCTTCGAGCTGATCCGCGCCGCTGTGCGTCGGCCCCTGGAGGTGTGGTTGGTGCTGGACATGGCCCTCGGCCTGGCGGACGAGGGCCATGAGGTGGAGGTGGGGGAGTTCTGCGGACGCGAGCTGACCCCGCGCAATCTCCTCATTCGTGCCCGCCGTCGATCAGCACCTCGGCCGGCAGGGGATGGCCAAGAAAGTGCACCGGGCTGGCCGTGAGGCCGTAGGCGCCGGACTGGGTGATGGCGATCAGGTCGCCGATCTTGGCGCGGGGCAGGGCAACCTTGTGGCCGAGCACGTCCAGCGGGGTGCACAGGGGGCCGTGGATGTTGACGATCTCCTCGGCTGGGTTCCCCACCCGGTGGGCGAGGTAGACCGGATAGTTCTTGCGGATGACCTGGCCGAGGTTGCCGGACAGGGCCAGGTGGTGGTGCATGCCGCCGTCGGTGATGAGGAAGGTCTCTCCGCGGGAAACCTTGCGGTCGACGATGCGGGTGACATACACGCCGGCCTCACCGACCAGAAAGCGCCCCAGTTCGAGCACAAGATGAGCTTCACCCAGCCAGCCTCGGTGAGCTTCGAGAAGGTGATGAAGTCGATCCCCCATGGGTTTGATATTCACGCGGTTTTCGCCAGGAAAATAGGGGATGCCCAGGCCGCCACCGATATTGATCTGCCGGACCGGCAGGCCGGCCCCCTCCAGCAGCGCGCGGGCCAGGTCCAAGGCGCCGGACTGGGCCTGGATGATGGCCTCCATGTTCAGGCTCTGTGAGCCGGTGAAGATGTGCAGTCCTTGAAAATCAATGTCTAATGCATTGATTTCACGAATGATGGCTGGCGCCTGCTCGGCATCGATGCCGAAGGGTTTGGCGCCGCCGCCCATGCGCATGCCGGAGCCCTTCAGTTCGAAATCCGGGTTGATGCGCAGGGCCGCGCGCGGCCGGATGCCGAGTGTCTCGCCCAGGCGCGTCAGGCGTCCCAGCTCGCCGGCCGATTCGACATTGACGGTGATGCCCGCTCGCAGGGCCGCCACGAGCTCCGCATCGCGCTTGCCGGGGCCGGCGAAGCTGATCGTCCCGGGGCTGAAGCCCGCTTCAAGTGCTTTCTCAAGTTCCCCGGACGAGGCTACGTCGCAGCCGTCCAGCAGCCCGGCCACAAGACGCAGGAGGGGAGGGAAAGGGTTGGCCTTGACGGCATAGTGGATCTGCACCTGCGAGGGCAGTCCATCCCGCAGTTCCTCGATGCGCTGCTGGATCAGGCGGCTGTCGTAGGCGTAGAAGGGGGTGCCCAGTCGCTCAGCCAGCGCAGGCGTCGGTTCGCCCCCGATGCACAGCGTGCCCGCGCGGGTCTCGAACAGCAGCGGGGCGTGGGACGGCAGGCTCATACCGGCTCCACACGCGGGCCGGACGGCGCGCCATACTGCTCGCGCAGACGGCGGCGGTCGACCTTGCCATTGGGGGTGAGGGGCAGGGTACTGACGATCTCGACGCTTGTTGGGACCATGTAGACCGGAAGATTGACTCGGCAGTGCCGGAGCAGCAGGTCGGGATCGAGGTGTCCCGCTTCGGGCACGACCACGGCAAGGATGCGCTGTCCAAGAATCTCATCATCCGCACCGATGGCGGCGGCCTCGCGCACAAGCCCCGAGGCGTAGAGCACGTCCTCGATCTCGGTCGGGCTGACACGGTAGCCGGAGGTCTTGATCATGTCGTCATCGCGGCCGATGAAATAGAGGAAGCCCTCCTCGTCCATCCGTACCCGGTCACCCGACCAGACGGCGCGTTCCGGGTGCGGCAGGCCATGGTCCCGGCCGGGGATGGGGCGATAACGCTCCGCCGTGCGTTCGGCGTCGTTCCAGTAGCCCAGGGCGACGGTCGGGCCGCGGTGCACCAGTTCCCCGGGCTCGTGCGGGGCGCAGGGGGTGCCGTCCGGGCGCAGCACCATGACCTCCGCATTGGGGATGGCCTTGCCAATGGAGTCCGGGCGGCGGTCGAGCTCCGCGGGCGGCAGGAAGGTCGAACGGAAGGCCTCGGTCAGGCCATACATCAGGAACAGTTCGGCAGCCGGCAAGCCCGCGCGCAGACGTTCGATGACAGGAAGGGGCAGGCGCCCGCCGGAGTTGGTCAGGATCCTCAGCGAGTCGAGCTCCGGCAGCCAGTCCTGCGCGGCAAGCTGATGCCAGAGGGGCGGCACGCCCGCAAGCACCGTCGCCCCATGGCGGGTGATCGCCTTGTGCAGGTCGCGCGGTAGCAGGTAATCGAGCAGGATGGCCGATGCGCCGGCATGAAAGGCGATCGTGAGCTGGGAGAGGCCGTAATCGAAGCTGAGCGGCAGTACGGCGAGCAGGCGATCTTCCGGACGGATGCCGAGATAGGCCGCAACGCTCGCCGCCCCGGCCAGCAGGTTGCGGTGCGAGAGGGCCACGCCCTTCGGCTTGCCGGTGCTGCCGGAGGTGTAGAGCAGGGCGGCGAGATCAAGCTCGGTCAGCGACGGAAGACCCGCCCCCGGCCGTCCCGCGCCCGCCGCCTCCGCCATGGAAAGGAGGCTTGCACCGGGCACGGGCTCCACGCCGTCGATGCCGTCAACCAGCAGGATCCAGCGCAGGTCGTGCATCTTCGCCAGTTCGCCCCGCAGGGCGTGCAAGCGGGCCTTCTGGGTGACGAGCATGCGCGCCCCGCTATCGCAGAGGATGTGCGCCACCTGAGCGGACTTGAGCGCGGGGTTGATGGGTACCATCGCCCCACCCGCGGCACTGACAGCGAACAGGGCGATAACCGCATCCGCGCTTTTGGGCAGCCAGACCGCCAGTCTCTCGCCGCGTACGAGGCCGAGTTCCTTGATCCCCGCCGCCAGCGCCCTGACGCGCGCGCCGAGCTGTCCGTAGTCGAGCCGCTCCTCGCCCGGGCCGCAAAGGGCCAGGGTGGCGGCTCGGCTTTCGGCCTGCTGCAGCAGAAGGTCGTGCACGGCGATCGGATTCATGCCTTGCGTGGCTCCATCTAATATGCAATAAAAAAATTTAACAGCCAGCGCTCGTCCGGCACTCGCGTCTCATCAACACCGTCAATCCGTCATGCCCTATCAATCCCGAGCCATTTTCGAGCATATCTTCAGCCCCGCGAACCATGATCTTCTGGCTTTCCTCGGACAGCATGTGGAGGCGAGCGCGGATGAGCTTGCGGGTAGTTTCTACCAGGAGATGCTCCGGAATGAAGAGGCCCGCCAGTACCTGAGCCATGAGCTGGTCGACGCGCGTCTGCGCCGGAGCATGGCGGACTGGCTGGTCGACCTGTTCCGTCGGCGCGGCCTGGAGGATTATGCGGCCTTCGTCAGTCGGCAGAGGCGCATTGGCGAGGTTCATGCGCGGATCAACGTGCCGATGCTGCTGGTTCAGCAGGGGCTGCGGGTGATCAAGGAGGGGCTCTTCACCCGCCTGGCCGGGGAGGTGAAGGATCGTGCCGCCCTGATCCGGGCGATCCTGTTCGCGGACGACCTGCTCGATTACACCACGAACCTGTTCAACGAGCGCTACGTCGAGCAGATCGTCGAGTCGGAAAGCCAGGTCCAGGTCATGCGCATCCAGATGACCAGCCAGAACCTGGCCATGGATGTCGAGTCGCTGCGGGGCAGCCTGCTGGACTGGCTGCGGCATACGCTCACCTCCCTGTACCAGGCCTGGATCAGCGGTGCCGAGCCACCGGCCTATGCCCTGTCCACCAATGAATTCGCCCTCTGGATCGAGCACAAGGGACAGCTGCTGTTCGCGGATCATCCCGATATCGAGGCGCTGCAGGCGGACAGGGCGCATCTTGAGCAGGCCTATGAGTATGCGCGCGAGGCCTGTCGCCGGAAGGACAGCGGCAGCTTCGAGAAGGCCCTCGCCGAACTCAACGACACGGTGACCAAAGCCAATTGGCACCTTACCGAGCTCGTGCGCCACATGCTGGAGATGCACAACCTGCGCGACCCGCTGACCGGCATCCTGAGCCGTCGCTACCTGCCTTATGTCATGCGCCAGGAGATCGCCCTCTATCGCAGAACGGGCAAGTCGTTTGCGGTCCTCATGCTCGACATCGATCACTTCAAGGCCATCAACGACGAGCACGGCCACGCGGCGGGCGATGCCGTCCTCACCCAGTTCAGCGCCACGCTACAGGCTGCGGTGCGCTCCAGCGATTTCGTGTTCCGCTACGGCGGCGAGGAGTTCCTCATCCTGTTGAGCCACGCGACCGGGGAGCAGGCCCTGAAGGTGGCCGAAAAGATCCGCGCCAACGTGGAGCGCCACCTTTTCATGACCCATGCGGGCACGGTTCTCCATGTCACCACCAGCATCGGAGTAGCTTTGTATGACGGTCATCCCGATTACGAACGGGTGATCGACCAGGCTGACCGCGCGCTTTACCGCGCCAAGGATGCGGGGCGCAACCGCTGCGCGCCTTGTCCGGCCTGATGACAGGCCCCGAGCGTCTCATCCCGTTTGCGCGGGTTTGGCGCTCAAAGCTGCTAAGATTCACCCCCTCCCATCCGTCCGCAGCACGATCATGTCCGGCAACACCTTCGGCACCCTGTTCACCGTCACCACCTTTGGCGAAAGCCATGGCCCTGCGCTCGGCTGCATCGTCGATGGTTGCCCGCCGGGCATGGCGCTGACGGAAGAGGACATCCAGCCGGATCTGGATCGCCGCAAGCCAGGCCAGTCGCGCCATACCACCCAACGGCGCGAGGAGGATCGGGTGCGCATCCTCTCCGGGGTGTTCGAGGGCAAGACCACCGGTACACCCATCGCCCTGGTAATCGAGAACACCGACCAGCGCTCGAAGGACTATTCCGACATCGCCCAGACCTTCCGTCCCGGCCATGCCGACTACACCTACCAGCAGAAGTACGGTATCCGCGACTACCGCGGTGGCGGCCGCTCCAGTGCGCGTGAGACCGCCGCCCGCGTGGCGGCCGGGGCCATCGCCAAGAAGTGGCTGAAGGAACGCTATGGTGTGATTGTGCGGGGCTATCTGAGCCAACTGGGCCCGATCCGTATTGAAAAGCTCGATTGGGATGAGATCGAGCGCAATCCGTTCTTTAGCCCGGACGCCGACAAGGTGGCGGAGATGGAGGCCTTTATGGATGCCCTGCGCAAGTCGGGGGATTCCATCGGCGCCAAGGTGACGGTCGTGGCCGATGGCGTGCCGCCGGGCTGGGGCGAACCGGTGTTCGACCGCCTGGATGCCGACATTGCCCACGCCATGATGAGCATCAATGCGGTCAAGGGTGTGGAGATCGGCGATGGCTTCGCCTGCATCGAGGCGCGAGGGACCGAATTCCGCGACGAGATCACCCCGCAGGGCTTTCTCTCCAATCATGCAGGCGGTGTCCTCGGCGGCATTTCCACAGGCCAGGCGGTGGTTGCCCATATCGCACTCAAGCCCACCTCCAGCATCCGCCTGCCAGGACAGAGCGTGAATCTGTCCGGCGAGCCGGTCGAGGTCGTGACCAAGGGGCGCCACGATCCCTGCGTCGGCATCCGTGCCACGCCCATCGCCGAGGCCATGCTGGCCCTGGTGCTGATGGACCATGCCCTGCGCCACCGCGCGCAGAACGCGGATGTCGTGAGCGGCACGCCGGTCATTCCCGCGTCTTGCTAATCCATCATGCCTGCGGGACGTGATCCGCTGCTCTGGCGGATCCCGGGCTACTACTTCGCCTATTTCGCCGCGCTCGGCATCTTCCTGCCGTTCTGGCCGCTCTATCTCAAGGAAGAGGGCTTTTCCCCGGCGGCCATCGGTCTTTTGATGGGGCTGTTCGGCCTGACCAAGCTCGCCGGGCCGCCGATCGTGGGCTGGCTGTCCGATCATCTCGGCCAGCCGATGCGCTGGGTGCGGGCGGCCAGCCTGCTGACTCTGATCCTGTTCTCCACCGTCTTCGCCGGCCACGGCCTGTGGGGCATGGCGCTCGTCATGGCCCTGTTCACCCTCGCCTGGAACGCCGCCATGCCGCAGTTCGACGCGGTGACCCTGCAGCATCTGGGGGAGAAGGCGTATCGCTACGCGCGCATCCGGCTGTGGGGTTCGGTGGGCTTCATCGTCACTGCGCTCGGCGTGGGGCCGCTGCTCGACCTGTGGGGGGCGGGTATGTTGCCGTGGGGGCTGGTCCTGGCCTTTGCCGGGATGAGCATGCTCGCCATGGCGGTGCCAGGGCCAGCCGAGGAGGCGGGGCATCGGACCCTGCAGACGGGGCCCGTCCCTGTCCTTCCCATCCTGCGGCGTCCCGAGGTGTTCCTGTTCCTCGGCGCCAGCCTGCTGCTGCAGGCCAGCCATGGCACGTACTACGCCTTCTACAGCGTCCATCTCGAGCAGCACGGCCACAGCAAGGCGCTGACCGGGGCCCTGTGGGCGCTGGGGGTGCTGGCGGAGGTCGTCATCTTCCTGGTCGTGCACCGCTGGCTTCCGCGCTACGGCGCCGTGCGCCTGATGCAGCTCACCCTCCTGCTGACCACCCTGCGCTGGGCCCTCATCGGTGCCCTGCCTGAAAGCGTGGTGGTTCTGACCCTTGCGCAGCTTTTGCACGCCTTCAGCTTCGGCGTGGCGCACGCGGCCAGCGTGGAGTTCATCCGCCAGCATTTCACCGACGGCACGCAGGGGAGGGGGCAGGCGCTGTTGTCCTCGGTCTGCTACGGCGCCGGCGGGGTGCTGGGCTTCTGGCTGGCGGGGGTGATCTGGCAATGGTTCGGAGCCTTGCCGAGCTTTGCCATCAGCGCTGGCATGGCCCTGGCCGGCGCGCTCCTGCTTGGCCCGGCTATGCAGGCGCGGCGAGGTGGTTGAGTCCGGTCAGCCCAGGGGATCGAGCCCCGCTTTCCGCAGCAAGGCGCAGAGGGCGATCAGCGGCAGGCCGATGAGGGCGCTTGGGTCGCTGCCCTCGAGGGCCTCGAACAGGGCGATGCCGAGTCCCTCCGACTTGAAGCTTCCGGCGCAGTCGTAGGGCTTTTCCTTGGCGAGGTAATGCTCGATCTCCGTATCCTCCAGGTTGCGGAAGTGAACCGTGAACGGCACCTCGACGGTGTGCTCGAAGCCCTGTTCGATACACATCAGGCAGAGTCCGGTATGGAACACGACGCTGCGGCCGGATGCAGCCCGCAGTTGGGCGAAGGCCCGCTCGTGCGTGCCGGGCTTGCCGAGGACCTGGTCGTCCAGTACCGCGCATTGGTCGGAGCCGATGACCCAGGCCGAAGGATGCTGTGCCGCCACGGCTCGGGCCTTCTCTCGCGCCAGGCGCCGGACCATCGCTTCTGCAGACTCCCCCTCGCGGCGGGTCTCGTCGATGTGCGGGCCGACGGCGGCAAAGGGCAGGCCGAGACGCGCCAGAAGCTCGCGCCGATAGCGCGACGTCGAGGCGAGAATCAAGGAAGAATCAGCGGCCGGTGCGCCGGATACGGTGGGCTGGACCATGAAATCCTTTGACAGTGGATGAATCGGGTTAATAAAATTAACAAATTATGTTTGATCAATGGCAACAGCCGCTGGATGTCCGCGCCCTGATCCGTCAGGGCCTCACCCTCAAGGGCGAGGTGCATGTGGCTGAGCTGCCCCGGTTGCAGGGCACGGTCCTTCGGGACGCGCCGATCCGCTTCAGTTTGAGCTTCGGCAAGAACGATGAGGGTCAGGCGGTCGTGACCGGGCAGGTGCAAGGCACGGTCGAGCTGACTTGCCAGCGCTGCCTGGAAGCCGTGGCCATCGAGCTGGATGCCGAGGTCGGACTGGGGGTGGTCGACAGCGAAGAGGAGGCCAAGCGCCTTCCTCCCGAGCTGGACCCGCTGATCCTTGGCGAGGAGCCGGTTCGGCTGGTCGACCTGATCGAGGATGAGATTTTGCTGGCCCTGCCCGTGGTGCCCATGCATGCACACGCCTGTGTGCCTGCCCACCGCGAGCACGAGGGCATGGAAAAGGCGGACAACCCGTTCGCGGCATTGCGTGGCCTGGTCAAACCATCCGCGCATTGATTGATTTACTTTATTTGAGTTTGGAGTTTGAACCATGGCCGTACAACAGACCCGCAAGAGCCGTTCCAAGCGTGACATGCGCCGCGCCCACGACGGTCTCGCCAAGCCGGCCTTCTCGGTCGAGCGCACCACCGGTGAAACCCACCTGCGCCACCACGTGAGCCCGGACGGCTTCTACCGTGGTCGCAAGGTCATCGAGACCGTCACCGAGCAGGAATAATCCGCTGATCCGGCGCCTCGGCGCCGGGCGCCATCCTCGGGTGGCGCAGGATGGAGGTAGCCTCGTAGCATCGGTGACACCAACCCGCCAGAGGGTATCTCCAATCATCGTGACGGGCGTCCCAGTCTCAATTCGGGTCGCCCGTTTTGTTTTTGCTCTCGAACGGCCACATGTCCATCACCCTTGCCCTTGACGCCATGGGGGGCGATCACGCCCCCGGCATCGTCCTTGACGCCGCCGTGGAGGCGCTGCGCCGCCATCCCGAATTGCACCTGATCCTGGTCGGCCAGGAATCCATGCTGCGCGACGAGCTGGCCCGCCGCAACGTGCTCAATGAGGCGCGGCTGAGCGTGCACCACGCCAGCGAGGTCGTGGCGATGGACGAGTCCCCCGCGCTCGCCCTGCGCGGCAAGAAGGACTCCTCCATGCGCGTGTCGATCGACCTCGTGCGCGAGGGCAGGGCACAGGCCTGCATCAGCGCCGGCAACACCGGCGCACTGATGGCGACCGCCAAGTTCGTGCTCAAGACCCTGCCCGGCATCGACCGTCCCGCCATTTGCACCATGTTGCCGACGGCCACCGGGCATACCCATGTGCTGGACCTTGGCGCGAACGTCGAGTGCGGCGCGGAGCACCTGTTCCAGTTCGCGGTCATGGGCTCGGTGCTGGCTTCCGCGGTCGACAACAATCCCAACCCGCGTGTCGGCCTGCTCAATGTGGGCGCCGAGGCGATCAAGGGCAACGACACGGTCAAGGCCGCCGCCCGCCTGCTCGAGGCCTCGCCGATCAACTACATCGGCTATGTCGAGGGTGATGACATCTACAAGGGCACGGCCGACGTGGTGGTGTGCGATGGCTTTGTCGGCAACGTCGCGCTCAAGGCCAGCGAGGGTGTGGCCAAGATGATCAGCGGCCACCTGCGCGAATCGTTCAAGCGCAACCTTTTCACCAAGCTGGCCGCACTGATCTCGATGCCGGTGCTCAACTCGCTCAAGCAGCGCTTCGACCCGCGCCGCTACAACGGCGCCAGCCTGCTCGGCCTGCAGGGCATCGTGATCAAGAGCCATGGCGGGGCGGACGCCTTCTCCTTCGGCCATGCCATCGACACGGCCATGCACGAAGTCGAGCAGGCCGTCCCGAGCCGCATCGACAGCCAGCTAGAAACCCTGCTTGCACAGAGGCAATCGCATTGATCTACGCCCGCATCACCGGCACCGGGGGCTATCTGCCCGAGAAGATCCTCACCAACCAGGATCTTGAGCGGATGGTGGAAACCACCGATGAATGGATCCGCGAGCGGACCGGCATCGAGAAACGTCACATCGCGGCCGAGCACGAGTCCACCGTCGACCTGGCGGAGCAGGCCGCGCGCCGCGCGCTGGAGTCCGCCGGGATCGAGGGCAAGGACCTCGACCTGATCATCGTCGCCACCACCACGCCTGACCGCATCTTCCCGAGCACGGCTTGCCTGTTGCAGGACCGCATCGGCGCCAACGGCTGTGCCGCGTTCGACGTGCAGGCCGTGTGCACCGGCTTTGTCTATGCCCTGGGCGTGGCCGACAAGTTCATCCGCGCAGGCGGCACCAAGCGCGCCCTGGTGATCGGCGCGGAGACCCTCTCGCGCATCGTCGACTGGACAGACCGCACCACCTGCGTGCTGTTTGGTGACGGCGCCGGTGCCGTGGTGCTGGAGGCATCCGAGGAGGCCGGCATCCTCTCCACCCACCTGCACGCCGACGGGCGCTACGACAGCCTGCTGACCGTGCCGGGCGGGGTATCGCAGAACACCGCCCTGTGCCGCGAGGGCAAGGCCTTCATCCAGATGAAGGGCAACGAGGTGTTCAAGGTGGCGGTCAACACCCTCGGCCGCATCGTCGACGAGACCCTCGATGCCGCGGGTCTGGAGAAGTCCGACATCGACTGGCTGGTGCCCCACCAGGCCAACACCCGCATCATCGCCGCCACCGCCAAGAAGCTCGATCTGCCCATGGAGCGCGTCGTCCTGACCGTGGGCCAGCACGGCAACACCTCGGCGGCCTCGGTGCCGCTGGCGCTCGATGTCGCGGTGCGCGACGGCCGCATCCGCCGTGGCGACATGTTGCTGCTCGAGGCCTTCGGCGGCGGGTTTACCTGGGGTTCGGCCCTGGTACGCTTCTGAGCCATCCTGTTTCCTGCAAGGTATCCCATGGCGCTCGAGATTGAACGTAAGTTCCTGGTGAAGAACGACGACTGGCGCGCACGCGCAACCGGTTCGACCCGCCTGCGGCAGGGCTATCTCACGGCCTCGCCGGACTGCGGCCGGGCCTCGGTGCGGGTGCGGGTGGACGGCACCCAGGGTTACCTGAACATCAAGAGCGTGACCCTCGGCATCCACCGGCACGAGTTCGAGTACGTGATTCCGCTCGATGAGGCCAACGAGATGCTTGATACCCTCTCAAGCGGCCCCATCATCGACAAGACCCGCTATCTGGTGCCGAACGGCGGGCATGTCTGGGAAGTGGACGAGTTCCACGGAGACAATGACGGACTGATCGTCGCCGAGATCGAGCTCGGCAGCCTGGACGAGCCGTTCGAGGTGCCTGACTGGGCTGGTGCCGATGTCTCCGATGACCCCCGCTACTACAATGTCTCTCTCGCCCAACACCCCTACAGCAGCTGGGCCCATGCCGCCGGCCGCGCCGAATGGGATGAGCGCGACTACTGAAGGATCGGCCTTCGATCACCGCGCCTTCCTCAGGCGCGCCCCGGAAACGCCGGGGGTCTACCGTATGCTCGACGCCGAAGGCGTCGTCCTCTACGTCGGCAAGGCCAGGAACCTCAAGAAGCGCCTGGCCAGCTATTTCCGCTCCTCTGGTCTAGCGCCGAAGACGGCCGCGTTGGTCAGCCGCATCGCTGATATCCAGCTCACCGCCACTCACACCGAAACCGAGGCCCTGCTGCTCGAGAATCACCTGATCAAGCAGCACCGCCCGCGTTACAACGTGCTGATGCGGGACGACAAGAGCTATCCGGAGATCTTCCTCGGCACCGCGCACGCCTTTCCCCGCCTTGGCTACCACCGCGGGCCGCATCGCGAGCCTGGGCGCTATTTCGGCCCCTACCCGAACGCCGTGGCGGTGCGTGAGACGATCAGCCTCCTGCAGAAGGTCTTCCGCCTGCGCGACTGCGCCGACCACGAATTCGCCAACCGCTCGCGCCCGTGCATGCAGTACCAGATCCGGCGCTGCACCGCGCCCTGCGTAGGCTACATTGAGCGCGAGGCTTACGCGCGTGACGTGCGTGACGCGCAGGGCTTCCTCGAGGGGCGCAGCCAGCAGGTCATCCATGCCCTGGTCGAGCGCATGGAGCAGGCCGCGGAACATCTCGCCTTCGAGGAGGCTGCCCAACTGCGTGACCGCGTCAGCCAGTTGCGCGCGGTCAGTGAGCGCCAGTACGTCAGTACCCAGGGCGGCAGCGTGGATGTGCTGGCCTGCGTGCAGGAAGGTGGCATGGCCTGCGTCGAGGTGCTGACCATCCGTGATGGGCGCAACCTCGGTGGACGCGCCTACTTCCCCAAGAACGCCGAGGGGCTGGGCGAGGGCGAGGTTCTCGCCGCCTTTATCGGCCAGGTCTATCTCGAGCGCGATCCGCCGCGGGAGCTGCTGGTCAGCCATCCGCTCCCGGAGCGGGAGTTGATCGAGCAGGCCCTGGGCGAGGCCAGCGGCCATCCGGTACGCATCCAAGCAGCGCCCCGTGGGGAACGGGCGCGCTGGGTGGAGATGGCGCGCCAGAATGCCCTGCTGGCCCTCGGCCAGCGGTTGGCGTCGCGCGGCAGTCAGGAACTTCGCCTGGAGGCCTTGCGCGAGGCCCTGGGGCTCGCATCACCGCCGAGTCGGATCGAATGTTTCGATATCAGCCACACCCTCGGCGAGTCCACGGTCGCCTCCTGCGTGGTGTTCGGTCCGGAGGGGCCGCTCAAGACGGCCTACCGTCGGTACAATATCCAGGACATCACCCCGGGCGATGATTACGCGGCCATGGAACAGGCGCTGGAGCGGCGCTTTGAACGTGCGGTCAGGGAAAACGGAGTGTTGCCCGACGTGCTCCTGATCGACGGCGGGGTGGGGCAGGTGGCCCGCGCGCAGGCCGTCCTTGCTACACTGGGTCTGACCGATGCACTGATGGTCATCGGCGTGGCCAAGGGGCCCGAGCGTCGCCCTGGGGAAGAAACCCTGCTGCTGGCGAGCAGTGGCCGCGAACTCGACCTGCCGGCCCATTCGCCGGCCCTCCACCTGATCCAGCAGGTGCGGGATGAGGCCCATCGCTTCGCCATCACCGGCCATCGGGCGCGGCGTGCCCGAAGCCGAGAGACCTCGACCCTGGAGGATGTCCCGGGCGTGGGCGGCAAGCGGCGCCAGCAGTTGCTCAAGCACTTCGGTGGCCTGCAGGCGTTAAGCCGCGCCGGGGTGGAGGACATCGCCAGCGTGCCGGGGATCAGCACGGCGCTGGCGCAGCGGATCTACGACCATTTTCATCACTAATCATCCCCATAACACGGCCACAGGCATGCCGCTCAATCTACCCAACATCCTCACCTGGCTGCGCATCGGCATGATCCCGTTGTTCATCGCCGTGTTCTACCTGCCCTATGCATGGGCCTTCCCGCTGGCCGCGATCATCTTCGCCCTGGCCGGGCTGACCGATGCGGTGGATGGTTACCTCGCGCGCAGACTCAATCAGCAGTCGCGCTTTGGCGCCTTCCTCGATCCGGTGGCCGACAAGCTGATGGTCGCCGCCGCCCTGGTCCTGCTGGTCGCCGAGCATGGCGGGGCGAGCCTGGCCCTGCCGGCGATCATCATCATTGGCCGGGAGATCGCCATCTCCGCCTTGCGCGAGTGGATGGCGGAGATCGGCGAGCGTCGCAAGGTCGCAGTCTCGAGTCTCGGCAAACTCAAGACCATCCTGCAGATGGTGGCCATCTTTGCCCTGTTGTATTACCAACCGATCCTCGGCCTGCCGACCTTCGAGATCGGCGTCGCGCTGCTCTACGCCGCCGCGCTGATGACCTTGTTGTCGATGGCTGGTTATCTGCGCGCTGCCTTTGGTACCCCGCACTGAGGCGTCGGATCGAATCAGGAATCACCGTGAGGAGAGGCCGAAGGGGGCCGGCCGGGGACTGCCGAAGGCAAGCCCGAAGGGTGTCGCCCACGGATGGGCGACATCACCGATTTGTCTGGAACGAATCGGGACTGCCGAAGGCAAGCCCGAAGGGTGTCGCCCACGGATGGGCGACATCCGCGGTGAAGCATTGACCAAGCCCCGTCACGCCCGTAGAATGCTGCGATCTTCGAGCGACCGGGTCGACGTAGGACCGGGCTTGCAGATGCGGCAGCCAAGCCGCGCTCGACCATGGGCCCTTTGAGGGCCTTTTTTATTGGTCGATTCCTGGAATGTGTGAATGGCAGGTGTAAATCCAGCATGAATGCCCCCAAGATGGGTCCCGGTATCGGTCCGCTGCACCAGGATCCGTTCAACCTGACCGACATGCTCGCGCCGGTGGCGCGCGATCTCGGCTTTGAGCTGATCGGTGTCGAATACCAGCCGGGTACGCGCGCCCGTGTACGGCTGTACATCGACTCTCCGACTGGCATCACGGTGGACGACTGCGCTGACATGAGCCATGCCGTCAGCGCTGTGTTGGACGTCGAGGATCCGATCCCCGGCAAGTACACCCTCGAGGTGTCCTCCCCAGGGCTCGACCGGCCGCTGTTTCGCCTGGAGGACTTTGCGCGCTACACCGGCCAGCGCGCCCGCATCCGCCTGCAGCGACCCCTTCCCGGCAGCGCGCCTGCCGTCCCCGGGGTGCGCCCGCAACGCAATTTCCTGGGCGTCCTGGCCGGTGTCGAGGGAGGCGAGGTCCTGCTCGATACCGAGACCGGCCCGCTGCGCCTGCCGTATGCCGACATCGATAAGGCCCATCTTGAACCCGAGTTTTAAGCCCGCGTGAGGCTGCCTGACATGAATAAAGAAATCCTCTATGTCGTCGACGCCGTTTCCAACGAGAAGGGCGTCGCCAAGCATGTGATCTTCGAGGCCATCGAGGCCGCGCTCGCTTCCGCCACCCGCAAGCGCCACGGCGGCGACATCGACGTGCGCGTGGAGATCGACCGCAACAGCGGCGACTACACCACGTACCGCCGCTGGCTGGTGGTCGAGGGCGAGACCAGCGAGAACCCCGAGCGGGAGATCATCGTCGAGGCCGCCCGTCTGGATGACCCGAACGCCCAGCCGGGCGACTACGTCGAGGAAGAGATCGAGTCGATCGAGTTCGGTCGCATCGCTGCCCAGGCTGCCAAGCAGGTGATCGTGCAGAAGGTGCGCGAGGCCGAGCGCAAGCAGGTGGTCGATGCCTACCTCGACCGCAAGGGCAGCCTGATCCTCGGTACGGTCAAGCGCGTCGAGCGCGGCAATGTGATCCTCGATATGGGCAACAACATCGAGGTATTCATCCCGCGCGACGAGATGATCCCGCGCGAAATGGTGCGCGCCGGCGACCGCCTGCGCTGCTGGCTTCGCGATGTGCGTCACGAGCCGCGCGGGCCGCAGCTGTTCGGCAGCCGCACCGCCCCCGAATTCCTGATTGAGCTGTTCAAGCTCGAGGTGCCGGAGGTCGGCCAGGGCATGATCCAGATCATGGGCGCCGCCCGCGATCCGGGCTCGCGCGCCAAGATCGCCGTCAAGGCCCTCGATCAGCGCCTCGACCCGGTCGGTGCGTGCGTCGGCATGCGCGGCTCGCGCGTGCAGTCGGTGACCAACGAGATCGCCGGCGAGCGCGTCGACATCATCGTCTGGGACGAGAACCCCGTGCAGTTCGTCATCAACGCCATGTCGCCGGCCGAGGTCGTGTCCGTGGTCGTGGATGAAGACACCCACACCATGGACATCGCGGTGACCGAGGAGAAGCTCTCCCAGGCCATCGGCCGCGGCGGACAGAACGTACGCCTGGCGAGCCAGCTGACGGGCTGGCGCCTGAACGTCATGACGCAGGAGGAAGCCAGCGCGAAGAGCGAGGCCGAGGCCCAGCGCATCGCACGCACCTTCGTCGAGGCCCTGGACGTGGACGAGGAAGTGGCGGCGGTGCTGGTCGAGGAGGGCTTCTCCAGCTTGGAGGAGATCGCCTACGTGCCGCTGTCCGAGTTCCTGGAGATCGAGGGCTTCGACGAGGAGACCGTCGAGGAACTGCGCAATCGCGCACGCGACGCCCTGCTGACCCGCGCCATCGCCTCGGAAGAGAGCGAGGAAGGCACCGAGGTGCTGGCCCTGCGCGACCTGGCCAGCATGACGGATGAGATTGCCGCTCGTCTTGAAACACAAGGCATCCAGACTGCCGAGGATCTGGCCGAAATGGCTACGGACGAACTGGCCGAGATGGCCGGCATCGACGAGGAGACCGCCGGTCGCCTGATCGTCGAGGCCCGTGCCCCCTGGTTCAAGTAAGTTCGTCTTGCGGATCAGGAATATTGCTTAATCACCTGAACATTCAGGCTTCATTACGGGAGGACCCTATGTCCCAAACCGTCAAACAACTCGCCGAACAGGTGCGCACCCCTGTGGACCGCCTGCTCGAGCAGCTCAAGGACGCCGGCGTGAGCGCCAGCGGCCCGGATGCCATCGTCAGTGACGAAGACAAGCTTCGCCTTTTGACCCACCTGCGCAAGAGCCACGGCAAGGAGGCGGGCGAGGCCCAGCCTGCCCGCATCACCCTCAAGCGCCGCAGCCAGGAGGAGCTCAAGGTTCCGGCGGGTGCCCCGGGCAAGTCCGCCACGGTGAACGTCGAATACCGCAAGAAGCGCACCTACGTGCAGCGCGGTGCGATGGAAGAGCAGCCGGCAGCAGCCAAGGCGGTCGAGTCCCAGGCTGAAATCCTCGCGGCACGCCTGCGTGCCGAGGAGGAGGCCCGCCGCAAGGCCGAGGAGGAGGCCCGCCGCGCCAGCGAGGAAGAGGCTGCTGCCCGCCGTCGCGCAGAAGAGGAGGCCCGTCGTGCCGCCGAGGCGGAGAGCCTGCGCCAGCAGGAGCAGGCCGAAGCGGAGGTCGAGCCGGTCGTCGCGGCTCCAGCGGTGGCGAAGCCCACGGCGGAGGCCAAACCCCGCGTGCGTCCGGCCGAGCCTTCGCGCCGCGAACTGGCCGAGGAGAAGCCTCGCGGCCCGGGGGCCAAGGCCACCCAGAATCGCGGTCGAGGCGGTCGACTTGCCGGCGCCGATATGGAAGCCGCCCGCCGTGGCGGCGGTGGCCGCCGCGGCAAGCCGCAGGGCAAGCAGCAGCGCCACGGCTTCGAGATGCCGACCGCGCCGGTCGTGCATGAGGTCACCATCCCCGAGACCATCACCGTGGCCGATCTGGCCGCCAAGATGGCGGTCAAGGCGGTGGACGTGGTCAAGGTGCTGTTCGGCATGGGCGTGATGGCGACCATCAACCAGGCCATCGACCAGGACACCGCGACCCTGGTGGTCGAGGAGATGGGGCATATCGCCAAGCCGCTGACCGAATCCGATCTCGAGGCCGAACTGCTGGCCGGGATCCCGGAGGGCGCGCTCAAGCCCCGTCCGCCGATCATCACCGTGATGGGCCACGTTGACCACGGCAAGACCTCGCTGCTGGACTACATCCGCCGCGCCAAGGTGGCCGCAGGCGAGGCCGGCGGTATCACCCAGCACATCGGCGCCTATCACGTCGAAACGCCGAAAGGGGTCATCACCTTCCTTGATACCCCGGGCCACGAGGCGTTCACCGCCATGCGGGCGCGCGGCGCCAAGCTGACCGACATCGTCATCCTGGTGGTGGCCGCGGACGACGGCGTGATGCCGACCACCCGCGAGGCGATCACCCACGCCAAGGCCGCGGGCGTGCCGCTGGTCGTGGCGGTGAACAAGATCGACAAGCCGCAGGCCGACCCGGACCGCGTGCGCAATGAACTGGTGCAGCTCTCGGTCATCCCCGAGGACTGGGGTGGGGATACCCAGTTCGTCAATGTCTCGGCCAAGACCGGCCAGGGCATCGACGACCTGCTGGACGCGATCCTGATCCAGGCCGAGGTGATGGAGCTCAAGGCGAGCGAGGAAGGTCCGGCCCGCGGTACCGTGGTCGAATCCACCCTGGACAAGGGTCGCGGCCCGGTCGCCACCGTGCTGGTGCGCGGCGGCACCCTGCGCAAGGGCGACATCGTGCTGGCCGGCACCGAGTACGGCCGCGTGCGCGCCCTGCTGGACGAGAACGGCAAGCCGATCGAATCCGCCGGCCCGTCCATCCCCGCGGTCATCCTGGGCCTCTCCGGCACGCCGAATGCTGGCGACGACTTCCTGGTCATGGACGAGGAGCGCAAGGCACGCGAGATGGCCATGCATCGCCAGGCCAAGGCGCGTGAGGGCAAGCTGGCCACCCAGCAGGCCACCAAGCTCGAGAACCTGTTCGACCAGATGAAGGAAGGCGAGACTGCCACCCTCAATGTGCTGGTCAAGGCCGACGTGCAGGGCTCCGCCGAGGCGATCCGCGATGCACTGGTCAAGCTGTCGACCGATGACGTCAAGGTCAATGTCGTCGCCAGTGCGGTGGGGGGCATCACCGAGTCCGACGTCAACCTGGCCGTGGCCTCCAACGCCGTGGTTATCGGCTTCAACGTCCGTGCCGACGGTGGCGCCCGCCGCCTGGCCGAGGCGCAGGGCGTGCAGGTGCGCTACTACAGCATCATCTACGAGATGCTGGACGACGTGCGCCAGGCCATGACCGGCCTGCTCGGCACCGAGATGCACGAGCGTATCATCGGCACCGCCGAGGTCCGCGACGTGTTCCGCTCGCCGAAGTTCGGCGCGGTGGCAGGCTGCCGCGTGGTCGAGGGCACCGTCAAGCGCGGCAACCCGATCCGCGTGCTGCGCGACAACGTGGTCATCTACACCGGCGAGCTGGAATCCCTGCGCCGCTTCAAGGACGACGTCCAGGAGGTGCGCGAGGGCTTCGAGTGCGGCATCGCGGTGAAGAACTACAACGACGTGCGCCCGGGCGACCAGATCGAGTGCTACGAGCGCGTCGAAGTGGCCCGCACCCTGTAAGGAGTCTGCATGGCACGTCATGTCCCGCGCCATCAGCGCGTCGCCGACCAGATCCAGCGCGAGCTGGCCCAGCTCATCCGTGACGAGGTGCGCGACACGCGCCTCGGCATGCTGACGCTGACCGCCGTGCGGGTCTCGCCCGACCTGTCGCATGCCAAGGTCTTCTTCACCACCATGGATCCGGCGCAGAAGACCGTGGCCCTGGAGGTGCTCGGTGGGGCCGCACCTCACCTGCGCAGCCTGCTCGGCCGCCTGATGCGCCTGCGCATCACGCCGCAACTGCACTTCGTCTATGACGAATCCATCGAGCGCGGTGCGCACATGAGTGCGGTCATCTCCGCAGCGCTTGCGCGCGATGCGGCGTTGCGCGGCGAGGAAGCGGGTGAAGGGGAGGAGGGCGCCGCTGACGACGACAGCGAGGGACGTGCTTGACTGAAGCGCGCAAGAAAACGTGGCGCTCCCTGCACGGCATCGTGCTGCTGGACAAGGCCCGGGGGCTTTCCTCCAACCACGCCCTGCAGCAGGTCAGGCGCCTGTTCCAGGCGGAAAAGGCCGGCCATACCGGCAGCCTTGACCCACTCGCCACCGGCCTGCTTCCCGTCTGCTTCGGCAAGGCCACACGCGTATCGGGCCTGCTGCTCGATGCCGACAAGAGCTATTCGGTCTGCGCGCGGCTCGGGCAGCGCACGGATACCGCGGATGCGGATGGCGAGGTGATCGAGGAGCGTCCCGTGCCAAAGCTTGATCTCGCGCAGGTCCAGGCCGTGGTCGCGGGCTTCGTCGGCGAGGTCGACCAGGTTCCGCCGATGTACAGCGCACTCAAGCACAAGGGCCAGCGCCTGTACGAGCTCGCTCGCAAGGGGATCGAGGTCGAGCGCGCGGCGCGCCGGGTGCGCTTCGACTGGATCACCGTCGACCGCCTTGAAGGCTGTGAGCTGTGCCTCAGCCTGCGCTGCAGCAAGGGTGCCTATGTGCGCACACTCATCGAGGACATCGGCGAGGCGCTGGGCTGTGGGGCGCACGTGACCATGCTCCGTCGCACCGGGCTCGGCCCTTTCATGGACCATCCCCGGATGTACACCTTCGATGCGTTGCAAAAGCTGGCCGAGGAGGGGCAGGAAGCCCTCGATCATGTTATCCTGCCGACCGATTCCGCGCTGACCGGTTATCCTGCCATCCGGCTTGATGCCGACAGCACGTTTCACATCCGCCACGGTCACCCCGTGTTCGTTGCCCACGCCCCGACCGAGGGCTGGTTCCGAATCTACGGGGCGGACGGCCTCTTCCTGGGTCTGGGGGAAGTCCTTGACGACGGGCGGGTGGCACCCAGGCGGCTGCTTGCAGCCTTCTAGGTGTTCTTCAACCCTATCGCGGACCAGTCTGCGATACGGGCGTTTCCATCAACCTCGACCCTGGAGCAAACGAAATGACCATGACCGCAGAAGAAAAAGCCAAGATCGTTGCCGAATTCGGCCGTGACGGTAAGGACACCGGTTCTACCGAAGTCCAGGTGGCCCTCATCACTGGCCGCATCAACCAGCTGACCGAGCACTTTGGCACCCACAAGCAAGACAACCACTCCCGCCGTGGCCTGATTCGCCTGGTCAACCAGCGCCGCAAGCTGCTCGACTACCTCAAGCGCAAGGACGTCAACCGTTATCAGGCGCTGATCGGCAAGCTGGGCCTGCGTAAGTAATTCGCAGGCGCTGATGCGTTCAATGACCATGGTCTTGAACGCGAGGGGAGGGCATTCCTCCCCCTTTGAAGGCGTTGGGCTCCGGCCCAGCGCCTTCATGACATTTATGGCCTGGAGGGGATGGTCCTCTTTGGGCCCGAACATTCGTACGCAAGGGAACTTATCGTGATCAAGCCCACCACCAAGACCTTCCAGTACGGCGGCCACGCCGTCACGCTCGAAACCGGCGAGATCGCCCGCCAGGCCAGCGGTGCCGTCATGGTCCGCATGGGCGACACCGTCGTCCTCGTCACGGTGGTGGCGGAAAAAGAAGCGCGTCCGGGACAGGACTTCTTTCCCCTGACCGTCGACTACCAGGAGCGCTACTATGCGACCGGCCGCATCCCCGGCGGCTTCAAGAAGCGCGAGGGCCAGCCGGCCGAGCACGAGATCCTGACCGCGCGCCTGATCGATCGTCCCCTGCGTCCGCTGTTCCCGGAAGGCTTCTACAACGAAGTCCAGATCATCGCGGTGGTGCATGCGAACGATCCGGACATGCCGGCCGACATCCCCGCCATGCTCGGTGCCTCGGCCGCCCTCGCGCTGTCCGGCGTGCCTTTCCAGGGTCCGATCGGCGCGGTCCGCGTCGGCTACGAGAATGGCGAGTACAGCATCAACCCGGGCCGCCATGCCCTGACCACCTCCAAGCTCGACCTCGTTGTCGCCGGCACCCGCGAGGCGGTGCTGATGGTCGAGTCCGAGGCGCAGGAGCTGCCCGAGGACGTCATGCTCGGTGCGGTGGTGTTCGGCCATGAACAGATGCAGACCGCCATCCAGGCGATCAGCGAGTTCGCCCGCGAGGCCGGTGCCGAGCCCTGGGACTGGCAAGCCCCCTCCCATGACGAGGCCCTGCGCGCCGAAATCCGCGCGTTTGCCGAACAAGATCTGGCCGAGGCCTACCGCATCACCGTCAAGCAGCAGCGCTATGCCCGCACCGGCGAGATCCGCGCGGCGGCCATCGAGCATTTCTGCAGCGGCGAGACTCCGCGCAGCGATGCCCAGACAGTCAGCGACATCCTGTTCGCGCTGGAATCCGAGATCGTCCGCACCCGCATCATCAACGGCGAGGCGCGCATCGACGGCCGCGATACCAAGGGCATCCGTCAGATCAGCGTGAAGACCGGCATCCTGCCGCGCGTGCACGGCTCCGCCCTGTTCACCCGCGGCGAGACCCAGGCCCTGGTGGTCGCCACCCTCGGCACCGCGCGCGACGCCCAGCTGATCGACGCCATCGAGGGCGAGCGCAAAGAGCCGTTCATGCTGCACTACAATTTCCCGCCGTTCTCCGTGGGTGAGACCGGCCGCTTCGGCGCGCCCAAGCGCCGCGAGATCGGCCATGGCAACCTCGCCAAGCGCGGCGTCAGCGCCGTACTGCCGAGCCAGGAGCACTTCCCGTACGTGATCCGCGTGGTCTCCGAGATCACCGAGTCGAACGGCTCCAGCTCCATGGCCACCGTGTGCGGCTCGTCCCTGGCCCTGATGGATGCGGGCGTGCCGCTCAAGGCCCCGGTGGCGGGCATCGCGATGGGTCTGATCAAGGAGGGCGACAAGTTCGCCGTGCTGTCCGACATCCTTGGCGACGAGGATCACCTGGGCGACATGGACTTCAAGGTCGCGGGCACCGAGGCCGGCGTGACCGCGCTGCAGATGGACATCAAGATCAACGGCATCACCCGCGAGATCATGGACGTGGCCCTGAAGCAGGCGAGGGAAGGGCGCCTGCACATCCTCGGCATCATGAACAGCGGCCTGAGCAAGGCCCGCGAGGACGTGTCCGAGCATGCCCCGCGCTTCACCACCTTCCGCATCAATCCCGACAAGATCCGCGAAGTGATCGGCAAGGGTGGTGCGACCATCCAGGCCCTGACCAAGGAGACCGGCACCAACATCGACATCAGCGACGACGGCACCATCACCATCGCCTCCACCAGCAAGGAGGCTGGAGATGAGGCCCGCCGCCGTATCGAGCTCATCACCGCGGATGTCGAAGTCGGGCGCATCTATGAAGGAAAAGTCGTGAAGATCGTCGAGTTCGGCGCCTTCGTGAACATCCTGCCCGGCAAGGATGGCCTGCTGCACATCTCCCAGATCGCCGACCAGCGCGTCGAGAAGGTCACTGACTTCCTCGAGGAAGGCCAGATGGTCAAGGTCAAGGTGCTGGAGGTCGACAAGCAGGGCAAGATGAAGCTGTCCATGCGCGGGCTGTAACTCTTGCCAACTCATGCAAACGTGCAACGCCCCGTTAAACGGGGCGTTGCTGTATCCGCACCACGAGAAAGGGCGCATGCCCAATGCCATCATGGGGAGTCACACTTGGTGCGTGTGCAAATCGATAATCTTTTATTTTACATAATATACATTATGCGCAATTTCGGGGGTGTGGTTCAGGGCGTTAAGCCGGCCAGTTCAGCCACGGACTCGATCGAGCCTCTGCAGAATGATTTGCAGTCCAGGTTCGTCTTTGCGTGCCGTGAATGAGGTATCGCTCCATCGATCTCCAATCTGGACGAGTTGGTCGTCGATAAAGAACAGCGGCAGACACTCCCTTTCCCATGGCGGAATCGATGAAGCCTGAAACAGGTTCTTCAGGCTTTGGTGATGAGCCTGCCCTGCAACTCGAATCCTTTCCCCGCCCTGACGCAGACGGATGCGCAGCCCAGCCCTCTGCATGACATCGAGGCGCAGACCGCTGCCCATCATCTTGTGCGGAATGATCCGCCATCCGAGCTCAGGACAATCCAGCGTCGTTGTAGCGTCCCACAAGACCGAGAAAGATGCATCGACAGTTCTTGCATGGTCCGGACGCGCATACAACCCTTTGCGCCAGCGCCGGATCTCGCCTCCTTTCCAGCGCAGGATAGGCAATGCGTCGGCGCGGGCATCAAGCATGCGCCGAACCTCGGCGAGACGAGGCTCGGGCGGCAGCGGCAGGTCGAGTTCAATCAGCCAGGTACGCACGGCGTTGAACAGGCGGTGATCCGCCAGGCGAGCCAGGACCGTGGCGTCCAGCCGGTCTGCCTGATCGCTTCGGGCGGCCTCGAGGTCGATGCGTCCAAGGTCGCTGAGAAGCCCCTCGGTGACAGCCATTCGTCGTGCCGCCCGGGCAAGCGTCGCCTCGGCCTCCGGCCAGTGGGTATGCAAAACCGGGAAGACACTGTGACGAACGAGATTGCGGGCATGGTGGATGTCCGCATTGCTTGGATCGTCGACCCAGCGCAGCCCGTGCTCCAGTGCATAGGTATGAATCTCATGACGCCCGAACTCAAGCATCGGCCTCAGGTGCCAGCCTCTTGCAAATGGCGCCAGCGCGGGCATGGAGGCCAGGCCGCGCACCCCTGCTCCGCGCATGAGCTGGAGCAGGAAGGTTTCAGCCTGGTCATTTCGGTGGTGAGCCGTGAGCAGCACTCCACCCTCCTCCATCCGGCTTGCCAGGGATCGGTAGCGAGCCTCCCTGGCGGCGGCTTCGAGCCCCGCTCCACCCGCGCCGGGCCGAACCTGGACCCTCTCGACGATGAGCGGGATACCAAGCGCCCGGGCGGTCACTTCCGCGTGTTCGGCCCAATGGTTGGCCTGGGCCTGTAAGCCGTGGTGGACATGCACGGCGGTGAGTGATGCAAGCTCGTCCGCATCGCGGAGGCGGGACAGAAGATGGAGAAGGACGGTCGAGTCGAGTCCTCCGCTGAAGGCGACGAGGAAGGGCCGGCGGCGAAGATGAAGAGGAATCTTCCGAAGAACGGCTTCGATCATCGGCGCTCATGCTCGAAACTTGATGTGGCCGGCGAAAGCATTGGGGTACCGCTCAGCGGCGAGCACCCCAAAGGATCTCAGGCCTTTTCGGCGTAATGCCCGTGGCTCATGATGCGCTGGTAGCGGCGGTCGAGCAGCCGGTCCAGAGGCATCGCGCTGACCTGGTCGAGGGCACGCAGGAGGGCCTGCTTAACGTTGGCCATGTGCTGCGGCAGGTTGCGGTGCGCGCCGCCGGCCGGTTCTTCGATGATCTCGTCGATCAGCCCCAGCTCCTTGAGGCGAGGAGCAGTGATGCCGAGGGCTTCGGCGGCCTCCGGAGCCTTGCCCGCATCCTTCCACAGGATGGCCGCGCATCCTTCAGGGGAGATGACCGAATAGGTGCTGTACTGCAGCATCATCAGGTGGTCGCCCACGCCGATGGCGAGCGCGCCGCCCGAGCCGCCCTCCCCGATCACGGTGCAGACGATCGGCGTCGGCAGGTCGGCCATGACGAACAGGTTGCGTGCGATGGCCTCGCTCTGGCCACGTTCCTCGGCGTCGATGCCGGGATAGGCGCCCGGTGTGTCGATGAAGGTCAGCACCGGCAGCTTGAAGCGGGCGGCGGTCTCCATCAGGCGCTTGGCCTTGCGATAGCCCTCAGGCCGCGGCATGCCGAAGTTGCGGCGCGAACGCTCACGCGTGTCGCGGCCCTTTTGGTGGCCGATGATCATGACCGGACGGCCATCGAGACGCGCGATGCCACCCACGATCGCGGCGTCGTCGGCGAAGGCGCGGTCGCCGTGCATTTCGACGAAGTCGGTGAACAGGTGCTTGACGTAATCAAGGGTGTAGGGGCGCTGCGGATGGCGCGCCATCTGCGATACCTGCCACGGCGCGAGCTTGCTGAAGATGGAACGCGTCAGCTGATCCGACTTGGCTCGGAGGCGCTCGATCTCGTCGCCGAGATTGAGGTTGCTGTCGTTGCCCATCAGGCGCAGTTCGTTGATCTTCGCCTCGAGTTCGGCGATGGGCTGTTCAAAATCGAGATAGTTCGGGTTCATGCGCGCAGCAGCTCGAAGGGATCGCGTGGAATCAGGAGTGCAATGTTATCAGACCGCCCGCGGGGCGGTTACCCGTTCTCGCCGAGGCTTTTCTCCACCACCTCGCGCAGCTCGACCGAGATGGAATGCGCCGCGATGGAGCGCAGTGCGTCGCGCATCAGCATCTGGCGGCGGGGGTCGAAGCGCCTCCACTGCTGGAAGGCACCCGCCATGCGGGCGGAGACCTGGGCGTTGAGGGCGTCCAGCGCCAGTACCTGGTCGGCTACGAAGCGGTAGCCCGAGCCGTCCGGGGCATGGAAGCCGACCGGATTGGCGCGGGCGAAGCTGCCGATCAGGGCGCGCGCCTTGTTCGGGTTGGCCAGGTGGAAGGCGGGATGATCCATCAGGCGCTTCACCTCCTCCAGGGTGCCCGGCAGGGGGCTGGTGGCCTGGATGGCGAACCACTTGTCCATCACCAGCGGCTCGTTGTCCCAGCGGGCCTCGAACTCCGCGAGCACGTTCGCGCGGTCCGCGCAGTCGGTATGCGCGAGGGCCTGCAGGGCGGCAAGGACGTCGGTCATGTTGTGGCCAGCGCGGAACTGGTGGGTTGCGAGGACATGGTGGGATTCGTTGTCGAGTGCCATCAGGGTGTTCAGGCAGAGGTTCTTCAGGCGGCGGCGCCCGATGGCGGCCGGGGTTGGCTCGTAGGCGCCCTCTTCCTGCTGGGTGTGGTAGAGGGCGAGCAGGCTCTCCTCCCAGGCCTCCGCCAGGGCGCGGCGCAGGAATTCGCGGGCGGCGTGGATGGCGTGCGGGTCCACCTCGTCGCACTGGTCCGCAAGCCAGGCCTCGGATGGCGGGGTCAGAAGGTCGGCCTTCATGCGGGCATCGAGCTGGGCGTCATGCAGCGCATGTCCCCACGCCGCGCTCAGCTTCGGATCGAGCACGAGGTCGCGCCCGGCCCGCACGTCCTCGACCAGCGTCAGCAGCACGCGTGTCATCAGGCGCTGGGCGGCCTCCCAGCGGTTGAAATCGTCGTCGTCCCGGGCCATGAGGAAGGCGAGTTCCTCATCCGTATAGGGAAAGTCGACGCGCACCGGGGCGGAGAAGCCACGCAACAGGGAAGGGATCGGGGGCTCGACGATGTCCTCGAAGACGAAGCGCTGCTCGGCCTGGTTGAGCTCGAGTACGCCGTCGGCAAGTCGTTGCCCGCTGCGGTCGAGCAGGGCCATGTCGACGGGGATAACGAAAGGCTCTTTCTCCGGCTGGCCGGGCGTGGCTGGGGTATGCTGGCGCAGAGTCAGGGTATAGCGGCGGGCGGTGGCGTCATGCTCCCCGGTCGCGCTGACGCGCGGCGTGCCGGCCTGCACATACCAGCGGCGGAACTGGGTCAGGTCGCGTCCGGAGGCATCCTCCATGGCCCTGACGAAGTCCTCAATGGTCACGGCCTGGCCGTCGTGGCGGGCGAAGTACAGGTCGCTACCCTTGCGGAAGGTCGGCCAGCCGAGCAGGTTCTTGAGCATGCGCACCACCTCCGCGCCCTTGTTGTAGACGGTGGTGGTGTAGAAGTTGTCGATCGCCTGGTATTCCGGCGGCTGCACCGGATGCGCCAGGGGGCCCGCATCTTCGGCGAACTGCCAGGTACGCAGCACGTTGACATCCTCGATGCGCCTGCAGGCCCGCGCACCCATGTCGGCGGAGAACTCCTGGTCGCGGAAGACGGTGAAGCCTTCCTTGAGCGAAAGCTGGAACCAGTCGCGGCAGGTCACCCGGTTGCCGGACCAGTTGTGGAAATATTCGTGGGCGATGACGCTCTCGATCGCCTCGTAGTCGCTGTCGGTGGCCACCTCGGGGCGCGCCAGCACGTACTTGGCGTTGAAGATGTTGAGCCCCTTGTTCTCCATCGCCCCGGCGTTGAAGTCCTCCACCGCGACGATCATGTAGCGCTCCAGGTCATACTCGCGGCCGTAGGTTTCCTCGTCCCACTTCATCGCCTTGATGACCGACTGCATGGCATGGCCGAGTTTGTCCACGTTGTGGTGCTCGGCGTAGATCTCGAGGCCAACCTCACGCCCGCTCATCGTGACGAAGCGATCGCGCAGCACACCGAGGTCCCCCGCGACCAGGGCATAGAGGTAGGTCGGCTTGGGGAAGGGGTCGTGCCAGGTGGCCTTGCGGCGCCCATCCGCCAGCGTCTCCTCGCTGACGAGGTTGCCGTTGGAGAGCAGCACCGGGTAGCGCGCAGGATCGGCCACCACGTGCGTGGTGTAGACCGAAAGCACATCCGGCCGGTCCAGGCTGAACATGATGCGGCGAAAACCCTCCGGCTCGCACTGGGTGGTGAAGATGCCGTTGGAGAGGTAAAGCCCCATGCAGGTGGTGTTGGCTGCGGGGCGGATACGGGTCGTGATGGCGAGGGTAAAACGTGCGGGCGGCTGGTGGATCACCAGCCCCCCCGCCTCCGTCATGGCGTAGTCGTCCGCCGTGAGCGGTACATCGTCGATGGCGATGCGCACCAGCTCCAGCGCCTCACCGTCGAGCACCAGTGCCCCCTGCCCCTGGTCCACGCGCTCGATCTGCAGCCGGCCATGGACCAACGTGGCCTCGGGATCCAGTTCGAAGGTCAGTTCAATGCGGGGGATGCGCCAGGCGGGCGGACGGTAATCGGCAAGGCGGATGGTGCGGTCGTCAGTGCTCATGGAACGCGGGCCGGACTCTTCGTGACAAACGGATGCCGCAGTATAACCGTGTTTGCCCCGCGCGTTCGGTGCCCGGATAATCCTTCGCCCCGCCATGCAACGACGATTCCGCCATGTGGTTCCGCGCCCTCAGTCTCTACCCCTTAACCGCTCCCCTGCCCTTTGGGCTTGATGACCTGGAGGCCGCGCTCGGCAACCAGCCCTTCCGTCCCTGCGGTACCCTCGAGTTGTCCAGCGCCGGTTTCGAGCCGGTGCTCGGGGCCAAGGCGCAGTCCTTCGTGCACGCGGCCGAGGGGGTGTGGACCCTGCGCTGGGTGAGCGAGGAGAAGCGTCTGCCGGGGGGCTTTGTGCGCGAGCAGCTGGCCGAGAAGTCCATGGAGTACGAGGCCCGTGAGGGCCGTGCGCCGGGTTCGCGCGAGAAGAAGGAGATGCGCGAGGGGATTGAGCACGCCCTGCTGCCGCGCCTGATCCCGCGTCGTCGCCGCATGTTCGCGAGCATCGACGCTGAACGCGGCTGGGTGATGGTCGACAGTGCCGCCAGCAAGCAGGCCGAGGCCCTGCTCGGCGCCCTCCGTCAGGCCACCGGCACCCTCCCCGTCTCCCCTTGGCGTACCCAGGAGGACTGGAGCGCGGCCATGACCCGTTGGCTCGCCAGCCGCGAGCTTCCCGAGGGCTTCGAACTGGACCAGACCTGCGTACTCACCGCCCAGGACGAGGAAGGTGGCACCGCCACCCTGCGCAAGCACGATCTCACGGCGGAGGAGGTCAAGGTCCACCTGGCCTCGGGCAAGAAGGTGACCCGCCTGGGCCTGGTGTGGCGCGACCGGATGAGCTTCGTGCTGGATGCGGGCGGCGTGTTGCGCAGCCTCAAACCCACCGACGTGTTGCTCGAACCGCTCGAGCAGGCGGACGATGACGATGCCATGGCGCGCATGGATCAGACCCTGGCCCTGCAGAACATGACCCTGCGGGCAATGATTGAGGATCTGAACAAGGCGTTAGGCGGACTCAGCGAACGCGTAGCCTGAATAGATCAAGCACGACACGCTTAACGAGAAGCTGGCGAAGTCCGCTGTCGCGGTTCCTGAATGCAGAAAGCACGCCCTCGAGCCGATTCGGCGCAGGATGCTCTGATCGTGCCAGGGGCGGTCATGCGGGGACTGCGTCCCTAGGCTTCAAGGGCTCCCCGTCAAAGCGGATGCCCGCCCAGCCATAGCGCATGAACAGGCGGATGTTCGGGTGCCCCGTGCCCTCGAGGTCGTCCAGCACCGCTTGGTAATGCTCGCCGAAGCAAGCCAGCGTGGCCTCCTTCGACAGGCCGTTGATACGGCCAAAGGCGAACACCTTGCAGGAACCTTCGTTGACACCCGCCGGACTGTCCAGACGGTCCTCCCCCACGCCATTGCTGAAGGCGGAGGGGGTGTACTCGTACAGCTCGCTGATCAGGGCGAGGGTGTCGGCAAACGGCACGACTTCACTCCCCAGACGGGCCACGAAGGTCTCGATGCGCGAATCCATGCCCCTCACCCCCTGCGCTTGAGCTGCTCAAGGTCGCGCACCGCGCCGCGCGCGGCAGAGGTGGTCATGGCGGCGTAGGCCTGCAGGGCGAGGCTGACTTCGCGCTCGCGGGCGACGGGCTGCCAGGCGTGGATACCCTTGGCCTCCATCGCCTCGCGGCGGCGGTGGAGCTCGTCCTCGCTCACGTCCACGGCAATGGTGCGGTTGGGGATGTCGATCATGACCAGATCGCCCTCCTCCACCAGACCGATCGGACCGCCTTCGGCCGCCTCGGGCGAGACGTGGCCGATGGACAGGCCTGAGGTGCCGCCGGAGAAGCGGCCGTCGGTAATCAGCGCGCAGACCTTGCCCAGGCCCTTGGATTTCAGGTAGCTGGTGGGGTAGAGCATCTCCTGCATGCCGGGACCGCCCTTCGGGCCCTCGTAGCGGATGATGACCACGTCGCCGGCCTTGATCTTATCGCCCAGGATGGCCTCGACTGCGGCATCCTGGCTCTCGAAGATGCGCGCGGGGCCTTGGAACTTGAGGATCTCCTCGTCCACGCCTGCGGTCTTGACGATGCAGCCATCCGGGGCGAGGTTGCCGTACAGCACGGCCAGGCCACCATCCTGGCTGTAGGCATGGGCGCGGTCACGGATGCAGCCGCCTGCGCGGTCGAGGTCGAGGTCCGGCCAGCGGGTGTCCTGGGAAAAGGCCGTCTGGGTCGGGATGCCGGCGGGGCCGGCAAGGTAGCGGGTCCTGGCCGCCTCGGAGGCGGACGGACGCGCGATGTCCCACTGATCCAGCGCCTCGCCGATGGTGTTGCTGTGCACGGTGTGGCAGCCGGTGTGGATCAGGCCGGCGCGGTCCAGCTCGCCGAGAATGCCGAACACGCCGCCGGCGCGGTGCACGTCTTCCATGTGGTACTGGTGGGTGCTGGGCGCAACCTTGGAGAGGTGCGGCACCTTGCGGCTGATGCGGTCGATGTCGGCCATGGTGAACTCCACCTTGGCCTCGTGCGCGGCGGCGAGGAGGTGCAGCACGGTGTTGCTCGAGCCGCCCATCGCGATGTCCAGCGCCATGGCGTTCTCGAACGCCTCGAAGGTGGCGATGGAGCGTGGCAGCACGCGCTCGTCATCCTGCTCGTAGTAGCGGCGGGCCAGCTCGACGATGGTGCGGCCGGCCTCGAGGAACAGCTCCTTGCGGTCGGCATGGGTGGCCAGCAGCGAGCCATTGCCCGGCAGGGACAGGCCCAGCGCCTCGGTCAGGCAGTTCATCGAGTTGGCGGTGAACATGCCGGAGCAGGAACCGCAGGTCGGACAGGCGGAACGCTCGATCTGCTCGACGTCGGCATCGCAGGTGTTCGGATTGGCGGCCTCGATCATCGCGTCGACCAGGTCGAGCTTGATGACCTTGCCCGCAAGACGGGTCTTGCCGGCCTCCATCGGGCCGCCAGAGACAAAGATCACCGGGATGTTCAGGCGCAACGCGGCCATCAGCATCCCCGGGGTGATCTTGTCGCAGTTGGAGATGCACACCAGCGCGTCGGCGCAGTGGGCGTTGACCATGTACTCGACCGAGTCGGCGATCAGGTCGCGGCTCGGCAGGGAGTACAGCATGCCGCCATGGCCCATGGCGATGCCATCGTCCACCGCGATGGTGTTGAACTCCTTGGCCACACCACCCGCCTTCTCGATCTCTCGAGCCACCAGCTGCCCCATGTCCTTGAGGTGGACGTGACCCGGCACGAACTGGGTGAAGGAGTTGGCGATGGCGATGATCGGCTTGTCGAAATCGCCATCCTTCATGCCGGTGGCGCGCCACAGGGCGCGGGCGCCGGCCATGTTGCGGCCGTGGGTGGTGGTGCGGGAACGGTAGACGGGCATGGCATCCCTCGGAACACTGGACGGAAAGATGAACTATTCTACACGGCAATGCACCCGAATAACCTTCATGCCAGGGGCCGTCCAAAGGCGTCCGGCATCCGCGGAGGCTAGCTGATGGACATCATCATCGTGGTTGACAACATCAAGTGCAGTGGCTGTGCCAACAGCATCCGCACCGGACTGCTCAAGATAACCGGCGTGATCTCGGTGGAGGTCGACCTCGGTGGAGAGAGCGTGCTGATCGCGGCGGACAGGGATGTGCGCGGTCAGGCCCTCGACCGCCTCAGGTCGATGGGCTACCCCGAGAAGGGCAGCGCGGAAGGCATGCAGGCGATGGGGGCCAAGGCCCGTTCGTTCGTCAGCTGCGCCGTCGGGCGGCTGGACAAGGGGATGTGAGAAGTTTCCCATCCCCCTGAGACAAGGAAGGCCGCATGATGCGGCCTTCCTGCTTTCCGCCCAGACGGGCCTGGATCAAGCGGCGTTCTTGAGGGCCGCGATGCGCTCTTCCAGCGGCGGGTGGGTCATGAACAGCTTGGCCAGGCTCGGGCGGCCGCCATTGATGCCGAAGGCCGCCATCTGGCTCGGCAGATGGCTGGGCTCGTGCATGGCGCGCAGCTTCTCCAACGCGGCGATCATCTTGTGACGGCCGGCCAGGCTCGCGCCGGCGGCATCCGCGCGGAATTCGCGCTGGCGGGAGAACCACATGACGATGACGCTGGCGAGGATGCCCAGCACCAGCTCCGCGATGATGCTGGTGACGATATAGGCGATGCCGTTGCCTTCCTCGTTCTTGAACACCACGCGGTCGACGAAGTTGCCGATGATGCGGGCGAAGAAGATGACGAAGGTGTTCACCACGCCCTGGATCAGGGTCAGGGTAACCATGTCGCCGTTCGCCACGTGGCCGATCTCGTGCGCCATGACGGCCTCGGCCTCGTCGCGGTTCATGTAGTTGAGCAGGCCGGTGCTCACCGCGACCAGCGCGTTGTTGCGGCTCGGGCCGGTGGCGAAGGCGTTGATCTCGGGGGAGTCGTAGATCGCGACCTCCGGCATCTTGATGCCGGCCTTGTCGGCCTGACGGCGCACGGTCTCCATCAGCCACAGCTCGGTGGAGTTGCTCGGCTGCTCGATGACCTGCGCACCCACGCTACGCTTGGCGACCCACTTGGACATCATCAGCGAGATGAAGGCGCCGCCGAAGCCGAACACGGCCGCGAACACCAGCAGGCTGCCAAGATTGAGACCGCCCGGTCCATTCATCGCTCCGAGGCCGAACACGCGCGAGATGATGCTCCACGACAGGGTGAGCACGATCATGATCGCGATGTTGGTGGCAAGGAACAGGAAGATGCGTTTCATGCGTCGTTTTTTCCTTCAATGGGGATGCGGCTTATTAGATAGGGATTTCCGTCAAGAATTCAATCGCCGGAACGTACGGTTTCCAATCGCTCAGCCCTTGTGAAGCCGCGCGGCAAGGGACGGCCGCGGCGGGCGCGCTGGCCAACCATGGCCTGCCAGTCGGCGGGGGAAAGGTTGAGGTAGCGGTTTGCTGTGTGCACGCGCAGGCTGTCGTCCTTGCCGAGCAGGGTGACGGCGAGCAGCGGCTCGTCCCGGCCCAGGGCCATGAGCTTGCTGCCACGCCCGCCGCGGCCCTCCTCGAGCAGGTCCTCGAGGGGGAAGATGAGCAGATTACCGCCGCCCAGGAGGGCGACCCATCCATCACCCTCGCGCACGGCCGCCGGGGCCAGCAGGCGTGCCCCGTCTGGCACGGTGATCAGCGCCTTGCCCGCGCGCTGACGGCTGTGGGCCTGTTCCAGCGGTGCGACGAAGCCGAAGGCGGCGCTGGAGGCGAACAGGTAGCGATCCTCCGCCGGACCGAGCAGCACATAAGGCACCTGGACGCCCGCAGGCAGGCTAAGGCGGCCGGTGAGCGGTTCGCCGTGCCCGCGCGCGGACGGCAGCGTGTGCGCGGGGATGCTGTAGGCGCGGCCGGTACTGTCGAGGAACACCGCGAGCTGGGTGCTGCGCCCCGTGGCCTGGGCCTGGAAGGCATCGCCGGTGCGGTAGGCGAGGCTTGTCCCGTCCACGTCATGCCCCTTGGCCAGGCGCACCCAGCCCTGCTGCGAGAGCACGACGGTGACCGGCTCGCTCTGGATCAGGGCAGTCTCGTCCAGGGCCTGGGCCGCGCTGGCCTCGACCAGCGGTGCGCGGCGCGGATCGCCATGGGTCTCGGCGTCGGCCAGCAGCTCCTCGCGCACCCTGCCCCGCAGCTTCGATTCATCGTCGAGCAGCTCGCGCAGTCCGTCGCGCTCCCGGGCGAGATCGGCCTGTTCGCCGCGCAGCTGCATCTCCTCGAGGCGCGCGAGGTGGCGCAGCTTGAGTTCGAGGATGGCCTCGGCCTGGGTGTCGGACAGCCCGAAACGCTCCATCAGCACCGGCTTGGGCTCGTCCTCGTGACGGATGATGGCGATGACCTCGTCGATGTTGAGGAAGGCGATCAGCAGGCCGTCGAGGATGTGCAGGCGGCGCTCGACACGCTCCAGGCGCCACTGCACCCGGCGGCGCACGGTCTCGATGCGGTAGTTCAGCCATTCGCCGAGCAGGCCGCGCAGCGACATGACGCGCGGGCGGCCGTCGAGGCCGATCACGTTCATGTTGACGCGGTAGCTGCGCTCAAGGTCCGTGGTGGCGAACAGGTGGGCCATCAGGGCCTCGATGTCCACGTTGCGGCTGCGCGGCACGATTACCAGGCGCGTCGGGTGCTCGTGGTCGGACTCATCGCGAAGATCCGTCACCAGCGGCAGCTTCTTGGCCTGCATCTGGGCGGCGATCTGCTCCAGCACCTTGCTGCCCGAGACCTGGTACGGCAGGGCGGTGATGACGATGTCGCCGTCTTCGACCTCGTAGCGTGCGCGCTGGCGTACCGAACCCTGGCCGCTCTCGTACATCTTCAGCAGCTCGTCGCGCGGGGTGATGATCTCGCCCGCGGTGGGGAAATCGGGCCCCGGCAGGTGGCTGCACAGGGCCGCGGTGTCGGCTGCGGGATCATCGAGCAGATGCACGCAGGCCTGCACGACCTCGCGCAGGTTGTGGGGCGGGATGTCGGTGGCCATGCCCACGGCGATGCCGGTGGTGCCGTTGAGCAGCACGTTCGGCACGCGCGCGGGCAGCAGCGCCGGTTCGTCAAGGGTGCCGTCGAAGTTCGGCTGGAAGTCGACCGTGCCCTGTTCCAGCTCGCTCAGCAACAGGCGCGCGTAGGGGGTCAGGCGCGCCTCGGTGTAGCGCATGGCGGCAAAGGATTTGGGTTCGTCCGGGGAGCCCCAGTTGCCTTGGCCGTCGATCAGGGGATAGCGCGTGGAGAACGGCTGCGCCATCAGCACCATGGCCTCGTAGCAGGCCGAGTCGCCATGCGGATGGTACTTGCCGATCACGTCGCCCACCGTGCGGGCGGACTTCTTGTGCTTGGCCGCGGCCGACAGACCCAGCTCCGACATGGCGTAGACGATGCGGCGCTGCACCGGCTTGAGGCCATCCCCGACGTGCGGCAGGGCGCGGTCGAGGATGACGTACATGGCATAGTCGAGGTAGGCCTTCTCGGTGAAGCGACCGACGGGCAGATGTTCGATGTGCTCGGTGAGATCGGGACGCATGGGATGTGTCTGCCTTGACGATTTCTAGACCACCCGGCGCTGCAGGGCCAGGATGGCGATAGCGAGAAACAGCACGGGCGGGAGCAGCGCGGCAAGCATCGGGGGCAGGCCGAGCAAAAGACCGCCCTGGGTCAGCAGGCGGGTGAGGATGAGCAGGGCGAGCCCCAGCAGGATGCCGATGACCATACGCTGCCCTGCCCCGCCCGATCGCCGGGTGGCGAGGGCAAAAGGCAGGGCCAGAAGCAGCATGGCCACCACCTGCAGCGGGGCAAACAACTTGCCCCACCAGGCCAGCCAGTAGGAGGCGCTTTCCAGACCGTTGGCATCCAGGAAACGTGCATAGCGCCACAACTCGCCCATGCTCATGTACTGGGGCAGAACGACCAGCACGTTCAGCAGCTTGGCCGGCACCAGGGCGGGCAGGCTGCGCTCGGCATCGAACGCCATGCTCACGGCCTCGGGCCGGAAGGTATTGCTGCTCACCTTGCGCGCATCCCAGCCCTGGGCACTGGGGGTGGCCTGGTCGATGAGGATGGCCTCGCGCAGGGTCTGGTCGGGACCGAAGGTGAAGGCACGTACCTGATGCAGCTCGCCGCCGGGGGTGACATAGCCTACATGCACGAAGCGCTCCTGCTCGCGCAGCCACAGCCCCTGATCGCCCTGCATGGAAAGGGTGTGCCCCAGCGCCTCGGCCCGCATCAGGCGCGCCTGGGTCTGGCCCAGCGGGCCGAGGGTCTCCCCGATCAGCATGCCGACGAGCCCGAGCAGGACCCCGGCGACCAGCACCGGCCGCGCCAGCCTGCCGAGCGAGACCCCGGCGGCGCGCATGGCGGTGATCTCGTTGCCTGCGGCGAGCTGCCCCAGGACCATCAGGCTGCCGACCAGGGTGGCGAGGGGGAAAAACTCCAGCATGTAGCCCGGCAGCATGTAGAGGACGAAGACCAGCACCTTGCCGAGGGTGTAGGCCCCCTCCACCTTGTCGATCTCGTCCAGCAGCAGCAGGATCACCGCGAGCCCGAGCAGTGCACCAAGCGTGACCAGGGTACCGCCAAGAACCGTGCGCAGGACGTAGAGGTCAAGCCGCATGACCGACCCTCCCGGGCGTGCGTGCGAAAGCCCCGTGGCGCCAGAACAGCACGCCGATCAGCGCCAGCAGGAGCAGGTGCGGCAGCAGGAAGCCGACCGAAGCATCCAGGCGACCATCCTGCACCATCTTGGCGGACAGGGTGATGAGGTTGTAGTAGGCCACGTAGATCAGGATGCCGGCCCCGAGGCGGGCAAAACGCCCCTGGCGCGGTGCCACGCGTGCGAGCGGCAGGGCCAGCAGGGCCAGAAGCAGCGCGCTGACCGGCTGGGCCACACGCTTGATCAGCTCCGCGTGGTCATGCGGCTTGCCGGACTGCCAGAGCTCGTGGGTGTGCATCGCCGCGCGCTTGCGTTGCGCCGCTGCCGGACTGCGCTCGAGGCCCAGATCGATGCGGTGCTCGGCGAACTCCAGCACACGCCAGTCGCCCTGGCCCATCAGGCCGTCGTAACGCCGCCCGTCCTCCAGCACCAGTTGCCGCACACCGTCCTCATCCTCGATCAGCCGGGCGCGGCGTGCGCGTTCGACCCCCTCACCATCCGACAGTCGGGTATGCACGAACACCTCCTCGAGGGTGCGCCCGTCCTTGGCCAGCCGTTCGGCGTAGACCGTCACCCTGCCCTGGTCCGCCACCAGGAAACGGCCGATCGGCAGGCGCTCGTACAGGGCGGCAGTGCGCGCCTGCTGCAGCATCTCGTCGCGTGCGCTCTGGGTGGCAGGCCATTGCACCAGGGCCAGCCAGGCGACCAGCAGCGCCCACGGCAAAGCCACCCAGAGAACGGGACGCTGCAGACGCAAAGGCGAAGCGCCGCAGGCCAACAACACCGGGATTTCCTGATCGCGGTACAGCCGGCCGAAGGCCAGCAGCAGGCCGAGAAAGCCGCCGATGGGCAGGATGAACAGCAGGAACTTGATGCCGTTGGCCCACAGCAGGCCGGGGAGGATCTGTACCGGCAGCGCGCCGTGCATGGCGGTGCCAAACAGCTGCACGCCGATATTGGCCATCATCGCGATCCACAGCACACCGCTCACGGCGAGCATGGCCACCAGGGCCTCGCGGATCAGGTAGCGGTCAAGACGGCCAAACATCGGCAGGCCCTTAGAGGTAGCGGGCCAAGAGACCCAGCTCCAGTTGCTCGGCAGGCAGCGGCAGACGCACGCGCCAGCCGCTGCCGGGGGCCTCGGCCAGCGGCCGGCCCTCAAGGTCGCGCATCTCCTCGACCACAAAGTCATGGTTGCCGGAGGGCAGGATCAGCTCCATGCGGTCGCCAACGCTGATCTTGTTCTTCACCTCCACCTCGGCCATGCCGGTTCCCGGATCGCGGCCGACGATCTCGCCGACGAACTGCTGCGCATGATTGCGCGAAGCGCCCTCGAGATAGTTCTGGTAGTCCTGCGTGTGATGGCGGACGAAGAAGCCGTCGGTGTAGCCGCGGTGGGCGAGCGACTCGAGCTTGCCGAACAGGGACGGGTCGAACGGCCGGCCGGCGACGGCATCATCGATGGCCTGGCGGTAGATCTGCGCGGTGCGGGCGGCGTAGTAGTGGCTCTTGGTGCGGCCCTCGATCTTCAGGCAGTCGACGCCGATCTCGGTCAGCCTCTGCACGTGCTCGATCGCGCGCAGGTCCTTCGAGTTCATGATGTAGGTGCCATGCTCGTCCTCGAAGATCGGCATCAGCTCGCCCGGGCGGCTGGCCTCCTCAAGCAGGTAGACCTGGTCGGCGAGCGGGTGGCGCGCATCGCCCGACACGCCCGCCTTCATTGCGGCGTTGATGGCGTCCATGGAGATGACCGCCTCGGCCGGTGGGCGAATCACGCCGGCGGCATCTTCCTCACCCTGAACGGTCTTGTATTCCCAGCGGCACGCGTTGGTGCAGGTGCCCTGGTTCGGGTCGCGGTGGTTGAAGTAGCCGGACAGCAGGCAGCGGCCCGAGTAGGCGATGCACAGCGCGCCGTGCACGAACACCTCGAGCTCGGTGTCCGGGCACTCCTGGCGGATCTCGGCGATCTCGTCCAGCGACAGTTCGCGCGAGAGGATCACGCGCTCCACGCCGACGGACTTCCAGAATTTCACCCCGGCGTAGTTCACCGTGTTGGCCTGCACCGAGAGGTGGATGGGCATCTCCGGCCAGCGTTCGCGTACCATCATGATCAGGCCGGGGTCGGCCATGATCAGGGCATCGGGCCCCATCTCGATGATGGGCTCGACATCGCGCAGGAAGGTGCGCACCTTGGCGTTGTGCGGCATCACGTTCATGGCGACGAAGAACTTCTTGCCAAGCTGATGCGCCTCGCGGATGCCGATGGCGAGGTTGTCCTCGAGGAAGTCATTGTTGCGCACGCGCAAGCTGTAGCGAGGCTGGCCGGCATAGACCGCGTCCGCGCCATAGGCGAAGGCGTAGCGCATGTTCTTCAGAGTGCCGGCCGGAGATAACAGTTCAGGAATACGCATGGACATTCGTTTGATAAGCAATGGTCATCATTGTAACCCGGCACCGGCGTGCAAGCCCGGAAATCGGTCGGGAAAGGCCCCGGCGACGCTTCTGTTCGTCTACGGGACCCTGATGCGGGGGCAGCCTGCCCATCGGCTGATGCGGGAAGCGCGCCTGCTCGGCCGCGCTCAAACGCCACCTGGCTTCATGTTGTACCACCTTGGCCCCTACCCTGCCGCGGTGCGTCGAGGCCACGGGCGGGTGCATGGCGAGCTGTACGCCGTACCTCCGCCCCTACTGCGCCGGTTGGACGCCTACGAGAACTGCCCGCGCGAGTACCAGCGTCACCTCATCCAAACAGCGCGCGGGCCCGCATGGATCTATCTTTATCCCCACGTGCCCCGGCGCGGGCATCGGCTTTGGCACGGCGACTGGCGCCGGCGGAGGCAATGAAAGGGATACCCACCCGCTATAGTCAGGACACTACCGCGCCCGTCTCAAGACACTGAACATGACCTGGATCCTCCTCATCCTCGGCCTGCTGTTCGGCTTCTCCACCCTCGGCCTGCCCGGCGCCATCTTCGGTGCGCTGCTCGGCTACCTGCTCGGGCGGGTGATCGCCCTGAGCGACGAGCTGCGGGCGGTGCGCGAGGATGTGGCCGTCCTGCGTGGCGCGCAGGCGTCCGCGCCGGCCATGGAGGTCGAGGCTCATCCACAGGAGCAGGAGGAGGGACCGACTCAGCCCGCGGAGGCGCCCCTGCCGGAGCCCGCCCCCTCGCCGGCGACGGCCTGGACCTTCCCTGCCACCACGCGCGAGGAACGGCCGCCGCTCATCGACCGCCTGCCCGGTCCCCTGCGCGCCTTCCTCGCCGAGGGCAACCTCGTCGTCAAGGTGGGCGTGGTGGTGCTGTTCTTCGGCCTGGCCTTCCTGCTCAAATACGCCGCCGCGCGCATCGCCTTTCCCATCGAACTGCGGCTTGCCCTGGTCGGCGCGGGCGGGGTAGCCCTGCTGGCCCTGGGCTGGCGCCTGCGCGAGCACCGGCGCGGCTATGCCCTCGCCCTTCAGGGCGGCGGTATCGGCATGCTCTACCTCACCCTCTACGCCGCCTTCCGGCTGTACGACCTGCTGCCCGCCGGGGCAACTTTCCCGCTGATGCTGGCGGTGGTCGTCCTGTCCGCCGGACTCGCCATCCTGCAGGACGCGCGCAGCCTCGCATCCCTGGGGGTGGTGGGCGGCTTCCTCGCCCCCGTGCTCACCGCGAGCGACACCGGCCGCCATGTGGAACTGTTTGGCTATTACGCCATCCTCAATCTGGGCATCCTGCTGGTCGCTTGGCGCAAAGCCTGGGGCGAGCTGAACCTGCTGGGCTTTCTGTTCACCTTCGTCATCGGCACGGCTTGGGGCGTGCTGCGCTACCGTCCGCAGGACTTCGCCACCACCGAGCCTTTTCTCATCCTGTTCTTCCTGATCTTCCTCGCCAGCACCGTGCTGTATGCCCTCCATCGCGCGGCGGATCTGCGTGACTACGTCCACGCCAGCATGGTGTTTGGCCCGCCGCTGATCGGCTTTGGCCTGCAGGCGGCCCTGGTGCGGGAGTTCGAATACGGTCTGGCCTGGAGCGCCTTCGTCCTCGGCGGAGTCTACCTGCTGCTGGCTGCGGGACTCTGGCGCTGGGCGGGCGAGAAGCTGCGGCAGTTGACTGAGGCCTTTCTCGCCCTGGGGGTGATCTTCGCCTCACTCGCCCTCCCCTTTGCCGTGGATGGACGCTGGAGCAGCGCGGCCTGGGCCCTGGAGGGCGCAGGCATTCTGTGGATCGGCCTGCGTCAGGGGCGAAGGCTGGCGGTTCAGTTCGGCCTGCTGTTGCAGTTCGGGGCTGGCCTGCTGTACCTGCTCGATGCCCGCCCCGCGCCGACGGCCCTGCCGCTGCTCAATGCCGAGTATCTCGGTACCGCCATGCTCGGCCTGGCCGGCCTGTTCAGCGCCTACCAGTTGCGTGCCAAGCAGGCAGGCACGGTGCTGCTGCTCTGGGGCCTGGCCTGGTGGCTGCTCGGTGGACATGCAGATCTTGTGCGCACCCTGCCCGGCTCGGAGGTGCTCGCCGCCTGGCTGGCCTATGTCGCCTTATCCACGGCCGCCGCGCGTCTGCTCGCCGAGCGGATCGAGTGGACGGTGCTGCATCATCTGCCGATCGCCTATCTCGTGCTGCTCGCCCTGCTGACTTTCGTAAGCCTCGTGAGCCAAGCCCATCCCACGGCGCACGGCGGGGCCGTCGCCTGGCCGCTGGCCTTCGCCGTCATGCTGCTGATGCTGTGGTGGAGCGACCGCCGGGGCTGGCCGGTCAGCGCTGCCGCTTGGGTCCACGCGGGGACAGTCTGGCTGCTGGCCCTGCTGCTTGCACGGGAGCTGGACTGGCTCATCACCAGCACCTTTGGCCTGGATGGCCGCTGGCGTGAGATCGTCTGGGGCCTGGTGCCCGCAGCCATCCTGGCCAGTCTGGACGCATGGCGGCGCTGGCCAGTAGCCACCCATCCCGGGGCCTACCGTGGCCTGGCCGGCGACGGACTCTCCGGCGTCCTCTTCCTGTGGATCGTGTACGTCAACCTGGGTTCGCTGCCCCCTCCTTGGCCGCTGCCCTACCTGCCGCTGCTCAACCCGCTGGATCTCGCCATTGGCCTCGTCTTGTTGGTGCTGCTGCGCGATGGGCTGGCGAACTGTGAACTGCGTCCCGCCCTGCCCCTCCGGCGCCTGCTGCCCATCCTCGGCAGCATGGCCTTCCTCTGGCTCAACGCCATCCTGGCGCGCAGCCTGCATTACTACGCCGGGCTGCCACTGGATTTCGCGGCCATGCTGGATTCCACCCTCGCCCAGGCCACCTTCTCCATCGCCTGGACCGTCACCGGGTTGGTGCTGATGGTCGTGGCGAGCCGCCTCAAACAGCGGACTCTGTGGCTGGTCGCCGCCGCCCTGCTCGGCGTGGTGGTGGTGAAGCTGTTCCTGTTCGACTTGGCCGGGCGCGACACCTTGGAGCGCATCGTCTCCTTTGTCGGCGTCGGCCTCCTGCTCCTGCTCGCGGGCTATCTCTCGCCCATGCCACCGGCCGAGGGAGCGTCCCAACGGGAGGCAGACCGGGGCGAGTGACAGGGCGATTGAGCTTGGATCATCGACCTGGGAGCTCGCGTAGGAGCGGCGCCTTCGCCGCGACAGGCTTGTCGTGCATGGACTATCGGCCCGAGGGCGGGCCTCCTACGGCCAAACCAAGGACGGACAGCACGATCGGCGTGCGCTGGAGGCGAGCTTCGTGCAACGGCCCTGGGGTGAGTGCTCAGGGCGCGTAGCGTATGCCGAGGATGACGTAGCTCTTCTCCCCGGCGGGGGTGTGTACGATCACCTCATCGTCCACCTGCTTGCGCATCAGGGCGCGGGCCATGGGGGAGTCGAGGCTGATCCAGTTGCGCTTGGGGTCAAACTCGTCCGGGCCGACGATGCGCACCTCAAGCTCCTGCCCGTCCTCGTCCTCAAGCCTCACCCAGGCACCGAAGAAGATCCGGCTGGGGTCGGAGGGCGGGGATGAGACCACCACCATGCCGTCCAGCCGCTTGCGCAGGAAACGCACGCGGCGGTCGATCTCGCGCAGCATCTTCTTGCCGTAGATGTACTCGGCGTTCTCCGAACGGTCGCCCAGCGCGGCGGCCTCGGCCACTGCCTGCACGACCCTGGGGCGCTGCACGCGCCACAGGTCGTCCAGCTCCTCGGTCAGGCGGGCATGGCCCTCGGGGGTGATGTACTTGGAGGGGAACATCGCGGCTTAGAGCGTCTCGACCTGGCCCTTCCTGTCGACGATGGCCTGGCTGATGGCGCGCAGGGCCTGGTTCACGTCCTTCAGGCGGGTGTCCTTGAGCACGCCGCCGGCTGCGCCGGGATGGCCGCCGCCCTCGAAATAGCGGCCGGCGATGATGCCGACATCCACGCCGTTGTTGGAGCGCAGCGACATGCGGCCGTTGCCGCCGACGCGGATGGCCATGTCCATCTTGCCCTGGTTCTCCATCAGTTCCATCACCACGCCGCGGAACACGTCGTGTGGCCAGTTGAAGAAGATGCCGGCACGGTAGCCGTCGATGCGCAGCATCGGGACCGAACCCTCCGGCAGCATCAGGGCGGAGAGCTTGTGGAACTTGTCCTTCAGCGGGGTCTCGCTGTCGGCGTACACGCCATCATCGACACGCCCCTTGAGGAAGTCCTTGCGGAAGTCGTACACCGCGCGCTCCAGCGCCTCCAGGCTCGCGCCTTCCTCCATGCGGCGGAAGAAGGATTCCATCAGGTGGAAGCGGTACTCGCGCTTGACCTCGTCCAGCGGCGGGGCGAGCTGATCGTCTTCCATCATCAGGCCGATGAGGAAGATCGAGCGGTGGAAGCGCGCGTCCTCCTTCAGCCAGCGGTCGCCCACGTCGATGAAGTCGGCCCGCGCGGCGTACAGCGCGCGCGCCGCATCGTCCAGGTAGGGCGCGACGGCCTCGAAGGCCAGACGGCTGGCGCAGCGACTGGTGTCCAGGTGGTACCAGGCGTGCTTGGCGGCGGCGTCCTCGCCCGTGGCGTGGTGATCCAGCAGCATGACTTCGGGCTTGGGACGCTCGCCCGCGAGCGTCTGCTTGAGCATGGCCGCCATATCCGGGCTGAGCAGCCCATTCCTGGCTGGAGCGGGACTGGGGGCGGTCGATTCGCTGCCTCCCATGCCCTGGATGCGGCGGGCCACCATGTCGGCCTGCTCGGCGGTCAGGTTGAGGTCGGTGATCAGCAGCAGGGATGGCTCCCTGACCTTGGCCATGTCGGCGAAGATGCGCTCAAGCACCGCCGGCACGTCGCGGTAGTCGGCGTTGTAGTAGCGGGCGCGGAAACCGGCGGCGCGGGTCATGTACTGCGCGCCGTAACCGTCGAGGTCGTTGTGGCTGAGATGGAAAAGAAGGACGTCGCGGTTCGGCAGGATGGGAGTGGTCATGCGGCAGGGGGTGTTGAGAGGGCCGGCTATTGTGCCGCAGCGTGGGCGGTTGTCCCAAGCACGCTGGCCGGCTCCTCGTGGATCACGATGTCGGCGCCGGGAAAGGCGTCCTGGATCGCGGCCCGCACCTCGTCGCCGACGTGGTGGGCAGCCCGCAGGGTGATCGCATCGTCGAGGACGACATACACCTCGAAGAAATAGATGCAGCCGGACTGGCGCGTGCGCAGGCTGGCGATGCCGCGCACGCCCGGGACTCCCAAGGCCAGGGCGCGGACCTGTTCGCCGATCGCGGCGGGCAGTTCGCGGTCCATCAACTGGTCCAGCGCGTCGCGCGCGATCTGGACCGCGCTCCGGGCCACGTAGGCGGCGATCAGCAGGCCGATGACGGCATCGGCACGCGGGAAGCCCCACTGGCTCAGGAGCAGGGCGGCGATGACCGCGAACCCCGACAGCAGGTCGGTGGCGTAATGCAGGGCGTCGGCGCGGATCGCGGTCGATCCGGTGCGCCGCGCCACGCTGTACTGGAAGGTCACCAGCGCCAGGGTGAGGACGATAGAGAACACCATCACCGCCAGGCCAACGTCGCTCTGCTTCAGGGGCTGGGGATGGATCAGGCGGTCCAGGCCCTGCAGGCTGAGCATGACGGCCGAACCGAGGATGAACATCGACTGGGCAAGGGCCGCGAGCGCCTCGGCCTTGCCGTGCCCGAAACGGTGGTCGTGGTCCGGCGGCACCAGCGACCAGCGCACCGCGAGGAAGGTCAGCAGCGAGGCGACAAGATCGGCCGAGGAGTCGAGCAGGGAGGCCAGCAGGCTGACCGAATCGGTGAGCCACCAGCCGCCCAGCTTGGCCGCGATCAGGGCCAGCGCGGTGGCCAGGCTGGCCCACGTGGCGAGGCGCAACAACCGAGCCTGCGACTCGGGATTGGACGGAGCGGACGGCATGGGTTAATAATTAACTGCTATTATCGAGCATCAATTTTATCGAGGAAACAGCCATGAAACAGACCGTCCTGATGGAAAAGTATCCGGTATTCGAGCTGGAGCTGCCCAAGTCCGAGACCACCTTCCAGAGCGTGGACGCGATCATCGCCCATCTGAAGGAGAAGATCGACGCCCACCCGGTCGCGACCTACATCGCGACCTTCGACCACTACGCCCATACCAAGGGGCTGCCCGAGGGCCAGGTGGCGCCGAATATCCTCGACGCCAAGATCATCGTGTTCTGCTTCGGTATCGCCCTGCCCAACCCGCACGTGATGGCGGTGCGCCCGCGCTCCATCGGCGTGGCGGACCTCGGCGACAAGTTCGTGATCAACTTCATGGAGCCGCCGATGCCGGTCGCCACCCAGGCGATGGAGGCCTGGGTCAAGGGACTGCGCAACGCCTGATCCGGCATCCGTGCCTGAACACCCCGGGGCCGGTGGCAAAACCACCGGCCTTTTTCGTGCGCTCAATTGTCCATCAAGGCACGCAGATGGGCAGCCACACTGCGCGCGAGGGCATTCGGCGCATAGCCGCCTTCCAGCATGGAGACGACTTGGCCCTGGCCATGGCGCGCGGCGATGCGCACCACCTCCCCGGTGATCCAGGCATAGTCGTCCTCAATGAGGGCGAAGTGGGACATATCGTCCTCGCGGTGGCCGTCAAAGCCCGCAGAAACGAGGATCAGCTGGGGCGCATGGGTCGTGAGCCGCTCGAACCAGCTTGCCGCGACCGCCTCGCGCCAGGCAGGGCCCGCCGTGCCGGCGGGCAAGGGCACAGGCAGGCAGTTGCCTGCCCTCGGCGGCGTGCCTGAGTGCGGGTAGAAGGGATGCTGGAAGCTTGAGCAGAACAGGATGCGCGGATCCCCCGCAACGATGTCCTCGGTGCCATCGCCATGATGGACGTCGAAATCGACGATGGCCACCCGCGTAAGCCCCTTCCGCTCCAGCGCGTGCCGGGCGGCGATGGCCACGTTGTTGAACAGGCAGAAGCCGGCAGGCCGTGCCCTCCCCGCATGATGCCCCGGCGGGCGGATGGCGCAAAAGGCTCGCCGGCCGGCCTGCTCCAGCGCCCAATCCACCGCCGCGATCCCGCTGCCTGCCGCGCGCAGGGCGGCCGGCAGGGTGTGCGGGTTCATGGCCGTATCGCCATCGATCTCCACCATGCCGGTGGCCGGGGCGAGCTCGAACAGGCGGTCGACATAGCATGCCTCATGGGCGAGCAGCAGGTCCTCGCGCGTCGCCTGCGGCGCCCCCAGGTGCACCAGCCAGGGGTCGAGACCGGTGGCGATGAGGTGGTCGAAGATGGCCTCGAGTCGTCCGGCGTTCTCCGGATGATGCGGTCCATTGCTGTGCCGCAGGCAGTCGGGATGGGTGATCAGGGCGAGATTCATGCAGGCGCCATCCTTTTCCGTCATCATGTAAGCCAATCATGGCAGGGAAATGAAGGATTATGGGCGCTCACATTCTGGAACAGCTCTTCAACCCGCGTGGCGTGGCCCTGTTCGGCGCGAGCGAGCGCGAGGGCTCGGTCGGTGCCATGGTCCTCGCCAACCTGATCAAGGCGGGCTTCAAGGGTGCGATCGTGCCGGTCAACCCCAAGCACAAGAAGGTGCAGGGGCTGCATTGTCATCCGGACCTGAGCCGGGTCGAGCACGACGTCGATCTCGCCGTCATCGCCACCCCCGCCCCGACGGTGCCCAACATCCTGCGCCAGTGCGGGGCGGCAGGCCTCAAGGGGGCGGTGATCCTCTCCGCAGGCTTCGGCGAGGCTGGCGTGGACGGCCAGCGCCTGCAACGCGAATGCGTGGAGGTGGCCCAGCGTTACCGCATGCGCCTGATCGGCCCCAACTGCCTTGGCATCATGCGCCCCGCCATCGGCCTGAACGCCACCTTCAGCCACAACCAGGCCCTGCCCGGGCAGCTCGCGCTCGTGTCCCAGTCCGGGGCGCTGGTGACGGCGGTGCTCGACTGGGCACAGGCGCGCGGCATCGGTTTCTCGGCCATCGCATCCACCGGTGATGCGGCAGACGTCGATTTCGGCGATGTGCTCGACTACCTCGCCCTCGACCCGCAGACCCGCGGCATCCTGCTCTACGTCGAGGGCGTACGCCATGCGCGCCGCTTCCTGTCCGGGCTGCGCGCCGCCGCGCGGATGAAGCCGGTGATCGTGCTCAAGTCCGCGCGCCATGCCGAGGGGGCGCATGCCGCGGCCACCCATACCGGCGCCATGATCGGCGGTGACGACGTGTTCGACGCCGCCCTCGAGCGCGCCGGCGTGGTCCGCGTGGAGCGCATCACGCAGTGGTTCTCCGCCGCGCAGACCCTGGCCCAGGGACTCAGCCTGCGTGGCGAGAACCTGCTCATCCTGACCAACGGCGGCGGACCGGGGGTGATGGCCACCGACCGCGCCGCCGACCTCGCCCTGCCGCTCGCGCAGCTCGGGGCCAAGACGGTGGAGACACTCGATGCCGTGCTGCCCGCCCATTGGTCGAAAGGCAATCCGGTCGACATCCTTGGCGACGCGACCCCGGAGCGCTACGGCGAGGCGGTGCGCCTGTGCCTGGCCGATCCCGCCGTCGATATGATGGTGGTGCTGCTCACCCCGCAGGCGATGACCGACCCCACCGGCTGCGCCCGCGCGGTGATCGAGCAGGCCAAGGCCAGCCATAAGCCGGTGCTGGCCTGCTGGATGGGCGAGACCCTGGTCAGTGAGGCGCGCGACCTGTTCGATGCGGCTGGGATAGCGCACTTCCGCTCGCCCGAGACGGCGGTCGAGGCGCTGGCCTACCTCGTCGCCCACCGCCGCAACCAGCGCCTGCTGATGCAGACCCCGGGGCCCTTAAGCGACGACATGCCCGCGGACGTGGAGGGCGCGCGCCTCATCCTGCAGGCCGCGCGCAGCGAGGGGCGCACGGTCCTGACCACGCGCGAATCCAAGGCGGTGCTGAGCGCCTTCCACATCCCCACCAACCCGAGCATCCTCGCGCGCACCCCGAACGAGGCCATGCTTGCGGCGGAAAGCATCGGCTTCCCCGTCGCCCTCAAGATCAGCGCCCCGGCCCTCACCCACAAGAGCGACGTGGGCGGGGTGCGCCTGAACGTGCGCAGCGTGCAGAGCGCGCGCCAGCAGGTGCAGGACATGCTGGACCAGGTCCGTGCCCGCCATCCCGAGGTCGAGATCGAGGGGGTGACCATCGAACGCATGGCCGAGGTCGGGCACAAGCGCGAACTCTTGATCGGCGTCACCCGCGACCCGGTGTTCGGGCCAGTCATCGCCTTCGGCCTGGGCGGGACGGCGGTCGAGGTCCTGCGCGACCGCGCGATCGCCCTGCCGCCGCTCAACAGCGTGCTGGCCGAACGCCTGGTCCGCCGCACCCGCGCCGCGCGCATGCTCGAGCAGTTCCGCGACGCCCCGGCGGTGGACCCGAAGCGGATCGAGCAGGTGCTGCTGCGCGTCTCGGAGATGGTGTGTGAGTTACCGGAAATCGCCGCCCTGGACATCAACCCCCTCCTCGCCGGCGAGCTCGGCGTGGTGGCGGTCGACGCGCGCATCGAACTGGCGGACACCCTGCACGGGGCCGAACCCTACGCCCATATGGCCATCCACCCCTACCCTGCCCACTTCGCCCACCGGGCCACGCTGAGCGACGGCCGTGAAATCCTTCTGCGGCCCATCCGCCCCGAGGATGCCGAGCTCGAGCAGGCCTTTGTGCGCGGCCTGTCCGAGGAGAGCCGCTACCTGCGCTTCATGCGTGCGATCGAGGAACTGACGCCCGAGATGCTGGTGCGCTTCACCCAGATCGATTACGACCGCGAGATGGCCTTCGTCGCCCTCTTCGAGAAGGACGGGCAGCAGGAAGAGATCGGCGTGGCGCGCTACAGCGTCGAGCCGGACGGCGAGTCGGCTGAATTCGCCGTGGTGGTGGCCGATGCTTGGCACGGCCTGGGGGTGGGCACGCTGCTGCTCGAGACGCTGATCGAATCCGCCCGCCAGCGTGGCGTGCGCGAGCTGATCGGCGAGGTACTGCCGCGCAACCGCTCCATGCTGGCGCTGGCGGACCGGCTCGGCTTCAGCCGCCAGATGCTGGAATCGGACGAGGACCTGGTGCGGGTCAGCCGGAGGCTTTGAGGAAGACTGGGCGGATCAGCCCTTCTTCACGAACTCCGACTTCAGGCTCATCGGCCCGATACCGTCGATCTTGCAGTCGATGTTGTGGTCGCCTTCCACCAGGCGAATATTCTTGACCTTGGTGCCCACCTTCACGACCAGGGACGAACCCTTGACCTTCAGGTCCTTGATCACGGTCACGGTGTCGCCGTCCTGCAGGATATTGCCGTTCGCATCCTTGACCACCAGCGCATCCGAGGCCTCCTCGGCCGGGGCGGCATCCTTGGACCACTCATGCCCGCACTCCGGGCAAACGAGCATGGCGCCGTCCTCGTAGGTGTATTCAGAGCCGCATTTCGGGCAGTTCGGCAGAGCGGACATGGTCAACCTTCAATAAGAAAAGACGAAACAAGTCCGCGAATCATATCAGAAAATCATGATGCCTCGGGGCGCTCCTCCGCCACATGCCCGGCCGGTCGCATCAGCGACGCTACGACCATGCCGGCCATCGAGGCGAGAAAGCCCCAGAAATGCGGCGAGATCTCCGCATCCGGCATGATGAACTCCAGCGGCAGCCAAACCAAAAGGCCGACGGCGATCGAGACATAGGCGCCAAAGGTGCTGGCGCGCTTCCAGTACAGCCCGAACACCAGCGGCGCGAAGGCCACCACCAGCGTCACCTTGTAGGAGGCCTCCACCATGGCGTGGATACCGGTCTCATTTTCCAGCGCCCACAGCGCATACAGCGTCACCGCCATGGCGAACACCGCCACCACGAAACGGGTGATGCGCAGCATGTCCTTGTCCTGCACGTCCTTGAACATCCACCCCTTGAGCACGTTCTCCGACAGGGTCACGGAAGGGGCCAGCAGGGTGCCGGACGCGGTGCTCATGATCACCGCCAGCAGCGCGCCGTAGAAGATCACTTGCGCGATCAGCGGCAGGTGGCCCTTGATCAGCTCCGGCAGGATGCTCTCAGCATCGGTGGACAGCAGGCGCTGCACCAAGCCCGGATCGATCAGGTTGGCCGAATAGGTCAGGTACAGCGGTACGGCGGCGAACAGCAGGTAGAACACCCCCCCCAGGATCGCGCCCCACATCGCCACGCCCGCACTCTTCGACGAGTTGGCGCGCTGGAATACGTCCTGCTGTGGGATGGAGCCGAACGCCACAGTCAGGAACGCGGAGATGAACGCCAGCCAGGCCACCGCGCTCAGCTCCGGCCAGAACACGAACTTCTCGGCCTTGGCCGCGTGCTCCACCACAGGCCAAACCCCGCCGGTCATGCCGCTGACCAGCCAGGCGATGTAGAACAGGCCAATCACGATCACGATCATCTGGAAGAAGGTCGTCATCGCCACCGACCACATGCCACCGACGACGGTGTAGATGAACACCACCGCCGCGCCGATCATGATCCCCTGCGCCTGAGTGATCGCCCCTTCCGACAGCACGTTGAACACCACGCCCAGCGCGGTGATCTGGGCCGACACCCAGCCGAGGTAGGACAGCGCAATGGCGATGCCGGTGATGACCTCCACCTTGCGGTCATAGCGCTTGCGGTAGAAGTCGCCGATGGTCAGAAGGTTGAGGCGGTACAGCTTCTTGGCGAAGAAGAGGCCGAACAGGATCAGGCAGATCGCCGCGCCGAACGGGTCCGAGATCAGCCCACCGAGGTTCTCCTCCTGGAAGGTTGCCGGAATGCCCAGCACCGTCTCCGCCCCGAACCAGGTGGCGAACACCATCGCCGTGACGATATAGATCGGCAGGCTGCGCCCGGCGGTGATGTAGTCCCCCGCCGAATGCACGTGCCGCGCCGCGATCAGGCCGATGGCGATAGAGATGACAAGATAGAGGATGACGAAGGTGGTGAGCATTGGGCGTCCTGAATGAGGTTTGGTATTGGGGCTGGTCGCCGTCTCACCTGCAGAGCGTGTGCTTGTTGTTGTCTCTCACCCCTTTAATAAGGGGATGAATTTCGCGGAATTTTCAATGAGCGAGCCGCATGTATCAAGTCTGGGCGTCCTGATGGACATGCACGACAAGCCACAGCGCGCCCTCGCTGGTCTTCAGGACCGCATGCGGCGTGCCGGACGGCAAGAACAGATAGTCGCCCGCCTTCAACGCATGGGCTTTCCCTGCAACCTCAAGCAAGGCCTCCCCGCGAAGCAGCACCACCCACTCATCCTGGATCTGGACATATTCGGTCGGTGTGATGTCGGCGGAACTGACGATCCGCTCGACAACGAGGTTTTTGTGGGCAAGGAGTGTCTCGAAGCGCTCCCCTTCCGACGGAGGAGCCGCGTTGACAAACAGATTTCCGGCCAGCAGCTCGTTCATCACCCTCCCCTTCCCGCAGAACGCAATAACGCCATTCGACGGGTTAACGCTCCATATTCGAGAAAGGCCTAACGTTTGAGGTAACCGGCCGCCGTAGCGCGAAGCGCGGAGGAAACCTGCAAGCACAGCTTGCAGGCGGTCCGGTTGACCGAGAGGTTATGCATATGTCACACAGCGCGTGAAATGGGTGCAATCATGGTTTCAGTAATGCTGGAGGCGGCAACCCGACTTTGATCGAGTGAGACGCTTGACGTTGAATTGGCGAGCAGATGCGGCTGTGCCAATGCACTTAGCGCTTCAACAACATCGAGCACCGGAAATTCGCGACGGGCAGCAAGTTCTTTGGCGACTTGGCGGTGCGCAGGTGTTGGAAGCGCTACTTCTTTCGGTACATTGGCGTCGGCCTTCAAGAATTGCTGGACGATGCCCCAGGCGTAATAGAACACTTCCATGAAAGATGCATCGTAGGGAAGAGGACAGATCACGAGATTCTTTTGGTGGTCGACAGTGATCCGGTCACTCTTTCCCTGCATTGACGGAACGATTCCTACTCGAAGGCCATTTGCGCCCTCAAGGTGCTTTGGGTTGATCTTGACGGTTGTTCCAACCCATCGGTCGGAGTCGGTACAGCCAATAAATAGGTCTGCTTTCCAGAGGCCGTTGATGCTAGTTGGAAGTGATAGGCGGGTGCTTTCACGACTGAACGCGGCGGCCAGAATATTCAAGTAGGACTTTAGCTTCGGCGGTTGCGACTGCTTTCCGGTAAGAATTCTGGAATCGTCCGTCAGAATATCTTTGGCTGTATCGATCAGTTGCACCACACCGGATTTTTCGGCGCCAAAAAGGATGGATTCGATCTTACGTCCGGGTACTTTGCAGTGTTTCTTCAATGCGTCGGCAACGCGCTCTGCGATAAGCGAATCGTTCCGACGAACGGCATCGTGAACGGCATACTCATAGCATATCCCGACGTCGCCATCGCCCTGAAGCCGAAGTCTTGGAAGGAGCTTCAATTTTACATTTTCGTATCCGCCGACCTCCTTTGCAACGTCTTGCTTCAAGGAGAACAGTAAGCCTGTGAGAATCGGCCGAACCACTGCTATGAGGGCGGAGACTTCATCGGCGACGGGGTTCTGTTGACTTTCGATGCGGAGGTCAATGTGGCTCATGATCCCTCTGATTAAGATGCATAACGTCTGACTTCAGCGGACCGGTGCAAGCGGCGCGCAGCGACGCTTTCACCGGGTCCGCTGGAAGAAAATATTAGACCCCACGGCGATTGTTGAAGGTGTACAGAGCCATGCCAACGCGACGCCGGAACCTGTACCACAAGGGGGGCACGGCTTTAACGGGCGGGACTTTGCCTTGGTCTCTTGCCGAGCACCATTCGATCCGCAACTCAGCAAGTGTCTTTGCAATCTCAACCATAGAATTGATCGACTTGTCTGCATGTTCCGTTGACAGTAGCCACTTCGCATTGGAAGCGCGACGAGCCCGAACATTGGGAATTCCAAGGACGTTCGGCTCACCCACCTCGGGTACTTGGCTCCACCCGAAGATTATCGGGTTGTGCGCAACTTGGTTTCGAAGGTGCGCGAGCTTTAATGCCTCGTTCCAACACCTAACAGATTGCTTTCGCCATATGTCGTTCGTCTTGCGCTCATCAACATGCTTCATCACTTGGGTTACGCGCGAGGCAAAAGGAATCTCGACGATTGATTTGATTTCAAACTCTCGTTCGGCAAGTTGTACGAACCAATGGATGGATTCCAACTCAATTGCTGAGAAGTTCAAGATCAACTTTCCGACTCGTTCGACCCACTGCTGCGTGTGTGGGGAATTGATTGCGTGCTTGAAGCGGCTCATGACATTGGTGGGGTCTAACGTGAATTATACGGCGCACTGCGCCGTATAAGGTCCAAACTCTTGACGCATACCCCCCAACACCATTCCAAGTTATTAATTTTATTATGTGGTACAGGTTGTTACGCGTCACCGCAATAGGACAAACACGGCGCGGGTTTACTTCCCCGGCCCAAACGCCGCCGCCACGATCGCCTGCGCCTCGTCCTGGATCTGCTTGAGGTGTTCTTCACCCTTGAAGCTTTCCGCATAGATCTTGTAGACATCCTCGGTGCCCGAGGGCCGGGCGGCGAACCAGCCGTTTTCGGTGACAACCTTGAGGCCGCCGATCTCGGCGTTATTGCCGGGGGCGCGGGTGAGCTTGGCGGTGATCTTCTCGCCGGCCAGGGTTTCGGCCTTGACCTGCTCCGGGCTGAGTTTGGCGAGGATCTGCTTCTGCTCGCGGTTGGCGGCGGCGTCGATGCGGGCGTAGACGGGGTTGCCGTGGCGCTCAGTGAGCTTCTTGTAGTACTCGCCCGGGTCGCGACCCGTCTTGGCGGTGATCTCGGCGGCCAAGAGGTTCATGATGATGCCGTCCTTGTCGGTGCTCCAGGCGGTGCCGTCCATGCGCAGGAAGGAGGCCCCGGCGGACTCCTCGCCGCCGAAGCCGCAGTGGCCGTCCACCAGCCCGTCCACGAACCACTTGAACCCCACCGGCACCTCACGCAGGCCACGGTGCAGATCGTGCGCGACCCGGTCGATCATGGAGCTGGAAACCAGGGTCTTGCCGATGTAGGCGTTGCCCGGCCAGTGGGGGCGGTGGCGGAACAGGTAGTCGATGGCGACGGCAAGGTAGTGGTTGGGGTTCATCAGTCCGACGCTGGGGGCAACGATGCCATGGCGGTCGGCGTCCGGGTCGTTGCCGAAGGCGATGTCGTACTTGTCCTTGAGGCGGATGAGGCCGGCCATGGCATAGGGGGATGAGCAGTCCATGCGGATCTTGCCGTCGTGGTCCACGCACATGAAGGCGAAACGCGGGTCGATCTCCTTATTGACCACCTCGAGGTTCAGGCCGTAGGTCTCGGCGATGGGCTCCCAGTAGGGCAGCCCTGCCCCGCCCATGGGATCGACGCCGATGCGCAGGCCGGCCGCCTTGATGGCGTCCATGTCGACCACGTTGCACAGGTCGTCCACGAACGGGCGGACGAAATCATGGCGCACGGTGGTTTCAAGCTTCAGCGCCTTGTCCAACGGCATGCGCCTGACGCCCTTGAGGTCCGCGTTGAGCAGTTCGTTGGCGCGCGCCTGGATCAGGCGGGTGACGTCGGTGTCGGCCGGGCCGCCGTTGGGCGGGTTGTACTTGAAGCCGCCGTCCGCGGGCGGGTTGTGTGATGGGGTGATGACCACGCCGTCGGCCAGGTGCGCCTTGCGACCCTTGTTGTGGGTGAGGATGGCGTGCGAGATGACCGGGGTGGGCACCAGCGGCTCGCCGGCTGGGATGCGCAGTTCGATGCCATGCGCAGCGAACACCTCGATGGCGGTGTAGAAGGCCGGGGTGGAGAGGGCGTGCGAGTCCAGGCCGATGAACATCGGGCCGGTGATATCGTTGTCCTTGCGGTATTCAGCGATGGCTTGGCAGGTGGCGAGGATGTGATCCTCATTGAAGGTCTGCTTGAGGCTGGAGCCACGATGGCCGGAGGTGCCGAAAGCCACCCACTGGCTCAGGTCATTCGGATCGGGATGCCGGGTGTAGTAGGCGGAAACCAGTTCCGGGACGTTGATCAGAAGCTCACGCGGGGCGGGTTGTCCGGCCAGGGGGTGCAGTGCCATGTGTCGTATTCCTTGGGTTGACCGTCGGCAGAAGCCTCTGTCACCCCTGCGTGTAGGAGCGGCGCCCACGCCGCGATGATTCGAATCGGCCCGGGGCGGGCCTCCTACATCCCTAGGCCGCGCCTTGCGCCAGCCTGGGATGGGGGTGATGCAGACCTTCAAAATAGTACTTCGGCAAGATTACCTTTCCTTGGCAGGCTCGGGAAACACCTGCTCGGCCAGCTCCTCCAGGCTTTTGAGGTTGAAGTCGTCGAGAAACTGGCGGGTGGTGCCGAGCAGGTCAGGACGGCCGGGGGCCTCCTTCTTGCCGACCACGGTGATCCAGCCGCGTTCCTGCAGGGTGCGGATGATGTTGGGGTTGATGGAGACGCCGCGCACGGCCTCGATCTCCGCGCGGGTGACCGGTTGTTTCCAGGCAATAAGGGCGAGGGTCTCGAGCACGGCGCGGGAGTAGCGCGCGGGGCGATCGGGGGTGAGGCGGGCGACCCAAGGGGCGAAGCGCTCGCGCGCCTGCAGGCGCAGGCCGCTGGCGACCTCGACCAGCTCGAAGCCGCGCTCGGCATAGCTCGCGGCGAGGCCGCGGAGCGCCTCGTCCAGGGTCGCGGCATCGACCTCCTCGCCCATGATTTCTTCCAGCCGGGCACGGCTCAGCGGCTCGCCGGCGGCGAGCAGGACGGCTTCGAGGATTTGTTGCAGGGGGGTCAGCATGCTTCGGCCTTCACGCTGACAAGAAACAATCCCTCGGCGTCCCGCTCGACCTCGATCTGCCCACCCTTGAGCAGCTCCAGCAGGGCGAGGAAGCTGACCACCACGCCGCGGCGCCCCTCGTCCGGCGCCAGAAGATCGAGCAGGCGCACCGCCCCCTCCGCCACCCGCAGCAGGATCAGGCTCATGCGCTCACGCACGCTGATGGCCTCGCGCTGGATGTGATGGTGCTCGACCAGTGCGGCACGCTGCAACGCTGCGCGCAGGGCCTCCAGCAGCTCGTCCAGGCCGACCTTGGGCGGCTCCTGCCGGCGCTTGATGACGGGCACCTGCACCGAGACCGGGAACACGTCGCGGTCCACGCGTGGCAGGGCATCCAGGCGCTCGGCGGCCTGGCGCAGCAGCTCATACTCCTGCAGACGGCGGACCAGGGCCAGGCGCGGGTCCTCGTCGTCCTCGTCCTCCGTCTGAGGCGGGCGCGGCAAAAGCATGCGCGACTTGATCTCCGCAAGCCACGCGGCCATGACCAGATAATCGGCGGCGAGCTCAAGCTGCATGCCCTGCATCAGCTCGATGTAGCCCATGTACTGGCGCGTGACCTCAGCGATGGGAATGTCGAGGATGTCGAGATTCTGCTTGCGGATCAGGTACAGCAGCAGGTCGAGCGGCCCCTCGAAGGACTCGAGGATGACCGCGAGGGCATCCGGCGGGATGTAGAGATCCTGCGGGAATTCGAGGACCAGCTGCTCACCGACCCGGGCGACGTATTCGGGCTGAACCGCGGCGTCTATCGTCACGGCAGGAAAAGCCCGGTGATCAATCCGTTCATGGCGTGAAGCAGCGGGCCGAGAAAGGCCCACAGCACCCCTGTCACCAGCAGCAGGATCAGGATCAGCAGGCCGAAGGGCTCGATGCGCGCGAGTTGGGCGCCGAGGGGCGGTGGCAGCAGACTGACCAGGATGCGCCCGCCGTCCAGCGGCGGGATGGGGACCAGGTTGAGCAGCATCAACAGCAGGTTGATGAACACCCCTGCCTGCCCCATCAGCGCCAGCGGCACAGCCACCGTGCCGAGGCCCTTGTCGGCCAGGGTCTGGGCGAGAGCCATCATCAGCCCCCAGAAGATGGCCATGACGAGGTTCGACCCCGGCCCGGCCAGCGACACCCAGGCCATGTCGCGGCGCGGGTTGCGCAGGTTGCGGGCATCCACCGGTACCGGCTTGGCCCAGCCGAAGATGAAGCCGGAGAGGAAGAAGGTGGCGATCGGCAGGAGCACCGTGCCGATCGGGTCGATGTGGCGCAAGGGGTTGAGCGAGAGCCTCCCCAGGCGCGCGGCGGTGTCATCACCGAAAAAGCGCGCGGCATAGCCATGCGCGGCCTCGTGCACGGTGATGGCGAACAGCGCCGGCAGGATCCAGACGGTGAATTTCTGGATGAGGTTCAGATCCATCACTCGGCCTCTTCCACGCCAGCCGGCACCTCGCCGCGGCCGCGGCGGACCAGCACGGGTGTCCCGCCTGACAAGTCGATGACCGTGGTCGGGTGGTCGGCGCAGAAGCCGACGTCCAGGATCAGTTCCACCCGGTTGCCAATCCGGTCATCGATGTCATACGGATCGCACAGCGGTTCCGATTCGTCCGGAAGAATCAGGCTGGTGCTCAGGAGGGGCTCCCCCAGGGCTGCAAGCAGGGCCTGGGTCAACGGGTGCCCGGGCACGCGCAGGCCCACAGTCTTGCGCTTCGGATGCTGCAGCCGGCGCGGCACCTCGTGGGTCGCCTGCAGGATGAAGGTATAGGGGCCGGGGGTGTATTGGCGCAGGAAGCGGTATTCGACGTTGCCGACGCGCGCATAGGTGGCGATTTCCGACAGGTCGCGGCACATCAGGGTGAAGTGGTGCTTCTCGCCCAGCCCGCGGATCGCGCGCATCCGCTCGATCGCCGCCTTGTCCCCCAGGCCGCAGCCGAGGGCATAGCCGGAGTCGGTCGGAAAGGCGATCACGCCCCCGCCGCGCAGGGCCTCGACGGCCTGGTCGAGCAGGCGGGCCTGAGGGTTTTGCGGGTGCAGGGCGAGGATGCGCGCCATCAATACGGTCCTTTTCTGTGGGAATTCGCGCGATCCATGACCGCGGGAATTTAAACGGTTAACATACCCAAGCTTAACAACCGATGCATTGATGAAACTACTTTTCGATTTCCTGCCCATCCTGCTGTTCTTCGTGGCCTACAAGACGGCGGGCATCTATGTCGCCACTGCGGTGGCCATCGCCGCCACCCTCCTGCAGGTGGGTTTCACCTGGTGGCGCAGCCGCCGCCTCGAGACCATGCACCTCGTCTCCCTTGGCCTGATCGTGGTGTTCGGTGGGGCGACGCTGTGGCTGCAGAACCCACTGTTCATCATGTGGAAGCCCACCATCCTCTACCTGCTGTTCGCGGCCGTCTTTCTCGGCAGCCAGTTCGTCGGCCAGAAGCCGCTGGTTCAGCGCATGATGGGTGGCATGTTGGCAGCGCCGGACAAGGTCTGGCGGCGGGTCAACGCGGCGTGGGCGATCTTCTTCCTGGGCCTCGCCCTGCTGAACCTGTACGTGGCCTACCACTTCTCCGAAGAAGATTGGGTCAACTTCAAGCTGTTCGGCCTGTTGGGCTTGACCCTCGTGTTTATGATCGGCCAGGGGCTGTGGCTCGCGAAGCACGCCGAGCCCCTGCCCGAAGCCCCCTCCGAGAAAGGATGAAGTCATTGTCATGTGGTACATGATCTACGGCATCGATGCCGAGGGCAGCCTGGACAAGCGCAAGGCCGCGCGTCCGGCCCATCTTGAACGCCTGAAAGGCTTGCAGGATGCCGGACGACTGATGCTCGCCGGCCCGCTGCCCGCGCTGGACACCCGCGAGCCGGGGCCGGCCGGTTTCGTCGGCAGCCTGATCGTCGCCGAATTCGACTCACTCCAGGCCGCTAGGGCCTGGGCCGAGACAGACCCCTACGTGCAGGCCGGGGTGTACCGCGAAGTGCATGTGCATCCCTGGCTGCAAGTCTTTCCATCCTCATCCTGAAAATAAGGAATGTTCACCATGTCGTTGATCAAAAAGCCTCTTTTTATCGCCATGGCTGCCGCGCTCATGCTCGCGGGTTGCGGTGAGGACAAGTCCGCGCCCGCCGCGAAGGCCGCCGTCAGCCAGGACACCGTGGCCGTGGTCAATGGCGAGAAGATCACCCGCCAGGACCTCGAAGGCGTGAAGGCCCAGATGCCGGGACGCGGCAACGACGAGCAGATCGTCGATCAGCTGGTCGAACTGAAGCTGCTGGCGCAGAAGGCCCGCAAGGAAGGGCTGGACAAGGACGCCGAGGTCAAGGCCGAGCTGGAACGCGCCCGTGAGAGCATCCTCGCCAATCATCTGGTGCGGAACATGCTCGAGGCCAAGACCTTCACCGACGCCGAATTGAAGGCCGAATACGATGAAGTCGTCGCCAAGATGCCGAAAAAGGACGAGTACAAGGCCGCCCACATCCTGGTCGAGGACGAGGCGCAGGCCAAGGATCTGCTGACCAAGCTCGCCAATGGTGCGGATTTCGCCCAGCTTGCAAAGGAGCACTCCACCGACCCGGGCTCCAAGGACCAGGGGGGCGACCTCGGCTGGTTCGAGGCCAGCATGATGGTGCCGGAGTTTGCCCAGGCCGTGACCGAGCTCGAGCCGGGCAAGACCAGCAGCGCCCCGGTCAAGACCCAGTTCGGCTGGCATATCATCAAGCTTGAGGAAAAGCGCCAGGTTCCGCCGCCCGCCTTCGAGGCCGTCAAGCCCCAGCTGGGCAACATGCTGCGCCAGAAGGCGGTTGAGCAATTCGTCAAGGATGCCCGCGCGCAGGCCAAGGTGGAGATCAAGCTCGCCCCGGCCGCCAAGCCCGAGGACAAGCCTGCCGAGACTCCGGCCAAGTAAGGCCCGCAAGCAAGCAAGACCAGGTTTGCCGCGCAGGATCGGCATCTGCAACAATCGGCAAGGACGCCGAACAGGACACTACGAGGCTCAGCCCATGCAGCTCCCCATCACCGGCAATGACATCCGCAAGACGCTTCTTGGCGCGGAACTGACCGACATGGAGTGCGAGACCCTCGCGCAGGTGTGCGAGGTGCGCCATGTTCCCAGCGGCGAGACGCTGTTCCGTGAAGGCGAATCCCATCACGAGCTGTTCGTCGTGATCGACGGCCGTCTGTCGGTCAACAAGGACACGGGGCGCGGCTATGCCGACACCCTGCACATCCTCGGCCCGGGCGACCTTGCCGGGGAATCCGGCTTCCTCGATGGCAAGCCGCACAGCGCCACCCTGCGCGCCGTGGGCGATGCCACCGTGCTCAGCCTGCACCGCGAGAACCTCGAGCGTCTGATCAAAGACCATCCGTTCATGGTCTACCACGTGATGCGCGCCATCGTCCGCAGCATCCGCGAGATCATCCGCCGCATGAATGCGCAGTGCTCGCAGATGACCAGCTACATCCAGCAGACCGGCGGCCGGTTCTGAGAACCATCTCCTCGCCCCACGGTCACATGACTCTGTACGGCCCGCTCCCCCCGGGCCGTACGCACGCTTACCAACCATAGGAAAACCCCATGACGATGAAGAAGATCCTCCCCTTCCTCACCGCCCTGATCATTGGCCTCGGCCTGTCCCTGCAGCCGGTCGAAGCCAAGCGCCTCGGCGCAGGCCAAAGCATGGGCCAGCAGAAGCAAAGCTTCGCCCGTGAGGCCACCCCGCCGAGCGCGCCAACCAGCGCCACCACCGGCACGGCGGCAACCGGTGCAGCCGCCGCGGGCGCGACCACCGCAGCCAGCGGTGCCAGCAAGTGGATGGGCCCGCTCGCCGGCCTCGCCGCCGGCGGCCTGCTTGCCGCCCTGTTCTTCGGCGGCGCCTTCGAGGGCATCCAGGTCATGGACATCCTGCTGATCGCCCTGCTCGCCTTCGGCATCTTCATGGTCATCCGCATGCTGCGCGCCAAGGCCGCCCAGGCCCAGCAGCCAGCGGGCTACCAATACGCTGCCGCAGGTGGTGCGCCGTATGGCACGGCCCAGCAGCCGGTGCAGACTGCCCCGGTAGCCAGCACCGGCTTCGACCGTAGCCGCACCGCGCTGAGCGACGCCCCGGCCTGGTTCGATGAGCACGGCTTCCTGCAGGGCGCCCGCAACCACTTCCTGACCCTGCAGATGGCCTGGGATGCGAACGACATGGAGAAGGTGCGCGAGTACTTCACTCCGGACATGTTCGAGCAGCTGCGCGCCCAACGCGCCGAGATCGGCGATGCGAACAACACCACCGATGTGCAGAGCCTGGATGCCCAGCTGCTCGACCTGGTGCGCGAGGGCAACATGATCGTCGCATCCGTCCTGTTCCAGGGCCGCGTGCGCGAGGACGGCAACATGCCGGAAGACATCGCCGAGATCTGGCATGTCCAGCACGCTGCCGACACCGCCCAAGGCGACTGGCTGATCAGCGGCATCCAGCAGGCGGCCCCGCGCACCCTGCACTGATCCTGTGAGAGCGGCGTGCCGCCGCGATCGCCGCCACAGGAGGCTCCCACAGCAGAAAGGCCCGGAACACTCCCGGGCCTTTTTCTTTTCCGCGCCGATCCCCTACAATCCGCGCCTCGTTCGCGTACAGTCGCGGGCGAATCCATGTTTCGGGTGCCCCGCGCCGCTCATCAGGCCAGGGGTTAAACGGGAAACAGGTGCAAGACCTGTGCTGCCCCCGCAACGGTAAGCGCTCGAACGGCGCGTCATCATGGCCACTGTCCCCACAAGGCGGGATGGGAAGGCGACGCCGCCTCATGCGCAAGCCCGGAGACCGGCCCGGAACTCCGCTTCACCAGGCGTGCGGGTGTGCTCGCCTCTTGAGACCCGACCATGAATAAAATCGCCCTCACCACGGCCATTGCAGCCGTGCTTGCCCCCTCTTTCTCCTTCGCCGCCGATGCTCTGGACGATGTCATCGTCACCGCCACCCGCACCGCGCAGACGGCGGATGAAACGCTCGTCCCGGTGACCGTCATCACCCGGGAGGACGTGGAGCAGTTTGCCCAGCAGGACGCACTGGATGCGCTCGAGGCCCTGGTCCCGTCCCTCCAAATCACCCGCCAAGGCGGTCATGGCAAGTCCAGCGGCTTCTTCCTGCGCGGCTCGAACAGCCAGAACGTCCTGGTCCTCATCGACGGGCAGCGCGTCGGCTCCGCCACCTTAGGCGCCACCGCCCTCGAGCAGGTTCCTGCCGACATGATCGAGCGCATCGAGATCGTGCGCGGACCGCGCGCCTCACTCTACGGCTCCGAAGCGGTGGGCGGCGTCATTCACATCTTCACCCGCATGGGCAAGCCCGGTTCCGCTCATGCGAAGGTCGGCGTGGGCAGCCACGACACCCGCCAGGCCAGTGCGGGAAGCACCCTAGGCAATGCGGCCACCCGCCTTTCCCTGAATGCGACCCACATCCACTCAGACGGCATCGACGCCAGGCCAGAAACCCAGCCTGATCGAGACGGTTACGAGCAGACTTCCGGCAAGATAGCGCTCGATCATCGCTTCAGCAAGGATGTGGATGCCGGCATCAGTGCCTACCGCGCCGAGGGGCGCTCGGATTACGACGATCGCTTCTCCCTCCCGACCGACCGCTTCTTCGTCGATCAGGCTCAACAGGCCCTCAAGGCGCATGTCGATGCCCGCATCCTGCCAAAATGGCGTTCCCTGCTGCAACTCGGCCAAACCCAGGATAGCGCCGATTCCCGCGGCAACCCGGCCGCCTCCTCCGACCGTGACCTGTTCAAGACCACCCGCGATCAGGCGCTGTGGCAGAACGATGTCGCCATCGGCAGTCACAGCCTGCTGACCGTCGGCGTCGAGTGGCTGCAAGACAAGATCGACAGTTCGGAAGACTTCGTTTCGACCAGCCGGATCAACAAGGCCGCATTCACCTCGCTGCAAACGGCTATCGGCGCCACCGACCTCGGCTTCGCGCTGCGCCACGATGACAACGAAGCCTTTGGCGGGCACACCACCGGCAGCATCGACCTGGGCTATGCCTTCAACAAGCAGCTGAAGATCGTCGCGGGCTATGGCGAGAGCTTCCGCGCCCCAACCTTCAACGACCTCTTCTACCCCTCCACCCCCTATGCGGCAGCCAATCCCGACCTTCGCCCGGAAACCAGCCGGACCGTCGAGCTTGGACTCAAGGGACATCATGGCGTACTGGAGTGGGAAACCCGCGTCTTCCGCACCGAGTCCGAGAACAAGATCGTCTGGAAGGAAGTCCGCCAGTGGTTCTACACCCCCGTCAACGTCGACGCGGCCACCATCACCGGCGCCGAACTCGAAGGACGCGCACAGGTCGCCCGCTGGTCCGTGGGGCTGAGCTATACCCACCTCGACCATGAGGACCAGGCCGGCAACCCCCTTCCCAACGTGGCCAGCAACCTGTTCAAGCTGGATGCCCGGACCCGCACCGGGGCCTGGAGCTACGGAGGCAGCGTGCTCGCCCGGGACGGCGCGGACAAATGCACGCCGGGCGTCGGGTTCTGTTCCGGTGACATCCGCATCCCCGGCCATACCCTGCTGAACCTCTATGCGGATTACCGCATCAGCAAGCAGTGGACAGCCGGCGCGGAGCTGTACAACGCTCTCGACCGCGACTACGGCACTGTCGTCGACTACAACATGCCCGGCCGCACCTTCATGCTGACCCTGCGGGCGGAACTCTGATCCGGCGCGCCATGGAACGACGCACGGCCCCGCAAGGGGCTTTTTGCGCCAAGGCAGTTACAAAACTCGTCATTGCGAGAGGCGCAGCCCCGTGGCAATCCATAAGACGTCACATCATCCAAACACACTGGATTGCTTCGCTTCGCTCACAATGACGATGAAATCCCTTCCTTCAGAGGACTTCATCCATGACTGACATCGACCGCGACGCCCGTCACAAGGCACGCATGGCACGCAAGAAGGCCCTGATCGATGCGGCCATTGCCCGTGCCGATCAGGAAAAGGGCCTGCTGCTGGTGCTTACCGGCAACGGCAAAGGCAAGTCCAGCTCGGCCTTCGGCATGGTGGCGCGCGCGCTGGGGCATGGGATGAAGGTCGGGGTGTGCCAGTTCATCAAATCACGCACGGACACCGGCGAGGAGGCCTTCCTCGGCCGGCAGCCCGGGTGTGAGTGGCATGTGCTGGGTGAAGGGTTTACCTGGGATACGCAGGACCGCAGCCGCGACATCGCCACGGCGGAACGCGGCTGGGCCGTCGCCGAGCGGATGCTCGCCGATCCCTCCTACCAGCTCGTCGTGCTCGATGAGCTGACCTACCTTTTAAGCTACGGCTATCTCGACAGCGACCGGGTGCTGGATGCTCTGGCCCACCGCCCCGCGATGCAACACGTGGTGGTTACTGGGCGGGGGGCCTCGGAGGCCTTGATCGAGCTTGCGGATACCGTCACCGAGATGAGGGACGTGAAACATGCCTACCGGGCTGGCATCAAGGCCCAGCCCGGCATCGACCTTTGACGATTTAAAGCGTTTTCATGCTCCTAGCCTTGACCATGTTGGCCGCCGTCGTGCTGGATTGGTGGTTAGGTGAGCCGCGCCGGCTCCACCCGCTGGTCGGCTTCGGGCGGCTGGCGAGCTGGCTGGAGGCTCGCCTCAATCCTCCATCCGCCCAGCCAGGCATGCGCCAGCGCCTGGTCGGACTCTTGGCCGTGCTCGCGCTGCTGACCCCCACCACCCTTCTTGCCGGGTGGCTCGCCACCCTGCCCCTCCTTGGCACGCTGTGGGGCGTGCTCGCCCTCTACTTCGCCCTCGGCCATCGCAGCCTGCATGATCACGCCCGGCCGGTGGCCGTGGCCCTTCTGCGGGGTGACATGGAGAGCGCGCGTAACCATGCGGCGATGCTGGTGAGCCGCGACAAAGAGGCCCTCGATCCCGCTTCCGCGACCTGTGAGTCGGTGCTGGAGAACGGCAGCGACGGGGTGTTCGGTGCGCTGTTCTGGTTCGTCATCGCCGGCCCGGCCGGGGCGGTGCTCTATCGCCTCGCCAACACCCTCGACGCCATGTGGGGCTACCGGACCGAGCGCTTCCTGCACTTCGGCTGGGCGGCGGCGCGGCTGGACGATCTGCTTGGCTACCTCCCGGCGCGCCTGACGGCGCTCACCTATGCCATCCTCGGCCACACCCGGCAGGCCCTCGCCTGCTGGCGCGCGCAGGCCCCGACCTGGAAGAGCCCGAACGCGGGGCCGGTGATGGCGGCGGGCGCCGGCGCCCTCGGCATCCATCTTGGCGGGCCGGCCCGCTATCACGGGCAGTGGCAGGACCGTCCGCCGCTCGGCGCGGGGCGCCCCGCCGAGGCGCAGGATATCGGACGCGCCCTGACCCTGGTGAGCCGGGGTACCGTCCTGTGGCTGCTGCTTGCCCTTCTTGGCGCGGCCCTCCTTGAGGCATTCCACCATGCTTGAGCACGGTGGCCGCCTGCACGAGGCCGCGCGCCGGCACGGCATCCCTCCGGAAGACTGGCTGGACCTCTCCACCGGCATCAATCCGCGCGGCTGGCCGGTCCCCGGGCTTCCGCCCGAGGTCTGGCTGCGCCTGCCGGAGGAGGAGGATGGCCTCGAGCACGCCGCGCGCCACTACTACGGCTGCGCCAGCCTGCTGCCCGTGGCCGGTTCACAGGCCGCCATCCAGGTCCTGCCCCTGCTGCGGCCGGCCTGCCGGGTGGGGATCATCAGCCCCGGCTATGCCGAACACGCCCAGGCCTGGCGCCGGGCAGGCCATGAGGTGATCCTGCTTACCCCCGAGGACATCCCCCTCAAGCTGGATGACCTCGGCGCGCTGGTCATCATCCACCCCAATAACCCCACCGGCCATGCCTTCGATCCGGCCCGCCTGCTGGACTGGCATGCCCGCCTCGCGGCCCGGGGCGGATGGCTGGTGGTCGACGAAGCCTTCATCGACGCCACGCCCGCCATGAGCCTTGCTCGCCATGTCCCGCGTCCTGGGCTGGTGGTGCTGCGCTCGCTCGGCAAGTTCTTCGGCCTGGCGGGCGCGCGAGTCGGCTTCGTGCTCGCCGAGCCGGCCTTGCTGGAGGCGCTGCGCGAGCGCCTCGGCCCGTGGTCCATCGCCCATCCGTCGCGCCATGTCGCCCGGCTCGCGATGGAGGATGAGGCGTGGCAGGCCACAACCCGTACCCGCCTGGCTCAGGATTCCACGCGCCTCGCCGGGCTGCTGGCCGCGCACGGCCTCGCCCCGCACGGCGGTTGCGCCCTGTTCCAGTGGGTCAAGACCCCGGAGGCTGGCCGCATCCATGATGAACTGGCGCGGCGTGGCATCCTCACCCGCCTGTTCAAAGGCCCGGCGAGCCTGCGTTTTGGCCTGCCGGCGACCACCGCCGGGTGGGGGCGTCTCGCGCAGGCCCTTGCGGAGGTCATGGCATGAAGACGCTGATGGTGCAGGGCACCACCTCCGATGCGGGCAAGAGCACCCTGGTCACCGCCCTCTGTCGCGCCCTGGTGCGGCGCGGCTGGCGGGTGGCGCCGTTCAAGCCGCAGAACATGGCCCTCAACGCGGCCGTCACCCAGGATGGCGGCGAGATCGGCCGCGCCCAGGCGGTGCAGGCGCAGGCCTGCCGGCTGGAACCGCACACCGACATGAACCCGGTGCTGCTCAAGCCCACCACCGACACCGGCGCCCAGGTCATCATCCAGGGACGGGCCATCGGCAACCTCAACGCCACCGACTACCACGCCTACAAGCGCACGGCCCGCGCGGCGGTGCTGGCGTCCTACGCCCGCCTGGCGGCGCAGTATGAGGCGGTGATCGTGGAAGGGGCGGGCTCGCCCGCCGAGATCAACCTGCGCGAGGGCGACATCGCCAACATGGGCTTTGCCGAGGCGGTGGACTGCCCGGTGATCCTGGTGGCGGACATCGACCGCGGCGGGGTGTTCGCCCATCTGGTCGGCACCCTCGCCCTGCTCTCGCCCTCCGAGCAGGCACGGGTCAAGGGATTCGTCATCAACCGCTTTCGGGGTGATATCAGCCTGCTCAAGCCGGGGCTCGACTGGTTGGAGCAGGAGACCGGCAGGCCGGTGCTGGGCGTGCTGCCCTACCTGCACGGGCTGCACCTCGACGCCGAGGACGCCATTGCCCCCCTCTCCCTCGAGGGGAGAGGGGCTGGGGGAGAGGGTGACACGCTGCGCGTTGTCGTCCCCGTGACCCCCCGCATCAGCAACCACACCGACCTTGACCCGCTGCGCCATCACCCGGCAGTGGAACTGCGCTGGGTGGGGCCCGGCGAGCTCTTCCCACCGGCGGATCTGATCATCCTGCCTGGCTCCAAGAACGTGCGCGCGGACCTCGCCTTCCTGCGCGAGCAGGGCTGGGAAAACGCCATCCGGCGTCATCTGCGCTATGGCGGCAAGGTGATCGGCCTATGCGGCGGCTACCAGATGCTCGGCCAAAGCGTGGACGACCCGTACGGCATCGAGGGCGAGCCGGGCACCTCAGCCGGGCTCGGCTGGCTCGACATCCACACGGTGCTGGAGCCGGAAAAGCAGCTAAGACGAGTCACGGGCCGGCTGTGCCTTGACGACGCCTTGCTGGAAGGCTACGAAATCCATGCCGGGGTCACGCGGGGGGCGGGGCTGTCCCGCCCCGCTGCCCTGCTCGAAGGGGGACCTGATGGGGCGATCTCGGCGGATGGTCAGGTGCTTGGCACCTACGTCCACGGCCTGTTCGATCGCCCCGAGGCCTGCGCCGCCCTGCTGTCTTGGGCCGGGCTGAAAAGCGAGCAGTCCGCCCCGGACATGGCTTGGCTGCGCGAGCAGGGCATCGAGCGTCTGGCCGACAACGTGGAGGAGCATCTGGACATGGAGCGCATCATCACCATCCTGGACGGCCAGGCATGAGCACGACCCTGGTCCTCGGCGGCGCGCGCAGTGGCAAGAGCGCCCTGGCCGAACGGTTGGCGGTCGAGAGCGGGCTTGCGGTGACCTACATCGCCACGGCGGAGGCCCTGGATGAGGAAATGCGCGAGCGCATTGCCCGCCACCGCGCCGACCGCCCCGCGGGCTGGAAGACGCTGGAGGCTCCGCGCGCCCTCGCCGCCACGTTGCGGAGCGAGGCCGCCCCAGGGCGCTGCCTGGTCGTCGATTGCCTGACCCTGTGGCTGACCAACCTGATGCTGGATCCGGATCCTGATCGGCTCGAAGGCGAGCGTACCGCCCTGCTCGAAATCCTGCCCCACGTGCCTGGGCGCATGATCCTCGTGGCCAATGAGGTCGGACTGGGCATCGTCCCCGACAACGCCCTCGCCCGCCGCTTTCGCGATGAGGCCGGACGCCTCAACCAGGCCATCGCGACCTTGTGCGATCATGTCGTTTTCGTGGCCGCGGGCCTGCCCCTCACTCTCAAGGACGAACGATGAACCTCATCCACCCCAAGCCGCTGGACGACGCCGCGCGCGAGGCCGCTATCCAGCGCCAGGCACGCCTGACCAAGCCCGCCGGGGCGCTGGCGCGGCTGGAAGACATCGCCATCCGCCTCGCCGCGATGCAGGGCCGCGAGCGCCCGCACATCGAGCGCCCCTGGATCAGCGTGTTCGCCGCTGACCACGGGGTTGCGGTGGAGGGCGTGTCCGCCTACCCGCGCGAGGTCACCGGCCAGATGATCGTCAACTTCGCCCGCGGCGGTGCCGCGATCAGCGTGCTGGCGCGCGAACTCGGCGCCCGGCTCGAAGTGGTGGACGTGGGCAGCCTGCTCGAACCCTGCGAGTTGCCCGGGGTACTGTGGCGCAAGGCCGGCCCTGGCACCGCCAACCTGCTGCACGGCCCGGCCATGAGCGAGGACGAACTCGAACAGGCCATGGCCGAGGGAGGGGGGGCGGTGAAGCGGGCGCTCGCCGCAGGCAGTGACCTGTTCATCGCCGGGGAGATGGGCATCGGCAACACCACCTCCAGCAGCCTGCTGGCCTGCATGCTGCTGGGCCAGCCTCCCGAGGCCGTCACCGGACGGGGCACGGGGGTCAGTGATGCGACCCTGTTGCACAAGCAGGACGTGATCCGGAAGGCCCTTGCCCTGCATAACACCGCCGATGGCCTCAGTGGGGCCGCCTTCGCGCGCGAGGCCCTGCGCCGCGTCGGCGGGTTCGAGATCGCCGCCATGAGCGGGGCCTACCTTGCCTGTGCCGAGCATGGCCTGCCGGCGGTCGTCGATGGGGTAATCAGTACCGTGGCGGCGCTGGCTGCCGAACGCATGGCCCCCGGCGCACGGCACTGGTGGCTGTTCGGTCACCGCTCGCCGGAACCGGCTCACGCCCTGCTGCTGGCCGAGCTGGAGGGCGAGCCCGTGCTTGATCTCGGCCTGCGCCTGGGCGAAGGTTCTGGTGCGGCGGCGGCGGTGGCCATCCTCAGGCTCGCCTGTGCCCTGCACGCGGACATGGCGACCTTCGACGAGGCGGGGGTGAGCGACAAGACATGAACCAGCACGTCCACCACACTGCCACAATGCCGCGCCGCATCACCCTGCTGCGCCACGGCGCCACGACCCAGCCCGGCCACTATCACGGCCATGCGGACGTCCCCCTGTCCGATCACGGCATGCGCAGCATGCACCAGACCATGGCCGGCGAACGCTTCGACCAGGTCATAAGCTCGCCGTTGCGCCGCTGCGCGAGCTTCGCCCAGGACTTCGCCGCCCTGCACGATGTACCGTGCGCGCTCGATGCCGACTGGATGGAGGTGGGTTTCGGCGCCTGGGAGGGCAAGACCGCCGCCGAGATCATGGCCGAAAGCCCCAAGGCGCTGAAGGCCTTCTGGCGCGACCCGATCGGCCATCCGCCGCCGGGCGGGGAGCCGCTGGAGAGCGCCGCCGAGCGCGTTTGGCACGCTTGGGAACGCCTGCCCCGGGTGCCCCATGTGCTGGTCGTCACCCATGGCGGGGCCATGCGCCTGCTGTTCTGCCGTCTGCTGGGCCTGCCGCTGACCGCCCTCTGGCGGCTGGAGCTCAACCATGTCGCCCGGCTGGAGTTCCTGGTGGATGAGGCCGGCGTGCGCCTGCATTACTTCCATGCCGGAGGGGCGTGAGTGCGCGGTCTGATCCTCGCCACCCAGTTCCTCACCCGGCTGCCCACCCCCACGGTGCGCCACTTCGATCCCGCCGACCTCACCCGCAGCGCGGTGTGGTTCCCTTTGGTGGGACTCATGATCGGTGCCGTCGCCCTCGCCGCCGCCTGGTTGGGCGCACGGCTCGACCCGTGGCTGGGCGCGCTGCTGGGGCTCCTCGCCTGGGTGTGGGTGACCGGCGGGCTGCATCTGGATGGCCTCTCTGACCTGTTCGACGGTCTGGGCGCGGCCCATCGTGACCCGACACGCCTGCTGGCCGTCATGCGTGACCCGCACATCGGCGGCATGGGGGCCTTGGCGCTCGGCCTCCAGCTCATCACCAAGCTCGTGCTGCTGATGCTCATCGTGCGCGAAGGGCTGTGGCTGGCCCTGCTCCTGATCCCCGCCTGGGGGCGGCTGGGCACCCTGGTCTGGGCCAGGCTCCTGCCGCCCCTCGATCCGGGGCTCGGGGAGCGCTTTGCCTGGCGCATCCCCCCCTGGGCCATCGTCGGCTGGGTCCTGCTGCTGTTGGCTGCCGCCTTTGTCTGGGCCCCGGCCTTGCTGCTGGCCCCCTTGGTGCTCGCCTTCTGGGCCACCTTTCTTTCCTGGAAGGTCGGCGGGATGAGCGGGGACATGCTCGGCGCGGGCACGGAGGTGAGCGAGTCCCTGCTGCTGTTGATCGTCTGCGCGTGGGCACTGGCATGAGGGCATGGATCGCCCTCCTCGTGAGCCTGCTCATGGGCTCGGGCTCGGCCACAGCCGAGCCCGTCTGTGCGCCGCAGGCCGATGGCACGCCCTTCTGCCTCGATCAACCCGCCCGGCGTGTGGTGAGCCTGGCCCCGCACCTGACCGAGATGCTGTTTGCCATCGGCGTGACCCCGGTGGGGGTGGTCGAACGCAGCGACTACCCCCCTGCGGCGCGCACCCTGCCCCCCATCGGCCCCTACCACAGTCCGGACCTTGAGCGGCTCATGCTCCTGCACCCCGACCTGGTGGTGGCCTGGCAGAGTGGCACCCCGTCCGCCCAGCTCGAACGCCTGCGCGGCCTTGGGCTGAAGGTTCTGGTCACACGCGGGCAGGCCCTCGACGACATCCCGCGCGAGCTGCGAGCCTTAGGCCGCCTGACCGGGCAGGAGGCCAGCGCCGAGCGCGCAGCCACGGCGTTCGAGCGGGAATTGGACGCGCTCACCACACAACATGCACACGTTCGCACGCTCAGCGGCTTCTACGAGATCTGGCCCAAGCCGCTGATCACCATCAGCGACGCGCACTTCATCGGCCAGGCCATGGCCCGCTGCGGCATTCGCAACATCGTCGGGCCCGCGATGGGGGAGACACCGACCTGGAGCGAGGAGGCCGTGCTGCGCGCCCGCCCGGAGTTGCTCCTCACCTCCCCGCCCGCGCGCGACTTCGACCGCTGGCGGCGCTGGAAGGACCTGCCCGCAGTGCAGCACGACGCCCTGATCGTCCTGCCGCCCGACGTGCTGATGCGCCCGGGGCCCCGCCTGATCGAGGGCATCCGCGCCCTGTGCGCGGCGGCCGACCGGCATCGGCAGGTGCAGCCATGAATCGCCTGCGCTGGCGTGTTTTCGTGCTCGTCCTGCTGGCCTTGGCCGCAGGGGGGATCCTGGTCGCCAACTTGCTGTTCGGCAGTAGCGGGCTGGTCTGGCCCGGCGCACCGCAAGGGCCGCTGGAGCAGGCCATCCTGCTCGAGTTGCGCCTGCCGCGCGTGCTGGCGGCCTTTGCCGCTGGGGGCCTGCTCGGCCTTGCCGGGGCACTGATCCAGGTCCTCACCCGCAACCCGCTGGCCGACCCCTACATCCTCGGCATTTCCGGCGGGGCGGCAACCGGCGCCCTGCTGGCCATCCTGTTCGGCCTACCGCTCTGGCTGCAGCACCTGTCCTCCTCGCTCAGCGCCCTGGCCGCCCTGCTGCTGGTCATCGCCCTGGCTCACGGCGAGGGGGCATGGACCCGCCATCGCCTGCTCCTGACCGGCGTGGTACTGGCCGCCGCGCTGGGTGCGCTGATCACCCTGCTGCTGGCCCTGGCCCCGGAGACTGCCCTGCGCGGGATGCTGTTCTGGCTGATGGGCGATCTTGCCAGCGCCCCTGCACCCTGGTTCGCCTTGATCGGCCTGCTTGCCTTGACCCTGCTCGCCCTGCCCTGGGCGCGCGACCTGAACATCCTCACCCGTGGCGAGGCCAGCGCCCTCGCGCTCGGCGTGGCCGTACCCGCGCTTCGCTGGGGCGCCTACCTGATCGCCGCCGCGGCGACCGCGCTGGCCGTCATCACCGCTGGAAGCATCGGCTTCGTCGGTCTGCTCGCCCCGCATCTCGCCCGCCTGCTGGTGGGCGCGGACCACCGCCTCGCCCTGCCCGGCGCCATCCTGCTCGGCGGCAGCCTGGTCATGCTGGCCGACCTTCTGGCGCGCACCCTCATTGCCCCGCAGCAACTTCCCGCCGGGGCCCTGCTCGCCCTGATCGGCGCGCCGCTGTTCCTCACCCTGCTCTACCGCGAGGCCAGACGATGAATGGCGCCCTGCTCACGGTCGAGCATCTCCGCTTGTCGCAGGGCCGGCGTCGCCTGCTCGACGCCCTGGACATGGAGGTGAAGGCGGGCGAATGCTGGGCCCTGCTCGGCCGCAACGGGGCGGGCAAGACCACACTGCTGCACACCCTCGCCAGCATCCGGCCGGTCGAGGCGGGAAGCATCCGGCTTCTGGGGCGCCATCTCGCCGAGTGGCGTGCCCGCGAGCGGGCACAGTGCCTTGGCCTGCTGACCCAGGATGCGAGCCAAGGCTTCGAGGAAACCGTGCTGGAGGCCGCGCTCGCCGGGCGGCACCCCCACCTCGGACGCTGGGCCAGCGAGGGCATCGAGGACGAGCGCATCGCGCTCAAGGCCCTGCACGACTGCGGCCTTGCGGGCTTCGAGCGGCGCGCGGTGCAGAGCCTCTCCGGCGGCGAACATCGACGTCTCGCACTGGCGACCCTGCTCACCCAGGACCCCCACCTGTTGTTGCTGGACGAGCCCCTCAACCACCTCGACCTGCAATGGCAGTGGTGCATGCTGCACCAGCTTCGCGGTCTGTCCGACAACGGGCGCGGCATCGTGATGAGCCTGCACGATCCAAACCTTGCCCTGCGCTTCTGCACCCACGCCCTGCTTCTGGATGGCATGGGGGGATGGCGCTCCGGTTCGGTTTCCGAGGTGATCACCCCGGCAGCCCTGCAACAGGCCTACGGCATGGCCATGCGGCTGATCGAGGATGATGAGGGGCGCTGGGTGGTGCCGGATACCCGCAAGATGCGGGCAGGCGATGAGGCGATGCGGCCACGTCCACCTTGAAAAAGGTTGAGATGGCGTGCATATCCCATTGAATGACTGGCGGAAGCGGTGAGATTCGAACTCACGGAGCCTTTCGACTCGGCGGTTTTCAAGACCGCTGCCTTAAACCGCTCGGCCACGCTTCCGAAGGCCGAGAATGATGGTTTTCGGGCCGGGCAAAGTCAAGCGCACTCCCGGATGAAGTAGAATCCGGCTCTTTCGGATCGAATGCCCGCCAAGGCGCCCAAACAAGAACATCGCATGAGCATCATTATCAAGACCCCGGAAGACATCGAAAAAATGCGCATCGCCGGCCGCCTGGCGGCGGAGGTGCTGGACTATCTTGCGCCGCATGTCGTACCGGGCGTCACCACCGGTGAACTGGACCGCCTGGCCCATGACTACATGGTCAACGTGCAGGGCACCATCCCCGCCACCCTCGGCTACCACGGCTTTCCCAAGTCGATCTGCACCTCGATCAACCACCAGGTTTGCCACGGCATCCCGGGGGAGAAGGTGCTGAAGAAGGGCGACATCGTCAATATCGATGTGACCGTCATCAAGGATGGCTATTTTGGCGACACCAGCCGCATGTATGAAATCGGCGAGGTCTCCGTGCTGGCCAAGCGCCTGATTCGGGTGACCAGGGAATGCCTGGACATCGGTATCGAGGCGGTCAGGCCGGGCGTGGACCTCGGCACCATCGGCCACAAAATCCAGCAGCACGCCGAGAAGAACGGCTTCTCCGTGGTGCGCGAGTACTGCGGCCACGGCATCGGCAAGGCCTTCCACGAGGAGCCGCAGGTGCTGCACTACGGCACCCCGGGCGAGGGGGTGGTGCTTGAGCCCGGCATGACCTTCACCATCGAGCCGATGATCAACGCGGGCAAGCGCCAGGTGAAGCTGCTCAACGACGGCTGGACCGTGGTCACCAAGGACCACTCCCTGTCCGCCCAGTGGGAGCACACCGTGCTGGTGACTGACACGGGGGTGGAGATCCTCACCCTCTCGCCCAACGCACCCGCCTGACGCCCTGCCATGCAGCCGCCTACCCTCGAGCAGGCCTGTATCGCCCTCACCCAGCTGAACGCTGAGGATCAGGCACGCCTGCGCGGGGGAGAGGCGATGGACACGTTGTTCGCCCGCCGCGTCGCTCATGTCGATGCCGTGCTGGTGGCCGCCTGGCAGGATGCGGGACTGGCTGGGGCCCCGGCGGCCCTGCTCGCGGTCGGCGGCTACGGGCGCGGCGAGCTGTTCCCACATTCGGACATCGATGTGCTGGTGCTGCTCGAAAACGGGCGGGAGGACACGCTGCACCCGCAGGTCGAGCGCTTCATCAGCGCCCTGTGGGACATCGGTTTCGACCTCGGCCACAGCACCCGCCCGCTGGATGCCTGCCTCGCGCTCGCCGCGGAGGACATCTCCGTCGCCACCAACCTGTTCGAGTCGCGCCTGTTAACCGGCGAAACCGCGCTGTGGGAGCGGCTGCGCCATGCCATGCAGGCCCCGTCCTTCTGGCCCCCGCGCGAATTCTTTCTGGCCAAGAAGGCGGAACAGGCCGCGCGCCACCAGAAATACGACCACTCCGGCTACAAGATCGAGCCGAACGTGAAGGAAAGCCCCGGCGGCCTGCGCGACTGGCACATGCTGCGCTGGCTGGCCTGCCGTGTGCTCGGGCAGGCCGATATCGCAACCCTGGTCGAGCACGGCCAGTTGACCAGCGGCGAGGGCGACGACCTTGCCCGCGACATCGACTTCCTATCCCGGGTGCGCTACACCCTGCACCTGCTCACCGGGCGGCACGAGGACCGCCTGCTCTTGATCCACCAGAAGGCCCTGGCCGCCGAATTCGGTCATGAAACCGCGGACGGCAACACGGGCGTCGAGGCCTTCATGCAGCGCTACTTCCGCGCCGTGATGAGCATCGAACGGCTCAACGACCTGGTCGTGCAGCAATTCGAGGAGCGCCTGTTCCCCCCCTCCGGCGAGGCGCGCGCGCTGAACCCGCGCTTCAACGTGCGCGAGGGCCTGATCGAGACCCGGCACGAACAGATCTTCCTGCTGGCCCCCTGGGCCATGCTCGAAATCTTCCTGCTCATGCAGCAGCACCCGGAGATCCACGGCATTCGTGCCAGCACCCTGCGCCAGCTGCGCAGCCACGTGCCGCTGATGCGCAACGAGATGCGCACCAACCCGCATGCCCGCGAGCTGTTCATCGCCATCCTGCGCCAGCCGCATGGAGTGAACAAGGCGTTGCGGCGGATGAACCGGCTCGGCTTATTGGCGGCCTATCTGCCGGCCTTCGAGCAGATCGTCGGGCGGATGCAGTTCGACCTGTTCCACCTCTACACGGTGGACGAGCACACCCTGTTTGTCATCCGCAACCTGCGCCGCTTCGCCATGCCGGTCTCCAGGACGGAAAGCCCGCTGGCCCACGAGCTCTTTCTCGCCTTCGACAAGCCCGAGCTGCTGATCCTGGCCGCGCTGTTCCACGACATCGCCAAGGGCCGTGGCGGTGACCACGAGGTGCTCGGGGCGGAGGATGCGCGCGAGTTCTGCACCCTGCACGGTCTGCCGCAGGAGGACACCGAACTGGTCGCCTGGCTGGTGCGCGAGCATCTGGCCCTTTCCTTCACCGCCCAGCGACGCGACATCGAGGATCCCGACGTGGTGAGCGAGTTTGCCGCGCGGGTCGGCAACCGCCGCCGCCTGGATGCGCTCTTCCTGCTCACCGTGGCCGACATCCGCGCCACCAACCCCACCCTGTGGACCGAATGGCGGGCATCCCTGCTTCGATCCCTCCATCGCAAGACCCGCGCCTTCCTCGAGGCCGAGCAGGCGGCGCTGGACCTGGCCGAACTGCGTTCACAAACCTTCGACCTGCTCACTGCCGGGGAAACGGTGGACATGGCAGAGGCAACCCGCCTGTGGGAAACCCTGCCGGTACAGCATCTCACCCGCTTCGATGCCGCAAGCCTCGCCTGGCAGATCACCTCCATCCTCCGGGCCGACAGCCTGCCGGTGGTCGTCTTGCGTCAGGACCCCGAACGCCAGGCCACCGAGCTGTTTGTCTACACCCCCGACGCGGCCAACATCTTCGCCCGCATCGCCGCCACCCTTGACCGCATGGGGCTCGACATCCAGGCCGCCCACATCACCAGCAGCACGGACGGCAAGGCACTGGAGGACATCCTCTTCCTCGACGGGCAGGGCCTGCCCCTGACGGACGAGTGGACGCAGCTTGACCTGGTGCGCCAGATTGAGGACTACCTGACCATGCCCGAGGATACCCCGCTGCGTCTCGGCAGCCGTCGCCCCTCGCCCCACCTGCGCCACTTCGACGTGCCCACCGTGATCGTCATGGACCCGGCCTGTGGCGGGGGCTGCACCCGCGTGCAGCTCGAAACCGCCGACCGGCCCGGCCTGCTGGCGCGCGTCGGCCTGGCGCTGGCGCAATCCGGCCTGCGCCTGCGTGGGGCGGTCATCAACACCCTCGGCGAGCGGGCGCTGGACACCCTGTTCGTTTCCACCCGCGACCACCAGCCACTGAATGGCCTCCAGCGGGACGAACTCGAGCGCCGCCTGCGCGCATCCCTGAGCGAAGAGGCCCTGGCGTGATCATCACCGACCCCGCCATTCCCTACCCCGGCTACGCCGTCCTGTACGAGGACGAGGACCTGCTGGTGGTCGACAAGCCCACCCGCATGCTCACCCAGCCAGGCGTCGGGCCGGGCAAGGACGACAGCCTCATCACCCGCATCCAGCGCGAACTGCCCCAGGCGCGCATCGTCCACCGGCTGGACTGGGACACCTCCGGGCTGATGCTGATCGCTCTCAACGCCGCCACCCACCGTGCCCTGTCGATCCAGTTCCAGGAGCGGATGACGGAAAAGACCTACATCGCCGTGGTGCATGGCCACCTCGCCGAGCCCAGCGGCACGGTCGACGCCCCGCTCGGCCCCGACCGCGCCCGCGCCCCCCGCCACCTCGTCACCCCCGAGGGCCGGCCGTCCATCACCCACTGGGAGGTGATCGGCCAGGAGGGCCCGCACACCCGCATCGCCCTCCATCCGGTCACCGGCCGCTCGCACCAGCTGCGCGTGCACATGCTGCACCTCGGCCACCCCATCCTTGGCGACACCCTCTACGCCCCGGCCGAGATCCAGGCCGCGGCTCCGCGCCTGCTCCTGCACGCCGCACGCCTGGGCTTCACCCATCCGCGCAGCGGCAAGGGCATGGTGGTGGAGAGCCCGGCGCCGTTCTGAAAACGCATCGCGGCGTGTCGCCGCGATGACGCGGACGCGCGATGCGTCAGGTTTATGGGGGCCTCCTGCACAGGGCAATCGCATGAAGGTCCGGGGGGCGCACGAGACGAACATCCAACGTGCCAACGAGGCTGTCTTCGCGCTGTTGGAGGTAGGAGGCCCGCCCTCGGGCCGATGGACCACGCATGACACACCTGTCGCGGCGGGGGCGCCGCTCCTACGCGGGTGTTTTGAACGATGAAACGGGTTCATGCGATTGCCCTGGCCTCCTGCACCATCGACACCCTCCCTCGGCCACAGAGGCATAATCAGAAAGCCACTCATCCTCAGCTTGCCAAGGGGCCCCCATGCGTCGGCTACTCATCCTCTGCCTCCTCCTGCCCACCCTGGCCGCGGCGGCCAGCGTGGAAGTCCTCCCGCTGCATAATCGTTCGGCCGAGGAGATCATCCCACTCATCCAGCCCCTGCTCGGCCCCGAGGATGCCGTCAGTGGAGAGGGAAGCCTGCTCATCCTGCGCACGTCACCAGCAACCCTGACGGCCATCCAGCGCCTGCTTGGGGAACTCGACCGCGCCCCCGCCAACCTGCTCATCAGCGTGCGCAGCAGTTCCGAAGACTTGCGCGAGGGCACGTCCATGGGCGGGCGCATCCATGTCGGACCGGATGGGACAACCATCCAGGGCAGCGCAGGATCGCGTGCACTCGCGACTGGCCGTGGGGCGACCCAGCAGATCCGCGTGCTCGAGGGCATGCCAGCCCTGCTGCGGGTTGGCGAGGAAACATGGCAGACCGAACCCGTGATCGTGCCCTATGCCGGCGGCTACGCCGTCGTCCCCTCCACCACCCCCCGAGCCACCGGCCGCTGGCTGCGCGTCGTCCCGCGCCTGCAGGGGCAGCAAGTCCTTCTCGACATCCAGCCCGAGGAGGCCCATCCCGATCCGCGCCATCCGCGTACGCTCAACGTGCAGCGGCTCTCCACCCAGGTCATGGTTCCCCTCGGCCAGTGGGTGCCGCTGGGCGGGCTGGACAGCCAGGAGCAGCGCAACGACTCGGGCTGGAGCACCAGCACCCGCAGTCAGTCCAGCCAGGTGTGGGTGAAGGTCGAGCTAGCGGACGGCGCCCCCTGAAGCATCAGAGCACCCCGAAATACCTTCGCGGCGCTCTTTGGGGTAGGGGCGCCCCAAAAGCGGAAAACACGGCTATGTTCATTACCACGTGCTGGCTCCCCGGCGCGCTTCGCAAACCAACGCTGTTGGAGGTATAAGCCATGAACAACCCCCGCAAGAACCTGCTGGCCCTCGGGCTGGCCTCCGCCCTGTTTGCAGTCACCCCGGTATCCGCAGACCCTCAGCCTGGCCCGGGCGGGTACGGTCCCATGATGGGCGGCCCGGGCATGATGCGCGGCTACGGCCCCGGCGCCGCGGCGGGCATTGAACTGAGCAACGAGCAGCGCGCCAAGATGCGCGAGATCCAGCGCGAGCACTTCAAGCAGGAAATGGCGCTCAGGGAGAAGCTGTACGACGAATACGGCAAGCTCGAGGAGATTTACGAGGCCGACAAGCCAGATCCCAAGGCCGTGCGTGACGCCTACGACCGCATCTACGCCCTGCGCAAGCAAAGGATCGAGGCCCGCCTCCAAGCACACAACAAAATGTTCGACCTGCTGACGGACGAACAACGCACGCTGTGGAGAACCCAGCGTAGGCTAGGGGCCGGCCTGGGCCGTGGCATGATGGGGCCGGGCATGATGGGACCAGGCATGATGGGACCAGGCATGATGGGACCAGGCATGATGGGACCAGGCATGATGGGGCCGGGCATGATGGGGCCGGGCATGATGGGGCCGGGCATGATGGGACCGGGCATGATGGGACCGGGCTGGGGCGGCTACGGCCCTCTGGGCCCAGGCTATGGCCCGTGGTGGGACGACGAGAACTGATTTGAGAGCATCCCCGCAGACCGCGTCGGCCAGATATCACCGGGCTATTTGCCCTGATCGTCTTCCAGCACGGGCTTGTAGCCCCGGTCTCGCACGCCCTGGAGCAACTGATCGACGTCTGCCGCCGGCACCTGAAGCATCTTCAGGGCCGTCGCACCGAGGCGCAGGCTTGCCTCGATGGCTTCCGGATAGGCGTGGACCGCGCCCGCCTCAAGCAGGCGCGTGCTCGATTCAAGATCGCGCGCGCGTGCGACAACCGGAACCTGCGGACAGGTTCTGCGCAAATAGGCGATGACCCGCAAAGCCGGGGCGAGGCTGTCGACAGTCATCACCACCAGCGAGGAGCGTTCCACGTGGATGGACGACAGTAATGCCGGATCCGAGATGTCACCATACATGACTGGGAAGCCATCCGCCCTTCCCTGGGCGACCTGCCGCGGATCGGTGTCGAAGGCCACGAACGGAATGCCGCGTGAATGCAACAGCACCGCAATGGTGTGGCCTACGCGGCCATAGCCGCCAATCACGACCCATTTTTCCGGGGTTTCCGGCAACTCTGGAATGACGGCCTCTTCAGCGCGCGCGGAATCACCCAGCCAGGACACAATGACACCATTGAAACGGATCAGAATGGCGCCCGCAATCATCGAAAGCAAAACCGATGTGATCGCGATTTGCCCCAATTGCGTGTCGATCACGTTGGAATCCAGCGCGATGGCAACAAGAGCGAGACCGAATTCCCCTCCCACGCTCAACAGCAAACCGGTGCGCAAGGCGACTTGAGCATCAACCCCGATCCTGCGCACCAAGATCGTGACGATCAATATCTTGCTCGCCAGGATGAGCAAGGCACCAAGCAGGGACCAGTGCCAGATGGGGGGTATCGCGGCCGGCTCGAAGCGCATGCCGATGCCGATAAAGAACAGGCCAAGCAGCACGTCCCGAAAAGGGCGGATGCTCGATTCCACCTGGTGACGGAACTCCGTTTCGCCCAGCATCATGCCGGCAAGGAATCCTCCGAATGCGAGCGACAATCCGAGGCTGTTCGTGGTCCATGCCGCAAGCAGGGCGACCAGCAGCACCGCCAGTGTGAACATTTCCAGCGAGGGGCGCACGGAAACCACATGAAACAGAGGCCTGAGCAGCCAGCGCCCCACCATGAATACGAGCGCGAACGCGAGGACGGCTTTCGCGATCGCCCATCCCAGCGCGCCGGCCAGGACATCCGCAGCGACCGACGCCCCCAGCACAGGTATGACCACAAGGAAAGGAACGGCAGTGACGTCCTGGAAAACGGACATCGCGATCCCGAGGCGACCGTGCCGGGTGTTCTCCTCCCCCTGCTCGGCCAACAGGCTGGCAATGATGGTGGTCGACGACTGGGCGAAGACCGCTCCGAACACAAACGCGGCGGCGACCGGAAGCCCGGCAAGCCAGGCGATGACTCCAACGAGCAGGGTTGTGAACACGACCTGCCCCGTCCCCAGTCCCAGCACCTGGTGGCGCAAAGTCTGCAAATGCGGCAGGGAAAAATTGAGTCCGATCGTGAACAGCAGGAAGACGACGCCAAATTCGGCAAGAACCGCGAATTCCGGAACCCAGACCGTCGGCCCTACCGTGTGCGGACCGAGAATCACCCCCACGAGCAAATACCCCAGGCTGGTCGGGATATGCAGCCTCAGGAAGGCCACCACGACGACCAGCGTCACACCCAGAAGCAAGAGGATTTGCGCGAGATGCTCCATCATGGCCTAGATTGCCTCATTCAAATGTCAGCATCCTATCAGCTCCACCGCATTCCCATCCGGGTCTCGCAAGAAGATGGAGGGGCGACCCGATCGGCTCCGAGTGTAGGCCACGTTCACCTGTTCCAGCCGCTGGATGAAGGGCTCGAGGTCCGCCACGCGCAGGGCAAAGTGATAGTCCCGGCCACCATGTTCCGGACGGCCGGTCCGCGGATCGGGGTTGGGCAGCTCCATGAGGTGCAGTTGCTGGCCCTCGCCCAGCGCCAGCCACGCGCCGGGGAAGCCAAGGTCCGGGCGGTCCAGCGGCTTGAGGCCGAGCACATCCTCATAGAAGCGCCGGGCGCGGGCAGTATCGGCAACCAGGATGCTGACGTGATGGAGGGCGAGGATGGTGGGTTCGGCGGTCATGGGAAGCCTTTGCGGTATACTCCCGCCTCATTCTCCACGACCTTTGCCGCCGCATGAACCCCGATCTCGGCCTGTTGCAGCCCTATCCCTTCGAAAAGCTGGCCAAGCTCAAGGCCGGGAGCACCCCGCCCGCCCACCTTCTGCACATCGCCCTGTCGATCGGCGAGCCCAAGCACCAGCCGCCGTCCTTCGTGGTCGAGGAACTGATCCATCACCTGCACGGCCTGGCCAACTACCCGCTCACCCGCGGCAGTGACGGGTTGCGCGAGGCGGTGGCGGGTTGGTTGCTGCGCCGCTTTCAGGCCAAGGTCGATCCGGCCACCCAGATCCTGCCGGTGTCCGGCACGCGCGAGGCGTTGTTCTCCTTCGCCCAGTGCGTGGTGAACCGTGCCGAACAGCCTCTGGTGCTGATGCCGAACCCGTTCTATCAGATTTACGAGGGTGCGGCGTACCTGGCGGGCGCGGAGCCGTGGTTCTACCCCACCCCGGCCGAGAGCGGGTTCCTGCCGGATTTCGACGCCATTCCCATTGAAGTGTGGAAACGCTGCCAGCTCATCTACGTCTGCTCGCCCGGCAACCCGACCGGTGCGGTGCTGCCGGAGGCCGCCTACCGCCGCCTGCTCGAGCTGGCCGACGAGCACGACTTCATCATCGCCTCCGACGAGTGCTACTCGGAGCTGTATTACGGCGAGCCGCCGGTCGGTCTGCTGCAGGTCTGCGCCAACATCGGCCGCGACGACTTCGCGCGCTGCGTGGTATTCCATTCACTCTCCAAGCGATCCAACCTGCCGGGCCTGCGTTCCGGCTTCGTGGCGGGGGACGCGGCCGTGCTCAAGGACTACCACCTGTACCGCACCTACCACGGCTGCACCCTGCCCCCGCCCACCCAGGCGGCGAGCGTGGTCGCCTGGAGCGACGAGGCGCATGTGGAGAAGAACCGCGAGCTTTACCTGCAAAAATTCACGAAGGTCATTGAAATTCTTGGCGATGCGCTGGATGTGAACATGCCCCAGGGCGCCTTCTACCTGTGGGCCAAAACGCCCATCAGTGATACCGAATTCGCCCGCCGCCTGTTCGCCGAGCAGAACGTCACCGTGCTGCCGGGCAGCTACCTCTCGCGCGCGGTCGACGGCCACAACCCGGGCGCGGGCTACGTGCGCATGGCGCTGGTGGCCGAGATGGACGAGTGCGCCGAGGCCGCCGAGCGCATCAGGCATTTCAGCCAGACCCTGTAGGAATGGGCTGGTCCCAGCCCGTTCCACCTGATTCAAAACCAGATCGCGACGCAAGCGTCGCTCCTACAAGAGGACATGACATGAACAACCTTCGTCAGCTTATCGAGGACGCCTTCGAGAAGCGCGCCGAGTTCACCCCCGCCAACGCCCCGAAGGACGTGCGCGATGCCGTCAATGAGGTCATCGCCCAACTGGACGCAGGCACCCTGCGCGTGGCCGAGCGCCAAGGCGTGGGCCAGTGGCAGGTGAATGAGTGGGTCAAGAAGGCCGTGCTTTTGTCCTTCCGCCTGAACGACAACCGCGTCATGGGCGCGGGCGATCTGCAGTTCTTCGACAAGGTGGAGCCCAAGTTCGCCGGCTGGACTGACGCGCAGTTCCGCGCCGCCGGCATCCGTGTTGCCCCGACTGCGATGGCCCGCCGCGGCAGCTTCATCGCCAAGAGCTGCGTGCTCATGCCGTCCTACGTCAACATCGGCGCCTACGTCGATGAGGGCACCATGGTCGACACCTGGGCCACCGTCGGCTCCTGCGCCCAGATCGGCAAAAACGTGCACCTCTCCGGCGGCGTCGGCATCGGCGGCGTGCTGGAACCGCTGCAGGCCGCACCGACCATCATCGAGGACAACTGCTTCATCGGCGCCCGCTCGGAAATCGTCGAGGGCGTGATCGTCGAAGAAGGCTCCGTCATCTCCATGGGGGTGTACATCGGCCAGTCCACCAAGATCTACGACCGTGAGACCGGCGAGGTGCACTACGGCCGCGTCCCGGCCGGTTCCGTGGTGGTCTCCGGCAACCTGCCGTCCAAGGATGGCAAGTACAGCCTGTACTGCGCGGTGATCGTGAAGAAGGTCGATGCCAAGACCCTCGGCAAGGTCGGCATCAACGAGCTGCTGCGTGACGTGTGACGTCCCCCCGCGCCGCTCTGTAGGAGGCCCGCCCGCGGGCCGAATTCTGCCACCCTCGATCGCGCATCGCGCCGGGGGCGGCGCTCCTACCCCTCAGATCGCGCCATTCACCCCAAAGGCCCGGCCGATCAGGTAGGTCGCCAGCATGGCGATCGCCCCCCATACCATCACCCGCATCCCGCCGGGCATCAGGCGAGCTCCGCCTGCCCAGGCTGCCAGCGCCCCCAAAGCAAAGAGCAGCACGAGGGAGGAGGCGGCGAGGACCCACAAAAGCTCATTGGGTAGTCCCCAGGCCAAAAGCACAGGCACGATGCCGCCGGACATGAAAGCCGCGGCCGAGAACGCGGCCGCCTGCAAAGGGCGCGGGGCATGGGTGTCGGTCAGACCCAGCTCGTCGATGGCATGGGCACGCAGGGCGTCATGCGCCATCAGCTCTCGCGCCACCGCCAAGGCCGTTTCCCTGCACACCCCGCGGGCCTCGTAAACCCCGGCGAGTTCGTGCACCTCCTCTTCCCAGTTTTCCTCCAGCGCGGCCTTTTCGACCGCAAGATCGGCCTGTTCGGTATCGGCCTGGGATTTGACCGAGACATACTCCCCCGCCGCCATCGAGATGGCTCCGGCAATCAAGGCGCCCAGTCCGACGAGCATGAGCGTCTGCTTATCCGCCCCCGAGGCCATGACCCCGATCAGCAGACTCACCACCGAGATGATTCCGTCATTGGCACCCAGCACAGCGGCACGCAGGCCATTCATGCGGTGGCTGAAATGTTTTTCTTCGATGTGTTGCTGGAGGGTACTCATGAGCCTTCTCTCACAAAGACATGCGCGCAGGATAGCCCATCTTGCCGCTCACGCCTGTGGCGGTGTCGTGACCAGGCGCACACGATGGACGAACCAGCCGAGCGCCAACACAGACACCGTCGCCGCCACGACAAAGGCCAGCCTTGAGCCGAACGCCTCCCAGAGCACCCCGAACAGCAGTGCCCCCGGCAGGGCCGCCAGCCCCGTCACCATGTGGTACATGCCAAAGGCCGTGCCACGCACGGCTTCAGGCGCGCGATCGCCGATCAAGGCCCGCTCTGCCCCCTCGGTCGAGGCCAGGGCGGCGGCATAGGCCAGGAAAAGCAGCAAAGTGACCACCACGGACGCCTGGCTGCCATACAGAGCCAACAAGGCCAGCACGACGAACCGCAGCCCCCACCCAACCACCAACACCGGCAGACGCCCCAGGCAGTCCGACAACACGGAAAAAGGCACCACGATCACCATCTTGACCGCGCTGGCCGCCGCCCAGAGCAGCGGCACCCAGGCCACCGCGAGGCCCCGATCATGGGCCCACAGCACGAGGAAGGCCTCCGGCACTGCGACCAGGGCCAGCAGACCTGCAGCCAGAATCAGACCACGCAGACGGGCATCGAGCAGGGACCAGCGCAAGGGCGGCACCGGCTGGGTGAACGCGGTGACCGGGGCATGGCCGGGCAGGCCGAAGATCAACAGCAGCATCACCAGGGTGCCGGGGATCACTGACCAGAGAAAGACGTTCTCCAGCGCCATCCCGGAGCTGAGCAAGGCGAAGGCGAGCAAAGGCCCGACGACTGCCCCCGCATTGTCGAAGGCCCGATGGATGCCAAACGCCAAGCCCCGCCGGTTCGTTTCCACCGAAGCTGCGATCAGGGCGTCGCGCGGCGCCGTGCGAATGCCCTTCCCCACCCGGTCGAGAAAGCGCAGCAACAACACCCAGAGCCAGCCGCCGGCCAAGCCGAGCAAGGGCCGCAGGACGTTCGACAGGCCATAGCCGAAGAGCACCAGCCGCTTGGCCCGGAAGCCATGATCCAGAAGACGGCCGGAGAAGAGCTTGAGCAGGCTCGCGGTCGCCTCGGCCACCCCCTCGACCAGCCCGACGATCGCCGGCCCCGCGCCGAGGGTGGCGGTGAGGAAGATCGGCAAGAGGGGGGCGATCATCTCGCTGGCAGAGTCGTTGAGCATCGACACCAGCCCGAGGACAATCACGGTACGCGGCAGGCCCAATCTCATGCGCTTCTCCACGGATCCCTCCCAGAGCATAGACCGGGTTTGTGCAGCCCCGGGCCAAACTGCTAAGGTTCCGCCTGCATTTTCACGAGGCAATCGACGGCATGATGAAGGTCTACGGCATTCCCAACTGCGGCACGGTGAAGAAGGCCCGCGCCTGGCTGGAGCAGCACGGGCAGGAATACCGGTTCCACGACTTCAAGAAGGAAGGCGTGCCGGAAGACCGCCTGCTGGCCTGGGAGACCGCACTCGGCTGGGAGAAGCTGCTGAAGAAGACCGGCACCACCTGGCGCGCCCTGCCGGAGGAGGCTAAGGCCGGACTCGAGCGGGACAAGGCCCTCGCCCTGCTGCGCAGCCAGCCCAACCTCATCCGCCGCCCGATCGTCGAGCTGCCCGACGGCCGCCTGTTGGCAGGCTTCGTGGAGGCCGAATACGAAACCGCCTTCAGGGAATAATCATGTCCGACGTCCTCAAGCTCGCCACCGACCTCATCGCCCGCCGTTCCGTCACCCCCGACGACGCCGGCTGCCAGGCCATGCTCGCCGCCCGGCTGGAAAGGCTCGGTTTCCGTATCGAATGGATGAATGCAGGCTCCGTGACCAATCTGTGGGCGCGTCGCGGCGACCAGGGGCCGCTGGTCTGCCTTGCCGGCCACACCGACGTGGTGCCGCCCGGGCGCGAGGAGGCCTGGATCTCGCCGCCGTTCCAGCCGACCGTGCGCGACGGCCTGCTCTATGGCCGCGGCGCGGCGGACATGAAGGGCGGGGTCGCGGCGCTGGTGGTCGCGGCCGAGCGCTTCGTGCAGCGCCATCCCGACCATCCGGGCTCCATCGCCTTCCTTTTGACCTCGGATGAGGAAGGCGTGGCGGTGGACGGCACGGTCAAGGTCATTGAGGCGCTGGAGCGCCGCGGCGAGAAGATCGACTATGCCATGGTCGGCGAGCCCTCAAGCCGTGCGGTGCTGGGGGACGAGTTCAAGATCGGCCGCCGCGGCTCGCTCACCGGCAATCTGACCGTGCAGGGCGTGCAGGGCCATGTCGCCTATCCGCACCTGGCCGACAACCCGGTGCACCGCGCCGCCCCGGCGCTGGCGGAGCTGGCCGCCACCGTGTGGGATGAAGGCAATGAGCACTTCCCGCCTACGAGCTTCCAGATCGCCAATATCCACGCCGGCACCGGGGCCAACAACGTCATCCCCGGCGAGCTGTTCGTGCAGTTCAACTTCCGCTTCAACACCGAGTGGACCGCGGAAGGGCTACAGGCGAAGGTGGATGAGATTCTGGGGCGCCACGGGCTGAACTATGCCATCGACTGGAACCTCTCCGGCCACCCCTTCCTCACCCGCGCCGATGGGCGGCTGGTCGAGGCCGTGCACACGGCGATCCGCGACGTGCTCGGCATCGAGACGACCCCCTCCACCTCGGGCGGCACCTCGGACGCACGCTTCATCGCGCCCACCGGTGCGGAGGTGATCGAGCTCGGCCCGCTCAACGCCACCATCCACAAGGTGAACGAGTGCGTCGGCGTCGAGGACCTGGACCGCCTGGCGACGGTCTACGAGCGCATCCTCGACCTGCTCCTGCTCGACGAGGAAGGCGCCTGACATGGACCTGTGGATGCTGCTGAAGGCCGCTGTGCTGGGCCTGATTGAGGGTGCGACCGAATTTCTGCCCATCTCCTCCACCGGGCACCTGATCATCGCCCAGGACCTCCTGGCCTACAACGACGAGGCGGGCAAGGTCTTCACCATCGCCATCCAGCTTGGGGCCATCCTCGCGGTGTGCTGGCATTACCGTGCGAAGATCTTCACCGTGGTCAGGGGCCTTCCCCATGAGGCGACGGCGCAGCGCTTTGCCATCAATCTGATCATCGCCTTCATCCCCGCCATGGTGTTCGGCCTGCTGTTCCACAAGCTGATCAAGGACCACCTGTTCAGCCCGCTGACCGTGGCGGGGGCCCTGATCGTGGGTGGGGTCGTCATCCTGCTGGTGGAGCGCTTCAAGCCCGCCCCGCGCATCCACACTGTGGACGAGATGCGCTGGGGCGACGCCCTCAAGATCGGGCTGGCGCAGAGTATCTCGCTGTTCCCGGGCACCTCGCGCTCCGGCGCCACCATCATGGGCGGGCTGGTGTTCGGCCTCTCGCGCACCACCGCCACTGAGTTCTCCTTCTTCCTCGCCATTCCCACCATGTTCGCCGCCGTGACCTACGATCTGTATAAGCACGCCGGGCAGCTCAACGGGGAGGACATGGGCATGATCGCGGTAGGCTTCATCATGGCCTTCATCTCCGGACTCGCCGCGGTGCGCTTCCTGCTGCACTACGTATCCAGCCACAGCTTCGTCGGCTTTGCCTGGTACCGTATCGTGTTCGGCAGCTTGGTGCTGCTCTACTTCCTGTAACCGCACCACCGCCGAGGCCGCGCTTGCCCCACGCCTTGACGCCGCTCGAATCCCGCTGGCTGGCCGAGGTCATCCGCCAGCACGAGGCGGCGGGATCGCCGCTGGAGGATGGCGATCTCCTTCCCCAGGTGCTCAAGGCGCCTGCGGATGCCGAGACACGCATCCTGCGCCGCGCCGAGCTCATCGGCGCGCGCGAGGGCTGGCTTGCGGCCATCACGGCCTGGCGCGGGCATGCCCGCACCACTCTGCTGATCCTGGCCCTGATCGCCCTCATCAGCGGCTTCGGTGCCGCCCTCGGCGTGATGGGGACGGGCGAGAGGCCGGTCAACGTGCTCTGGCTGCTCGGCAGCCTGCTCGGCGTGCATCTGTTCAGCCTCGCCCTGTGGCTGGCCGGCATGACGGCCGGTGGCCAGGGCAGCGGGGCGCTGCTCGGCCGGGCCTGGTGGTGGCTGAGCGACCACCTGGGCGCACTCGGCACGGGCAGAAAGCGGGACGCGGTGATCGGCGGGGCCCTGCTCCATCTGCTGGCGCAGCATGGCTTGCTGCGCTGGGTCAGCGGCTCGATCAGCCACCTGCTCTGGCTGATCGCCCTGCTCGGCGCCCTCGTCGGGCTGCTGCTCGCCCTCGCCCTGCAGCGCTATGCCTTCATCATCGAGACCACGATTCTGCCCTCGGAGGTGTTCGTGGAACTGACCGCCGCCCTCGGCTGGCTTCCCGCAAAGCTCGGGTTCGCCATCCCGGATGCAGACATGGTGCGCGCCAGTGGCGAGGGGCTGCCACAGATGGAGGCCGCGCGGCGCGCGTGGTCCTCCTGGCTCGTGGGCTGTGTGGTGGCCTACGGTATCCTGCCGCGTCTGCTGCTGTGGGCGGGCTGCCAATTCCTGTGGATGCGCGGCCGCAACCGCCTGCGCCTCGACCTGAATCTTCCGGGCTACGCCGCGCTGCGCGCCCGCCTGCTGCCCGCAAGCGAGCGCATCGGCGTCGTCGATCAGGCCCCGAGCAGCCTGCCGGGTGCGCGCATCCAAGCGCATGCCGCACACCGTGGCCAAGCGCACCTGCTGGTCGGGCTCGAACTGGGCGGCGATATCGCCTGGCCGCCCACCGGGGCCAGCGCCGTTTCGTGCTGGCCGGTGGTCGATGCACGCGAGGAACGTCAGCGCCTGCTCGAGGCGCTGCGGGCCCATTCCCCTGCCCGCCTGCTGGTCGCCCTCGATGGGCGCCTCTCGCCCGACCGGGGCACCCTGCGCTATCTCACCGAGCTGGCCGGCCATGCCGACGCCACGCATGTCTGGCTGATCGGCCACGAACCTCGGGATGCGGAGCGCATCGGCCACTGGCACGAGTCCCTGCAATCCATCGGCCTGCCTCCCGCTGCCGTCATGGATGACGAGCAACGCGCCCTCCACTGGCTGGAGCACGGCCCATGAGCACGCCCCTGCACCTCGCCGTCGTCGGACACACCAACACCGGCAAGACCTCGCTGCTGCGCACCCTGACCCGCGACACGGACTTCGGCGAGGTCTCTGCCCGACCGAGCACCACCCGCCATGTCGAGGGTGCGCGCCTGCTGGTCGAAGGCGAGCCGATCGTCGAGCTGTACGACACCCCGGGGATGGAGGATGCCATGGGGCTGCTCGCGGCCGTGGAAAGTCTGGTGAAGCCGGGGGAGCGGCTGGACGGGCCAGACCGTATCGAGCGCTTCCTGCACTCGCCCCTTGCCACCGAGCGTTTCGAGCAGGAGGCCAAGGTACTGCGTCAATTGCTGGCGAGCGACGCGGGGCTGGTCGTAATCGACGCGCGCGACCCGGTGCTGGCGAAGTACCGCGACGAGTTGGCCCTGCTCGCCGCCTGCGCCCGCCCCCTGCTGCCCGTGCTCAACTTCGTGCACAGTCCCGCCAGCCGCGAGGCCGAGTGGCGCGAGGCCCTGGCCCGGCTTGGCCTGCACGCCGTGGTCAGCTTCGACACCGTGGCCCCGGAGGTCGACGGCGAGCGCCGCCTGCTGGAAAAGCTCATCACCCTGCTCGATGCCCATCGCCTGCCGCTCGAACGCCTGCTGAAGGCCCGCACGCAGGAGGCGCGCGAGCGCATGGCCGCGGGCTACCACCTCATCGCCGAATTGCTGGTCGACGTCGCCGCCTGCCGCGTGGTGGTCAAGCATGATGAGGACGAGGCGATCCGGCGGCAGGTCGATCTGCTGCGCGAGCGCATCCGGCAGCGCGAGCAGGCCTGCGTCGCCGCCCTGCTTAAGCTTTACCGCTTTCGCCCCGGCGACGTCGACATGGCGGCCATCCCCCTGGTCGAGGGGCGCTGGGAAGAGGATCTGTTCAGTCCTGACGCCCTGCGTGGCATGGGGATACGCCTGGGAAAGGGTGCGGTGGCGGGGGCCATCACCGGGATCGGCATCGACCTGATCGTGGGCGGACTCACGCTCGGCGCGGCCACCGTGGCAGGCGCCGTTGCGGGCGGGCTGTGGCAGGTGTTCGGCCATTATGGCGAGCGTCTCGTCGGCAGGCTGCGCGGCTTCCGCAGCCTGACCGTGGACGATGCCATCCTGCGCCTCTTGGCCGTGCGCCAGCGTTGGCTGCTCGCGGCCCTCGACCGACGTGGCCATGCAGCGATCGAGCCCCTCCGGCTCGAGGCCCCGGACGTCAAGCGCTGGCGCAAAGGGCCGCTGCCGGAGGCCCTCAAGTCTGCGCGCCAGCATCCGCAGTGGTCTGCGCTCAACGAAGGCTTCCAACCGGAGGCTGCGCGCGAGAAGGCCATCGCGGAGCTGGCCGAAGGGCTTGCGGAGGAGCCGCCCACGCCATGAAAAGCGCGTGGCCTGCTACCATCCTTCGCACATGACAGGAGGATGAATTCGGATGTGCGGCATTGCAGGTGAATTGCGTTTCGACGGCCAGCAGGCAGACCTTTCCGCCCTCGCCCGCATGATGTGCCAGGTGGCGCGGCGCGGCCCGGACCACGCCGGCAGCTTCAGCGACGGGCCCTTGGGGCTTGGCCACCAGCGTCTGTCCATCCTCGACCTGTCCATCCACGGCCACCAGCCGATGGTGGACCGCGAGGCGGGACTTGCGCTGGTGTTCAACGGCACGATCTACAACCACCCGGAACTGCGCGACGAGCTGCGCCATCGCGGCCACCGCTTCAACTCCACCGGCGATACCGAGGTCATCCTGCGCGCCTGGGCCGAATGGGGCCCGGACTGCGTGAAGCACTTCCGCGGCATGTTCGCCTTCGCCCTCTGGGAGATGGAATCCCGCCGCCTGTGGCTGGTGCGCGACCGCTTCGGCATCAAGCCGCTCTACTACAGCAAGGATGGCGCGCGCATCCGCTTCGCATCGAGCAGCCAGGCCATGCTGGCGGCGGGCGGTGTGGATACCTCCATCGACCCCGTCGCCCTGCACCACCAGTTCACCCTGCACGCGGTGGTGCCCGCGCCGCGCACGGTCTTGAGCGGCATCCGCAAGCTGCCACCCGCGCACATGCTGCGCATCGACATGGACGGCACAGAGCAGCTTTCCCGCTACTGGGAACTGACCGCCCACCGCCCGGCCGACGAGCTGAGCGAGGACGAATGGGTCGAGGCCCTGCGCGGCAAGCTGATGGAGACCACCGCCCGCCATCAGGCGATCGCCGACGTGCCGGTGGGCGTGCTGCTCTCCGGCGGGCTGGATTCCAGCCTCCTGGTGGGCCTGTTGGCCGCCCACGGCACCCTGCCGCGCACCTTCTCGATTGGCTTCGAGGACCAGCCGGAGGAGAAAGGCAGCGAGTTCGAATACTCCGACCTCGTGGTCGAGCGCTTCGGCACACAGCACACCAAGATCCACATCCCCAACGACCAGGTGCTCACCCGCCTGCCCGAGGCCATCGACGCCATGAACGAGCCGATGGTGGGCCAGGACGCGGTCGCCTTTTATCTTCTGGCCGAGCAGGTCAGCCAGCACGTCAAGGTGGTGCAGAGCGGCCAGGGGGCGGACGAGGTGTTCGCAGGCTACTTCTGGTATCCCAAGATGGCCGCCGCCCAGGGGACGGACCTGGAACGCTTCGCCCCGTACTATTTCGATCGCGACGACGCCGAGTTCCAGGGCATGGTCACCCCGCCCTACCGTGGCGAGGACCACACCGGCCGGCTCGTCAGCGAGCGCCTCGCCGCCCTCCGCGGCGACACCTTCATCGACCGCGTGCTGGCCTTCGATGTCACCACCCTGATCGTGGACGACCCGGTCAAGCGGGTGGACAACATGACCATGGCCTGGGGCCTGGAGGCCCGCGTGCCCTTCCTCGACCACGAGCTGGTCGAACTGGCGATGCAGATCCCCCCCGAGCTCAAGATGGCGGACGGCGGCAAGGGCATCCTCAAGAAGGTCGCCCGCGGCATGATCCCGGATGGCGTGATCGACCGGCCGAAGGGCTACTTCCCGGTCCCCGCGCTCAAGTTCGTGCGCGGCGCATTCCTCGATTTCATGCGCGACATCCTCAACAGCCGGGCCTGCCGCGAGCGCGGCCTCTACGAGCGCGCCTACGTGGACAAGCTCTTGAGCGAGCCCGACCAACACTTCACCCGCCTGCTGGGCAGCAAGCTCTGGCACCTGGCCCTGCTGGAGCTGTGGCTGCAACGCAATGTGGACCGGCGGCCGGGCTAGCCTGTCCCCCGGGGGCAAGCCTCCTGCCTGTAGAAGGCCCGCCTCCGGGCCGATTTTCCAGTGCCGGGCAGGCGGGGCGCCGCTTCTACGCCCAAGGGGTGCTGCAGCGGATTTTGCAACGACCTGAAGTCAATCCTCCCCCGCCGCGACCACCCACGGCTGCCGGTGCTCGGGCGCAAGGCGCATCTGGCGATAGTCAAAACGTGCCGGATGAACGGCATGCTCGAGGTCCACGGTCAGGGGCAAGGGATCGCCTGCAAGAGCGCTTGCGATCAGCTCGCCGAGCAGCGCGGACCACACCAGCCCGCGCGCGCCATGGCCGGTGGTCACCCACAGCCCGGGATGGAGCTGCGCCGGTCCAAAACGCCGGGCCGGCCAGCCAAGATGAAGGCCCTCAAAGTCCTGACGGAAGGCCTGCGCATCGTGCAGCGGGCCGGCCACGGGTAGGCGGTCGGGTGTGGCGCAGCGGTGGCTGACCCGCCCGGCAAGGCGTTCCGGTGCAAGCCCGGCCCAGTCCGGCAGGATGCTTTCCAGGCGCTCGATGTTGCCGAGGTGGTCCTCAAGGCGCGGAGCCCGATCAAACACCCCGTGGGCAAAGCTTGCGCCGAAGCAGTGCAGCCCCTCACGCACGGGGATCACATACCCCTCGCGGCAGGCCACCGCATGCAGGTCCCGCCCCGCAAGCGCCGGAGTGAGACTGATCTGGCCGCGCACCGGAACGAGCGGCAAGGCGCCCGGCAGCAGCTCATTCACCGCGCAGGCGTTGGCCAGGATCAGGGTGCCGGTCTCGGCCACGCAGCTTCCGCCCTCGTCCCACACCCGCCAGCTCTCCCCGGCGCGCTCGATGTGCTTCACCCCCACCGAGGTCGTAAGCTCGATGCCGGAATGATCGAGCAGCGCGCGCACGGTATTGGGCGGATTGACCCAGCCGCCCCCGGAGAACCACCAGCCTGGCTGCTCCACCCGTGCACCGATCAGGGATGAGCCCTCCTCGGGCTCGACCCAGCGGGCGAAATCCGCGGGAAGGTTCAGGCGTGCGGCGATCTTGAGCTGCTGTGCGGCATGGCGTTCGTTGCGTGCCAGCCGCAGCACACCGGTCGGATGCCAGTCGATCCCGGGATGCTGGCGCGCCAGCCGATGGAGGGTGCGCCGTGCGTAGCCCAGCCCGAGGCTGGCAAGGCGGCTGAGGTTATTCCACTCTGCACTCAGCACGGGCAGCAGAATGCCGGCGTGGTTGCCTGAGGCCTCCTGGGCCGGCAAGCCGTGGCGCTCCAGCACCCGGACCGTCCAGCCGCGCTCGGCCAGGCGCCGCGCGACCGAGGCCCCGGCAATACCCGCGCCGATGACGACGGCCTCGCGGGATGCGGCAGGCCTCCCGCGCGGGAACCAGGGCCGGTCATCCTCGGAGGGAACCTCACCCGCCAAATGCCCCACCAACATCTCCCGCTTGCGCCCGAACCCTGCGCGCTTCTCGAACGCGAATCCTGCCGCGGCCAGCCCGTCGCGCACCATGCGCGCACAGGTGAAGGTGGCGAAGGTCGCCCCGGGGGCGGACAAGCGGGCCATGGCCTCAAACAGCGGCGGCTGCCACATCGCCGGGTTCTTCGCCGGAGCAAAGCCGTCCAGAAACCAGGCGTCCACCCGTGCACGGGCCGAGGGCAGGATCTCCAACGCATCACCAAACAGCAGGGTGAGGTGAACGCGGCCACCGGCCAATTCCACGCGGTGACTGCCCGGGATCAGGTCGGGGTAGTCCGCGATCAACTCGCCCGCCAAGTCCGCCAAGGGGTGCCCGGCGGGGTACAGCCGCTTGAGGTCGTCCTTGGGGATGGGATGCTTCTCCACCGTCACCACGTGCAAACGGGCATGCCCCGGGGCGGTGTCGAGGAACAGCCGGGCGGCCGCCAGCACGTTCTGCCCGGTGCCAAAACCGGTCTCGCCGATGACGAAGCGCTCCCGGTCCAGCCAGCGCTCCGGCAGGCCGTTGCCCTGCAGGAAGACGTAGCCGGTCTCGGCCAGGCCGCCATCGGCGGAGTAGTAGACGTCGCCGTAGTCGAGGCTTCGGGGCACGCCGTGCCCATCCAGCTCAAGCCGCGCTGGAGAAAGGCCCTCATTCGCCATGCAGAGTCACCACGATTTCGCGGGTATGTGGCTCGGTGCGGTGTTCATACAGGTAGAGCCCCTGCCAGGTGCCGAGGCCGAGCACACCGTCGACAATGGGCACCGTCAGGCTCACCTCGGTGAGCATCGTGCGCAGGTGGGCGGCCATGTCGTCCGGGCCCTCCAGATCGTGCCGGTAGCGGGGATCACCATCCGGCACGGTGCGCCCGAACCAGCCCTCGATGTCCGCGCGCACCTCGGGCGAGGCGTTCTCGCAGATCATCAGTGCACAGCTGGTATGGCGCACGAACAGGTGGCACAGGCCCGTGCGCAAACCGCTTTCCTGCACTATACGATCTACCAGCGGCGTGATGTCCTGGGTGCCGCGCCCGCGCGTCGAAAACCGCATGATGTTTTGCCGCATCTCAATCCTGCCCCGTTGAAACTCAAAATTCGTTAATATTCTGAACAGGTACGGACCAAGGCTCCAGCATGACCGGCATCCGCAAATACTCCCGCATCCCCTTCGTGGCAGATGCCCTGATCGAGACTGGCACAGAACGCCTCCAGGCCCGCATCCTGGACATCTCGCTCAAGGGAGCCCTGATAGCGCTCGAAGGCGAGGCATCGCCCCCCGCCTCCGAGCCCTACTCGCTCTGCATTCGGCTGGCCGAGGCCGATACCGCGATCTGCATGGAGGCCGTGACGCGCAACAGGGACGCCGACAGACTCGGATGCGAATGGACGGGCATCGACATCGAAAGCATGACCAGCCTGCGTCGCCTGCTCGAACTGAATCTCGCGGACTGCGAACTCATCGAGCGCGAGCTGCACCAACTTCAACACCCTTGACTCCATGTTGCACGACTACCCCGAATCCCCCGAAGAGGCCGCCTCCAACCTGCGCCTGGTCCTGCAGCTGATGGGACAGCACGACATCATCCCCAACCCGCGCAACTTCGCCCTCTGCTACGAGTACGTGCTGGCGAGGAACCCCTCGCTGAACCAAGCCATGGATGGATTCTTCGCGCATGGAAAGCGACTGGACGAATCCACCTCGCACAACCTGTTCGACGAGCACATCGCCCATGGCACCCTCGGTGCCATGCAGCGCGCGCAGGATGAGCTGAAACGCATCCTGCGCTCGGTCATGCTCCAGCTCTTGCAGACCGGCAATGATTTCGCCCAGTACGCCAACGGCCTTGGGCTGCACCTCAGCAAGCTCGAGAACGATCCCAACATCGAGCTGCTGCGCGAGATCACCCGCGAGGTGGTGCAGGAGACCCGCGAGATCGAGCGCTCCAGCAAGGACTCCTCCACGCGCCTGACCAACGCCACGGAGGAGGTCGAGCTCCTGCGCAAGGAACTCGAGGATGCCCGCCGTGAAGCCAGCACCGACCCGCTGACCGGCCTGCTCAACCGTCGCGCCTTCACCACGGTGCTGACCAACGCCGTCGCCAAGGCGCAGGCCGATGACCATCCCCTCTGTCTGCTGATGCTGGACATCGACCACTTCAAGAACATCAACGACACCTACGGTCACCTGGTTGGCGACAAGGTGCTGCGCTTCATCGGTCGCCTCCTCGCCCAGGTGGTCAAGGGGCAGGACACGCTCTGCCGTTTCGGCGGGGAGGAGTTCGCCATCCTGCTGCCGGACACCGCCCTGCACGGCGCCATCCGCGTCGCGGAAACCATCCGCGGCCGCCTCAACGGCAGCCATCTCCGCCTCGCCGACAGCGGGCAGCTGCTGGGGGAGCTCACCGCCTCCCTCGGCGTGGCCTGCTACCGTGAAGGCGAATCCGTCGACGAATTCACCCAGCGGGCCGACAAGGCCCTGTACGAGGCCAAGCGCCAAGGGCGTAACCGGGTGCACCAGGAGTTCACCTCCCTGACCTGACCCGCTGCGAATGGGACAGCTTCCGCCTGCTAAGCTCGGAACACCGGCCCGGGTGGCGGGCCCATCAGGTACCAAGGAGATGACATGTTCAAACGCATCCTTGTCGCGGTGGACGGCAGCGACACCTCGGAACACGCGCTGACCCAGGCGATGGATCTTGCGCGCTCGCATGGCGCGCAGCTGCTGGTACTGCACGTCGTCGAGGAGGTCTTCCTCAACGTCGGCGAGGAGATCGTCGATCCGCGCGCCCTCTGGCAGGCACTGGCCGCCGGCGGGAAAAAGACCCTCGAGCGCTATGCCGAGCAGGTCCGGGGCGCGGGACTGAGTGCCGAATCCCGCCTGATCGAGTTGCGCGACCTGAGCGAGACGGTGGCCGGCAGCATCGTCAACGAGGCCGAGGCCTGGGGCGCCGATCTCATCGTACTGGGCACCCATGGGCGCCGTGGCTGGCGCCGCCTTTTGCTCGGCAGCACCGCCGAGGAGGTCGCCCGCCTGGCCAAGACCCCCGTGCTGCTGATCAGGAAGCCTTGACGGGCGTTCCGAAAGCCTTTGATGAGCAACACACCCACATTATTCCCCGAGCATCGCCATCATCCCCTCGCAGGCGGCAATGACCGCCTGCGCCCGCACTGCCTCGCGATCCCCCTCGAACCTGAAGTGCCTCGTCACGGTCTCACCGTGACGCCGTGACCAGGCCATCCACACCGTCCCGACCGGCTTGGTGGGCGTGGCCCCGCCCGGCCCGGCAATGCCGCTGATGGCCACGCTCACGTCCGCCAGACTGTGCGACAAGGCACCTTCGGCCATGGCCCGGACCGTCGCCTCGCTCACCGCACCATGCTCCTCCAGTGTCTCTCGCCGCACCCCCAGCATGTCCTGCTTGGCTGCATTGCTGTAGGTGACGAAACCACGATCGAACCAGCCGGAGCTGCCCGCCACATCGGTCACCGCCTTGGCCAGCCAGCCGCCGGTGCAGGACTCCGCCGCCGCCATCATCATGCCCTGCTGCGCCAGCAAGGCCCCAAGTCGCCGTGCCAGCTCGCCGATCCGCTCCTCATCGTTCATCGCGCACTCCCGGGTCTCGCGGTTAGAATGCCCTGATTATGCACAAGCCGACGCTGGATCTTTCCGCCCACACGCCGATGATGCGCCAGTACCTGACGCTCAAGGCGGATTTTCCCGACACCCTGTTGTTCTACCGCATGGGTGACTTCTACGAGCTGTTCTACGAGGACGCCCGCAAGGTGGCGGCCCTGCTCGATCTGACCCTCACCCACCGCGGCCAGTCGGCGGGCGAGCCGATCCCGATGGCGGGCGTGCCCTACCACGCGGCCGAGGGCTACCTCGCGCGCCTGGTGAAGATGGGCGAGTCGGTGGCGATCTGCGAGCAGATCGGCGACCCGGCCACCAGCAAGGGCCCGGTGGAGCGCAAGGTGGTGCGCATCGTCACCCCCGGCACCCTGACCGACGAGGCCCTGCTGGAGGACAAGCGCGACAACCTGCTCGCCGCCATGACGCCCGGCAGAAAGGGCTGGGGCCTGGCCTGGGCAGAGCTCGCCAGCGGCCGCTTCCGCGCCATGGAGCTGCCCGATGACGAGGCCCTGGCCAGCGAACTGGCCCGCCTCGCCCCCGCCGAACTGCTCCACCCGGAGGATGCCGCCCTGCCACCTTCGATCGCCGAGCAGCCCGGCCGCCGACCGCGCCCGGCCTGGCACTTCGGCCATGAGAGCGGCGCGCGCGCCCTGTGCAGCCAGTTCGGCGTACACGACCTTGGGGGCTTCGGCCTTGTCGGCCATGACCTCGCCATCGGCGCCGCCGGAGCGCTGCTGGCCTACCTCAACGACACCCAGCGCGCCGCCCTGCCCCACCTCGCCGGCATCGGACTGGAGCGGCGCGAGGATGGCCTGCTGCTCGATCCCGTCGCGCGCCGCAACCTCGAACTGGACAGCTCGATGTCCGGCGAGCGTCGCCACAGCCTGCTCGGCGTGCTCGATCGCACGGTCACGGCCCTCGGCGCGCGCGAGCTGCGCCGCTGGCTGCACCGCCCGCTGCGCGACCGCACGACCTTGCTCGCCCGCCAGGAGGCCATCAGTGCACTGATCGAGACCCGTGCCTTCGAGCCCTTGCAGGACCTGCTGCGCGAGACCGCCGATGTGGAGCGCATCCTCGCCCGCATCGCCCTGCGCAGCGCCCGCCCGCGCGATCTCTCGGCCCTGCGCCATACCCTCGGCCAGCTGCCGGGGCTGGTCGCGAGCATCAAAGCGCTCGGCCGACCGGCCCTCAATCCCTTGCTGGACCTGCTGCAGCCGCTGCCCGAGGCACATCACCTGCTCACCGCCGCCATTGCCGAGCCGCCCGCGGCCCTGCTGCGCGACGGCGGGGTGATTGCGGAAGGCTTTGATGCCGAGCTGGACGAGCTGCGCGCCCTGTCGGTCAACGCCGATGCATTCCTGCTCGAACTGGAGCAGCGCGAGCGCGAGCGCACCGGCATCCCCACCCTCAAGGTGGCCTACAACCGGGTGCACGGCTTCTACATCGAGCTCACCCGCGCGCAAGCAGAGAAGGCCCCGGCCGACTACATTCGCCGCCAGACCCTGAAGGGCGCGGAGCGCTACATCACCCCGGAACTCAAGGCCTACGAGGACAAGGTGCTGTCCGCCCGTGAACGGGCCCTGGCGCGCGAGAAGCTGCTGTTCGATGGTCTGCTGGACGCTCTGATCGGGCACCGCGAGGCTTTGCAGCGCGTGGCCGAGGGCATCGCCGGACTGGACGTGCTCTGCACCCTGGCCGGGCGCGCCGTGGCGCTCGACTGGTGCTGCCCGGTGCTCTCCGACGATGCGGGCATCGACATCCAGGGCGGCCGCCATCCGGTGGTGGAGGCGACCCTGGACAGCCCCTTCATCGCCAACGACGCGACCCTCACGCCAGAACAGAGTCTGCTGCTCATCACCGGCCCCAACATGGGCGGCAAATCCACCTACATGCGCCAGACCGCGCTGATCGTGCTGCTTGCCCATATCGGCAGCTTTGTTCCCGCAAGCGCCGCACGCATCGGGCCCATCGACCGCATCTTCACCCGCATCGGCGCCTCGGACGACCTGGCCACCGGACGTTCGACCTTCATGGTGGAGATGACCGAGACCGCCAATATTCTCCACCACGCCACAGCGCAGAGCCTGGTGCTGATGGACGAGATCGGCCGCGGCACCAGCACCTTCGACGGCCTGGCGCTCGCCTGGGCGGTGGCGGAAAAACTTGCCGCGATAGGTGCCTATACCCTGTTCGCCACCCATTACTTCGAGCTGACCCGCCTGCCGGAAACCCATGCGACGGCACGCAACGCCCACCTCGCCGCGGTGGAGCACGGCGATCGCATTGTCTTCCTGCACAGCGTCCAGGACGGCCCGGCCAGCCAGAGCTACGGCCTGCAGGTCGCTGCCCTGGCCGGGGTGCCGCGCAAGGTGATCGACAACGCGCGCCGCCGCCTGCGCGAGCTTGAGAACCAGAGCCGGGCAGAACCCCTGCCCCAGCTCGACCTGTTCTCCCCCCCGGCCGTTGCCGAACCCTCACCTGCCCTGGAGGCTTTGCGCGAGCTCGACCCTGACGCGATGAGTCCGCGCCAGGCGCTCGAAGCCCTGTATCGCCTCAAAGAGCTGCTGTAGGCGCGAGACCTGGCCGCCATCGCGGCGATCTATCCCATCAGCCCGGGGCTGACCTCCTACAGCCCATCCCGGCCTTTTCCACAGCCCCATCCACGGAAAATGTGGACAACCCCCTCATCCTCGAAACACAGCCGTAGGAGCGACGCCCTCGTCGCGACCCTCCATCGGCCCGAGGGCGGGCCTCCTACAGGCCATCCCGCCCTTTTCCACAACGCCATCCACGAAAAATGTGGAAAACCTCCATGCCCCCTCACGTCGAGGGTATGGCCGAGGGCCCGGCTGGGCTAAGATCGCAAACTCCACCGCCAGAGAAACCCGCCATGGCCTTCGTCGTCACCGACAACTGCATCCAGTGCAAGTACACCGACTGCGTCGAGGTCTGCCCGGTCGACTGCTTCCACGAGGGGCCGAACTTCCTCGTCATTGATCCGGATGAATGCATCGACTGCGCCCTGTGCGAACCCGAGTGTCCGGCCAAGGCCATCTACTCGGAGGACGACATCCCCTCCGACCAGGTGAAGTTCATCAACCTCAACGCCGAGCTGGCGCAGGGCTGGCCGGTCATCACCCGGCGCAAGGATCCCCTGCCGGACGCCGCCGAATGGGACGGGGTTCCCAACAAGCTCAAGCACCTTGTGCGCTGATCTGGCTTAAACCCGGATTTTCCATTGGACCGGCCTGTCTTGCGCCAGAGGAAAGTCTGGCGCCTGACCTACGCGGGGGCTGGCGGCCTGCGTGCGGCATACTCCCGCGTTCCAATGGAAAATCCGGGTTAAAATGGGCGATTCACGGAATCAATGAACGCCCAGCATGAGCCTTGATCACGCCGCCCCGACGCCCGCGACCCACTTCATCCGCGCCATCATCGACGCCGACAATGCCTCCGGCAAATGGGGCGGCCGCGTCGAGACCCGCTTCCCGCCCGAGCCGAACGGCTACCTGCACTTTGGCCACGCCAAGAGCATCTTTCTGAACTTCGGCCTGGCACGGGACTATGGCGGCGCGTGCCACATGCGCTTCGATGACACCAACCCGGTCAAGGAAGACCAGGAATACGTGGACGCCATCCTTGAGGACGTGCGCTGGCTCGGCTTCGACTGGGGCGAACACCTCTATTACGCCTCCGACTACTTCGACAAGCTGTACGCCTTCGCCGAAACCCTGATCCAGGGCGGCCACGCCTACGTCGACTCGCAAACCGCGGACGAGATGCGCGCCAACCGGGGCACCCTCACCGAGCCCGGCAAGGACAGCCCCTACCGCACCCGTTCGGTGGAGGAAAACCTGGACCTGTTCCGCCGCATGAAGGCCGGCGAGTTCCCGGACGGCGCACACATCCTGCGCGCCAAGATCGACATGGCCTCGCCCAACATCAACCTGCGCGACCCGGCCATCTACCGCATCCGCCACGCCCATCATCACCGCACGGGCGATGCGTGGTGCATCTACCCGATGTACGACTACGCCCACTGCGTGTCGGACGCGCTGGAGAACATCACCCACTCGCTCTGCACCCTGGAGTTCGAGGCCCACCGCCCGCTGTACGACTGGTTCCTCGAGCGCCTTGCGGACGCAGGCCACTTCACCCGCCCGCTGCCGCAGCAGATCGAGTTCTCGCGCCTCAACCTCAACTACACCGTGCTCTCCAAGCGCAAGCTGATCCAGCTGGTCGAGGGCGGCCACGTGGAAGGCTGGGACGACCCGCGCATGCCCACCCTCAAGGGCGCGCGGCGGCGCGGCTTTACCCCTGAAGGGTTCAAGCTGTTCACCGACCGCATCGGCATCTCCAAGTCCGACAGCCTGATCGACATGGTGGTGCTCGAGGACTGCATGCGCGAGGACCTGAACGAGCGCGCCGAGCGCCGCATTGCCGTGCTCGACCCGCTCAAGCTGGTGCTGGTCAACTACCCCGAAGATCAGTCCGAGGACTGTTTTGCCCCCAACCACCCGCAAAAGCCGGAGCTCGGCAAGCGCGCCGTCCCCCTCTCGCGTACGCTCTGGATCGAGCGCGAGGATTTCATGGAGAACCCGCCCAAGGGCTACTTCCGCCTTAAGCCCGACGGCGAGGTGCGCCTGCGCTACGGCTACATCATCAAGTGCACGGGCTTCGACAAGGATGCCTCCGGCAACGTGACCTGCGTCTACGCCGAGGTGGATTTCGACACCAAGTCCGGCACCCCCGGCGCGGATGCGCGCAAGGTGAAGGGCAACATCCACTGGCTTTCCGCCGCCCACGCGGTGGAGGCCGAGATCCGCATGTACGACCGACTGTTCGCCCACCCTGCCCCCGGTGCCCGCCGCGAGGGCGACGCCCCGGACGCGGAACGCGACTTTTTGGACGACCTCAACCCCCACTCCAAGTCTTCCATCCGCGCCATGCTCGAACCCGCGCTCGCCCAGGCCCTGCCGGAAAGCCGATTCCAGTTCGAGCGGCATGGCTACTTCGTCGCCGACCAGAAAGACCATCGCGCGGGGCGCCCGGTGTACAACCGCACCGTGACCCTGCGCGACTCCTGGGCCAAGGGCGGAGCCTGATCCCCCGGCCGACCTCCAGCGACCGCCCGGACACAGCATGCACCTACGCCCGATCAGCGAGATCATGACCGCGCACGTCATTACGGTGACGCGCGAGACCCCGGTCCTGGAAGCCCTGCGCATCATCGATACCCAGCGCCTGAGCTGCGTGGTGGTGGTCGAAGGGCCTCGTCCGGTGGGGGTCTTCACCGAATGGGACGCCGTCACCCTCCTCGCCCGCAGCCCCCAGGTATCGCATCAATGCGTCGATGAGGTCATGCAGCCGCCGCTCTTGATCGGCGCCAAGGTCGATGTGCGCGAGGCCTACCAGGGCATGGTCGAGGCGGAGGCGCTCCAGGCCATCGTGGTGGACGAGGCAGGCCACCTGCGCGGACTGGTGACCGAGGGCGACCTGCTCCACTTCATCGATACCGCCCAGCTGGTCGAGCTCAAGCCGGTCTCCAGGGTGATGCTGCGCGACCCGCTCGAGCTCCCCCCGGAGGCCTCCCTCGCCGAGGCAGCCCAGGGCATGACCGCCCGCCAGTCCGGCACGGTGCTGGTGACCGTGGATCATCGCCCGGTCGGCATTCTCACCGAGCGCGACATGGTGCATCTGATCCGCGAGGGCCGGACCGCCGACTCAACCCGCCTTATTGATGTGATGAGCCGCCCGGTGCAAACCATCAGCGAGCATGCCCCCCTGCGCGAGGCCGGCCATGGCATGGAGCAGGCAGGCATCCGCAGGCTGGCCGTGGTGGACGGCGAAGGCAGGCTCATCGGCCTGCTCACCCGCCACGAGGTGGTCAAGACGCTGCAAGGGCGTTACCTCGAGTTCCTGCGCGACATGCTCAAGCAGCAGGGCAAGGATCTCAGCCGGACGCGCCAGAAGCTCGAGGAGACCCGGCGCGAACTCATCTACCGCAGCGTGATCGCCCAGGTCAATGACGCGGTGATGGTCATCGACGTCGCCACCGGGCGACTGATCGAGACCAACGACCAGGCCGACACCCTGCTTGGCTACGCGCGCGAATCCCTGCTCCAGCGCCATGCCTGGGAGATCTGTGCATCCATCGGGGGCGCGGAGGGCTGGGCATCGTTCGCCCAGGATCTGTTCCAGGCGGGCACGCGCCTGCTGGAATCCACCCTCCGGGCCCGCGATGGCACCCTCATCCCCGTGGAAACCAGCCTGCGCTACGTCGCAAGCCCGGACGGCCGCTACGTTGTCGCCCTGGCGCGCGATATCCGCGAGCGTAAACAGGCCGAGGAGCGTCTGCGCCGCAGCGAAGCCCAGCTGCGCGAGGCCCAGCACATCGCCCACGTCGGCAGCTGGGAACTGGATCACCCAACGGGTGAACTGATCTGGTCGGACGAGGTCTTCCGCATCTTCGAGATCGAGCACACCGCCTTCGGCGCCGACTACTCCGCCTTCCTCGCCCGCGTGCACCCCGACGACCGCCTCCTCGTCGACCAGGCCTTCCAGCAGCATCTGGCGACCCGCGCCCCCTACGACATCGTCCATCGTCTCCTCCTCGCCGACGGACGGATCAAGCATGTACGCGAACAGTGCGAGACCAGCTTCGACGCCCACGGTCTTCCACGGCGCTCGGTCGGCACAGTGCACGACATCACCCTGATCAAGGAGACCGAGAACCGCCTGCGGGAGACCCAGGACATGCTGCGCCTGGTGATCAACACCATTCCCCATGCCGTGTTCTGGAAGGATCGCGACAGCCGCTATCTGGGCGGCAACGAGAGCTTCGCCCGCAGCGCGGGCCTCCGCAGCGCCGAGGAACTGGTCGGCAAGCGCGACGAGGATCTGGCCTGGAGGGATCAGGCCGCGCTCTACCAGAAGGATGACGAGGAGGTGATGGCCAGCGGCGTCGCCCGCTACAGCTACATCGAACCGCAGACCAGCGCCGACGGCCACCTGATCTGGCTGGAAACCAGCAAGGTGCCGCTGCGCGACGCCCGGGGCACCGTCTTCGGCGTGCTGGGCATCTATCAGGACGTGAGCGAGCGCCACCTGAGCGAGGCGCAGCTGCGCCAGGCCGCCGCCGTGTTCGAGAACACCCGCGAAGGCGTCATCATCACCGATGCCAAGGGCCGGATCGTGGCCGTCAACCGTGCGTTCAGCGAAATCACCCAATACGATCCCGAGGAAGTCCTGGGACACTCCCCTTCCCTGCTCAAGTCGGGGCGCCACGACTCGGATTTCTACCAGTCGCTGTGGAGCAGCCTGCGGGCCCACGGACACTGGCAGGGCGAGATCTGGAACCGGCGCAAGGATGGCGAGCTCTACCCCGAACTGCTGACCATCAGCAGCGTGCTCGATGACGAAGGTGGCGTCACCCATTACGTCGCCGTGTTCGCCGACATCAGCCAGCTGAAGCGTTCCGAGGAACAGCTCACGCAACTGGCGCACTATGACCAGCTCACCGGCCTGCCCAATCGCCTGCTGCTGCAGTCCCGCCTGGAGCACAGCCTCGACCGGGCACGCCGGGAGCAACGCAAGGTGGCGGTCATGTTCCTCGACCTGGACCGCTTCAAGAACGTCAACGACAGCCTCGGCCACCCGGCGGGCGACGAGCTGCTGACCCTCATCGCCCACCGTCTGCAGGGCCGCCTGCGCGAAGAGGACACCCTGGCGCGCCTCGGCGGCGACGAGTTCGTGCTGGTGCTGGAGGACCTGCGCCATCCGGACGAAGCGGCCCGCATCGCCCTGGAAATCATCGAGCTTCTCTCGCAGGGTCCCTTCAGGCTCGGCAGTGGCCACGAGGTCTACATCGGCGCCAGCATCGGCATCAGCTTCTACCCCGGCGACGGCCAGGACCCGATGGAACTCATCCGCAACGCCGACGCCGCCATGTACCAGGCCAAGATGGCCGGCCGCAACACCTACCGTTTCTACACCGAGGAACTGACGCGCAAGGCCCAGCAGCGCCTTTCGCTCGAAACGCGCCTGCGCCAGGCCCTGGAGACGGACGAGCTGACGGTCTTCTACCAGCCGCAGATCGACCTTGCCTCCGGGCGCATGGTGGGGGTGGAGGCCCTGGCACGCTGGCGCCATCCAGACGAAGGGCTGATTCCCCCGGCGCAGTTCATCCCGCTGGCGGAAGAGTCGGGGCTCATCGTGCCCCTCGGCGAGCAAGTCCTGCGCAAGGCCATGACCCAGGCACGCTCCTGGCACCTGGGCGGTCACGCGGGGCTGCGCGTGGCGGTCAATCTCTCCTCGCGCCAGTTCCAGCAACCCGACCTGTCGGGCCAACTCCTCGCGCTGCTCGAGGAGACCGGACTCGAACCGGGTTGCCTGGAGCTCGAGATCACCGAGAGCATGCTCTTCGAGCAAGGAGCCAGCGCCATGCGCACCTTGGAGCGCATGCGCAGTCTTGGGATCAGCCTGTCCATCGACGACTTTGGCACGGGCTATTCGTCGCTCGCCTACCTCAAGCGCCTGCCCGTCCACAAGCTCAAGATCGACCAGAGCTTCGTGCGCGGCATTCCCGATGACCCGCGGGACATGGAGATCGCCGCCACCATCATCGCCATGGCCCGCAACCTCCGCCTCGAGGTTCTGGCCGAGGGGGTGGAGACGGAGGCCCAGCTCGCCTACCTGCGGTCCAGGGGCTGCGACATGGCCCAGGGGTACTACTTCAGCCCGCCGGTCCCGGCGGAGCAGCTCGGCCACATGCTTGCTGCGGGTGGCGTGCTGCTCCCCGCCATGGAAGACACCCTGTCCCGCTGCCCAGCAGGCGCTGAATAATCCGGAAACCGCCGTTGCGGCTGCTCCCCATGGTTCATATCTTGAGACACCCCCCGGGAGGGAGCGAATCAGTCGAGCGGGGGGCCGGCCGTTTCCACCGGACAGGTGGGCATGACGCATGAGTCCCGGCCCTTAACCAACGCCTGAAGCTCCCGCAGGCTGTCCCGGTAGTCCGCATTGCCTGGAGCGAGGGCGATGGCACAGCGCACCGCCTCCAGCGCCTGCTCCCCGCATGGGCCCCGCGCCAGGGCATAGCCAAGGTTGTTCCACAGTGCGGCATCATAAGGGGCTGCCCGCACGCCATCTCCGAAACTCTGCACGGCCTCTTCGTCCAGTCCAAGCCGGTAGGCGAGGTTCCCCCGCGCCAGCCAGGCGAAGGGGGCCTGCGGCCATTGCTCTGTGGCCACGCGGTAACTGCGGAGGGCGGCATCGGCCTGGCCGCTCTGTTCGAGGGCGAGCGCGGCCCGCACATAGTCCAGGGGGATGGCGGACGCGGGCATCCCGCCGGGCGGTACGACCACGCGGGCCCAGTACCCCCCCCGCCGCCAGGTCGCCTCGAACACGCCCATCGACATCAGGTAGCGCCGGGTGACGCCGGAGCGCAGGATGACCTCGCCCTCCCGCAGGTCATAGCCGACGACGACCGCATAGTGCCAGTTCGGCCACCACTCCAGCCCGAGGTTCTGCAACACCAGCACCGGATGGCCCGCTGCCACCTCGCGCAGCACGGCCTCGAGATCGGCCGCCAGTGGGTAGACCAGCATGCCGTGGCGCCGGGCCGCAGCCTCCATCTCGACGGGCACACTGCCCTCACGCGCCGGCAGGTAGACCTGGTCGACGAGCTGGTCGGGCGACACGGCCAGTCCACGCTGCCCGAGGACGGTGGCCAGCGCCGCCGGTCCGCACTGGTAGCGCGCCTGGGCGAAAAAGGGGGTGTCGACCAGTTCGTGACGCAGTGGAAGCCGGTCGGGATGGGACTGCTGCAGGCGCGCGGTCTGGATGGCGTGGCTGCAGGCGGTCAGGATGGCAACGAGAAAAAGCGTGCCCCCGAATCTGAGGACACGCCATGGCAGGCGCATCGATTACTTGTTGATGTTATGGACGAAGCCGAACACGTCGGTGGCGCCGAGCATATCGGTGATGACGAGGATGATGAACACCGCGAGGACGAACCCAAGGACATCCCCGCCCGCCGGCATCTCCTGGATGCCCTGGTTGAGCTGGCGCACCTCCTCGTCGGTCATGGCGGCCACGCGCGCCTTGGCCGCGGCGGGGTCGACCCCCATCGCGACCAGCTGGTCCTGCATGTCCTGGCGGTCGAGCAACGCGGCCAGCCCGGCACGATCCATCGTCTGCTGCGCCTGCTGCAACACCGCGGGGCTGTCCACCATGGCGGCATAGGCCGGGCTCAGTTGGGCCCCCAGGAGGGCCACGGAAACCAGGGGCACTCCGACCATCTTTTTCATGTTCAGACTCGGCATGGCTCTCTCCTCATGTCGGAAAAGGTTTGCCCAGAGAGCATAGCCCACCGGACGCTCGTCCGCCGTCCATCCTACGTACGTACTGGAGCAGCCGCGACGGCAGAATCCGTCCCCGGTGCTGTCCTGCGGATGGCACTTTGTGCCCCTACGCTGCGGGTCCATCTCCTCGGCCCCTTGCGGCATCCATGCCTCAAGCCCCTTCGGGGTGCGGCCCTCGGGAACCCGACAGCGTTGTTCGTGCGTGCTTGAGATCGACACGTTCGATGCCGGACAGCAGACGCAGGCGGCGCAAAAGCTCGCCCGTGGGGGCAATGCGCCAGGCATCTCCCAGCACCACGTGCCCGCGCGCCTGGCCGTTGCGCACATCGAGCAGGACGGGACAGCGGCCGGGTCGGAAGGGGGCCAGGGTCTCAGCCAGGCGCTCGACCCCGTCCGGCCCGAAGCCCGCGCCCAGCACCAGGCGCAGCTCGCGCGCATAGGCCTCGCGCGCCTGGTCCAGGGTCATCAGGCTCTTCACCCGCAGGCGCACGCCGCCGGAGAAGGTGTCGAAGCTCGCCCCGCCCTCGAGCACCAGCACCTGGTCCTTGCCAAGCTGCTCGGCATGGCGCTTGTAGTCCTCGGGGAACAGGCGCGCCTCGATGCGGCCGGTGCCGTCATCCAGCAGCAGGAAGGCCTCCTTCTCGCCCTGCTGGGTGATGCGCGGGCGCACACCGATCATGAGCCCGGCGACCACCACATTGCGCTCCTGTGGCCGACCGTTGGCCTTCGGCGCCATGTCCTCGAGCTGGCCGGTCAGCTCGCCGAAGCGCATGTCGGTGAACTGGCGGATCTCATCCATCACGCCCTGGATGGGATGGCCGGTGAGGTAGAGACCGAGCACATCCTTTTCCTGCGCCAGACGGTCGAAGTCGTCCCATTCGGGGATCTCGACCACCGGCACCGGCGCATCCTCAGCCGCCGTGTCCTCGGCGAACATGCCGAACAGGTCACCCTGCCCGGCGGCCTCCTGCTCGGCCGCATGCTCCGCCAACCGCAGGGCGTCCGGCAGGGCGGCCATGAGCGAGGCACGGTTGGGCCCGAGGCCATCCAGCGCCCCGGCGCGGATCATGGCCTCCAGCACGCGGCGGTTGAGGCGGCCGCGGTCCACGCGGCGCACGAAGTCGTGCAGGTCGCGGAACGATCCGCCCTTGGCCCGCGCCTCCAGCACCGATTCGATGGCCCCCTGCCCCACGCCCTTGATGGCGCCAAGGCCGTAGACCACGGTGGCGTCGTCGCGCACGGTGAAGCGGTAGTCGGAGTCGTTGACCCGCGGCGGCTCCACCTTGAGCCCCATCTGCCGGCATTCTTCAATCAGGACCACGACCTTGTCGGTGTTGTCCATGTCGGCGGACAGCACGGCGGCCATGAAGGCGGCGGGATAATGCGCCTTGAGCCAGGCGGTCTGCACCGACACCAGCGCGTAGGCGGCGGAGTGCGACTTGTTGAAGCCGTAGCCCGCGAACTTCTCCATCAAGTCGAAGATGTAGCCCGCGACGCCCGCATCCACGCCGCGCCCGGTCGCGCCCGCGAGGAAGATCTCGCGCTGCTTGGCCATCTCCTCGGGCTTCTTCTTGCCCATCGCGCGGCGCAGCAGGTCCGCGCCGCCCAGGGTGTACTGCGCCAGCACCTGGGCGATCTGCATCACCTGTTCCTGGTAGACGATGACGCCGTAGGTGGGCTTGAGGATGGGTTCGAGGTCCGGGTGCGGGTACTCGATGGCCGCGCGGCCGTGCTTGCGGGCGATGAAGTCGTCCACCATGCCGGACTCGAGCGGACCGGGGCGGAACAGCGCCACCAGCGCGATCACGTCCTCGAAGCAGTCCGGCTGCAGGCGGCGGATCAGATCCTTCATGCCGCGCGATTCGAGCTGGAACACCGCCGTGGTCTGGCAGGCCTTGAGCAGGTCGAAGGCCTTGCGGTCGGCGAGGTCGATCTGGCTGATGTCAATCGGCGGCTCGCCGGCCTTCGCGCGGCGGGCGTTGATGGTCTTCACCGCCCAGTCGATGATGGTGAGGGTGCGCAGGCCGAGGAAGTCGAACTTGACCAGGCCGATCTGCTCCACGTCGTCCTTGTCGAGCTGGGTGACGATGCCCTCCTCGCCTTCGGCGCGGTACAAGGGGCTGAAGTCGGTCAGCGGGCCGGGGGCGATCACCACGCCCCCCGCATGCTTGCCGGCGTTGCGCGACAGGCCCTCCAGTTGCAGGCCCATGTCGAGGATCGCGCGCACCTCCTCATCGTTGTCGTAGCGCTGCTTGAGATCCTCGGCCTTCTCCAGCGCCTCGCTCAGGCTGATGCCGAGCTCGTTCGGGATCAGCTTGGCGATGCCATCGACGAAGCCGTAGCCGTTGCCGAGCACGCGCCCCACGTCGCGCACCACCGCCTTCGCCGCCATGCTGCCGTAGGTGATGATCTGGGAGACGCTCTCACGGCCGTAGGTGCGGGCCACGTAGTCGATCACCTCGTCCCGCCGCTCCATGCAGAAGTCGACGTCGAAGTCGGGCATGGACACCCGCTCGGGGTTCAGGAAACGCTCGAACAGCAGGTCGTAGGGGATCGGGTCGAGGTCCGTGATCTTCAGCGCGTAGGCGACCAGCGAGCCCGCGCCCGAACCCCGCCCCGGCCCGACCGGGATGCCGTTGCGCTTGGCCCACTGGATGAAGTCCGCCACGATCAGGAAGTAGCCCGGGAAGCCCATCTGCAGGATGGTGCCCAGCTCGAACTTCAGACGCTCGAAATACAGGGCGCGCTTCTGCTCGGCATCCGGCGAGCCCGGGGGAGCGATCACCGCAAGGCGTTCCTCCAGACCTTTCTCGGCCTCGCGGGTGAAGAACTCGCCCTCGGTCATGCCCTCGGGGATCGGGTACTGCGGCAGGACGGGCTTGCCCAGGGACAGGCCGACCGAGCAGCGGCGGGCGATCTCGACGGTGTTTTCCAGCGCCTCGGGCAGGTCGGCGAACAGCTCGGCCATCTCCTCGGGCGAGCGCAGATACTGCTGCTCGCTGTAACGGCGCGGGCGCTTGGGATCGTCGAGGATGCGGCCCTCGTGGATGCAGACGCGCACCTCGTGAGCCTCGAAGTCCTCAGGGCTGAGGAAGCGCACGTCGTTGGTGGCGACGATGGGCGCGCCCAGGGCGGCGGCGAGGTCCACGCTGCGGTGCAGCACGTCCTCCTCGCCGGGGCGTCCGGTGCGGCTGACCTCGAGGTAGAAGCGGTCCGGAAAGACGCTCATCCAGTGCGCGAGCAACCCCTCGGCCTGCCCGGGCTGGCTGCCGAGCAGGGCCTGGCCGATCTCGCCCTCACGTCCGCCGGAGAGGGCGATGATCCCCGCGCAGGACTCAAGGGTCAGCCAGTCGCGTTCGAGCATGGCCACCCCGCCCGAGAGCCCCTCCAGGTAGCCGCGCGAGACCAGTCGGGTCAGGTTGCGGAAGCCCGCCTCGTTCTGCGCCAGCAGCACCAGGCGGGAGGGTTCCTTGTCCGGCAGCCCCTTGAGGATGGCGTCCACGCCGAAGATGGGTTTGATGCCACTCTCCTGCGCCGCCTTGTAGAACTTCACGAAGGCGAACAGGTTGCACTGGTCAGTCAGCGCCAGGGCCGGGATACCCAGCTCCTTGGCCCGCTTCATCAGCGGCTTGATGCGCAGCAGACCGTCGACCAGCGAGTATTCGGTGTGCAGACGCAGATGGACGAAGGCGGTCATGACAGGCGTCCCATGGTTTCCATCTCCAGTGCCCGCAGGTCCTCCATCTCCTCCGCGGTGAAACCCGCGTGCATGCGGCCAAGCTCGTCGTACGGGCCGCGGATGCGGCCGGCCATGTACTCGGACAGCAGCGCGCGGAAGGTCGCACGCGCATCCAGTCCGCGCTCGGCGCAAAGAAAACGGAACCAGCGCGTGCCGATCTCCACGTGGCCGATCTCCTCGCGGTAGATCACGTCGAGGATCTCGACCAGGCGTGTGTCCCCCACCTCGCGCAACCTGGCCTGCATCCCCGGAGTGACGTCCAGGCCGCGCGCCTCCAGCACACGCGGCACCAGGGCCATGCGGATCAGCGGGTCGTCATCGGTGCGGCGCACCATCTCCCACAGGCCATCGTGGGCGGGGTAGTCGCCGTAGTCCCGCCCCTGGTCGTTCAGGTAGGCGCGCAGGAGTTCGAAGTGATGGGCCTCCTCCACCGCCACGCGGATCCAGTCGGCATAAAACCCTTCAGGCAGGTCGCGGAAACGGTAGGCCGCGTCCAGGCCGATATTGATGGCGTTGAACTCGATATGCGCCAGGGCATGGACCAGGGCCAGGCGCCCCTCCAAATCCTTCACCGGACGTTGGGCCAGGAGCCTGCGCTCGACCAGTTCGGGCCTGGCAGGACGGCCGGGGTCAGGCACTGGCATGGCCATGCCGCCGTGTTCCACGGCCAGCCGCCCCGCGGCAAAGTCCTGCTGCAGGCGGCGCACGCAGGCCGCCTTGCGCGCGGGGTCGGACTCCATCAGGCAGGCATGGGCCGCGTCGTGAACGTTGGACAAGAAAACCTCGAAATAGGCTCAGAGATCCATGGGATGCGGGAATTTCCGCACAAAGGCCGCGAACTCGGCCTCGAACTCCCGATACAGCTTGATCGCATGCTCGCCGCGCGGGGTCAGGCGCGTGCCGCCGCCATGGGCGCCACCGGTCTCGGTGACCACCATCGGGGAGTCGCCCAGGCCATTCAGCTCCTCGACCAACTGCCAGGCGCGCTTGTAGGACATGCCGATGGCCTTGGCGGCCTGACTGATCGACCCCTTCTCGGCGATCGCCTCCAGCAGCTGCACCTTGCCTACGCCAAGGTAGCCCCCCTGGCCCCCGGTGATCCACAGACGTGCACGGACATGCCCGCCATAGGGCGTGCCGGGCAGCTTCGGAGCATCCTTCGAGGGTTTGCGGGACATGAGCGGAAGTATACCATCCACGGATGCCCCTCTTCCGGATGATCCCGACCATGTGGACGACCGACCAGGTCCTCGGCGGCATGCCCGTCGAAACTTTCCTGCGCGACTACTGGCAGAAGAAGCCACTGCTGATCCGCCAGGCCTTCCCTGCCTTCGAGGCCCCCGTCACGCCCGAGGAACTCGCCGGACTTGCCTGCGAGGAAGGCATCCACAGCCGCATAGTGCTGGAGGAAGGCGGCAGCAAGCCCTGGGAGTTGCGCTACGGCCCCTTCAGCGAGGAGGACTTCGCCAGCCTGCCGCCCAAGGGCTGGTCGATCCTCGTCTCCGACGTGGAAAAGGCCGTCCCGGAGCTGATGGAGATCATCGAGCCCTTCCGCTTCATCCCCGACTGGCGCATCGACGATCTGATGATGAGCTACGCCCCGCCCGGAGGCTCGGTCGGCGCGCACGTCGACCAGTACGACGTGTTCCTGCTCCAGGCCCACGGCCGCCGACGCTGGATGATCGAATCCACCCCGCGCGACGACGAGAACGCCTACATCGACGGGCTGGACCTGCGCATCCTGCGCGAATTCGAGCCCGACCAGAGCTGGGATCTCGAACCGGGGGACATGCTCTACCTGCCGCCCGGCATCCCCCACCACGGCGTGGCCCTGACCGAATGCATGACCTGGTCGATCGGCTTCCGCGCCCCGGCGCATGCCGACATCGTCGGTGCCGTGTGCGAATCGCTGGTCGACCGCATCAACCCCAGGATCCGCTACGCCGACCCGGACCTCGCCCCGCAGTCCAATCCCGGCGAGATCAGCGCTGCCGCCCTGACCAAACTCACCCGCCTGGTGCGCGAGGCCCTGAACCCGGACGATGCCGCCCTGCAACGCATCCTCGGCGAATGGCTGACCGAGCGGAACCTCAACCTCGGCGGCCTGTTCCCGGACAACGATCCGCTGAGCCTCGACGAGCTGCGCGAGATGGTCGAGGACGGCGAGGTGCTGCGGCGCGTGCCCGCCGCCCGGCTCGCCTTCATCGCCCAGCCGGGCAAGGTCCTGTTCTTCATGGACGGCGAGTGCGTGGAGCTGTCCGAGGCCGGGCGCGGGATGGTGGAGATGCTCTGCCGCGAACAGCACTTCGACGCGGAGGCCGCTGATGCGCATGGCGAAGCGGTCTGGCCCCTGCTTCACCGCCTCTACGCGCGCGGCTGCCTGATGTTTGCCGAGGCAGATTGAATGACGAAAACCGATTTCTGAAGGAGTTCCGCGATGCTCGACCCCATCATCATCATCGGCATCGGCGAGATCGGCGCCGTGCTGGCGCGCGGCCTGCTGCGCCTGGGCCACCCGGTCTATCCGGTCAACCGCGACATGCCGCTTGCCACCGCCCACACCCTCAACCCCGAGCCGCAGGCCGTCATCCTGGCCGTCGGCGAGGCCGACCTGCAGGCCTGCCTGAGGGACATGCCCGCACCATGGCGCGATCGCCTGGTGCTGCTGCAGAACGAGCTGCTGCCGCACGACTGGGAGCCCCACGGCCTGACCCACCCGACCGTCATGTCGGTCTGGTTCGAGAAGAAGAAGGGCCAGGACAGCAAGGCCCTTCTCCCCTCCCCCGTGCATGGGCCCCATGCCGGCTTGATCCTCAGGGCCATGGCGAAGGTCGATCTCCCCGCCCGTGAGGTGGCTGACATGAACGCCATGCTCTGGGAGCTGGTGCGCAAGAACGTCTACATCCTCACCACCAACATCGCCGGCCTGGTCACCGGCGGCACGGTGGAGGAGCTGTGGCGCGACCACGAAGAACTGGCGCGCGAAGTGGCTTCTGACGTGATAGACCTGCAGGAGTGGCTCACCGGCCGGACCTTTGACCGCGAGCGGCTGATCCAGGGGATGCTGGAGGGCTTTGCCGGGGATCCGGCACACAAGTGCATGGGGCGCAGTGCGCCGGCGCGTCTGGCGCGGGCCTTGGAACTGGCCGATCGGGCGGGACTGGCGGTGCCCCGACTGCGCCAAATCGGGCTGTCTCAGGGCTGAGAATGCCTTGAGGATGGGAGCTGAGGACCTTAACCCTCGTGAGCCTGATATGACTTGATCGCGCTGCTGGCCGAGCGCAACTGCCCCAGCTCGCTCGCCAGCGCGGATCGCACCTCTCCCGCCAGGCGCACCAACTCATCGTTGGCTTGCAGCAGCCCCTGCAGTGCCAGGCAGGCGGCTTCGATATCGCCGATATCCTGCAGGGGGAAGCACTGCTGGATCAGCGCGCTGCGCTGCTGTTCCAGCTCGGGGAGAGCATCCCAATCGCCCGCCCTGGCCTTGCTGAGCATGACCTCACTCAGCTCGGCCAAGGTGTGAAGCGTGTCTTCGGTGCTCACGCCTTGGCCTGCTCACTTGTAGTGATGCTCGGGGGGGATCGCATCCCAGGCGCTCTTGATCTCCTTGAGCAACGTAGCGACCTCATTCAGTTTCTCTACATCGTTGCGGAGGTTGGCCGCGAACAGCTGGTCGATCATGTAGCCGTAGAGGGCGTCGAGGTGCTCGGCCAGCTCGCCGCCTTGATCCTTGTCCAGGGCGGACTGCAGCCCTTGCCCAATGATATCGATGGCCTTGCCGATGGCCCGTCCCTTGAGTTCGATATCATGCCGCTCGATCGCACCCTTCGCCTGGGCGATACGCTGCAGCGCGCCTTCCATCAGCATTTGCACCAGCCGATGCGGAGAGGCCCCCTCCACGCCCGAACTGACATTGACCTGTGCGTATTGCCTGATGCCGTAATCGCGCGGGGAAGCGTACATTGATGAATTCTCCTTCGTCATCAGTTGTTATTCGACGTGAGAGCCGAAAGTTGGGATTTGAGGGACGCACCGGTCGCATTCAGCTGCGCAACCAGGCCGTCCATCGCGTTGAACTGGCGGAAGAGGCGCGCCTCCAAGGTGGCCAAACGGACATCCAGCCGCTCGCGCTGGTCGGCGATATCGCGCATCGAGCGATTCAACCCCTTGGTACGCTGATCGAGGATGCCATCGGACTGCAGGTAATCCTTCATGAAACTGCCGACGCGCCCCGCCACACCATCGGGATTGGCGAACACGGCCGCGAGGGCGCTTGGGTCGGCGGCCATGGCTGCATTCATCTTGGACCGATCCAGCGACATCTTGCCGTAGCGATCGACGACCACGCCCACGAGGGCCAGCGAGTTGTAACTGTCCGGCGCCGAAGCCACCGTGTTCGTAACCTCCGAGCGGATGCGCGCGGTGAGCGAGCGAAGCATGGCGTCACCCAGCAGGGCGCCGGAATTCCCACCTTCGACATAGGCGCCCACCTTCTTGAGGGTGTCCTGCAGCTTGTTGTAGGCATCCACGAAGGACTGCACGTTCTTGGCGATCGCCTCGTTGTCGACGCTCACGCCCACGCTCACCGTCGTGCCGGGTGCGGCCTTCTGCAGGTCGAGCGTCAGGCCATCCACCGCGCCGGTGATGGTGTTGCTCGAGCGGGTCACGGTCATGCCGTCCAGCTTAAGCTGCGCATCCTGCGCGGCAACGAGCTCCTGGAGATTCGGGCTCGCCAAGCGGGAAAGTCCCGAGTCATCGGCATCATTGCCATCGCTGTCCGTCGTGGAGAGCGTCACCGCATGGGCCATGCCCGTTTGAGTTGAGGTCAGCACCAGCCGGCTGACCGTACCGCCCGCGCCATCGTCCACGTTGGCGATGGAGGCTGTCACGCCGATGTTGTCAGCCGCGCCATTGATGGCGTCGCGAATGCCGGCCAGAGTGCTGTTGCCAGCGTTGATCGTGACCGAGAAACTGCCTGATGCGCTGGCAATGGTCAGCGTCCCTTCGCCCACCACGGCATTGGCATCGGCAAAGCCGCCGGAAGCCTGTTTCTGCGCCTGGGCCAGCTGGAGGACCTCGACACTGTACTGACCGGCCACGGCGGAAGCGGTCGCCGAGACCTTAACGATATCCATGTTGGAGCTGGTGGCCGAACGGACCTGGAAGGAGGAGGCACTCTTCAGGCCATCGAGGGCCTTCTGGAACTCCGTCATCGCGCTCTTGATCGAACCGATGGCGGAGATCTTGGCCTTGAAATCCGACTCACGCTGGCTGAGCTGAGCCTTCTTCGGATCCCCCTCGGCCGCCACCAGGGTCTTCACGATGCTGTTGACATCCAGACCCGAGCCAATCCCCGTTGCCGTCAATGCCATGATCGTTCTTCCTCACGCCTTGCCGGCGAACAAGAGGCCCTTGCCCGCCTCGCCGTGGGCATCGGACCATTCACGCATGCGCTTGAGCATGGCCAGAACCTCCTCGGAGGGGATCTGGCGCACGACCTCACCACTCTCGCGGTCGAGCACCTTCACGACCACTTCCTGGGTATCTTCGTCGATCGTGAACTGAAGGTCACGCCGGACCATCTGCACTCGACTCTGCATCTCGTCCACCGCCTCACGCATGGTCTTGGCATCCACACTGGGGCTGACCTGCTGCGCCCCCTTGACCTCAGGGGCAGCCTCCGGAGCCTGCGAGGCCGCAGTGGGCGGCGCGGACGGAACACTGCCCGCAGCACCACGCGCCTCAAACGGCTTCGGCCCGACTACGGGCTGATTCACTCGGGGCACTGTGGGCAAGGTTACGTCACTGTTCATGGCTCATCCTCCGCTTTGGGAAGGAAGGATAAGGGGGCCGGCCCTGCGGCCGGCACCCCTGACTTCCGCGCGATCGAGGCGATCTTAGCGGAGCAGACCGAGCACCGCCTGCGGCGCCTGGTTGGCCTGGGAGAGCATCGCCACACCCGCCTGCTGCAGGACCTGATACTTGCTCAGGTTGGCGGTCTCGGCTGCGAAGTCAGCATCCATGATACGGGAACGGGCGGCCGCCTGGTTCTCGGAGGCATTGCGCAGGTTGTTGATGGTGGCCTCGAAGCGGTTCTGGGCGGCACCATACTTCGAACGCTCGGTGGTCACCGTATCAATAGCGGTGTCGATCAGATCGATCGCACCCTGGGCATTGGCTTGAGTGGTGATATCCGCGCCTGTCACGCCTGTGATATCGGCATTGGCAGCCATATCGGTGGTGGTCACGGTGATCTGGTTATCGGCCGCATTGTTGGCGCCCACCTGGAAGATCTGAGCGCCGGCATCGCCCGCAAGGATCTTCAGGCCGTTGAACTCAGTCGCGCTCAGGATACGGGTGATCTCAGCGCCCATTTCCTGGAACTCGGCGTCCAGATTGAGGCGATCACTCGCAGTGTTGCTGGCGTTGGCGGACTGCACCGACAGCTCACGCATGCGCTGCAGGGTGTCGGTCACCTGCTGCAGTGCGCCTTCGGCGGTCTGAGCCAGGGAGATACCGTCTGCGGCATTGCGAACGGCGACATTCATGCCCTTGACCTGGGCATTCATGCGCTCGGCGATGGCAAGGCCGGCGGAGTCGTCCTTGGCGCTGTTCACGCGCAGGCCGGAGGACAGGCGCTCCATGGCGGTGGCGAGACCGCTCTCGGCCTTGGCCAGGTGACGCTGGGTGGAGAGGGAGAATACGTTGGTTGCTACGACGTTGGCCATGTTGAGTGCCTCCTCAAGGTGCGCTGTTGCGCGTTAAATTCAGGTCTCGTTGAGGTTGTCGGCGGCTCTTCCGGAACCTTTAGCCCCTGCCGGAGATTTTTTTTCGCCCCGGGTCCGCCTTCGAGATGTTTATCGGCGCCGATGGGAGGCTCTTTAGTGGCAGTGCACGAATTTTTTCACCTTGCCCGGTATCCCATCGCTCCATTCGGACGGCCGGGAGGTGCAGCCGCGATGATTGAATCGTCACGTTTTTGCGCCATGATCCTGTGATGGACGCATTGCACAGGACCAGACCCATGCCCGGCTCGCTCTACTCTCTCGAAGTCCAGCCCAACATCCCACCCGCTCTGGCCTGTCTTCATGACTTTGCCAACAACCTCTATTACAGCTGGAGCCGGAAGGTCCGCGGCCTGTTCTACCGCATGGATGCCAAACTGTGGGAGGCCTGCGGCCACAATCCGAAGATCTTCCTGCGCCGGGTGGCCCAGGAGCGCGTGGATGCAGCCCTGGCCGACCCGACCTACATGTTCGACCTGGAGGAGACCCGCGCCCAGTTCGAACGTTACCTCAGCGACCCGCCCCATCCCGAAATCGCCGCGCATCTCGACCCGCATGGGGACTTGATCGCCTACTTCTGCGCGGAATACGGTTTCCATGAGAGCTTTCCGATTTACTCGGGCGGCCTCGGCATCCTGGCCGGCGACCACTGCAAGGCGGCGAGCGACCTCGGGCTGCCCTTCGTGGCGGTGGGCCTGCTTTACCGCGTGGGTTACTTCACCCAGACCATCGATGCCCAAGGGCAGCAGGTCGAGTCGTTCCTGCCGGTCAACTTCGACGACCTGCCGATCAGCCCGGTCCTCGATGAGACCGGCAAGGAGTTGGTGTTCTGGCTGCCCATGCCAGGCCGTCAGATCGCGGTCAAGCTGTGGCAGGCGCATGTCGGACGGGTGCGCCTGATCTTGCTGGACACCGACCTTGCGCAGAACAGCCCCCAGGATCGCGCCATCACTTACCGGCTGTACGGTGGGGACAAATCGATGCGCATCCAGCAGGAGATCCTGCTCGGCATGGGTGGCGTGCGCGCCCTGCGGGCGCTTGGCCTGCACCCCGGCGCATGGCATGTCAACGAGGGTCATGCCGCCTTCCTCATCGTCGAACGCTGCCGCGAGTACGTCGACCGGGGCATGAGCTTCGATGCGGCCCTCGAGCTGACCGCGACCAATACGGTGTTCACCACCCACACCCCAGTCGATGCCGGACACGACTCCTTCGAGATCGGGCTGGTCGAGCAGTATTTCCGCGACATCGCCCACGGGATGGGGCTGGATTTCGAGCGTTTCATCCGCCTGGGCAGTGTGGATGCGACCCCGTCCAGCTTTGACATGACCACGCTGGCCCTGCGGGGTTCGCGCCAGCACAACGGTGTCAGCCGCATCCATGGCGATGTCGCCGCACGGATGGCACGCGACCTCTGGCCACAGATCGAGCCGGATGAGAACCCTGTCCGCTACGTGACCAACGGGGTGCATGTCAGCACCTTCCTCGCCCGCGAGTGGGCCAACCTGCTCGACCAGCGCCAGCGCGACTGGCGCCTCCACCTGTGCGACCGGGATTTCTGGCACGAGGCGCTGGATCAGATCCCCGACCACCGCTTCTGGAGCCTGCGCCAGTCGCTGAAGCGGGAAATGCTGGACGACGTCGCCCAGCGCATTCGCGACCAGCACCGCCGCAACGGCAGCAGCGAGGCCGTGATCCGCAAGTCGCTGAGCGTCATCACCCAGCAGGACCAGGACGTGCTGGTGATCGGCTTTGCCCGCCGTTTCGCCACCTACAAGCGCGCCACCCTGCTGTTCAACGACCTGGAGCGGCTGGCGCGGCTGGTCAATGACGACGAGCGGCCGGTGGTGTTCATCTTCGCCGGCAAGGCGCACCCGGCCGACGAGCCCGCCCAGGCGATGATCCGCAAGATATGGGAGATCGCCCACCGGCCAGAGTTCCTCGGCCGCATCCTGCTACTGGAGGGCTACGACATGGCCCTCGCCCGCAAACTGGTGACCGGAGTGGACGTCTGGCTCAACACCCCGGAATACCCGCTGGAGGCCAGCGGCACCTCCGGCCAGAAGGCCGGCATGAACGGCGTGATCAACCTGAGCGTGCTGGATGGCTGGTGGGGCGAGGGCTTTGAAGGCGACAACGGCTGGGCCATCACCCCCCACGGACCGGAATACAGCGCCGAATACCGCAACAGCCAGGAGGCCCATGACCTGATGGAGATGCTGCGCAAGGAGGTCGTACCGCTGTATCACCACCGCGACAAGGGCAGCTTTTCCAGCCGCTGGGTGGGGCTGTCCAAGGCCTCGATGCGCAGCATCCTGCCCCGCTTCAACAGCGAGCGCATGGTGCTCGACTACACCCGCGGGTTCTATCTGACCGCCCTGCGCAACGGCAAGGCCTTCCATGCGGAGGGGGGGCGGCTGGCGCGCGAACTGGCCGAATGGAAGGCCCGCATCCGTATGACGTGGCCGAAGATCCGCGCCGAGCGCGTGGATCTCGCCACAACCCAGTTGCGTCACGGCGAAGCGCTCGAGATCAAGGTGGCGGTCGATGTGGATGGCCTGTCGGCCCAGGATGTGCGGGTGGAATGCCAGTTCGGCCGGATGAGCAACAGCGCGCACTTCGAACTGGACTCACACTATCTGCTCGAGGCCGACGGCCAGGACGAGAAGGGGCGCCAGCTGTACACGCTGAAACTGCAACCCTCGCTCGCCGGACTGCAGGTCTACCGCATCCGCATCGTCCCCTGGCACCCTGCCCTGACCCATCCTTATGAGATGGGCTGCATGCTGTGGCTGTAGGATCGCCAGGAACCGGGATGCCAGGGCGCCCGCAAGGCTTGTCACACATGCCGTGCATCCCCATACTTGACTACCAGAGTCAACCATAAGAGATCCTCCCATGGACCCCATCCTCCAGCAGATCGACGAGATCGTTAAGAACAACCCCATCGTGATCTTCATGAAGGGCACCCCGCAGTTCCCGATGTGCGGCTATTCCAGTCGCGCGGCCGACGCCATCAAGGCCTGCGGCGTGGAGTTCGCCTACGTGAACGTGCTCGCGGACATGGAAATCTTCAACAACCTGCCGCGCTACCAGGACTGGCCGACCTTCCCGCAGATCTACGTCAGCGGCGAGTTGATCGGCGGTTCGGACATCACCGTGGAACTGCATCAGCGCGGTGAACTGAAGCCGATGCTGGAAGCGGCCGTCAAGAAGGGCTGATCGCCGCCTGACATATCGATGAGGGACAAACGGGCCTGCCATGGGCCATCGTCCCTCAAGCCCCCCAGCTGCCCGACGCGCTCCGCGCTCACGCCGAACGCCCCCTTTTCCTACCCGTCTTTTCAATCGGTTAGCCTACATTTGCAATCCAAGATCGCAACTTGTACGGATTGCCTATTGAACTTCATGCAAGTTCTTCACTGCGACTTATGCACAAGCCCCCATGCCCGCGCAATGCCCCCTTCAGCGCCAATCCATGCTCACAAGAAACGAACGAAAAACTAACAACTCATTGTTTTTGCTCCAATTTTATTGGAAGGTCAAATTTTGACCAACTCCAGTGAGGCCTATTCACCATACGCCTCGCGAACGTTTTTCCATCGACCGTTCACAGACTTATCCACAGACCCTGTGGGCAACATAAAATCCTTTGCACAACAGCGTTCTAGCGACACCGTAAACGCGTCGAAACATCAGGAGAGGTCCAGCGTCAGGCGACCATAGATGCCCGGCTGCCAGCGCCGGGTCGGGAGAAAGTCGCTCTGTTCACCCAGCAGGTACTGGCCGACCAGTTCCATACGCAGGCCCTGCCCTCCCACGCGGAAGCGCTTCTCCAGGCGCAGATCCAGCCGGTCCTGGGTCTCCAGCATCGGATAGGTGTACCAGAGCCAGCGCATCGCCCCGACATGGGAGTACACGCCGGACACGGTCCAGCCATCATCCAGCCGCTTGCCGACCAGCAGGGAGCCTGCATGACGCGGCGCGGAGCGATCGTAGGCATAGCTCTGCCCGGCCACCTGCTCGATGGGGCTTTGCTCTTCGATCCGTGTCCAGGCGTAGCTCGCATGCAGGCGCCAGCCCTCGGCGGGGCGGGCATCCAGCTGCAGTTCGAGGCCGTGCAGATGAACTTCGCCGAGATTGGCGAAATCCCCCACCAGGCCCGGCAGGCTGGTCAGCACCCCTGTCTCCGGGCGCAGCGTGGGCTTGATCATGTCGGAGAGATGATCGCGGAACAGGCGCGCATCGAGGCCGAGCATCCGGCTCGGCCGATAGAGGTAGGCCAGTTCGAGGCTCCGGACATGCTCTGTGCGCAGCCCATCCCCGCCGTCGAGCAGGCTGGAGGCGATCACGCTGTAGACCCGGGCGCTGCCATCGAGGGTCGTATAGCTCTTCACCCCCTGGCGCTCGTAGAAAAATGGCGTGCGCCGACCCTCGGCATAGCCGACGCGCCAGGTATGTCCAGGCTGCGCATGCCAGAGGGCGGCAATGCGGGGGCTGAACTCGGCCGGATTGAAGCTGGAGGACTCCAGCATGCCGCCGAGATTGAGCGTGAGGGAGGGCAGCATGCGCCATTCGGCATTGGCGAAGGCGCGGCGGATGGTGTTGTCCCGCTTCTCCGCGGAGCCGAGGAAGCTCGGACTCTCGATCCGGTCCTCGCGCCAGGCCAGCCCCGCCGAGGTGCGAAGCGTGCCCGACCACTGCGTGCTGTGCTCGTACTCCGCATCCAGGCGCTCGCTGTCATAGCCCTCGGCGATGACCAGCGGGGAGGGCAGCAAGGGGTGGGAAAGGAGATAGCCATCATCCGTTTGCGCGTCGCGTGAGCGCGAGAGCCTGAGCACACCGTAGTGACTCTCGTTGTAACCGTGGTGCCACTGCAAGTACTGGTAGTCGTTCTCGCCCGTCGTCTCGCGCTCCGGCCCGCCCTCGGCCAGGCCATTGACGGCCGGGTCGCCGCCGATGCCCTTGTCGGCGGTGGAGATGCCCAAGGCCAGGCTCAGCTCGTCGTCACGCCCCGCATCCAGCTCGAATCGGCCGTTCAATGCCTTGAGGCGGCGGTCATCGTGGATCGGCGTCTCCGTCCGGGTATATCCATCGTCCCGCTGGGACAGGGCATTCAGGCTGCCTGCCCACCGGCCGTGCTGGAAGCCGTAGCTTGCCTGCACGTCACGCTCACCGTGGCTGCCGACGAGAACCGAGACCCGTCCGCCGGTCGACTCGCGTGCCGGGCGGGTGATGATGTTGATGGTGGCGAGGAAGGCGTTGCTGCCGTAGTTGACCGTGTTTGTCCCGCGGATCACCTCGATGCGCACGATCTCGTCCAGCTGCACCGGCAGATCCAGCCAGTACACGCCGCCCATCGCCGGGCTGTAGATCGAGCGCCCGTCCACCAGCACCTGCATGCGGCGCGAATACTCGTCGGTCATGCCGTGATAAGCCACGCTCTGCAGGTTGCCCACCTTGCTGCCGACCTGCATGCCCGGTACCAGCAGCATCAGGTCGGCGATCTTGCGCGCCCCGGACAGCCGGATCATCTCCTGGTCAATCACCGTCACCGCAGCGGGGGACTCCTGCGGTGCCTGCGGCAGGCGCGCAGCGGTGAAAATGAGTGACTCGTCCTCGACCGGGTTGCCCGCGTGGAGCAGCGCCGGGACAACAAGGCCCAGGAAAATCAGGAACGGCAAGGGTCGATGCATAACACGTTTCATGCAGCGATGCCGGCAAGCATCGGATAACTGAACAGGGAGAGGTGCAACAGGTTGACCGTCAGATGGGCCGCCATCGAGGCCTCAAGCCTTGCACCGCCCAGATGATAGGCAATCCCGTAACCCACGCCGGCGATGCTTGCACCGATGATCCAGCTCAAGCCGCCCGCGAAATGCGCCAGCCCAAACAGCACACCGGCGAGGACGATGGCGACGGCCACCGGGACGTGGCGGGCCAGATGACGCTGCAGGAATCCCCGGAAGAAGCCCTCCTCCATCGCCAGCGTCAGCACCTGCCCACCCAGCCAAGTCAGGATGAACGCCGCCCCGGGGAGGCCGGGCGCAAAGGCCAGGTCGCCCAACAGGTAGCCCGCCCCGAGTGCTGGCATCGCGGTCAGCAGCCCCACCCCCACGCCCAGCCGGATCGCCCGGACTGCGCTCGCCCAACGGTCCGCCAGCGGATGCATGGCAAGCAGAAGCAGGGTGATCGCGACCAGCCCGAGGCTCACCCCGCGCACATAGGCTTCTGAACCCGGTTTGATGGCCTCCGGCCCGAACACCACGACCTGCGCGAATCCGGGCAGCAGGCCGAACCCCAGCGCCAGCGCCAGCAGCGCGAAGACCAGCCCGCTGACCGCCCGCTCATCGGGCTGCAGGCGCCAGGCCAACAGCAGCAGAACGAGCAGAGCGGCCAGCCCCGCCCACCCGATCACGCCGAGGCCGAATCCCGCCACCCCCACCACGCCGGCCAGTCCCAGGCGACCATAGCGCCCGATCGGCAACCAGGCCGCGAGTACTGCGAGGACGGCGAAAACAAAGATGGCAACGCTCATGGATTCAATTGTCGCCGCCATGGAGGGATAAAGGAACGCGCAGGCCAGGGCCCATGCGCATCCTTCCTGCAACATGGCTGAAGGTCGCTCACGGCGGGCAGCCCCACAATCGAGGAGATGATACGAATGCAGAAATGCAAAAGGCCGTCCAAGTTGGACGGCCTCATGCAATCAAATGGTGGTAGCGGGGGCAGGATTTGAACCTACGACCTTCGGGTTATGAGCCCGACGAGCTACCGGACTGCTCCACCCCGCATTCGATGTTGGGCATTATAGAGATCTCGCAACCTTTGTCAAGGCCGGATGTAACGGCCGGAGTGTGCCATTGCCCCAAAATGACGAACCGTCATGCGACTGGGCTATGCTGGTGGAGCAATGATGGATCAGCAGGGAGACCCGCATGCGCTACGTCCGCCTCTTCGATGAACTGACGATCAACGATGTCCCCCTTGTCGGTGGCAAGAACGCCTCGCTGGGCGAGATGTTCCGCACCCTCAAGCCCAAAGGAGTCAACGTGCCGGGCGGCTTTGCCACCACCGCCGAGGCCTACTGGGCGGTGCTGGACCACAACGAGCTGCGCGAGCCCATCTTCGACCTGCTGGCCGGTCTCGATGTCGACGACGTGGTGCGCCTGGCCGAGGTGGGCGAGACCATCCGCGACTGGCTGACCCATGCTGAGCTGCCGGCCGAGCTCGCCGGCGAGATCGCGGAGGCTTACCGCAGGATGTCCGGGCCGGATGGCGCGACGGTCGACGTCGCCGTGCGCAGCTCGGCTACCGCGGAGGACCTGCCGACCGCCTCCTTCGCCGGCCAGCAGGAGACCTACCTGAACATCCGCGGCGAGGCGAGCCTGCTCGCGACCTGCAAGCGCGTGTTCGCCTCGCTGTTCACCGACCGCGCCATCGCCTACCGCGTGCATCAGGGCTTCGCCCACGACAAGGTCGCCCTGTCGATCGGCGTGCAGCGCATGGTGCGCTCCGACCTCGCCTCCTCCGGGGTGATGTTCACCCTGGATACCGAATCCGGCTTCCGCGATGCCGTGCTCATCACCGCCGCCTGGGGCCTGGGCGAGAACGTGGTGCAGGGCGCGGTCAACCCGGACGAGTTCCTGGTCTTCAAACCCACCCTGGCAAGCGGACACCGGCCGATCATCAAGCGCCAGCTCGGCAGCAAGGCCATGCGCATGATCTACACCCACGACAGCCTGGCCGGCCGCTCGACCCGCAACATCGAGGTTCCGCCGGACGAGCGCCACCGCTTCTGCATCAGCGACGATGAGGTCCTGGAGCTGGCGCGCCAGGCGGTCATCATCGAGCAGCACTACGGCCGTCCGATGGACATCGAGTGGGCCAAGGACGGCAACACGGGCGAGCTGTTCATCGTCCAGGCCCGCCCGGAGACCGTGCAGACCCAGGCGGACGCGAACCTGTTCAAGCAGTACCTCCTCGATGAGCGCGGCACGGTGGTCGCGGCGGGGCGCAGCGTCGGCCAGAAGATCGCGACCGGCAAGGCTCGCGTCATCCTGCATGCGCGCGACATGCATGAACTGCAACCCGGCGAGGTGCTGGTGACCGACATCACCGACCCGGACTGGGAGCCGATCATGAAACGCGCCTCGGCCATCGTCACCAACCGTGGCGGGCGCACCTGCCACGCCGCCATCGTCGCCCGCGAGCTGGGTATTCCGGCCGTGGTCGGCTGCGGCGACGCCACCCAGACCGTGCCGGACGGTGAGGCGGTGACCGTGTCCTGCGCCGAGGGCGACACCGGCTTCATCTATCAGGGTGCCCTGCCCTTCCGCGTGGAGGAGCAGCGCCTGGATGAGGCAGCAACCCACACCCGCACCAAGGTCTACCTCAACGTCGCCCAGCCCGAACAGGCCTTCGAGTTCTCCCGCCTGCCATCGGACGGCGTGGGCCTTGCCCGGCTCGAGTTCATCATCATGCGCGGCATCCAGGCCCACCCCAATGCCCTGCTGCATCCGGACAAGGTCGACGAGGCCACCCGCGTGCAGATCGCCCGTCTGGTCCGCGGCCACGAGGACGGGCGCGACTTCTTCGTCCGCCGCCTGGCCGAGGGCGTGGCGCAGATCGCTGCTGCCTTCTACCCGCGTCCGGTGATCGTGCGTTTCTCCGACTTCAAGTCGAACGAATATGCCGCCCTGCTCGGCGGATCAAACTTCGAGCCGGACGAGGAGAACCCGATGATCGGCCTGCGCGGCGCGGCCCGCTACCACCACCCGGACTACGCCGAGGGCTTTGCGCTCGAATGCGCGGCCATGAAGCGGGTGCGGGAAGAGATGGGGCTGACCAACGTCGCCCTGCTGCTGCCCTTCGTGCGCACGGTGGACGAGGCGCGCGAGGTGATCGGTCTGATGGAGAAAAACGGCCTGGTGCGCGGCGAGGCGGGGCTTGCGCTCTACATCATGTGCGAGATCCCCGCGAACGCCATCCTCGCGGAGCCGTTCCTTGAGCTGTGCGACGGCTTCTCCATCGGCTCCAACGATCTGACCCAGCTCACCCTTGGCGTGGACCGGGATTCGGGGCTTTTGACCGGCTTCGACGAGCGTGACCCGGCGGTGCTGGAACTGATCCGCATGGCGATCAAGGCCTGCAAGAAACAGGACAAGTACATCGGCATCTGCGGCCAGGCGCCGTCCGACTTCCCGGAGATCACCCGCTTCCTGGTCGAGCAGGGCATCGACTCCCTCTCGCTCAACCCGGACAGTCTGCTGAAGATGCGGCAGGTGGTGCGCGAGGCCGAAGGGGGCTGAGATTCCGCACCGGGGGCAGTCCCCGGCGGGTTCATGCCGGCGGAAGGAAGTCCTGGGGCGGACGGATGTGCTCGCTCCAGGCATTGACGATGCCGCAGAACAGCTGGGCGGTCATCTCCGCATCATAGAGAGCGCCGTGCGCCTGCTTGCCATCCCATGCCAGCCCCGCCTCGGCGCAGGCCTTGGCCAGCACCGTCTGGCCGTAGGCGAGGCCGGACAGCGTGGCGGTGTCGAACACCGTGAACGGGTGGAAGGGGTTCCGCTTGTGCCCGGTGCGGGCCACCATGGCATTGAGGAAACCGAGGTCGAAATGGGCGTTGTGGCCGACCAGCACGGCCCGCTTGCAGCCCTCCTCCTTCATCGCCCGGCGGATGGGCGCGAAGATCAGATCCAGCGCCTCGCGCTCCTCCACCGCATGGCGCAGCGGATTGTGCGGGTCGATCTTGTTGACCTTGAGCGCCTCCTCGGTGATGCGGGCCCCGGGAAACGGCGCCACATGCACGCCGATTCTCTCCCCGCCCCCAAGCCGCCCCTCGGCATCGAACCCCAGGATCACGGCACCGATCTCCAGCACCGCGTCGGTAGCCGAATCGAAGCCGCCCATCTCCATGTCCACCACCACCGGGAGAAAGCCCCGGAAGCGGGCAGCCATCAGGCCCTTGCCGCCCTCGCTCACTTCAGGCGCCAGTGCAAGGCCTCGCCGGTGCGCAGCGGCACCAGGTCGACCCCCGGTTCGACCTCGATCGGAGCGGGGGCGCTCCAGTCCTCTTTCACCAGGGTGACGGTGGAGGTGTTGCGCGGCAGGCCGTAGAAGTCCGCGCCAAAGTGGCTGGCAAAGCCTTCCAGCCGGTCCAAGGCCCCCGCCTGGTCAAAGGCCTCGGCGTACAGCTCAATGGCGGCGTGCGCGGTGTAGCATCCGGCACAACCGCAGCTCGACTCCTTGGCGTTCTTCGGGTGCGGCGCGCTGTCGGTGCCGAGGAAGAACTTCGGGTTGCCGCTGGTGGCCGCCGCCACCAGCGCCTGGCGGTGCTCCTCGCGTTTGAGGATCGGCAGGCAGTAGTAGTGCGGACGGATGCCGCCGACCAGCATGGCGTTGCGGTTGTACAGCAGGTGGTGGGCGGTGAGGGTGGCGCCGACATGGGCCGGGGCCGCCTTGACGAACTCGGCGGCATCGCGGGTGGTGATGTGCTCCATCACCACCTTCAGCTCCGGAAAATCACGCAGCAGGGGCGCCAGCACGCGGTCGATAAAGACCTTTTCCCGATCGAAGATGTCGATCGCAGGATCGACCACCTCGCCGTGCACGCACAGCACCATGCCCTCGCGCTGCATGGCCTCGAACACCGGGTAGACCGCGCGGATGTCGGTCACCCCACGATCGGAATTGGTGGTCGCGCCAGCTGGATAGAGCTTGACGGCATGCACGATGCCACTGGCCTTGGCGCGGGCGATCTCCTCGGGCGGCGTGTTGCCGGTGAGGTAGAGGGTCATCAGCGGCTGGAAGGAGGCGCCCGCTGGCAGCGCGGCGAGGATACGCTCACGGTAGGCCCGTGCGTCCTCGGTGGTCACCACCGGCGGGACGAGATTGGGCATGACGATGGCGCGGGCAAACTCGCGCGCCACGTCAGGCAGCACCGCCTTGAGCATGGCGCCGTCGCGCAGGTGGATGTGCCAGTCGTCAGGGCGGGTCAGGGTGATCTGCATGCGGGGGCTCACACGATGGGCTTGTTCTGTTCAAGCAAAAGCCCGGCGGACCGGGCTCATGCGCGGCATCGGCAGGGGGTTACCACGCAAGATAGGCGTAGCCTTTCTCCTGCAGCTCCATGATGGCCGCAGCGCCGACTTCTTCCACCTGAGCGAAGTCCAGCATGTCGGATTTTTCCCAGCCGATGGTCTTCATGGTGTTGCCACAGGCAATGTATTTCACGCCGTAGTTCTTGGCCTGGGACTCGACGCGCTGGCGCAGGATGGCCGGGATGTCGCGCTTCGGGTTCTTGGCGAGCAGGTGGATGCCGGCGCCGAACACCACCACCGCAATCGACACATTGTCCTCGTACTTGGTCAGCATGGCGCTGATCGAGTTGAGGATGTGCTCAATGTACTCCCACTCGGCGTGGTTGAGCTGGTAGACGATCTTGTGCTCGGGCGGGTCCCCAGGGAAACGCTCGCTCTTCTTGGCTTCGGTAGCCTGCACGGCGGCGGAAAGACCGAACAGTGCCCCCACGGCGGGAAGACCGGTCAGAAATCGGCGGCGGGCGTTGCTCATCCAGGGACTCCTCATCAATTTTTCGGAACTATACCAAAAGACTGGTCTATGAGGCGCGGAGCCCCATCCTCCCGTCCTCAGGGCCATCGCATGAACCTGCCCCATAGCTCTGAAGGCTCGCGTAGGAGCGGCGCCCTCGCCGCGACAGGCACGCCGTGCTCAGACCATCTCATTGTTCTCTTTGGCAGCGCAGGACGCCCCAGGTTCCGCGCATGTCACATGGACCACAGCCAGGCGGCGCCGCGCACGCCGCTGGAGTCGCCATGCAGGGGGGCGACGAGACGGGTAGCCACCCGGTCGGAAAACACATACCGGCCCCACAGCTTCGGCACGTTGTCATACAGGCGGCGCACGTTGGACATGCCACCGCCGAGCACGATGACGTCCGGATCAAGGATGTTGATGACGTGCGCCAGACTCCGCGCCATGCGATCCTCGTAGCGCTGCAGGCTGGCCTCGCACACGGTATCCCCGGCCTCGGCGCGGGCCACGATCTCCGGCGCCTGGAGTCTGTCCCCGATTTCCGCTGCGAATACGTTCGCAAGGCCGGTGCCGGACAGCCAGGTCTCGATGCAGCCGTGCTTGCCGCAGTAGCAGGCCGGCCCCGGCCGCTCGTCATCGTTCGGCCAGGGCAACGGGTTGTGCCCCCACTCCCCGGCAATGGCGTTGGGGCCGGTCAGGGCATGGCCGCGCACCACCACTCCCGCACCGCAGCCGGTGCCGACGATCACGCCGAACACTACCTCCGCCCCGGCCGCGGCACCATCCACCGCCTCGGACAGGGCGAAGCAGTTGGCGTCGTTGGCCATGCGTATCTCTCGCCCCAAAAGCTGCTCCAGGTCCTGCTTGAGTGGCTTGCCATTGAGCACGGTCGAATTGCTGTTCTTCATCAAGCCGCTCGCGGGCGAGATGGCCCCCGGGGTACCGATGCCGACCGTGCACGCCGCACCGGCTGCCCGCTCGGCGCGGGCCACCAGCCCCCCGATCGCCGCCAGCGTTCCCGCGTAATCCCCCTGCGGGGTTGGCACCCGCTCACGGAAGCGTACCGATCCTGCATCGTCCAGCACGATGGCCTCGATCTTGGTGCCGCCGAGGTCAATGCCCATGCGCATAGATAGCTCCTGTCAATTCGATGACATGCGAGTTGAGATGATGCAAGCCCCTCTCCGGACCCCGGCGCTCAAGACTGGGCAAGTCGGTCGAGGCGCAGGCGCTGGCGCTCGTCGAAGAGGCGCCGGGCGCCCAGCTCGATGGCGAGCATTGCTCCCGTGCCGGTCGCGGTCGCGATCAGCATCATGATCAGGATCTGGTACTTGACCGCATCGAGCGGCGGCGTGCCGGAGAGGATCTGCCCGGTCATCATGCCGGGCAGGCTGACGATCCCTGCGACGGTGAGCATGTTGATGGTGGGCACGAGAGCCGTGTGCAGGCTGTCGCGCCGCAGGCTGCGCGAGGCGCGGCGCGCATCGAAGCCGAGCAGCAACTGCGCCTCGATCGCGCGCCGGCCGGCCGCCGCACCGCGGGTCAGGCTGTTCAGCCCAAGGCCGATGCCAGTCATGGTATTGCCGAGGATCATGCCCAGCAGCGGGATAGCGTACTGCGGGGTGTACCAGGGCCGGACCTCAATCAGCACCACCAACGCCATCAGGGTGAGGGTGAAGGCCGGCAGCGCCATGGCCGCCACGCCGATCAGGTAGCCCGCGCCACCACGAATGCGACGCTGCTGGCGCGCCATCACCTCCCAACCGGCCAGCAGAAGCATCACGAGCCCCATCAGCCCCACCCAGAGAGGATGGTCAGCACTGAACAGGGCCTCCAGCACCAGCCCCACGAGCAGGAGCTGGACCGTCATGCGCACCGTGGACACGTACAGGGAGCGGGTCAGCCCGAGACCGTTGAGGCTGATAAGGATGCCCAGCAGCAGCACCAGCCCGGCGGCTACGGTCAGGTCCCAGGCATTCAGTTCGATCAGGTTCATGCCGCCCCCCTCGCCTTCAGTTCGATGCTGCGGTCCGCGATGCGTCCGCGCTGGGCGGGGTCATGGCTGACCCAGATCGCTGCCGCCTGCGTCTCGTCCAGATAGCGCCGAATGCACGCCTCCATCAGCAAGGTGCTCTCTGGATCGAGATTGGCGGAAGGCTCGTCCAACAGCAGGACGCGGGGGCGCTGCTCAAGCATGCGCAGCAGGCCGAGACGCTGGCGCTCTCCGGTGGAGAGGCCATCCACCTCGCGCTCGAGGATGTCCGGCGTCAGCCCCAGTGCGGCCAGCGCCTCCGGACTGGGCGGCATGGCGAAGTGCTGGCCGGCGCGAGGAGCCCACCAGCCGCTCTCGGCAGGCAGGTAGGCCACCTGACGCCGCCACTCGGTCGGGCGGACGGCCTGCTGCGGGACATCGGCGAGGACGACCTCGCCCTCGTGCGGGTCGAGATCGGCCAGGGCGCGCATCAGCTGCGACTTGCCGACTCCGGAGGGGCCGTACAGGCAGAGCAGTTCGCGCGGCGCGAGCCGCAGGTCGATGGGGCCGAAATGAGGCCCGGAGAGATGGCGTACGTGGAGCATGTGTGGCCAGGCAGGGCGGCCCTAGCAAGGACCGCATGGATGAGTCATCGACCAGGCATAGTCAACGCCTATCGACCCCATATCAAAATACAATTTTATATATTCAGAAGTAATTTCTATAGTTCATCCACGCACCACGCAGTGGGGCGATGAACCGACCTCTCACAGGAGACATGACATGTCCGAGACCATCGTATCCCTCCCGCGCCTCAACGAGCGCGCCCCCGAGTTCGACGCACCGACCACCTACGGCCGCAAGACCCTGAGCGACTACGAAGGCAAGTGGCTGGTCCTTTTCTCCCACCCGGCCGACTTCACTCCGGTGTGCACCACCGAGTTCACCGCCTTCGCCAAAGCGCACAAGGACTTCCAGGCCATCAACTGCGAACTGCTCGGCCTGTCCATCGACAGCCACTACTCGCACATCGCCTGGGACCGCAACATCGAGGAGAAATTCGGCGTCAAGATCACCTTCCCGATCATCGCCGACCTGTCCATGAATGTCGCCAAGGCCTACGGCATGGTCCACCCGGGCGCCTCCGACACCCAGGCCGTGCGCGCCACCTTCATCATCGACCCGAACGGCGTGCTGCGCGCCATGCTGTACTACCCGATGAGCAACGGCCGCTCGATCCCGGAGATCCTGCGCCTGGTCAAGGCCCTGCAGACCTCCACCGAGCATGGCGTGGCCACCCCGGAAGGCTGGCAGCCGGGCGACAAGGTCATCGTACCGCCCCCCGCCACCGCCGAGGAAGCCGAGCGTCGCTTCAAGAGCGGCGAGTACGAATGCGTCGACTGGTACTTCTGCAAGAAGTCCGTCTGATCAGACGCTCAGATCTTCAGCCCCGCCCCGCGCGGGGCTTTTCGCATTTCAACCAAGGAGAACATTCATGGCCCCATGGCCCCTGCGTCACCTCAGCCTGATGACCCTCGTCGAGGGCGCATCCCTCATCGCCCTGGTCCTCATCGCCGTGCCCATGAAACACCTGGCCGGCCTGCCCATCGGCGTACAGGTCGTCGGTCCGATCCACGGCGCCCTGTTCCTATGGACGATGGGGGCGCTCGCCCTGGTCGTCCTGCGCGGCCATCTGCCCGCCCTCAAGGGCGCGGGCGTGTTCTTTGCCGCCCTGATTCCTTTTGGCGGCCTGTGGTCGCACCGCATGCTGGCGCACTACGTCGCCACCTACGAGGCCAAGTGATCAGTCGTTCTTGATGACGATGGTCGGGAACTTCGTGCTGTAGTCCTTCGCCCGCTGCGCGAGCCTTGCGGCAAGCTTGCGGGCGATGTCCCGGTAGATTTTCGCGGTCGGGCTCTCGGGATCCGCCGCCACGGTCGGATGGCCCGAGTCGGCCTGCTCGCGGATGCCCTTCTCCAGCGGCAGCTGCCCGAGCAACTCCACGCCGTACTCCGCCGCCATGCGCGCACCGCCGCCCTCGCCGAAGATCGGCTCCACATGGCCGCAGTTCGAACACACGTGCAGGCTCATGTTCTCGATGATGCCAAGCACCGGCACATCCACCCGCTCGAACATTTTCAGTCCCTTCTTGGCGTCCAGCAGGGCGATGTCCTGCGGCGTGGTGACGATCACCGCGCCCGCCACCGGCACCTTCTGCGCGAGGGTGAGCTGGATGTCGCCGGTACCCGGAGGCATGTCGATGATCAGGTAGTCGAGGTCGTGCCAGCGGGTGTCGTTCAGGAGCTGCTGGAGCGCGGAGGTGACCATCGGGCCGCGCCAGATCATCGGGTTGTCCTCGCCGACCAGGAAGCCGATCGACATGCTCTGCAGGCCATAAGCGATCTTCGGCTCGAGCGAACGCCCATCCACGCTGGTCGGCTGCTCGCCCTCGGCGCCGAGCATGCGCGGGATGCTGGGGCCGTAGATGTCCGCGTCCAGAATGCCCACCTTCGCCCCTTCAGCCTGGAGGCCCAAGGCCAGGTTGACCGCGGTGGTGGACTTGCCCACCCCGCCCTTGCCGGAGGCCACGGCGATGATGTTGCGCACCTCGGGCAGGCGCTTGAGCGTCTTCTGCACCGCGTGCGGCTCGATCTCCCAGTCCAGCGTGACCTGCGCCACCTGCACGCCCTCGACCGCGCGCACGGCCTCTTCGGCCTGCTGCCGGATGGCATCACGCACCCCGGCGGCGGGATAGCCGAGGCGCAGGTGGACGCGCACCGTGCCGCCCTTGATCTCGACGGCATGCACCCGCTTGCCCTCGAACGGCTGACCGAGTTCGGGATCCATCACCTGCGCAAGGGCGGCACGCACCGCCTCTTCGCTCACCGTGCTGTCTTTCTTGCCGAAGCCGAACAAGGCCATGCCATTCTCCAAAACAGTTCCAAATTCAAACATCAAGGGACAGGTTCAATCGCATGAGCCTGCTTCATCGTTCTGGGGGCCCCGCGTAGGAGCGGTGCCCCCGCCGCGACTGGCGCATTGCGCGAGGGCCATCGGCCCGAGGGCGGGCCTCCTACATTTGGCGTTGTGGTAAGGTTACAGGCTTTTCCAGCAACCCTCGACCGAGCATCAGCCTCCCATGTCGCGCCGCATCCTCGTCACCTCTGCCCTGCCCTATGCCAACGGCCCCATCCACCTGGGCCACATGGTCGAATACATCCAGACCGACGTCTGGGCGCGCTTCCAGCGCATGCGCGGCAACGAGGTGTACTACGTCTGCGCCGATGACGCGCACGGCACGCCGATCATGCTGCGCGCGCAGAACGAGGGCATCACGCCGGAGGCGCTGATCGAGCGCATCGGCACCGAGCACCGCGCCGACTTCGCCGATTTTCTCATCGGCTTCGACCATTATCACGTCACGCATTCCGAGGAAAATCGCCAGCTCGCCGAGCGGGTCTACCTCGCCCTGCGCGACACCGGACACATCGCCGTGCGCACCATCCGCCAGGCCTTTGATCCGGTCAAGGCGATGTTCCTGCCGGACCGCTTCATCAAGGGTGAATGCCCGAAATGCGGCGCGGCCGACCAGTACGGTGACTCCTGCGAGGTGTGCGGCGCCACCTACAGCCCAACCGACCTGAAGAACCCGAAATCCGCCATCTCTGGCGCCACCCCGGTGGAGCGCGAATCCGAGCACTACTTCTTCAAGCTCGGCGACTTCGAGGCCGTGCTGAGGGAGTGGCTGGCCAGCGGCGCGGTGCAGCCTGAAATCGCCGCCAAGATGAACGAGTGGTTCGCCGCGGGTCTCCAGGACTGGGACATCTCGCGTGATGCGCCCTACTTCGGCTTCCCCATCCCCGACGCGCCGGGCAAGTACTTCTATGTCTGGCTGGATGCGCCGATCGGCTACATGGCGAGCTTCAAGGCCCTCTGCCAGATCAAGGGCATGGACTTCGATGCCTTCTGGGGCGAAGGCAACGCCACCGAGCTGTGGCACTTCATCGGCAAGGACATCGCCTACTTCCATACCCTGTTCTGGCCGGCCATGCTCGCGGGCAGCGGCCATCGCCTGCCGACCACCGTGCGCGCGCACGGCTTCTTGACCGTGAACGGACAGAAGATGAGCAAGTCGCGCGGCACCTTCATCATGGCGCGCAGCTTCCTCAACCACCTCAACCCCGAGGCCCTGCGCTACTACTTCGCCGCCAAGCTCAACGGCACGGTGGAGGACATCGACCTCAACCTCGAGGACTTCATGCTGCGCGTGAATGCGGACCTGGTCGGCAAGGTCGTCAACCTGGCCTCGCGTACCGCCGGCTTCATCCAGCGCCTGTTCGACGGCCGCCTGGCGCAGGAGCTGCACGAGCCGGCCCTGTACCACGAGTTCGTCGCCGCCGGGGATTCCATCGCCGCTGCCTACGAGGCGTCCGACACCGCCCGCGCCATGCGCGAGATCATGGCCCTGGCCGACCGCGCCAACCAGTACATCGACCAGTACAAGCCCTGGGCGCTGGCCAAGGAGGGTGACCGGGAGGACGAGGTGCAGGCCATCTGCACCCAGGGCCTCAACCTGTTCCGCATACTGATGACCTACCTCAAGCCCGTCCTGCCCGGCATGGCCAGGAAGGTCGAGGCCTTCCTGCACTTCGGCGAGCTGGACTGGAACAGCCCGCACCAGCTGATGGTCCACCACGTGATCCAGCCGTTCGAGCCGCTGATGACTCGTATCGAAAAAGACAAAATCGAAGCCATGATCGAAGAGAACAAGACCACCCTGCCCGGCCCCGCCGAAGCCGCTGCCCCGGCCGCCGAGGCCAAGCCTGCCATCGAGCCCATTGCCGAGACCATCGGCATTGAGGACTTCGCCAAGATCGACCTGCGCATCGCCCGCATCGTCAAGGCCGAGCATGTGGAGGGCGCGGACAAGCTGCTGCGCCTGACCCTGGACATCGGCAGCGAGACGCGCAACGTGTTCGCCGGCATCAAGTCCGCCTACAAGCCGGAGGACCTGGAAGGCCGCCTGACCGTGATGGTCGCCAACCTCGCCCCGCGCAAGATGAAGTTCGGCCTCTCCGAAGGCATGGTGCTGGCCGCCTCCGGGGCGGGCGCGCCGGGCCTGTTCATTTTGAGCCCCGACGAGGGCGCCCAGCCGGGTATGCGGGTCAAGTAAAGCCTTCTCATCGCGGAAGGCGGGTAAGACTGCCCGGCATCCGCGAAGACGAATAACCCCCAGGTTTCCACATGAAGCCCTCCGTCATTGTCATCGGCGGCGGCCCCGCCGGCCTGATGGCGGCGGAGGTGCTGGCCGGTGCCGGCATCACGGTCGATCTTTTCGATGCCATGCCCTCGGTCGGCCGCAAGTTCCTGCTCGCCGGCAAGGGCGGCATGAACATCACCCACTCCGAACCGCTCGAGCCCTTCCTCTCCCGCTACGGCACGCACCGCGACCGCATCGAGCCCTTGCTTGCCGCCTTCGGGCCGGACGCCCTGCGCGAGTGGATCCATGGTCTCGGCATCCCGACCTTCGTCGGCAGCTCGGGGCGCGTGTTCCCGGAGGGAATGAAGTCCGCCCCGCTGCTGCGCGCCTGGCTGCACCGACTGCGCGATATGGGCGTGCGCATCCACGTGCGTCATCGCTGGCTGGGCTGGGATGCTCACGGTGCGCTGCGCTTCGCCACGCCCGAGGGCGAGCTGTCCCTGCGTGCCGACGCCGTGATCCTGGCCCTGGGCGGTGCGAGCTGGGCCAGGCTTGGCTCGGATGGCGCCTGGGTTCCGTGGCTTGAGCAGCGTGGCCTGCCCGTCGCCCCGCTGCGCCCGGCGAACTGCGGCTTCGAGCTTCACTGGAACGAGCACTTCCGCAGCCGCTTCGCCGGTCAGCCGGTCAAGCCGGTGGTGCTGTCGTTCACGGACGATGAGGAGGTGGAGCACCGCCGCCAGGGCGAGCTGATGGTGACCGAGCACGGTCTGGAAGGGGGACTGATTTATGCCCTGTCTGCCCTGCTGCGCGAGGCCATCGCGCGCCACGGGCAGGCGACCATCCACCTCGATCTCGTCCCCGGCCGCACGCTGGAGCGCCTCACGGCCGACCTCGCCCGTCCGCGCGGCGCGGCCTCGCTGGCCAAGCACCTGAAGGCCCGCGCCGGCATCGAGGGGGTGAAGGCCGGCCTGCTGCGCGAGGTCCTCTCCTCAAACGACCTCGACGACCCGACCGTGCTCGCCCGCACCCTCAAGGCCCTCCCCCTGACCCTGACCGCCACCCGCCCGCTCGACGAGGCGATCAGCAGCGCGGGCGGGGTCATGTTCGAGGCCCTCGACGAGCACCTGATGCTGCGCGACATGCCCGGGGTGTTCTGCGCCGGCGAGATGCTCGACTGGGAGGCGCCGACCGGCGGTTACCTGCTCACCGCCTGCTTCGCGAGCGGCCGCGTCGCGGGCCTGGGGGCCTTGGCCTGGCTCAACCCGTAGGAGCGGCGCCCCCGCCGCGATCAGATGGCGAATCATCGGCCCGAGGGCGGGCCTCCTACCTGGGCTGGGCACGCCGGTCGATGGCGTTCTTCAGCGCCACCAGCAGGGCCAGGCCGATGAACGCCCCGGGCGGCAGGATGGCGAGCAGGAAGCCGTGGTATTCGGGGATGACCTGCACCGTCAGCGAGCGCCCCCCTTCGCCGAACATCAGGTGCGCATTGGCCAGGATGGTGCCCTGCCCAAGCACCTCGCGCAGCATGCCGAGCGCGACCAGCACCAGGGCGAAGCCTGCCCCCATCATCAACCCATCCCATGCCGCCCGGCCGAGGTCGTGGCGGGAGGCAAAGCCCTCCGCGCGGGCGATGATGATGCAGTTGGTAACGATGAGCGGGATGAAGATGCCGAGCACGATGTAGAGCCCGTGCAGCCAGGCGTTCATCGCCAGCTCGATCGCCGTCACCACGGAGGCGATCACCAGCACGAACACCGGCAGGCGCACCTCCGGCCGCACCCAGTGACGGATCAGTGACACTAGGGTGTTGCTCACCACCAGGGTCAGCAGGGTGGCCAGCCCCAGGCCGAGCGCGTTGACGGTGTTGTTGGAGATGGCGAGCAGCGGGCACAGTCCGAGCACTTGGACCAGCGCCGGATTGTTGCGCCACAGGCCGTCCACGGCCAGCTGGCCGAGCGCGGGCCCGCTCGGGGCCGGCCTGACAATCTCGTCGGTGGTCACGTTGGTAGGGGTAGCGGTCGTGCTCACGGCCGATTCTCCTCGAGCAACTCAGCCCGGTGGGCCTCGAAATAAGTCAGGGTGTCGCGCACGGCGGTCACCACCGCGCGCGGGGTGATGGTGGCGCCGGTGAACTGGTCGAACGCTCCGCCGTCCTTCTTTACCGCCCACCCCTTCACGCCGGGATCGGCCAGGGTCTTACCCACGAAGGCGTGGATCCAGTCGGACTTCTCGACCTCGATCGGGTCTCCCAGGCCGGGGGTTTCCTTATGCGCTGTCACCCGCACCCCGCTGACCTGCCCGTTCCGGTCCACCCCGACCAGCAGCTGGATGCCACCGCTGTACCCCTTTGGGGCGACCACCGCAAAGGCCAGCCCATGCACCATGCCGGCCTTGCGCGCCACATACAGTGTGGCCGGCCCCTTGCCCCCCAGCAGCGGGTCAACCGCAAGCATGCGCACTTCACCGGCAGGATCGTTGTCGTAACCTGGCGGGAGGACGGCGGCCAGCCGTTGGCCGAGCGCCGCGCGTGCCTGCTCGGCGATGACCGGCGCCGTCTGGCCGTGCATGAAGGCGACGATGCCCACGCCGAGGATGGCGAACATCGCCAGCACGACGGCCGTCAGGACGATCTGCGTGCGGTTCATGACCTGCCTGCCTCGCGTCCGAAGACGCGCGCCGGGGTGTAATGGTCGATGAGGGGCGCGGCGATGTTCATCAGCAGTACCGCAAAGGCCACCCCGTCCGGGTAGCCCGCGAAGGTGCGGATGAAATACTCGAGCACGCCGATGCCCGCGCCGAAGATCAGCTGGCCGCGCTGGGTGGTCGAGCCGCTGACCGGGTCAGTGGCGATGAAGAACGCGCCGAGCATCGCCCCGCCGCTGAACAGGTGGAACAGGGGTGAGGCAAAGCGCTCGGGGTCGTACAGGTGGAACCCAAGCGCCAGCAGGCCGAAGGCGCCGAGCATGGTCAGCGGAATGCGCCAGCTGATGACCCCGCGCCAGATCATCCACAGCCCGCCAGCCAGCCAGCCCAGCGCCAGCCATTCCCAGCCCGCGCCGCCCAGCATGCCAAAGGTGGGCGACTGCTGGATGGCGGACAGAAGATGCCCCTGCCCTGTCTCGGTCTTGTAGGCATTGAGCGGGGTGGCGCCGCTCAGCGCATCCCAGCCCATGCCGGGCGGAAGCTGGCCGGTGAACACCACCCCCAGCGCCTCGGGCAGGCTCAGGGAGGCGGCGGCGACCCCGTGCGGCAACATCCACTGGGTCATCTCGCGCGGGAAGGAGATCAACAGGACAACGTAGCCGACCATGGCCGGGTTGAACAGGTTGTATCCCAGACCGCCGTACAGGTGTTTGGCGACGACCACCGCGAACACGATCCCCACCACCGGCAGCCACCAGGGGGCGAGCGGCGGCAGGCAGACGGCCAGCAGCCAGGCGGTGACGATGACGCTGCCATCGCTCAGGAAGGGCCCGAGAGGCCGGCCGCGCACGGCGAGCATCAGGGCCTCGGCCAGCAGGCCGGCACCGACGGCCAGAAGGATGTTGATCAGCACACCCCAGCCGAAAAACCAGATCGCCGCAGCCGTGCCAGGCACCAGGGCCAGCAGCACCTGGCGCATCAGGCGGCCGACCTCGCTGTTCGGCGCGACGTGGGGTGAGGCGGTGGTCTGGAAACGCATCGGGATCAGTCCTTATTGGTCGGCCGCGTTACCCGCGGTATTCGCTGGCCGAGCACCATCGGCGGAGGACTGCTGGGCGGCCTTGCGGGCCTTGGCACGCTCCAGGGCATCCTGGATGGCCTTCTGCTTCTCGTCTGCAGCAGCGCTCGCGGTCTCACCCTCGGCCTTCTGGGCGGCCAGCTGGGCACGTTTCTTGGCGAGCATTTCCTCGCGCTCGCGTTTCTCCCGCTCAATGCGGGCGTTGCGCGCCTCGAAACGCTCCCTGGCCTGCGCAGCCTTGTCCTTCTCGCGCTCGCGCTGCCAGATCTCGGTCTTGGCATAGCGGAAGTAGTGCACCAGCGGGATATGCGAGGGGCAGACGGCGGCACAGATGCCGCACTCGATGCACTCGAACAGGCTGTCCTGCTTTTCCGCGCGCTCGAAATCACCCGCCTTTGCATCCCACAGCAATTGCTGGGGCTGCAGTTCGACCGGACAGCCCTCCGCGCAGCGGCCGCAACGGATGCAGGGCAACGGCAGGGGATCGACCGGGGCATCGGGGGCGGCCAGCGCCAGCAGGCAGTTGGCGGCCTTGGTCACTGGCACCTCGTCACTGCCCAGGGCGAAGCCCATCATCGGCCCGCCAAGGATCAGCCGCGCGACATCCGGGGTATAGCCGCCGGCCTGGGCGATCAGGTCACAAGCGAGCATACCGAGCGGCACCTCCCAGTTGCCCTTGTGCTGCATGCCGCTGCCGGTGAGGGTCACGATGCGGCGGGTGAGCGGCTCGCCATGGACCACGGCGCGGTACACCGCCGCCGCGGTCGCGACGTTGTGGCCGAGGAAACCACGCTCGGTGCTGCGCGTCTCCCGGCTGATCCGCTCGCCGGTCAGCACATGGATCAGCTGCTTCTCCGCGCCGGAGGGGTAGATGGTGGGGATGGCGACGATCTCGATGCGCGGATCGTCCAAGGTCGCCGCAGCCTTGCGCAGGGCGGCGATCGCCTCCGGCTTGTTGTCCTCCACGCCGACCAGGCATTTATGCGCCGCCACCACGTGCATGATGATCTGCCCGCCGCGCAACACCTCCTCGGCACGCTCGCGCATCAGGCGGTCGTCGCAGGTGATGTAGGGCTCGCACTCGGCGCCATTGAGCACCACGGTATGGATCGGCGTGCCCGGCGTGCCGGCAAGCTTCACCGCACTGGGGAAGACGGCCCCCCCCAGGCCGACGACACCCGCCTCCCGCACGCGCTCACGCAGCAGGATGGGGGCGATGGCGGCATAGTTCGGCCAGGGCTCGAAGACCTGCATGGCCTCATCCCGTCCATCCGGCTCGAGCACGACGCAGGGCGCGGAGAGGCCGGAGGGATGCGGCACCGGATGCTCCTTGATCGCCACGATGATGCCGGAGGTCGGGGCGTGGATGGGCGCGCTGACAAAGCCATCCGCCTTGGCCAGCGCTTGGTTGCGCAGCACGCGCTCGCCAACCGCGACCACCGGCCGCGCCGCCGCACCGATGTGCTGCTTGAGCGGCAGCACCAGCGTGCCCGCGACGCGGGCTACCTGAATCGGCGTGCCGTTCGACTCGGACTTGTGCTGCTCGGGGTGCAAGCCGCCAGGGAAGCGATGCAGAGTGTGCTCGTTCATGCCTTCCGCTCCGCGGGAGAAGGCTCGCCCGCCACCTGTCCTGCGATCAAGGCGGTATCCGCGATCTCGCGCCGTTGTTCCGGGTTCGGCCAGCGCCACTGATCCAGTTCGACCTTGAGGGGAACCATGTGGATACAGTCCACCGGACAGGGGGCGACACACAGCTCGCAGCCGGTGCACTCGTCGACGATGACGGTATGCATCAGCTTCGGTGCGCCGAGGATGGCATCGACCGGACAGGCCTGGATGCACAGGGTACAGCCGATGCAGACCTGCTCGTCGATCCAAGCCACGCTCTTCGGCTTCTCTTCGCCGACCTCGGCATCGAGCGGCTTGGGCTCCACGCCGAGCAGGTCGGCCAGGGCCTTGATGGTCGCCTCGCCGCCCGGCGGGCAGCGGTTGATGTCCGCCTCGCCCGCGGCGATCGCCTCGGCATAGGGGCGGCAACCGGGGAAGCCGCACTGGCCACACTGGGTCTGCGGCAGCAGGGCGTCGATCTTGTCGGCGAGCGGATCACCCTCCACGCGGAAGGCCTGCCCGGCATAACCCAGCAGGGCCCCGAGGACCAGCGCAAGGAGGGTGAAGACGAGGATGGCTGTGAGCATGTCAGACCTTGACCAGCCCCGCGAAGCCCATGAAAGCCAGGGCCATCAGCCCGGCGGTGACCAGGCCGATCGGCGTGCCCTGGAACGGACTCGGCACGTCCGCCGCCACCAGTCGCTCGCGCATGGCGGCGAACAGCACCAGCACCAGGGTGAAGCCAAGCGCAGCCCCGAAGCCATAAACGGCCGTCTGGGCCAGATTGTGCCCCTCCTGCACGTTGAGCAGGGCCACGCCAAGCACGGCGCAGTTGGTGGTGATCAGCGGCAGGTAGATGCCGAGCACGCTGTGCAGCAGGGGGCTGCTCTTCTTCAGCGCCATCTCGGTGAAGTTGACCACTGCGGCGATCAGCACGATGAAGGCGATGGTGCGCAGGTACTCGAGGCCAAACGGGGCCAGCAGGTACTCTTGGGCCAGATAGCTGAGGACGGACGAGAGCGTCAGCACGAAGGTGGTGGCCAGCCCCATGCCCAGCGCCGTTTCCAGCTTGCGGGACACGCCCATGAACGGGCACAGGCCAAGGAACTTCACCAGCACGAAGTTGTTGACCAGGACCGTGCTGACCAGGATGAGCAGGAATTCCGTCATTTCGCCGCCAGAAGGATGGATTGGCAGCCAGTCATATTACGCCAAAAGCGGCCAGGCGACTCACTCAGCAACCGGGGTCTCCGTCAGAGCCCATGCCCGAATCGGTTGATAGCGCACTCCGTTCGGACCATGGAGCGACTCCATAAGGACGACCCCCTCCACCCGCCAGGATACGGGAGGCATGCCCTCGGGCCAGGGACAGGGATGACGGGCATCGCGCCGGAGGGTGAGGTGGGGAGCGAAGGGGCGCTCATCCCTGGGCAACCCGCAGCGGCTGGCAAGCAGGCCGGCCAGATGCTCCTGCAGTTCGAGCAGTTCCCGGGGAGGCTGGCTGACGCCGAGCCACAGCACACGCGCACGCTGGAAATGACCGAGCCGGTCGAAGAGCAGCTCGAACGGCTGTCCCGTCAGGACCGCCCCGACCTCCTCGAGGCAGGTCAGCAGCCCCTCCTCGCAATCCCCCAGGAAGGCGAGGGTCAGGTGCAGGTTTTCCGCCCGCATGTCACGCCCCTCCCCCCTCGGCAGCACCTCGAGGAACGCAGCCAGCCGTCCCCGGGTGGTCTCGTCCGGCCACAGGGCGAAGAACAGGCGGCGCTTCCGGGGATGGGACGAGGCGCTCGAAGCCCCTGCGTCAGGCGGGCTTGCGCCAGCATCACGTGCGGCCATGGGCGTGTCCTGTCAGAAGGCGCTGAAGTCGAAATCCAGCCGCTCGACCGGGGCCTGGATGAAATTGCCCTGCACGAAGTCGGCACCATCGCCCAGCACGATCTGCAGGGTCATGGCGTTCTCCACGTTCGCGACGACCAGCTGGCCGCTGCCGCGCTGTTTGATGGCCTTGATCAGCTCACGCACCTTGGCCTGGTTGACCTTGTGGGTGGCGAAAGACTCCATCAGCCCCCGGTCAAGTTTGAACCACTGCACCTCGAGATAGTTGAGCACCCGGAAGGGATCGTCGCCAAGGCCGAAGCCATCCAGCAGCAGCGGGCAATTCATGGACCCGAGCTGGCGCTGCAGATCCTTGACTTGCTTGAGGTGCTCAATGGCGACCTTCTCATTCACCTCCAAGGCGAGGGAGCCATCATGGATCTGCATGGCCATGAGACGCTCGCCCAGCCAGCCCGGAAACTCCGGATCGGCGATGGAGCGGGCCGACAGGCGGACGAAGAGTTGGACGTTCAGGCCACGCTGGCGCGCCTCGGTGATGGCCTGCAGGGCGTGCAGGATGACCCAGCGGTCCAGGGCATGGCTGATCTGGGTGCGCTCCGCGGCCGCCATGAACTCGTTCGGGGAAATCGGATGATTTTCCTCGTCCAGCAGGCGCAGGAAGGCCTCGTAGCGCTGGCGCGACGTGTCCCCCTGCAGGCTGAGCATGGGCTGGTAGAGCAGGCGGAAGCGATTGCTGCGCAGCGCGTTGCGCAACATGCGACTCCACTGCTCGTCCTGCTCGCTCTGGCTCACCTCGCCCTCGCGCGGGGTGTAGACGGCCACGCGTTCCGTAGTCTTGGCCTCGGCATCCAGGGTGGCCCGCTCCGCCCGGTTGAGCAGCTCGTTGACGCTCGGCGTGTCCTGGTCCAGCAGCGCGATCCCGGCGGCGGCCTGGAGGGTGGCGGACTGCCCCCCCACGTCGAAGATGTGCTGCGTCACGCCGGCCAGGATGCGCAGGGCGAAGGCTTCAGGGGCCTCCTGGCCGCCATCAAGGGGCAGGAGCAGGGCAAAGGCGTGGGCACTGTAGCGGGAAAGCAGCGTCTCCGGGCCGACCAGCTTCTCGATCAGCTTGCCGGCGTCAGTGATCAGGACGTCCAGCCCCGCGACGCCCAGCTTGCCCTTCAGCTCCGCGACGTTGGTGATCTGGATATGGATGAGGGCCGAGGCCTGGTGCCCCTCGCGTGCCTGCTGCAGGGCGTCCTCCAAGCGGGAAAGGAAATACTGGCGGTTGTAGAGCCCGGTCAGCAGGTCGCGCTGGCTGAGGAAGTTGATCTGCTCCTCGAGCGCATGGGTATCGGACTGGGTGCGGATCAGCACCTGCGTGCACGGCTCGCCCTCGATGGTCGCAGGAGAGAGCTCGATACCTGCGGCAAGGACACTGCCATCCCGCCGCTTGAGCTTCAGCTCCTCCAGCCTTCCCTCGGGGTTGGCATCCGGATGACCGCGCATGTAATCGCGTATCCGCGGCTGATCCTCGGGCTGAACCAGATCCAGCAAGGGCGAACCCTCGAGATCCTCGAGGCGGTCGAAACCGAATGTTTCCAGGTAGACCGGGTTGGCGAAGACATGCATGCCACCATGCACATAGGCAATGGCGTCACGCGAACTTTCCATCAGGGCATGGCAGCGCTTTTCCGATTCCTGGTACAGCCCCTCAAAGCGTTTGAGCCTGCGCACGCAGTCCATCGCCCCGGTCTCGCGCTGGATCACGTGCAGCACATGGGCCGGATGGTTCAGATCGATGAGGTCGCGTGCCCCCTTCTTGATGCTGTCGAGCAGGGCCTCGACGCTGTAGCTTGCGGTCATGCCCACCACAGGGATGGCCGGCGCATGCCCCTGTGCGGCGGCGGTCACGTCGGCCAGCCGGGGCTCGGGCAACTCGAGCAGGTGCAGGATCAGGTCCAGCTCATCCTCGCGCAGCAGCTCATGCAACTGGGGCAGGTCTTCGGCATACCGCACGTTCGCCTGGATGCCCGCGTTGCGCAGCAGGCTGGCCAGGGCCAGGGCATCGTTGACGGAGTCGTGGAGAGCGATCAGACGCAGGGGGGAAGGGCTCATGGTTTCTCGTCAATGAGGGGGCGGCAGGGGGTCCTTGCAGTATCCTGCCCGGCATCCGCGTGGGATTCCGAGCAGCAACGGAAGATCGCCACGGCGACCGTCTGGAGCATTCTCTCGCCAAGTCGCATGGGGGTCGAGTCCCCGCTGCGCAGGGTCACGATATGATCGCCGGTCTTGTAGTCATGGTTTGGCAGCAAGAGCAGCGGGCCCTCGGCCAGCCTGGAGCGGGTGAGCAACAGGGCATCGAACCAGACCGTGGTGTTGCAGCCGGCCCCCGACACCCGCAGCGGGGCGGCGCTGTGGGCGATGATCTCAAGGCCCATGTCCATGGTCTGATCCGCATGGGTGTGCAGCCAGCGCAGGATGCCGATGACCTCCTCGCCTGGTGCGCCCTGGGGGAACTCGACCAGTACCGGCTCGCCCATGTTCAGGCGATCAGCGATGCCGCCCGGGCTGCGCAGGTGCAGCCCGCCCGGGCTGACATCGACCAGCCGCCACTCCATTGGCGTATCGACGGATGTGGCACTCGAGGGCGAAGCCCCCTCCTCCGCCCCGGCAGGCGTGCCTGCCCCTCCCCCCACAAGATGGCGGTGCGCAACCATGTCCCACAGTTCAGCCGCCTGGGGGAGTTCTGCCTGGGGGTTGAGGGCCAGGGTCTCATCGGGCGGGCTATCGATGCCCTCCCGCAGGATATGCATAGCCGTCGATGCGGCCGGCCTCTCCCCCATGCGCTCGCTGAGCTTGCGGATGATGCTGTTGCGGCCGGCCCAGACGCGTACCCGCCCCTCGGCCGCCTGGCGGTGAACGTGCCGGCGGGCGCGTTCGCGCAGCAGGCTCCGGGTGCGCTCGAGGGTGCCGCGCGAGAGCATTGCCCCTCCATCGCCCAAGGTGACATGGTCGTGCGGATTGGCTGCAAGCAGCCCATCGAGGGCCTCCAGCACGGGCGCGAGACGAAGGGTGCGCGTGGAACCGCTCTGCAGGGGGCGCTGCCCCGTGCCCAGTTCGGGCGGACGATCATCCTTGAGATCGAAATGAATGAAGACATCCTCTGGCAGGCTCTCGAACGGCACGATGTGGGTCCCGCCGGCGAGGTCGAGGAAACACTGGTACAGCGGCCGGATTTCCTGGTGTGGCAAGCCGTCGGGAATGCTCAGTTCCAGCAGGGCAAAGGCGATGTAGCGCTCTTCCAGAGTGGGTTCGACATGCTCACCATGGCGCAACTCCAGATGATCCTGCATGTGCCGGGTACGCTCGCCCTCCAGCAGGAGGGCATGAAAGCTCTGCCAGAAGTCAGGCGGCAGGTCGACGTAGATTAGCCGGCTCATCAGGCCGATGCGGGTGAGCAGGTCCGCCGCGCGGGTCAGGGCGATGTGCCGCTTCGATATGCCCCACCACGGTTCGCGGCTATCGTGCAGGTCCGCGACCCCCTGCTGGAACAGGCCAAGCAGGACATGGGCCAGGCGTGCATGCGCCGCCGCCATGCCAGCCATGTGCGATGACAGCGGGATGCTGCTGCTGGCGATGCGCTGCTCGATCTGGTTGAGTGCATCGACCGCACTCGGCCAGACCGTCTCAAGGGACGCCAGGCGCTCCTTCGCACGCAGGCGCGCAACCTGCCCCTCCTTGAGCAGGGCACCGAGGGCATCGGCATCCCTGCCGGGATCGCCGGTCAGGCGGGCGGCGAGATGCTCCTGCAACTGGGCGGGGTCGTTCAGCACATGGGCGGTCAGGATCTCTGCCATAAATTTCAGTTTGGCCCGAATCGGGAAAAATCGCCATACATCGCTGCGCCCCCTCAGGCCATCACGGGCAGCTTGGACGGTGCCCCGGCCACCTCCCGCACCAGACGCGGCACGAGGTAGCCCGGCAGTCGGCCGCGCATCGCCTCCACCAGGGCCTGAGCCTCGGCCTCACCGACCTCGAAGTGCGCCGCGCCATGTACCCGGTCGAGCATGTGCAGGTAGTACGGCATCACGCCGGCATCGAACAAGGCATCCGCCAGCTGCTCCTGCGCATCGAGCGTGTCGTTCACCCCGCGCAGAAGCACCGCCTGATTGAGGAGGGTCGCGCCGCCTTCCTGCAGTCGCTTCAGGGCCGCACGTGCCGAGGGAGAAAGCTCGTTGGCATGGTTGACATGCACCACGACCACCTTGCGCACGCTGAGCGGGGCGAACCAGGCGATGAACTCATCGCTGATCCGCTCCGGCAGCACGGTCGGCACGCGGGTGTGGATGCGCAGACGCTCGACATGCGGGATGGCGGCCAGTGCCCCGCTGAGCGCACCCAGTCGCCGGTCGCTCAGCACCAATGGATCACCTCCGCTGAGGATGACCTCGCGAATCGAGGCGTCCGTGGCGATGTGCTCCAGCGCCTCGGCAAAACCATCGCCCCCGGCATGCGCCTCCTGGTAGGGGAAATGGCGCCGGAAGCAGTAGCGACAATGGATCGCGCAGGCCCCCGTGGTAATCAGCAAGACGCGGCCGTGGTACTTGCGCAGCAACCCCGGACGTAGCATGACCGCCCCGTCCCCCACCGGATCGGCCATGAAACCTGGTACCACGGCCTCCTCCTCCGGAGCGGGCAGGACTTGGCGCAACAGCGGATCATCCACCTTCTCCGGCGCGATGGCGGCGAGGAATCCGGGCGGCACGCGCACTGGGAACTGCCCCTCGGCCCCAGGCGCGCGGGGCACAGAGGGCAACCCAAGCGCCGCGGCAAGCTCAGCGCCGCTGAGGGTCGCGGCGGCAAGCTGCGTCTGCCACGAACACACGGGGGAATCAGGGTTTTTCATTGGACTATTATAGATTCGGCTCAATCCACCCAAGGAGGAGTCCGATGGCGTACTACAGCACCAGCGAATTCCGCTCCGGCCTCAAGGTCATGTTGGACGGGGACCCTTGCGTCATGCTCGAAAACGAGTTCGTCAAACCCGGCAAGGGTCAGGCCTTCAACCGGGTCAAGCTGCGCAACCTCAAGACCGGCCGCGTGCTGGAGAAGACCTTCAAGTCCGGTGAATCCGTCGAGGCGGCTGACGTGGTCGAGGTCGAGATGCAGTACCTCTACAACGACGGCGAACAGTGGCACTTCATGGATCCGGCCTCGTTCGAGCAGCTGGCCGCGGACGGGAAGACCGTCGGCGAGGCGAAACTCTGGCTCAAAGAGAACGACAGCTGCACCCTCACCCTGTGGAACGGCACGCCGATCGCCGTGACCCCGCCGAACTTCGTCGAACTGAAGGTGATCGAGACCGATCCGGGCGTGCGCGGCGACACCGCCACCGGCGGCACCAAGCCGGCCCGGCTCGAAACCGGTGCCGTGGTGAAGGTCCCGCTGTTCATCGAGGAGGGCGAGATCATCCGCTGCGACACCCGCAGCGGCGAGTACCTCGCCCGCGTCAAGGCCTGATGCTGCGGCCCCTTAACTGGCAACCTGGTGCCTCCTTTGAGACCCTGGCCACCCGGGCCCGGATGGTGCAGGACATTCGCGCCTTTTTTGCGGCACGCGGCGTACTGGAAGTGGAGACGCCCACCCTCGCCCGCACAGCCAGCACGGACGTGCACATCGAGAGCCTGAGGGTGAGCGATCAACGAGGCGAGGTTGGATTCCTGCACACCTCGCCCGAGTTTTTCATGAAGCGCCTGCTGGCGGCTGGCAGCGGCCCGATCTATCAGGTGAGCAAGGTGTTTCGCGGCGGCGAGGTCGGCCGCTGGCACAACCCCGAGTTCACCCTGCTCGAGTGGTACCGGCCCGGGTTCGGCCTGGACGCCCTGATGGATGAAGTCGAGGCCCTGGTGCGTGCCCTCGCCCAAGACATGCCTTCCCGTCCCGGCACCAGCCGACGGATCGGCTACCGCGAGGCCTTCATCGAGCACATCGGGATCGACCCGTGGACGGCCGACCTCAAGACGCTGATCCGCTGCGCCAGGGCGCATGGGCTGGATGTGGAGAATGACGAGCACTTCAGCCTGGACGACTGGCTTGACCTGCTGTTCGCCGGCGTACTCGCCCCGCGCCTGCCGGCCGACGCGCTGACCTTCATCCATGGCTTCCCGCCCTCGCAGGCCGCGCTGGCCAAGCGGATGATGCACGATGGGATGGAGGTCGCGGCACGCTTCGAGCTGTTCTGGGGGGATCTGGAGCTCGCCAACGGCTTTGACGAGCTGCAGGATGCCAACGAGCAGGAAAGACGCTTTGCCGCCGACAACGCGGAGCGCGAACGGTGCGGCCTGCCGGCCATGCCGCCCGATGAGCGCCTGATAGAGGCCCTGCGCGCCGGCCTCCCCGCCTGCGCGGGGGTGGCCGTCGGCCTCGACCGCTTACTGGCCCGGCTGCTCGGCGCCGGAGGGCTCGACGAGGTGCTCGCCTTCGGCATCCACCGCATCTGAGGGCCGGGCAGGCTCGGGCCACGCCGCGCGCTGCGCCAGCGGCTCGCCCATGCGCACCGCCATGCCGGACGCAAGGTCCGGACGGAAGGAGAAGCCCTCGGGGAACAGCACGATCACGGTCGAGCCCATGTTGAAGCGCCCCATCTCCGCACCGCGCGCAAGCTCGACCCGCACCTGATCGCCATAGCGCCACTGGCCGATCTCGCGCCCACGCGGCGGGGTGACGAGGCCAGACCATACGGTCTCGATCGCGGCGACGTTCATCGCACCCACCAGCACCATGCCCATCGGCCCCTCGGCGGTGTCGAACAGGGCCGCCACGCGCTCGTTGCGGGCAAACAGGCGCGGCACCCGCTCGACGGTGACCGGATTGACCGAGAACAGCCGCCCCGGCACATGCACCATCTCGGTCAGCCTGCCTGCCAGCGGCATGTGGATGCGGTGGTAGTCACGCGGGGAGAGGTAGATGGTGGCGAAGCTGCCATTGCGGAACGGCTCCGCGCGGGTCAAATCACCGCCGAGCAGTTCCACCAGCGAATACTCGTGCCCCTTGGCCTGGAAGATGCGACCATCCCGGATGTGGCCCAGCTGGCTGATCGCGCCATCCACCGGGCAGGCGGCCAGGGCCTCGCCCTCCGCCAGCGGACGCACGCCCGGCTTCAGGGCGCGGGTGAAGAAGGCGTTGAAGGTGCGGTAGGCGGAGGGGTCGCTCTCCGCCGCCTCGTCCAGGTTGACGCCGAAATGCCTGCAAAACAGGCGGATCGCCGGCTCCACCAAGGGCGTGCGCCAGCGCGTCATGGCGTACACGCTGCGTGAGATCAGGTGGTGCGGCAGGATATATTGCAGACTAACGAACAGGGCGTCGCGCAAGGGAGATGACATGGTGCTCGGTTTGTATCCAAAAAAGTGATGATACACCGGCCCGCGAGCCGGCTGCGTCGATGACCCAGAGTGAAAATGAATCATGCGACAGATCGATAACAGCAAGGCCTTTGACGACGCCGCACGTGACTTGTTCACCCTGCGCGACTTCATGCGCTGGGCCATGTCCGCCTTCGCCCGCCATGGGGTCCACTTTGGTCATGGCACCGACAACGCCCTGGACGAGGCGGCCTACCTCGTGCTGCAGGCCCTAGACCTGCCGGCCGACCTCGACGGGGAGTGGCTCGACAGCCGCCTCACCGGCACCGAGCGCACCCGCCTGGCCGAACTGCTGCGCCAGCGCTGCATCGAGCGCGTCCCCACCGCCTACCTCGTCGGCAAGGCATGGTTCGCCGGGCTGGAGTTCCGTGCCGACAGGCGCGCCCTGGTGCCGCGCTCGCCACTCGGCGAACTCATCCAGCAGGGCTTCGCTCCCTGGGTGGAGGCCGAGCGCATCCATGCCATCCTCGACCTGTGCACAGGCGGCGGCTGCATCGCCCTCGCCTGCGCCCACTATCTGCCACAGGCCAAGGTCGATGCGGTGGACCTCTCCTTTGATGCCCTCGAACTCGCCCGCCTCAACCGCGAAAAGCTTGGCCTGGAGGAGCAGGTCGAACTTCTGGAGGGCGACCTGTTCGCCCCCGTGGCTTGCCGCCGCTACGACCTGATCGTCAGCAACCCGCCCTATGTCGATGCGCGCGACATGGCCGAGCTTCCTCCCGAATACCGGCATGAGCCGCGCATGGCGCTTGAAGCGGGCGAGGACGGCCTCGACATCGTGCGCCGCATCCTGCGTGAGGCCCCGCAGCATCTGGAACCCGAGGGCGTTTTGATCGTCGAAGTCGGCAACAGTCAGGAGCACGTGGAACACACCTGGCCGGACGTGCCGTTCACCTGGCTGAGCTTCGAGCACGGCGAGGATGGTGTCTTCCTGCTCACCCGCGAACAGCTGGTCGAACACGCAGGACACTTCGGATCATGAACGCCCTGACCCAGCTTCCGGTGATCGTACAGACAGTGGGGCTCCTCATCCTGTCGAACGTCTTCATGACCTTCGCCTGGTATGCCCACCTCAAGAACCTGAACGACAAGCCCTGGTGGATCGCGGCCCTCGCCAGCTGGGGCATCGCCCTGTTCGAGTACCTGTTCCAGGTCCCGGCCAACCGCATCGGCCACAGCGAGCTCACTCTCGCCCAGCTCAAGGTCATGCAGGAAGTCATCACCTTGTCAGTGTTCCTGCCCTTCGCCGTGTTCTACATGCACGAGGAGGTCAAGCTCGACTTCCTGTGGGCAGGACTGTGCCTGGTCGGTGCCGCCTATTTCATGTTCCGTGGCGCCTGATTGAAGATCGACCCTTGAACTTTTTGCGTCAAGCCTCATCATACTCAACATGCTTCGGGGGCGACCTGGCTTCGACGTGGGTTGCAAAGCTCGAGGTGCATGCCGAGGTGCGGGTGACCTCGTAAAACCAGCCGCAAAAAAATATACGCCAACGACGACGTATACTCCCTGGCCGCTTAACCCGGCTGGGCCTCTGACCGGTTCTTGTCTGTAAGTCCGGAGGCCGCAAGGCCATTCAGGGGTCATCCATTACAGAATCGCCGAGCGCCCTGCCCGAGAGCGCAAAGCTAAAACTCCAGGGCTCGCCGTTCATCATCCCGTCCGTCGGAGGATGTGCGATTAAAACCAAAAGGCGAGACTAAGCATGTAGTACCAACAGCGGAGGGCTTGCGGACGCGGGTTCAATTCCCGCCGCCTCCACCAATATATAAAGGTCAACCGTTCTCGGTTGGCCTTTTTTCTTGCGCGCTCCCGCGCGTTCGCGGGGACTCCTGCGGATTCCTGCGGACTTCCTTCCCCGGCCGTCTCGCCTGCCTCGGGCCCCATTTCGCTCTCTCCGCGCCGTTTTTCTCTCCGGCCCTGCTCCCCGGCGAAAGGTCGAAGTCAACAGGGAGCGCCGACGGCACCATTCAATATCAACAAGTTACGTGCTGACCGTTCAACCGGTTGGATGAGTGCATCGCTCACCCAAACCAGACATAGCCTCAACCCTGCGTGGTCGGGGCGCCCTCGGGAGGTAGCGGAATGACGGTGCGGTACTTTCCGCCGCTGGATTGCGCAGGCGGCTCCTCGGCGCGCTCGACCGCGACCTGATCGAGCCGGTGCTCGATGAGCAGGCACGCGATCCCACTACGCACAGCCTCCCCCACATGCGCTCCGGGTCGGCGCCGGGCGCGGGACGCAGGCGCACGCGCAGACGCATCGGTGCAGTCTGCACGATCTGCGACAGCTCGACGCCAGAGATATGGTCAAGCTCCAACGCCAGCGGAGGGATAAAGACACGCTCGCCGCGTTCTGTCGTAAATGAGAGCACATCGGCGGAGCGGCCCTGCACGCGGATCGCGGGCAGTGGATTGCCGCAGGGACAGGGATCGGGCCGCTGCAGGATGCTGTCCCCGAGGTCGTAGCGCAGGATCGGCTGTACCCGGCTGGCGAGATTACTCAGCAGGACCGTGTGCGACGGCGTGCCCGGTAGAGTCGGCCGGTAGTCGGCGTCGACCGGCTCGAGCACGGCCCAGTCACCGTTAACGTGGCCGGCTGTGGCCGGCTACCGCATCATCCCGCCCCGCCCGCCGTAGTAACCGCGCAGCCGCTCCTTCTGCTCGGGGGTGAGCACCGCGTCCATGCGATTCTGCGCATCGACCTGGATCTGGATCATCTGCCGTCGCAGGTCGTAAATCTTCTTGTATTGGTTGTCGATCGCGGCGGGGTCACGCTTCCCGGAGTAGTAGATTTCGTTGAGCTTGGCTTGCTCGGCATCCATCTTCGCCGCCAGGTCCCCCTGCTTCTTGCGGAAGTCCTCCTGGATCTGTGCGATCTTGGCCTGCTGCTGCTCCGTGAGGTCGAGCGCCGGGCCATAGCCGTATCCGCCCATCATTCCGGGGCCCATCATTCCGGGGCCCATCATTCCGGGGCCCATCATTCCGGGGCCCATCATGCCAGGGCCCATCATGCCAGGGCCCATCATGCCACGGCCCATGTAGCGGTCGTCCCAGTCATCCCAATCCCCCCACATCCCGCGGGGACCCATGCCCATCATGCCGGGACCCATCATGCCCGGTCCCATGCCCATCATCCCCGGCCCCATGCCGCACATCGGGCACCATCCGCCCATCATGCCGGGTCCCATGCCGTAGCCGTAGTACGGTTGCCCTTGCTGAGCCGAAGCGCTGGCCACGGTTCCCAAAAGCGCCATCGCGGCAAGCGCGCCAACGAGTTTTTGCTTGGTGTTCATTTGCATCTCCTTTACTGGTGGAAATTGCACAACCCGGTCCTTGGACCGGGGCCTATCCCCCCTTCAAGTCGTCGCGCTTCTGCAAGAACTCGTCGCGATCGATTTCCCCCCGCGCGTATTTTTCTTCAAGGATAGCCAAGGCCCGGTCATCGCCCTGGCGAGCGCCCGTGCCCGTTCGGCTTCTGCCGCCCAACAGATACTTGATGGCGGCCAGCACGAGCAGTACCGGCACCAGCCAGAGCAGGATCATCCAGATCCAGCCGAATCCCCATCCCCAGCCCATGCCGTAATCCATCATCATCTTCTTAGCCTTTCATTCCCGGGTGCGGCCATGCCGCCGCAAGAAGTCGATAATCTCGGCCGTCGTCGTCTTGTCCGGGACGAACTTTCCCATTGCCGCCTCGTGCCCGCGCATCCGGCCGACCACCGCCGGCCACTCCTGCGCGGTGTGCTGACGCGGGTCCGGCAGCGCGTGGCACTGCACGCAGGAGGTGCTGAACGCCTGGCCCGCCTGCGTGTTCAGGTCCGGGTATTTGGCCGCGTCGATCGGTTCCTGGGCGTGCTTCTGCAGATAGTCGAGCAGGATGTCCAGTTCTACCCTGCTCGGGGCCACCACCCCCATCATTCCACCCATCATGCCGCCCATCATCCGCATGCGCATGTTCATGCGGCCCAGCACCCGCGGCCATCCGGCGGCGGTGTGCATGCCCGGGCCGGGCAGGTTGTGGCATTGCACGCAGTAATACTGCAGTATCCTCGCGCCTGCCGAATCCGGCTCGGGCAGCAGCGCGGGATCGATGCCGGGCGGCAGCGCGCCCCCCATCATCCGCTGCATCATGTTCCTGTGCATGGGGCCCATCATTCCCGGCCCCATCATGTCTTGCGCCAATTTTGTTGCCCCCTCCGCACGGGCAAGGCCAACAGCGAGGGATGAGACGAGCAACGAGAACGCGACGGCTGCACCGGCCGTTAGCCTTGAAATGCCTCGTCGAGTTGTTCTCATCTCCACGCTCCTCGTTCGCCCCGGGCTGAAAGACGCTTTTCGCCCGGGGCTACAGCGCCTGCATCACCCGCTGCAGCCGCTGCCTCACCTCACCGGCCAGCTGAGTGATATCCGGTTTGCCGACCAGGTCCAGCACGGCGTTGGGGTCCATGAACTCGACATGCACCTTGCCTGCATCATCCTGGCGCACCACCACGTTGCAGGGCAGGAGCAGCCCGATGGACGGCTCCACCGTCAGGGCCCGATGCGCGAGCGGCGGATTGCATGCGCCGAGAATTCGGTAGGGCGGCATGTCCTGGTTGAGCTTTTTCTTCATCGCGCCGGCGACGTCGATGTCGGCCAGCACGCCGAAGCCTTCGGCCTGCAGGGCCTGGGTGACGCGCTCGATCGCTTGATCGAAGGTCAGCTCCACCGTCTTGCCGAAACCGTACTTGATATCCATGACAACGCTCCTTGGGTTGGAATTGCTGTTCAGCGGCGCAGCATGCGCAGGCCGCTTCCGATCACCACGAACTCGCTGATCTCGTGCGCCAGCACCGCGATCGGCAGGGTGAAATAGCCGCCCACCGCGCCCGCGATCAGGCCGCCGATCACCACCGCGGACAGGGCGAGGTTCTGCCGGATCACCTGCCAGGTTCGGCGGCTGAAGGAAATCAGATAGGGCAGCCGCGCGAGGTTGTCGCTCATCAGCGCCACGTCCGCCGTCTCCAGCGCGACGTCGGTGCCCGCCGCGCCCATGGCGACGCCGACGTGGGCCGCCGCCAGTGCGGGCGCGTCGTTCACGCCATCGCCGACCATCACCACCTTGCCGTGGCGCGCCTCCAGCTCGGCGACCTTGCGCGTCTTGCCCTCCGGGGAAAGCTCGGCGAACACCTCGTCCACACCCACCTGCCTGGCGATCGCTTCCGCCGCCAAGGGATTGTCGCCGGTCAGCATGACCACCCGCTCGATGCCGGCGCGCTTGAGCTCGGCGACGGCCCGGACCGCCTCCGGCCGCAGCGGATCGGCGATGGCGATCAGGCCGTCGAGGGCTCGATCGGTGCCGACCAGCACCACGGTCTTGCCTTCCCGCTGCAAGGCTTCGATGCGGGGCATCGCGGCGGCCACCGGAACGCCCAGCCCCTCGAAGAGCCGTGGGTTTCCTACATAGTGGTCGACGCCTTCGATCCGGCCGCGGGCGCCCGCGCCGGTGAGGGACAGGAAATCTTGGGCCGGGTTGACCGCGATGCCCTCGCTCTTGGCCCGCTCCAGCACGGCCTGCGCCAGGGGGTGCTGCGAGCGCAGTTCGAGGGCGGCGGCCGCGGCCAGTACCTCGCGTTCGCTTTGCCCGTCCAGCGGGATCACATCCGTGACCTGCGGCCGGCCCAGGGTGAGCGTGCCGGTCTTGTCCAGGGCCACCACCCGCACCTTGGCCAGGTTCTCCAGATGCACGCCGCCCTTGATCAACAGGCCGTTGCGGCCGGCGGTGCCGATGGCGGCGACCAGCGTGATGGGGACGGAGATCACCAGGGCGCAAGGGGCGGCGGCGACGATGAACACGGTGGCGCGGGTGAGCCAGTCCTCCCAAGGCAGGCCGAACAGCGGCGGCAAAAGGCCGATGAGGATGCCCACGCCCAGGACGGAGGGGCTGTAGCGCTTGCCGAAGCGCTCGATGAAGCGTTGACTGCGGCCCTTGCTCGCCTGCGCGGCTTCCACCAGATGGATGATGCGCGAGAGGGTGTTGTCGGCGAAGGTCTTGGCGGCACGCACCGTGAGCGCGCCCTCGCCGTTGAGGGTGGCGGCGAACACCTGGCTGCCCGGCAGTTTCTCGACCGGCACGGATTCGCCGGTCACCGGCGCCTGGTTCACGCTGGAATGACCGTCGACCACCTCGCCGTCAGTGGCGACCGACTCGCCCGGCAGCACGATGAAGACATCGCCCACCCGGATCTGCTCGACCGGGATCCGTATCTCCTCGTCTCCGCGCCGCACGAGCGCGGTCTTCGGGGCCAAGTCCATGAGGGCGCGGATCGCGTGCCGGGCGCGCTCCGCCGTGTAGCCTTCCGCCGCCTCGGAGATCGAGTAGAGAAACACAAGCGTCGCGGCCTCCGCCCACTGCCCCATGACCCCGGCGACGATGGCGGCGGTGGACATGAGGAGCTCAATGCCGATCTCGCGCTCCTTGACCAGTTCCTCCAGCGCCTCGCGGCCGAAATAGTAGCCGCCGACGAGTACGGCGGCGATATAGAGAATTGCCTGGAACCCGGCGGGCAGGCCGAGATAGCCGCCGACGAAGCCGGTGAGCAGCAACAGCCCGGAGCATACGGAGGTGACGACCTTGGCGTTGCGCCAGGGTCGCGGCATGACCACCGGGGCCTCGGCGGCGCAGGCGCAGCCCATCACTCGCCCTCCACCGCCGCAAGCGATGCGGTCTGGATGCCGATACGACAGCGCCCGCCTTCCCGTAAACACATCCGCTCGCGAAAACGGTGCAAGTCCTGGGCAAAGAGCCCGCCGACGTCGGGCAGCGCCCGCAGCATGTCGTAGGCCAATTCCAGGTAAGGCACGCCGCGCACGAGGCGGTGATAGACCCAGCGCCCATCTTTCTCTGCGGACAGCAGCCCAGCCTGACGCAGAATCTTTACATGGCGCGACAGCTTGTACTGGGGCTCAAGCAGGCTGTCCACCAGTTCGCAGAGGCAGGCCTCCTCGCCGGTCTCGGCCAGCAGGCGGACGATACGGATCCTCGTCGGGTCGGCGAGGGCCTGAAAGATTTCGTGTGGTTGTACGTTGATCGTATGCATAGTTGCATGATAACACATCTATGCGACGACGCAACACTCGGACGGGAAATCGGCCACCCTCCCAACCCGGGGCGGGGAATCGGGGATCCGCGAGATCAGGCTTGGATTCTTCGCCGCTGCTCCTCCCACAACAACGGCGTCCCCGACGCCAGATCGAACAGCGTCACCTCTGGCGGCAGGGTCTCGTCGAGGATGGCGGCGACGATGTCCGGCGCCAGGGTGGTGAGGTTCACCATCCGACTCACATAGGCCCGATCCATCCCCTCGCGCTCGGCCACCTCGGATAGCGTGCGCGCCTCGCCGGACTCCACCATCGCCAGCCAGCGGTGGCCGCGGGCGAGCGCGAGCTGGATCGGCGTCGGCGTGTCATCCCAGGGACGGGGCTGGACAGCGCTGCCGTCCGGAAGGGCCACGGCCTTGCGGCTGCCGCGGCGCTTGATCCGGATCGGCACAGCGATGGTAAGGCTGCCGTCGCTCGCGGTGATCACCTCTGGCTGACCGGTCTTGTCGATCAAGATTTCATTCATGCCACGGCCTCCTCAAGGGTTTCCGGGGCGGGCTCGGGGCGCAGCTCCAGGGCGAGCACCTCGATGCCGTTGGGCCGGAACCGCACCTCGATGTCGTCCGGCGAGACGATCACCTTGTCGATGAGGAGCCGCACGATGCGCTGCTGCTCGGCCGGGAAGAGCTGATCCCAAATCGCATCCAGCCGGGTCATGGCCACCGTGACCTGGGCCTCGTCCAGGGAGGGGTCGAGCCGGGCGGCGCGCTCGGCCACCCCGGCGACCATGGCCGGGGCGCGCAGCACCCGGCGCATCTGCTCCAGCACGGCGGCCTCCAGTTCACCGGCCGGCAGGCGCGGCAGCCCGGAGGCGCCGGCGTGCTCCTTGTTCTCCCGCGTCGGCAGGTAGTAGCGGTAGATACGTCCGTTCTTCTTGCGCGTGGACCAGGGCGTGAGCGCCCGGCCATCGATCCCCACGACGATCCCCTTGAGCAGGAACGGCACCCGGGCGCGGGTGTTGTTGCCTCGCACACGCGAGTTCTGCGCGAGGATCGCCTGGGCGGCATCCCACAGCCTGCGCTCGACGACGGGCGGGTGTTCGCCCGGATACCACTGATCGCGATGGCGGATCTCGCCCAGGTAGACGCGGTTGTTGAGGATCTTGTAGACGAGGCTCTTGTCGATGGGCTTGCCATCGCGCACCCGCCCGTCTTGGGTAGTCCAGGCCTTGGAGGTCACGCCGTCGAGGCGCAGCTCCTTCACGAGCAGGGTCGAGGACCCGAGCTCGACGAAGCGCTGGAAGATGTGGCGGACGATCTTGGCCTCGCGCTCGTTGGGCACCAACCGCCGGTTCTCGACGTCGTAGCCGAGCGGCGGCACGCCACCCATCCACATGCCCTTGCGCTTGCTGGCGGCGATCTTGTCGCGGATGCGCTCGCCGGTCACCTCGCGCTCGAACTGGGCGAAGGAGAGCAGGATGTTGAGCATCAACCGCCCCATCGAGGTGGTGGTGTTGAACTGCTGGGTGACCGAGACGAAGGAGACCCCGTGGCGCTCGAAGACGTCGATCATTCGCGAGAAGTCAGTCAGCGATCGCGTCAGGCGATCGATCTTGTAGACCACCACGATGTCGATCCTGCCGGCCTCGATGTCGGCCAGCAGCCGCTTGAGCGCCGGCCGGTCCATGTTGCCACCGGAGAAGGCGGGATCGTCGTAGTCGTCGGCCACCGGAATCCAGCCCTCCGCGCGCTGGCTGGCGATGTAGGCGTGGCCGGCGTCACGCTGGGCGTCGATGGAGTTGTACTCCTGGTCGAGCCCCTCGTCGGTGGACTTCCGAGTGTAGACGGCGCAGCGCAGGCGGCGCTTCAGGGCTTCGTTCATCGCCGACCTCCCTGCTTCTTCGGATTCTTCGCCTTGGCCGGTGCCTTCACGCCGAAGAAGAGCGGCCCGGACCAGCGGGTGCCGGTGATCTCGCGGGCGATCATGGACAGGCTCGGGTAGCGCCTGCCCTCGAACTCATACTGTCCGTCCTGGGCGACCGTCACCCGGTGCTCGATCCCCTGGTACTCCCGGGTGAGCACGGTGCCGGGCATCAGCCGGATGTCGCGATCGAGCTTGCGCGCCTTGCCGGTCTCCACCAGGGCCTTGATGCGCCGCTTGTTGCGCTCCAAGAGGCTGGGATCGACCTTGCGGAACTCGATCTCTTGCAGCTTGTACGCGATCCGCCGCTCCATGAACTGGCGATTGGGCGTCGGGTTGTCGCTGCCGAAGAGTTCTCGCCAAAGCGCCCTCATTTCCTCTATCGAGAGATCCGGGAGCCCGGCGATCCGGGCGACGACGCTCGGCGGGGTGGGTGGGACGGTGCTTGCCTTCATGGAGCCTCCTCCAAAGTGTTGTTGACGGGGTGGCTATGAAGGCGCTGGTGGCCGGAGAAGCCAAGCTCAAACTCGCTCTCCGTGGGGTGACCTGCGGACTGCGCGACCGCGGCGTCGCGCAGTCGGACGAGGCCGCGCGCCAGCAAGGACGCGACCTCTTGCCGGCGCTGCTCCGGCGTCATCCGTTCGGGTGGTAGGTGGTTGATCGTGCACATCGGTATCGGTCCTGAACGTCCAACTCGCTCGATGACGAGATTGTCCGGTCAGGCCGTGACCTCGGCCATCAGGGAGTTTCGGGCCGGTGCGGACCGATGGGGGCTGGTGCGAAGGAGTTCGCGGGATCGGGTTGCGCCAAGCGAACAGAATTGGCGATGTTTACGAAACAAAGCTTCATACGTAAACTGTAAACAAAAGAGGACGCTCCCCAATGTTTGGCGAAAGACTGAAACTGGCCCGCAAGCGCTCCGGCCTGTCCCTTCGGGGACTGGCCGATGCCATCAACCATGCGGTCAGTGCCCAGGCGATCGGCCGCTATGAGCGCAACGAGATGCTGCCCGGTTCGGCGACCGCCCTGAAACTCGCCAAGGCGCTCGGCGTCCCGCTGAGCTACCTGTTCAGCCCCTCGGAGATCCGCCTCGAGGGGGTGGAGTTTCGCAAGACCGCTGCGACCCGGGCCCAGGAGCGCGCCATGGTGGAAGCCGCCGTCCTGGACAGCCTCGACCGCTACCTGCTCGTCGAAGACCTGCTGGAGATCGGCAGCCATGTGTGGGACAAGCCCGAAGGGGCTCCCTTCAAGGTCTCCGACCTCGATGATGCGGAGACCGCCGCCGAGAGCGTCCGCAAGGCCTGGAACCTGGGTGGCGACGCGATCCCCAACGTTACCGAGCTGCTCGAAGAGCACGGCATCAAGGTGCTCAAGCTCGACTTCCCGCTCTCGGTCGACGGACTGACCTGCCGGGTGGCGCGGCCGGGCCAGGAGAAGGTACCGGTCATCGTGGGTTCGGTGGCGAAATCGGTGGAACGCCGGCGCTTCACCCTGGCTCACGAGCTCGGCCATATGGTGATGGCCATCGACGGCGACCTGGACGAGGAGAAAGCGTGCCAGCGCTTCGCCAGCGCCCTCTTGATGCCCCGGGAGGACCTGCTGTTCGAGGTCGGGCAGCGCCGCCATGCCTTCGGCTACGCCGAGATCATCGAGATCAAGCGCATGTACGGCGTCAGCGCCGCCGCCTTGATCGTCCGGCTGCGCGACCTCGGCGTCATCACCGAGGGGACCTTGCAGACCGTGTTTCGCGGCATCGGCCGCACCTGGCGCAAGGCCGAGCCCGAGCCGCTCCCTTCGATGGAGGAACCCAGACGCTTCCAGCGCCTGGTGCTCCGCGCCCTGGCAGAGGACGTCATCTCGCTCCCCAAAGCCGCAGAGCTGCTGCGCAAGAGTACGGGCGAGGTGAGCCGGATCATGTCAGGACCCGCGGAGTGACCTATCGTGCGGGTATTGGTGAGCGATGCCTCGATTCTGATTGAGCTGGCGAAATGGTCCCTCCTCGAGGCGCTCTTCAAGCTGCCGTTTGAGTTTGCGGTACCCGACGCCCTGTACGAGGACGAGCTCATCGATCTCGGTGAGATCGACCGGGAGCAGCTCAAGGGCTTGGGCCTGCGGGTCGAGTCCCTGGATGCGGAGGGCATGGCCCAGGCCGTCACTTATCAGACGGCCCGACCCAAGCTCACCCTCCACGACTGCCTTGCCGTCACCCTGGCCGTGACCAACGACTGGCCCTTGCTGACGGGTGACAAGCGCATGCGTGCCCTCGCCGACGAAGAGCACCTCGAGGTGCACGGCGTCTTGTGGGTCATCGACCGGTTTGCCGAGCACCGCATCGTGCGCAAGCCCACGCTCGCGAAGGCGCTGCGCGGCATGCTGGACGACCCGCGGACACGGCTGCCGCATGCCGAGATCAATAAGCGGCTCGCCCTCTTCACCGCGAAGCAAGATTGAGCGGCCGGCACTGACGCCCGGAAAGGATTCTTCGTCACATGGGAGAACAAGAACGAATGAATGATGCTGAAAATCTGGCCAAGCTGCTCGGGCACCTGAAGCCCGAGCGGTTCCACTCCTTCATGGCGGACGAGTTCGGGCTCGTCATGCCGGAACTCGAAAAGAAGAAGACCAAGACGGAACATCGCCAGGTCATGGAGGCCGTGCTGGCCGCCTTGCCCGTACTGGAGCGGCAGAGGATCGAGGAGGTCGCCGAGAAGATCATCCTGTTGACTGACGGTGCGGGTCAGGACGTCGTCGAGGGGTTCCGGGACGGCATCTTCGATGATGCGGATCGTGAAGCTTTCGATGCCTTGCGCGACCAATACGAGCGTGCCTTGTGGCTGTACGCGAATGCCGCCGAGATCTTCAAGGAAGCGCTGGATGCCCGGCAGGCCGACGTGTTCCGCCAGAGCGTCACGTGCTACTCGGGCTTCGTCGCGCCGAAGGCTCTCGTCATGGCGACCGACGAGAAGGCGAAGGACGCGTTCCACGAGAACGTGGCTCGGCAGCTCGGCTGCGCCAAGGACGACGTCGCCATTCAGATCTTCAAGCGGTTGCGGCCGAACTCGCAGACCGGCGAGGACGTCGATCTCTACCAGATCAGCGTCCACAACAACCGTCCGCCCGAGATCATCGACTGCGTGCAAGCCAGCGAACTGGTGGCCCAGGAAGTGGTCCGCGCCGTGTCCTCCCACATTACCTACGAGCCGGACAACGGCCACCTGGAAGTGCTGTCCAGGGAGACCGACGGGCGCGAGGCGTTGGCGCGTATCGCTGCGGACTGTCTGCTGCAGTCTCCCTTCTCGGGCGAGAGGATCCCGCTCAAGCAGTACGACTACCAAAGCCTCGCGGCGCCGCGCAGCTTCGACCTCTCAGGCGAAAACGTCGCCTCGGTCAAGGTGGCCGAGCTCGGCTACTCGGACTCAAACCACCGCTCGCTATTGGTGAAGATCTGGGCCAAGGACCCCGACGACATCCACACGGCCGCGAAGTCGCTGATCGGCCCATCCTTCGACTTCCGCCATCACCGCCTGACCTACGCCAGATTGTCGATCCGTTTGAAGAAGGTCGGGCGGGAGCGGGCGCGAACGATCTCCGTCATCCTGCGTGACGACAACAAGTGCAACATCAAGACCAAGCGCGAGAAGGATCGCGCGCTGTGTGATCGACTGCTCGCCAAATGGAAGCTGGTCAAGGAGATCGGTGATGTCGTCGAAGCGCCTGTCGACGAAGTCGCTGCTTGACCTGATCGACCTGTTCGAGCGCTCTCATCAGATGCTCGTCGATGTCGAGGGGCAACGCCTGCGCGGCGTCCCTGGCTGGGACCTCGCCCGTATGATGCCGATGCCGCCCAAGGAACGGGATGCGTGGCTCGAATGCGTCGGGTACTCCGGCTCCTACCCGGCGCCGTGCCGAGACGAACACGTCCCCGTCGAACTGGAGGAAGACGACGATCCCTCCCGGTACCGGTATCGCTGCCCGGAAACCTTCCGGCTGAAATTCATCGATGCCGCGGAGGCGGCGGTCCATGTCGTTCGCCCCGCCGCGTTTCTCGGCGTCGTCGCCGATCTGCTCGACATTCCGAAGGCGCTGCGCAAAGGGATCGATTCGCCCTCAATTGATGGAGTGCTCTGGAATCTCGGCAAAGCCCGGGTCGGCCCGGCACACACTGACGTCTGGTTCGCGCGCGGCCTCGCGCAATCGGTTGAAGACGTGTTCCGGCACTTCCATTCGCCGACCATCCCCGACCAGGGCCTGATCCTGACGTCGGGTCAGCCGTTGCCCGAGTTCGTGCGTCCCCCCAGGAACTACCGATTCGCGGCGGTGCGCCAGGTACTCGTCGACTACGTGACAACACCCACCGTGGACATGGACCTGCTCCATCGCATCCTGGCGACGCCTGCGGACGGGATGCTTCGCCCGCTCCTACCGGTCCACTTCGACGAGTACACCAACACGCTCACCATCCGCAGCAAGAGCAACAAGCCCTGGGTGATCAAGGGCGAACGCCAAGCGGCGGCCGTCCGCTACATGTACGAGCAGGCAATGAACGACCGTTGGCTGTTGCCAGCCGGCGAAATCTTGGGGGCCGCATACCCGGACAAGAAAACCGCCCGCAGCCAGCGCATGCAGAACCTCTTCAGCGGCAACACCGAGTGGGAGGACTACATCGCCAACCCCGAGAAGGGCAAGTACGGGTTCCTGCTCGACTGACCCCAGCATCTTCCCGTCCCTGTTCCGCATGACCGCCTTCGGGCGGTTTTTTGTTTTCTGTGGCCCGTATTTCCCCGTTTCGGCCGGGCCCGTACATCCGCCCGTACATGGTGGTGGCGGACGCCCGCACATCACGAATCCGACACTGACCTCACGTTTTCGCAATCACCCGAAAGGAGAAAAACGTGAGTATCAAACACCTCAACCAACGCCAACTGGCCGACCGTTGGGGCGTCAGCGAAGCCACCTTGGAACGCTGGCGCTCCGAAGGGATCGGGCCGGTCTTTCTGAAGATCCAAGGCCGCGTGCTCTACCGCGTCGAGGACGTCGAGTCCTACGAGGCGGAGTGCCTGCGCAAGAGCACCTCCGAGCGCGTCGGCGCGGGAGGTGTCGCATGAGCCGCCTCACCCCCGACCAGGTTCTCGCCACGCCGGCCGGCGAGCTGGCCGCGCTGCAAAGCGAGGCGCTGTTCCAGCTGAAGAACGATGCCGCCGATCTGCTCTCGGTGGCCCGCGCCATCGTCGAGCACATCGACCGGGCACTCGAACTGAAATACGCCGACCGCGCCCATGCCCTGCGCCTGGCCGCCGGCAAGGACACCGGCATCGTGCATTTCGATGACGGCCACGTGCGCGTCACTGCCGACCTACCCAAGCGGGTCGAGTGGGATCAGCGGCGCCTTGCCGAGGTCGTTCGCCGCATCGCCAACGGCGGCGAGGACCCGGCCGAGTACGTCGAGATCAGCTATCGCGTCTCGGAAACCAAGTTCAACGCCTGGCCGGAGTCGCTGAAGAGCGCCTTCGCGCCCGCACGCACGCTCAAGACCGGCAAGCCCGGCTTCCGCCTCGCCCTGATGAAGGAGTGACCGCCATGTTCAAGAACCGCACTTTGCTCGAGAAGCTGAAGAACAAGCATCCCTACCTGCTGGACGAGTTGCCGGCCACGGTCCGCGTGGATGGTATCGAGATGCCGCTCGAAAGCGCCACCCTGGACCAGATCGCCTTCGCCGTCATCGCCCTCGAAAACGAGGTCCGGCCCATCAGCCGCCGCATGAACGCTCTGCGGGAGCTCTACGACCTCGCCCGCAAACACGGCGCACTCGGCGCACACCGGATCGGACACGCGTTCGCCGACAAAGGAGGCCGCTCATGAGCCTCCCCATCATCTCCGCCGACCAGCGTCTGGCCGAGAAGCGCGGCGTGAAAGGCGTGCTGGTCGGCAAGAGCGGCATCGGCAAGACCTCGCAGCTCTGGACCCTGGCGCCCGAGGCCACCTTGTTCTTCGACCTCGAGGCGGGCGACCTCGCCGTCGAGGGGTGGGCCGGCGACACCATCCGCCCGCGCACCTGGCAGGAGTGCCGCGACTTCGCGGTGTTCATCGGCGGTCCGAACCCGGCGCTGCGCGAGGACCAGCCCTTCAGCCAGGCCCACTTCGATGCCGTCTGCGCGCGCTTCGGCGACCCGTCCGTGCTCGACCGCTACGACACGGTGTTCGTCGACTCGATCACCGTCGCCGGGCGCCTGTGCCTGCAATGGTGCAAGGGCCAGCCGCAGGCCTACTCGGAGAAGACCGGCAAGCCGGACACACGCGGCGCTTACGGCCTGATGGGCCAGGAGATGATCGCCTGGCTCACCCACCTACAGCACACCCGCGGCAAGAACGTGTGGTTCGTCGGCATCCTCGACGAGCGTCTCGACGACTTCAATCGCCGCGTCTTCCAGCTGCAGATCGACGGCTCCAAGACCGGGCTCGAGCTGCCCGGCATCGTCGACGAGGTGGTGACGCTGGCCGAGCTCAAGGCCGACGACGGCAGCGCCTACCGCGCCTTCGTCTGCCACACGCTCAACCCCTGGGGCTACCCCGCCAAGGACCGCTCCGGCCGCCTCGACCAGATCGAGGAACCGCACCTCGGCCGGCTGATGGCCAAGATCGCCAGCCCCGCGCGCCCCGCCCTCGAACGCCTCGACTTCGCGCGCCCCGCGCCTTCCGAACCCGTACAGCAATAAGGAGCCACGACCATGAGTTATTTCGATTTCAACGATGCCAACGAGCAGTCTTCGTTCGACCTGATCCCCAAGGGCACGCTGGTGCGCGTGCGCATGACCATTCGCCCGGGCGGCTTCGACGATGCGAGCCAGGGCTGGACCGGCGGCTACGCCACCCGCAACGACAACACCGGCTCGGTGTACCTCAACTGCGAGTTCGTGGTGATGGAGGGTGAGTACGCCCGTCGCAAGCTGTGGTCGCTGATCGGTCTCTACAGCCCCAAGGGTCCCGAGTGGGCCAACATGGGCCGCGCCTTCGTCAAGGCGATCCTGAACTCCGCGCGCGGCGTCCATCCGGGCGACGCCAGCCCCCAGGCCCAGAACGCGCGGCGCATCGCCGGGTTCGCCGACCTCGACGGCATCGAGTTCCTCGGTAAGGTCGATTGGGAGAAGGATCAGAACGGCCAGGACAAGGCCGTCATCAAGCAGGCGATCCAGCCCGATCACAAGGACTACGCCGCGCTGATGGGGGCACCGCGTGCGCCGGCGCCTTCGGCCACCACGCCCAACGCATATGCCCAAGCCACGGGTCGCGCTCCGGTCACGGGCCGTCCGAGCTGGGCGCAGTAAGGGGGACTGCCGGCATGATGCTTCGTCCCCGTCAGGCCCTGCTGGTGGAGCGCTCGCTCGCCGCGCTCTACCTGCACGGCAACACCCTGGCCATCGGCCCGACCGGCTCCGGCAAGACCATCATGCTGTCGGCGGTCGCCGGCGGCGTGTTGGAGGAGCCCGACGCGAAGGCCTGCATCCTCGCGCACCGCGATGAGCTCACCGCCCAGAACCGGGAGAAGTTCGGCCGGGTCAATCCGGGCGTCGCGACCTCGGTGTTCGATGCCAAGGAGAAGTCCTGGGCCGGGCGCGCCACCTTCGCGATGGTGCAGACGCTCTCACGCGACGCGCATCTCGACGCGATGCCCACGCTCGATCTGCTGGTGGTCGACGAGGCGCACCATGCCGCCTCGCCGTCCTATCGGCGCGTGATAGATCGCGTGCTGTCGCGCAACCCCAGGGCGCTGATCTTCGGCGCCACGGCCACGCCCGCACGCAGCGACGGCAAGGGGCTGCGGGAGGTCTTCAGCAACGTGGCCGACCAGATCACCCTGGGCGAGCTCATCGCCTCCGGCCATCTGGTGCCGCCGCGCACCTTCGTCATCGATGTCGGCGCGCAATCGGCCCTCGCCCAGGTGCGCCGCACCGCCACCGACTTCGACATGACCGAGGTGGAGGCGATCCTCAACAGGACGCCGATCACCGACGCGGTGATCCGTCACTGGCGCGAGAAGGCGGGCGAGCGCAAGACCATCGTGTTCTGCTCCACCGTGGCCCACGCGCAGTGCGTGGCCGACGCGTTTGTCGCCGCCAGCATCCGCGCCGTGCTCATCCACGGCGAGTTGTCGGACGCCGAGCGCAAGGTCCGGCTCGCCGAATATGAAAGCGGCGAGGCACAAGTAGTCGTCAACGTGGCGGTGCTGACTGAAGGCTACGATTACACACCCACCTCCTGCGTGGTGCTGCTGCGCCCGAGCTCGCACAAGTCGACGCTGACCCAGATGATCGGGCGGGGGCTGCGCACCGTCGATCCGGCCGAGCATCCCGGCGTGGTCAAGACCGATTGCATCGTCCTCGACTTCGGCACCGCGACCCTCATGCACGGCTCGCTGGAGCAGGAGGCCAACCTGGACGGCCACCAGCACCAGGGGCAGGCGCCCACCAAGGAGTGCCCCTCCTGCGAGGCGACGGTGCCGCTCGGCTGCCGCGAATGCCCACTGTGCGGCTTCGAGTGGACCATTGATCCGGCCGAGCAGGCGGAAGCCATGGACGACTTCGTCATGACGGAGATCGACCTGCTCAAGCGCTCCAACTTCCGCTGGTGCGATCTCTTCGGCTGCGACGATGCCTTGATGGCCACCGGCCTCCAAGCCTGGGGCGGCATCTTCTTCCTCAACGGGCGCTGGCACGCGGTCGGTGGCGGCCGGAGTCTTCCGCCCCGTCTGCTGGCGGTCGGCGACCGCAGCGTCTGCATGGCCAAGGCGGACGACTGGCTCAACGACAACGAGTCCCTCGACACCGCCCACAAGACCCGCCGCTGGCTCAACGAACCGCCCACCGAGAAGCAGCTGCGCTACCTGCCGCAGGCCATGCGCGCCGACTTCGGGCTCACCCGCTACCAGGCCTCGGCGCTGCTCGCGTTCCAGTTCAACAAGTCGTCGATCCATCGCCTTGTGCTGGCAGCCAACGACGAACACCGGAGGGCGGCGTGATATGCGCGATCTGCGGACGAGAGGGACGCGGCTTCTGCTGGCTGTCGCCGAGGAACGGCTCGCGTGCGCCGGACGGCAAGCGCCTGTTCAAGCGCTTCTGCTCCATGCGCTGCCAGGACATTCATCTGCAACGACTGAAGGCGGGAGGCGGTGTCGTGATCGATCCCACCCATAACGAGAAGGCCGCGATGGAGGCGGTCCTGCCCTCGCTCGGCGAGTACGTGGCGTCCATCGGCATGGACCGGTCGCTCGCGAGCTACACCCGGGAAGAGGTCCTGCAACTGGTCGATGTGGTGCTCACCGCCTACTTCGACAACCTGCGGGAGCGCACGCCCGACGATGTGCCGTTTTGAGGAGGCGGTGATGCTCGATTACAACCACCGCCCCAGGTTCCACGAGCGCGTCAACGCTGTCATCGACGAAGCGCTGGCGCGTGAACGGGCAGCACAGGTATCTCGGACCTACCTCGGTGCCTCCCGGCTCGGCGTGGCCTGCGAGCGCGCCCTGCAGTACGAGTACGCCCAGGCCGCGGTCGATCCGGGGCGCGAGCTGCCCGGGCGGGTTTTGCGGGTGTTCGAGGTCGGCCATGCCCTGGAGGATCTGGCGATCCGCTGGCTGCGCCTCGCCGGCTTCGAGCTCTACACCCGCAGGGCCGATGGGGAGCAGTTCGGTTTCTCCGTCGCCGGCGGACGCATCCAGGGGCACGTCGACGGGATTCTCGCCGCCGGCCCTGCCGACATCGAGCTTGCTTATCCCGCGCTGTGGGAGTGCAAGACGATGAACGACAAGTCCTGGCGCGAAACCGTCAAGCAGGGTGTGGCGCGCGCCAAGCCGATCTATGCCGCGCAGATCGCCGTCTACCAGGCCTACATGGAAGGCGCCGTGCCGGGCATCGCGAGCAATCCCGCGCTGTTCACCGCCATCAACAAGGACAGCGAGGAGATCTGGTTCGAACTCGTACCGTTCGATGGCGGGCTCGCGCAGCGCATGTCGGATCGGGCCGTGCGCGTCATCACCGCCACCGAGGCGGGCGAGCTGCTGCCCCGGCACGCCACTACGCCGACCCATGTCACATGCAAGTCGTGCCCTTGGCAGGACCGGTGTTGGGGGTCGGCTTGATGGCAGACGTCATTTGGCTCGACTACAACGACGCACCCGAACAGCAGGGAATGGCACTCCCCGATACCGATTCGCTGCGCCGAGGCCTGCTCGAGCGCCTGGAGGCGGTGCTGCTCTACCTGTTCCCGCAGGGCCGCATCCGCGGCGGTAAATTCTATGTCGGCGATATCGACGGCAATCGCGGCAAGAGCCTGGTGGTCGAGCTCGATGGTGAACGGCGTGGGCTGTGGAAGGATTTTGCGACCGACGAAGGCGGCGACGTCATCGATCTGTGGGCCCGTTCCCGTGGACTCTCCGCCCGGCACGACTTCCCCCGGATCGCGGAGGAAATCCGTCAATGGCTCGGGCTTGCACCATCCATCGGTCACACCCCGGAGCGATCGAATGCCCGCAGCGCCCCCGTCGACGAACTCGGCCCTTATACCGCCAAGTGGGACTACCTCACGGCGGATGGCAGACTGATCGCCTGCGTCTACCGCTACGACCCGCCCACCGGCAAGGAGTACCGCCCCTGGGACGTGCGCGCCCGCATGTGGCGCGCCCCCGATCCGCGTCCGCTCTACAACCTGCCGGCCGTGGCCAATGCGCGTGACGTGGTGCTGGTCGAGGGCGAGAAGGCGGCTTGCGCCCTGATCGGGACGGGCATCACGGCGACCACGGCCATGAACGGCGCGCGGGCGCCGATCGACAAGACCGACTGGACGCCGCTCGCGGGCAAGCACGTGCTGGTCTGGCCGGATCGCGACGTCCCGGGCTGGGACTACGCGGAGAACGCCGCCCGTGCCTGCGTGACGGCGGGCGCGGCGTCGGTCGCCATCCTCGTGCCGCCCATGGATAAACCGGACAAGTGGGACGCGGCCGATGCCGTGGCCGAGGGCTTCGACTGCGCCACCTTCATTCGTGAGGGCGAGCGCAGGGTCGTCAAGGGGGCGGCGCCGACACTGCCGACCTTCACCCTGGGTGCGCTGCTCGACGACGACTCGCCGTTGCCGCCCGATCTCATCGCACCGCGCGTGCTCACACCCGGCGGCCTGCTGGTGTTCGGCGGTGCGCCCAAGGTCGGCAAGAGTGACTTTCTGCTCGCATGGCTCACGCACATGGCGGCGGGCGCCACCTTCCTCGCCATGACGCCGCCGCGCCCGCTGCGGGTGTTCTATCTGCAAGCCGAGGTGCAGTACCACTACCTGCGCGAGCGTGTGAAGGAGATCCGCCTACCGCCCAGTCGCATCGGTGAAGCGCGCGTCAACTTCGTCGCCACGCCGCAGCTGCGGCTGATCCTGGACGACGCCGGCCTCGCCCAGGTCATCCCCGCGATCAAGCAGGCCTTCGGCGACGAGCTGCCGGACATCATCGCCATCGACCCCATCCGCAACGTCTTCGACGGCGGGGAGTCCGGCGGCGAGAACGACAACGCGGCGATGCTCTACTTCCTGTCGCAGCGGGTCGAACGCCTGCGCGATGCGGTGAACCCGGACGCCGGCATCGTGCTGGCCCACCACACCAAAAAACTCGGCAAGAAGCAGTTCGAGGAGGACCCGTTCCAGGCGCTGGCCGGGGCCGGCAGCCTGCGCGGTTACTACACCACCGGCATGCTGCTGTTTCGACCGGACGAAACGCGAACCACGCGCCAGCTCTTCTTCGAGCTGCGCAACGGTGCCGCCATCCCGTCGATGCACGTGGACAAGATCCGGGGCGAGTGGCGGGAGGTGGATGCCAACGCGCGGCTGGTGATGAGGGACTATGGCGAGCGCCTCGATGCCGAGCGCCGGCGCAAGCGCGACGCCATCCTGCAGATCCTGTTCGACGAGGCGGCCCAGGGGCGCTGCTACACCGCCAACCAGTTCGCGGAAAGCTTCGAGGGCAAGGCGGGGCTCGGTGGCGAGCGCACCATCCGCGAGCGCCTCTCTGCGCTTTCGACCCAGGGTTACATCAAGTACTTCCGCAACGCACAGGACTATGGCCTGCCACGCATCGGCCGCACCAAGTACGGCTACCTGTGCGTCGAGGGCATGGTGCTGCGCATACCGGCGGGCGAGCCCGATCCCGACACCGGCGAAGTGCCGCTGCGCGAGCTACCGGTATTACCTACCCACTTCAAATGCCCGCAATCGGGGGCCGCATTGCCGGTCGAGAACCCCGAGGTGTGGGTTTACCAAGACGACTTCATCGACCCGCAGGAGGACGCATGAACACGCGCAGGCAAGTTGGCAAAAATTCTGCCAACTGGAACCCGAATTTTGCCAACTGGATTCAGTTGGCAAACGTCTGCCAACTGGAAAATCAAAAAAATCAATGCATTACAGATCAGTCGGCAAGTTGGCAGTTGGCAACGCCTGCCAATTTGCCAACTGAGCTAACACCATGTTTTTACTTACCTTTCGGGGATTTCCCAGTTGGCGAAAACTCCCTCCCCCCTTCGGGGGGAGAGGACCACGTCGTGTCCTCTCCCCCGACCCGAAGGGGTCTGCCCGGCATCGACGGTCGGGATCGTGAACCGGGCACGGCCATCCTGAGCCTCGACCTCGGCACGCGGACCGGCTGGGCGCTGCTCGGCCGTGACGGCTCCATCACCAGCGGCTCGGAGTCCTTCAAGCCCCAGCGCTTCGAGGGCGGCGGCATGCGCTACCTGCGCTTCAAGCGCTGGCTCACCGAGGTCAAACAATCGGCGGACGGGCTGGATGCGGTGTACTTCGAGGAGGTCCGCCGCCACGCCGGAGTGGATGCCGCCCACGCCTACGGCGGCTTCATGGCCCAGCTGACCGCCTGGTGCGAGCACCACGGCATCCCGTACCAGGGCGTGCCGGTGGGCACGATCAAGAAGCACGCCACCGGCAAGGGCAACGCCGGCAAGCAAGCGATGGTGGCCGCCATGCAGGCCCTGGGTTTCCGGCCCGAGGACGACAACGAGGCCGACGCACTGGCGCTGTTGCTCTGGGCCCTCGAGCTTCACGACGCGGCGCAGGAGGACTGAGATGATTGTTCCGACCCCTCGCTACCGCTGCCCGCTCGGCCGGCTGCAACCCGAGTCGATGGACGTGGAGGCCGTCAAACGCCGCGGCTGGCGCGAGCAACGCCTGCTCGTCGTCTGCCTCGACGACGACCGGCTCGACTGGATGGAACGCGAGCTGATCCGCCGAATCGGCGAGCGGCTCTACGGTGCACGGGAGGCGCGCCATGGCTGAGTGGACCGTCGAGCGTGTGGCCGAACGCTTCCGGGAGGCGGCCATCACCGCCCACCGCCTGCCGCCCGTGCGCGTGCAGGGCTACTTCAACACCTGGCCCGCGATCCGGCGCATGCCCTGGGAGACGCTGGGGGCCGAACCCTCGATCCGGCGCTTCCCGCCCGCACCCGAGACGGTCGAGCGGATGCTCGAGACCATGCGCTGGGTCTTGTGGCTGGAGGAAGAGGAACGGCATCTCGTGTGGATGCGCGCCGAGCACCACCGCTGGCGCGACATCTGCGCCCGCTTCGGCTGCGACCGCACTACGGCCTGGCGGCGGTGGCAGAAGGCGCTCGACATCGTCGCCTGCCGTCTGAACGAGCAGACCCGCCGGACCGTGGCCAGCCTTTCATGAGTGAAGTTGCGGGTCGTTTCCAAAGTGATCCAAGCCATGCGGGCGGATGCGGAACGATGCCGGTTTCGAGCCATTTTGGACGTGCAACACTTCACCCGTTTTTGCGCTAGGATTTCGCTAACCTCGCGAGAGAAGCATGTGCGAAGGCCACGGAGCGATCCGTGGTCTTCGTCGTTTCTGCCTTCGCGATCCGACCCGCCGAGCGCGATGGGTCCTTCCTGGCCGAAAAGCCATGCGGGGGGCGCGAGCGCGGCGCTTCGATAGCGTCAGGGTGCAAACCGAGGTTTGCAGGGTTTGCGGTTTGCAGCCCTCCAGCCCGAGACCTTCTCCCCGACACTCCCAGCCCGCCCACGGTCCGCCGTCGGCGGGCTTCTTCGTTTCCGAGGCACCGATTCTGGACACGCTCGCCGTCACGTACCGCAAGGTCGAGACGCTGATCCCCTACGCCCGCAATCCGCGCACGCACAGCGACGAGCAGATCGCGCGCATCGCCGCCAGCATCGCCGAGTTCGGCTGGACCAACCCGATCCTGGTCGATGGCGAGCACGGTGTGATCGCCGGTCACGGCCGGCTGCTGGCCGCACGCAAGCTGGGGCTCGCCGAGGTGCCGGTGATCGAGCTTGCGCACCTGACGCCTGCGCAGAAGCGCGCCTACGTGATCGCCGACAACCGGCTCGCGCTCGATGCCGGCTGGGACCAGGCGATGTTGGCGCTGGAGTTCGCCGAACTGGCCGACGCCGGCTTCGATCTGGACCTGACCGGCTTCTCTGCCTCCGAGATCGAAGGCCTGCTCGACCACATCGAGGAGACGGAACCGTCCGCCGATGAGGACGAGCGTGCGCCGGAAGGCGACGCGGACGAGGACGACGTCACGCCGCCCACGGTTGCGGTCACGCGGCCCGGCGACTTGTGGCTGCTGGGCGAACACCGGCTGCTCTGCGCCGACAGCAGCGACGCGGCCGCCGTCGCGCGCCTCATCAATGGCGAGCGCGCTCACCTGCTCTTTACCAGCCCGCCCTACGCGAACCAGCGCGACTACACCACCGGCGGAATCGTTGACTGGAACGCGCTCATGCAGGGCGTGTTCGGCGCCGCCCGCAGCGCGCTGCACGAGGACGCGCAAATCCTGGTCAACCTCGGCCTGGTCCATCGCGACGGCGAGTGGCAGCCGTACTGGGACGGCTGGATCGAATGGATGCGCACTCAGGGCTGGCGCCGCTTCGGCTGGTACGTCTGGGATCAGTCGGTGACCGTGCCCGGCGACTGGGCCGGGCGCCTCGCGCCGCGCCACGAGTTCGTGTTCCACTTCAACCGCCAGGCGCGCAAGCCGAACAAGATCGTGCCCTGCAAGTGGGCCGGTCACGAGACGCATCTGCGCGCCGATGGGTCATCCACCGCGATGCGCGCCAAGGATGGCAAGGTCGGCGAATGGAACCACGCCGGACAGCCCACGCAGGAGTTCCGCATCCCGGATTCCGTCGTCGAGGTGACGCGCCAGCGCGGCCGCATCGGTGATGGTATCGACCATCCGGCCGTATTCCCGCTGGGCCTGCCGAAGTTCTTCATCGAGGCCTACACCGACGTGGGCGAGATCGTCTTCGAGCCGTTCTCCGGCGGCGGCACCACGCTGCTGGCCGGGCAACTCACCGACCGCAGGGTCCGCGCCATCGAGCTCGCGCCCGAGTACGTCGACGTCGCGCTGCGCCGCTGGCTGCAGCACCACCCGGGCATGGAGCCCGTGCTCGCGGCCACCGGCCAGCCCTTCGCCGAGGTCTCGGCCGAGCGCTTGGGCGAGACGGCGGAGGCGGCCGCGTGAACTGGTTCGCCGAGCGCATCGAGCACTGGCCGATCGACAAGCTACTGCCCTACGCGCGGAACGCCCGCCAGCACTCGGACGAGCAGATCGCCCAGATCGCGGCCTCCATCGCCGAGTTCGGCTTCGTCAATCCCTGCCTGGTCGGCGCCGACGGTGTGCTGGTCGCGGGCCATGGGCGGCTCGCCGCCGCGCGCAAGCTGGGCCTGTCCACCGTGCCGGTGGTGGTGCTCGATCACCTGACGCCGACGCAGCGCCGGGCGCTGGTCCTCGCCGATAACCGGCTCGCGGAGCTCTCGACCTGGGACGATGTGCTACTGCGCATCGAACTTGAGGCACTGCAGGACGAAGGCTTCGACCTCGATTTGACCGGTTTCGATGCCGATGCGTTGGCCGAGCTACTGGCCGGTGAGGAGCCAGAGCACGAAGGCCAGACCGAGGACGACGCCGTCCCGGAGATTCCGGAAGAGCCGGTGTCCAAGCCGGGCGACGTCTGGCGGCTCGGGCCGCACCGCCTGGTCTGCGGGGACGCGACCACCACCGAGGCCTACGCGCGCCTGTTTCCGGACGGCGAGCGGGCGGACATGGTCTTCACCGATCCGCCCTACAACGTGAACTACGCCAACAGCGCAAAGGAAAACACAGTTTCGGCAAAGGCTAACGTGAGCGCAGCGAACGTTAAGGCGCGAAGCGCCGGCCGTAGCCACAAGCGGCGGGGCAAGCACCGCCCCATCCTCAACGATGCGCTGGGCGAAGGCTTCTACGATTTCATCTACGACGCGCTGGCGCTGATCATGGCGCACACCCGAGGCGCGATCTACGTCGCCATGTCCTCCAGCGAACTGGACACCCTGCAGGCGGCGTTCCGCGCCGCCGGCGGTCATTGGTCCACGTTCATCATCTGGGCGAAGAACACCTTCACGCTGGGCCGCTCGGACTACCAGCGCCAGTACGAGCCGATCCTCTACGGCTGGCCCGAAGGCGCGACGCGCCACTGGTGCGGCGACCGCGACCAGGGCGACGTCTGGCAGATCAAGAAGCCAGCGAAGAACGATCTGCACCCGACCATGAAGCCGGTGGATCTGGTCGAGCGGGCCATCCGCAACTCCAGCCGCCCCGGCGACGTGGTGCTCGACCCCTTCGGCGGTTCCGGAACGACACTGATCGCGGCCGAGAAGGCCGGGCGCGTGGCGCGGCTGATCGAGCTCGACCCGAAGTATGCGGACGTGATCGTGCGGCGCTGGCAGGACTGGACGGGCAAGCAGACCACCCGCGAATCGGATGGCCTGGCGTTCGATCAGGCGGCGACTTCCTCCTCGACGATCTCGCAGTGAATCACGAACCCGGTCAGATAAGGAAGCCCGCGCGGGATACCGTAGTCCTTACTGGTGCGGCGTCCGATGGTCCATTCCATCCACTGCCGGGTGGCGGCGCGGATCGCGTCGTGGAGGGCATGGCCCGCATGCTTGCGGTTGAGGACTTCGTCCGCGAAGTGGCGTCCGTGGCGGCTGTCGAGGAAGGCCCGCACCGCTTCGAAGGGCTGTCCCGTGGCGTCGGAGATGGCGTTCATCGCGATGGGCCAGGCGGATTGCGCGTGCGCGTCCATCGTGCCCCAGAAGCCCCAGGCTTCGTTGCGGGTGGCGGGGATCGTTTTGGCTGTGGTCATCGTTGTCTCCTTCGTTGATCGTTGCGACACACGTATGAACGCGCTGTTCGATCAGGAAGCCAAGCTCAATCTCAATCATCTCGCGTCGTCTGTTGGCGACCGGTTACGGCGGCCAGCTTGGCGCGGGCCGACGCGCTTTCCCAGTGGCAGGGTCCGTTGCCGTGCGCAGCCTCTTCGCTCCAGCGGGCCAGGATTTCGTCATCGCTCCAGCCCTTGGCGGTGAGGTAGGCGTAGTCGTCGGCGTCGTAGTTGCTGTGGGTGAGGATGGCGCGGGTGGGTTTCATGCTGTGCTCCTTGGCGTGGATGGTTGCGACACCCGTATGAACGCGCTGCCGGCGCGGGAAGCCAAGCGTTTTCTGCTTGGCTTCCCTTTCCGCTCGAATCACGCGATCCGGTAGATGCGCTCGCCGTCCTCGGGCTTGTCCGAGGTGATGGTGAGGCCCAACTTCTTCTTGAAGGCGTTGGCGAAGGTGCCGCGCACCGTGTGCGCCTGCCAGCCGGTGAGTTCGCAGATCTGGCGTACCGTCGCGCCCTCCGGGCGCCGGAGCATCGCGATGACTTGGGCCTGTTTGCTGTTCTCGCGGGTGCGGGGCTTGGTCTCGGCGCGCTGCTGTGCCCAGGTGGCTTCGGCGGCTGCGACCTCCGCCTCGAGATCCGCATCTGCCTCCACCGAGGCCGGCGCGGGACGCGGGCGCCCCAGGGCTTCGTAACCTTCGGCGGCGACGGACCAGTCGGTGCCGTCGGTGGTGATCAGGGCCCGATTGCAGAGACCGTCCAGTACCTTCTTGCGGGCGCCGCCTTTCACGTTGTCGGGGAACCACTCGATCTTGCCACCGGTGTGCTCGACGGCGTAGGCCAGGATGGCGTGCTGGGCGGGGGTGAGTTGGATGGTGCTCATTCGATGCTCCTTCGTGGTGGTTGATGGTGTGGTCATGAACGCGCTGTTCTCTGGAGAAGCCAAGCGCTTTCCGCTGCTTTCTCAGCCCTGCCGCGCGGCCTGCCGGCCCGCCTGGTAGGCGGCCATCAAGGCGCTCTTGACTGCCCAGACGCTGACCTCGTGGAAGTCCAGCCGGTCGCTGTTGCGGGTTTCCAGGGTGTCGATGAACAGGTGATCCAGCGCGATCTGCTGCAGCTGCCGGTCGATGTCCTTTTCGGCTTGCTCGGTCATGTGCTTCTCCTCGGGGTGTCGTTGATGGTGATGACATGAACGCGCTGTTCCCGAGCGAAGCCAAGCGGAATCCGAGCGGGACGGCGCCAATGCTTGATGGAGACCATGGGACTGTCGATTCGCGCCTACGCCCGCCACCGTGGGGTGTCGGACACCGCCGTACACAAGGCCATCCGCGCCGGGCGCATCACGCCCGAGGCGGACGGCACGATCGATCCGGACAAGGCCGACCGCGACTGGGCAAGGAACTCCGAGCCGCCCAAGGAAGGAACGAGCGCCAAAGCCGCGAAGGTGCGGGTGTCGGACGATCCGGCCCCGAACCTCGCCGCCGGGCTACCCGCGGGCGGCACCTCGCTCTTACAGGCGCGCACGGTCAACGAGGTGGTCAAGGCGCAGACCAACAAGGTGCGCCTCGCCCGCCTCAAGGGCGAGCTGGTCGATCGCAACCAGGCCATCGCCCACGTGTTCAAGCTCGCGCGCACCGAGCGCGACGCCTGGCTCAACTGGCCGGCGCGCATCTCGGCGCAGATGGCGGCCAGGCTCGGCATGGACGCGCACACGCTGCACGTCGCGTTGGAGGCGGCGGTGCGCGAGCACCTCGCCGAGCTCGGTGAACTGAAGGTCCGCGTCGATTGATGAAACACATCCCTGTGTTTCACCCTGCCGGGCGCGCTGGCGCGCGTCCAAATTCGTTCCCGACGAATTTGTGATGGACGACTTCGTCTACGAGGGCTTCGACGCCATCGAGCGCGCCTGGCGCGAAGGACTGACGCCCGATCCGCTGCTCTCCGTCTCCGAGTGGGCCGACCGGCACCGGATGCTCTCCAGCAAGTCCTCGGCCGAGCCGGGCCGCTGGCGCACCAGCCGCACGCCGTATCTCAAGGCGATCATGGACTGCCTGTCGCCGACCTCGCCGGTCGAGCGCGTGGTGTTCATGAAAGGCGCACAGGTGGGCGCCACGGAAACCGGCTCGAACTGGATCGGCTACGTCATCCACCACGCGCCTGGGCCGATGATGGCGGTCTGGCCCACCGTGGAGATGGCCAAGCGCAACTCCAAGCAGCGCATCGACCCGCTGATCGAAGAGTCGCCGGTGCTCTCCGAGCTGATCGCCCCGGCACGCTCGCGCGACTCGGGCAACACCATCCTCGCCAAGGAGTTCCGCGGCGGCGTGCTGGTGATGACCGGCGCGAATAGCGCCGTGGGCCTGCGCTCGATGCCGGTGCGGTATCTCTTCCTCGACGAAGTGGACGGCTACCCGCTCGACGTCGAGGGCGAAGGCGATGCGATCTCGCTCGCCGAGGCGCGCACGCGCACCTTCGCGCGGCGCAAGATCTTCATCGTCTCGACGCCGACCATCGCCGGGGCGAGCGCCGTCGAGCGCGAGTACGAGGCATCCGACCAGCGCCGCTACTTCGTGCCGTGCCCGCACTGCTCCCACCGCCAGTGGCTGCGCTTCGAGCAGCTGCGTTGGGAGAGGGGCCGGCCGGAGACGGCGGCCTATGTGTGCGAGTCCTGCGATACGCCCATCGCCGAGCATCACAAGACCTGGATGCTGGAGCACGGCGAGTGGCGCGCGATGGCGCCGGAGAACGGCGTCAAGACGGCGGGCTTCCATCTCTCGTCGCTCTACAGCCCGGTGGGCTGGCGTTCGTGGCGCGACATCGCGAGCGCGTGGGAGAGTGCGGTCAGGAAGGAGTCCGGCTCGGCCGCCGCGATCAAGACCTTCAAGAACACCGAGCTCGGCGAGACTTGGGTCGAGGAAGGCGAAGCGCCCGACTGGCAGCGCCTGATCGAGCGGCGGGAGGACTACCGCATCGGCACGGTCCCCATGGGCGGCCTGCTGCTGGTGGGCGGTGCCGACGTGCAGAAGGACCGCATCGAGGTCTCGGTCTGGGCCTTCGGGCGCGGCAAGGAGGCCTGGCTCATCGAGCACCGGGTGCTGATGGGCGACACCGCACGGGATGCGGTGTGGAAGGCGCTGGGCGGGATGCTCGCCGAGACCTGGACCCATGCCTCGGGCGCGGCCATGCCGCTGGCCCGCTTGGCGCTGGACACCGGCTTTGCGACACAGGAGGCCTACGCCTTCGTGCGCGCCTGCCGCGACGCGCGGGTGATGGCGGTCAAGGGCGTGCGGACGGGTTCGATGGGGGGCGCAGCCCTGATCGGCACGCCCACCGCCGTCGATGTGTCGCAGGGCGGCAAGAAGCTGCGCCGGGGCATCAAGGTGTACTCGGTGGCGGTGGGGCTCGCCAAGCTCGAGTTCTACAACAACCTGCGCAAGAGCGCGGATGTGGCCGACGACGGCACCACGCCGATCTACCCGGCGGGCTTCGTCCATTTGCCCAAGGTCGACGCCGAGTACATCCAGCAGCTCTGCGCCGAGCAGCTGATAACCCGCCGTGACCGCAACGGCTTTCCGGTGCGCGAGTGGCAGAAGCTACGCGAGCGCAACGAGGCGCTGGACTGCTACGTGTACGCCCGCGCCGCCGCGGCAGCGAGCGGTCTCGACCGCTTCGAGGAGCGCCACTGGCGCGAGATGGAAAGACAACTGGGCATCGCCGCACCGCCCGAGCAGGACGAACACACCGTAACCGCAGAAGACGCCCCCGACTCCGGGGGCGTCGTCGTTTCGGGCCGACGCATCCGGCGCCGGTCCGTCGTCAAGAGTCGTTGGATGAGCTGAACATGAGCGTGATCGAAGGCATTTTTCACAACCCGGAGACCGGTCTCGACGAGCGACGGCCGATCGCCTGCGACGCGTTCGGGCGACTGCTCGCCGCCGACGGAGCCGGCGCGGTGGCCGCCTCCCGAGTCGAGGTCTTCACGATCGGCGCGCTGGCACGTGCAGCCTCCGTGACCACCGACCCGGTCGACCTCGGCGTCGGGCATCCCTACACGCTGGTCGTCGCCCGCAAGGCGGGGGCCGCCTCGCGCAACGAAGCCATGGAGATCCAGAGCTCGATCGACGGCGTGCGTTGGTTGCCCGCGGCGGGCATCCATCCGGATGCGAATGTCGCCTGGTACGAACCCAACGGCGGCAGCGATTACTTCACCGTCCAGGGCCGGCCCATCGGTCGCTTCGTGCGCATCGCCTTCAAGAACGGCAACACGGCCCAGACCGAGCTGATCCTCGAGCTGGCCGCGTTGGCGGGCGTCTGACCATGGCCTACACCGTAGCCGATCGCGAGGCGCTGGAGCGGGCATTGGCGCGCGGCGAGCGGCGCGTCACCTTCGGCGACAAGACGGTGGAGTACCGCTCGGTGGATGAGCTGCGCGCGGCCCTGCGGGAGGTGGATGCGGCGCTCGCCCGCGAGGCGGGCCGACCCAAGCTGCGCCAGATCCGGGTCACCACGGGCAAGGGGCTGTGATGCAAAACATCCCTGTTTTGCCCCCTGACGGGCGCGCTGGCGCGCGTCCAAAACCTCTCCCGGAGGTTTTGTGATGGGCTTCTGGAGCCGCATCAAGCTCGCCTTCGGCACGACCCCCACCTACGACGGGGTGGGCTCCGGGCGCCGCGCGCTCGCCTGGATGCCGGGCAACCCCGGCGCGGTGGCCGCGCTGCTCACGACGCAGACGGAGCTGCGCGCCAAGAGCCGCGACCTGGTGCGCCGCAACGCCTGGGCGGCCGCCGGCATCGAGGCCTTCGTGGCCAACGCCATCGGCACCGGTATCAAGCCGCAGTCGATGGTCGAAGAGCCGGGCCTGCGCGAGACGATCCAGGCTCTCTGGCGCGACTGGACCGAGGAGGCCGATGCCCAGGGGCTCACCGACTTCTACGGTCTGCAGGCCCTGGCCTGCCGCGCCATGCTCGAAGGCGGCGAGGCACTGGTGCGGCTGCGCTACCGGCGACCGGAGGACGGGCTGGCGGTGGCGCTCCAGGTCCAGGTACTGGAGCCCGAGCACCTGCCGGTGACGCTCAATCGCCTTGCCGACAACGGCAACGTGATCCGCGCCGGCATCGAGTTCGACCGGCTCGGGCGGCGTGTGGCCTACCACCTGTACCGCTCGCACCCGGAGGACGGACTGCTCGCGCCCATGTCCGGCGGCGGCGGCATGGAGACGGTGCGCGTGCCCGCCGCCGAGATCGTGCATCTGTTCCGGCCCTTGCGTCCCGGGCAGATCCGCGGCGAGCCCTGGCTCGCGCGGGCCTTGGTGAAGCTCAACGAGCTCGATCAGTACGACGACGCGGAACTGGTACGCAAGAAGACCGCCGCCATGTTCGCCGGCTTCGTCACCCGCGACCAGCCGGAGGACGCCCTGATGGGCGAAGGGCCGGCCGATGCCGCGGGGGTGGCCCTGGCGGGGCTGGAGCCGGGCACCCTGCAGATCCTCGAACCGGGCGAGGACGTGAAGTTCTCCCAGCCGGCCGACGTGGGCGGCTCCTACGCCGAGTTCATGCGCCAGCAGTTTCGCGCCGTGGCCGCCGCGATGGGTGTCACCTACGAGCAGCTCACGGGCGATCTCACCCAGGTGAACTACTCCTCCATCCGCGCGGGGCTGCTGGAGTTTCGCCGCCGCTGCGAGGCGATCCAGCACGGCGTCATCGTCCACCAGCTTTGCCGCCCGGTGTGGCGCGCGTGGATGGCGCAGGCGGTGCTGGAGGGACGGCTCGAGCTCCCCGGTTTCGTCCGGGACGCCGCGCGGCGCCGCGCCTGGCTCGCCTGCAAGTGGATTCCCCAGGGCTGGCAGTGGGTCGATCCGCAGAAGGAGTTCAACGCCATGCTCACTGCGATCCGGGCGGGACTGCTGTCGCGCTCGGAGGCGGTCTCCTCCTTCGGCTACGACGCCGAAGACGTGGATCGGGAGATCGCCGCCGACAACGCCCGCGCCGATGCGCTCGGCCTCGTCTTCGATTCCGACCCGCGCCACGACCGCAACCCACCCGCGGCGGCGTCCGACCCGGCGCCGCCGCAAGACATCCAGGACCTCTGACATGCAGCTCGTACACCTGGCGTCCCGTCTCTACGGGACGCCGCTTCTCATCGCGCGTTCGAAGCTTGACGTGATCCTCTCCGTGCTCGGTCCCCGCATCGGTCTGCCCGACCTGGAAGCCGCCGTACCGGCGGTGATGCCCGTAAGCCCGGAGGTAGCGGCACCGCCCGGCATCGCCGTGATCCCGATCCACGGCACGCTGGTGCGCCGCACCCTGGGCCTCGAGGCCGCCTCCGGCCTTCTGAGCTACGGCGAGATCGGCGCCCGTCTGGATGCTGTGCTGGCCGACCCTGCCGTGTCCGGCATCCTGCTCGACGTGGACTCCCCAGGCGGCGAGGCGGGCGGTGTGTTCGAGCTCGCCGAGCGCATCCGCGCGGCCGACGCCGTGAAACCGGTCTGGGCGATCGCCGCCGACTCCGCCTTCTCGGCCGCCTACGCCATCGCCTGCGCCGCCTCGCATCTCGCCGTCACGCGCACCGGCGGTGTGGGCTCGGTCGGGGTCATCGCCATGCACGTCGACCAGTCGGTCCGCGACGCCCAGCAGGGCTACCGCTACACGGCGATCACCGCCGGCCGGCACAAGAACGACTTCTCGCCCCACGAGCCGCTCGACCGGGAGGCTTTGGTGCGCCTCCAGGCGGAGGTGGATCGCCTCTACGGCCTGTTCGTCGGGCATGTGGCCGCGATGCGCGGGCTGGACCCCGACGCCGTGCGCGCCACCGAGGCCGGGCTCTTCTTCGGCGAGCAGGCGATAGGCAGCGGGCTCGCCGACGCCGTGGCGAGCCGCGACCAGCTGCTCGCCGTCTTCGCGAGCTTCTTGAACACGCAGGGCCGTTCGCGGAACCCGGCCCCCCGCACCCGTCCCGGTTCCGCCTACGCCAAACAGGAGAACGACCCGATGCGATCCCCCGATCCGACCCCCGACGTCCCCGAGACGACCCTCATCGCCGCTGCTGCCTCCGCGGCGCCCGCGCCCGAGACGCCCACCACCACAGTGGCGGACCGGCGCGAGGCCGTGGCCATCGCCGAGCTGTGCCAGCTCGGCGGCTGCCCGGAGCGCACCGCCGAGTTCCTGGCCGCAGGACTCTCGGAAACCGATGTCCGCCGCGCGCTGCTCGCCGCCCGCACCCAAAGCCCCGAGATCGGTTCGGCGATCCATCCGGATGCGCACGCCGCGCACCGCGCTTCCCCCGAACACAACCCGCTGATCAAGGCGGTCAAGCACCTCACCGGAAAGGAGTGAACCATGCCGACCCTAGTTGAACCGATGAATCTGGGCGACCTGTTGAAGTACGAGGCGCCCAACCTGTACTCGCGCGACTTAGGCAAGGTCGCCGCCGGCCAGAACCTCCTCCTGGGCAGCGTCGTCGGCCGCGAGACCGCCACAAACAAGCTGAAGGCGCTCGACCCGGCCGCCACCGACGGCACCGAGCTGCCCGCCGGCGTGCTGATCGTCGACGCCGACGCCACCGCCGCCGACCTCGATGCGGTCATCGTCGCGCGCCACGCCATCGTCGCCCGCCACGCGCTCGTGTGGCCTGCCGGCATCACGCCCGCGCAGCAATCCGCAGCCATCGCCGCCCTCGAAGCGCGCGGCATCCTCGTTCGTGAAGGAGCCTGACCATGCAGAATCCCTTTTCCAATCCCGCCTTCTCGATGGCGAGCCTCACCGCCGCCATCAACCTGATCCCCAACCGCTACGGGCGGTTGGAGACCCTAGACCTGTTCCCCATCAAGCCGGTGCGTACCCGCCAGGTCGTGGTGGAGGAGATGCACGGCGTGCTGAACCTGCTGCCGACCCTGCCGCCCGGCTCGCCCGGCACCGTGGGCAAGCGCGGCAAGCGGGCGATGCGCGCCTTCGTCGTGCCCCACATCCCGCACGACGACGTGGTGCTGCCCGAGGAGGTCCAGGGCATCCGCAGCTTCGGGCAGGAAACCGAGACCGAGAGCGTGGCCGGCGTGCTCGCCCGCCACCTGGAGACCATGCGCAACAAGCACGCCATCACCCTGGAGCACCTGCGCATGGGGGCGCTGAAGGGCGAGATCCTCGATGCCGATGCCACACCGCTGGTCAATCTCTACACCGAGTTCGGCATCACGCCCAAGACCGTGAACTTTGCCCTCGGCAACGCCAACACCAACGTCAAGGGCAAGTGCGCCGAGGTGTTGCGCCACATCGAGGACAACCTCTCGGGCGAGTTCTCGACCGGCGTGCACTGCCTGTGCTCGCCCGAGTTCTTCGACGCGCTGACCGGCCACGCCAAGGTCGAGGAGGCCTACAAGAACTGGCAGCAGGGCGCGGTGCTCATCAACGACATGCGCCGCGGCTTCACCTTCGGCGGCATCACCTTCGAGGAGTACCGCGGCCAGGCGAGCGACGCCTCCGGCACCACCCGGCGCTTCATCGCGGCGGGCGAGGCCCACTGCTTCCCGCTCGGCACCGTCGACACCTTCGCCACCTACGTCGCGCCCGCCGACTTCAACGAGACGGTCAACACCCTGGGCCTGCCGCTCTACGCCAAGCAGGAGCCGCGCAAGTTCGACCGCGGCACCGACCTGCACACCCAGAGCAACCCGCTGCCCATGTGCCACCGGCCCGGTGTGCTGGTGAAGCTGACGGCAGCGTGATGACGCAGGTGACGGATCTTTACGAGGCCGCCGGCCGCGCCGGGCTGCTCACCGACGTCATGGTGGGTTCGCTCACGGTGCAGTGCGTCTTCAGCGCCCCGGATGAGCTGGCGCTCGACGGGCTCGCACTGAACCGCGACTACCACCTCGAGTACCCGAGCGCCTGGCTCACCCTCGCCGCCGGCGACACGGTGGAGATCGCGGGAAGCCCGTATCGGGTGCGCGAGGTCCGCCAGCTGCGCGACGGCTCCGAGATGCAGGCCAAGCTGACCCGGCTATGACGCCCTCCGTCCGCGAGCGCCTGATCCGGGCGGTCGTGGCGCGCATCGGTCCCGCGATCGCACCGACGCCGCTGCATCGCCAGCCGACCGTGCCGCTCCCGCGCGAGGCGAGCCCCGCGCTCCTGCTGTTCATCGAAGGCGATCAGGTCCTCGCGCAGGCGAACGACCGGCTCGACCGTGCCCTGACGCTGAGGCTGGTCGCGCTCGCGCGCGAAGGCGACGCCTTCGACGTGGCCGACGCGCTCATCGTCGCGGCGCACGGCGCGTTGATGGCCGAGCCGAGCCTCGGCGGGCTGGCTCTGGGCGTCCGCGAGATCGACTGCGAGTGGGACACGGAGGACGCAGACAGCCAAGCCCTGGCCGTGCCCGCGCGCTACGAGATCCGCTACCGCACCCTGGCCTCCGACCTCACCCAAAAAGGATAGTCACCATGCACATCGAACTCATCGAACCACACACCCACGCCGGCCGACTCCACGCCCCCGGCGAGATCCTCGATCTCGACGAGGCAGCGGCGGAATGGTTGATCGAGCGCGGGACCGCGCGGGGGCTGATCGAGCGCGGAGCCGCGCGGCCGGCCGACCCCCAACCCCAGACCCCGATCAAGACCCGTAAAGGAGACTGACCATGCCTTACTTTTCCGGACAGGGGCGCGTCTACATCGGCGCCCGCGACGCACTCGGCAACCCGCAGGGGTTGGCCTACGTGGGCAACGTGCCCGAACTCAAGGTCTCCCTCTCGGTGGAGACCCTGGAGCACCAGGAGTCGGTGAGCGGCCAGCGCCTCACCGACCTGCAGCTCATCAAGACCAAGAAGGGCGAGTTCGCCTGCACGCTGGAGGAGCTCATCGCGACCAACCTGGCGCTCGCCCTCTACGGCGCCACCACCGCCCAGACCCCGGGCACGGTCACCGCCGAGGCGCTGCCGAACCCGGTCACCCCCGGCAGCCTCTACCTGCTCGCCAAGCAGGACGTCTCGTCGGTGGTGGTGAAGGACTCCAGCGCCACCCCGAAGACCCTGCCGGCCGCGCAGTACTCGGTGAACGCCAAACACGGCTCGCTCACGATCCTGGACGCCACCACCGGCGGACCCTACGTCGAGCCCTTCAAGGTCGACTACGCCTACGGCACGGCCTCGGTCACCGCGATGTTCACCCAGCCGCTGCCCGAGCGCTGGGTGCGCTTCGAGGGGCTCAACACCGCCGACGGCAACCGCGAGGTGGTGATCGATCTCTACCGCGTGGCCATCAACCCGGCCAAGGAGCTCTCGGTCATCACCGACGAGCTGCTGAAGTTCGAGCTTTCGGGCCAAGTGCTGGCCGACACGCTCAAGCCCGCCGCCGGCGACCTCGGCCAGTTCGGCCGCATCGTGCTGCTGTGAGGGGGATGACGATGAGTGCTTCCGATCTGGATGTTCTCGTGCCGCAGCCTCAAGTTGTGGATCTGGCCGGCCAACGCCTCGCGATCAGCCCGCTGGTGCTCGGCGAGCTGCCGGCGATGCTCAAGGCCGTGCAGCCCTTCGCGCAACGACTGGCGGACGAACCGGACTGGCTCGCCTTGCTCTCGGACCACGGCGATGCCTTGCTCACCGGGTTGGCGATCGCCAGCCGCCAACCGCGCGAGTGGGTGGACGCCCTGGCTCTCGACGATGCCATCACCCTGGCGGCGACCGTGTTCGAGGTGAACGCGGATTTTTTCGTGCGCCGGATCGCGCCGAAAGTCGGCGATCTAGCGCAGCGTCTGAACAGCCGTCTGGCTGGGCTGACGCCATCGCCCGCCTGATTCGGGGCGGTCACCGCTACCCGGACATCCTCGGCTACACGTTGGGCCAGCTGAACGCCTTCCTCGCCGCCGATCGCCGCCTCGAGCACGAACGGCTCGCCACCCGGCTTGCCGTCATGACCGCTGCCGCCCAGGGCAGTCGCGACGGCATCCGTGAGCTCCAGGCCGAACTCCATCGGGGCATGCGTGATGAAGATCGATCTGGTCGCTGAGGGCTTGCTGGATCGGCGGCGCTTCAGCGCCTGGCAGGGCGACACCCGCAAGGCGATCCACACCGCCGTGGCCCGCGCGATGCGCGACACCGGCAAGGTGATGGCCGAGCGGGCGCGTGGCGAAATGCGCGCCGGTTTCAAGGTCGTGAAGCCGAAGTTCCTCCGCTCGATGCACGCCAAGGTGTTCGACCGCAAGGCCGAGGAATTCCCGGCCCTCTACATCGGCTCGAAAGTGCCCTGGCTGGGTATCCACGAACAGGGCGGAACGATCCGGGGGCGGATGCTCGTCCCGCTGCTGCCGCAGCACCGGCGCATCGGGCGCAAGGCGTTCGCTCGGGTGATCGATGCCCTGATGCGCTCCGGCAACGCCTTCTTCATCGAGGAGAACGGCCGGCAGATCCTGATGGCCGAGAACATCGCCGAGAACGCCCAGCCGCTCGCGCGCTTTCGCCGTGCCGAGCGGGAGCGCACCGGCGCCAGGCGCGTGCGGCGCGGCCAGGAGATTCCCATCGCCGTGCTCGTGCGACGCGTGAGCTTGAGAAAACGGTTCGACCTCGCCCGCTCGGTGCGAGGCGATCTTCCCCGCCTGGCGGCGGCCATCCGTAAAGCAATGTCGAAGGTTTGAGATGAATCAGCCCCCACGCTCACTCCGTTCGCTGCCCCCCGAGGGGGCGCAGGCCTCCTTTGGGGCGGCCCGGCAGGAGGCCTGATGGCCGGTAACCGTGCCCAGATCCTCATCACCGCCGTTGATGAGACGCGACGGGCCTTCCAGTCCGTACAGGGAAATCTCGCCCGCCTGCGCGGCGAAGCCGCCCAGGTCGGCCAGGTACTCTCACGCATCGGCGGCGCGATCGGCATCGGGCTGGGGGTGCGCGAACTGGTCGAGGTCGCCGACCAGTACAAGAACCTGCAGGCGCGCCTCAAGCTCGCGGTCACCTCGCAAGAGGAGTTCAACCGCGCCGACGCGGCCCTCTTCGAGATCGCCCAGAAAAACCGCGCGCCCCTGGCAGAGACCGTCACGCTCTATGCGCGGCTCGCACCCTCGGTGCAGGCGTTGGGGCGTTCGCAGGCGGACGTGCTGGCGGCTACTGATGCCATCGGGCAGGCCGTGTCGCTCTCCGGCGCATCCAGCGACGCGGCGGCCGGTGCCCTGCTGCAGCTGGGGCAGGCCTTCGCCTCGGGCCAGCTGCGCGGTGAGGAGTTCAATTCCGTCATCGAGCAGACGCCGCGCCTGGCGCAGGCCATCGCCGACGGCATGGGCGTGCCGCTCGGCTCACTGCGAGCCCTGGCGCAGGAAGGCAAGATCACCTCGAAGGCCGTGCTCGACGCCTTGCTCAAGGAGCGGACGCGCCTCGCCGAGGAGTACGCGAGCCTCCCCGATACGGTGTCGGGTGCGCTCACCCGCCTCAAGAACGCCTTCCAGCGGGCCTTCGGCGAACGCGACGCGAGCTCGGGTCTGACGGCGGGACTGGCGCAGGCGATCCAGTTCGTCGCCCGGCATCTCGAGCTGTTGATCGACCTGGCCGGTGTCGTGCTGGTCGCCGCCTTCGGGCGGATGGCCGGCGCCTTCGCGACCAGTGTTGCTGCCGCCCGGGCGGAAGCGGCCGCGCGCCTGGCCCACCTGCGCACGCTGGAAGCCGAGGCGCTCGCCCGGGTGCGGCTCGCCGATGCCGCCTTGGCTCAGGCACGTGCGCAAGGGCTTGCCACCGGCGCGCTGGTCGCGGATGCGGCCAAGGCCCGGCTGCAAGCCACCGCTGCTTCCGGTGCCGTGGCTCAGGCAGTAGCGTCCACGTCCCTGCTCGGTCGCGCCGCGGGTCTGTTGCGCGGGGTGCTCGCGCTCCTGGGCGGGCCCATCGGCGTCATCGTGACCGCCGTGGGGCTGCTCGCGGGCGCACTCTATTCGGCGCGCGACGCCGTGGTCGAGTTCGGCGGCAGGACCGCCTCGATCAAGCAGATCGTCGCCGCCGCCTGGAACCTGGTCGTCGAGAAGGTCGGGGAAGTCGTCAGCGCCTTAGGAAGGCTGGTCGGCACCAACGATCTCTCCTGGGCCCGCGTGCGCGCGGCGATGGTCGGCGCGCTGAACGCCATCGGCACGGCCGTCCGCGCGATGGTCAACGTCGTCATCGGCGCGTTCAACGCCATCGGCAGCGTCGTGGGCATCGCGGCCGCCTTCCTGGTCGAGCGCTTTCGTAACGCCTTCTCCGACATCGGAGAGCTGGCGAAGGCCTTGGGCCAGGACGTGGCAGCGGCCTTCAGCGGCGACTTTTCGATGCAGGCGCTGCGCGCAGCACTCGGCCGCCAGCTCGGCGAGGTGCGGGATTTCGGGAAGGAGCTGGCTGGAGCCGTGCGCGACGCCGTCTCGCGCGACTACGTCGGGGAGGCCGCGCAAGCCATCGCTCGGCGCATCCGCCCCGAATCAACCCAGGCGGGCGTCTTCGGCCGTCCGCAGCCGCAGGCCTTGTCCGCCCCCGACAAGGCAGGCGAAGCAGCGAAGCTCGCCCTCGTGCAGGCCCAGGCCGAGGCCGAATTCAAGCTCCTCAAGGACGCGTTGGACCGTCAGGCGCGGGCGCTGGACGCATCCCTCGAAGACCGGCTGATCTCGCTCAAGGACTACTACGCGGCCAAGACCCGGATCGAGCAGCAGGAGATCGATGCGGAGATCCGGCGCGTGCAGGTCTCGCTCGCGGAGCAGCAGCGCCTGCAAAAGACCGGCAAGGACGAACCGGCACGCCTCAAGGCGAAAGCCGAGGTCGCCAAGCTCGAAGCGGAGCTCACCGTCCTCAACAACAAGCGCGCGGACGTCGAGGTCGCCAATGCCCGCAAGGCCGCCCAGGCCGAGCGCGAGCTGCGCGAGGAGCTTGCCAAGGTGCGCGACGAACTGCTCGACCTCACCGGGGCGGCGACCAGCCAGGATCGACGCGCGGCGATCGAGCGGCAGTACCAGACGCTGATCGAGCGGCTGCGTGCCGAGGGCGACACCGAAGGCGTGGCCACGGTCGGGCGCCTCATCGACGTCAAGTCGGCGGCCGCCGATCTCGCCGACTACGAGCGCCAGTTCAACGACGCGCTCGCCCGGATGCGTGCATCCGAGGAGTCGATCAACCTGCAGCGCCAGTCGGGGCTACTCACCGAATCCCAGGCACGAAGCCAAATCCTTGCGCTGCATCGCCAGACGGGCGAATCGCTCGATGCGCTCCTGCCGCAGTTGGAGGCCGCCGCCGCGGCCATCGGCCCGGAGGCCGTCGCCCGGGTACAGACCTGGAAGAACGAGATCGCGCAGGTGAAGCTCGTGGTGGACGACGTGGCGGTCGCCATCGACGGGGCGGTGCAGGACGGCTTCGCGCAGATGTTCGAGGCCATCGGCAGCGGCGCCAAGTCGGCCAAGGACGCCTTCGCCGACTTCGCCCGCTCGGTGCTCGCCGCCATCAACCGCATCGCCTCGCAGAAGCTCGCCGAGGCGCTGTTCGGCAGCCTGTTCGGGGGCAGCGGCGCGGGCGGGTTCAGCCTAGGATCGCTGGTCTCGTCGTTGTTCCAGGGCTTCGCCGGCGGCGGCTACGTCACCGGCCCGGGCACCTCCACCAGCGACTCGATCCCGGCACGACTCTCCGCCGGCGAGTACGTAGTCAATGCCGCCGCCGTGAAGCGCGTGGGCGTGGCGTTCCTGGAGGCGATCAACGGCATCGAAGGCGGACCGCGCATCCAGGGGCCCCGGCTCGCTTTCGCCGCCGGCGGGTTGGTGCCCGAGACGCCGCCCCCGCAACCGCAGGGCCAGGCGGTGCGCATCGTCAACGTGATCGACCCGGCGATGGCCGCCGACTATCTCAACTCGTCCGCGGGCGAGAAGACCATCCTCAACATCCTGCAACGCAATGCGGGAGCCGTCAGACAGGTGCTTGCGTAAATGGCGTTCGAAATCGGCACGGCCAGCGATTACCGCGATCTGCTGGACCGCTTCCATGCCTTCCTCACCACTCACCCCAATCTGGTCGCCGCGGGCCAGCAGTGGCAGGCGCTGCGCTGGACGACGGACGCCGCCACGAAAGAGCTCATCCTCAAAGCGCCCGGCCTGGCCGGTGCCGAGGAGATCTACTGCGGCATCCGGGCCTACGAGAACGCCACGGCCGGCTACTACATGTGGGACCTGAACGGCTTCATCGGCTTCAACCCGGCCAACGACTTCTACACGCAACCGGGTGCGATCAGCGGCTGGCTGCCGATGATGTCGCTCTGGAACACGGCGATCCCGTACTGGTTCGTGGCCAACGGCCGACGTGCCGTGGTGGTGGCGAAGATCTCGACCGTCTACCAGGCGGCGCACCTGGGCTTCGTCCTGCCCTACGCGACGCCGGGTCAGTACCCGTACCCGCTGCTCGTCGGCGGCTCGATGACCGGCCAGCGGGGCCGCAACTACAGCGTGACCTCGCCCAACCACCGCCATTTCGTCGACCCGGGCGAGGATGGACAGAACAACGCCAACACCGCCTGCATGCTGCGCGGCCCCTCGGGCGCCTGGCTGCCGTTCCAGAACCTCGCCTACTCGTCGTCCGAGTATCGCTACGACGGGCCGCGCCCGGTCTGGCCGACGAACTACACCTACCTCGACAACCTGCGCGAGGCGCCGGACGGCACCTACGTGCTCTCGCCCGTGGTGCTCACGCAGAACAACTCCGGCACCGATCACGACCTCTTCGGCGAGCTGGAAGGCATCTATCACGTCTCCGGGTTCAACAACGCCGCCGAGAACCTGATCACGGTGGGCGGCGTGGACCACCTCGTGGTGCAGAACGTGTATCGCACCAGCGTGCGCGACTACTGGGCGCTGCGCCTGGAGTAAACGACCATGGCCTACCAGACTGGTACCTCCGCCAACCCCGATCAGCTGCTCGACGCCCTGCGCGTGTTCGCGGTGGCCAACGGCTGGACCCAGCTACGCTGGGCCCCAGACGGCACCGGGCAGACCCTGTCGCTCGCCAAGGGCGGGCTCTACGTCCATCTGCGCTCCGCGGTGAATGAGCGCCTCTCCACACGCTACAACACCATCACCGGCATCTGGCTGATCGGCTCGACGGGATTCGATGCCGGCAAGCCCTGGTGGGATCAACCCGAATCGATCGTCAACGCCAGCTACGTGAGCAACACCACGAGCTACCGCGCCGAAGCCTGCGGCCTGTTCGAGGTGGGCACCGCCAACACCTACCACCTACTCTCGGCCGCCACGCCCGAACTGATCATGCTCGTCGCCGAGGTCTCGCCCGGCGTCTATCACCATCTCGCCTTCGGGGATCTCACGAAGTTCGGCAGCTACGGCGGCGGGGCGTTCGTGTCGGGCGCGTTCGGCCCGGACGCCTACACCTATACGTACAGCGGCTTCAACGACTATGTCTTCGGCTACGACCACGACCGGCACTTCGGCCTGCCGTTCAACGATTACAAGTACTACGGCGGCGCGAACTTCGTTCTCGCCGAGGTGGACGGCGCCACCGACTGGCACTCGGTCTGCAAGGACTGGGCGCTCACCGGCAAGCGCGCCAAGGCGCTGTGGGAACGGGGCACGGGCACGCCGCGCGACAGTCTGGCGCGCTACTGGTGGGGGCACGTGCCCAACACCTTGAACGGCGTGACGCCGATGCTGCCGTTCTACCTGTTCGTGGCGCGGCCGTCCGGCTTCTTCTCGCCCTTCGGCCACACCGCTCACCTGCGCTACCTCAACATCACCCACTACGCGCCGGCGGAGGCCTTCGCGTTGGGCGCCGAGCAGTGGATGGCCTTTCCGGCCCACTCCAAGAACGGCAAGAGCGGCCTGCACGGCTATGCCGTGAGACTCATCCCCTGAGCGGATCATGCCGACCTTTCCCGGTTCCATCCTGCCTGGTGCCGCCCGCCAGGAGCCGCCGACCTGGTCGCGCTCGCCGGAGGTCTCCGAGCGCGTGCCGGTCGCCTTTCCGTTCGACCAGAGTGCGAGCTCGGTCATGCGTCCGGGCGCGCGACTCGACACCCAGCCCGTCGACGAGCTGCGACTCGGCGTCAACGGCGCTCTGCTGCCCACCTTTAGGGCCGACTGGTATCACCGCATCCACGTCATCCCTTCGACCATCGATCTCGGCAACCTGGTGAGTCCGGTCGAGCGGGTGCTGGAGGTGTGGAACGCTCGGTTCGACGCGCAGACGCTCGATGCCATCGACGAGACCGGAACGGACGGGCTGCTGCTCTCGGGCCAGCCGGCGCCGCCGCTCGCCTTCGGGCCGCTGCAGTCGCGCCTCTACACCTTCGCAGCGGGCACGCGCGGGGCGCCGGTGATCGACGCCGCCTACCGCTTCGTCTTTGCCGGCGGGCTCACCGCGCTGCTGGTGGTCACCGGCCGCCGCGTGGTGGTCTTCGGCATGCGTCCGGACTGGTCGCAAGGGATCACCGAGCGGCTGGAATGGCTCACCGAGGTGCTGGAGGCCTACGACGGTACCGAGCAGCGGGTGCGCCTGCGGCAGCTGCCGCGACGCGGTTTCGAGTATGGATTCCTGATCGAGGGCCGGGACGCCCAGGTGCTGGATCACCTGCTGTTCGCCTGGGGCGCACGCATCTACTGCCTGCCGGTGTGGACCGACGTCTCCACCCTTGCGGGCGAGGCCGCCATCGGCAGCACCGCGCTCACCGTGCAGGATGTCGCCAACAGCGACTACCACGCGGGCGGCCTGGCGGTGCTGTGGCGCTCCAACACGCGGCACGAGGCGGTGGAGATCCTCTCCATCGCCGGCAACACGCTGACCCTCAAGCTCCCCTTGGCCGGGAGCTGGCCGGCCGGTACGCGGGTGTTCCCGGCGCGGCTCGCCCGCCTCGAGGGCGAGGTGGCCGTTACGCGTCCCACCGACATCATCGCCGTCGGCCGCTGCCGTTTCGGCATCGAGGACATCACGGCGCCCGCGGTCGCCGACTATGGCCCGGCCTATCAGGGCTACCGGGTGTTCGACTGGCGGCCCAACCGGAGCACCGACCTCGAGGACAGGTGGCTTCGGCGCCTCTCCATCATCGACTACGGGACGGGACTGCCGACCTTCGACGACGAGTCGGGCTCCCCGCTCATCGGACGCATGCTGACCTGGCTGCTCACCGACCGGAGCAAGGCGACCGCCTTCCGGGGCTGGCTCGCCGCACGCGCGGGACGGGCGAATCCCTGCTGGTTGCCGACCTTCGAGTCCGACCTCGAAGTCAGCCGCACGGTGGCGGCCACGGATGCCGGCCTCGTCGTCCGCAACGTCGGCTATGCCCGCTTCGTCGCCGCCGATCCCTTGCGGCGCGACCTGCGGCTCCTCACCACGGCCGGCACCTTCCATCGCCGTATCACCGGGGCGAACGAGATCTCCGAGGACGAGGAGCTGCTCTCCCTGGACGCGCCGCTGGGCGTGACCCTCGATCCCCAGCAGTTCCTGCAGGTCTCGTACCTGGAGTTGGCCCGGCTCGACCAGGACGCGGTCGAGCTGCATTGGGAGACGGACGCCACGGCGCGCGTGCAGCTCTCCACCCGGACGTTGAGATCATGAGCTAAGACCATGAGCTATCTGGGCATCGAACAGTCCGCCCACGGCGGACAACCGCAGGAGCTCTACCGCTTCTCCCAGGGCGCGCAGCGCTGGCTCTACACCTCGGGGCAGGCGGCGGTGGACTACCAATCCGAGACCTATCAGCCGGCGACGATCTCGCGCGGCGGCCTCGAGCAGAGCAACGAGCTCGCGCGGCTGGGGCTGGAGATCCGCATGCCGCGCGACCTGGCCGTGGCGAGTCTGTTTCTCGCCGCCCCGCCCGAGGGTGTGGTGAGCGTGACCCTCTACCGGCGCCATGTCGGCGACGCCGAGTTCATCACCTACTGGAAGGGGCGGATCACCGGCGCGCGGCTGTCCGGCGCCGAGGCCACCCTCAAGTGCGAGCCCATCGCCTCGAGCCTGAAGCGGCCGGGCTTGCGCGCCCGCTACCAGCTGCTGTGCCGCCACGTGCTGTACTCCAGCGGATGCGGCGCGCTGAAGGACAGCTTCCGCGTGGACGGCACCGTAGCGGCGGTGAGCGGCGTGACCGTCCAGGTCGCCGCCGCCGCCAGCCGGCCGGACGGCTACTTCGTGGGCGGCATGCTCGCCACCACCGCCGGCGCGCGCATGATCGTCGGTCACGCCGGGATCGACCTCACGCTGGTCGCGCCCATGGTCGGCCTCACGGCGGGCGATGCGGTCCAGCTCTATGCCGGCTGCGACCACACCATGGCGCATTGCAAGGACAGGTTCGGCAACCTCGACAACTTCGGCGGCTTCCCCTTCATCCCGGTGAAGAACCCCTTCACCGGCGACGCCATCGTGTGAGGCTTTCCTATGTGGCAGCAGATCATCATTTGGGTCGTCACCACGGTACTGTCCGCGCTGCTCGCGCCGCGCCCCAAGGTGCAGGACGCCCAGCCCGGCCAGATCGGCGACAAGGATGTGCCCATCGCCTCCCAGGATGCGCCCATCCCGGTGCTGTTCGGTACGCGGGTGATCTCCGGGCCCAACGTGGTCTGGTACGGCGACGTCCAGGTGCGGCCGATCCGCAAGTCCTCCGGGGGCAAGAAGTAACGGCATGAGCAGTAAGCAGGGGCCCCACGAAGTGGGGATGTGCACGACCGCGAATGCCGTCAGCCGGCGAATCCCGGATGTCGGATCGACCGGCGGTCGTTCTGAGCCGGCAGAGGTCATCGCTCGATTGGAGCATGCCCGCGCCCTGGGCTATTGCGCCCGCGGCATGCGTCGCTGGTTCGAGGGGCGCAGCCACACCTGGGCCGAGTTCGTGGAGCGAGGTGTTCCGGTCGATTGGCTGCGCGCCACGGGTGACGCGATGGCGATCCGCGTCGCCGAGGAAGCCGACAAGGCCCAAAGGGCCGCAGGACAGCACGAAGTGCTGGTCCCGAGCGCAGCGAGGGATGCGCGAAGCGCACAGAAGGAGCAGGCAGGATGAGCGGCGGCGGCAAAGGCAGTCAGGAGTACACGGTCGGCTATTGGTACGGCCTCGGCGCCCACCTCGCCCTGTGCCACGGCCCGCTGGACGCCATCACCGAGATCCGGGTGGGCGAGCGCGTCGCCTGGTCGGGCAACGTCACCGGCAACACCACGATCACCATCGACAACCCCAATCTCTTCGGCGGGGAGGAGCGCGAGGGCGGCGTGCAGGGGCCGGTGGACATCCTGATGGGCGGGCCGACCCAGGGACGGAACGCCTACCTGCAGGAGCGCCTCGGCGCCGACATCCCGGCCTTCCGCGGCGTGGTGTCGCTGATCCTGCGCCGGGTGTGGGTCGCGGCCATGAACCCCTACATCAAGCCCTGGTCGGTGCGCGCCAAGCGGGTGCCGAGGCAGTGGTACGCGGCCAAGGCCGAGATCTCCGGCGACGCCAACCCGGCCCACATCGTGCGCGAGTGCCTCACCAACGGCGAGTGGGGCATGGGTTACCCGACGAGCGACATCGACGATGCCAGCTTCATGGCGGCCGCCGACGCGCTCCATGCCGAGGGCTTCGGGCTGTCGCTGCTGTGGAACAAGGAAGAGACCATCGAGGACTTCATCCTGTCGGTGCTCCGGCACGTGGACGGGCTGCTCTACGTCCATCCGCGCACCGGGCTCTTCACCCTCAAGCTCGCGCGCGACGATTACACGATCTCCAGTCTACCGATCTTCGACCCCAGTAACATCCTGCGCATCGAGGAGTTCACGCGGCCCTCCTGGGGTGAGATCACCAACCAGGTGACCGTCGTCTACCGCGACGGCGTCACGGACAAGGACGGCAGCGTCACAGTGCAGGACATCGCCGCCGTGCAGCTCAACGGCGGCGTGGTGGCGACCACGGTCAACTACCCCGGCATCAGCCGAGCGGAGCTGGCCAACCGGGTGGCCATGCGCGAGTTGAAGCAACTCGTAAGCCCCCTCGCCAAATGCACCTTCGTCGCCAACCGCCAGGCCTCCGGCCTCAACATCGGCGACGTGGTGAAGCTCTCCTGGCCGCCCTACGGCATCGACCAGATGGTGATGCGCGTCGCGCGCATCGCCTATGGGGAGCTGGCGAACGGGGCGGTGCGAGTGGAGTGCGTGCAGGACATCTTCGGCCTGCCGCAGTCGGTCTATTCGGCGCCGCCCCCCTCGGGCTGGACGGAGCCGACCAGCCTGCCGGCGCCGTGCCCCCACCAGACCCTGTTCGAGGTGCCGTACTGGTCGGTGGTCAAGGACTTCACCGGCGAGTCCCAGAGCCTGCTCGGCGACATCGACGATCTCGACGGCCTGGTGGCAGCCTGCGGTTCGCGCCCCTCGTCGGACGCCTTCGGCTTCAAGGCACTGGCCCGCGTCAGCGGCAGTTTCACCGAGAAGGGCTTCGGCATCTTCACGCCCACCGCGCTCCTCACCGCAATGCTGCCGCAGTCGGCCGCGCAGGTGAGCGTGGGGCTGACCTCCGGCATCGACCTCGAGGAGGTGACTGCCGGAGGACTCACGGTGATCGACGGCGAATGGCTCAAGGTGGTGTCGCTCAACCTCGCGACCCAGACCGTCACCTTGGAGCGCGGGATGCTCGATACGGTGCCGGCGAGCCACCCCGCAGGCAGCCGCATCTGGTTCGTCGACGGCTTCCGCCACTACCTCACGCCCGAGTACGTCGCCGGCGAGACGGTGCGCGTGAAGCTCCTCACCCGCACGGCACGCGGCACGCTGCCCGAGGCGGCGGCAACGGAGATGAGCCTGCCACTCGACAAGCGCTTCATCCGTCCGTACTGCCCCGGCAACGCCCAGATCAACGGCAAGCGCTATCCGACCGTGGTGGCCGGCGAGATCAACGTAAGCTGGGCCACGCGCAACCGCCAGTCCCAGACCGCCTACCTCGTCCTGCAGACCGAGGGGGCGATCACGCCGGAGGCGGGCCAGACCACAACCGTGCGCTTCTACAACGAGAATGGGCAGCTCGCGCGCACGGTGAGCGGCATCACGGGTAACGGTACCACCTGGCCGCTGGCGCAGGAGCTCGCCGACTCCGGCCTCGGGCGCGTCAACGCGCACGTCAAGGTGGAGATCGAGGCGAGCCGCGACGGCCACGTGTCCTGGCAGAAACACGTCATCGAATTCGACCGTACCGGCTACGGCCTGCGTTACGGCGACTACTACGGAGGTGCCTGATGGCTTTGAATGACCCGAACCTCGGCCTCGCCTACGGCTGGGCCCAGGGCGAACACAACTGGAACGGCGGCATGGACGCCAACCTGAAGCGGCTCGGCGCCGTGGTGGGCCTGTCGGTCAAGGACCGCGATCTCGCCACCCCACCCGCGACACCCGTGGACGGCGATCGCTACATCGTCCCGGCAACCGCCACCGGCGCCTGGGCGGGTCGCACCGACCAGATCGCGGTGCGCATCGCCGGTGCGTGGGAGTACCACGCCCCCAAGATCGGCTGGACCTGCTTCGTCGAGGACGAGGGCGTGCTCTCCGCCTACAAAGCGACCGGCTGGAGCCCCGGCATCGCCGTCTGATCGCATTCTCTTTACTGCATCCACCGAACCCGCCGCCCGGCGGGTTCTTCGTTTCTGGAGACCAGCAATGAGCCCACCCACTCTGCAAGACGGCATGGTCGTCATGCCGCGCGACGAGTTCGAGGAGCTGCTCGCACGCGCAGCCGAACGCGGCGCGAGGCGCGCCCTTGCCGACGTCGGCCTTGACGGCGAGGACGCCGCCCACGATATCCGCGAGCTGCGCGGCCTGCTCGAAGCCTTCAACGCCGCCAAGCACACCGCCTGGCAGACCGTGATCCGGCTCGTCACCACTGGCTTCCTCCTGGCGCTGGTCGCGGGCGCCGTCATCAAGCTCAAGGTGTTCGGAGGTGGCCAATGATCGAGACCCTGCTCGGCGGCCTCCTCGGCGGGGCCTTCCGCTTGGCGCCCGAAGTGCTGAAGTGGATCGACCGCAAGGGCGAGCGCAGCCATGAACTCGCCATGCAGGACAAGGCCTTGGAGTTCGAGAAGCTGCGCGGCGCCCAGCGCATGGCCGAGATCGGCGCCGGGGCCGATGCCGCCTGGAACGTGGGCGCCCTCGAGACCCTGCGCGAAGCGGTTGCGGCGCAGGGCCGAACCTCGGGCGTGAAGTGGGCCGATGCGCTGTCCACCACGGTCAGGCCCGTGGTCACCTACCTCTTCGTGCTGATGTATGCCGGGGTGAAACTCTCGACCTTCGTCGGCTCGGTGCAGTCGGGCGTGGGGTTCGGGCCAGCGTTGCTCGCAGCTTGGTCGGAGGCAGATCAGGCCTTGCTTGCGGGCATCCTGAACTACTGGTTCCTCAATCGCACGCTGGAAAAGGGGCTGCGGTGATGGGGCGGTCGGACGAGACTGTGCGGTCGTGGAGCCGCAACCACCGACCGCTTGCAGAGCGCTTCTGGGAAAAGGTCGAGGTGCGCGCCCCGCATGAATGCTGGCAATGGCTCGCATCGACCAAGGAGGGAGGCTACGGCAAGATCGCCGATGACGACGGGCGCATCCAATTGGCGCATCGCATCGCCTATCGCCTGGTCTTCGGTGACCTTTCTCCCGGGCTGGTGGTGTGTCATCGCTGCGACAACCCCGGTTGCGTCAACCCGCAGCATCTCTTCGTCGGTACGCAGGCGGAGAACCTTCGGGGCATGCGCAACAAGCGCCTGGACAACCCGCCGCGCGGAAGCAGACACCCCAAAGCCAGGCTCGACGAGGCTTTGGTAGCGCGGGTTCGTGCCGACGTCCGCAGTCATCGGCGCATCGCCAAAGACTACGGTATCGGCAAATCGACCGTCGGCATGATCAAGGCGGGGGTAACATGGACGCACGCATGATTCGCGTGCCGCCTCAAGCGATCGAGCTTGCGAAGCGCTTCGAAGGCTTTCACCGCGTTCCAAAGCACGATCCCAACCGCGCCTATCCGTACATCTGTCCGGCCGGCTATCCGACGATCGGCTACGGGCATCTGTGCGATCCGAAGCACCCGCCGATCACGGAGGTCGAGGCCGAGGCCTACCTCGCCCAGGATCTGAGGGTGGCGCTCGCCGCCACGTTGCGCTACTGCCCTGTACTGGCAATCGAGCCGGAAGAGCGGCTCGCGGCCATCGTGGACTTCACCTTCAACCTCGGCGCAGGGCGGCTGCAGACCTCGACGCTGCGGCGGCGGATCAACCAACGAGACTGGGGTGCAGCCGCAACAGAGCTGCGTCGATGGGTCTATGGTGGCGGCAAAGTGCTGCCGGGACTCTTCGCGCGACGAGAGGCTGAAATTTCCTTACTGGACACCAAAGTGTAGGGCATCGAGTTTCTGCGGCGCGAATACTTCATGCATCCCATCGCTATTCTTTGCCGATCCCCAGAAGTCCTCAACTCCAGATCAGGCGCCAGGTTGCAACTCCACGCGCACTTCCCGTGGTTTACCGGCCCGCTCAACTGACAAGACCACAACATCTCCTACCTTTCGGTCGTCAAGCCGTGCGAGCAGTTTGGCGACATCGTCGACGGGAGCGCCGTCTATGCCTGTGATACGGTCTCCCGGCACGATGCCTTCGGGGCCAACGGTGATACCGCTCAGCCCCGCCTTTTGCGCCGCTGAGCCAAGGGCGACGCGGAGCACAAACACGCCTTGGGTGCCGGTCAGCGCCTGCAATCGGCGGTTGAGCTGCTCGTCTACCTCGATCCCAAGCGCCGGACGGATGTATTTGCCGGTCTTGATGAGTTGTGGCACCACACGCATGACCGTGTCCACCGGCACGGCGAAGCCGATCCCCGCCGATGCACCGGAAGGGCTGTAGATCGCTGTGTTGATGCCGATCAGGCGGCCGGCCGAATCGAGCAACGGCCCACCCGAGTTGCCGGGGTTGATGGCGGCATCGGTTTGAATCAGGTGTTCGATGGTCACTCCGCCAGATTCCCCGGGCAGCGATCGATCGAGCGCGGACACGATGCCGGTGGTGAGCGTCCAGTCCAGGCCGAAGGGGTTGCCGATAGCGAACACCTTCTGACCCACCTTGAGGTCGGCACTGGTGCCGACCGGCACGGCCGGCGGGCGCTTGAAACCGACGCCGATCTTGAGCACAGCGATGTCGTGCGCGGGGCTCGTCCCCACCAGTGCGGCCTGGTAGTCGCGGCCGTCGGCCAGTTTGACGGTGGCTTCGGACGCGCCCTGGATGACGTGGAAGTTGGTAACGACATGACCGGCGTCATCCCAGATGAAACCCGAACCCGTCCCGCGCGGCACGGAAAAGACGTTGCGCGTCCAGACATCTCGTACCAGTTGGGACGTCGTGATGTAGACCACCGATGCCCGGGATTTCTCGAACAGTTCGATGGTGGCCTGTTCGTCAGCGGCCAGATCGCCACGCGGCGTGACGGTGCGCTCAGCGGCTTGGCGCGGGCTGAACCAGGCCTCGATGGCGGGCAGGAACTGCCAGAACAGCATGAGTGCGGCAACGCACGCAGTGATGAAGAGCCACCGCCGGACGAAATGATCCGGAGCTGGGCGTTGTGGGTAAGGATCGTGGTAAGCCATGGCGGGGGTTCCTTTCGAGTGATTTAGCGCCAAAGGCCGCTCAGGCCCCGGCGTGGCGGGCGCATCGGGGCGAACGACCTTGGCGCGAGATATTCCGTTTGGAACGGCAGGGCCTGCGATGGCTGAGGCGCCAACGCCATCAGGCGCGCGATACGATCCTCTGTCGCCGGATGCGTGCGCAACCAGGACGGTTCGGGATTCCCCCAGCCGGGCAACAACCAGGCCCGCCACGAGCGGCTCACCCGCTCGATCTTCGCCAGCGCCGAGGCGAGCCCGTGCGGATCTCCCGTCAGCTCTACTGCCATCCGGTCGGCATCGAACTCTCGCACACGTGACAGACCCAACTGTGCGAGCAGTGCCAGTTGCGGCGAAGCGGCCAACAACAGTAAGCCAATCCAGTTAATTTCTGCTGCACCGACCAGCAAGACTGGAATACTGATCAGGAGCGCGACCTGACCCAACAACGCCAGCAGGTTCGTGAGCCGGCTGATCGAATCGGCCAAGCCCATGACACGAAGATCTTCTTGAGCGATGTGCGCGACTTCATGCGCCAGCACGGCTTGCAGTTCGCGCATACTCAGGCTGCGGAGCAGGCCATCGGTGAGGGCAATGGAGGCAAGGCGCCTGGAGCCGGTGGCAAAGGCATTGACGATGTCGCTGGGCACATAGTACGGAACCGGCGTGTTCGGCAATCCTGCGCGAGCTGCGAGCGCTCGCAGCAACGACCAGATTGCGGGGGCTTCATCAGGGCGCAAGGGACGGGCGCCATACAGACGCAAGGTCATCGCGGAGGCGGCGACAGGTTCGATCAGCAGGGTCAATGCGCATGTTGCCAGTGCCAGCCAAAGGCCAATCTCGCCGAACAGCAGACTGCCAGCGGCAGCCGCGATCCCCACCAGGGTCAAAACCAGCAGCGCGGTTTGAAAGCGATTGAGCCAGCGGTGCCTCGACCTGGCATCGTGTCGGCCGACTAGACCATAGGGGGTCATGCCTCCATTACTCGCTCTTGCGGTCATCGCGTTCACGCATGAGCCAATAGGTCAGACCCAAGGCCAGTACCGTCCCCGCCAGCGCGGCCACTTTGGCAGGATCAACGTCGGGTTCGAGGATGATGAACTTGCGGGCCAGTGCCAGGATCGCGATCAGAATGACGGTCTTGACCTGGATGATGCCTTCCTTGCGCAGAGCCACTTTGACGATCGAATGCTTGAATTCCATGGCGATCAGCAGCGTCATGGTGGCACCGAACACCAGCTGGAAAACCTTATGATCCAGTGGATTCAGCGCATCCATGACGAGCAGTGTGAACACCAGCCGAATCAACTGGATCAGCGAGATCACAATTACCACCGCGATGACGCCCGAAAGCGTGATGGCAACGACCTGCTCGAAGCGCTCGTAAACCGTCATCAACCGCCACTGGGAGCGTATCTCGTCAAGGGCCGTGTGGCCAGATTCTTTATGCATAAGCGTCGCGCTCTCTCTTTCAACGAAACGTTAATGGAACGGGGAGTCCGAGAAGACGACTCGATCACACCTGAATCATCGGGGCAATTGCGAAGCCACCCAGCGCATAATGTCCTGCGCGCCCGTGGCGCCCGCCTGACGTGCAACCTCATGTCCCCCTCGGAACAAAATCAGGGTTGGAATGCTGCGAATACCGAACTGGGCGGCCAGGTGAGGCTCGGCCTCGGTATTTACCTTGGCCAACCTCACCTTGGGTTCAAGCAGGGAGGCTGCCTGCTCGAACTGCGGCGCCATCATCTTGCACGGTCCGCACCACGGCGCCCAAAAGTCAACCAGCAGCGGCAGGTCACTGCGCTCCAGATGACGGGCGAAGGTCGCTGTGGTCAGATCAATGGGTTCTCCGGTGAACAGCGGGTGCTGGCACCGCCCGCAATTGGGCTTCTCTGCCAACTTGTTGGCTGGCACGCGATTGATGGATTGGCAGTGTGGGCAGACGATATGAATGCTGTCACTCATGAGGTGGCTCCTTGGGACACAGAGGAAGTAATGGCTCCGGCAGTTGGGCCGCTGTGACATGGGGATTCGAGCTGTAGCCCTTGCGTCAGTTGCCGGATGCTGTATTCATCCAGCGTTTCCCGCGCGAGCAGTTCGCGCGCGCACCGCTCCAGCACTTCTCGGTTGATTTCGAGAATTCGGTATGCACGATCAAACACACCCATCACGATGTCACGGATGGCTTGGTCGATGCGTGTCTGAGTCGATTCGGCTACCCGGCAGCCACCCTGTACCAGTTCAGGCGCATCAAGAAAACGCGGCCTCTGTGCCTCAAAAGCAACGTACCCCAAGCCCTCATCCATGCCGAAGCGCGTAATCATGTCGCGGGCGATGTCGGTGGCCCGCGCGAGATCGTCTGAAGCCCCTGTGGACAGCTCGCCAAACACGAGCTTCTCAGCCGCGCGCCCTCCCAGGAGCACGGCGATCTTGTGCTCCAGCTCGGCACGTGTCATCAGAAATCGGTCTTCGGTGGGCCGCTGCAGGGTGTAGCCGAGTGCACCGATGCCACGCGGAACGATTGAAATCTTGTGTACCGGATCGGTGCCGGGCAGCGCCAGCGCCACCAGCGCATGCCCCATCTCGTGATAGGCCACGGTTTCCCGCTCCTTGGGATTGAGCACTCGGTTCTTCTTCTCCAGGCCCGCCACGATGCGCTCGATGGCGGCGGTGAAATCCTGCAACTCCACGGCGGACGCTTTGCGCCGGGTCGCGGCCAGCGCGGCCTCGTTGACCAGGTTCGCGAGGTCTGCACCCGAAAAGCCCGTGGTCAGCGCAGCCACCTGTTCGAGATCGATATCCTGAGCCAGCGTCACCTTCTTGACGTGGACTTTCAGGATGTCCAGCCGTCCCTTCTTGTCGGGCCGGTCCACCAGCACCTGACGGTCGAAGCGACCGGCGCGCAGCAGCGCCTGGTCGAGGATTTCGGGGCGGTTGGTGGCGGCGAGGATGATCAGCCCGACCGAGCTGTCGAAGCCGTCCATCTCGGTGAGCAGCTGGTTGAGGGTCTGCTCGCGCTCGTCGTGGCCGCCGATGGGGCCGCCGACGCCGCGCGCGCGGCCCAGCGCATCGAGCTCGTCGATGAAGATGATGGCCGGCGCCTGCCCGCGGGCCTGCTCGAACAGGTCGCGCACGCGCGCTGCACCCACGCCGACGAACATCTCGACGAACTCCGAGCCTGAGATGGAAAAGAACGGTACCCCGGCCTCGCCCGCCACGGCCTTGGCCAGCAGGGTCTTGCCCGTGCCGGGCGGGCCAACCAGCAACACACCTTTCGGGATGCGCGCCCCGAGCCGTCCATACTCCTGCGGATTCTTGAGGAAATCGACGATCTCAACCAACTCCGCCTTGGCTTCATCGACGCCAGCGACATCGGCAAAGGTCACGCCAGTGTTCTTCTCCATGAATACCTTGGCACGGCTCTTGCCGATGCTCAGGAAGCCACCCATGCCCTGCTTCTCGGCGAAGCGGCGGAACAGGAAGAACCAGACGCCGAAGAAGGCCACCGCCGGCAGAATCCAGGAGAGCACATCACGTAGCCAGGTGCTTTCCACCACCCGCGCGTAAGGCACGTCGTACTTGGACAGCCGCTCGGCCAGGTCGGGTTCGACGCGAGTGGCCACGATGGTGGTCTTGCCCTGGCTGTCCGGCGATTTCAGGCGCCCGGTGACCGTGCGGTCCGACACCAGCACTTCGGCGACGCGCCCCTCGGCCAGCGCCTTCTCGAATTCGCTGTAGGGCACGGGCTCGACGGTCTTGGCCGCCTGCCAGTAGTTCTGCAGCGTCAGCAGCAACAGGCCGGCGACGATCCAGTAGCCAATGTTCCATTGATCTTTCTTTTCCATGAGCAATGTTCCTCGCAAGTCGTGTCGCTAGAGAATGGGGGTGAACAGACGGGCCACCCCGTCGCGCAAGCGGATGGCCAGCGGGCGGGCGCGCAACGCCATGGCCGATATCTCGTTCGATGCATCACGAGCGGCATCAAAAAGGGATTCCAGCCGCGTAGACAGCGCGGTGTCGTACACCTCCACATTGAACTCGAAGTTGAGGCGCAGGCTGCGCGCATCCCAATTGGCCGAACCCAGGCAGCACCACTGGCCGTCTATCAGCATCAGCTTGCTGTGGTCGAACGGGCCAGGCCGTTCGAAGATGCGTACACCGTGCTCCAGCACCTGCCAGTAGTGGGCGCGCGCGGCCCATTGCACCGTGGGATGGTCGCCGTTTGCGGGCGTCAGCACCTCGACGCGCACGCCGCGCAACGCGGCCGTGCTCAGCGCCGCGATCATCGGCTGATCGGGCACGAAGTAAGGTGTCCAGATGCGCACCGAATGCTTCGCCGCGCTCAAAGCGCCCATGAAGGTCCAGCGCATCCTGTCCAGGGCCTCATCGGGACCGGCCTCGATGCCGCGCGCCCAAGAGGTTCCTTGCTCATCAGCCGTTGCGGGCGGTTCGCCCCAGAAACCCTTGCTGAGCCGCTCGCCCGTGGTATCGCACCAATCATCGGTGAAGCACCGCATCAGATGCGCAACCACCGGCCCGCGCAGACGAAAGTGCAAATCGTGACAGGCCTGCTCCGGCGCATCGGGCTGCCAATACGGGCTGAAGATGTTCATGCCGCCGGTGAAACCCGTCTCGCCATCGATCACCAGCAGCTTGCGGTGATTGCGCAGATGCGCGGCATGCAGGCGCGCGGGAATCAACGTCGGGTTGAACGTCGCCGCCGGAACGCCGGCGCGTTGCAAGGCGCGGTAGGCGCTGCGGGGCGTCCAGCGGGCATAGACGTCGTCGATCAGCACCCGCACTTGCACGCCGCGCTCATGAGCCCGGCGCAGCGCATCGACGAACTGCGCCCCGATGCCTTGGCTGTCGAAGATGTACGAAGCCAGCGCGACGCTGTGCCGCGCCGATTCGATGGCAGCGAGCATGGCCGGGTAGGCCTGCTCGCCATCGACAAGCGGCTCGATGCGGTTGCCGCTGGTCAGCGACTGGCCGGTGGCGCGTCCCACCAGGTGGGCCAGACCGGCAAGCGGCGGCGATACAGCCTCGGGCATCGTGGGCGACAGGTCCTGCCGAACAGCAGGATCTGCCCCCGGGAAGAGCCGCCGCGCGCGCCGCTGGTAGCGGTTAATGCCGAACAGCAAGTACAACAGCGAACCGCCCAGCGGCAACAGCGCGATCAGCAGCACCCACAGCGTGGCCGATCGAGGGTCACGCTTGTAGATGACCGCGTGCCCCGCTGTGGGGATAGCGACCGCCAGCGACACGAGGGTGGCTGCCCATGTCAGCCCGTTGGGGTCGGACACGACAGCCTCCCCATGACTCAAGATTCGCCGCCCGCTGACTTCTTCTTGCGCGCAGGCTTGCTCGCGTCGCTCGGCGGCGTCTCGACCACGTTCGCGGCATCAGGCTTTTCAGGCTCGGCCGGCTTCGCGGGTGGCTCCTGGCGCTCGAAGACCACCCGTTCGGCCTTGTCGTCCCAGCGGGCGCTCACGTGATCGCCCTTGCCGATGCCGCCACCCAGCATCTCGCGCGCCAGAGCAGTTTCCAGCTCGCTGCGGATCAGCCGCTTGAGCTCACGCGCGCCGAACTCGGGCTTGTAGCCTTCCTCCGCGAAGTGATCGATCAAGGTCTGATCGAAGGTCAGCGTCACGCCCTGGCTGGCGGCGTTGCGGGCCACACGATCGAGCTGCAGGCCGACGATATGGCGGATCTCCTCCTTGCCCAGCGCATGGAAGACGATGATCTCGTCGATGCGGTTGAGGAACTCGGGGCGGAAGTGTCCGCGCAGCACGTCCATCACCTCGGCCTTGGTCTTCTCGTATTCCTCGCCGGCGGCGCCACGGGCCTTCAGCCGACGCTGGATGATGTCCGAGCCCAAGTTCGAGGTGGCGATGATGATGGTATTGGTGAAATCCACCACCCGGCCCTTGCCGTCGGTGAGCCGCCCGTCGTCGAACACCTGCAGCAGGATGTTGTAGACGTCGGGGTGAGCCTTCTCGATCTCGTCCAGCAGCAACACGCTGTAGGGCTTGCGACGCACCTTCTCGGTGAGCTGGCCGCCCTCGTCATAGCCCACATAACCCGGAGGCGCGCCCACCAGGCGTGCCACGGTATGGCGTTCCCCGTACTCGGACATGTCGATGCGCAGCAGCGCACCTTCATCGCCATAGATGGACTCGGCCAGCGCCTTGGCGAGCTCGGTCTTGCCCACGCCGGTCGGCCCGAGGAACAGAAAAGTCGCCACCGGCTTGCTGCCTTCGCGCAGGCCCGCGCGCGACAACCGCACGGCATCGGCCACCGCGCGCACCGCTTCGTCCTGGCCCACCAGGCGCTCGTGCAGCCGCTGCTCCAGATGCAGCAGCTTCTCGCGTTCTTCCACCGTCAGCTCGTTGACCGGAATGCCGGTCAGGCGCGAGACGATCTGCGCGACATGCTCGGCCTTGACTTCGGCGCTGCCCGAGGCGCGCTCGCGTTCCCATTCCTCGACGAGCTTCTTGAGTTCGGCTTCCTTGGCCTCGATGCGCTTGCCAAGTTCAGCAGCCTTGTCGTACTGCTTGCGTGCCGCCACATAGTCCTGCTCACGCCGCAGCTGGTGCAGTTCGGACTCCAGCTCTTGCACCGCCACCGGGCGGGCCGTGGCCGACAGCTTCACGCGTGCGGCCGCCTGGTCGAGCAGGTCGATGGCCTTGTCGGGCAAAAAGCGCGCGGTGATGTAGCGGTCCGACAACTCGGCGGCGGCGATGATCGCATCCTCGGTGATGCTGACCTTGTGGTGCGCCTCGAAGGTGTCGCGCAGGCCGCGCAGGATCATTATGGTCTGCGCCACGGTCGGCTCGGGCACCATCACCGGCTGGAAGCGACGCTCCAGCGCGGCGTCCTTCTCGATGTACTTCTGATACTCGTTGAGCGTGGTGGCGCCGATCAGGTTCAGTTCGCCGCGCGCCATCATCGGCTTGAACACGTTGGCCACGTCCAGCCCGCCTTCGCCGCCACCCTGGCCTGCACCGACGATGGTGTGCACTTCGTCGATGAAGAGAATCAGCTCGCCCTGGTGCTCGGTCACTTCCTTGAGAACCTTCTGCACGCGCTCCTCGAACTCGCCGCGGTACTTGGCGCCTGCCACCATGGCGTTGATGTTGAGTTCGACCAGACGCTTGTCGCGCAGCGTCTCGGGCACTTCGCCGGCGACCATGCGCTGCGCCAGCCCTTCGACGATGGCGGTCTTGCCGACGCCGGGCTCGCCGATCAGCACCGGGTTGTTCTTCTTGCGCCGGGCCAGCACTTCGATGGTCGTCTCGATCTCCTGCGCGCGGCCGATGACCGGATCGAGCTTGCCCTCGCGCGCCATCTTGGTGAGGTCGCGCGAATACTTGTCGAGTTCCGGCGTGTTGGTCGGCGTCTCGGCGCGGCCATCCTCGGCCCCTTTGCCGACCACCTTGCTTACCTGCTGGCGCAGCGCTTGCGGCGTGAGGCCGTAACGGCGCAGCAGGTTGGCCGCCAAACCTTCGCCTTCCTCGGCGAGCCCGATCAGGAAATGCTCCGGCCCGACATAAGAGTGGCCGAGTTCGTTGGAGGCCACGAAAGCACGGCTGAGCGCGTCCTTGACCCGGGGCGACACGCCGATCTCGCCCTCGAACGGCTTATCGCCGCGCTTGGCTTCGGATTCGATCTGGCGCTTGAGGTCATCGACCTTGATCTTGAACTGCCCCAGGATGGTCTTGACCACGTCGCTGTCGGATAGCGCCAGCAGCAGGTGTTCGGTATCGACTTCGGCGCGCCCGAACTCTGCAGCGTGTCGGGCGGCCTCCTGCAATAGGGCCTCGGACTGTTCGCTGATACGGCTGGCGAGCCCACTGCCGCGACGGCGCGAGGTGCCCGTACCGGCCGGGGCGGGTTCGCCGAACGAGGCATCGACCACCTCGTCGGTATCGGCCGCCATGGACCGCGCGTCGTCACCGATGCGGAAGAAGTCGCTGCCAAGGAAGTCTTCGAACAGCCCGCTGCGCGAGCCGAACAAGGCTTCCAGCGGTGAGACGGTGCGCTTTTGCTGGCGCACAGATTGGCGATAGTGATCGTCACACAACAGCATGGTGCTGTGGCGACCATTGAGATTGGCTTCCACCCGCACCGTGGCGGGCTGGCCGCAGACTTGGCATTGTTTTCTGGCCATGCTGATGCTCCTGTAAAGATTGATCTGACGAGGCACCGCCGATCACGGTGCCTCATCTCTTTGTGGTTTTTGAGAAAAACGCGCTGCCCCGCGTCAGCCGTTGATCGGGATCGAACGCCCCTGCTTGGGCGTACTGGCCTCGCGCTTTTCCATCGTGATCGTGAGCACGCCGTTCTTGAAAGCGGCCTTGATCGTGTCCTGGTTGGCATCGGCCGGCAGGTTCAGAGCGCGCTGAAAGCTGCCGTAGGAGCGCTCCACCCGGTGGAAACCGCCGTCTTTCGTTTCCTGCTCCTGACGCTTTTCACCGCGCACCAGCAGCACGTCGTTGTCGAGCGTGATCTGGATGTCCTTTTCCTCTACGCCGGGAACCTCCAAAGAAATCTTGTACTGCTTGTCGGTCTCCTGGATGTCCAGCGCCGGTTTCAGCAGGCCCGGCCACTCCGACGGCCAGCGTGGCATGGCCAGCGGCGGGAAACCGAAGCCTCGAAACGCGTCGTCGAACAGGCGATCGATCTCGCGATGCAATTGCAGGAGGGGACTGACGGGCCCACCCGCCACCGGCAGGTCATAGCGCTGCACCGGCAGCGAGGCAGTGCTCTGTTGTTCTTCCTGCTCCTTCTTGAACCAGTTCCAGGGAGCCAATTTCTTGAAATCAATGTCCATGTCATACCTCCAGAAATCAATTGAAGACTCACTCAATCCGTTTGTCTGCGGCTATGGATGGCGCGCCCAGGCAACACGGGATGTTTCGCTGACTTCGGCTGCTCATCTGTGCGTATCACCTCCTTCTTTCTGCCTGCTTGGATCTGATCATTGATCCATCGATCGATTTCACTTTGACGAAACCGCCACGTCCCGCCGACCTTGAAGGCTGGAATTTCCCCGTGCGCGGCGAGCCGGTAAAGCGTCCGCTTGCCGACCTTTAAGTAGGTAGCCAACTCGTCGAGTGTGAAGATCGCCTGCTGGCGCGCTGTCATACCACCCCCACAAGTTCCGTCGTCACGCGGCCTCGCTCGAGGAAATTCTTGCAAGATTTTGCAAGATATTGCGCCTAACATGCCGAAAGTCAAGAGTCAACATCCAGCGACCTGCTGGCCGATTGATGTGACTCAAATCTTCAAGGACGGTATGCCAGGGCGGGCCGGTCCGGCGCAGGGGACGGTGGGTTGATCGGGACCTTGCGGGCGCCGCCCACGGCCGCAGATCAAACACCGATCCTCACGTTGTAACCGAGCGCCCGCAGCCCCTTGCTCGTCCGCATGTTCCTTGGTGGATACTCGTCTGGGCGCGCCCAGCCGACAATTTCCCCGAGGCTGCTCAGACCAATGTGTGGAATTGCCCAGTCGTCGCTGCGGATCGCGTTCCAGAGCCGGGCTGAAACACTTCCGTTGCCCCAGACGACGTAGTTCAACAGCTCAAGCACCGTCCGCCCTTCGCGAGATCGCTGCCGCCAGAGCCACTCGCCGAACTTTTCCACCTTGTCGTCGCCGGCCTGCGGTCGGTCGGGCAAGCCTAAGTGCTCGTTTTCCTGCTTGATGGCGTGGTCTCGGATCGCGTGCACCCGGGAAACGGCATCCACGAACTCCTGCTCGGTCAATTTGAGAATGCGATCGCGTGCCAGCAGCTCACGCAGCCGGGGCGACCACTCGTAAATGGTGCGTTCTTCAAACGAGTGGTCGAAGTCGGCGTCATGCCACCACTCCAGCGCGTCGCGCAGCGCCAGCTCAGGGTTCTTCGAGTTCCTGTCGAAGAACTCCTCGTAAGGATGACGGTTTCCATCCTTGACCTGCTTGTAGTAATAGGCGTGCAGGAACTGATCCGCTTGAACGCCGGGGGCCACCGACGCATCAATCCAGCCCGGTTTGGCGCCGGGCGCCGAAACCCTGGATGCGATCGATCGCATCACCTGCAGCGTGTCGTTCCAATCCTGCTCGAACTTCTGGAAGCGCTTCTCAGACGATCGCTTCGTGTCGACAAACACCAGACCGTGGTTCTTCGGCAGCAAGCGGTCCTTGTCGAACTGCTGCTCAAGTCCGTATTCGCGCTTCGACAACTCAGACCGCCGGTCCGCCAAGCGCAGCTGCTCCTGGTAGATCTCCTTGGTCAGAGGCCGGGCACGGTCATCCACTTCCTCAAAGAAGCGCTGCAGCTCACGCTCCATACCCGTTTCGACGAGTTCGTCGTGGGGCAGAAAGGTGCCCGCTTCGATGTTCGATATCCAGGCCCGGTCAGACAGGTTGGCAGACCCGATGTAGGCACCGGCATCCACCCACCAGATGATCTTGGCGTGCAGGATGTCGGGCACGAGCTTGCAGTCGTAGTTCGGGCTGGCCTTGTCGAGAAACCACTTCAACACGGCGGGATCGACAGCCACCGTGTGGTCGTAGCGGCCAAAGAACTCCAGGGGCTTCAGGTGCTGCGCGCAGGCCTCGAACAACTTCATGTTGTCGCGGCTGGCGTAAGCGACGGCCGCGCGAACGCGCGTGCAGGATTCAATCACCTCGCCCAGCAGGTTTTGTAGCAGTTGTTTGTTGAGCGGGCCGGCGATGAAGCGCATTGCAGCAGATCCTTTTGTTATTGCATCGTCATCGGGCATGACCGCTCGGTTTGCGGGAGAGCCGCTCAACGGATGCGCCATCTGCATCGCCTATCTGGCGTTGCTCGATCGTGCGCCAACCCGGGACATGTGCACTCATCAGCGCCTTGAACATCCTCCCGTGGTTCGCGTAACGCAGATGAAGCAGTTCATGAACGATGACGTAATCCTGGAAAGGCTCATCCTGGTCGAGCAAGTCAGTGGCCAAGGTGACGGTTCCCGCCGATGAACAGGAACCCCACTTCCTGCGCATCTCCTGCACCCGAACCACGCGGGGATTCACCTTCAACTTGACCGCCCAGGCCAGTGCGCGGCGTCGCAAGTCCTGCGCCGGGTACAGGGACGATTTCATTCGCCACCCTCCGTGAGCAGCAAACGCACAACGAGATCGACGACCCGTGCCCGCTCGTCCTGCGCCAGCGCGAGGAGGGGCTTGTAGAGCGACGCACGGAGCCGTCGCTGCTCGTCGGCGTTGACCGAGGCATTCGGGAAACGCCCGAGCAACTCTTCGGCATCCTTGGCCAGTGTCATGGGGTCGATGCCCGCTGCCTTGACGGCCGCATCCTCACGCAGTACCCAGGCGACTGCAAAGGCACGAGCAGACAGGCCGCTGTCGCGCGCCGCCTTCATGGCCGCTTCCTTCTCGGCAGCCAACGCCGCCAGTTGGTCCATCGCCGCCAGACCGGTCGTCTTGCGCTCTTCCAGATCCTTCAGGATGCGCTCGGCACGATCTTTCAGCGGTTGCAGCACCGGTGCTGCGGCAGGGTCCTCGTCAATCTCGTGCTGCAGACCGCGCACAAGGTTGAACACTTTGCCCTCATCGGTCCCATCCTCACTGCGCAATGACTTCAGGGTCGCCACATCAAAGGTCACGGTCTTGGTCAATCGTCCAAGACCATGTTGCTCGGCGCTTTCCTCGATCAGACGCCGCGTCTTGTAGGCCAGGTCAGCCACGAACCCGACTTTTTCGGCGTAAGCATTGCGCACGGCCGCATATAGCTGACTGAGCTGCTTGTAGGTCGCGATGTGGTCACGCAGCGCCGGGTCGGGCGAGAGGATCTCCCACAGCGCCTCGACCTCCTTGTAGCTCTCGAAGAAGGTCTTACGCGCCTCGGGCGTCAGGAAGCGTCCGAACACCAGGCGCTCCAGCCGCTCGTCGGGGGTGCCGCCGGCGTCTGACTCCAGGTAGTCCTTCTTGGCCTGCTCGATGCGTTGCAGGAAGTCCTGCAGCAGCACGTCGAGGTCCTCAATCACGCCGCTGACGTCGCTGGAATCGAACTGCAGCGCCTTTTTTAGCTCGCGCAGCACACCGACAAAGTCGACCACCAAGCCGACGCGCTTCTGCACACCGTTCGCGTCTACATAAGGCCGGTTCACCCGTGCAATCGACTGCAGCAGGACATGGTCGCGCATCGGCTTGTCGAGGTACAAGCAGTAAAGCGGCGGCGCGTCGTAGCCCGTGAGTAGCTTGTCAGTGACGATCAGGATCTTCGGGTTCTCGGTGGGCTTCTTGAACAGCAAGCGCACCTGCTCTTCGGCGTCGTCTGAGAGCTGCAACTCGGCCACCAGCGGCCGATCCACCACATCGGCGGAGTTCTCGGTATAGACCGGCGCCGTCCACTCGGGCGGCAGCAGCTTGTCCAGCGCCTTCTTGTACTTGGCACAGGCCTCGCGGTTCACCGCCACCACGAAGGCCTTGTAGCCCAAGGGCAGCACGTTCTCCTTGAAGTGCTCGGCGATGAAGGCCGAAACCTTCTCGATCCGGTCGTCGGCCGTGAGGAAGGTGCGCAGGCCGACCGCGCGGTCGAGCACCTTGTTCAGTTCCTCGACATCGGTCACGCCCTCGCTCTCGGCCAGCGCGAAGAACTCCTTGTCCAGCCGTTCGGCCGGCACCGTCATCTCGCTCGGCGCCATCACGTGCTTGATGGGCAGCGTGGTCTCGTCGGCGATGCTCTCGGCGATGGAGTACTTGTCCAGGTAGCCCAGCTCATCCTGCGTGCCGAAGATCTTGAAGGTGCCTTCGCCCTGCGAAGTGCGCGCGATGGGCGTACCGGTGAAACCGATGATCGTGGCCTTTGGCACGGCGGCCATCAGGTAGGTGCCGAGATCCTTGGCCACCGACCGGTGCGCCTCGTCGATGAACACGTAAACGTTGTCGCGCAGGCAGCTGTCTTTGCGGATAGCCTCGAACTTGTGGATCATCGAGATGATCAGGCCACGGAAGTCGGCATCCAGCAGGGACTGCAGTTTGGCCTTGTTGTTGGCCCTCTCGACCGCGATGTCCTGCTGCTGCATCTCGCCCAGCAGGCGCTCCACCCAGCCTTTCAACTGGCCTTCCAGTTCGGTGCGGTCCACCACCAGGATCACGGTCGCATTGGCGTAACGCGCCTTGTCCTCAAGGATCTGACGCGCCGCCGTCAGCAGCGTGAAGGTCTTGCCCGATCCCTGGGTGTGCCACACCAAGCCGCGTGTCTTGGCCGGGTCGGCGCAGCGGTCCAGGATGGCGTCGATGGCGCGCCGCTGGTGCTGGCGCAGCACAGACTTGCGTGTCTCGCCATCCTGCACGTAGAACAAGATCCAGTGCTGCAGCGTGCGCAGGAAGTCGGTCGGCTCGAAGAAGGCTTGCACCGCAAAGCGGTAGGTTTCCTCCGGCGCCTGTTTCCAGCGCGCCATGTCGCGCCGGTTGGCGTTCCAGGTCACGCCGTACCAGTAATCGAGCAGGTGCGTCACGTTGAACAACTGGGCCGTCGCCAGCAGCTCCGGCGTTTCGAGCTCGTAGCGGCGCAATTGCTTGATCGCGCGCTCGATGGCGTCGCCGTCCTTCGGGTTCTTGTGCTCGACGATCACCACCGGCACGCCGTTGACGACAAACATCACGTCGGCCCGGTTGCCTTTGCGCGCGGGCGGCTTGATCTTCCACTCCCAGGTCACATGGAAGACGTTGTCCGCGACGTGCTCGAAGTCGATCACCGTCACTGGTCGATGGCGCTTCTCGGCCTCATCGTACCACTGGCGTTCGCCGCGCAGCCAGGCCAGCAGCTCGCGGTTGCCCTCGATGGTGGCCGGCAGCGCGTCCAGGGTTTCCACCACCGAGCGCACAGCGTCGGCGGACAGCCAGGGGTTGAATGCCGCGAGCTTGGCTTCCAGCACGTCGCGGAAGAAGGTGCCCGCCTCGCCGCCGCGCTTGGCGCGCGCGTCCTCCGGCGTGATCGGCGTCCAGCCGATCTCGATCGCATGCTTCACCATCGGAAACTGCACGGTGCCCGCTTCGCTGATCTTCAGTGTGCTCATGCCGCGACCTCCTCGCGTTGCGTCGAGGCCGAGGAAAGCGCCGACAGGTCCAGATCAGAGACTGAGATCTCCCCGGTCATCAGTTTGTGTAGCAGAGACTTGAAAAGCTGCTCCAGCACTTCGCGCTTCTTCAGGTGCAGGTCGATCTTGCGGTCGATGGCTTCGAGGACGCCGACAATCTCCGCCTGCTCATCCAGCGTCGGCGGCAGGGGTAGTGGAAGCGAATCGATGGTGCCGGTGTTCAAGTTGTACTTGCCGTCTGCTGCCGGGGTGGCACGGCCGGCGACCAGCGACGTGCCGAGGTGTGATCCGTAGAAGAACGCGAGGTACCGCGGATTGGCGACGTCCTTCTTAATTCGAGCCCGAATGAGGTAGGACGCGAAGAGGGCGCCTTGCGGCTCGCCTTGATAGACGGCACAAGAACCTAATCGCTCCAGTACCCCGTTGGTGCGGATGAAAAGGACATCTCCTGACTCCAGCAGATACTTGCTGGCCTCAGCGGCAGAAAGGTCGCAGTACTTCAAGTCGGAAGGGTTGACGCGCCCCGACTCGACGTTCGGTATCCGCAAGACCGGATAGCTCCGTCGTTCCACGGTGCAGTGCGTGGATGTGCCGTACTGCAACCATTCACGAATTCCCTGGAACTCGACGAGGTTCCAGCTCTTCGGCATCGGCCCGATCTCGGTTTCCTTCTGCGGCTCGCCGCGCAGGCCGCGCGTGAACAGCTCGCGCATGGTGGCGCGCTTGAGTTCTTGCAGCATGTCCAGCAGCGACGACTGCTGAACCAGCGCCGATTCGGTTTGACGCAACACGGCGGCGATCGCTTTCTGCTCTCCGTCGCTTGACGGATAAGAAATCTCCTTCTCCTTGAGGATGGTGAAGTGCCGGTTGTAGCCACGCGCGGGCAAGTCAACCGCACGGCAGGCGTAGAAAAAGAATAGCGGGTCGATGCCTGGCTTCGGGCGTAACAGTTGGGTTCCGTCCGCGCCGCGCGCAAACGGCGTATCTAGAAACTTGAATACACGCGTGTGGTCACCGAAAACGATCAACGGAAGCGGTGTGTCGATGACGGCGCTTTCGTCATCGGTCCAGCCTGCAATCGGCTCTTGCCCTTGGTCGATGACTGGGAAACGACCAGACGGCTTGTAGTCCCGGGATTGAATCTTGGCCTTGCCTGTGACCGATACCGGGACAAGGCAATCAGCGACCGATTCGGTGGCCCACGATTCGACTGTCATGCGTCCCCCGTCTTTGCCAAAGGGCGCAGCAGTTGCAGCAGGCCGGATGTCAAGCTGGCATCCTCTTCGTTGAGCTGTTCGAGTGCTCTAAGGAGATTAGGAATCGAGCCGATTTCCGCGTCGCCGTTCTGCCCCACCCACCGACTCGGACTCAGGTTGTAATCCGCCTCCCGCGCTTGCTCGGTGGTGATGACCGCAAGCTCGCCCTCCACCGGCTCGCCCTTGAGGTACATCGCCGCCAGCGGCCGGATGTCTTCCTCCGGCAGGTAGTTCTTGGGCCGGCCCTTCTTGAAGCGGCGACTGGCGTTGAGCAGGACGATCTTGCCCTTGCGCGCGGCGGGCTTGCGCCTGGAGAGCACGACGATGACGCCGGCGGCGGTGGTGTTGTAGAAGAGGTTCTCCGGCAGCAGGATCACGCCGTCGATCAAATCCTGCTCGACGAACCATTTGCGGATGGTGCGTTCCTTGTCCTCGTTCTTGGAGCCGGAACCGCGCGTGACGGCACCGGTGTCCAGCACCACCGCGGCGCGCCCGTGGTCGTTCATGCAGGCCAGCGTATGCTGCAGCCAGGCCCAGTCTCCCTTGCCGCTGGTGATGCCACCCGCTGTGCGGAAGCGGTCGAACGGATCGTTGGCGAACAGGTCCGCCGCGAACGGCTGATTCCACATGGGGTTGGCCACCACGATGTCGTGCCCGCGAATCTTGCCGCTGGCCTCGCGAAACTTGGGGTTGATCATGGTGTCGCCGCGCGCCAGCTCCACCTCCATGTCGTGGATGATGGCGTTCATCTGCGCCACGGCGTAACTCTCGGCCTGTAGCTCCTGGCCCGAAAGCTTGAGCGGCACGCGGCTGGTGGGGTCGAGTTCGCGGGCGACGAGCTGGAGCTTGATCAGCAGCCCCGCCGAGCCGCAGGCGTAGTCGTGGCAGGTCTCACCGGGCTTGGGCCGCAGGATGTGCGCCATCAAGAAGCCGACCTCAGTCGGCGTGAAGAACTCGCCCGCACTCTGGCCGGAGCCTTCGGCGAACTTGCGCAGCAGGTATTCGTAGGCGCGGCCAAGGAAGTCGGGCTGCACGTCGGCGAGGCCGAGGCGATAGCGCGGGTCAGAGAAGGTTTCGACCACGCCGCGCAGCTTGGCCGGGTTGATGTCCCGCTCGCCGTTGCGCTCGGCGGCGAAATCCACCACGTCGATCACGCCGGAGAGCGTCGGGTTCTGCTTGACCACGGCGCGCACTGCTTTGGTCAGGTGCTCGCCGATGTCCCGGGGCGCGGTCGGACGACCACGGTCATCGAGCGGCCAGTCGAACGATTCACGCCCGCTGATCACCGCCCAACGGGCCTCCGGTGGAAGGTAGAAACGCAGCAGCGAGTGGTCCGACTCGGCAATCTCCAGGGCGGTGGCTCGGTCGCCATACTCCTCGGCCAGCCGCTCGATCTCGTCGTCAAAAACGTCGGACAACCGCTTAAGGAAGAGCAGCGGCAGCAGGTAATCCTTGAACTTGGCCGCATCCTTTTCGCCCCGGATCGAGCAGGCGGCGTCCCAGAGCATCTGCTCCATCGGCTTGGTGGTGGGCGCAACCGCCACCCGCCCAGTGCGACGCCGGGTCACCTGAGCAGCTGCTTCAGCAGGCCGGGGGCTTTCAGCACCCTCGACCCCGGCCTCTCGCGCCAGCGCGAGGATGGTCTCCTGCGCGGCACGCTGGGGCTTATTACCGCCGCCTTCCCATCGGTTGACCGTGGCAAAGGAGACACCCAGGCGCTCGGCGAGCTGCTCCTGAGTCAGGTTGAGGGCCGCACGGGTGGCGCGGAGTATCGCTGGAAAATCGTTTTGTTTTGTCATGTCTGCTATGTTTGTTATATTCTGCTTACTTGTCAAGCAGAATTTGGCGATGGGGTGCACCACCGCCTCCGGAATAGGAGATCAGGCATGAGCGGGAACCGATGGGACACGGCTGGCGTGCCTCACAAGGGGTGGACGTGCGTTGACGTCGTCGACTTGCGAGCCGATGGCGGTCCGGCAGACGAAACCGATTACGCCACCTGCCAGATGTGCGGCAACGAGAAGATCCGCTACGTCCACATCATGGAGCATCCGGATCTGGACGAGCACTTCGACGTCGGGTGTGTCTGCGCCGGGAAGATGAGCGACGACTACGAGGGACCGAGGCGCCGCGAGGCAAGGCTGCGTAACCGGGCGGCGCGCCGGACCCGCTGGCTGCAGCGCAAGTGGCGGGTCTCCGCCAAGGGGAACAGCTTCCTCAACCTCGAAGGCTACAACCTGGTGGTCTATCCGACGAAGACGAAGCGCTGGGGCTTCAAGATCGGGGACCGATTCGGTCCGAGGACATACCCGACAGCCAACGAAGCCAAGCTGGCGCTGTTCGATGACTTCTGGGCGGCGACCCAGGATGATGACCGACTGTGGTCATCTGACTGATCTGCGGACGCGGGTTCAATTCCGCAAACGGGAATCGAACTGGCGTCCTGCACGATGCACTTGTCTGGTGACCCCGGCCGGGCAGAACTGGTAGGATTGTTGGCAGTTGGGGCTGGATTCCGCACCTTTCCGCAGGAGTTCGCAGCGGTTCTAAGGCGCTGAGTTACACAGGTTTGGCGCAGGGTTCCATCCCACCCAGACCCCGCAGGAGTTCGAATCTTTCCGCATGAACCCGCAGGAACCCTCACCAGCCCGCACGGCCTGATGCTAGGGCGTTGATTTTTAACAAATCGCTCGATCGATCCGCGCTTGCGGACTGCGGACTTCCAATGGGCCAGAAATCTGGCTCGTCCAGACGGCTCTCGGGACCGACACGTTGCAAACAGTCGGTACTTCTCGATAACTACCCGACGAATCGGAACATCTCAGCTCGCCCTAATGTTGCCCCTGCTTGCTGACGCAGCTTGGAAGTTCTGGCTGCAATATCGCCCCCCCAATCGCTGTGGAAGGTAGCTCCCTGGGCAAGTGCAATTGGAGGGGGACGCTGCGTAGGGCCGTGTGACCCCATCCTGCAGCATGACCTGATTGGGTCAAGGTCGAGTTGTCATGCAGGCAGTTTGGCTGCAAGCAGTTCGACCTTCTCGATATTGGGCGGAGAACTGAGCAAGGTCGCTGCGTTGGCGATCAAGGCCGCGGCGATCTGGCCGTTCAGATGTGCCTGGCGACCTGCCTCATCGGCAAAGGCATCGAACACACCAAACGTCGAAGGGCCAAACTTCAATGCGAACCAGGCAGTGGTGCCGGACTCGGCGTTGGCGAGCGGCAGTGCGCTGGCCAGGAAGTCGGCAAGCGCAGCCTCCTGGCCGGGTTTGGCTTCGAGGCGAACAAACAGGGCGAGCTTGGTCATGCTGTATTCCTTTGGGTAAATGGAAAAGTGGGTGAAGGGATCGAAGAGACTGCAGTCTAAGTCTTCATGACAGACATCTCTATAGGCAATAATGACAACATTGATATCATTATTGCCATGAAACTCCACCTCCTTGTTTGTGATGGCGTGTTTGATCTGGGGCTTGCGGCGCTCACCGACACAGTGGGCTTGGCCAATGCGATGGCGGGCTCGCTGCCACAGACTCCCGCGCACATAGAGCTCACGCTGGTGGGCGTGCGGCGTTGCATCCGAACTGCGCAAGGCTTGACGGTCCCCGTGGTCCCTGCGCATGGTGTGCCCGAACCAGACGTCGTGCTCGTGCCCGCGTTTGGAGACAAGATGCCTGACACGCTCTCGGCTCGTCTCACACGCCCCGATGTGCTCGACGCGGTCGCGGCGCTACAGCAGTGGTCCACCGCTGGCGCGCACCTTGGTGCCGCTTGCTCCGGTAGTTTCTTGCTTGCAGAGAGTGGCCTGCTTGATGGGCATCGTGCGACGACGTCATGGTGGCTGGGGCCGATGTTTCGGCAGCGCTATCCGAACGTCAAGCTGGACGAATCACGCATGATCGTGAACTCGACACGCTTCACCACCGCGGGTGCCGCTTTGGCCCACGTCGACCTGGCCTTGCGCATCATCCGGGGGCGCAGTCCAGCGCTGGCGGCCCTGGTGGCACGCTATCTGCTGGTCGAGGCACGCAGTTCGCAAGCCGAGTTCGTGATTCCCGACCACCTTGCACATGCCGACCCGATGGTGGAGCGCTTCGAGTGCTGGGCCAGAAGTCAGCTCGCGAAGGGGTTCTCGCTGGCCGAGGCGGCCAGCGCCGTGGGCACAAGCGAGCGCACCTTGGCGCGGCGGCTGCAAAGCGTTTTGGGCAAGACACCGCTGTCGTATTTCCAGGACCTGCGCGTGGAGCATGCCGTGCATCTCTTGCGCACCGGAAACGCGAGCGTCGACCAAGTCGCCGCACAGGTCGGGTACTCGGATGGGGTGACCCTGCGGGCCCTGTTGCGCCGCAAGCTGGGCCGGGGTGTCAGGGAGTTGCGACGCGGTGGATGACCAGAAGCGTTTGGTGTATGTACGGCTGGAGACCGCCGGGAAACTGACGCAGGCCAAACGGCGCATTTGGACCTGACAAAACTACTGCCCGCCACGGCGCGCAAGCTCCAGTTTGACCCCGGACAAAGTTTTGCTGGCAATGTCGTGGTTGAGCAAATCAATACCTTGATTGAGCAACGCTGTGCACTGACGATTCGGCGGCTCACCGACCCCGCCGCCGACAATGACGCAGCCGCCGAGCCCACCGTTTGAACTACCGTGCGGACACGGGTTCGATTCAGGGTTTGGGAATTGAACCGACATCCCATCGCAGACGAGTTTGATGCCCGTTTCCGGCGACTGAATCGCCCAGATGGCCGGCGGTGCCGCCGACGTTGCAAATCGTCGGTACTTGTCGATATCTACCGACGAATCGGAACATTTCTCAGCTGACACTGACCTGGGCCACCACGGTCTTGGTCGAGGTCGCCAGGCACGACTCCTCGTATGCCTCAATGTCGGCCTGCCGGTAGAGCACGCGCCCGCAGAGCTTCAGAAACTTGGGGCCGATCCCCGCGCTGCGCCAGCGCTCAAGGGTGGCCTCACTGATACTCCAGCGGGCAGCGAGTTGTTTTTGATTGAGGTGAGCGACTTCCATCTTGGTCTCCGTCCGAACGAGTTGGCAGGAGTCCATGAAGGCGCTGTTCCGGCCGCGAGCCAAGGCAATTCCAGGAAGTGCCGCTACTCGGGCAGATCATTCAGCTCGTAGCTGGTGCTACGCCCGCCGGCATCCGATTTGCGCAGCACGCCCCGCGTCAGCAGATCGTTGATGTCGCGCAGTGCCGTGTCCGGCGAGCATTTGGCGATGGCCGCCCACTTGCTGCTGGTGAGCTTGCCCTCGAAACCATCGAGCAGCTTGCTCAGCAATTTCACCTGCCGCTCGTTCAACGGGGTCGTCGCCCAGCGCTGCCAGAACCGCGCTTTCGTCAGGACAGCGTCCAGCGTGTGCTGGGCCTGGTCGACGGCGCGATGAAGCGTGTCGAGGAACCAGGCAAGCCACTCGGTGACATCCATCGACCGCTTCTGCGTCCTCTCCAGGATGTCGTAGTAAGCCTTGCGTTCGCGCTGGATCTGCGCCGACAAACTGTAGAAGCGTTGCGGGCTGCCATCGGCACGCGCCAGCATCAGATCGCCAATGGCCCGGGCGATACGGCCATTGCCATCATCGAATGGATGCAGAGTGACGAACCACAGATGGCCAAGGCCTGCCTTGAGCAGTGGCGGTTCGTTTGATGTGCCATTCAGCCAGTCGAGGAAGCGGCTGGTTTCGGTCTCGAGGCGATCGGCCGGCGGTGCTTCGAAATGCACCCGCTGGCGGCCGATGGGTCCGGACACCACCTGCATCGGGCCGGTGGCATCGTCGCGCCAGCCGCCGACGTTGATCTTGGAGAGCCCAGAATAGCCGGTAGGAAACAGTGCGGCATGCCAGCCGAACAGACGCTCACGCGACACCAGTGCCTGGCAGTTGGCGGTGGCATCAAGCACCATCTCGACCACGCCTTCGACATGCCGATCGACCGGAGCGAGCGCGCCGATGTCAACGCCCAACCTGCGGGCGATGGACGAGCGCACGGATTCAACGTTGAGCTGCTCGCCTTCGATCTCGCTGGTCTTGACTACGTCCTCGGTGAGCGCCGCGAGACTCGCTTGGTCACGCAAGGCCATGCCGACGTCAGCCAGACGCCCCATCAAGAGCCCTTGGGCACGACTGACCTCAGCCATGGGCTCGGCCAGCGCCGCCAGGTCGAAGCGCCAGTTTGGCCAGTCACTGGCCTGCCAGATGTATTTGTATTCGCCGCTATTCATGCGGAGATTATGGGCTGCAATCTCCGCTCGCGCAAGTCAATCGCCGCGCATTGTGCGGTGAATTTGGTCACCATTCGCCGCATGACGGATCGCCTTGCCCCAGGAATGGGTGTAAATGGGTGTGTTATTGGCTGTGGCAACGGACGCGGGTTCAGTTCCCGTTTCGAGAATTGAACTGGCCACGGAAAGCAGACGAGGTTGAGGCCGTATTCCGACTACCAATCAGTCCGAAAAACCTGCTTGATCGTCCACTGCCGAAGGGCGTACCGACTGGCTTTTCGATCGAGTTCGCACTGGTTCGCAGCAACCCGCAGCGCTTCGATTCCGTACTTTCAATAGTCGTTTGATACGGGGTACCATCCCACCACCACCAATAACGAAACCCCAACCGTTCTCGGTTGGGGTTTTTTCTTGCCTGATCGCGCCGGTTCCCGTGTGTTCTTGGGGGTTCCTGCGGACTTCGCCAGCCGTCCGAATTGGCCGTTCCCGGCCACATTCCACTCTCTCCTGGCCATTCCTCGCTCCGACCTCGCTCCCTGAAACTGGCCCGAAGTCCGCAAAGGCCCCAACGCGGCCACATACAGATCAAAGAGTTACGCGCGGACGAATCAAGCCGTTGGATTGCAGCATCGGGTGGCGAAGGAAACGCTGCGGTTGCGTTTCGTCGGTAGTTATCGAGCACTACCAACACATTGCAACGCGGAAGTACGTGCTTGGATGGTGGCCAAAACAAGAAACACCTTGTCAGGACAATGTCCGGACAACTACAATAGAGGCATCCAAGATCAGTCCGGAGAGGCATCATGAGCACCCTGAATCTTTCCAAGACCGAACGCATTGACGTTCGCGCCAGCACGCCAGTCAAGCAACTGCTGCAGGAAGCCGCACGCGCCTGCCACAAGAACGTCAGCGAGTTCCTGCTCGACGCGGGCGTGACGGCGGCCGCACAGACGCTGGCGGATCGTCGCCAGTTCGTGCTGGACGAGACACAGTGGCAGGCGTTCCAAGAGGCGCTGGACCGCCCGGTGCAAAGCAAACCGCGCCTGAAAAAATTGCTGCGTGAACCTGGGGTGCTGGGTTGAGCAATGTCTACTCACCCGTTCGCAAGCTCGCTGCAACGGATCAGGTCGATGCTTTCGACTGCGGCCAGGCCGCGCTGAACCAGTTCCTGCAGCGCTACGCGCTCGTCAACCAGAAGGCCAACAGCGCGCAGACCTATGTCTGCTGCCAGGGTGACGTGGTGGTCGGCTTCTACAGCCTCGCAGTCGGCAGTGTCGATCCGGAGGCCGCGCCGTCGAGAGTAATGAAGGGGCTGGCGCGCCACCCGGTGCCGGTCATGATCCTGGCCCGGCTCGCCGTGGACAAGGAGCATCAGCGTAAAGGTCTTGGCCAGGCCTTGCTCAAGGATGCGCTGCTGCGTACCGCACAGGCTGCCGACATCGCCGGCATTCGCTGCCTGTTAGTCCATGCCAAAGACGACGCAGCGCGGCAGTGGTACGAATCGTGGGAATTCGAACCCAGCCCGACTGATCCGTACCATCTGTTCCTGATGCTCAAGGATCTCAAGGGCATGTTGAGCTGAGGGGTGCCTCCGCCTCAGAGCCTGACTCTCTCCCGCTGCTCATCCCATCCATGCTCGCCAGCACCACGTCCACCGACTGAGCGTCTCGTCGCCATGCTGGACGATCAGCGCCGGAGTGAGGGTGGTGCGAGATATCGCTTGGGGAGGGGCGGCTCCTTCCGTTTCTCGAGAAACAGTGCGCGTGGTTTTCACCCGTCGGCGGAGATAGCAACGCTACAGCGGGCACTGACAAAGCCGACAACCCGGCCTCGGGCCAGTGCGCCAGCCCCGCCTTGAGACCGAGCGCACTCAATGCCTTGATCAGCGTGGGCAGATCGATCGGCGGCATTGTACTCGGAGCGTGGGTTGGCATACTACGCCAATGTTTCCTGTGCGGAGATCGTCATGCCGACTCGCAATGTTGTCCTCACCGATCACCAGGCCGCGCTGGTTGAGCGTTTGGTCACCAGCGGCCGCTACCAGAACGCCAGCGAAGTGCTGCGCGAGAGCTTACGTCTCGTCGAACAACGCGAGGCCGATCCTGCCGCCCGCCTCGAAGCGCTACGCGCCGCCGCCAAGGCGGGCATCGCCGATATCGAGGCGGCTCGCTACAAGACGTTCGATACCCCGGAATCCTTGCGCGCTCACCTGAAGGACGTGACAGCCCAGGCATGAGCGAGCCGTGGCGCGTTCGCCTGGCCGCCAGTGCCGAGGCTGATCTGCTCGACATCGCGGCGTGGACGGCGGAGCACTTCGGTTTCCGGCAGTCCGCCGTTCTACATTGAGACCGTGACACAAGCCATCGAGGCCTTGCACGAGGGCCCCGACATCCTGGGGACTAAAGCGAGGGACGACATCGCGCCCGGCATTCGCACCCTGCATGTGGCGCGGCAGGGCAGAAAGGGCCGTCATTTCCTCATGTTCCGGGTTGCCCCGGCGGGGCGAGTCATCAAGGTGCCCCGCCTGCTTCACGACAGCATGGATCTGTCGAGGCATTGGCCGAACGACGACGCCGCAATCGAGTGAGTCCGTGTGCAGCGGGGCCACAACGTGCTCCTGCGGGGGCGGCGTGAAACGGACATCCGCCCGAAACTTTCCGCTCCAGCACGAAGGATTACGCAGAGGTTTGGAAAAAGGGTTCGAAATCGGTGGTTAGACTGCACCACCAATACCAAGGGCTCGGAAATTCTCCGGGCCCTTTTTCCTGCCCGAAATCCCCGCACCACGCAGGGTTCCGGCCACCTGTGCTGCGGGTGGTCACCAGTCGAAACGCCCGAAATCGGCCACTTTTTCTGCCAGAGCCGTCTCTGTTCTCCGTTTGGTCTGCGGCTAGGCGCAGATGGCGGTATAGAAAAATCAACAACTTACACGCGTCGGTTCACCGTCAACCAAGGCCGCCAGTCAGGCATCGAACGCCATCAACGCGGTAGCAAACCTTTCCGTCTTGCTCTATCATGAAGCGTCAAGATGAATCATGATGGAGATAACCATGACGTCTGCTGTCCGCGAAAAGTTCTCCTCCCAGGCCGCACCCGAGGTGCTGGCAGCGCTGCGCCAGATCGCCGAAAGCCAGGGCCGCCAGTTCCAGGCAGTGCTCGATGAGGCGCTGCGCGACTACATCGACCGGCAGCAAAAGGAGCGCCCCCGCCGCCACGTGATGGCTTCTTTCGCATCCAGTCTGGATGAGTTCGACAGCCTCTACCGCGAATTGGCCAAATAAACCGTGGCGCACGATTACCTGACCGTGGCCGATGTGCTCGGCATGCACACGGTGCTGATGCAGCGGTATGGCGGCGCGCCGGGCGTGCGTGACCCCGGGGCGCTGGAGGCTGCACTGTTCCGGCCACAGACCGGCTACTACGATGACATCGTGGCTGAGGCTGCTGCTCTGCTGGAAAGCCTGGCGATCAACCACCCGTTTGTGGACGGCAACAAGCGCATCGCCTTTGCAGCGGCCGACGTGTTTCTGCGCATCAACGGCTGGCGCTTGCAGCGTGCACCGATGCAGATTTATGCGGAGATGATGCAGATGTTCGAGTCGGGCACCTTTGATATCGCCCACCTCGATCCGTGGCTGCGGTCGTTTGCCGTCGCCGCAGAGTGATGCCATGAACGAGAAAACACCCAACCCGCAGACTCAGGCTGTGATGACAGAAGCCCGGGCAATGGCGAGAAACCGGATGCCTAAACTGGCGCAGTCCACAGCAGGCGTTGAGTCATTCCCCACCTTCACTAGGCCCTCCCGCCAGCGCTGGGAGTCAATCCCTGCCGACATCCGCCAGCGGCTGCTGTCCAACGTCTGGTGCGGCCACTGCCGTCACGAAACAACGATCACCAATTTCAGCGGCACCATCAAGGGCGGCGACTTGCTGCTGGTGGGTCAGTGCGCCGCATGCCATGGTGATGTGGCACGGGTGATCGAGGGTTCGTAATCCGGTCAGGTATCAAACCCGGCCACTACCCCCCGCTGCACCACCCAGTCGCCAGTCGGTCGGCAGTGGGTTCCGCTGGAACCACAGCAGGCTCATGCATTTGGGCTGCTGCCCGGCCAGGATACTCTGGATGATCGCAGGATCCAGCAGCGTCAAGCGCAGCAACTCGTTGACCGTCGAGTGGTGCAGGCCTTCGCGCTGGGCGATCTCGCTGCCACTGCCAACCACCCCATCATCGAGCAACTGCTGCCAATAGAAGGCCCGCGTCAGTGCCACCAGCAAGGGCTGGTCAATCTGGCTGGCGACCTTGCCCGGCGACTCGACCTGGCCATCGGGTCGCACTACCACCTTGCTGGCGCCGCGCTTCCTGATCTTCAGTGGGATGAAGGTGGACAGCTTGATCTGGTCGCCATCCCGGCGCTCACGTGCAACGGGCCCACCCAAGGTCTGCACTTTCGGCTTCATGCCTCCACCTCCTGCTGTTCCCATTCTTGCAGTTCCGCGCCGATGGTGCCGGGCAGCAGTTCTCCAGCCAGTTTGAACCGCCCCGAATTTTGAGGAGGCTGGGCTCCACTCCCCATGTTCCGCTTCAAGATCCTCCGCTCCAATGGCGGGTCGCCGTTTGCCTCGCAGCAGCGCCAGACAGCAGCTTCCGCTAGATTCGGAAAAGCGACTTCTAAACACCTTGAAGGGGGCAACACCATGGGCATGAGGGGAGCATCATCTCGCAGGGCCTCTCCATTGGACAGGCTGGAGGGTGACTGGACAAGCGTCGGCAACGTCGGCCGCCGCGGGCCGGTGGAGGGCCTCGGCCGGAAATGGATACCGAGGGGCGAGTCCCATGCCGGCTAGCCCTGCACTCCTCAGAGCCTCCGGGCTGGCCCAGGGGATGGGCTGGATCCTGCTCTACCTGTTGCTGATTTCGGCGCCGCTGATCGTGCTGATCGCCTGGCCGCTGCCCACCTCCGGCCTCCCGGTGCGCGACTTTTCGGTGGGCCTCGGCTTCGCCGCCATGGGGATGCTGGGCGTGCAGTTCCTCCTGACGGCGCGCTTCCGCCGGGCCAGCGCCCCCTTCGGACTCGACATCCTCTATTACTTTCACCGCCTGACCGCACTGGTCGCCTTCGCCTTCCTCGTCGGCCACTACCTGATCCTCAGGATCTCCTACCCAGAGCAGTTCGGGGCACTCAACCCGCTGGAGGCCCCGCTCGGGCAGAGCGCCGGCCAGCTGGCGCTGCTGCTGTTCGGCGTGCTGATTGTCATCTCCCTTTGGCGCAGGCAGCTCTGCATCGGTTACGAGGTGTGGCGCGTGGCGCACGCCTCGCTCGCCACCATCGCCTTTCTCGCCGCCGTGGTGCACATCGAGCTGGCGGGGGATTTCACCAACCATCCCCTGCTGCGCTGGGTCTGGACCGCCTACACCCTGTTCTGGGTCCTGCTCATCGCCTATGTGCGTCTGGTCAAGCCCTGGGGCATGCTGCGCAAGCCCTGGCGGGTGACCGAGGTGCGTCCCGAGCGTGGCCATGCATGGACAGTCAGCCTGCGCCCGGAAGGGCATGAGGGCATGCACTTCGCTCCGGGGCAGTTCGCCTGGCTCACCCTGCGGGCCTCCCCCTTTGCGATGAAGGAGCATCCCTTCTCCATCGCCTCGAGCGCCACCGATCCATCGCGGATCGAATTCACCATCAAGGCCCTCGGCGACTTCACCCGCACCATCGGCAGCGTGCAGCCGGGCGAGCTTGCCTACATCGAGGGCCCCCACGGGGTGTTCAGCGTGGATCGCCACCCCCAGGCTCCGGGCTTCGTGTTCATTGCGGGCGGGGTCGGCATCGTGCCCATCATGAGCATGCTGCGCACCCTCGCTGACCGAGGGGACCGTCGCAGGCTGCGCCTGTTCTACGCCAGCAAGCGCCTGGAGGAGGTGATCTTCTGTGAGGAGATCGAGGATCTGTCCACCCGCCTTGACCTTGAGGTCATCCACGTGATCGGTGATCCCCCTCCCGATTGGACGGGAGAGCAGGGCCGTATCGATGCAGCGCTGCTCAAACGCCACCTGCCCCCTGCCCCCGAGACGCTGGAATACTTCCTGTGCGGCCCCAAACCCATGATGGATGCCCTGCAGCTCTGCCTGCGCGGGCTAGGCGTGCCACTCGGCCACATCCACTACGACCGCTTCGAGCTGGTTTAGGAGCCGCCATGCGAGCCCTTCTCGTACGCATCATGGCCTTCGCCACCGCCACCCTGATGCTGCTGCTCGCCTTCACCTTCGCTTGGCTGCACCATCCGGCGCCTCCCGGAGAGCTCTCGGGCGCGGTGCAGGCCGGGCGGGCCGTCTACCAGACCCACGGCTGCGCCCTGTGCCACGCCATCGGGGGCGAGGGCAATCCGCGTACGCCGCTGGATGGGGTCGGGGCTCGACGCGACGCCGCGCAGATAAGAGACTGGATCCTCGCCACCGGCGAGGCGGAAGGCGCCCTGCCGGCCCCGATTGCGCGGGTGAAATCATCCTTCCGCACCCTTGGCGAGGAGGACCTCGCGGCCCTGGTCGCCTATCTCCAGAGCCTCCCGCCGCGCGACTGACCTGCCAGGACTTGCATGAATCTTCGAGCAGGCGGCGGCGCTGGTCATCGGCGCGGCCATCGGCACCACGGTCACAGGCGCCCTCGCCGCGATCGGCGGCAGCGTGCCGGCCAAGCGCACCGCGCTCACCCATGTCCTGTTCAACCTCGCCACCGGCCTGATCGCCATCGCGCTGCTGCCGGTCTTCCTGTGGGGGCTCGGACTGGGGCAGAAATACCTCGGGCTGGAGCCCGGCGCGGTCAGCCTCGCCGCCTTCCACACTGCCTTCATCGCCTTCGGCGTGCTGCTCTTCCTGCCTTTCGCGGAGGCTATCGCGCGACGCATCGAACGGCTCCTTCCCGACCGCGGACCGCACCTGACCCGCCATTTCGACGACAGCCTGTTGCAGGCCCCTCCGGTGGCACTGGAGGCGACGCGCCGCACCCTAAGCGACACGGCGCGCGAGCTGTTCGGCCTGCTGCGCGCGGTGCTGCGCGGGAACGGCGGCAGCCTGGACGACCCGCGCCGGCCCCAGATCGCGCAGGCGTTAGAACAGACGCGGGACTTCTTCGCCCGCATCCCGCCGGTGCGCGAGGACGAGGCCCTCTCCCGTGCGCGAGTCGGGCAGATGCACTCCATCGATCATCTGATCCGCCTGCAAGAGCGCTCCCTGCCACCCGCCGCCGTGCAGCGCATGCTGATGCACGCCAAGCTCCAGCCCGCGGTGGAGCATTGCCGCAGCGTGATCGAGCAGGCGCAGGCCGGTCTCTTCGGGCATACCCCGGAGGACTGGCTGAACCGCATCGCACAGCAGGTGCGGGTGCTTGAGGAACTCCACCATCAGGAACGCCTGACTATCCTGCGCAGCACCGCCGGCGGCGAATGGGGGCCGGTAGAGGCGCTGGCGGCGCTGGAGACGCTTCGGTGGCTTGAGCGTGTGGCGCTCCACGCGTGGCGCATCTGCAACCATCTGGGCAACCACGAGACCCCGCGCGCGAGCGATATGGATGATGCAGCCCCCGGCGATCCGCTTCCGGATACGCAGCCCTGAACCGGCCCACGCCTCCCCTCTCCCGCCGCCCCACCTAGGCCGCCGGCCGCGGAACCAAACCATGGATGAAGGCCTCTCTCCATGAGCAGCGCATTCACCACGACCGCCTGGCGTGCCCTGCCAGGAGATGACCTATCCTTGGGGTAGGCCGGAAACAAACAGAAGAGCGAAGAGGATGCCGATGACTCAGGAAACCAGCGATCGCCCCCCGAAGGACACCGCCTGGCACGCCGAGGCTGCTTCAACTGCGCTGAAGTGGTTGGAGAGCAATGATTCCTCGGGCCTGAGCAGCGATGAGGCGCGCACGCGGCTCGAACGGTACGGCCCCAACCGCCTGCCACCGCCGCGCAAGCGCGGTCCTTTGCTGCGTTTCCTGCTGCAATTCCACAACCCACTGATCTACGTGCTGCTGGCATCCGCGCTGGTCACCTTCGGCCTGGGCCACCTCATCGATGCCAGCGTGATCCTGGGCGTGGTCCTCATCAACGCGATCATCGGCTTCATCCAGGAAGGCAAGGCGGAGCAGGCCCTGGAGGCTGTGCGGGCGATGCTCGCAAGTCACGCCACGGTGCTGCGCCATGGCGAGCGCATGGAGATCGACGCGGCCGATCTGGTCCCGGGCGACATCGTCCTGCTCGAATCCGGCAGCAAGGTTCCGGCCGATCTGCGCCTGCTGAAGGTCAAGAATCTGCGCATCAACGAAGCGGCCCTGACCGGCGAGTCAGTCCCGGTCGAAAAGAACACCGACCCGGTGGATGCCTCCGCCGTCATTGGCGATCGCACCGACATGGCCTATTCCGGCACGGTGGTCACCTTCGGCCAGGCCCGGGGGCTGGTGGTCGCCACCGGAACCGCCACCGAGATCGGCCGCATCGGGACCTTGGTCGCGGGTGTGGAAGGCGTCGCGACCCCCCTCACCCGCCGACTCGAGCAGTTCGCGCGTCAGATCACCCTGATCATCCTCGCCATCAGCCTGGCCACTTTCCTTTATGGCCATTACATCGGCGACATCCCCGCGTTCGAGATCTTCCTTGCCGTGGTGGGACTTGCGGTGGCCGCCATCCCGGAAGGGTTGCCGGCCATCGTCACCATCACGCTCGCCATCGGCACCCGCCTCATGGCGCAAGAGAAGGCCGTACTGCGCCGCCTGCCGGCGGTCGAAAGCCTCGGCTCGGTGACCGTCATCTGCACAGACAAGACAGGCACCCTAACGCGCAATGAGATGACCGCCGTCCAACTGATCATGCCTGGGCGCACGCTGGAGGTGAGCGGGGTCGGCTACGCCCCTGACGGCGGTTTCCTGCACGATGGGGAGCCACTCGACCCGCAGCAGGACGAGCCCCTGATCCAGCTGGCCCGCTGCGCGCTGCTGTGCAACGATGCACGCCTACGCCACGACAACAACGGCGGCTGGATCCTGGCCGGCGACCCCACCGAGGGAGCGCTGGTGACCCTCGCCATGAAGGCAGGTCTCGACCCGGCAGCGGAAACAGCCAACTACCCGCGCATCGACGAGATCCCGTTCGAATCCGAACACCGCTTCATGGCCACCCTGCACCACGACCACGAGGGACACGCCTTCGTGCTGCTCAAGGGCGCGCCGGAGCGGGTTCTCGAGCTGTGTACCGAGGACGCCTCCGGCCAGCCGATCGACCGCCCGGCCTGGGAGGCGCGCATGCTACAGGCCGCCGAGGCGGGCCAGCGGGTGCTTGCCCTCGCCCGCTGCAACATGGCGCCCGGTACTACCGCCCTGTCCATGGAGGACATCACCCGGCGCTTCACCTTGCTGGGCCTGGTGGGGATGATCGACCCGCCCCGCCCGGAGGCGATCGAGGCGGTGGCCCAATGCAAGCGGGCCGGCATCCGCGTGGTGATGATCACCGGCGACCACGCCGTCACCGCGGCGGCCATCGGCCGGGCACTGGGGCTTGAGGTCGGCACGCCGCTGACCGGCGAGATGATCGAGACCCTCGGCGATGCCGACCTGCGCCAAGCGATGCGCACGACCGATGTCATCGCCCGCGCGAGCCCCGAGCACAAGCTGCGGCTCGTCGCAGCCCTGCAGGCCGAGGGCGAGCTGGTGGCGATGACCGGCGACGGGGTGAACGATGCCCCGGCGCTGAAGAGCGCCAACATCGGCGTGGCCATGGGCCTGCGCGGCACCGACGCGGCCAAAGAGGCCTCCGACCTGGTGCTCACCGACGACAACTTCGCCACCATCGCCCGCGCCGTGCGCGAGGGGCGCACGGTGTTCGACAACATCAAGAAGTCGCTGGTGTTCATCCTGCCGACCAACGGCGGCCAGGCGGGCGTGATCCTGCTCGCGGTATTCGCCGGGCTCGCCCTGCCGGTCACCGCCGGCCAGATCCTGTGGGTGAACATGGTCACCGCGGTGACCCTGGCCCTCGCCCTCGCCTTCGAGCCCGGGGAACCCGGCATCATGCACCGTCCGCCGCAACCCCCCACCGAACCACTCATCACCCGGCTGATGCTCGCACGCATTGCCTACGTCAGCCTGTTGATGATCGGCGTTACCTTCGCGGTGTACGAGTGGGAACTCGCGCGCGGCAGCAGCCTGGAGATCGCGCGCACCGCGGCGGTCAACATGCTGGTCTTCGGCGAGATCGTCTACCTGTTCAACGTGCGCCATTTCACGGAACATGCCATGCGGCGGGACACCCTGTACGGCAATCCCGTGGCCTTCTGGACCAGCGCCATCCTCATCGGCCTGCAGCTGCTGTTCACCTATGCCCCGCCGATGCAGCACCTGTTCCATACCGCCGCCCTGGACGCGGCCTCTTGGGGGCTGATCCTGATCCTCGTGCTGGCCAAGTTCTTCGCGGTGGAGGTCGAGAAGTGGCTGCTGCGCCGCATGGGTATCCGTCGCATGTAGGAGAACCATGCTCGAACGTCTGCGCCGCCTCATGCCCACCCCTCAACAGCTGCATGACAGCCGCTGGCTGCGCTGGCTCGGTCCCTGGCTGCACCAACCCGCCCTGTGGCGCTGGTCACGGCGCGGGGTGGCCCTGGGCGTCGCCCTCGGGGTGTTCTTCGGCCTGCTGATCCCGATCGCGCAGATCCCGCTGTCGGCAGCGGCCGCCGTCGTGCTGCGCGCCAACCTGCCGGCGGCCGCCGCCAGCACCCTGATCACCAACCCGGCCACCTTCGGCCCCATCTACTACGGCGCCTACAAGCTCGGCGCCTGGATCACGGGGGAAAAGACCCTGCCCACCGCGCCCGAGGCGATGGAGGAGACCGTATTCCACGAGGATGCGAGCCTGATCGAGCGCATCAAGGCCCTGGGGCAGCCGCTGCTGGTGGGGCTGGCCCTCATCGCCACCCTGATGGGCGTGCTGAGCTACGTTGTGATCAGCCTCATCTGGCGCTGGCGCGTCATGCGTCGCAGGCGCGCCAGGCAGCGTGCCGTCGAAAGAAGACTATGACCATCGTCCAGCCCTTCGCCGAACTCGCCCAACTGCTGGTCATCACCGCCGTCGTGGGGGCCCTCGCCCTGCGGCTGCGGCAGCCCATGCTGATCGCCTTCATCGCGGTGGGCATCCTGGTGGGGCCGGCCGGCCTTGAACTGGTGCGCGCCCACGACCAGATCGACCTGTTGGCTCAGGTTGGCGTCGCCGTGCTGCTGTTTTTGGTCGGCCTGAAGCTCGATCTACAGCACGTGCGCCACATCGGCCCGGTCGCGCTCGCCACCGGCCTCGGCCAATTGGCCTTCACGATCCTGTTCGGCTTCGTCCTCATCCTGATGCTCGGCAAGGACTGGCTCACGGCCCTGTATGTGGCGGTAGCCCTGACCTTCTCCAGCACCATCATCATCATCAAGCTGCTGTCGGACAAGCGCGAGCTCGACTCGCTGCACGGTCGCATCGCCGTGGGCTTTTTGATCGTGCAGGACATCGCGGTGGTGCTGGCCATGCTGGTGATGAGCACCCTCGGCAGCCAGGGCCTCGAGGACGGTGGGGATGTGTTCAGGGTGGCGGGCTCGGTCCTGGGGCGCCTGGCCCTTGCGGCCCTGCTGCTGTACGTGGCGATGCGCTACCTCCTCCCGCCACTGGTGAGAGAGATGGCGCGCTCGCAGGAGCTGCTGCTGATCTTCGCCGTGGCCTGGGGCACGGGGCTTGCGGCGCTGGGCGAATGGGCTGGCTTCTCCAAGGAGGCCGGGGCCTTCCTCGCCGGCTTCTCTCTCGCCTCCACCCCCTACCGGGATGCGATGAGCGCGCGCCTGACCGGCCTGCGCGACTTCCTGCTGCTGTTTTTCTTCATCGACCTCGGCTCCAAGCTGGACTTCTCCACCCTGGACGCGGAGGTCGGCCCGGCGATCGTGCTGGCCCTGTTCGTGCTGATCGGCAACCCCCTCATCGTCATGGCCATCATGGGGCGCATGGGTTACCGCAAGCGCACCGGCTTCCTCGCCGGTCTCACCGTGGCGCAGATCAGCGAGTTCTCGATCATCTTTGTCGCCATGGGCATCTCCATGGGCCATGTGGGCCAGGATGCGCTCGGCCTGACCACCCTCGTCGGTATCGTGACCATTGCCCTGTCCACCTACATGATCCTCTATTCGCAGCCGCTGTATGAGCGCCTGCAACCCTGGCTCGGCCTATTCGAGCGCCGGCACCCTCATCGCGAGGCGCGGGTGGAGCAGCAGGCCAGCAGAGAACAGGAACCGCAGGTGATCGTGTTCGGTCTCGGCCGCTACGGCAGCCGCTTGCTGCACCAGCTGCATGGCCGTGGCGTGCGTGTCCTTGGGGTTGACTTCGACCCGGAGGCCGTGGATGCCATGCGCGGGCGCAGGCTGGCGGCACGTTACGGCGATGCCGAGGACCCGGCCTTCCTCGAGTCTCTGCCCCTGGCCCACGCCGCCTGGGTGATCACCACCCTGCCCGACTGGCAAGTCAACCGCGGCCTGCTGCACGCGCTGGAGGCCGCGGGCTACCCGGGACGCATCGCCGCGGTGGTGCGCGATGAGAGTCATGAACAAGCCATGCGCCAGGCCGGCGTCGAGCGCATCATCAACCCCTTCCTCGATGCCACCGATCATGCCGCCGAGTCGTTCGCGCGGAACCTTCAAATACCGGAGCAGAACCCATGACCACCTTCCGCACCGTACTTGCCGCCACCGACCTCTCCGCGCCCTCGCGCCACGCCGTCACCCGCGCGGCCATGATCGCCCGTGACTGCGGGGCGCGGCTCGAGCTTTTGCACGTGATTCAACCGGGGGCGCTCGACCAGCTGCGCCGCCTGCTTGGACAGGAGGCCGAGGCCGCCCTGCCCCGCGTGCAGGACGAGGCGCGCAACACACTGGCGCAGATCGCCAGCGACATCTGCGCGCCACTCGGGATCAGCCCCGGCATCCACCTCGTGAGCGGGGCGGTCCTGCAGGAGATCCCGAGCGAGGCCGACGCCCTCAACGCCGACCTGCTGGTGCTGGGCGCGCGCGGCATGGGCTTCATGCACCACCTGATGCTGGGCTCCACCGCCGAGCGCATGCTGCGCAAGACCCTGCGCTCGCTGCTGGTCGTCAAGCAGCTGCCGCACGAGAGCTACCGTCGGGTGCTGATCCCGGTGGACTTCTCCGACTACTCGCTGCGCGCCATCCGCCAGGCCCGGGCCATCGCCCCCCAGGCCGACCTCATCCTCCTGCATGCCTTCGACAGCACGCTGGAGGGCACCCTGCGCTATGCCGGGGTCACCGAGGAGAGGATCCACCAGTACCAGATGGAGGCCCGCCAGGAGGCGCTGCGCGACCTGGAACTGCTGGCCCGGGAGGCCGGACTGGAACCCCACGGCTACCAGCGCATCGCGCTCACCGGCCATCCCCCCACCTGCATCCTGGAGCAGGAGGAGGAGAAGGACGCCGACCTGATCGTCATCGGCAAGCACGGCAAGGGTGCTGGCGAGGAACTGCTGCTCGGCAGCACCACCAAGCATGTGCTCGCCGAATCGAGGGGGGATGTGCTCGTGGCCCGCTGAAGGCCAAGCGGCTCAGCCCTCGCGCCGCCAGCGCGTGCCGGAGGGGCCATCCTCGAGCACCACGCCGTCAAGGGCCAACTGCTCACGGATCGCGTCGGCGCGGGCGAAGTCACGCGCGGCACGGGCCTCCAGTCGCTGGCGGATGAGGTCCTCGATGGCCTCCTCACTCAACTCGCCCTGGCGTGCGCCGCCGCGCAGGAAGGCCTCCGGTGCCTCGTGCAAAAGGCCGAGGATGCCACCGAGGTGCTTCAGGGTGGCGGCCGCCTGGCGGCGCGCCTCGCCGCTGTGCCTGTTCGCCTCGCCGGCCAGTTCGAACAGCACCGCGATGGCCTCGGGGGTGTTGAAGTCGTCGTCCATCGCCTGCGTGAAGCGCGCAACAAACTCCGGCAGGAGGGCCGCCCCGGTAACGTCACCGGCATCGCGCAGGGCGGTGTACAGGCGCGTGAGGGCACTGCGCGCGGCGCGCAGCTGCTCATCGCCGTAGTTCAGCGGACTGCGGTAGTGGCTGTTGAGGATGAAGAAACGGATCTCCTCCGGGCGGAAGTCCTTGAGCACCTCGCGCACGGTGAAGAAGTTGCCGAGCGACTTGGACATCTTCTCCTCGTTCACCCGCACGAAGCCGTTGTGCATCCAGTAGTTGACGTAGTGGCAGCCGGTCGCCGCCTCGCTCTGGGCGATCTCGTTCTCATGGTGCGGGAACTGCAGGTCCATCCCGCCGCCGTGGATGTCGAAGCTGTGCCCAAGACAGGTGGTGGACATGGCCGAGCATTCGATGTGCCAGCCCGGACGGCCCGGGCCCCAGGGGGACTCCCACGCCGGCTCCCCAGGCTTGGCGGCCTTCCACAGCACGAAGTCGAGCGGATCGTCCTTGGCCTCGCCGATCTCCACCCGCGCCCCGGCGCGTAGGTCGTCCGGATTCTTGCCGGACAGGCGGCCGTAGCCGTCGAACCGGCTCACGTCGTAGTAGACATCACCGTTGGCAGCGACATAGGCATAGCCCTTGTCGATCAGGGTCTGGATCATCGCCAACATCTCGGGGATGGAGCCGGTGGCGCGCGGTTCATGATCGGGGCGCAGGCAGCCAAGCGCGTCGGCATCCTCGTGCATGGCGTCGATGAAGCGCTGGGTCAGCGACTGGATGGTCTCGCCGCGTTCGTGGGCGCGCTGGATGATCTTGTCGTCGATGTCGGTGATATTGCGCACATAGGTGACATCGAAGCCTTGCTGCTTCAGGTAGCGGTAGACCATGTCAAACACCACCATCACCCGCGCGTGCCCCAGGTGACAGTAGTCGTACACCGTCATGCCGCACACGTACATGCGGACCTTGCCGGGCTCGATGGGGGTGAAGACCTGTTTTTCGCGGGATTCGGTGTTGTAGATGTGCAGCATGGCGAAAGGTTTGGGCAAAGAAAAAGGCCACCCCCGGAGGCGTGGCCTTTCCATTCTAACAGCACGTTCAGGACTGGACGGCTGCCGTTTTCGGCGCAGTGGCTGGCTGGCCCTTGAAAAAGTCTTTCAACGGCCAGCCAGGGCAAGCCATGGAAGGCTTGCGCGAAGATCAATCACGCTAAGTGATTGATCTTCGGAGCCCGTCGCGGACATGCGCCGCGACGAGGCGAGTTGAAAAAGGGCAGGAAGCCTTTTTTCAACATTCTGCGAGAGCCGCTGCGCCCCTCGCGGCTTAGAAGCGGCGCGGACGCGGGGCGAAGCCGCCTTCGCGACGCGGACGCTCTTCGCGCGGACGGGCTTCGTTCACGCGCAGGGCACGGCCGTCGATCTCTTGGCCGTCGAGGGCCTTGATGGCGGCAAGGCCGGCCTCGCGGTTCGGCATCTCGACGAAGCCGAAGCCCTTGGAACGGCCGGTTTCGCGATCCATCACGACCTTGGCGGAGGCGATTTCACCAAAACCCTCGAAAGCCTGGCGAAGGCCTGCGTCATCGGTGCGGAAGGACAGGTTGCCCACGTAAATGTTGATCATACCAATCAGTCTTGAACATGCGTCATGGAAAAACAGCATCAGAATCAACCCACGACGCGGCGTGAAACTGACGTGACCCGAAGGTCTTCAAGCATGCGTTGCCGTGCTTGCACGGTCGAACGCAGGCCTATCGTAAGCCCAATTTCCGGCAGCGCGAAGCACTTTCGGCATTTATTTGTGCAGGGGCGCCACGTTATGATGTTTTTTTCCAACACACCCGGGGAAAGCTTTCCGTGTCCAGCCATCCGCGCATCAAGATTTCCACCCGCCTGGGCGACATCGTCGTCGAACTGAATGCCGAAGCCGCGCCGAAGACCGTCGCCAACGTGCTGGCCTATGTCGATGAGGGTTTCTACGACGGCACCCTGTTCCACCGCGTGATCCCCGGCTTCATGATCCAGGGCGGCGGCCTGACCCCGGACATGGCCAACAAGCCGAACCGCGCGCCGATCGAGAACGAGGCCACCAACGGCCTGCCGAACGTGCGCGGCAGCATTGCCATGGCCCGCACGCCGAACCCGCACTCAGCCACCAGCCAGTTCTTCATCAACCTCAAGGACAATGCCTTCCTGAACTACACCAGCCCGACCCCGAACGGCTGGGGCTACTGTGTGTTCGGCAAGGTGGTCGAGGGCATGCACGTGGTCGATGCCATCGCCCAGGAACCAACCGGCATGCGCGCCGGCCACAGCGATGTACCGCGCAACGACGTGGTGATCGAGAAGGTCACACGCGTCGAAACCGTCGAATAAGGTATCTTGGCGCAGGAAACCCTCTTCCTCGCCGACCTGCACCTGCGTGAGCAGGCGCCGCAGGTCACGCGCAGGCTGCTCGCTCTCGAACCGCGCCTGCGCAAGGCGCAGGGGATCTACATCCTCGGCGACCTGGTCGAGGTGTGGATCGGCGATGATGCGCCGATCGAGCCCGACCTCCTCCCTGCCTTTGCCCTGCTACGTCGTCTAACCGATACGGGCGTTCCGGTCTTTTTCCAGCACGGCAACCGCGACTTCCTGATCGGCCAGCGCCTTGCCCGCCGCTTTGGCCTTCGCCTGCTGGCGGAGGAGGTGGTGATCGAGCTTTATGGCCACCCCGTGGCCTTGGTGCATGGCGATCAGCTCTGCACGGATGACCTCGCCTACCAACGCCTGCGCCAAAGACTGCGCCACCCCCTCACCCGCTTCATCCTGCGCCATCTCCCCCTTGGTACGCGCCAGAGGCTTGCGGCAAGGCTGCGGGAGCAGAGCCGTCAGGCCACAGGGCGCAAGAGCGCGGACATCATGGACGTCAACCACGATGCGGTGATGGCCTTCATGCAGCGCCTTGGGGTCAAGGTCCTGATCCATGGCCATACCCACCGCCCGGCCATTCATCAGCAGGACGGCAGGATTCGCGCGGTGCTGGGTGACTGGGAGGCGGGGGCGGTGCTCTTGAGTGCAACACCGGAGGGGCTACGCCTGGAGCGCGTCGAGGATGCCGGCGTGACCACTGTGCTGGCCGAATCCGGCTGGCCCTTCAACCACTCAAGAGGCGCTTGACCGGGGCAAAGCTCACCCGGTGCTCGGGACAGGGGCCATGCTCGGCCAAGGCGGCCAGATGTTCTGCGGTGGGGTAACCTTTGTGCTTGTCGAAGCCGTACTGCGGATGCAGCGCATGCAGCTCCAGCATGGAACGGTCGCGCGCGACCTTGGCGAGGATGGAGGCCGCGCTGATGGCCGGCTCCAGCGCATCGCCCCCGACGATGGCCCGTGCGGGACAGGGGAAATCCGGGGCGCGGTTGCCATCCACCAGCACCAGAGTGGGCGCATGGGCGAGACCTGCCACTGCACGCTGCATGGCAAGCATGCTGGCCTGCAGGATGTTGAGGCGGTCGATCTCCTCCACACTCGCGGAGGCGATGCACCAGGCCAGCGCCTGCGCCTGGATCGCATCGAACAAGATCTCCCGCCGCCGGGCGGTGAGCTTCTTCGAGTCGTTCAGCCCCTCGATGGGCCGCGCGGGGTCCAGGATGACCGCCGCGGCATAGACCGCCCCAGCGAGCGGCCCCCGCCCCGCCTCGTCCGCCCCGGCCACGCGTGCCAGAGGGTCCGGCGTCGGGACATCGAACAGGGGATACGATTCAGCAGGCATGGCAAAAGACCTATAATCGGGCATTTTCACAAGCATCCCTCCCTTTGGGGGGCTCGACAGGATAACGGATGAGCAAGCTTCAATGCGCGGTGATCGGCACCGGTTACCTCGGCAAGTTCCACGCGGACAAGTACGCGGCGCTGCCGGATTGTGACCTGGCGGCCATCGTGGACGTCAATCCCGAGGCCGCTGCCGCCATCGCCGCCAAGCACGGCTGCCAGGGGCTGACGGACTACCGCGAGTTGCTCGGCAAGGTGGACGCGGTGAGCATCGCGGTGCCGACCAGCCTGCACTTCGAGGTGGCACGCGACTTCCTTGCCGCGGGCAGCCACGTGCTGGTCGAGAAGCCCATCACCACGACGGTCGAGCAGGCCGACGAGCTGATCCGCCTCGCACGAGAGAAGAACCGCGTGCTCATGGTCGGCCACCTGGAACGCTTCAACCCCGCCATCCTCGCCCTCGAGGGCACGCTCGACCAGCCGAGCTTCATCGAGTCCACCCGCCTGGCCCCCTTCAAACCGCGCGCAACGGACGTGAGCGTGGTGCTGGACCTGATGATCCACGACATCGACATCATTCTCGACATCGTCGACAGTCCGATCACCCACGTCGAGGCCAGCGGCGCCTGCGTGCTCACGAGTGACACCGACATCGCCAACGCCCGCCTGACCTTCGCCAACGGCTGCGTCGCCAATGTCACCGCCAGCCGCATCAGCCTCAAGAGCGAACGCAAGATGCGCCTGTTCCAGAAGGACGCCTACCTGTCGGTCGACTTCCAGAACCGCGTGCTGGCCACGCATCGCCGCGGCGAGGGTGAGATGTTCCCCGGCGTGCCGGAGATCCTTTCCGAGGAGAGCCGTTTCGAAAGTGGCGACGCCCTGCTGGAGGAGATCCGCCACTTCGTCGACTGCGCCATCCACGGCCGCACGCCGCGCGTGCCCGGCGAGGCCGGCCGCCGCGCCCTGGCCGCCGCCGAGGACATCAGCGCGTTGCTGCGCCATCCTGCCTCCTGATCCCTCCCTTCCGCTTCTGCACGAGTACCCGCCATGACGATCCCGATGGTCGACCTTTCCGCCCAGTACCAGGCCCTCAAGGCGGAGATCGACGCCGGCCTGCAGGCCACCCTGGACGCCACCCAGTTCATCCTCGGCCCGAACGTACGGGCCTTCGAGGACGAGGCGGCCGCCTACCTCGGCGTCAGGCACGCCATCGGCGTGGCCAACGGCACCGACGCCCTGCACCTTGCCCTACTCGCCGCCGGGATCAAGGAAGGCGATGAGGTCATCACCTCGCCCTTCACCTTCATCGCCACCGCCGAGGCCATCCGCTATGTCGGCGCGCGTCCCGTATTCGTCGACATCGACCCCCGGACCTTCAATATCGACCCGGCCCTGATCGAGGCGGCCATCACCCCGAAGACCCGCGCCATCCTCCCGGTCCACCTGTTCGGCCAGCCGGCGGACATGGCGGCCATCCGCGCCATCGCCATCAGGCACCAGCTCAAGCTAATCGAGGACTGCGCCCAGTCGTTCGGCGCGGACGTCGCCGGGCGCATGACCGGGAGCCTTGGGGATGCGGGGGCGTTCAGCTTCTTCCCGAGCAAGAACCTCGGCTGCTTCGGCGATGGCGGCATGGTCACCACCAACTCGGACGAGATCGCCGAGCGGCTGCGCATGCTGCGCAACCACGGCAGCAAGGTGCGCTACTACCACGACATCATCGGCTTCAACAGCCGGCTGGACGAGATGCAGGCGGTCATCCTGCGCGCCAAGCTGCCGCACATCGACACCTACAACCGCGAGCGCCGCCGTGTCGCACATGGCTACAACGCCGGGCTGGCCGGGCTGCCGGTGACCACCCCGTTCGAGGATGGCCTCGGCACCCACGTCTTCCACCAGTACACCCTGCTGACCGACCGGCGCGAGGCCATCCAGCAGGCGTTGCAGGCCGAGGGCATCGCCAGCGCGATCTACTATCCCATCCCCCTGCACCAGCAGAACGTGTTCAAGGCGGACTACCCCGGCCTGAGCCTGCCGGTCGCGGAAGAGGTCGCCTCCCGCTGCCTCAGCCTGCCGATCTACCCGGAGCTGCCGGACGCCTCCATCGAACGCATCTGCGATGTCATCCGCCGCGCCCTTGGCTGAACGCTCCGGCACGGCAGCTGAGGCCCGCCCTCCCCTCGTCATGTTCTCCGCCGGGGAGGCCTCCGGAGACAAGCATGCCGCCGCTGTGTTCCGCGCCATGCAGGTGCGCCTCCCCGGCCTGCGAGGGATCGGCATGGGCGGCAGCGCCATGCGCGAGGCGGGCGTCGAGCTGACCGTCGACTCCTCCGGCCTCGGCGTGGTCGGGCTCGGCGAGGTGATCCGCCACTACGGCGCCATCAAGGGCGCGCTCAGGAGCATGCAGCAGGCGGTGTGCGAGCAGCAGCCCGACCTGCTCATCTGCGTCGACTACAAGGAGTTCAACCTCAAGCTCGCCCGCCACGCCAAGGCCTGCGGCATCAAGGTGCTGTTCTACGTCAGCCCGCAGGTCTGGGCCTGGCGGCCCGGGCGGGTGAAGAAGTACGGCGCGGCCATCGACATGATGGCGGTGATCTTCCCGTTCGAGACGGCGTTCTACGAGGCGCACGGCATCCCGGTGCGCTACGTCGGCCACCCGCTCGCGGGGAGGGTGCAGGCCAGCGCCCCGCGCGCGGAGCTGATGGACGAGTTCGGGCTGTCGGCGGAGCACCCGGTCGTTGGCCTCCTGCCCGGAAGCCGCAAGGCCGAGATCCAGCGCCTGCTGCCGGTCATGCTGGAGAGCGCCGCAAGGCTTGCCGCCGAGCGGGCCGGGCTGCAGTTCATCCTGCCAAAGGCGGCCAGTATCGATGACGATCTGATCAAGCCGCTGCTCGAGGCAGCGAGCGTCGCAGTCAAGGTCGTGCCCGAGCGCAGCCATGACGTGCTGGCCTGCTGCGACGCCGCCATGGTCGCCTCGGGGACCGCCACCCTGGAGGTCGCGCTGATGGGGGTTCCCATGGCTATCCTGTATAAGGTCTCGCCACTCACCTATACCCTGCTCCGGCCGCTGATCCGCATCCCCGACATCGGGCTCGCCAACATCGTCGCCGGACGCCGGATCGTGCCGGAGTTCGTGCAGGGCGATGCCGAGCCTGCGACCGTAGCCGCGGAGATCGGACGCATGCTGGACGACGCGGACTACGCCGGACGCATGCGCAAGGATCTGGCCGAGGTGAAGGAGCGACTCGGTCCTGGCGGGGGGGTGGAACGCATGGCTGAACTCGCCTGCGAGATGCTCACCCGAGGCTGAAGGTCCCCGGAACGAAAAGGCCCCGCTTGCTCGGGGCCTTGTGCTTTCTGCAGGACGAGATGAAGCGTCAGCCCCCTGCCCCCGTCATGCCGGCCTGGATCCCCCCTTGGGCAAGGGCCGCGGGATCAAGCAGGCGGCGCAGCGTCTCCTCGTCCATGTCGGTCTCCTCCAGCGCCACCTCCAGCAGGGTGCGTCCCTCGGCATAGGCGCGCTTGGCGATGGCCGCGCCCTTTTCGTAGCCGATGATGGGGTTCAGTGCGGTCACGAGGATGGGATTGCGGGCAAGCGCCGCCTCGAGCTGGGCGGGATTGAGTTGCATGCCGGCGATGGCCTTGTCCGCCAGCGAGCGGCAGCCGTTGCTCAGCAGCCGGATGGAGTCGAGCAGGCTGTCAGCGATCAGCGGCAGCATGACGTTGAGCTGGAAGTTGCCCGACGATCCTGCAATGGCCATGCTGGCGTCGTGCCCCATCACCCGCGCACTCGCCATCATCACCGCCTCGGGGATGACCGGGTTGACCTTGCCGGGCATGATCGAGCTGCCGGGCTGGAGGGCCGGAAGGCGGATCTCGGCAAGCCCCGCCAGCGGACCGGAGTTCATCCAGCGCAGGTCGTTGGCGATCTTCATCAGCGCCACCGCGAGGGCGCGCAGCTGCCCGCTCGCCTCAACCGCCGCGTCCTGGCTGGCGAGTCCCATGAACAGGTTGTCCATCGGCGCGAACGGCACACCGGTCAAACGGAACAGCTCGGCCGCCACGCGCTGGCCGAAATCCTCCGGCGCGTTGATGCCGGTGCCAACCGCCGTGCCGCCCTGCGGCAGGGCTCGCAGGCGAACCAGGCTGTCACGCAGGCGCGCCTCGGCGGCAGCAAGCTGCGCCGCCCAGCCGGAGAGTTCCTGGCCGAGGGTGATCGGCATCGCATCCATCAGGTGGGTGCGGCCGGTCTTGACCACGTCCTTCCACTCCTCGCCGCGGCGCTCGATGGTCCCGCGCAGATGGGCGATGGCCGGCAGCAGGGACTCGCTAATCTCGAGGGCGGCCGAAACGTGGATCGCAGTGGGAATCACGTCGTTGGAGCTCTGCCCCATGTTGACGTGGTCGTTGGCATGCACCGGGTGTTCGGCGGTAGATGCCAGGCGCGCGATCACCTCGTTGGCGTTCATGTTGCTGGAAGTGCCGGAGCCGGTCTGGAAGACCTCGACCGGAAACTGTTCGTCGAACTGGCCTTCCGCCACCTGCAACGCGGCACGCTGGATGGCCTCCGCGCGCGCGGGGTCGAGCAGACCAAGCTCAGCATTGACCTTGGCGCAGGCCGCCTTGATCAGGCCGAGGGCGCGCAGGAAGGCACGTGGCATGGGCCGTCCACCGATGTGGAAGTTGTCCACCGCGCGCTGGGTCTGCGCGCCCCACAGGGCGTTGGCAGGCACCTTAAGCTCGCCCATGCTGTCTTTTTCGATGCGGAACTCGGTCATCAGGCTCATCTCAACGCACGATGCCGCGCTGGCTGGCGCGGATGAAATCCAGGAAGCGGCGAACCTCGGGGCAGGTCGCGGCCATCTCCTCGGCCTCATCCCAGTTTTCCTTGGTGGGCCGGTTGCGGATCAGCAGCTTGAACGCGCGATGCAGGTCGCGGATGGTCTCCTCGGAGAAGTTGCGCCGCTTGAGGCCGTTCTTGTTGATCCCGATCGCCCGCGCGCGGGCGCCATCGACCATGACGAACGGCGGGATGTCCTGCGTGATCTTGGTCGCCCCACCAGCGAAGCTGTGCGCGCCAATGCGGCAGAACTGGTGCACCACCGAAAAGCCGCTGAGGATGGCCCAGTCCTCGACCACCACGTGCCCGGCGAGCGAGGCCGCGTTGGCCATGATCACGTGACTGCCGATACGGCAGTCATGCGCGACGTGGGTGGTGGCCATGAACAGGTTGTCGCTGCCGACGACGGTGACCCCCTCGCCCTGGGTCGTGCCGCGGTGCATGGTGCAGCCTTCGCGGATGGTGTTGCGGTCGCCAATCTCAAGCCTCGTCGGCTCGCCGGCGTACTTGAGGTCTTGGGGGGCTTCACCGATGGAGGCAAACTGGAAGATGCGGTTGTCACGTCCGATGCGGGTCGGTCCATTGATGACCACGTGCGGACCGATCCAGGTGCCCTCCCCGATCTCGACCCCCGCTCCGATGACCGAGAACGGGCCGATGCTGACATTCTCGCCAATGCGCGCCTCGGAATGAACTACTGCGCGCGGGTCGATCATGCGGTGACATCCTTGGCGATGCACTTGATGGTGGCGCTGGCGGCCACCTCGTCGCCTACTCGCGCCTCGCACTCGAAGATGCCCAGGTTGCGGATCAGGCGCTTCTGGCGCACGTGCAGGGTGAGCTGGTCGCCCGGCTCGACGATGCGGCGGAAAGTCACGTCGTCCAGGCCGACCAGCATGTAGAGGCTGTCGTCGTTCGGCTTGTCGCCCTGGCTGGCGAAGGCGAGGATGCCGGTCGCCTGGGCCATGGCCTCGGTGATCAGCACGCCGGGCATGATCGGGCGCACCGGGAAGTGCCCCTGGAAGTAGGGTTCGTTGAACGTGACGTTCTTGATCGCCGTCAGGTAGTCGTTCGGTGCCCAGTCGAGCACGCGGTCGACGAGCAGAAAGGGAAAGCGGTGCGGGAGGTGCTGCATGACCTCCTGGATGTTCAATACGCGACTCACGCGTCACTCCTCTGATGAATCCTTGCTGCGCAATGCTCGCTCGAGGGCCTCGATGCGGCGCGCCATATCGTCAAGGTGTTTGAAGCGGGCGGCATTGCGGCGCCAGTTCCGGTTGGTGTCCAAGGGCGTGCCTGCGGAATAGACGCCGGGCTGATGAATGGAACGGGTGACCATGGACATGCCCGTGACCTGAACCCCGTCCGCAAGCTCAAGATGGCCCGCGAGGCCCACCCCGCCCGCGAGCATGCAATGGCGGCCGACGCGGGAGCTGCCGGCGAGCCCCGCGCAGCCCGCGATGGCGGTGTGCTCGCCGATCACGACATTGTGGGCAATCTGCACCAGGTTGTCGATCTTCACCCCGTCGGCAATCACGGTGTCGCCCAAGGCGCCACGATCCACCGTGGTGTTGGCGCCGATATCAACGTCATCGCCGATGCGGACGCCGCCGAGCTGCGGCACCCGCTCCCAATGGCTGCGCGCATGCGCAAGACCAAAGCCATCGGAGCCGATCACCGCCCCAGGATGGATGATGCAGCGCGCCCCGATCGTCACACCGTCCAGCACCGTGACACGGGCGACCAGCTCGGTCCCGGCACCGATGCTGCTGCCCTCCCCAACAAAGCATTGCGGCCCGATCTGGGCGCCCGCCGCAATCCTCGCCCCCTTGGCGATGACCGCCAGGGGGCCGACCCAGGCCGTGGCATCGACCTCCGCCCCGGTTTCAACCCAAGCGGAGGGATGGATGCCCTGGCGGACAGGGCGGGGGTGGAGCAGGCGCGCTGCGCGGGCAAAGCTCAGCTGCGGGGTGTCGCTGACCAGACGCGGGCCGGCATAGGCCTGCTCGAAGACCGGCGGCAGGATCACCACCCCGGCCTGCTTGGTCTCAAGCGAGACCAGATAGGCCTCGTCCTGGACGAAACCGATGGCGCTTGGGTCGTCCTGCTCAAGCGCGGCAACGCGCAGAACATCCTGGGCCGGATCACCCAGAAGCCGGGCCCCGAGCCGTTCCGCCAGCTCCCCTAGCCTCACCGTGGAACCCCTCTTCCGAGCTCGCCTGGAACCGGCTTATTTAGCCGTCTGCAGACGATCGAGCACCTTGCTGGTGATGTCCACGTTCGGGCCGGCATAGACCACGCCGTCACTGAGGATCAGATCATATTCGTCGGCCTTGGCCATCTCGTTGATCACCTGGAAGACGGTGCGCTGAAGCTTGGCAAGCTCCTCGTTCTTGCGCAGGTTCAGGTCGTCGCGGAATTCCGCCTGCTGGCGCTGCAGCTCGCGCATGCGGCGGTTCAACTCGCGCTCCTGACGGGAACGCTCGGCCTCACTCATGGCCGCGCCTTCGCGGCTCAGCTTCTGCTCCAGCGCCTGGGCGGCCTTCTGGTTTTCCACCAGTTCGCGCTCGCGGGCGGAGAACTCCTTCTCCAACTGCTTGCGCGCAGCCTCGGCCTGCGGTGCCTTGTCGAGCAGCATGGCCGAATTGACAAAGCCGACTTTGAGTTCCTTGGCCCAGGCACTGCCAGATACGGCCAGGGCCAGGGCTGCGGCAATGAGGGCGGTCTGCTTGAACACGGTTGAACTCCGATCTTGGGTTGGTTGGGTTGGTTGGGTTGGGGGTTAGAAACCGGCGCCGATGGCGAACTGGAACATCTGGGTGCGATCACCCGGCTTTTCGTTCAGCGGTTGGGCAAGGCTCAGGGTCAGCGGGCCGATCGGGGAGAGCCAGATCAGCGACACGCCGGCGGACATGCGCAGCTCGTCGGCCTTGAAAACATCGTAGGACGAGAACACGTTGCCGACGTCGTAGAACAGGCCCATGCGCACATTCTTGGCGCTCTCCTCGCCGAGGAAGGGCAGCGGGAAGATCAGCTCGGCCGTACCCGCGAGCTTGAAGGCCCCGCCCAAAGAATTCCCTAGGTTGTCGCGCGGCCCCAAGCTGTAATCCTCAAAGCCGCGTACCGAGCGGATACCCCCGGCGTAGTAGTTCTTGAACGGCGGGAGGGTGGTGGTGCGCTCGATGCCGTCCTTGTCGACATAGGTGTAGGCCTTGCCGTAGCTGTCACCGTAACCGGCCACGGCCCCCACCTTGAACACGTAGTTGGTGGTCAGGCTGAAGTAGTGGTCGTGGCTGAGGTTGGCCTTGTAGTACTCAAGCCCGCTGCCCGGTCCCGCCACTTCCAGGCTCGCCAGGCTGTAACCGCCGCGGTTGGGGAAGATGGCGCGGTCGCGGGTATCCCAGTACCAGCTCGGGGTGAGGGTGTAGAAGTTGTAGCCCTCCTCCTTGACCCAGTCGGGGGAGTTGCTGGTCTTCTTCAACTGGCTGTGATCCAGGCCGAGCGCCAGACGGACCCCGGTGTACTCGGAAAGCGGGATGCCGAACTTCACGTCGCCGCCGTAGGAGTCCATCAGGTAACGGCTGAGGGTGACCTTGGTGGCATCCATCTCCTTGAAGTAGACAGAGAAACCGCGGCTCACCCCGTCCACCGTCCAGTAGGGGTTGAGGTAGGAGAGGCTGTAGATGTTGCGCAGGCCACTGCGCTCGATGTTGAGCGAGACATTGTTGCCGGTGCCGAGGAAGTTGGCCTGCGACAGCCCCAGGCTCAGCAGGATGCCTTCGGACTGCGAATAACCCGCGCCGATGCTGAAGCTGCCGGACAGGCGCTCGGTCACGCCGACGTTCAGGTCGACCTGGTCGGCCGCTCCGGGAACCGGCTTGGTCTCAATGGAGGCGGATTCGACATAGCTCAGGCGCTGCAGGCGCTCCTTGGAGCGCTCGACCTTCTCGCCGGAGAACCAGGCACCCTCCATCTGGCGCATCTCGCGGCGGAACACTTCCTCGTCGGTGTTGTAGTTGCCGGCAATGTTGATGCGGCGCACGTAGACGCGCTTGCCCGGATCGACGTACAAGGTCATCTTGACGGTCTTGTTCTTGTCGTCCAGCTCGGGCACCGGGTTGACGTTGGCGAAGGCATAGCCTTCGTTGCCCAGGCGCTTGACCAGCGCGCCCGTGCTCTCGGTCAGGGCCTTGCGCGAGAAACGCTCACCCGGCTTGATGGTGACCAGGCGACGCAGCTCCTCCTCGGGCAGGATCATGTTGCCGGCGAAGCCGACCTCGCTGACGCTGTACTGTTCGCCCTCGGTGATGCCGATGCTGATGTGGATGTCCTTGCGGTCCGGCGAGATGGAGACCTGGGTCGAGTCGACGTTGAACTTGAGGTAGCCTCGGTCGAGGTAGAACGAGCGCAGCTTTTCCAGGTCGGCGGCCAGTTTCTGGCGCGAATACTGGTCGCGATCGGAGAAAAACTGGTACCAGGCGGTCGGCCCGAGATCGAACTGTTTGAGCAGCTCCTTCTCACTGAAGGCCTTGTTGCCGACGATGTTGATGGTGCGGATGCTGGCCGGGGTGCCCTCGAGAATCTCAACCTCCAGCGCGACGCGATTGCCATCGAGCTCGGTCTGCTTGGTCTCCACGCGCACGCCGTACAGGCCCATGCTGAAATAGAGACGCTGCAACTCCTGCTCCATCTGCTCGAGGGCCTGGCGGTTCAGCACCCGCCCCTTGGCGAGTCCGGCGGACTTGAGCGATTTCTCGAGGTCGGCCTTCTCGACCTTGTCGTTGCCGGTGATCGTCAGCTCGCCGATAGTCGGCAGCTCCTCCACCTGGACCACCAGCACGTCGCCGCGCCGTGCGACATCGACACGACGGAAGAAGCCGGTCTTGTACAGCTCCTGGATCACGCGGGTGCTGTCCACCTCGGCGAACGTGTCGCCGACGCGGTAGGGCAGATAGGTGAAGACGGTGCCCGAAGCGATGTTCTGAAGCCCCTGCACCTCGATGTCCCGCAGGGTGAAGGTCGAGGCGGGATCCGCTGCCTGGGCGGAGAGTGCGACACCAAGGGCCAGCGGCAGGATTGAGCGGGCGAACATCTTCATGAATTGTCAGGGTCCAAAAAGGGCGGTGTCGTTGCAGGCCTAGAAGAAAAGCCGTGTCAGGTCGTTGAAAAGGGCCAATGCCATCAGCGCAAGCAGCAGACTCATGCCGACGCGCTGAGCGAGCATCTGCGCCTGGTCCGACAACGGCCGGCCGCGCAAAACCTCGATAAGATAAAACAACAGGTGCCCGCCATCCAGTACGGGAACGGGCAACAGGTTGAGAATCGCAAGGCTCAGGCTCACCAGGGCGAGGAAGGCGAGGAAGCTGGACAGGCCGAGCACCAGGCTTTTGCCTGCCACATCAGCGATGCCGAGCGGCCCGCTGATGGTCTCGAGTGTGGCCTCGCCGGTGAGCATCTTGCCCATCACCCGCAGGCTGAGCACGCCCATGTCCCACGTGCGCGAGAAACCCGCCTGGATCGCCTCCAGCACGCCGAGGCGCTCGACCACCAGCAGGCGCCCCCGCACTTCATCGGGGATATCGACCCCGAAGGCGGCCCCGGCATAGCCGACCACTTCGCCGTTGTGCCGGCGCGTGCCGGGTATCACGCTGACGGTCTGCGACCGGCCATCGCGCAGGATGTCGAGCTCCACCCGCTCGCCGGCATGCTGGCGGATGGCCTCCACCAGCTCGCTGGCGCGAGAGATCGGCACGCCCCCCACCCCGGTCACCACGTCGTCAACCCTCAGGCCGGCCAGGGCCGCCGCGGCGCCCTCCTCCACCCGGCGCACGATGATGCTCCCGCGCGGTTCCCAAGGACGCAGACCCAGGCGCGCGAGCGGGTCATCGGTACCCATGAACAGGCCATAGGGCGCGCCGGGCAGTTCGACCGTGCGCTCGACCCCCTGCTCGCGGACGCGCAGCTGGATGGGCTGGTCTCCCGTCGCCGCATCCAGCGCCGCGACGCGCAGGGCATCGAAGGTGCGCACCGGGCGGCCATTGACCGCAAGCACCTCCGCCTCACCCCGCAGCCCTGCCTGTGCTGCCGGGGTCGCGGCGGCGGGGGCATCGAGGATCGGCGCAAGCCCGGTAACCCCGACCATGTACATGAGGGCATAGGCGACGACGGCGAAGACAAGGTTCGCGGCCGGCCCCGCGGCGACGATCGCGGCGCGCTTGCCAACGCCCTGCCGGTCGAAGGCCCGGTGCGCCTCGGCCGGGTCCACCGGCCCCTCGCGCCCATCGAGCATCTTGACGTAGCCACCGAAGGGCAGGCTGCCAATAACGTATTCGGTCTCCCCCCTGCGCCAGCTGCGCAGCGGGCGACCGAAGCCGATGGAGAAACGCAGCACCTTGACCCCGAGTCGGCGCGCCACCCAGAAGTGGCCCCACTCGTGCACCGCGACCAGCAGGCCGACCGCGAGGATGAAGCCGAGGATGCTGGTGAGCACGTGCATCAGAGACGCTCCCCGTGCGCCGCGATCCAGCGCGCGGCAAGCTCGCGCGCATCAAGGTCCGACCTGAACACAGCCTCCAGGGTGTCGGCCGCGACGGCGGGGACCTGCTCGAGGACCGCCTCGATCAGGGCCGGGATCTGGGTGAAGCGCAGGCGGCGTGCAAGGAAGCCCTCCACCGCCACCTCGTTGGCGGCGTTGAGCACGGCCGGCGCGACCCCGCCCTGATGCAGGGCATCGAAGGCCAGGCGCAGGCAAGGAAATCGCGAGAGGTCAGGCTGCTCGAACTGCAAGGCCGCCACCCGGGTCAGGTCGAGTGGAGCGACGCCTGACTCGATCCGCTCCGGCCAGCTCAAGGCATGGGCGATGGGTGTGCGCATGTCCGGATTGCCCATCTGGGCCAGGACCGAACCGTCGCTGTAAGCGACCATGGAATGGACGATGCTCTGCGGATGGACCAGCACGCGGATGCGTTCGGGTGGGACATCAAACAGCCAGCGCGCCTCGATGACCTCCAGCCCCTTGTTCATCAGGGTGGCGGAATCCACCGAGATCTTGCGACCCATCGACCAGTTGGGGTGGGCGCAGGCCTCCTCGGGCGTCACACAAGCGAGCTGCTCGGCCGGACGCTGGCGGAAGGGGCCTCCCGAGGCGGTCAGGATCAGCTCGCTCACGCCGAGCTCAAGGTGGCGCACGGCATCCGGCCGCGGCAGGCACTGGAACAGGGCATTGTGTTCGGAATCCAGCGGCAGCAGGGTGGCGCCATGGCGCGCCACTTCATCCATGAACAGGGCGCCGGACATGACCAGCGCCTCCTTGTTGGCGAGCAGCACGCGCTTGCCTCCGCGCACGGCCGCAAGGGCCGGCCGCAGGCCGGCGGCACCGACGATGGCCGCCACCACGATGGGACTGGCGGTATCCGCCGCGATCTCCTCCATGCCCTGGCTGCCTTCGAGCACATCGATGGCGAGCCCCTCGGCCTTCAGCCTGGCGCGCAGGCGCTCCGCCGCCGCAGCCTCCCCCATGGCCACGCACCGCGGACGGAACTCCCGGCAGGCGGCCAGCATGCCATCCACGTCGCGGCAGGCGCCGAGCGACTCGACCCGCCAGCGCCCCGGATGGCGGCGCAGCACGTCGAGGGTGCTCTGGCCGATGGAGCCGGTCGCCCCGAGGATGCAGACCCCCTGCCCGTGATCAGCCATGCAACACCCCCAGCTGCAGCAGGCCGAAGGCCATCAGCGGCGCGGCGGCCAGCAGGCTGTCGACCCGATCGAACATGCCACCGTGGCCCGGCAGCAGCGCCCCGCTGTCCTTCACGCCGGCCTCGCGCTTGAGCTGGCTCTCGTGCAGGTCGCCCATGACCGAGATCAGGGTGACGGCGAACAGGAGCAGCAGCCAGGGCAGCAGCGGCAGGGCGGCATAGGGCGCGGCGGCATGCGCCGCCCAACCCGCCAGCAGGACGGCAACGAGCGCCCCGGCCAGCCCCTCGACCGTCTTGCCGGGGCTGATCGCAGGAGCAAGCTTGTGACGGCCGAAGCGGCGGCCGCTGAAGTAGGCGGCGCTGTCCGCCACCCACACCACCATGAAGGTGGCCAACACCCACAAGGCCCCGTCCGGCAGGTTGCGCAGGGCATCCAGCGCCAGCCAGGCCGGCCACAGGACCAGGGGCGCGAGGGCAAGCTTGTAGGCGCGTCCGTGCACGAAGGCGGGGGCACGCGCGCCGAGCACCAGGCGGACGCTGAGCAGCAGCCACAGCAGCACGGCCGCACCGAGCATCCAGCCGAGCGCGCCGTCGAGCATGAGCAGGGGGATACCGCCGAGGGTGAGCAGCAAGGCAAACACAAGACGGGCGCGCCCCGCGAGCTGGGCCAGCGCCGCCCACTCGTGGGCGGTGGCGAACACCACCAGTCCCACCAGCGCCGCAAACCCCGCGCGGGGCAGGAAGAACAGCGCGGGGAGGAGGATGCCCGCGAGCACCAGCGCGGTGAGGATGCGTTGCCTAAGCACGGACGGGCTCCTGGAGTTGCGCCGAGGTCTGACCAAAACGGCGCTCACGCCCAGCATACCAGGCGATGGCGCGGTCGATCTCGGCGGCGTTGAAGTCCGGCCACAGCACCGGGGTGAAGTACAGCTCGGCATAGGCGAGCTGCCAGAGGAGGAAATTACTGACGCGCTGCTCGCCGCCGGTGCGGATCAGAAGGTCCGGCTCGGGCAGGTCGCTCAAGGCGAGCCGCCCCGCCAAGCTGGCCTCGTCGACGGCCGCGGGGCTGAGCCGGCCGGCCGCCACTTCCTCCGCCAAGGCGCGCGAGGCCTGAGCGATGTCCCAGCGCCCGCCGTAGTTGACGGCCACCACCAGGGTCATGCGCTCGTTGCCGGCCGTGAGCGCCTCCGCCTCGGCCATGCGTGCCTGCAGGGCAGGCTCGAAACGGCCGCGCTCGCCGACGAAACGCAGACGGACACCCGCTTCGTGCAGACGGCGGACTTCGCGCCGCAGGGACTGGACGAACAACTGCATCAGGGCCCCGACCTCGGACGAGGGCCGGCGCCAGTTTTCGCTCGAGAAGGCGAACACGGTGAGCACCCGGACCCCGCGCTCGATGCAGGCGCGCACGGTGGCGCGCAGGGCGGTGGCGCCCCGGCGATGGCCGAGCACGCGCGGATAGCCGCGCTGTTCGGCCCAGCGGCCGTTGCCATCCATGATGATGGCAACATGGACCGGGACGTCGAGCTGCTCTTGGAGGGACATGGGAAGGACGATCAGGAGGCGATCAGACCTCCATCAGTTCCTTCTCCTTGGCGGCAAGCACGGCGTCGACCTCGGCGACATACTTGTCGGTCAGCTTCTGCACCAGGTCCTGGCCGCGACGCTCATCGTCCTCGCTGATCTCCTTGTCCTTCAGCAGCGTCTTGAGCATGCCGTTGGCATCGCGGCGGATGTTGCGAATGGCCACCTTGGCGTTCTCGCCCTCGTGGCGCACTACTTTCACCAGATCGCGGCGGCGCTCCTCGGTCAGCGGCGGCATCGGCACACGGATGACCATGCCGGCGCTCATCGGGTTGAGCCCCAGATCGGAGGTCATGATAGCCTTCTCGATCTTGCCCACCATGTCCTTCTCCCAAGGGGAAACGGTCAGGCTGCGCGCGTCCTCGGCCACGATCTTGGCCACCTGGGACAGCGGCACGTCCTGGCCGTAGTACTCGACCTTCACGTGGTCGAGAATGGACGGATGAGCACGCCCCGTGCGCAGCTTGCTCAACTCAGTCTTCAGCGCATCGAGGCTCTTGCCCATGCGCTGCTCGGCGTCTTTGCGAATGTCGTCGATCATGCTTGGTTCTCCCGAGTGACCAGGGTACCGACCCGCTCGCCCGCCACCAGGCGCGTGAGCAGGCCGGGAACATTGATGTCCGCCACCATCAGCGGCAGGTTGTTATCGCGGCAAAGCACCAGAGCCGTGGCGTCCATTACACCCAGCTGGCTGTTGATCGCCTCATCAAAGGTCAGGTGATCGTAGCGGCGCGCATCCGGGTTCTTGCGCGGATCGCTGTCGTATACCCCGTCGACCTTGGTCGCCTTGACCAGCAGGTCGGCACCGATCTCGACCGCACGCAAGCTGCCTGCCGTATCGGTGGTGAAGAAGGGGTTGCCGGTGCCGGCAGCGAAGATGACGATGCGGCCCTTTTCCAGATGGCGCACCGCGCGGCGGCGGATGTAGTCCTCGCACACCTGGTGCATGGACAGGCCGGACATGACGCGGCAGTGCCCGCCCAAGCGCTCGATGGCGTCCTGCATCGCCAGGGCGTTCATCACCGTGGCCAGCATGCCCATGTGGTCACCGGTCACGCGGTCCATGCCGCCCTCGGCCAGCCCCGCGCCGCGGAAGATGTTGCCACCGCCGATGACCAGCGCGACCTCGACACCCAGCGCATGCAGGGCGATGACGTCCTCGGCCAGGCGCTTGATGACGGCCGGGTCGATCCCGTAATCGAACTCCCCCATCAGCGCCTCGCCACTCAGCTTGAGAAGAACACGACGGTAATGTAGGGGTTTCGCTTGCATCATGCACACCTGACGGAGTTAGGGAATATGGGGCCCCGGCAAAACCGGGGCCGGGGGCGGATCAGCCGCCCTTGACCTGGGCCATGACCTCGGCAGCAAAGTCGGTCTGCTGCTTCTCGATGCCCTCGCCCACCTCGAAGCGGACGAAGCTCTTCACCTCGGCACCGGCCTTCTTCAGCAGGGCGCCGACGGTCTGGTCGGGATCCTTGACGAACGGCTGGCCGGTCATCGCCACCTCGGCGAGGTACTTCTTGATGCGACCCTCGACCATCTTGGCGATGATCTCGGCCGGCTTGCCGCTCTGGGCTGCCTGCTCGGAGAAGATCTCGCGCTCTTTCTCGACCAGTTCGGCCGGAACATCGGCCTCGGACACGCACACCGGACGGCTGGCGGCCACGTGCATGGCGATGTCCTTGGCCAGCTCGGCATTGCCGCCGGCCATGTCGACCAGTACGCCGATGCGCTCGCCGTGACGATAGGCACCGATCACGCCGGTGGTCTCGATGCGGGCAAAGCGACGCACCTGGATGTTCTCGCCGATCTTGGCGACCAGGGCGGAGCGCACGGTGTTCATGTCCTCGCCGCTCGCCATCTTGCAGGCCAGCAGGGCCTCGACATCGGCCGGTGCGTTCTCGAGGGCGATGCGCGCCACTTCGTTGGCGAACTGAACGAAGTCGTCGCTCTTGGCGACGAAGTCGGTCTCGCTGTTGATCTCGACCATGGCGGCGCTCTTGCCGTCATCGGCCACGCTGATCACCACCATACCCTCGGCAGCGGTACGACCGGCCTTCTTGTCGGCCTTGGCCATGCCCTGCTTGCGCATCCACTCGATGGCCGCCTCGATGTCGCCACCGACCTCGGTCAGCGCTTTTTTGCATTCCATCATCCCCGCGCCGGTACGGTCGCGCAGTTCTTTCACCATGGCCGCAGTAATCGTGCTCATGAACTTTTCCTCGATTCTGATAAAAACAACGGGCCACTAGGACCCGTTGCAGGATGGATGGCCGCGCCGGATCGGCGCGCACACTCAGGCAGCGGGTTCGCTCACCTCGACAAAATCATCGCCCGCGACCGTGACAGCGTTTTTAGCTTCCACGATGGCATCAGCGGCGGCAGTGACGTAGAGCTGGATGGCGCGGATGGCGTCATCGTTGCCCGGGATCACGTAGTCCACACCCTCGGGGGAGCTGTTGGTATCCACCACGGCCACGACCGGAATACCCAGCTTGCGGGCTTCGCTGATGGCGATCTTCTCGTGATCGACGTCGATCACGAACAGGACGTCCGGCAGGCGCTCCATGTTCTGGATGCCGCCCAGGCTGCGCTCGAGCTTTTCCATCTCGCGCTGCAGGTCCAGGGCCTCGCGCTTGGTGAGGCGCTCGAAGCTGCCATCCTGCGACATGGTCTGCAGGGACTTCAGGCGACGGACAGACTGCTTGACGGTGCGGAAGTTGGTCATCATGCCGCCGAGCCAGCGGTAGTTGACGAACGGCATGCCGCAGCGCGCGGCCTGCTCGCCGATGGTCTCGCGGGCGGAGCGCTTGGTACCCACGAACAGGATGCTGCCGCCGTTAGCAGCCACCTTGCCCAGGAAATTCAGTGCCTCATTGAACATGGGCACGGTCTTTTCCAGGTTGATGATATGAATCTTGTTGCGGTCGCCGAAGATGTACGGTGCCATCTGCGGGTTCCAGTAGCGGGTCTGGTGACCGAAGTGGACACCGGCCTCCAGCATTTGACGCATGCTGACTTGAGCCATTGCTTTAACTCCTCTTGGGGTTGGGCCTCCGCGCACCCCGTCGGCGACCTGCAGACCCGGAATGGGACATCGGGCTTGCAAGGCACCCCGCCGATCAGATGACGATGCGCGTGTGGTTTAGGGTTTGCCGCCGCGGCCATCCGCGCGGCGCGAGCATTTAACCACAAATCCGGATGCGGCGCCACGGCGACATCCTTCGTGGAGGCAGCATGCTAAACTCGCCGACCAGTATCCACATGCAAATGCACAGACTGAACGAGCCCACGCCGATGACCCACGCACTCTCCCCCCTGACCGCCCTTTCGCCCTCCGATGGACGTTATGCCGACAAGTGTGAGGAGCTGCGCCCCATCTTCAGCGAATACGGGCTGATCCGTCATCGTGTGCTGGTCGAAGTGCGCTGGCTGCAGGCGCTGGCCCGCCACCCCGGCATCGCCGAGGTTCCCGCCCTGTCCGAGCACGCCAGCCACGTGCTGGACAACATCGTCGAACACTTCTCGCTCGAGGATGCACAGCGGGTCAAGAACATCGAGCGCACCACCAACCACGACGTGAAGGCGGTGGAGTACTTCCTCAAGGAGAAGGTGCAGAACAACGCGGAGCTTGCGGCCATTTCCGAGTTCTTCCACTTTGCCTGCACCTCCGAGGACATCAACAACCTCTCCTACGCCCTCATGCTGCGCGAGGGGCGCGGCCAGGTCCTGCTGCCGCGCATCGACGGCATCCTCAAGACCCTGCGCGAGATGGCGCACGAACTGGCCGACGCCCCGCTGCTCTCCCGCACCCATGGCCAGCCGGCCTCCCCCACCACCATGGGCAAGGAGTTCGCCAACGTTGCCTACCGCGTCAAACGCCAGCGCGAGCAGCTGGCGCAGGTCGAGATCCTCGGCAAGATCAACGGCGCAGTCGGCAACTACAACGCCCACCTCGCAGCCTATCCGGAGGTCGACTGGCAGGCCTTCGCCCGCGACTTCGTCGAGGGCCTGGGCCTGAGCTGGAACCCCTACACCATCCAGATCGAGCCGCACGACTACATCGCCGAGTATTCCGACGCGCTGGTGCGCCTGAACACCGTGCTGATCGACTTCTCCCGCGACGTGTGGGGCTACATCGCCCTCGGCCACTTCAAGCAGCGCACCGTGGCCGGCGAGGTGGGTTCGTCCACCATGCCGCACAAGGTCAATCCGATCGACTTCGAGAATGCCGAGGGCAACCTCGGCATTGCCAACGCGCTGCTCACCCACTTCGCGCAGAAGCTGCCGATCTCGCGCTGGCAGCGCGACCTGACCGATTCGACCGTGCTGCGCGCCCTCGGCCTCGCGCTGGCCCACTGCACCATCGCCTACCAGTCGCTGGCCAAGGGCCTCGGCAAGCTCGAGGCCAACCGCGACGGCATGCTGGCCGAGCTGGACGCCAACTGGGAGGTGCTGGGCGAGGCGGTGCAGACCGTCATGCGCCGCCACGGCATCGAGCAGCCGTATGAGAAACTCAAGGAGCTGACCCGCGGCAAGCGTGTGGATGGCGCCGCCATGCGCGACTTCATCGAGCGGCTGGAGATCCCGCGCGAGGCCAAGGACCGCCTGTTGGCCATGACCCCGGCCAGCTACCTCGGCAACGCCGAACAGCAGGCCCGCGCCATCTAACCATGAGCGACTGGGCGAAGCGTCTTGCCGCCAAGCCCCTCCCGGCGCTGCGGGACAGCCACGCGCGCCTCTCGCGCCTGGTCGGGCGGGAGGATACGACCAACTGGCAGATCGAGGACGTGCTGCGGCGCGACCCAGCCCTGGCCCTTGCCGTGCTCGGCGAGACCAACCGTCAGGCACGACGTTTTGGCCGGGAAGATGTCACGACCTTCGATTCCGCCATCAGCCTGCTCGGGCGGGAGCGGCTCAAGTCGGTGGTACGCGCCCTACCCGAGATCTGCATCTCACTGCTCGACCCCGTCTCCAAGACTGGCTTCCTGACCGCACTGGCCCGCACCCTCGAGGCCGCCCAACAGGCGGAAGACTGGGCTCTTGCCCGGCGCGAGCCGGTCGCGGAACAACATTTTCATGCCGCCCTGCTGTCCGGCACGCCGGAGCTCGCGTTGTGGCTTGAGGCGCCCGAGGTAGCAGCCCAGGCCTACGCACTCGCCCAAGGACAGGACATCCCGATCGATCAGGCCCTGAGCACGGTGATCGAGGACGATTGGTCGGCCGTCTGCGCTGAGCTGGTGGTGCCGTGGGGACTGCCCGCCCTGCTGGGCGAGGTTTGGAGTGCATCGGACGCTGTGTCGGCGCAGGCCCATGGGATCCGCCTGACCCGCGCGCTGGCGGAGCGCGTCGCCCATGGCTGGCACACGGAGGCGAGCCGGGCCATGCGCCCCGCGATTGCCGACCACCTGGGCCTGGACGAGGCCGTGGCCTGGACCCGCTGCCAGCGCACCGCCGTTCATGGCGCGACGTCGCTCCTCGCTGCAGGCATGTGCCCGAGCGCCCACACCATCCCCGCCGCGGATGGCAGCCCCTGGCCGTTCGATGCCCCCCTTACCCCGTCGGCCCCGGCCCGCCCCTCGCCCATCCAGGCCCTGCGCGACGGCCTGTCCGGCCTGACCGGCAGCAACGCCATCCTGCAACAGCTGCTCAAGCACCTGCGTGCCGAACTCGGCCTCCAGCGGCTGGTGCTGTTGATGCTCGATGCATCGCATGCACAGCTCGAGGCGCGCTTCGCGGTCGGCCTGCCTGCCCAGGACCCCTTACGCGGCCTGAGTGTCCCGTTGAGCAGCGGCGACCTGTTCAGCGCGCTGCTCAACAAGCACCAACCGCTCTGGCTGCATGCCGCCAATCGCGCGGCCTTCCTGCCCCGCCTACCGGAGGAGGCGCGTGCGCCACTCGCCCAGGCCGACACCTTCATCAGCCCCCTGCGCATGGATGGCAAGCCGGTCGGCCTGCTGCTCGCCCAGCGCCCCCTCGACGCCCCGGCCCTGACGGCCGAGGACTTCCGTCTGTTCAACGCCATGCTCGCCATGGCCCACGAGACCCTCGATCCACGGCGTTAACCGCCTTCCCTTCGCCGCGATCAAGGGTCCGCACGCCCTGCTTGACTCAGCCACACTCCTGCCGCCCGATGGCCCAGGCGATGTGCTCCGCCACCAGCGGCGTGGCCGCAGGCAGGGCCTGTTTCAGGGCTGCGAGGATGGCGGGATCGGCAGGGGCATTGCCCAGGGCCACGGCGAGATTGCGCCGCCAGCGCTCAAACCCAATGCGGCGTATGGGGGAGCCTTCGGTGCGACTCAGGAATGCTTCTTCCGTCCAGGCCCACAGGGCCAAAAGGTCGGGCGCCTCCAGCCCATGCCGCGGGGCAAAGTCCGCCTCCGTGGTCGGCTGGGCAAAGCGGTTCCAGGGGCAGGTCAGCTGGCAGTCATCGCAGCCGTAGATGCGGTTGCCAAGCTTGGGACGCAGCTCGATGGGGATCGCGCCCGGGTGCTCGATGGTGAGGTAGGAGATGCAAAGACGGGCATCCACCACCCCCTCGGCCACGATGGCGCGTGTCGGACAGACATCGATGCAGGCCGTGCAGCGCCCGCAGTGGCCCTGGGGGGACGGTGAGTCGGGCGGCAGGTCGAGGTCGGTGAACAGCTCGCCAAGGAAAAACCAGGACCCGGCGCCGCGACTGAGCACCAGCGTGTGCTTGCCCTTCCAGCCGAGCCCCGCCCGCTCCGCGAGTCCGGTCTCGTACACCGGCGCGCTGTCGACAAACACCCGGTGGCCGAACGGGCCGATGGCCGCCTCGATGCGCTCAGCGAGGCGCTGAAGCCGGGCGCGCAGAACCTTGTGGTAGTCGCGCCCCAATGCATAGCGGCTGACATAGCCGAGTCGACCATCCCGCAGCACGCGCGGGGCATCGGCGAGGGCGGCCGGCATGTAGTCCATGCGCACGCTGATGATGCTCCGCGTGCCCGGCTGAAGCTCCGCCGGGCGCAGGCGTTTGAGGCCATGGCGCGCCATGTAGTCCATCTCACCGTGCATGCCGGCGTCCAGCCAACGCACGAAGCCCGCCTCATGCGAGGAAAGATCGGTGGAGGCGATGCCGACCTGCTGGAAGCCGAGTTCCCGGCCCCAGGCCTTGATCTGTGCGACCAGTCCGCCGGGATCGAGGCTCACGCGAAGCTCAGAGGCGCTCAGCGCCGAGCATGCCCAAGCGCGCGGCGAGCAGGCACAGGGCCACGCTCGCCACGATGTACGCACCGGCCTTGAGCCAGGCCCCCTTCTCGATCAGGTAGATGGCGTCCACGCTGAAGGCGGAGAAGGTGGTGAAGGCCCCAAGAAAGCCGGTGAGCACCACGGTGCGCCATTCCACCGGCCAGTGCAGGCGATCGAGCAGGAAGACCGCCAGAAAGCCCATCAGGGCGGATCCAAGCACGTTGACCGTCAGCGTCCCCCAAGGGAATCCCCGCCCGAACTGCTGGGCGATCCACACCGTAAGTCCATAGCGCGCCATCGCGCCGAGGGCACCGGCGGCGCCAAGGGCGAACCAAAAGTGCATGTCTTACTTACCGAAGCGATAGGTGGCGTGACACTGGATGCAGTTTTTCATGATGCTGGAGACGTGCTCCGCGATGACCCGCGCATCGCCCATGGTCTCGGCATCCACGGCCAGTTGGTCGAAGGCGGCATGGGTGGCCCCGCCCAGCTCGCGGAAACGCTCGGGCAGGGCCTTGCCCAGTCCGCGGGGCCCTTGGGCAGGCGCCGAACGCCCCGACTGCCGGGCATAGCGCGCCACGGCCTCGAAATCCTGCTTGGCCAGGGCCTCGTTAATCCCCTGCAGGGAGACGAGGAAACCACGCATCTCGTAACGCACATGCGCCTCGTACTCCGGAGCGAGCTTGAGCGCCTCGCGCTCGGGGGCCTTGTCGGCCTCAGCCAACACGGCCATGGGCAGGAGTGCGACAAGAAAGAGGCTTTTCTTCATGAAGGATCTCTCTGTTGGGGGCGGGCCTGCGCGTTGAGCTGCCGCAGGTGAAGGAGCTTTTCGCGCAGCTTGATCTCCAGGCCGCGCTCCACCGGCTGATAGTACTGCCTTCCCACTAACGCGTCAGGCAGGTAGACCTCACCGGCGGCAAAGGCCTCCGGCTCGTCGTGGGCGTAGCGGTAGCCCTTGCCGTAATCGAGCTGCTTCATCAGCTTGGTGGGGGCATTGCGCAGGTGCATCGGCACCTCGAGGCTGCCCTGCTCGCGCGCGTCCTTCATCGCCGCCTTGAAGGCCATGTAAACGGCGTTGCTCTTGGGCGCCAGGGCCAGGTAGAGGGTGGCCTGAGCCAGGGCCAGCTCCCCCTCGGGACTTCCCAGACGCTGGTAGGTCTCCCACGCCTCCAGGGTCAGGCCGAGGGCGCGGGGGTCGGCATTGCCGATGTCCTCGGAGGCCACCCGCACCAGCCGGCGGGCGATGTACTCGGGATCGGCACCGCCGTCCAGCATGCGCGCCAGCCAATACAGGGCGGCATCCGGGTCGGAGCCACGCAGGGACTTGTGCAGCACCGAGATCTGGTCGTAGAAGTAATCCCCACCGTGGTCGAAGCGGCGCGGGGCCTGCTCGGCCACCTGTTCCAGCACCGCGTCGTCGATCACTCCATGCTCGGCCAGATCGGCCGCCATCTCCAGCATGTTGAGGGCGCGCCGCGCATCGCCGTCGGCGGCGTGCGCCAGCCTGAGCAGGGCCGCATCGTCGGCTTTGAGGCCACGTTCGCCAAGACCGCGCTCGTGGTCATCAAGCGCGCGTCGCAGCAGGCTGGCCAGCGCTTCTGCGTCCAGTGGCTTGAGCACGTAGGTGCGCAGGCGGGACAGCAGCGCGTTGTTGAGGGCGAAGGAGGGATTCTCCGTGGTCGCCCCCACCAGCGCGATCACGCCCGCCTCAACGTGCGGCAGGAAGGCGTCCTGCTGGGCCTTGTTGAAGCGGTGCACTTCGTCGACAAACAGCAGGGTCGGACGCCCTTCCTCGGCCGCGATACGCTTGGCCTCTTCCACGGCCTCGCGCACCTCCTTGACCCCGGCCAGCACGGCGGAAAGGGTGAGAAAACGCGCGTTGACGCTGTCGGCGATCAGGCGGGCCAGGGTGGTCTTGCCGGTGCCGGGCGGCCCCCAGAACAGCATGGAATGGAGATGGCCGGCCTCCAGCGCGCGGCGCAGGGGCCGGCCCGGATCAAGCAGATGGCGCTGGCCGACCACCTCGGCCAGGGTGCGCGGCCGCATGCGGTCCGCGAGCGGACGCCAGGGCGGGGCGTCCTGGCTGAACAGGTCCGCCATGCCCTTACTTCAACGCCCGCACCACGTCCACGCCGGCGGGTGGACTGAAGCGGAAGCGCTCGTCGGCAAGCTGCGGGTTAAGACGCATGGATGAGAACTCGATCAGGGTGATCTGACCGAAGGCGTCGGTCAGTTGCATGCGTGCCAGCATGCGCTCGCGGAAGGCGAACTTGACCTCGCGGAAGTCCGCCGCCTCCCCGCGCGGCTTCAATTCAACCCAGTCCATCCCCTGGTCCCGGCCAAGCTCGGTGAGGGTGAATTCCTCCTCCAGCGGGCGATTCTCCATCAGCAGCATGATCGGTGCCTGCCCCAGCGCCTGGCGCAGTGGCTTCTCGGTCGCTTGGTCGAGATCCTGGTCGTAGACCCACAGCGATGAGCCGTCCGCCACCAGCTCCTGGTGGTAGGGCTCGCTGTACACCCAGCGGAAGCGACCGGGACGCGCAAGTTCGAGGGTACCGCTGGCGCGCTGGGTCTCCCGGCGATCGGCGTTGTACTGGATCTGGACGAACTGCCCCTGCAGGGTCTTCATCTCCTTGAGGAAGGCGTCGAGGCTGTCGAGCCCAGCGCCCGCGTGGGCCAGAAGGGGAAGCGAGGCGATGAGCAGAACGATCCAACGAAGCATGGGAGGTTTCCGGTAGAAAATGCGGAGGCTTGGACGCCGGGTCAGGAGGTACGGTTCAATCGCTCACTCACGCGCCGGCACCAGCACCTCGCGCTGGCCGTTGGCCTGAAGGGGCCCGACCACGCCAGCACGCTCCATGTCCTCCATCAGCCGCGCCGAGCGGTTGTAACCGATCTTGAGGCGGCGCTGCACGTAGGAGATGGAGGCCTTGCGCGATTCGAGCACGATGGCGACCGCCTGGTCGTAGAGCGGATCGCTCTCACCGCCCTCGCCCTCCCCACCCGCCGCAGGCTTCTCACCCGGCAGGGTGACCGACTGCTCCTCCAGCACGCCCTCGATGTAGCGCGGCTCGCCCATCGCCTTGAGCGCCTCGACCACGGCGTGCACCTCCTGGTCGGAGACGAAGGCGCCGTGTACGCGCATGGGCAGGCCGGTGCCTGGCGGAAGAAAGAGCATGTCGCCATGCCCAAGCAGGGCTTCGGCGCCCATCTGGTCAAGGATGGTGCGCGAGTCGATCTTGCTCGAGACCTGGAAGGCAATGCGGGTCGGGATGTTGGCCTTGATCAGACCGGTAATCACGTCCACCGACGGGCGCTGGGTGGCGACGATCAGGTGGATGCCCGCCGCGCGCGCCTTCTGCGCGATGCGCGCGATCAGCTCCTCCACCTTCTTGCCGACCACCATGATCATGTCAGCAAACTCGTCGACCACGATCACGATGTACGGCAGGGGCTCGAGCTCGGGCGGAGGCAGGTCCGGGTCGAGCGCCTCGGCATGGTTGTAGAGCGGATCCGTGATCGGCTGGCCGGACTCGCGTGCCTCGCGCACCTTCTTGTTGAACCCGGCGAGGTTCCGCACACCGAGCGCCGCCATCAGGCGGTAACGGCGCTCCATCTCGCCCACCGCCCAGCGCAGGGCGTTGGCCGCCTCCTTCATGTCGGTCACCACCGGCGCCAACAGGTGGGGGATGCCCTCGTAGATGGAGAGTTCGAGCATCTTCGGGTCGATCAGGATCAGGCGCACCTCGTCCGCGGTGGCCTTGAACAGCATCGACAACAGCATGGCATTCACGCCGACCGATTTACCCGAACCGGTGGTCCCCGCCACCAGCAGGTGTGGCATGCGGGCAAGGTCGGCACAGATCGGCTCACCGGCGATGTCCTTGCCGAGCGCCAGGGTGAGCGGCGATGCCGCGTCGCGGTAGGGCTTGGAATTGATGATCTCCGAGAACGCGATCACCTCGCGCTGGGCGTTCGGCACCTCAAGACCTACGGTCGACTTGCCCGGAATGACCTCCACCACCCGCACGCTGATCATCGCCAGGCTGCGGGCGAGGTCCTTGGCCAGGTTGCTGATCTGGCTGACCTTCACCCCGGCGGCGGGCTCCAGCTCGAAGCGGGTGATCACGGGACCGGGCTGGGCGGCCACCACGCGGGCCTGGACCCCGAATTCCTGCAAGCGTTCTTCGATCAGGCGCGACATGGCCTGCAGGGTCTCGACACTGTATCCGCCGATGCGCGGGCGCGGCGGGTCGAGCAGGCTGACGTCCGGCAGAGCCCCGCCCGTGGCGCCACGGGCGGGTGTCGGACGAACGCGGCGTGGCTGGGGACGCGGTTCCGGGGAGGACTCCACTGGCGGGGTCCTGGCAGGCCGGACCTCCGGACTGGACCCCGCCTCGGCCGCAGCAGGGGACTCCTCCCACGGCAAGGGATCCGCGGAGGGGGCGGAGACCTGTCGCGGTTCGACCACAGCAGGCATACCCTGGGACGGCGCCAAGGACTCGAAGCCGGCGAGAGCCGCCCTCGGCTCCGCTCGCGCCGACCAGCGCTCCGGAATCGCCAGCAGCCAGCCACCGATCAGCTCGAACAGGGCCAGCCAGGAAAAGCCGCTGAACAGGGTGAAGCCGGAGAACAGCAGGGCGAGCAGGACCACCGTCCCCCCCGCAAGGCCGAGAAGAGTTGCCACGCTCATCCCCACCATTCGGCCGAGCACCCCGCCGCCTCCCATCGAGACCTCGGCCTGGGGGCCGAGCAGGTGCAGGGAACACAGTGCGGCGGCCGCGAGCCAGGCCAGCACGAAACCGACCGCGCGGACCGCCAGCCACTTGCGCGAAAAAAGCCCGTCCTCGCGGCGGCCGCGATAGACCAGCCAGCCCGCCACCAGCAGGCCGACGGGAACCGCATAGGCGCCGTATCCACCGAGATAGATCAAAAGGTCAGCAAGCCAGGCGCCCAGCCAGCCGCCGAGGTTGATCGGCTCGTTGCTACTCGAGGCCTGCGACCAGCCGGGATCGCGCACGTCATAGGACGCCAGGGCCAGCAGGAGGAAGATGGCTGCCGCGAGCATCAGGTAGAACAGCCCCTCCCGCAGACTGCGCCCGAGGTGCACGGTCAGCGTGGTGGATGAGCGCGATGGAGATGGATGGGCCTGTTTCAAAGGGCAACGTGCCTTGTGGGCGAATGGCTGCGGAAGATTGCCGGCATTATACATCACCCCCAAAGGGCACCTGAGCCGCCCGGGGACGGGGCACTCCCGTCCAGGAACCGTCGGCGGGGGCATTCAAAGCGCGTGAAATACCTATATAATTCTGCACCTAATTCGGCCGGACCACCGGCCAGCGTCAACGGCTTTTCCTTAACCCCCTCCTAATCGAGACCTGGTATCTCAAACATGAACAAGCTGAAACTTTCCGTCGCCCTGCTGGCCGCCCTGACCGTGGCCGCCTGTAGCTCCACTCCGGAGAAAGAAGCCGGCGCCGAAGGTGCCATGAACGGCGCTTCCACCGCCGGCATCGGTGCAGGCGGCTATGACGAGAGCGCCCTGTACGCCGGCAAGCCGGCCCAGGCCAGCTCCGTGGTCTACTTCGACTATGACAGCTTCGCCGTCGGCGAGAAATACCGCGTGATGCTGCGCGAGCACGCCGCCTTCCTGGCCGGCAACCCGAAGCGCCAGGTCACCGTCGAGGCCCACGCCGACGAACGCGGCAGCAATGAATACAACGTCGCCCTGAGCGAGAAGCGCGGCAACGCCGTGCGCGACATGCTGGTACTGCAAGGCGCGGCCGCCGAGCAGATTTCCGTAGTCGCCTATGGCGAAGAGAAGCCGGTCTGCGACCAGCACAACGAGTCCTGCTATAGCCAGAACCGCCGTGCTGAGCTGGTCTACGGCAGCCGCTGATCGAAACACGAGGCGGGGTCGAATGGCCCCGCCTCGATGATAAGAAAAGGCCCACGCATGCGTGGGCCTTTTTACGTTGATTCAACGCTGGCTTCGGGACTCTGCGCGTCGGCGGCGGAAGAAGGTGCGCAACAGCTCGGCAGCGGGTTCGGCCATGACCCCGCCATCCACGATCAGGTGGTGATTGTGGCTGGGATGATGGGCAAGATCGAGCGCCCCACCGCAGGCACCGGTCTTGGGGTCGAACGCCCCGAACACCACCCGCTCCACCCGCGCGTGGATCATCGCCCCCACGCACATCGGGCAGGGCTCGAGGGTTACATAGAGGGTGGTGCCGGGCAGGCGGTAGTTGCCCAGCCGTTCAGCGGCGTCGCGCAGGGCGTTGACCTCGGCATGCGCCGTCGGATCATTGGCGCCTATGGGGCGGTTCCAGCCCTCCCCCACCAGCAGGCCGTCCTTGACCAGCACCGCGCCGACCGGGACCTCGCCCTCGCCCTCCGCCCGCCGGGCCCGCTCCAGGGCCTGCTCCATCCAGTAGGTGTCGGACATCTCAGCCCACCTGGCGGATGGGGATCACTCCCACTCGATGGTGCCGGGCGGCTTGCCGGTGATGTCGTAGACCACGCGCGAGATGCCGCGCGTCTCGTTGACGATGCGGCGGCAGACATGGTCGAGGAAGTCATAGGGCAGATGCGCCCAGCGGGCGGTCATGAAGTCGATGGTCTCCACCGCGCGTAGGGCGACGACATAGTCGTAACGGCGACCATCGCCCATCACCCCCACCGAGCGCACGGGCAGGAAGACGGCGAAGGCCTGCGAGGTCTTGTCGTACAGGTCATGCCTGCGCAACTCCTCGATGAAGATGTCATCCGCCTGGCGCAGCAGGTCGGCATACTCCTTCTTCACCTCGCCGAGGATGCGCACGCCCAGCCCCGGCCCCGGGAACGGGTGGCGGTAAACCATCTCGTAGGGCAGGCCCAGCTCCAGGCCCAGCTTGCGCACCTCGTCCTTGAACAGCTCGCGCAAGGGCTCCAAAAGCTTGAGGCGCATGTGCGCCGGGAGGCCGCCGACGTTGTGGTGCGACTTGATGACGTGCGCCTTGCCGGTCTTGCTGCCGGCGGACTCGATCACGTCCGGGTAGATGGTGCCCTGCGCCAGCCATTTGGCGTTGGTGAGCTTGCTGGACTCTTCCTCGAAGATCTCGACGAACACGCGGCCGATGATCTTGCGCTTCTCCTCCGGGTCCGAGATGCCGGCAAGCTCCCCGAGGAAGCGCTGCTCCGCGTCGACACGGATCACGCGGATGCCCATGTGCTTGGCGAAGGTGGCCATGACCTGGTCGCCCTCGTGCAGGCGCAAGAGGCCGTTGTCGACGAACACGCAGGTGAGCTGGTCGCCGATGGCCTTGTGCAGCAGGGCGGCGACCACGGAGGAGTCCACCCCGCCGGAGAGGCCGAGGATCACCTCATCCTCGCCGACTTGCTCGCGAATGTGGCGGATGCTGTCCTCGATGATGTTGGCCGAGGTCCACAGGGCCTCGCAGCCGCAGATCTCGAGCACGAACCGGCGCAGGATGCGGTCCCCCTGGCGGGTGTGGGTGACCTCCGGGTGGAACTGCACGCCGTAGAAATGACGGGCCTCGTCCGCCATGCCGGCGATCGGTGCCCCCTCGGAACTGGCCATAAGCTTGAAGCCTTCCGGCATCTCGACCACGCGGTCACCGTGGCTCATCCACACGTCGAGCAGCCCCCAGCCCTCTTCGGTGGTGTGGTCCTCGATGTCCTTCAAAAGCGCGGTGTGGCCGCGGGCGCGCACCTGGGCATAGCCGAACTCCTGGTGGTGGTGGGTCTCCACCCGGCCGCCGAGCTGGGCCGCCATGGTCTGCATGCCGTAGCAGATGCCGAGCACCGGCACGCCGAGCTGGAACACCACCTCGGGGGCGCGCGGCGGATTGTCCGCCGTCACCGACTCCGGCCCGCCGGAGAGGATGACGCCCTTCGGCGCGAAAGCGCGGATGGCGGCTTCGTCCATGTCCCACGGGTGGAGTTCGCAGTACACGCCCGCCTCCCGCACCCGGCGGGCGATGAGCTGGGTGTACTGCGAGCCGAAATCGAGGATCAGGATGCGATCGGAGTGGATGTCGTGCTGCATGGTCTTCAATTCGTTGAAAGCAAAACGCCCGGCCAAGGCCGGGCGGAGTCGCGGACTTGCCGGTCAGTCGATCCGGTAGTTTGGCGCTTCCTTGGTGATCTGCACGTCGTGCACGTGGCTCTCGCGCATACCGGCCGAGGTCACGCGCACGAACGAGGGCTTGCGGCGCAACTCTTCGATGTCGGCACAGCCGACGTAGCCCATGCCGGAGCGCAGGCCACCCATCAGCTGGTGCACGATGGCGGACATCGGGCCCTTGTATGGCACGCGGCCCTCGATGCCCTCCGGCACCAGTTTGTCGGCCGCCTTGTCGCCCTGGAAGTAGCGATCGGAGGAGCCCTGCTGCATCGCGCCGATCGAGCCCATACCGCGGTAGGCCTTGTAAGAGCGCCCCTGGTAAAGCTCGACCTCGCCCGGCGCCTCCTCGGTGCCGGCGAACATGCCGCCGACCATCACGCAGTTGGCGCCGGCCACGATGGCCTTGACCAGGTCGCCGGAGAAGCGGATGCCACCGTCGGCGATCATCGGCACGCCCGTGCCTTCCAGGGCCTTGGCGACGTTGGAGATGGCGGTGATCTGCGGCACGCCCACGCCGGCGACGATGCGGGTGGTGCAGATGGAGCCCGGGCCGATGCCGACCTTGACCGCATCCGCGCCGGCCTTGACCAGATCCAGCGCGGCCTCGGCGGTGGCGATGTTCCCGCCGATCACCTGGACCTCGGGATAGGCCTGCTTGATCCAGCGCACGCGGTCAAGCACGCCCTGTGAGTGACCGTGCGCGGTATCGACCACAATCACATCCACACCGGCATCGACCAGCGCCGCGACACGTGCCTCGGTGTCGCCCCCGGTGCCCACCGCCGCGCCGACGCGCAGGCTACCCTGCTCATCCTTGCAGGCATTGGGGAAGTCGGTCGACTTCTGGATGTCCTTGACGGTGATCATGCCACGCAGGTGGAAATCGCCGTTGACGACCAGAATTTTCTCGATGCGGTGCTTGTGCAGCAACGCCAGCACCTCGTCGCGGCTCGCGCCCTCCTGCACGGTCACCAGCTTGTCCCGCCCGGTCATGACCGTGTGCACGGGGGCATCGAGATTGGTCTCGAAACGCACGTCCCGATGGGTCACGATGCCGACCAGGTTCGCACCATCCACCACCGGGAAGCCGGAGATGTTGTGCAGGCGCGCCATGGCGTTGACTTCGCGGATCGTGGTCGCCGGGGTGACGGTGATCGGGTCCTTGATCACGCCGCTCTCGTATTTCTTCACCTGGCGCACATGACGGGCCTGCTGCTCGGGCGTCATGTTCTTGTGGATGATGCCGATGCCGCCTTCCTGGGCCAGGGCGATGGCGAGGCGGGCCTCGGTCACGGTGTCCATGGCTGCGGACACCAGCGGGATGTTCAGGGTGATGTTGCGCGTGATGCGCGTGGCGAGGGAGACATCCCGCGGCAGGACGGTGGAGTGTGCCGGGACGAGAAGAACGTCGTCGAAGGTCAGGCCTTCTTCGAGAATGCGCACCATAAGAGGGACTTTCCGCAATAAAAATTTTTGCAATTATAGGGTTTGCACCATTCCCGGTAAACTCGACCGCGTCAAGGACCAGGAGGATTCCCGGCCGAGGCCCTCCGGGCAGGCGCGAATTCCTCGGCGGTGCTGCCACCGCAACTGGGCGGATGCCGACCTTCCTTGGCCGGCCCCCTTCGGGCAAGCCCCGATGTGTTCCGGACGAATCGGTCATGACCGGGATGACGCCGAGTCATGAACGGTTCATCCAGAACACGGCCTTAGACAAACTACAAGACCAAGGCCCCACGGCCACCACGAGGAAAAGATGACCATGAAGTTCAACGCCCTGCTCAAGACCCTCGCCGTCGCCGGCTCCTTCGCCCTCCTGACCGCCTGTGCAAACGGCCCGGCCGCTTCTGACGCCGCCGAGTACGAGAACGCGATGAAGGCAGCCAAGGCCTCCCTGGCCGAGGCCAAGAAGGCCAACAACGTATGGGGCAAGACCGAGGATCACATGAAGGCCGCCGAGAAGGCCGCCTCCGAGGGCAAGTACGACGAAGCCACCAAGCTGGCCAAGCGCGTCAAGTTCGAGGCCGACCTCGCCGTCAAGCAGGCCAACGAGCAGAAGAACGCCGGGCCCTACAAGAACTGATCGCGGCCTGACTCCGCCTCACTCCAGCGCCGGGCCCGTCCCGGCGCTTGTCGTTTCAGGGCACGTCAAAACCGCCTCTGACTGCTAGACTGGCGGCATGTTCACGCCCCCCAGTCCCCTGACCGTCTCCTCCCTTGTCCGCGAGATCAAGACCCTGCTCGAGGGCAACTTCCCGCTCGTGCTGGTGGAGGGGGAGATTTCCAATCTCGCCCGCCCAGGCTCGGGACACCTCTATTTCACCCTCAAGGATGCCGGCGCCCAGCTGCGCTGCGCGATGTTTCGCAACCGCGCGAGCCTGCTGCGCTTCCGCCCGCAAGACGGGGCCCACGTCCTCGTGCGTGCGCGCATCACGGTGTACGAGCCGCGCGGCGACCTGCAGCTGGTGGTCGAGCACATCGAGGAGGCCGGCCTCGGTGCCCTGCAGCGTGCCTTCGAGCAGCTCAAGCAGCGCCTCGCCGCCGAGGGGCTGTTCGAGGCCACGCGCAAGCGCCCGCTGCCTGCCCTGCCCCATCGCATCGGCATCATCACCTCGCCCTCCGGCGCGGCCGTGCGCGACGTGCTGCATGTGCTCGAACGCCGCTTCCCGATGATCCCGCTGCGCGTCTACCCGACCAGCGTGCAGGGGGCCGGGGCGGCCGACGAGATCGTGGCGGCCCTGCGCCGGGCCAACGAGGATGGCGATTGCGATGTGCTGCTGCTGGTGCGCGGTGGCGGATCGCTGGAGGACCTCTGGCCCTTCAACGAGGAACGCGTGGCGCGGGCGATCGCCGCCAGCCGCCTGCCCATCATCAGCGGCGTGGGGCATGAAACCGACTTCACCATCGCCGATTTCGTCGCCGACGCCCGCGCCCCCACCCCCAGCGCCGCGGCGAGCCTGGCCGTGCCAGATGCCCTGGCCGTGGCCGATCAGCTGCGCGCGCTCGAGGCGCGCCTGCTGCGGCGCATGCAGGATGGTCTTGACCGCCGCGCCCAGCGGCTCGACTCGGCCAGCCGCCACCTGTTCGCCCTCCACCCCAGCCTGCGACTCGAGCGCATGGGCGAACGCCTGAGTCATCTGGCAGGGCGGCTGCACCACGGCGGACGCCAGGCCCTGCTCGCGCGCCAAGGCAAGCTCGGCGAGCTGGAGCTCCGCCTGATGCGCCGACACCCCGCCCAGCGGCTCCAGCGGACGGAGGCCCGCCTGGAGGCCCTGCGCACGGCGATGCTCCACCGCATGGCGCGGATCCTCGCCGATCACGAGGCACATCTCCACCGGCTGGCCGGCCACCTGCATGTGCTCAGCCCGCTCGCCACCCTAAACCGTGGCTATGCGATCATTGAGGATGCGGAGGGAAAGACCGTGACGCGCGCGGCGGAACTGGCCGTGGGCGACTCGATCAGGGTGAGGATGCAGGACGGCCGTCTGGACTGCGAAGTCAGGTCCGTGGACGTGGATAGCTCAGTTGGCGGCTAAGGTCGGACTGCCGGTCTCGACCCTTCCCGCCCCGGCGAAGCGCTTGCTCCAGTAGGCATCGCTCAGCGAGGTCAGTTCGACATCCTTGCCCTTCGAAGGGGCATGCACGAACTGGCCGTTGCCGGCATAGATGCCGACATGGGAGATGCGCGAAGAACGCAAACGGAAGAAGACGAGATCGCCGGGGCGCAGTTCCGACTTGTCGATACGCCGGGCGTGCTGGAACATGTCATGCGAGGAACGCGGCAAGCGGATGCCCACGCTGTTGAACGAGAAATAAACCAGACCGCTGCAGTCAAAGCCCTTGCCCGGGGCATCCCCGCCGGCCCGATAGCGGGTGCCGCGCTGCGCCAGGGCCACCTTGAGGGCCTCCCCTGCATCCGCGCTGGCAGGCTCGGCGACAGGCGCCGGATCGCGCAGCGCAGAGGCGTCGCGCTCGGTGACCACCGAGCAGCCCGCCAGGGTTGTGATCATCGCCAACGCAAGGAGCCAGCGCGGTGCGACGGTCTTGGTCACGCGTTCCCCGTCCAATTCCATGAAACTTGTCCGATTATCTCCATTCACCTGGCAAAGGCAAGCTTCCAGCACTGGTGGATGCGCGGATTGCGGGCGAAATCACGCGGGATGGACGCCCGGCTCAGATCCTCGATGACAAGATCGCCCAAGGCCTCGTGGTCGAGCTTGAAGCGCTGCAGGTTGTTGGAGAACACCAGCAGGCCACCACGGCGCAGCAGGGCCATCGCCTTGCGAATGAGCTCCACGTGGTCGCGCTGCACATCCAGGGTGACCTGCATGCGTTTGGAGGTGGAGAAAGTCGGAGGATCGAGGAAGATCAGGTCGAAGCGCTCGCCCGCCCGGGCGGCCTCGTCCAGCCAGGCCAGGCAGTCGGCCTGGACCAGCCGATGCGCACCGCCCCCCAGTCCGTTCAGCTCGAGGTTGCGTCGCGCCCAGTCCAGGTAGGTGCGCGACATGTCGACCGAGGTGGTCGAGCGTGCCCCGCCAAGGCCCATGTGCAGGCTCGCCACCCCGGTGTAGCAGAACAGGTTGAGGCAGTCCTTGCCGGCAGCCCACTCGCCCAGCCAGCCGCGGGTGATGCGGTGGTCGAGGAACAGACCGGTGTCGAGGTAATCGGTGAAGTTCACCAGCAGGCGGGCTTTGCCCTCCCTGACCTCGTGAAAGATGCCGAATTCGGCCTGCTTCTCGTACTGGCTCTCCCCCTTCTTGCGCTCCCGCACACGCAGGAAGACCTGCTCGGGCGCGACCGAAAGCACCTCGGGCAGGACGGCCATCGCCTCGCGCAGGCGCCGGCGGGCCGCCTCGGGATCGACCTTGGCCGGGGCCGCGTATTCCTGCACATTCACCCAGCGCTTGCCCTCGACATCGTGATAGAGGTCGATCGCCAGCGAGTACTCGGGCATGTCGGCATCATAGACGCGGTAGCAGGTCACGCCCTCACGCGCGGCCCAGCGGCCCAGCTCCCTGAGGTTCTTGCGCAGGCGGTTGGCCACCATGCGCGCGCCATCGGACTCCGCCATGGGGGCGCAAGCGCGGATCAGGCGCGCGGCCGAGCCATCGTCCTCGACGCGCGGGGCAAGCTTCTGGTCCTCCTGGACGTGGATGCGCAACAGGCGGCACTCGAGCGCCCCGTTGAACACATCGTGGGAGCGGTAGGCGCGCCAACCAAGATGCCAGGCCTCGGCATCCTTCGGCAGGATCAAGGCCGCCTCCCAACCCAGCAGATCTCGCGCCATGAGAGTACCCAGGGCCGCGTACAAGGCAGGCATGTTGCCCACACTGTCCAGGCGTTCGCCGTAGGGCGGATTGGTCAGCATGAGGCCGCGGCCGGGCAGGTCATCGGGCAGATGCACCGTCTCGACCGCGCCGTGAGCGACACGGACATGCTCCGACAGCCCGGCACGCTCGAGGTTGGCGCGCGCCACCGGCAGCATGCGCGCGTCGCGGTCGAAACCAAGGATGAGGGGAATGCGGCCGAGCCCCGCCAGACGGCGCTCGCGCGCCTCGTTGAGCAGGGATCGCCAGAGGACCTCGTCGTGGCGCGGCCAGTACGTCAGTGCCCAGGCCCGGCGCAGGAGGCCGGGAGCGACGTCACCCGCCATCCAGGCGGCCTCGATCAGCAGGGTGCCTGAACCGCACATGGGGTCGAGGTAGGCCCCGCCTTCCGCCGCGATCGCCGGCCAGCCGGCGCGCCAGAGCAGGCCGGCGGCAAGCGTCTCGCGCAGGGGCGCCTCACCAGCCTGCTGGCGATAGCCGCGGTGGTGCAGGGCCTCAAGGCCGACCAGATCGAGAGCGATGCGCGCCCGACTCCCTGAGAGATGGACGTGCACAGTCTGGTCCGGCTGGCGGGGATCGACCAGCGGACGGCGGCCATGGCGGGTCTGGAAGGCATCCACGATGGCGTCCTTGACCTTCTGCGCGCCGAAGCCCGTATGACGGATGGAGTGGTTCGAGCCATGGAAGCTGACCGCGAAGCTGCGCCCCGGATTGAGCCATGCAGGCCAATCGAGCTCGCGCACGCCGACATAAAGGTGATCGACATCCTCAGCCCCGAGCTGGGCGATCTCCACCAACACCCGGCTGGCCGAACGCAGCCACAGGCAGGCCCGGTAGCCGAGGGCCAGATCGCCGGAAAAGTGCACACCCGCCGGATGCTCGCGCAAGCTCTGCGCGCCCAGCTGGCGCAGCTCCTCGGCCACGACGGAGACCAGGCCCTTGGCGGCGCTGGCAAAAAAGGTCAGGGATAGAGAGGATGGGTTCACGAGAGGCCCCAAGCACGGCAAAGCGGGCATCATACCCCGCTTTGGCCGCGGCTTGGCGGGATGCCCCCGCCGTGGTCCATCAGATCACGTTGAACAATGACAGCCCCTGCACCTTGGCAAGGGTACTCTGGGTGGCCTGCAGCAACAGGGTCTGCTTGTTCAGCTCGGTGATGGCGGAGGCGTAGTCGGTGTCGCGCAGGGCGGAAAGGGTCGAGTTATAGCCATACAACTCCCCCTCATTGTCGGCACGGGCGAGGGATACTGCATTCATGGCATTGCCGATCTGAGCGCGCATAGTGACCACCTTGTCCAGTCCTGCGGCAATGGGAGCCAGATCCGCCTCGTTGGGAACCGTCTCGGTACCGGAGGCCAGGGCGTCGAGCGCATCCAGGAAATTCTTCATTTCATCCGGATTCAGCGGATCGGACATGACCTGCCCCACCTGGATGGTCCGTCCGTCCGCAATCTGCAGGCTGAGTCCCAGGCCGTCGCCGGCATAGGTCTGGGGATTGCCCGGGGGATAGGGCTTGGTGGTGACCTTGCTCCCTGCGAAGATGTACTCCCCCCGCTCATCCTGGGTGTTCAACAAGTCACGCATCTGGTCTCGCAGCTGGCCGAATTCGTTCCGCAGGGCGTCGCGCGATACCGCATCGTGCGTGCCATTGTTGAACTGGATGGCGACCTCGCGAGCACGGTGAAGCACCTCGGTCATGCCCTGGAGGGCATTTTCCGCCTGGCCAAGGCGGGCATCTGCCACATCGGCGTTGCGCTGATACTGCTGCAGGCGGCCGACGCTGCGCTCCAGTTCGACCAGGGTCGCGCTCGCAAGGGGGTCGTCGGATGGGCGGATCTCACGCTTGCCGCTGCTGAGCTCCTGCATGGCCTTGGCCATGGCCGTCTGCGCGGTGCTCATGCCGGTGAGCCCCTGGTTGAAAAAGGTCGATGATGAGATACGGGAATCCATCGCTGCGCCTCCTTAGGCCGCTGCCTGCAGCAGCGACTGGAACAGGGTGTCCGCCACGGAAATGGACTTGGACAAGGCCATGTAGTGGTTCTGCAGGCGCACCAGGTTGGCGGCTTCCTCGTCGAGGTTGACGCCCACGATGGACTCGCGCCGGTCCTGGGTCTGCTTGACCACCAGTTGCTGCGCCTCGAAGCTGATGCGGGTTCCCCGCGCCTCGGCGCCGAACCCCGCCAGGATGGTGGCAAAGGCGTTGTTCAGCGAGGTGTCGCCATGCACCACATCCTGCAGACTGCCGATCCCCGCCAGGGACAGCATGTTGCCGTTGTCCCCCGGCCCGGAACCGGGCGTGCCAGCGGCAATGCCGCGCGGATCGGTGACCCCGAGGGCGAGGTCGCGCATCACCCCGGCCATCGGCCGGATCACGACCTCGGTCGGATCGTTCGCTCCGGGCACGGCCGGCAGGCTCGAGGCGTCGATCTCGACCCCCTCGCTGGTCGCGCCATCGACCACCTGGAAGGGCTGGGGCAAGGCGCCGACATTGGTCATGAGGGGGGTGTCCTGCCCCATCTTGTACAGATCCCACTGCCCGCCGATGTACTTGAGACGGAAATCGCTCGCGGTCAGGGCATCCACATCGGTGATGCTCATCGTCACGCCGGAGGACGGGGGCTCGACCTTCGGCTGGCCAACAAAGCTGGGCGACAGGCCATCAACGGTGAAGAAACCGGCCGTGCCAGGGTTCCCGTCCAGGTCTTGCCCCTGGGCATGCTGGCTATTGAACGCCTGGGCAAAGCTGAGCACCAGCCGTCCCAGTTCGGCACGCAGGGGCTCCAGCACCTCGGTCCTGACGCGCAGAGCCCCCCCCAGCTCGCCGCCGTAGATCTGGCCGGTGATATCCTTGGTCCCGCCCTTGGACTCCACCAGCACCTTGGTTCCGGTGCCGGTGGGCGCGACGATCAGGCTGTTCTGGCGATCCTTCAGGACCAGCCATTCGCCGTTGGCGAGGGTGACGTTAACGTTCCCCTCGCCGTCGCTGAAGGTGCTGATGTCGACCTTCTCGGACAGATTGCGCAGCAGCAGGTCACGGCGATCAAGGAGGTCGTTGGGCTCGTGATCGGGGAACTTGTTGCGCATGTCCAGGATGCTGGCATTGAGCTTGGCCAGTTCACCGGTGATCTCGTTGACCTCCGCCCCCGTGCGCGCCGCCTGGCGGGCGGCATCCCGGTCCAGCTCGCCGAGGCGGCGGTCCAGCGTGTTGGCCTGCTGGGCCAGGGTGCGCGCCGCCCCGAGGAAGGTGGTGCGCACGGCGACATCCGAGGGATGGTTCGCGAGATCCTGTGCCGCGTTGAAGAAATCGGTCATCCACTTCGACAGACCATTCGACCCATCCCCGAGAATGTCCTCCATCCGCCCGAGGAAACTGTCCCGCACCTGCAGGCGTCCCTGCTCGGTCAGGGCGGTTTGCAACGTGCCGTTCAGGAACTGGTCGAAGGCACGCGTGACGTTCGTGAGGGCGGTGCCGCTGCCGATCGCCCCCTGCCCGGTCTGCTGGGGCGCGCGTGTCGCGAGGGTCACGGTTTGCCGGCTGTAACCTTCCGTGTAGGCATTGGCGATGTTGTGGCTGAGCACGTCCAGCGCACGCTGGACCGAAGTCAGGCCACTGACCGAGGTGCTGAGAAAATCAGCCATGGAAGGATCCTCACACGGGGCTTTGCCGTAGTATCGGCCAGATCGGCCAAAACTTTAACCGGAACGAGTCCTCGGCCTTGAGGACATCAGCCCATCTCGCTCAGGGGGCTGTCGCGCAGGATGGACAGAATCTTGTCGGCATAGCGCGGATCGGTGGCATAGCCGGCCTTCTGCAGTTCCTGGACGAAGCGCTCGCTGTCCCCCGCATGCCTCAGGGCCTCGGTATAACGTGGATTGGACTGCAGGAAACTCACATAATCGTCGAAGGCCGCACGGATCGACCCGTAGGCACGGAACGCCTCGCTCTTGCGCACCATTGCCCCCCCCTCGTACTCGAGGGTGGAGGCCACCGTCCGCTCCCCGCTCCAGCCACCATGGGCCTTGATACCGAACAGGTTCATGCTCGGCCGGCCCGCACCGTCGCTCGGCAGATGCCGGCCCCAGCCGGTCTCGAGCGCAGACTGGGCGACCAGCACCTGCGGGTCGACCCCCAGGCGCGCCGCGGCGGCGCGGGCATGGGGCATCAGATCCTGAACGAACTGGCTAGGCTCCTCCCAGCGAACACGCGCATCCCCGCTTTGGCGACCACCGTTTCCGGATGCCGGGCTGCGGGGCAAGGAGCGGAAGGCCAGCGCTGCGGGCAGGGTTGATTTCTCCGCCACTCTCGCAGTGGCCTCGCGTGTTTCCTTCTTCGCCGGACCGGCCGCCTCGGCGCTCGCCGGTGCTTCCTCCTGCGGGTTCTTGTTGCGCAGCTTGTTGAGGTCCAGCGACGGGAAGCCGTCCGGCTTGGGCGGCAGGATCTTGGTGGAGCGCCCCCCCTGCGGGGTGAGCTGTCGCAGGATGAAATCGCTCAGCCCAACCCCCCCGCTCTTGGCCATGCCGGAAGCCAGCTGCTGGTCCTGCATGTCGCGGAACATCTGCACCCCAGCCCCATCCATCAACGGGTCCCCGGGACTGGCTGCACGCATGGTCTTGATCATCTGCTGGATGAACAGAGCCTCGAACTGGCCGGCCACGGTCCTGGCCTGCGCCTGCGGATCACGCGCCGCCTGTGCCTTGAGGCGCGTGAGACTGCCGAAGTCGTTGACCAGGGCTGGATCATGGATCGTGCTCATCATTCACCCTCTTGCGATCAGATGACGATCAGTTCGGCCTTGAGCGCGCCCGCCGCCTTCAAGGCCTCGAGGATGGCCACGAGATCCCCCGGGGCGGCACCAACCTGGTTCACCGCCTGCACGATCTCGTTCAGGGTCACCCCGGGCGCGAACAGGAACATGGGCTTCTTCTCTTGCTGCACCGCGATCTCGGACTCCGGCGTGACGACCGTTTCACCCCTGGCGAAGGCCCCCGGCTGGCTGACCTGCGCACCCTCCCTGATCGCCACCGTCAGGCTGCCATGGGTGACTGCCGCCGGGCTGACGCGCACGTTGCTGCCGATCACGACGGTGCCGGTGCGCGAGTTGACGATCACCCGCGCCGCCGGCTCGCCCGGTGTCACCTCGAGGTTCTCGAGATACGACAGGAAATTCACCTGCTGGTCCGGACGCGCCGGGGCATTGACACGCACGGTGACCGCGTCGATGGCCTCGGCCACCCCGCCGCCCAGCTGGCGGTTAATCAAATCGCTCACCCGCTTGGCGGTGGTGAAGTCCGGGGTGTTGAGGGTCAGGTTGATGGTTCCGTTGGCGGCGATGTCGGTGGGCACGTCGCGCTCCACCGTCGCGCCGAGCGGAATGCGTCCGGCGCTCGGCACATTGACGCTGATGCGCGACCCATCCTTGGCCTGCGCCCCGAAGCCCCCCACGACGAGGTTGCCCTGGGCCATGGCGTAGATCTTGCCATCCGCCCCGCGCAGCGGGGTCATGATCAGGGCCCCCCCACGCAGGCTCTTGGCGTTGCCCATTGAGGCCACAGTCACGTCGATCTTCTGCCCGGGGCGGGCAAACGGGGGCAGCTCGGCGGTCACGGTCACGGCGGCGACGTTCTTGAGCTGCATGTTGCCGGGCGGCATCGTCACGCCATAACGTTCAAGCATGTTCCTGATGCTCTGCAGGGTGAACGGGGCCTGTGAACTCGAGTCCCCCGTACCGTCCAGGCCGACCACGATGCCGTAGCCCATGAGCTGGTTGCCGCGCATCCCTTCGATGGACGCCAGATCCTTGATCCGCTCGGCCTGGACCGTCGTGCAGGCCAGCATGGCCGCCAGCAACCATGCGGAACGCGTGATCAAACCCTTGATGTGCTGATGCATGATGCGATCTCCCTCGACTCAGAGCGGGAAGAAGGGGCTGTTGAAGAAGCGCCCGAGCCAGCCCTGGGTGTTGGCATCGTTGATCGCCCCCTCGCCGCCGTACTGGATGCGCGCATTCGCCACCCGGGTGGAGAGCACCGTGTTGTCCCGCGCCACGTCCGCCGGGCGGACGACACCGGATACACGCACGAACTCCAGGCCCTGGTTGATGCCGATGAACTTCTCGCCCTGGATGATCAGGTTGCCGTTCGGCAGCACCCGCGCCACGGTGACGGTGATATCACCCTCCAGCTTGTTCTTCTGCGTGGCCGTGCCATCGCCGCCGAAACTACGCGTGGCGGCCAGCGTCGCGTCCATGTTGGCAACCGTGTTTGCGGGCAGGCCGAAAAGACTGGAAACGGCCATATCAGCGCTGTCGGCCTTGGTCGACGTGGCCTTGGCAGACTTCGATGCGTCGGTCTTCTCCTGCAGCTTGACAGTCAGCACATCGCCTACTTGGAAGGCCTTCTGGTCGCCGAACAGGCCGCCGTGCATCTCGGGATTGAAGATGGCGCCGTTGCGCTTCGGCTCCAGCATCCGGGGCTCGGGCTCGAGCACGGCGGCGAAGGTCGGATCGCTGACCATCGGCGGCTGACTGGCACATCCGGAAAACACCGCCACACCGCCGGCCAACAGCACGGAACGAACCAGCTTGGTCATGATCATCAGGCCCCTACGCGCGAATTGAGGAAGCTCAGCATGCCGTCCGTGGTCGAAATGGCCTTGGAATTCATCTCGTAGGCCCGCTGCGTTTCGATCATGCTGACGAGCTCCTCGACAACGTTCACGTTGGAGCTTTCCAGGAACCCCTGCTGCAGCATGCCGATGCCGTTCAGGCCCGGCGTACCGATTTGGGGCGCGCCGCTGGAAGCGGTTTCCTGGAAGAGGTTGCTGCCCACCGGCTGCAGTCCGGCCGGGTTGATAAAGTCCGCCAGGGTGATCTGCCCCACCTGGGTCGGGATGGGCTGCCCCTGGAGCTGGACGGATACCGTCCCGTCGTTGCCGATGGTGATGCTCTGGGCGTTTTCCGGGATCGCGATCGCGGGTTCCAGCAGGAAACCGCTCGCGGTGACGAGCTGGCCCTGCTCGTTGAGCTGCAGGCTGCCGTCGCGGGTGTAGTTGATGGTGCCGTCCGGCATCAGGACCTGCAGGAATCCCCGCCCCTGAATCGCCAGGTCCAGCGCGTTTTCGGTCTGTTGCAGGTTGCCCTGCAGGTGGAGCTTCTCGGTTGCCGCCACACGCACGCCTGTCCCGATGTTGAGGCCCGAAGGCAACAGGTTGTCCTGGGTGTTGTTGGCACCGACCTGACGGTAGTTCTGGTAAATCAGATCCTCGAACACCGCCCGGTCGCGCTTGAAACCGGTGGTATTGACGTTCGCCAGGTTGTTGGAGATGACCGACATGCGCGTGTTCTGCGCGTCCAGGCCGGTCTTGGCGATCCACAGTGCGGGAGCGGTCATGATTCAGTCTCCTCGATTAGCCCAGCGCCAGCAGGCGGTTGGTGGCCTCGCCATTCGCGTCGGCCTGTTGCATGAGTTTGGATTGGGTTTCGAACATGCGCGCGTACTGGATCATGCGCACCATCGAGTCCACGGCATTCACGTTGCTGCCCTCGAGCGCCCCCGAGATCACACGCACGTTGGCGTCGGCCACCACTTCGGTGCCAGGCTTGACCCCCATCAGGCCATCGAGGCGCTTCTCCATCGCTTCCTTAGGCGGGTTGACCAAGCGGATGCGGTCCACCAGCAACGGTGCGGTGGCGGGATCCCCCGGAGACAGGACGGTGATGCCGCCATCGGCGCCGATCTCGACCTTGGCGGCGGGAGGGATGGCGATCGGCCCGCCATTACCGAGCACGGGGTGCCCGGCCCCCGTCGTCAATAATCCGGCGCTATCGACACGCAGATCCCCAGCGCGGGTGTAGGCCTCTTGGCCATCCGCTGCCTGGACGGCCAGCCAGCCCTCACCCTGGATGGCCACGTCGAGCTCGCGGCCGGTGGTCATGATCGAACCCGCGTTCAGGTTCGTGCCCGCCCGCGAGTCCTCGCTGTACACGCGCGAGGCCATGACCGGCCCATAGACCGGGAGGGACTTGAACTCGTCCAGGTCGGACTTGAAGCCGACCGTGTTGGCATTGGCCAGGTTGTGGCTGTTGGTCGCCTGGGCCAGTAAGGCGTTCTTGGCCCCGTTCATGGCGATATAGAGCATGCGATCCAAGACGCACCTCCTCGAAGGGTTTGCACGCCAATAAATCAAGCACGGTTCGTGCCAAGAGATGAGAAAGGCATGAAAAAAGGGGCCGAAGCCCCTTGGTCAACGATCCGTCGTGCGATCAGCGGATATTGATGATGGTGTCGCTGAGCGCCTTGTTGGCCTCGATGGCCTTGGCGTTCGCTTGGAAGTTACGCTGGGCGGTGATCAGGTTGACCAGCTCGGCGGTCAGGTCGACGTTGGACGCCTCGAGGGCACCGGACTGGATGAGACCGAAACGCCCCGTTCCCGCCTCACCCACCAGCGGGGTACCCGAGTCGATGGTCTCGACCCAGGAGTTGTTGCCGACCTGCCTGAGGCCCTGCGGATTGCGGAAATCCGCCATCAGCACCTTACCCAGCGCCTCGGAATCACCGTTGGAATAGTTGGCCCGCACCAAGCCGTCCTCACCGATGGTAAGCCCCGACAGACGGCCGGTCGTGGCGCCATCCTGGGAAAGCTTGTTGACAACGAAGCCGAGATTGGCGAACTGGGTCGGCTTGTTGTTGGCGAGATCGAGGGTCAGGACCAACGGGTTGGCACCGTTGGGCAATGGATCGGTTGCAGTCGGCCCCGGGAACGACTGCGAGGTGATCGTGGCCGGTGTCGTTCCCGCGAGGGTGCCGTCGTTATTGAAGGTCATGGTGGCGTACTGATAGCCGCCGCCCGTTGTACCCGCCGGGCTCGCTAGTTGCAAAGGCGCACCGTCGACAAACTGGAACACGGCCCAGTTGTTTGGTGTTGCGTTGTCCTTCACAAAGTAGGTGGTAAGGATGTGGGAATCCCCGAGCGAATCGTAGATCGTCACCGAGGTCGCATTGGTGTAGGTCGTCGGTTCGGTAGGATCGAAGTTGTTCACGTTGAGCGAAGCCGCGTCTGCCGGAACGTTGACGCCCAGCTCTACCTCGGTGGTCGGCCGCGGCACACCGGAGGAGGCAGGAACGAGCAGAGGCTGGGCGGTACTCAGGGCGGTCGAGGACACAGTGCCATCGGACTTGTTGACCGGCAGGGTCATCAGGTACTGGCCCGAATTGTTGACCACGTAGCCGTCCTTGTTGATACCGAACCCGCCCGAGCGGGTGTACTGAAACTCCAGGTTGGAGAGGTTGGGCGCGACGGCAAAGAAACCACTCCCCGTGATCGCCAGATCCAGGCCGCTGTCGGTGAACTGCAGGTTGCCCTGCACGAATTGCTGCGAGACGACCTGCGTGGTCACCCCCTGCCCCGTCGCCGTCTTGCTGTTGCCAAAGGCACTCACCGCGTAGATGTCGCCGAATTCGGTGCGGGACTTCTTGAAGCCGGTGGAGTTGGCGTTGGCGATGTTGTTGCTGGTGACCCCAAGATCCTTGGAGGCAGAGTTCAGACCGCTGAGCGAGGTGTTGAAGGACATGGAAGCGCCTCCTTAGGCCATGATTCGGGTGACTTCGGCAAGGCTGATGCTGCCTTGCTCCGTGTGGAGCTGGATGGACCCATCCACCAGCGACACACTGGTGACACGGGATGCGGACTGGACAGGCAAACTGGTGAGCTGGTCATCGACCTTGGCCTCCGCCACGACGCGGTAGCGGCCCGAGGGCGCGTAGCTTCCATCCGGCAGACGACCATCCCAGCTGAAATCGGCCAGTCCACTCGTTGACACCGGCAAGAGCTGGGAGTGCAGGGTTGCCCCGGATTCCGCCTCGATGCGAATGCCCACCTGGTTCACGCCGCCCGGAACCTCGACCGCCCCGCGGAGGACACCGGGCCCGGGAGCTCCCGCGGCATCCACACTTGCGACCAGGTCCGCCTTCTCGCTCCTGACCAGGACCTGCTTGCCCACCATGGAGCTTGCATCCAGCACTCGACTGGTCTGCAGGGAAGCGGCCAGTTTCTCGAAGGATGACTGCAAGGACTGAATGCCGGATACGGTGGAGAACTGGGCCATCTGCCCAAGGAACTCGCCATTTTCCATGGGCGCGAAGGGATCCTGGTTCATCAGCTGAGTGGTCATCAGCTTCAGGAAGTCATTCTGGGCGAGATTGCCCTTGCCGGACTGGCTGTCCTTCGAGGGCAAGCCAAGCCCGAGACTGGTGTACGGATCAGTGGAAATCGCACTCATCAACGCCCTCCTCAGGATTTGCCAAGGTTCAAGGTGCGCAACATCAATTCCTTGGACGTATTTAACACCTGAACGTTCGTTTGGTAAGAGCGCGAGGCCGACATCATGTTGACCGTCTCCTCCACCACATCCACGTTGGAGCCGTAGACATAGCCCTGGGCATCGGCCAGGGGGTGACCCGGGTCATAACGCATCTGGACCGGCGCCCGGCTCTCCACGATGCCCGCCGTGTTGACGCCCGCACTGAGGGCGTCCTGGAAATGCGTGCGAAAGACCGGATGTCGCGCCTTGTAGGCCTCGGCCGCGCTGCCCGCGACGGTATCGGCATTGGCCAGGTTGCTGGCGGTGGCGTTGAGGCGCGTGGTCTGCGCGCTCATGGCCGATCCCGAAATATCAAAGATCTTGAACAGGGACATGGTCATTCACCCTTCAGCGCGCCCATGAGACCGGAAATTCGACCGTTGAGAAAGGTCAAAGTTGCCTGGTACTGCACCGCATTTTCGGCGAAGCGCGCCTGCTCCTGCTGGGCATCGACCGTATTGCCGTCCAGCGAGGGGTGGGTGGGCACACGATAGGCCTGCTGCACCCCCGCAAGGGAGTTCTCCCCCGCGGGAAGATGTCCCGCACGGGTTCTTTGCAGGCCAAGCGCGGCGCCCTGGACATCGCTCAGGGCTGCACGGAAATCGATATCGCGCGCCTTGTAATTCGGCGTGTCTGCATTGGCAAGGTTGGATGCTAGGACGTTTGCCCGCTGCGCTCGCAGCACCAGGGCCTCATCATGGCTGGAAAAGATACGGTCGTGGATGGTGCTCATCGCAACCTCCTGACATGGAATCACGCCCGAACCACAAGCATCTATCATGCCAGCCCGGAGGGGTTGCAGATCCGTCAGGACCTCCCGGCAGGAGCGGGCTGCTTGCGGTAGATGCCACCACCGCGGGCCTGGCGAGCAAGCTGGTGCTTGAGCATGAGGGGCTCGGGGATGGTCTCGGAGGCGCCCAGCACAAGATGCCCCCCCGGATGAAGGGCCTGCAGCAGCCGATCGAGGATATCCGTCTTGCGATCGCCCGTAAAATAAATCAGTACGTTGCGACAGAAAATGACATGGAACTTCCCGACATGAGGGAAACCTGCCAGAAGGTTCAGGGGACGGAACGTGATGCGCGCCGCGACCTCTGGCCTGACCCTCCATCCGCCAGCCGACTCGGTAAAAAACCGGCGCAGACGCACCTCATCCATGCCGCGCCGCAGGGCCAGGGCGTCGTACACCCCCTGCCGCGCGACCTCCAGTGCGGCCGTGGAGATGTCGGTGGCCAATATTTTGACATCGGGATGGGAGCGGGGATGCATCGCCGCGAACTCCTCGGCCAGGATACTCAGCGAATAGGGTTCCTGCCCCGTGGCACAGGCGGCGGACCACACCGTCAAGGGACCGTCATTCGACTGGGCATGCTCCTTCAGGAGATGGTCGCGGAAGAAGTCGAACGGGAAGCGGTCACGAAACCAGAGCGTTTCGTGGGTGGTCATCGACTCAATGATACGCGGCCGCAAGCTGGCGCCACGCGCGCCCTGCAGGGCCGCGACGAGATCCCCGAAGCTGGCCAGCCCTTCGCTGCGCATGAGGGGCGCCAGGCGCACCTCGAGCAGATAGCGCTTGTTGTCCGCGATGACGATCCCGCTTTCGCGCTCGATGAAGCGCTGCAGGAAGGCGAAGGCCTGGTCGTCGGCGGAGGACAGCATCAGCTGTGGGCCTGAACATCGCGCAGGCGATCGAGCACCGCCTGCGCGAGGTCATCGGGATGGAACTTGGGAATGAAGCGGTTCGCCCCAACCTGCTTCACCATGGACTGGTTGAAGTTTCCGCTGAGCGAGGTGTGCAGCACGACGTAGAGATTCTGCAGGCGCTCGTCGCGGCGGATCTCGGACGTCAGGGTGTAACCGTCCATCATCGGCATTTCGATGTCGGAGATCACCATGAGCAGCTGATCCAGCTGCTCACTGCCGCTGGCAGCCCATTTCTTGAGCAGGTTGAGGGCCTCGGCGCCATTCTTGACCAGGACCGAGGGCAGTCCCATTTCGTCCAGGGTGTGCTTGACCTGGTTACGCGCCACGAAGGAATCATCCGCGACCAGCACCTTCATGTTGCCATGCGGCCCGGTCTGTACGACCTCGTGCATCAGGTCCTCGGAGATATGCTTCGAAATGCCGACCACGGTGCTGAAGATCTGCTCGACGTCGATGATCTCCACCAGTTGCCCGTCCACGCGCGTCACCGCCGTCACATAGTTGGTGGCGCTGGTACCGACGGGGGGCGGCATGATCTCCTGCCAGCTCAGGTTGACGATCCGGTCGACCGAGCGCACCAGGAAGCCCTGCACGGCGCGGTTGTATTCGGTGATGATGACGAAGGCGTTCTCGATCTCATCCGGCGCCACCGCGGGCATGCCGATGGCCTCCGCAAGATCGATGATGGTGAGGGTATGACCACGCACGTCGGCAATGCCCTTGATGGCCGGGTTGGCCTTGGGTACGGCGGTCAACGGCGGACAGCGCAGCACCTCCCGCACCTTAAAGACGTTGATGCCAAAGCGCTGCTTGCCATCCAGGCCGAAGATCAGCAGTTCAAGACGGTTATGTCCCGCAAGCTTGGTCCGGGAATCGACCGTTGCCAAAACATCTTTCATGCACAGGTTCCATGAATTGGGTCAGGGGTCATGTCGGCACACATGGTTGCAACTTGAGCACATCCGGTCTTGGCCCGCAATGTGCAAGGTCTTTGGCATGAATATCCGCAGCCTTACCCCATCGAGTCTCGGCATGCTGGCAGCACTGCTGACCTGGCAGGCGTTGTGCGTACCCTCGATCGCCCATGCAGCCCATTCGCTCGACGACATCAACGCAACCGTCCGCCAATTTATCGACGAATCCCTGCCTCCCCGCCCAGGCATGCGCCGGGAGGTCGAGATCAACCCCCTCGACCCTAGGCTGCGCCTTGCCGATTGTGACAAACCATTGCAGGCCTTTACCCCCGGCAGCCAGCGTGGCAGCGGGTCGCTCACCGTGGGCGTGCGCTGCGAGGGCAGCAGCCCGTGGAAGATCTATGTCTCCGCCCGGATCAAGGTCTTCCGCCCCGTGGTCATCGCGAACCGCCCCCTGCCCAAGGGAAGCCCGATCAACCTCGCCGATGTCGAACTCCAGGAACGGGACGTCACCCGCCTGACGGATGGATTCTTCACCGATCCCCACGCCCTGGCCGGCATGCTCGCCAAGCGGCCGCTGGGCAGCGGAGAGATCCTGAGCGCATCCAATCTACAGGCTCCAACCCTGGTCAACAAGGGCGACAAGGTGCGCATCGTCGCCCGCCCCGGGGCCTTCGAAGTCATCATGATGGGCGAGGCCATGCGCGACGGGGGGCTGGGGGATCGCATCCCGGTGCGGAACCTCAGTTCCGGACGCGTCGTCGAAGCCATCATCAGCGGCGCCGGCGAAGTGGAGATCGTGTTTTGAGGCATCGCCGCCGACGATGTTGCCTCTGCCCCTAATCAGGATGTTGCAAAAGGGCGTCGCGCCTTTTTCAACTCGGCTCGTCACGGCACATGTCCGCGACGGCTAAAGTTTCCGCGGCAGCTTCCGATATACTGCTTACCAAAGGGGCACGACGCCCGGGGAGAACCCACATGACCAGTATCGACAACCTGACAGGCCGCCCCCGTCCGCTGGAGACATCCGTCAGCGAGCGGAGTCGCGCAGGTTCAGCCGCGGGCCACAGCAAGCCGACTGGCGAAGCGGCCGCGGACAGCATCACCCTGACCGAAACGGGCAGCCAGATCGCGGCGGCGAGCCGTGAGATGGCCTCCACGCCCGCCTTCGACAGCGCCAAGGTGGAGCGCATCAAGGAGTTGATCGCCGAAGGGCGCTACTCCATTGATCCCCAGCGCATCGCGAACCGCTTCATCGAGCTCGAGTCATCCCTCGGCAAGGCGTGATGACGGAATCCGCATCGCCATCGCCATGCACCTTCCTGCGCTCGGCGCTGGAGGAACTGCATGCCGGGCTTGAACAACTTGCCGAGCTTCAGGAAAGGCTCGACGATTCGCTCCCCCGCAACACCCTTTCCCCGGAGCTGCTGCAGCATTACAGCCAGCAGCTTGACCGCCTGCTCGAGGCCGAGACGCTCAGGACCAAGGCCCTGACCTTGCTCGGGTTCGGCCCCAACCAGATGAACGATGCGCTGGGCTCTTGCCCGTCCCCCGATCTCGCGCCGCTGTGGGAATCCATCCGGGAAAGACTGCCCCAGGTCGCCCTCAACAACCGCAAGCACAGCCAGGTCCTTCACAAGGCTTCAGCCAGCATCCATGCAGGCCTTGGCCTGCTTGGCGTCCTGCCGGCGCAACCGCCCCTCTACGGCCCGAGTGGCCAGCGGGAAGCCACGCCCACCGGCCGGACCCTCGGCTCCGCCTGACCCGCCGGGGACTACTTGCCCCCGGCCAGGATCCAGCCGGTCAGGGCGGCAAAGGTCATCAGGAAACCAACCGGCACGATGCCGATGAAGTAGACCGCCAGGCTGCTCTCGGCATCGATGAACATGGCCGTGAAGCCGACCCCTACCCCGACGAGGGTAAGGACGATGCCGAGCACGAGCATGATCTTGAATGCGCGGTTCATGGTTCGTTCCTGTTTGAAATTCCGCCAGCCTGCCATCGAAGGCCGAAATGGGGAAGACTGGAAACAAAAAGGCCCGAATGCTTGCATTCGGGCCTTTCCGTGTTTGGTGGAGCTAGACGGGATCGAACCGTCGACCTCTTGCATGCCATGCAAGCGCTCTCCCAGCTGAGCTATAGCCCCGAAAACGGGAATTCGATTGGTGGAGCTAGACGGGATCGAACCGTCGACCTCTTGCATGCCATGCAAGCGCTCTCCCAGCTGAGCTATAGCCCCACAGCGTTGGGATGGGTGCGCATCTTACGCACCCTCCCCCGCAGCGTCAAGCCGATTTTGACGCCTCGATGAAGGAAATGGCCTTCTGCAGGCGGACGAGGCTGCGCTCGCGTCCAACCAGAGCGAGCGTGGTGTCGATCGACGGCGAGGCGGTGGAGCCGGTCAGGGCCACCCGCAGCGGCTGGGCAAGCATGGGGAACTTGATGCCCTGGGCCTTGACGAGGTCCTTGATCAAGGCCTCGAGCACCGGCACACGCCAGTCCTCCACGCCTTCCAGCGCCTCGACCGCGGCGCGCAGGACGGGATCGGCCGCGGCGGTCAGGTGCTTGGCCGCGGCCTCCTCGTCGTAGCCGATCTCATCGCGGAAATAGCAGGCCGCCTGCTGGGCCATCTCGACCAGGGTGCGGGCGCGCTCGCGCAGGGCGACGACGACGTCCTCCAGCGCAGGGCCCTGGGCGGGATCCACGCCCAGGTTGCCCAAATGCCAGCCCAGGTAACGGGCCACGTGCCCGGGATCGCTGGTCTTAAGGTAATGCTGGTTGAGCCACAGCAGCTTGTCCGGGTTGATCGCCGAGGCGGACTGGTTGACATCCGCCACGTCGAACAGGCGGATCATCTCCTCGCGGCTGAACACCTCCTGATCGCCATGCGACCAGCCAAGACGCACCAGGTAGTTGAGCAGGGCCTCGGGCAGATAGCCCTCCTCGTGATACTGCATCACGCTCACCGCACCGTGGCGCTTGGAGAGCTTGGCGCCATCCGGGCCGAGGATCATCGGCAGGTGGGCATACACCGGCGGTTCGGCGCCCATGGCGCGGAAGATATTGATCTGGCGCGGGGTGTTGTTGAGGTGATCATCCCCGCGGATGACGTGGGTAATGCCCATGTCGTAGTCGTCCACCACCACGGTCAGGTTGTAGGTGGGGGTACCATCCGAGCGGGCGATGATCAGATCGTCCAGCTCCTCGTTGCGGATCACCACCCGCCCGCGCACCATGTCCTCGATCACCACCTCGCCATCGAGCGGGTTCTTGAAGCGCACCACGGGCTGCACGCCCTCTGGCGGCTCGGGCAGCACCTTGCCGGGCTCCGGGCGCCAGCGGCCGTCATAACGCGGCTTCTCGCCACGCGCCATCTGCGCCTCGCGAAGCTGATCCAGCTCCTCGCGCGGCATGTAGCAATAGTAGGCATGGCCGCTCTCCAGCAGCTGCTGGATGACCTCCTTGTAGCGGTCGAAACGCCTGGTCTGATAAAACGGCCCCTCGTCGTATTCGAGGTTGAGCCAGGCCATGCCCTCGAGGATCGCGTTGACCGACTCGGGCGTGGAGCGCTCGAGGTCGGTATCCTCGATGCGCAGGATGAAGTCGCCACCGTGACGCCGTGCATACAGGTAGGAGAACAGCGCGGTGCGTGCGCCGCCGATGTGCAGGTAACCGGTGGGACTGGGGGCGAAGCGGGTGCGGATCTTCTTCATGACAGGCTCGAAGGATAGGGATGCCGGGCTCGCAGGGCGAGCGACGAGGATGCGCAGTTTAGCAAAGCCGACAGGGGGTCAGGGCGTCTTCCCCCCACCACTCCCCTCGCTCGAGCGGAACAGCCGCCGTGGCACCCACCAGAGATAGAGCAGCATGCCGAACAGCTCGACCAGGGACTGTGCCACGATCACCACGGCGGCGACCTCCCAGCCGGTGGGCAGGGCAAGGACGAGTGGCAGCACGACAAAGGAGTTGCGCGTGCCCAGGCTGAAGGCGAGCGTGCGCCCCTGGTCGGCCGGCAACCTCAGCAGGCCCGCCAGCCCCTTGGCGATGAGTGCCGCAAGCACGAGGAACGCGGCGAACAGGGCCATGACCTCCGGCAGAAGGCCCAGCGCATCGCGCACGGCATCGACCTGTGCGGCGGCGATGAGAAACACGACCACGGCCAGGATCGGCACCGGCCACCACGCCAGGCGCTCACGGATCGCCGCCCGCCCCGGCCGGGCCTCGATCCAGCGCTCCAGCAGCGCCGCCGCCATCAGCGGCAACAGCACGATCGAAAGGGCCGGCCAGACTTCGGCGAGGCTCAGCGACTCCACCAGCCCCTCCCCCAGCATCAGCCAGAGATAGACCGGCAACAGCAGCAGCTGCAGCGCGAGGTTGATGGGGGTCACGGCGATCGCCCGATTGACGCATCCCCCGCCCAGCGCGGTAAAGGTGATGAACCAGTCGGTGCAGGGAACGAGCAGGACGATCAGCACCCCCAGCCGCAACACCGGATCATCCGGGACGAACTGCACGAGCGCCCATGCCAGCAGCGGCACGACGATGAAATTGCCGATCCCTACCGCAGCGGCGAAACGGTAGTCGAGAAACGCCTCGCGCAGGTGCAGCAAGGGCACCTGCACGAAGGTCACGAACAGCAGCAGGATGAGGGCCGGCCAAAGCAGGGCCTCGAACACCGGCCCCGCCGCCTGGAAACCACTGCCGATGACCAGGCCGAGCACGATGGCGGCGAGGTAAATCCAGACCTGATGGCGTTCGAGGGTCAGACGCTGCATCGGTCAATCCTCAGCCTTTGGCGCGGGCGCCGATGCATCTTTGAGGGCCAGCACAAGATCCATGACATTGGTCCCGGTCGGCCCCAGGCGAACCAGGGCCTGGGCGGCGGCCAGGGCCGTGCCGCTGTCCGCGGCGCCGAGCGCCCGCACGGGATCGACGCCCGCTGCACGGATGAGCACTGCCGTGGCCCCATCCACACAGGCCCCCGCCTCCGCCGTCGGGCCGTCCGTGCCGTCGCTGCCTGCCGCAAGCAGGGTGATGCCCGTGGTTCCCTCAAGGGCAAGCGCCGCACTCAGGGCAAGGTGCTGGTTGCGCCCGCCCCGGCCGGGCTCAGGCGGCAGGCGCACCGTGGTCTCCCCACCCCAGAGGTGCAAACCCGGCGGGGCCGCGTCCATGAGCCAACGCGCCAGCCGCTCGCCCACCTCGGCCGCATCGCCCTGCAAAAACTCGGCGTGACGGTGGATGGGCACACCAAGGCCCATGGCCGCCTGCTCGGCCCCATCCAAGGCCATGCCATTCGTGGCGACGATGTGCGACTCAACCTGTCTCCAACGCCCATCCTCCGGCGCAGGGCTTGGCGGAGCGGTTGCAAGCAGCCGTTCGATCCAGTCCGGTAAGCCCTCCGGCAGCGGCACCTCAGGGCTCGGCACCAAGGGCCCCGAGCCGATACTGGCGGAATCATCCCCGGGCACGTCGGAGATCATCAACACCACGGCGCGCCTGCCCTCCAGATGCTCCAGCAGCCGACCGCCCTTGATGCAGGAGAGGCGCTTGCGCACCGCGTTCATGGCATGAATGTCCAGCCCGCTGGCGAGCAGCCAGGCATTCACCCGGCGCCAGTCCTCCAGCGTGACTCCCGTTGGCAACACCTCGACCAAGCTTGATGCCCCGCCGGAGAACAGGAACAGCAGGGGGCGCTCCTGGGGTGAGGCGGCGATGAATTCGAGCAGGCGCTGACCGGCGGCGAGGCTGCGTGCATCCGGCAAGGGGTGACCGGCCTCCCTCACCTCCACACCAGGATGGCTCCTCAGCCTGGGCGAAACATGGCCGTCCTTGGTGATGAGCAGGGCTGGAACATCAGGCTGGAGCAGCAACGCTCCCTCCAGCATGCTCGATGCCGCCTTGCCGAAGGCGATCACCCCCGCGAACGGCTCGGCCCGCTCGTGCAAGGCACGGGCGACGAGGACACGCCCATCCACGGCATGCAAGGCCGCCTCAAGCAGGGACCGAAGGATGGCCTTGGCTTCCGCGCGAACGATCACGTGCGCACATCACCGTCCAGGTAAAACCACCGTCCCTGCTCGCGCACGAATCGGCTGCATTCCTGCAACCGTTGGGCCCGGCCGCCCCCGACACGCCAGTGGGCGACGAAGCACACCTGCCCACGATCATCATCGGCGCCTCCCTCCTCCACCTTGTCGATCCGCAGCCCCAGCCACTTCACCGGATTTTCGGGATCGAAATCCAACGATTCAGGCCGCGTGGATGCGTGCCAGGTGGCGAGAAGATAGGACTCATGGGCTTGGGTGAAGGCGGTGTAACGCGAACGCATCAACTGCTCGGCGGTTGCGGGCAGCATGCCCTGGTCGATAAAGCGACCGCAGCATGCGGCATACACGCTCCCTGAGCCGCAGGGGCAGGCCGGGCCGGCGTCAGGCATACGGCGTGCCATCCTTATGCGCGAAATGCCAACGCCCATCCTCCAAGCGGGCTTGAATATCATCGTCCGGGTAGGTGACCTCGTCCCCCGGCGTGCGATCCCCAATTTCGAGATAGAGGACATCCTGATCCGTTCGATTGACCAGGCTGTAGGCGCGCCCCGTTCCCGCCGGCATGCCAGCGCACATGCCAGGCTGAAGCTCCACGGCACCATCATCGGTCAGCAAAGTCGGGCAACCCTGCAAGACGTAAATGAACTCATCCTGCCTTGAGTGGGCATGGCGAAGCGCCGATACGCTACCCGACGCCAAGCGCGTGAGGTTCACCCCGAAATTTCGCAGGCCGAAGAAGTCGCCAAGCGGCCGCTTGATCCGCCCCGCCATGCGCGAGGCGAAAGGTTCCGGATAATTGGATGGCGTAGTTCGCGCTGGCACATCCTCTGCATGGACAGCGTATTGGGGCTTATCCATGAGGTGCATCCAACCCCCGCGCCAGATCCCGGATCAAATCCTCTGCATCCTCCAGCCCCACCGCCAGCCGGATCAACCCTTCCTTGATCCCTGCTGCGGCACGCTGCTCGTCGGTCAGGCGGCCGTGGGTGGTGCTGGCGGGATGGGTGATGGTGCTCTTCACATCGCCGAGGTTGGCGGTGATGGAAAACAGGCGGGTGTGGTCGATGACCTTCCAGGCGGCCTCGCGCCCACCCTCGACCTCGAAGCCGACAATGCCGCCGAAACCTTTCATCTGGCGCTTGGCCAGTTCGTGCTGCGGATGGCTGGCAAGGCCTGGGTAGTAGACCCTGGAGACACGCGGATGGGCGGCCAGCCATTCGGCCAGCCTTTGCGCGTTGGCGCTATGGGCCTTCATGCGCAGGTTGAGGGTTTCCAGGCCCTTGAGGAAGATCCAGGCGTTGAACGGGGCCATGGTGGGTCCGGCGGTGCGCAGCACGCCGACGATCTCGTCGGTGATGGCTTTCGGCCCGCAGACCGCGCCACCGATGGCCCTGCCCTGACCATCAAGGAACTTGGTGGCGGAGTGGATGACCACGTCCGCACCCTGTTCCAGCGGGCGTTGCAGGGCCGGAGTGCAGAAGCAATTGTCCACCGCCAGCAAGGCGCCCGCGCCGTGGGCGATGTCGGCCACCGCGCGGATGTCGACGATCTCGGTCAGCGGGTTGGAGGGGGTTTCCAGGAACAACAGGCGGGTGTTGGGGCGGAGGGCCGCACGCCAGGCGTCCAGGTCGGTCAGGTCAACATGGCTGACCTCAATGCCGAACTTGGCGAAGTACTTGTTCCACAGTACGGTGGTGGTGCCGAACACCTGCTTGGAGACGATGACGTGATCCCCGGCCTTGAGCAGGGCAAGGCCCAGGCTCAGGATGGCGGCCATGCCGGAGGCGGTGGCGGCGCAGTCCTCCGCCCCCTCCAGCGCGGCGAGGCGCTCCTCGAAGATGCGGGTGGTGGGGTTGGTGAAGCGGGCGTAGATGTTGCCAGGCTTGGCCCCGGAAAAGCGCGCCGCCGCCTCGGCGGCATTGGCGAAGACGAAGCTGGAGGTGGGGAAGATCGGCTCGCCATGCTCCCCTTGAGGGGTGCGGTGGTGACCGGTGCGGATGGCGAGGGTATCGAAGCCGAACTCGTCGCTTTGCTCGGGATGCATGGGGCTGCCTCTTGGTTTTTTCGGCAGTGTAGCAGCCCGGTCAGTTCGTGATGTAGACCAGCGTGCCTTCGCCGAGGCGCTCGAACAGGTCGACCACATCCGCGTTATACATGCGCACGCAACCGTGCGAGGCGGGGCGGCCGATGAGCCCTTCCTCCGGGGTGCCGTGGATGTAGATGAAGCGTTTGTAGGAGTCCACCCTGCCGCCCTGGTTGACGCCGGGCTCCAGTCCCTCCAGCCACATGATGCGGGTGGTGACGTCGTCCTCGGGCACGTCGATCGGCTCCTTGATGATCTCGGCGATGCGCCCGGTCGGTTTGCGGGCCTTGAACACCATGCCCAGCGGCTCGCCAGCACCGATCATCGTGCGGATGCGATGCAGTCCGAGGGGGGTCTGGTTGCTCCCCTCCTGGGCGCCGGGGCCGAAGGCGGAGGTGGACACCGGATAGGTTTTGAACAGGCGGCCCTCCTGCATCAGGTACAGGCGCTGGGCGGCGATGCTGACGATCACATAGGGCTGTCCGGCACGCTGCCACTGGGCCTCGACCGCGCGCACCGCATTGGAGGCCTTGAGCCCCTGCGGCGGTAGGGCGTCATTGGCATTGGCGAAACCGGCCATGCTCAAAACCCCCATCAACAGCGGCAAAAACCAAGTACGCATTCCCTCAATCCGCGTTGTGCAGCCCGACCGCCACGATATCGCGCGAGCGACCTTCCTGCTTGGGCTCCTTGGCCCCGTCGGCACGGGCTCTGGCAAGGGAAGCGAGATACTCCTCACTCACGTCACCGGTGACGTACTCCCCAGTGAAGCAGGAGCAGTCGAAACGGGTGAGCGAAGGGTTGCCCTGACGCACGGCGTCGATCAGATCGTCGAGGTCCTGATAGATCAGGCGGTCGGCGCCGATGGCCTGCCCGACCTCCTCCTCACTGCGACCGTGGGCGATCAGCTCCTCCGGGGCCGGCATATCGATGCCGTAGACATAGGCATAGCGTACCGGCGGCGCGGCGGAGGCCATGTAGACCTTACGCGCGCCGGCCTCGCGCGCCATGCGGATGATCTCGGCCGAGGTGGTGCCGCGCACGATGGAATCGTCCACCAGCAGCACGTTCTTGCCCTCGAACTCGAGGTCGATGGCATTGAGTTTCTGGCGCACGGACTTCTTGCGCTGCGCCTGGCCCGGCATGATGAAGGTACGGCCGATGTAGCGGTTCTTGATGAAGCCCTCGCGGTAGGGCACGCCGAGGGCAACCGCCATCTCGAGCGCGGCGGTGCGACTGGTGTCCGGGATCGGGATGATCACGTCGATGTCGTGGTCCGGCCACTCGCGGCGGACCTTCTCGGCCAACTTTTCGCCCATGCGCATGCGCGCCTTGTAGACCGACACCCCGTCGATGATGGAGTCCGGCCGGGCCAGATAGACGTGCTCGAAGATGCAGGGGGCATAGGTCGGGTGGTCGGCGCACTGGCGGGTGTGGATGCTGCCGTCCTCACCGACGAAGATGGCCTCGCCGGGTTCGAGGTCGCGCACCAGCTTGAAGCCGAGCGCCTCTACCGCCACGCTCTCGGAGGCGATGATCACCTCTTGCCCCTCCTCGGTCGCCCGCACGCCAAAGCACACCGGACGGATGCCGAACGGGTCGCGGAAGGCAAAGACCCCCATGCCCGCCACCAGCCCGATCACCGCATAGCCGCCCTTGATGCGACGATGGACGCGGCTGATGGCATCGAACACGTCGTCGAAGGTCGGCACAAGCTTGCCGCAGCGCTGCATCTCGTGCGCGAACACATTGAGCAGCACCTCGGAATCCGAGGTGGTGTTGAGGTGGCGCAGGTCCTGCTCGTACACCACCTTGCGCAGCTCCTCGGCATTGGTCAGGTTGCCGTTGTGCCCCAGCGCAATGCCGTAGGGGGCATTGACGTAGAACGGTTGCGCCTCGGCGGCGGAGGAGTTGCCGGCCGTCGGGTAGCGGACATGGCCGATGCCGTAGTTCCCGGCCAGCTGGCGCATGTGGCGGGTATGGAACACGTCCTTGACCAGGCCGTTGTCCTTGCGCTGGTGCAGGCGCCCCTGCTCGCAGGTGATGATGCCCGCGGCGTCCTGACCACGATGCTGGAGGATGGTCAGGCCATCATAGATGGTCTGGTTGACCGGGCTGCGCCCGACAATGCCGATGATTCCACACATGGGCTATCTCAAAGCTTGAAGTTTTGCGCCAAATCATTCGGAAGCAGATCGCGCATCCATTTCGCGACCGGACTCAGGTTCTGGATGACCTGAGATTGCTTCCACCAGGGATCCTGCGGCATCGGCGTCAGGCTGCCGAGCAGGATCAGGACACACACCAGGAACACCCCGCGCACCAGGCCGAAGACGACCCCAATGCTGCGATCCGAACCCGAGAGACCGGTCTTCCTCACCAGCAGTCCGATCACGGCATTGATGATGCCGCCGACGATCAGGGTCAGGATGAAGAGGATGACGAAGGCGATGGCGAGGCGCATCGAGGGGATGTCGATGCTCGCCGGCAAAAAGGGCGCCAGGTGCGCGGCGTAGAGGATACCAATGACGAAGGCCGCAACCCAGGTCAGCAGAGAGACCATCTCCTTCATGAAGCCGCGCAGGATACTGATCAGCGCGGAAAAGGCGATGACACCGAGCAGGACGAGGTCGACGGTCGTCAGGTGCATGGACACACGCAAGGGTTAAAGCGGCATTCTAACCGCAGAGATCGCGTTCACCAACGCACAGAGCGCGGATGGGCAAACGCCGAGAAAAAGGAAGGGGCGCCATGTGGCGCCCCTCGCATCGCAACCGCGTACGGCCATCAGGCCTCGGCGATCACGTTCACCTTGACGGTGGTGTTGACGTCGGTGTGCAGGTGCAGTTCGATGTCGTACTCGCCAACGGCGCGCAGCGGGCCGGTCGGCAGGCGGACCTCACGCTTCTCGACAGCGTGGCCGGCGGCAGTCAGGGCGTCGGCAATCTCGGCGGTGCCGATGGAGCCGAACAGCTTGCCTTCGGTACCGGCCTTGCCGGCGATGGTCACGGACACACCCTCGAGCTGGGCTGCACGGGCTTGGGCTGCGGCCAGCGCCTCGGCGGCGGCCTTCTCCAGCTCCGCGCGGCGGGCTTCGAACTCGGCCACGTTAGCCTTGGTGGCGGCCTTGGCCTTGCCATAGGGGATCAGGAAGTTGCGCGCGTAACCATTGCGCACCTTCACCACATCACCCAGGTTGCCCAGGTTCTCAACTTTGCTCAGCAGAATGACTTCCATTACTCGCGCCCCCCTCAGTGACGGTCAGTGTAGGGCAGCAGCGCCAGGAAGCGCGCGCGCTTGATGGCCTCGGCCAGCTGGCGCTGGTAGCGCACCTTGGTGCCGGTCACGCGGCTCGGAACGATCTTGCCGGTCTCGGTCAGGAAACCCTTGAGGGTGGCGAGATCCTTGTAGTCGATGTGCTCAACGCCCTCGGCGGTGAACTTGCAGAACTTGCGACGACGGAAATAGCGGGACATGACTTATACCTCGCAAGCAGAATCAGGCGGACTCAGCGGCATCGGCCACTGCGGAGCCGCGGCGGGGCTCTTCTTCCTTGACCATGGGCGACGGCTCGGTCACCGGACCGCTCATCTTGACCACGAGGTTGCGAAGAACCGCGTCGTTGAAGCGGAAGGCATCGGTCAGCTCATTCATGGCCTGCTGGCCGCACTCGATGTTCATGAGCACGTAGTGGGCCTTGTGGATCTTCTGGATCGGGTAGGCCAGCTGGCGACGGCCCCAGTCCTCGAGACGATGGATCTTGCCGCCGTCGGCTTCGATGATGGAGCGGTAACGCTCGATCATGGCCGGCACCTGCTCGCTCTGGTCCGGATGAACCAGGAAAACGACTTCATAGTGTCGCATGGATACTCCCTACGGATTGAACAGCCTGCCGCGCATCACGGTCAGGCAGGGTGAACCGCGCCAAACCAGGAGGACCGGCGCGGGAAAAGCGGGATTATAGGGGAAAAGTCCGCCCCGGCAAAACCCGTCAGCCGGCGGCGAGACGCTGGCGACGGATCTCGTACAGGCTGACGCCGGCGGCCACCGAAACGTTCAGGCTTTCGACCGAGCCCAGCATGGGCAGATTGACCAGCTCGTCGCAGGCTTCGCGCGTGAGGCGGCGCAGACCCGAGCCTTCCGCCCCCATCACCACGGCCAGAGGCTGGGTGGCCAGGTGGGTCTGGTACAGGCTGTGGTCGGCCTCGCCAGCCAAGCCGATCACCCAGAGGTTGCGCTGCTTGAGCCCCTCCAGGGTACGCGCAAGGTTGGTCACCTGCACGAAGGGTACGCTCTCGGCCGCACCGGAGGCGACCTTGCGCACCGTCGGGGTCAACCCGACCGCGCGGTCCTTGGGGGCGATGACGGCCTGCGCCCCCGCCCCGTCGGCCACCCGCAGGCAGGCGCCGAGGTTGTGCGGGTCGGTCACGCCATCGAGCACCAGCAGCAGGGCGGGCTCATCCAGGCCATCCAGCATGGCGTAGAGATCGTTCTCATCATAGGTCGGCGCAGCCCGGTACTGGGCGGCGACACCCTGGTGGCGGTCGACGCGTGTCAGCCGGTCGAGTTCGCGCGGCTCGACCCGGGTGATGGAAAGCCCAGCTTCTTCGGCCAGCCGCTCCACTTCCTGCAGGCGCAGGTCGCGCCGCCCCTGCGCAAACAGCAGGCGGACGATATTGGCCGGATCGTGACGCAGCGCGGCCTCGACCGCATGGATGCCAAACAGCCAGCTCATCCCGCCACTGCCGAAGGATTCATCACGTTCCCGGCGCGGTCCGGCACGGCGTCCTTTCCGCTCCTCGCCCCCTTTCTCGACCGGCTTTCGACTCATTCCGGCCTCGATCGGCGCGGCGGGCGGCGGCGGCGCTTCTTCGGCTTGCGTTCAGCCCCGGCTCCACCCTCATCGACCAGCACATTGCCGTTCACATCGCCCGGCTCGTGCTCATCGAAGCCCTCATCGCCCAAGGCCTCGACGGATGTCGCAGAAGGTTCTTCCGCGCCTCCCTTGCCCGGCTTCTTGCGACGGCGGCGCTTCTTCCTGGCCGGAGTTTCCTCCCCCTCTTCGGCAGCAGCCGCAGCTGGCTTGACCTCGCCACGGGGCAGGACGAAGTCTATCTTGCGCTCGTCCAGGTCGACCCGCGCCACCTGCACGGTGACCGCATCACCCAGGCGGTAGACCTGGCCGGTACGTTCGCCGACCAGCCGGTGACCGACCGGGTCGAAGTGGTAGTAGTCCTTGTCGAGCGCGGTGATGTGCAGCAGCCCCTCGACGAATACGCCCTTGAGCTCGACGAACAGGCCGAACGAGGTGACAGCGGTGATCACGCCATCGAAGACCTCACCCACGCGGTCCTGCATGAACTCGCACTTGAGCCAGTCGGTGGCATCGCGGGTGGCCTCGTCGGCTCGGCGCTCGTTGTTCGAGCAGTGCTCGCCGATGAGGCCCAACTCGTCGTGCGCATAGGGGAAATGCTCCGGCCCGCCGGTACGCAGGACGTGGCGGATGGCGCGGTGCACCAACAGGTCCGGATAGCGGCGGATGGGCGAGGTGAAGTGCGCGTAATTGGCGTGCGCGAGGCCAAAGTGACCGATGTTGTCCGGCGAATACACCGCCTGCTTCATGGTCCGTAGCACCACGGTCTGGATCAGGTGCTGGTCCTCCCGCCCCTTGGCGGCCTCGAGCACGGCATTGAAGTCCTTCGCCTCAGGCTTGTCGCCACCGCCCAAGGTGAGGCCGAGCTCGCCGAGGAACGTGCGCAGGTCGGCGATCTTCTCCGCCGCCGGCCGGTCGTGGATGCGGTACAGGCCTTCGATCTTGCGTCGCTCGAGGAAACGCGCGGCCGCGACGTTGGCGGCGATCATGCACTCCTCGATCAGACGGTGGGCATCATTGCGCTCGTAGGGCACGATCGCCTCGATCTTGCGGCCCTCGCCGAACACGATCTTGGTTTCGGTGGTGTCGAAGTCCATCGCGCCGCGGCGGGTGCGCGCCTCCATCAGCACGCCGTACAGACCATGCAGGGATTCGAGGTGGGGCACGATTGGGGCGTATTCCTTGCGCAAGGCTTCATCCTTGTCGAGCAGGATCTTCGCCACCTGGGTGTAGGTCATGCGCGCGTGCGAGCGCATCACCCCCTCGTAGAAGCGCGAGCGGATGATGTCGCCCTCGCGGTTGATCAGCATCTCGCACACCATGCACAGCCGGTCGACGTGCGGATTGATCGAGCACAGGCCGTTGGAGAGGATCTCCGGCAGCATGGGGATGACCCGGCCCGGGAAATACACCGAAGTGCTGCGGAAGAAGGCCTCGCGGTCCAGCGGACTGCCCACGGTGACGTAGTGGGAGACATCGGCGATGGCGACGATCAGGCGCCAGCCCTTGGCGGTCGGCTCGCAGTAGACCGCATCGTCGAAGTCGCGCGCGTCCTCGCCGTCAATGGTGACCAGCGGCACATCGCGCAGGTCGACGCGCCCAAGCTTGTCGACCTCGGCCACCTCCTCGGAGAGGCCCGCGATCTGCGCCAGCACATCTTCCGGCCACTCATGACGCAGACCATGGGTGTGGATGGCGACGTCGATCTCCATGCCCGGCGCCATGTGATCGCCCAGCACCTCGACCACCCGCCCGACCGGCTTGTTGCGGAAGGTCGGCTGTTCGACCAGCTGCACGCGCACGATCTGGCCGTCCTGCGCCTCACCGAGCGCGTCCTGCGGGATCAGTACGTCCTGGGTAATGCGCTTGTTGTCCGGGATGACAAAGGCCACGCCGGACTCGAGCACCAGGCGGCCGACCACCTCGGCATTGGCGCGCTCGAGCACCTCGACCAGCGCCCCCTCGCGGCGGCCGCGCTGGTCGATGCCGGTGATCTGCACCACCGCGCGGTCGCCGTGCAGCAGGGCGCGCATCTGGCGCGCGGAGAGGAACACGTCATCCCCGCCCTCGTCCGGCACCAGGAAGCCGAAGCCGTCCTTGTGGCCGATCACGCGGCCGCGCACCAGCTCGGACTTGTCCAACGGCACGTAGCCACCCTTGCGGTTGCGGATCAGCTGTCCGTCGCGCTCCATGGCCCGAAGGCGACGGCGCAGGGCCTCGATGCGATCATCATCGTCGTAGCCGAGGTTCAACAGCAGGCGCTCGAAAGTCGTGGGGCTGCCATGCGCCTTGATCATCTCGAGCAGGAGCTCGCGGCTGGCGATCGGGTTTTCGTACTTTTCCGCTTCGCGCTCGGCGTGCGGATCAAGCTTTGAGGTCATGCGGGCGTAGGCTCGATGGAATGCTTAAAGGATCACGAGGGCTTAGCATACCGCAAGCGTTGTGATCTTGTCGGGATGGAATGGATACCGGCCGCGAACGGAGGCAGGATGGGCAGGTCGGGCAAGGACAGCGGGCCGCGACGGGGGGGCGTACTCGGCGCGAGGGGGTACGGAAACATGACGCCGCCCCCCTCTTCCATTCAGGCCGCGAACGGGTGGCGGAGGATGATCGTCTCTTCGCGATCCGGACCGGTGGAGATGATGTCCACCGGTACGCCGCACACCTCCTCGATGCGACGGATGTAGGCGCGCGCCGTGGCCGGCAGGTCTTCGACGCGCTTGATGCCGACGGTGGATTGGCTCCAGCCCGGCATGTCCTCGTAGATCGGCTCGATGCTGGCGAAGCCGTCCGCGCCGACCGGCGGAGCCTTCATGACCTGGCCGTCCACCTTGTAGCCGACGCACAGGCGGAGGTTATCAAGACCGTCCAGCACGTCCAGCTTGGTCAGGCACAGGCCGCTGATGCTGTTGATCTGCACCGCACGGCGCAGGGCGACGGCATCGAACCAGCCGCAGCGGCGCTGGCGACCGGTGGTGGCACCGAACTCGTGCCCCTTGGTGCCGAGGTGCTTGCCGATCGGGTCGCCGACGTCCTGGGCCGCGTCGTACTCGAGCTCGGTCGGGAAGGGGCCGGCACCGACGCGCGTGGTGTAGGCCTTGGTGATGCCAAGCACGTAGTCCAGCTCGAGCGGACCAACGCCGGTGCCGGTGGAAGCGCCGCCGGCGGTGGTGTTGGACGAGGTCACGAACGGATAGGTGCCGTGGTCGATGTCCAGCAGCGTGCCCTGGGCACCCTCGAACAGGATGTTCCTGCCGGACTTGCGCAGCTCGTCCAGGTACTCGGTCACGTCGATGATCATCGGGGCGAGGGTTTCCGCATAGCCCATGCAGTCATCCAGCACGCGCTGGAAGTCGACGGTATCCGCGTTGAAATAGTTCTTCAGCACGAAGTTGTGATAGTCCAGCACCGAGCCGAGCTTCTCGGCAAAGCGCTCGCGGTGCATGAGGTCGATCAGGCGCAGGGCGCGGCGCGCCACCTTGTCCTCGTAGGCCGGTCCGATGCCGCGCCCGGTGGTGCCGATGGCGCCACGGCCGGCGGCACGCTCGCGGGCCTGATCCAGCGCCACATGGTAGGGCAGGATCAACGGGCAGGCCGCGGACAGTTTCAGGCGCTCGCGCACCGGCACGCCACGCGCCTCGAGCTGGGCCATCTCCTTGAGCAGGGCATCCGGCGCGAGCACCACGCCGTTGCCGATCACGCACTCCACCCCCTCGCGCAGGATGCCCGAGGGGATCAGGTGCAGGACGGTCTTCTCGCCATTCACCCACAGCGTGTGACCGGCGTTGTGACCGCCCTGGAAACGCACCACGGCGGCGACCTGATCGGTCAGAAGGTCAACGACCTTGCCCTTGCCCTCGTCGCCCCACTGGGAGCCCAGAACCACAATACTTTTGGCCATGAAGGTCAAATCTCATGTAAAAACCGGAAAAATCCCGTCCCTGTCATTTTTCGGCACATCGGGGCCCGGCACATGCCCGGCCCCGGTGACCGCAGCCCAAGGGACTGAGCCTTGGATGCGGCGGGCGTCCCTGCCCTGCCCGGCAAAACGCGGGATCAGCCGGCGCTTGCCTCACGTACCTGCCAGGCCCCCTCGTGCCGCTCGAGCACGCGCCTGCAACCCAAGGCGCGCGGGCTCGAATCCTGCCCCGGGAGGGCCTGGATGACGCGCAGCCCGGCGGCGCGCAGCTCGCGCACCTTGCGCTCGAGCTCGGCATCATCCACCCCCGCCGGCGCGAGCACCGCATCGGCCGACTCGCCGACCGAGTCCGCCACGGCGACCAAGGCGCGCACGTCGGCGGAGAACCCGGTCGCGGGGCGGGCACGACCGAAGGCCTCGCCGATGCCGTCGTAGCGTCCACCGCGCGCGATCGCCTGGCCCTGCCCCGGCACGAAGGCCGCGAACACGATGCCGGTGTGATAGTGATAACCACGCAGCTCGGCCAGGTCGAAATGCAGCCGCACTCCCCCGCCCTGCCTTTGCAGTGCACGGGCCACCTCGGCGAGGTCATCCAGCGCCTGGTGCACCTCGTTGCCAGCAGCGGACAGGCGGCGGCGCGCGCCCTCGAGGGTCTCCAGCCCCTCGCCATGCAAGTCCGGCAAGGCGCGCAGCATGGCGGCGAGCTCGCCCGGAAGAAGGCGCCCGCCGATGAAGGCCTCGATCTCGGGCACGGCCTTGCGCTGCAGGAGATCGAAGAAGCTCGCCTCATCCTCCGCATCGAAGCCGGCCTGGCGCGCGAGGGCGCGGTAGATGCCGACATGCCCGAGGTCCAGCCAGACCTCGCGCACCCCGGCGACATCGAGGGTGTCGAGCATCAGGCGCAGGATCTCGATGTCACTCGCGGTGCCGGCATGGCCGAACAGCTCGGCGCCCACCTGCATCGGCGCGCGCGTGCCGGCGAAACCGCCGGGCAGCGCGTGCAGCACGGTGCCCAGGTAGCACAGCCGGGTTGGCCCTTCCTGGCGCAGGCTGTGCGCATCGATGCGCGCCATCTGCGGCGTCATGTCGGCACGCACGCCCATCAGGCGGCCGGTCAGCTGGTCGATCAGCTTGAAGGTCGACAGGTCGAGGTCGTCGCCCGGATGGATCAGCAGCGATTCGACGTACTCGACCATGGGCGGGATGACGAGCTCGTATCCCCAGGCACGGAAACGGTCGAGCAGGCGGCGACGCAGGGCCTCGGTGGCCCACGCCGCCTGCGGAAGAAGTTCGTCGATGCCAGCCGGAAGCAGCCAGCGATTTTCTTGTGTCATTCCGAATTCACCCACGCACGATGCCGAGCAGCACGAGGCCAAGCATGATGATGCCCATGGCCACCAGGCGCAGCGTGCGATCCGGCAGGGCCGCAAGCTGTTCGACCGACTGGCGGTAGATCCTCGGGCTGATGAGGGGCAGCAGCCCCTCGAGCACGAGCACCAGGGCCAGGGCGGCCCACAAATCGTCGGACATGGTCGGGATTACCGCTTGTCCGAACCCGCCGGGCTGCCGAAGTAGCGGAAGAACTCGCTGTCCGGTTGCAGCACCAGGACGTCGTCCTTGCCGGTGAAGGACTTCCCGTAGGCCTCGAGGCTGCGGTAGAACTCGAAAAACTCCCGGTCCTTGCCGTACGCCTCGGCGTACAAGCGCGCCGCCTCGGCATCCCCTTCGCCGCGGATGGCCTGCGATTCGGCGTAGGCATTGGCGAGGATTTCATCACGCTGGCGCTCGGCATCCGCGGTGATCTTCTTCGCCTGTTCCTCCCCGCGTGAGCGGAAGGCCTTGGCGACGGTAGCGCGTTCTTTCTCCATGCGCCGGTAGACGGACTCGCTGACCTCGGACGGCAGGTCGATGCGCTTGATGCGCACGTCCATCACCTCGATGCCGAGCTTGGCGGCCTCCACGTTCGCCGCGGTGCGAACGGCGTCCATCATCTCGCCGCGCGCACCGGTGACGGCATCCTGGATGGTGCGGGCAGAGAGCTGGCTCTTCATGCCGTCCTTGACGATCTGCGACAGGCGCGCCGCCGCGGCCCGCTCGTCCCCGCGGGTGGAGCGGTGATACAGACTGACGTCGGCAATCCGCCACTTGATGAAGGCGTCGACGATGACGTTCTTCTTCTCGCTGGTCAGGTAACGCTCCGGCGGCGCATCCATGCTCAGCAGACGGCCGTCGTAGCGGCGGATGCTGTGGATGAACGGCAGCTTGAAATGCAGACCCGGCGCGAAATCGGTCTTGACGATCTCTCCGAGGCGGAACAGGGCCACGCGGTCATATTCGCGCACGGTGAAGGTCGACATAGCCAGCAGGCCTGCCCCAAGCGCCAGGGCAGGCAGGAAAAGATTACGCGCGGACATTATGGGGTCTCCCTCGAGCGCAGGTCAGTGCGGGCGCGCGAATCCATGCGCGGCAGGGTCTGGGGGGCGGCCGACTGAACCGGCACGGACGGCTGGGCCGCGGCAGGAGCTTCGGGCACCCTGCCCCCCTGCATCATGCGGTCGAGCGGCAGATAGAGGACGTTGTTGCCTCCCTGCACGTCCATGACGACCTTGCTGCTCTTGCCCAGCACGTTCTCGACGGTTTCGAGGTACAAACGCTTGCGGGTCACCTCCGGCGCCTTGCGGTACTCGACCAGCAGGTCACTGAAGCGCTTGGCCTCACCCTCGGCGGCCTTGCTTACGCGGGTGCGGTAGGCGCGCGCCTCCTCGATCATCTGCGTGGCCTGGCCGCGGGCCTGCGGGATGATGCCGTTGGCATAGGCCTCCGCCTCATTGATGAAGCGCTGCTCGTCCTCGCGCGCCTTGATGGCATCGGCGAAGGCGGGCTGCACCGGCTCGGGCGGCTGGGCGTCCTGCAGGTTGACCGACTTGACGTCGAGTCCGGTGCCGTAGCTGTCGAGGATCTCCTGCACCACAGCCTTCACCTGGCTGGCGACCTCGGCCCGCCCCTCCGTGAGGACAAAGTCCATGCTGTTCTTGCCGATCACCTCGCGCACCGCGCTCTGGCTGGCCTCCTGCAAGGTGGCATCCGGGTCGCGGGTGTTGAACAGGTACTGGGCTGGATCCTTGACGTTGTACTGCACGGCCACCTCGACGTCGACGATGTTCTCGTCGGAAGTGAGGATCTCCATCTTCATCTGCTTGCTGCGGAACTGATCCACATCCACCGTCTCAACGGTCTGGATCGGATACGGGAGATGCCAGTGCGGACCGGGCAGGCTGGTACCGACATACTTGCCGAACTGCATCACGACGCCACGCTGGCCGTCATTGACGATGTAGATGCCCGAGGCCAGCCACACGGCCAGACCGATGCCGGCGAGCAGACCGATGCCGCCGGCACCCGGTCCCTTGGCGGGGCCCTTGCCGCCCAGCTTGCCGCCGAGGTCCTTCAGCCACTGGTCGAGATTCGGGCCTTCGCCGCCACGACGGGGCGATTTCCACGGATCCTGGGGGCCACCGCCAGGCTCATTCCACGCCATAAGCTGTCCTCTTAAAGGGCATTTGATTTCAAGATCGGGGATTTTATGGGGAGGTTGCCGGCCAGGGCAAGGAAAGTCACCGATCCAGCGCAAGCCGGAGACCCGGTTCGTGGGCCAGCAACTGGTTCCAGCGCACGGCGGGAAGGCGCAGGCCGAGGTGCCAACGCCCCCCCTCGTCCATCTGCTCGGAAGTGATCGCCCCCTCGGCATACAGGCGGGCGCGCAGGCGAGCCTCCGCAGGCTCCAGGCACACGTTGAGGCGCACGACCTCCGCAGCCAGGCAGGCCTCGATCGCCTCGAACAGCAGGTCGATGCCGAGCCCCTTGGCCGCCGAGATCCAGACCCTGCGCGGACGCCCCTCCTCGTCGTACTCGATGCGTGGCTCGCGCCCCATCAGGTCGATCTTGTTATAGACCTCGAGCACGGACACCTCGTCGGCGCCAATCTGCTCCAGCACGTCCTCGACCTCGGCGATGCGCTCGTCCCGCCCCTCGCCCTGCGCGTCGATCACGTGCAGCAGCAGGGCCGCCTCGCGCGTCTCCTCCAGGGTGGAGCGGAAGGCCGCCACCAGCTCGTGCGGCAGATCGGCAATGAACCCGACGGTATCGGCCAGCACCATCGCCCCGCCCTGCGGCAGCTCGACCCGGCGCAGGGTGGCATCGAGGGTGGCGAACAGCTGGTCGGCGGCGTACACGCCCGCCTCGGTCAGGCGGTTGAACAAGGTGGACTTGCCGGCGTTGGTGTAACCAACCAGGGCCACGGTGGGCACCTCGGCGCGCTGGCGCCCCTTGCGGCCTTCCTGGCGCTGCGAACGCACCTTCTCCAGACGGCGCTTGAGCTGGTTGATCCGCACCGCGACCAGACGGCGGTCGGTCTCAAGCTGGGTCTCACCCGGACCGCGCAGGCCGATGCCGCCCTTCTGGCGCTCCAAGTGGGTCCAGCCGCGCACCAGACGGGTGGAGAGGTGCTGCAACTGGGCCAGCTCGACCTGCAGCTTGCCCTCATGCGAGCGGGCGCGCTGGGCAAAGATGTCGAGGATCAGCCCGGCACGGTCGAGCACCCGGCAACCAAGCAGCTTTTCGAGGTTGCGCTCCTGGCTCGGGGAGAGGTCGTGGTTGACGATGACGAGGCTCGCTCCGCGCGCCTCGACCTCTTGCTTGAGCTCCTCCGCCTTGCCGCTGCCGATCAGGGTGCGCGCATCGAACTGGGTGCGGGTGACGACCAGAACGGTCTCGATGGCGGCCCCGGCCGAGCGGGCGAGCTCGACGAACTCGTCGAGCGCCTCGGGGGATTCATCCGTGCGCGAACGCACGTGCAGCAGGACGGCCTTCTCGCCCTCCCCGGTGGTCTTCACTCCGGGGCGTTCGAACAATTCCATCCGCTACTCAGTCGCCTGCGTTGAAATCGATGTCGCCTACGTGGCCATCCGGCCCCTCGGACGTCATGTCCATCTGCACCGGGCGGGCCGGCACGATGGTGGAGATGGCGTGCTTGTACACCATCTGGCTGACGGTATTGCGCAGCAGCACCACGTAGGCGTCGAAGGACTCGACCTGCCCCTGCAGCTTGATGCCGTTGACCAGGTAGATGGACACCGGCACGCGTTCACGGCGCAGGGCGTTCAGAAAGGGTTCTTGAAGGGTTTGGCCTTTGGCCATGAAGTCATTCCTCAAATATTGCTTTCAGATGTTAGCACGCGGCAAGGCCGCCTCCGGCGAGCCACGGCGCAAGCCGAGCGACCAGCTGGTCGGACGCGACGTCCGCGTCCAGCACATGCAGGTCGCGTTCGCTGCGCAGCCAAGTCATCTGCCGCTTGGCCAGCCCACGGGTCGCGGTCACGCCCAGCTCGACCATCCGTTCATAAGTATGGGCGCCCTCGAGATATTCCCAGACCTGACGATAGCCCACGGAGCGCATGGACGGCAGGCCGAGGTGCAGATCGCCGCGCGCGCGCAGCGCCTCGACCTCCTGGATGAAACCGGCCTCGAGCATCTGGGTGAAACGTACGGCAATGCGTTCGCGCAGGAGTTCACGCGGCGGAATCAAGGCGAGCTTCAGTACCCGGCCGACCTCTGGCGCCGCCTGCTCTCGGCCGCGCGCCTGCCACTCGGACAGCGGCACCCCGGTCAGGCGCCACACCTCCAGCGCCCGCCCGAGCCGCTGAGGGTCGTTCGGGTGGATGCGCGCGGCGGCCTGCGGATCGACCCGGGCGAGCTCCTCGTGCAAGGCCGCCCAGCCGCGCACCGTAGCCTCGGCCTGGATCGCCTCGCGCAGGGCGGGATCGGCGGCCGGCAGGTCGGCCAACCCGTCCTGCAGGGCGCGGTAGTAGAGCATGGTGCCACCGACCAGCAGCGGGATGCGGCCGCGCGCATGGATCTCGCGCATCGCCTCCAGCGCATCCTGACGGAAACGGGCGGCGGAATAGGCCTCGCTAGGGTCGAGAATGTCGATCAGCCGGTGCGGGAACGCACGCAGGGTTTCCGCATCCGGCTTGGCCGTGCCGATGTCCATGCCGCGATAGACCAGCGCCGAGTCGACACTGATCAGCTCGACCGGCAGGCGCCGCGCCAGGTCCAGCGCCAGCCCCGTCTTGCCGGAGGCCGTGGGGCCCATGAGCCAGATGGATTGCATCCCTCACTGCCCCCGCAGAAAGAGGCGATCGAGGTCCGCCATGGTCAGCCGGGTCCAGGTCGGACGGCCGTGGTTGCACTGATCGGCGCGGGGGGTGGCTTCCATGTCACGCAGGAGGGCATTCATCTCGGTCACGGTAAGCCTGCGCCCGGCACGCACCGAGCCGTGGCAGGCCATGCGGGAGAGCACGGCATGGAGGGCCTGTTCGATCCTGCGGGAATTGCCGTGGCGGGCGATCTCGTCGAGAGTATCGGTGGCGAGCCTGGCGATGTCGGACTGGGCCAACAGGGTGGGCACCTCGCGCACGACGAGGGTGGTGGGGCCGATGGGGTCGAGGATGAGTCCGAGCCTGCGCAGGGCTTCGGCGCCCTCCTCCGCCGCGTCCATCAGGCGCGCGTCCACCTCCAGCGGCAGCGGGACAAGCAGTGGCTGACGGCGGATACCGTCTTCCTCCAGCGCACGCTTGAGCCGCTCGTAGGCAATGCGCTCGGCGGCCGCGTGCATGTCGACCACAATCAGGCCCTCGGCATTCTCGGCCAGGATGTAGACGCCGTGGAGCTGGGCTATGGCGTAGCCCAACGGGGGCATCCCCTCCTCCGCAGGGGGCGGCTCCTGCCTCGCCCCTGCCTCAGAGGGCGGGACCCTCGACGGTTCTGCGAGGGCCTGGTAAGCGGCAAGGGTTTCACGCACCTCGAAGCGGGCGGGCTGCAGCGGCAGACCGCTCTGCCGAGGGGGTGCATAGCTTGCCTGGGATTCCTGAAGCTGAAGGGAGGGCGTCTCCACCTGGCCGGGGGGGAGGCCGGGGGGGAGGCCGGGGGGGAGGCCGGGGGGGAGGCCGAGCGCCGGGGCAACACGCGCCGGCCCGGCCGTGGGGCGCAGCTCGCCGATGACGCGATGCAGGGTGGAGAACAGGAAGTCATGCACCCGGCGCGTCTCGCGGAAGCGCACCTCCAACTTGGCCGGGTGGACGTTGACATCCACGCCCTCCGGGTCGAGCGCAAGGAACAGCACGTAGGACGGCTGGCGCGCGCCGTGCAGCACGTCGGCATAGGCCTGGCGCACGGCGTGGATGATGACCTTGTCGCGCACGGCCCGGCCGTTGACGAAAAAGTGCTGCACCTCGCTGCGCTCCCGCGCGTGAGTGGGCGGCTCCAGCCAGCCCCATAGCCGGAGGCCGTCGATCTCCTGCTCGAAGGAGATGGCGCTGGCGGCAAACGACGTGCCGGCGATGGCGGCCAGGCGCGCCTCGGCGGGCTCGTCGGCTTCCGTGCGCCAGAGCACCCGCCCGCCCGAGCGCAGGGTGAAGCCCACCTCGCGCCGGGCGAGCGCCATCCGGCGCAGGGTCTCTTCCAAGTGGTGTTGCTCGGTGCGCTCGGCGCGCAGGAACTTGCGCCGGGCGGGCACGTTGAAGAACAGGTCGCGCATCTCCACCGTGGTGCCCTGCGGGTGCGCGGCGGGCGTCATCTCGGCCCGCCCGGGGTCGCCCGGGCTGTGGATGCGCCAGGCGTGTTCGCCCCCCACCGCGCGGGAGGTCAGGCTGAAATCCGAGACCGAGGCGATGCTGGCCAGGGCCTCGCCGCGGAAACCGAAGCTGCCGACGCGCAGCAGGTCGTCCAGGCTGCGGATCTTGCTGGTGGCGTGGCTGGCGATGGCGAGCGGCAGGTCCTCGCGCTCGATGCCCCGCCCGTCGTCGCGCACCCGCAGCAGGCGCACCCCGGCGCCTTCGATGTCCACCTCGATGCGCCTCGCTCCGGCATCGAGGCTGTTCTCGACCAACTCCTTGAGCACGCTGGCCGGGCGCTCGACCACCTCGCCGGCGGCAATCTGGTTGATCAGCTGAGGGGGAAGGACCTGGATTCTGGACATGCCGAACGGTTGACGAATGCAATCAGCCGATCAGCATGGGGGTGTTGACGGTCGGGATCAAGTGCGGGGCACACCCGCCCGCCTTCACAGCATGGCGAAGTGGGTGCCCTCCAACGCCTTGCTCGCGTAGTAGCTGTGCAGGCCGCGGAACACCGAGCGGGCCACCTTCTCCTGATGGGCCGCGGTACGCAGCTTGCGCTCCTCTTCCGGGTTGGAGAGGAAGGCACTCTCGACCAAAAGCGAAGGAATGTCCGGCGACTTGAGCACCACGAAGCCGGCCTGCTGGACCTCGCGCTTGTGCACCGCACCGATCTCGCCCAGTTCGGTCAGCACGCGCTGACCGGCATCCAGGCTGGCCTGCATGCTGGCGGTCTGGGAGAGGTCGAGCAGGACAGAGGCCAGGGTGTCGTTGCGGTCACTGAGGCTCACCCCACCCACCAGATCGGCGGCGTTTTCCTTATCGGCCATCCAGCGCGCGGCCTCCGAGCTTGCGCCGTTGAGCGAGAGACAGAACACGGAGGCACCGCGTGCGTCCGGGTCGCTGAAGGCGTCCGCGTGCAGGGAGATGAACATGTCCGCCTTGTGCTTGCGGGCAATGCGGGTGCGCTCGCGCAACGGAATGAAGACATCGCTGCTGCGGGTCAGCACCGGCTTGAAGCCGCGCTCCGCGCGCAGCATGGCCTCCAGCTTGCGGGCGATGGCGAGGGTCACGTCCTTCTCTCGGGTGCCGTCGCGCCCGACGGCGCCGGGATCCTTGCCGCCATGCCCGGCGTCAATGGCGATCACGAGGTCGCGCAGGCCGCCGCGCGGGGCCTCACGCACCGGCACCGGACGCTCGGCCGCGACCGGCGCGGGGCGGGCGGCCGGTGGCTCAGCCTTCGCCACCTGGGCCGGCGCAGCCATGCCAAGCGGCGGGTGCGGCAGGTCCAGCACCAACTTGAAGCCCTTGCCGTCGGGATTGGGCAAAAGCAGGGCACTGGGCTTGGTGGGCTGGTGCACATCCAGCACCAGGCGCAGGTCGCTGCCGTTCTGGGTACCGCTGCGCAGGCGGGAGACGATGCAGCCATCCGGCAGCCTGAGGTCGAAATCACGCGGCAGGCTGGTCTCGCTCAGATCCAGCACCACGCGGTTCGGGTTGCCGAGGGTGAAGACCTTGTAATCCGCCGGCGCGGTGAGGTCGATGACCAGACGCGTGCCGCGCTCGCTCAGGCTGGTGCTGGCCTCGCGTACGGAGGCACGCACCCCGGCATAAGCGGATTCGGGCAGCCAGAGCAGCGACGCCCCGCCGCCCAACAGACCAAGCAAGAAACGACGACGGGCATTGCTTTCATGGGCTGAAGTCATGACCCACCTCGCGCACTCAACGGACTCATGCGTGTTTTTATAGTCGAGAGGCGGCGAAAGTTCAATGCTATGAAGGAGATAAGCCCCATTCCTTGAGCCGATCCTTAACTCGGGCCAACCAAGAGGCCCCGGTGGGGCTCAACGCCTCCAGAAAACACGCCCGCCCCGCGGGCTGGTGCTCCAGGCGGATCGCCAGGTCAGGCGGCGGCAACACCCCCTCACCGCGCTCCGGCCATTCGACCAGACAGAGCGTGTCCGCGCCGAAGTCCTCGCGCGCGCCCATCCACTCCAGCTCCTCCGCGTCCACCAGGCGGTAGAGGTCATAGTGGGCGATGCGGCGTCCCTCGATCTCGTAGGGCTCAACCAGGGTGTAGGTGGGGCTGACCACCCGCCCCGCATACCCCAGGGCGCGCAGGAAGGACCGCACCAACGTCGTCTTGCCTGCCCCAAGGTGGCCGTGCAGGGCCACCCAGCCGGAGCGCGGCGCCGTGTGCGCCAGCACGCCGCCCAGGGCCTCGGTGGCGGCCTCGTCGGCAAGCGTGAGCCTCAGCATGGGGCGATTTCCTCGAGCAGGCGGCGGGCATGTGGCAGCAGGTCGAGGGCGAGCATGCCCCGCCCGTCCGCAGCCGCAGCCTCGCCCGCAGCGGCATGCAGGCAGACGCCGAGACGGGCCGCATCCCCCGGCGCCAACCCTTGGGCCAGCAGGGCGCCGAGCATGCCGGAGAGCACATCGCCCATGCCGCCGCTGGCCATGGCCGGATGTCCGTGCTCGCAGCGAACGAGGCCGGCGTCATCCGCGATGAGGCTGCCCGCGCCTTTGAGGACCCAGGTCGCACCGAAGGAGGCATGCAAGGCATGGGCAGCCGCAGTGCGATCGGCCTGGATGACGTCGATGCCTGTCGCGAGCAGGCGCGCGGCCTCACCGGGATGGGGCGTGAGGATGGCAGGCGCAGTGAGCCGTTGCCTGGACTGCGCGAGCAGGTTCAGGGCATCGGCATCCACCACCATCGGCAGACCAGCCGCGAATGCGGCCGCGAACAGCGCCTCGGCCCACGCGTCCTGGCCAAGGCCGGGACCAAGCACGACGACGGTGGCGCGGGAGAGCAGCGGCTGCAAGGCCTCGGCGCGTTCCACCCCGTGCACCATGAGCTCGGGCCGGGTGGCGCCGAGAAAAGGGGCATGACTGGTGCGGGTGGCGATGCTCACCAATCCGGCCCCGAGGCGGGCAGCGGCCTCGGCAGCCATCCTTGCAGCCCCCGCCATGCCATGGTTGCCACCGATCACCAGCACATGGCCGTAGTCGCCCTTGTGGCTGTCACGCCGACGCGGCGGCAGGATGCCGCGCAGGTCGGTGAGGAGGAGTGGCGAAGGCTGACTCATCGGCGTGGGATAAAACCGAGCACATCCATGGCGCTGCGCAGGGTCACCTCGGCCCGCGCCGCGGCCTTGTCCGCGCCGTCGTTGAGCAGGCGCATCAGCTCTCCCCCCTCGCCGCGCAGCTCGCGATAACGCTGCTGCACCGGCTCGAGGAAGGCGACCACGGCATCGGCACAGGTCTTCTTCAGGGTGCCGTAGCCCTGCCCGGCGAGCTGCGCCTCCCAGTGCTGGATGCTCTGGCCGGTGACGGTGGCGAGCAGGGTCAGAAGGTTGGACACCCCGGCCTTGTTCTCCGGGTCGAAGCGGATCTCGGTCTCCGAATCGGTCACCGCCCGCATCAGCTTCTTGCGCACCTTGGCCGGATCATCCAGGAGAGCGATGGAGGCCTGTTCGTTAGGATCGGACTTCGACATCTTCTTGCTCGGGTCCTGCAGGCTCATGATCCGCCCGCCCACCTCGGGGATCATCGGCTCCGGCACGGTGAATACCTTGCCGTAGAGATTGTTGAAGCGCATGGCGAGGTCGCGCGCGAGCTCCAGGTGCTGCTTCTGGTCATGGCCGACCGGAACCAGGTTGGACTGGTAGAGCAGGATGTCGGCCGCCATCAGCACCGGGTAGTCGAACAGGCCGACGTTGATGTTGGCCTCGTGCTGCTGCGACTTGTCCTTGAACTGGGTCATGCGCGACAGCTCGCCCATGTAGGCATAGCAGTTGAGGATCCAGCCAAGCTCGGCATGCGCCGGCACGTGTGACTGCACGAACAGGGTGGACTTGGCCGGGTCGATGCCACAAGCGAGGTAGAGGGCAATGAAGTCCAGGCTGCGCTCGCGCAGGATCTTCGGGTCCTGACGCACGGTGATCGCGTGCAGGTCGACCAGCATGAACAGGCTGTCGTGAGTGTCCTGCAGCTTCACCCAGTTGCGGATGGCGCCGATGTAGTGGCCGATGAGCAGGTTGCCGGAAGGCTGGATGCCGGAGAGAACCACCGGACGGGTCGTCGTTTGCGCGGTCATGGGGGCTGGGGGATCGGTTCGGAAGCGGAAAATGCCGGCCATGATAGGCCGGGCGCGGAGGGCGTTCAAACGCCGCTTGCCAAGACCTGCGCACACCGATAAGTTCAAGCGATGCATCACAGCCCCCTCACCGACGTCCTGCTCCTGCTCGCGGCCTCCGTGCTCGCGGTGACCCTCTTTCGCCGCCTCAACCTGCCGCCGCTCCTCGCCTATCTCGGCGTCGGCGCGCTGGTCGGACCGCATGCCCTCGGCTGGGTGCCGGATACCGAAAATACGCGATTTTTGGCCGAATTCGGCGTGGTCTTCCTGCTGTTCACCCTCGGCCTGGAGTTCTCGCTGACCCGGCTGGTCGCCATGCGGCGCGCGGTGCTGGGCATGGGGGGCGCGCAGGTGGCCATCACCGCCCTGGTGGCAGGCGGTGCGGCCTGGGCGATGGGGTTGTCCATCCCCGGGGCCCTGGCGGTCGGCGGCGTGCTGGCCATGTCCTCGACGGCCATCGTCATCAAGCTGTTATCCGAACAACTGGAGATCAACTCCCGCCACGGACGGGCCGCGATCGGCATCCTGCTGTTCCAGGACCTCGCGGTCATCCCGTTCCTGATCCTGATCCCGGCCTTGGCCGCAGGGGGGGACCACATCGGCCAGGACATGGCCATCGCCCTGGTCAAGGGTGTGCTGGTGAGCGGACTCCTGCTCGCCGCCGGACGCTGGCTGCTGCGCCCTCTGTTCCACGAGATCGCCAAGGCACGCTCGCCGGAGCTGTTCACCCTGGCGGTGCTGCTGGTGGCCCTCTCCTCCGCCGCGCTGACCCATGCGGCGGGTCTTTCGATGGCGCTCGGGGCCTTCCTCGCCGGGATCATGCTGTCCGAGACCGCCTATCGCCACCAGATCGAGAGCGACATCCGCCCCTTCCAGGATGTCCTCCTCGGCCTGTTCTTCATCACCATCGGCATGCTGCTCGACGTGCAGGCCCTGCCCCACATCCTGCCGAGCGCCCTCGGCCTGCTGGTGCTGCTGGTGCTGATGAAGACGCTGATCATCTTCGGCGTGGGTGTCGTCCTGCGCGAGGAGCCCGGCGTGGCCCTGCGCACCGGCCTTGTGCTGGCACAGGGCGGGGAATTTGGCTTTGCCCTGCTGGCGCTGGCCTCGCGCGGCAGCCTGCTGTCACACGAGGCAGTACAGGTCGTGCTCACCACCGTGTTGCTGAGCATGGTCGCCACACCTTTCCTGGTGCGCTACAACGGCCGTATCACCAAGGCCCTGATCCGCGGCTACCGGCAGACCTATGTCGAGCGGCGCGAGGAGATCGCCCAGCAGAGCGCCGAACTCACGGGGCACGTGATTCTCTCCGGCTTCGGCCGCGTGGGACAGAACCTCGCCTACCTGCTCGAGCAGGAGGACATCCCCTACATCGCGCTTGAGGTCGATCCCGACATCATCCAAAAGGCTCAGCGCGCGGGCTACAACGTGCATTTCGCCAACGCCACCCACATCGACCTGCTGCGCGCCGCCGGCATCGACAAGGCGCGCGCGCTGGTGATCACCCATCACGATGCCGAGGCGGCGCTCAAGACCCTCAACGTGGTCCGGCTGCAATACAAGGAGCTGCCGGTGCTCGTGCGCGTGCTGTCCGTCAATCGCATGGACGATCTGCTCAAAGCAGGCGCCACCGAAGTGGTGGCGGATGCCTTCGAAGCCAGCCTCATGCTGGGCGCCCACCTGACCACCCGCCTGGGGGTGCCGATGCGGCGCGCGCTGCACCGGGCCCAGCGCATCCGCCACGACCACTACAGCCTGCTGCGCCACATCTTCCAAGGCCGCGGCGATTCCGTGGATGCCGCCAACGCCCTGCGCGGCTCACTCGCCAGCATCACCCTGCCCCCCGAGGCTTGGGCGGTGGGGCGCACCCTCGGCGAGGCCCTCGCCGGACTGGATGTCCTGCCCGACGCCATCCGCCGTGGCGGGATCAAGGGGGACATGCCAGAATCGACCACGGTGCTCCAGGCCGATGACACCCTGATCCTCTATGGCACCGAGAAGGAACTTGAACGGGCTGAGGCCCATCTGCTGGGAGGGCAATGAACAATCATGCATACCGCATCCAGCCCATGGAGCACTGTGCGCATCGTTGACGCCGAATCTGCTCGGGCAGGAGCGCATGCATGAACCAGGTCACCCCTCTGCGCCAAGCGTGTCTCGCAGCCTTCCGCGACGCCCTCGGGGCGATCCTCCTGCAAGCCGAGGAACTCCTGTTTGCCCTCGCAGGACAGTCGAGCGAAGGAGGCGCGGTCGATCTGCATCTGGATACGCTGCGCTACCTGCGCAGCCTGCGGAGCGATGGCGCCCAGGCCATCTCCCGGCATCTCGAAGAGCAGTGGGAAGGCGGAAAAACTGACGCGGAAGTGGACCCGCTGGTGACCCAGGCCCTTGGCCGGCTCGCCGTCCATGCAGAAGCTGTGCATTTCGAGGCGCTCGCCGCCATCGAGCGCGGCCTCAAGACCGCCGGTGCCGGAGCGGCCTTTTCGATGGACGACCTCAGGCCGCAGGCCTTCACCTCGGCCATCGCGGCCTATCTGGCCGAACAGCCCGCCCCTCCCCCCGTCCAGCTGCTGTTGGTGCGCCTGCTGGACCAGCTGCTCGTCCCGGCCATGGACGAGATGTACCAACGCATCAAACAGGTTCTTGAACCGCACGGCCTCGCCAGCGAGGGACACGTCCCGGGCGAGACGGTCGACCATACGGCCACCGGGGTGATGGAGCGCGACGCCCTGCTCGCCCATCTGGATGCCATCCAGTCGCGCGTCTGCGGCCGGATCCCCGACCAGGTCACGGAACTGCATCAGCTCCGCGGCGTGCCCGAGCTGCCGCAGGAGGTCGTCCTCGCCCCCGAACTCCAACGCCTGATGGACCTGATGGGCCTCATGGTCTACGACGCCGTGACCGATCCCGGCCTGTCCGTCAGCTTCAAGACCACGCTGCTGCGCATGCACCTGCCGCTGATGAAGGCCGCCCTGCTCGACCGCGAGGTCCTGCACGACGCCAAGCACCCCGTGCGCCAGCTATGGAGCCGACTGGTCGATCTGGCGCGGGTGCCGAATGCCGAACATGCCCCATGGCGGCCACGCGTGGAGCGCGTCATCGGCAGTTTGTGCAGCGACTTCGCCCACGACCTCGGCATCTTCTCCACGGCGCTGGAAAAACTGCGCACTGCGGAGCACCTGCCACGCGACATCTCCCCGGCCATGGAGCGGGCCGCCTCGCAACGCGCCCCCGCGGTGAGCTTCAACGAGGCACGCACCGCGGCCACCCAGGCCATCCACACCACCCTGGCATCGCATGGCACGGTTCCGCAGCCCTTGCGCACCTTCCTGCTGCAGACCTGGGGGCCGCTGATGCTGCTGATCGCCCAGCGAACGGGCCCGCAGGGCGACGACTGGGAGCAAGCCCTCGGCATGATGCGGGAGCTGGTGCGTCTCTCGGCTGCCGGGGATGCGAGCCGCCCCGGGGGCGCGGAACCCCTGCTGCACAGGATGCAGGAGACCCTGAGACGTCACGGCCTTGAGCAGAGAGGCTTCCACAAGGCCTTCGAGGAACTGCGCCAGGCACTGGAGAGCACAGCCCCGGAAACCAAAAAACCGGAGGCTGAAGCCCCGCCCGCCTCCGGATCGAGCCCGCAGCCTGCGCAGCCCCCCTCATTGCCGCAGCCCTCCCTCACCCTCCCCCCGCGCATGGTGGACGAATTCATCCGCATGGCCTTCCAGCCCGGGGACTGGTTCCTCGTCCATATCGCCGAGGGGCAGGTTCCGCGCCGCCTCAAGGCCTACCATGCGGACACGAGCCAGGGCGTGCTGGTGTTCGCCGACCGGCTGGAGCGGCCGGTGCTGGAGCGCTCCATCAGCCAGTTCATCGACGACGTGCTGGCCGGACGCTCGCACCCCGTGTTCGAGGACGAACGCCACGGCCATGCCCTCAGGCAGTTGCGGCAGCATATCTCCACATCTTTACCCGGCACGGAGCGTCGCGGATCATGAGCCATTCGAATATCGAACGCCGCCAGCAGCCAAGGCGGGCATATTTCGACGCCCTGTTCGTCAGCACACTGGACGAGCCCAAGGTGACCTTCCCCTGCCAGACGCTCGACATTTCGGCGCAAGGGCTGCGCCTCTCCGCCGACCACCCCCTCGCCGTGGGGCGCCCCGTTCAGCTCTGGCTCCGCTTGGCGAGCGAACCCGGCACCTTTCTCCTGCGCGGCCAAATCCGCTGGTGCGAACCCTCCGGCACAGGCTACAGGCTGGGTGTCGCCATTGAGGCGGAAAGCGGCGACGGTCGAGACTGGAAAGCCCTGCTCATGCCCCTGGCCGGCATCAAACTGTCGCTCGACGCGGACTGAAGCACCGCCCCGGCCATGGGGCCGGGCAATGTCCCATTCAGGGCACGAGGACGATCTTGCCCTGGGTATGCCCGGTGCCGATTCGCCGGTGCGCCTCGGCCACCGCCTCCAGCGGCAGAACCGTCCCGACATGCACGTCAAGCCGACGACTGGCCAGCATCTCCAAGCCCTGGCGCAGGATGTCGACCTGGTGGGCGCGCGCCTCGGGCAGGTCTTGCAGCATCGGCGTCAACATCAGGTCGAAGCCGATCCTCAGGTTGCGGCTGCGTGCCTCCTTCCACGGTGCGTCCGCCGGCGGCTCGAGCAGGGTCACCACATCGCCGGCGTAGGCCGTGCAGGTGATCCCCTGGTTGAACAACGCCCCGCCCACCGTATCGAACACCACGTCCGCACCACGCCCGCCGGTCAGTCGCATCACCCGCTCGACCAGGTCTTCGTCGTGGTAAAGAATGGCCTCGTCCGCCCCCAGCGTGCGCACGAACGCAGCCTTCTCCGGCGTGCCTGCGGTGGCCAGCACGCGCGCCCCGCGCAGCTTGGCGAGCTGGATGGCGACATGCCCTACCCCGCCCGCCCCACCCAAGACGAGCACGGTCTGACCCGCCTGAAGGCGGGCGCGGTCATACAAGGACTCCCAGGCGGTGATGAGCACCAGCGGCAGGGCCGCCGCCTGCTCGAAGCTCACCCCATCCGGGATGAGGGCCGTCTCGGCCGCCTCGAGCACGGTGTACTCGGCATAATTGCCCGCTGCCCCACCGAGCCCGCCATGGCAGAAGGCCACCCGGTCGCCTGGCGCCAGACCGGACTCCGCACCGGCCTCGACCACTTCGCCCGCCCCGTCGCAGCCAAGGATGGCCGGCAGGGCATTGGGATAGAACACCCCCCGCGCGCGCAGCTTGGTATCGATGGGATTGACCCCGGCAGCGCGCAGGCGCACCTTCACCTGGCTCGGACGGGACAGGGTGGGCTCGGGAACATCCGCCCGTTGCAAAACTTCGGGTCCGCCGGCGGCGGTCATCAGCATGGCACGCATGAGTCACTCCTTTACAGCGGCGCCGTTCATGCGCCTGTCATGTCGGAAGGGAACGATGGCAGGATTTTATCCGCTACACCCGCGCTGCGAGGGGCCCCATGCGCCTTTTGATGGTTTCCGACGTGTATTTCCCGCGCGTGAACGGCGTTTCGACCTCCGTCCAGACCACGCGCCGCGCCCTCGGTCGGCTCGGGCACGAGGTCACGCTGATCGCGCCGGACTATCCCCAGCCTCACGCGGACGACGACAACGTGCTCAGGGTTTCCGCCCGCCCCGTCCTGCTCGACCCGGAGGACCGGCTCATGCGCTGGAGCGAGCTCATACGGCTTGAGCGCAACCTCGCCTCACATGAATACGACCTGCTCCACATCCATACCCCCTTCGCCGCCCACTATGCCGGCCTGCGCCTGGCCCGCTCGCTGGGGCTGCCGGTGGTCGAGACCTACCACACCTTCTTCGAGCAGTACCTGGAGCACTACATCCCCTTCCTGCCCGGCGCGCTGCTGCGCCTGGCCGCGCGCCGCCTGACGGTGAGCCAGGGCAATGCGGTCGACACGCTCATCGCCCCCTCCCTCGCCATGCGCGACCAGCTGCTGCGCTACGGCGTGCGTACCCCCGTGGAGGTGATCCCGACCGGCATCGACCTTGCCGCCTGGCGCGGGCCGGAGGCCCCCGATCCCCGTCCGGCCCTGGGACTGACCGCGGATCAGCCGATGCTGCTCTATGTCGGCCGGCTGGCGTTCGAAAAGAACATCGAGTTCCTGCTTGAGATGTTCACCCACGTCCTCGCCCAGCGGCCGGACGCCCGCCTGGTACTGGCCGGAGAGGGCCCAGCCGAGACCCACCTGCGCCGGCAGGTCGGTCAGCTGGGCTTGCAGGAGCGGGTGCGATTCGTCGGCTACCTGCCGCGCGATGGCGCACTGCAGGCCCTGTACCGTGCGGCTGACGCCTTCGTCTTCGCCTCCACCACCGAAACCCAGGGATTGGTGCTCATCGAGGCCATGGCCCTCGGCACGCCGGTCGTGGCCCTGGCGGAGATGGGTACGCGCGACATCATGCGGGAGGGCGAGGGGAGCCTCATCGCACCGCATGAGCCGGCGGGCTTCGCGGCGCGCGTGCTCGAGTTGCTGAATCACCCGCACCAGGCCGCCCAGCTTGCGGCCAAGGCCGTGCTGGCTGCCGAAGCCTGGCGAGAAGAGCGGGTGGCCGGACGGCTGGTGGAGCTCTATGAACAGGTGATCGCACAGAAAAAAGACAGGGCCGCAAGGGCCCTGCCGAAGGATGAAGAACGGGCCGGGGAGACGGCCGCGTAGGAGATCACTCCTGCGCCATGGAGCGCAGCATCCAGGCGTTCTTCTCGTGGGTCTCCATGCGCCGGGTCAGAAGGTCGATGGTCGGCTGGTCGTTGGCCTTCTCGGCCACCGGCAGGATGTCGCGCGCGGTGCGTACCACCGCCTCCTGCCCTTTCACCATCTCGATCAGCATGGCCTTGGCATCAAGCTCCCCTTCCGGGATACCGAACGAGGCCAGCTTGTCGAACTGCTTGAAGGTGCCCGGGGCCGGTTCGCCCAGTGAACGGATGCGCTCGGCGATCTCGTCAATGCCAGTGAAGAGCTCGGTGTATTGGGTCTCGAACATGGTGTGCAGCGCATTGAACTGCGGGCCGACCACGTTCCAGTGGAAATTGTGGGTCATCAGGAACAGGCTGTAGGAGTCGGCCAGCAGGCGCGAGAGCCCACCGGCAATGGCCTGGCGCTGCTTGTCATCCAGCCCGATGTTGATGGGACCGAGGGTGGCGCTCTTCTTCTTGGCCATGGCTCATCTCCTTGTGGTTGGGTCGTGTCAACAACCTTAGACCATACCCTGCCAGGCTGCAGTGGTTTGTTTCAATGTCTGGCATTGAAGTCTTCTATTGTTCGGCGGGCTTGCCGAAGAAGACGCGCACCGCCTCCAGCGACTGCGTGCGCCGCATCGGCGGCAGGCTGTCGAGGAACTGCTTGCCGTAGCCCTTGCTGCGGATACGTGGGTCACACAACATCAGCACGCCACGGTCCTGTTCGCCACGGATCAGCCGCCCCGCCCCCTGCTTGAGGGTGAGGATGGCCTGCGGCAACTGGTGGTGAACGAAGGGCTCCAGGCCCTGCTTGCGCATCGCCTCCATGCGCGCCTTGAGCACCGGGTCGTCCGGCATGGCGAAGGGGAGCTTGTCGATGATGACGAGACTCAGCGCCTCGCCCTGCACATCCACGCCCTCCCAGAAACTCTGCGTGCCGAGCAGGACGGCATGGCCGAGTTCGCGGAAGCTCTCGATCAGCCGATGGCGCGGCATCTCGCCCTGCACCAGCATGGGGTGGGTCAGGCGGTTGCGCAAAAGCTGCTCCGCCTCCTTGAGGGCGCGGTGACTGGTGAACAGCAGGAAGGCGCGGCCCTGGCTTGCCTCGAGCACCGGCAGGGCCGCCTCGACCACGGCGCGGGTGTAGGCCGGGCTGTTCGGTTCCGGCATGTTGGGCGGGTGGTAGAGCAAGGCGTTGCGCGGGTAGTCGTAGGGGCTGTCGAGGCGCAGCGTGACCGCCTCTTTGCCCAGCCCCACCCGGCGGGTGAAGAACTCGAACCGCCCCTGCGCGGTGAGGGTGGCGGAGGCGAACACCAGCGCGCGCGGACGCCCGTGCAGCGCGCGGGCAAGCCCGGAGGCGGCATCCAGAGGCGTGGCGTGCAGGGCGAAGCCGCGCGCGCTCAACTCGTACCAGAGCACCTCATCGGCGTTCTCGGCCTGACTGAAGCGGGCGAACAGGGCGAGCACCGCCTCGGCGCGCTTTTGCGCGTTTTCCAGCCCCTTGCCGCGCGGCGCGGCAAGCAGCAGCCCCTCGCGCAGCTCGGTCAGGGCCCGTTCGAGGGCATGCAGGGCCTCGATCAGGACGGGCTTGTCGCGCGCCGCGCTCCAGGCATCACGGGGCGGCTGCAGCTCGAAGGCGAGGCGGAAATCGGCCACCGCCTTCTCCAGTGCGGCCGCCAGATCACGCAATGCGCCCATCTCCGGCGCGTCGCGCAGCTGCTCGTTGAGCGTGTCGCGCGCGAGGTCGAGCAACTGGCGCGAAGTGAGCGTCTCGCCGGCGAAGGCGCTGGCGATCTCCGGCAACTGGTGCGCTTCGTCGAAGATCAGCGCATCGGCCTCCGGCAGGAACTCGCCGAAGCCTTCCTCGCGCAGCGCGGCATCGGCGCAGAAGAGGTGGTGGTTGATGACGACGAGGTCCGCCTCCTGCGCACGCCGCCTGGCCTCGAACACAAAGCAGTCCTGGAAGTTGGGGCAGTCGCTGCCGAGACAGTTGTCGGTGGTCGAGGTGACCATGCCCCAGATCGGCGAGCCTTCAGGCACGCCCCCACACTCGGCGAGATCGCCGCTCTTGGTGCGCATGGTCCAGGCGTCGATGGTGCGAAGCTGCTCGCGCAGGTCGCTCGAACGGATGAACTCCAGCGTCTTCGCCCCCTCCAGCCGGTAACGGCAGAGGTAATTCGACCGCCCCTTGAGCAGGGCCACGTCGCGGCTGGCCCGCAGGATCTGCTTCACCCGCGGCAGGTCGTTGAGGAACAGCTGGTCCTGCAGGTGGCGAGTGGCGGTGGCGATCATCACCTTGCCAGGGAAAAGCATGGCGGGCACAAGGTAGGCGAAGGTCTTGCCGACACCGGTGCCGGCCTCCACCACCAGGGTGGATTGCCGGTCGAGCGCCTCCCCCACCGCGTCTGCCATGCGGCACTGCGACTCGCGCACCGCAAAACTGGGATTCTGCTCGGCAAACGGGCCGTGCGGGCCAAGGAGCTCGGAGGGGCGCATGCCAGGCTCAGCGGTCGCGCGCCCGCGCAATGATCTGGTCGTTGCGCGCCTTGAGCGCGGCGTTGCCGGCCGCGAGGCCGTTGGACTTCAACGCCAGCTGCTCGGCCTGGGCCTTGTCGCCCTGGCGCAGGCGCACCTCGGCCAGGCGCGACCACAGGCCGGCATTGTTCGGCTCGATGCGCAGGGCGCGCTCCAGCGTGGCGGCCGCGGCCGCCAGATCGTTGGCGCGCATTTCCCCGTCGGCACGCTTGGTCAGCGCCATCACCGCAGGCCCGCCGCTCGGGGCAGGTGTGGCGAGGGCGATCTGGGTTGGGACCGGGGCGGGGGATCCTGCCTGAGGCGGCTCAGCTGGCTGCGGGAGATCGGCCACCGGCGCCCGCTCAATGGTCGGCGTGAGCGGCGCAGCCGGCACGGCGGGCGGGGCTGCCTGCGGCAACGGTTTGACGACCAGCGGGGCCTCCTTCATGCCCGCTCCCGGCAGGGTGCGGACGACCGGTTCCTTGGGCACCGTGGCCGTGGGCCCAGGCAGGGGCTTGGGCTTGGCTGCGGGCTGCTCGATCGACTGGCGCACGGAGGGCGCGGAACAAGCCGTCATCAACAGGGCGGCGGTGGCGAGAACAGTCAGGCGGGTGATGTTCATTGCAACAGTTGGTTGAACCAGTGGATCAGGGATTCTTCATGGCTGCCTTGATCGATCGGCGCCTCGCCGCAGCCGCTCATTTCGCGCGGCGCGGTGCCCTCGATGTAAGGCAACTCGACCACACCCGGGCAACCGGGCGGGGCGAGCAGTCCGGTGCTTGGGTCGATGGACACCCATTCGACGCCGGCCGGGGCCTGGTTTGAGCGCGGCTGCTGCGGCAGGGCGCGCATCAGCTGGGTGAAGATCGGCAGGGCGCCGCTGGCGCCGGTGAGCTTGGTCGGCTGGTTATCGTCGCGACCGACCCACACCACCGCCAGCCGGTCGGCGGAGAAGCCGGCGAACCAGCTGTCGCGCAGGTCGTTGGTGGTGCCGGTCTTACCCGCGAGCTGCAGCCCCGGCAGGGCCTTGCCGAGGGCGGCCGCCGTGCCTTCGCGCACGGTGCCCTGCATCGCGGTGGTGACGAGGAACACCGGCGCGGGCTGGGCCGCCTGGCGGACCGTCAGGGTGTAGCGGGCCAGCGGGCGGCCATCGGCATCGAGCACCCCGCGGATGGCGCGCAGCGGGGTCTGGAAGCCGCCCGCCGCCAGGGTCTGGTACATCTGCGCCACCTCGATCGGGGCCATCTCGACCGCACCGAGCATCATCGCCGGGGTGGGCTTGTCGGGCGGCGTGCCGCCCAAGCGGCGCAGGGTGGAGGCGACGTTGTCCACCCCCACATCCAGCCCCACCCGTACCGCCGGCAGGTTGAGCGAGTGCGCGAGGGCCCGGAACAGCGGGACCTGGCCTCGGTATTCGCGGTCGTAGTTCTCCGGCGACCAGGGTGGGCTGCCCGGCTGCTCGAGGGTGAGCGGCGCATCCTCGAGCAGGGTGCCAAGACCATAGCGCTGCGGCTGCTCAAGGGCCGTCAGGTAGATGGCCGGCTTGACCAGCGAGCCGATCGGACGGCGCGCATCAAGGGCGCGGTTGAAGCCCTCGAAACGGGGTTCCCGGTCACCCACCACGGCCAGCACCTCGCCCGAGGTCGGCTCGGTGACGATCACCGCGGCCTGCAGACTCCCGACCAGCAGCTTGCGTGCCTTCTCGAGCTTCGGCAACTGCTCCGCTACCGCCTGCTCGGCCTGCAGTTGCGCCTCCGGATCGAGCGTGGTGTAGATGCGCAGACCCAGCGTGCGCAACGCCTGCTCATCGTATTCCTGCTTGAGTTGCCGGCGCACCAGCTGCAGAAAGGCGGGTTGCCCCCCGCTTCCGCCGCCGGGCGTCACGGAGAGCCCCAGCCCCTTCTGACGCAAGAGATCGCGCTGGTCCGGCGAGATAAGTCCCTGCTCGGCCATCACGCCGAGCACGACATTGCGCCGCTCGAGCGCGCGCTCGGGATTGCGGCGCGGGTTGTAGTACGACGCCCCCTTGACCATGCCGACCAGCAGGGCGAGCTGGTCTGGATCCAGTTCCCTCAGCGGACGGCCGAAGTAGAACTCGCTCGCGAGGCCGAAGCCGTGGATGGCGCGGTTGCCGTCCTGCCCCAGCCAGACCTCGTTCAGGTAGGCCTCGAGGATCTGCTCCTTGCTGTAGTGCCACTCCAGCTCGATGGCCATGATCAGCTCGGTGAGCTTGCGCGAGATCGTGCGCTCGTTGCTGAGGAAGAAGTTTTTCGCCAGCTGCTGGGTGATGGTGCTGCCGCCCTGGGTCAGCTGGCCGCTGACCATGTTGACCACCATCGCACGCAGGATCGCCCACGGGTTGACGCCGTGATGCTCAAAGAAAGACTGATCCTCCACCGCCAGCAGGGTCTGAACCAGCAGCGGCGGGGTGTCCTGCAGGCGGAGCAGAACGCGATCCTCCTGCTTGTCCGGATAGAAGCTGCCGATCACCAGCGGGTCGAGACGGGCCAGGTCCACCGGCTTGCGCGCCTCATCCCAGAGACCGGCGACACGGTTGCCCTCGAAGCGGATGCGCAGCAGCCGTTCCGGCTCATCACCGTCCACATGCTGCGCACGGCGGGCATGCACCTCGAAGTCCACACCGGCCTTGCGGTACTCGCCAGGCTGCGGATGGCCGTCCGTCTGGCGATAGCCCAGCCGGCCCAGCTCGCGCTCGAGCTGGATGGGCGAAAGCGGCAGACCGACCCACAACTCCATCGCCCGCGCATAAACCTTGGCCGGCAGGGCCCACAGGCTGCCGGAGAAGCGTTCCTGCACGCGGCGGTCAAGATGCGTGGCGTACAGCGCCAGCAGCAGCCCGCCGACAAGCAGGAGGGCAAGGACCAGCTTGAGCAGGAAGGCAACGATGCCCGCGCGGGCATGGGAGGGCCGGGAGCGGCGGGAGGTCATGGGAATGGATGCAATAGGCGTGCTGATTTATGCTTCCGGCATATTAACTTATGTGAACCCACCATGTCCGCCGCCCTCGATGCGCACCGCACCCTCGTTGCCGCCCTCCTCCAGCAATTCCAGACCCAGGATCCGGCCGCGCGCCTGGTCGAGACTCATATCTCCTCGGTCATCCTGGCCGGTGAACGGGCCTACAAGCTCAAAAAACCCGTCGATTTCGGCTTTTTGAACTTTACCGACCTTACCCAGCGCATCCATTTTTGCCACGAGGAACTGCGCCTGAATCGCACCCTGGGCGGCGGACTCTATCTCGACGTGGCACTGATTCGCGGCAGCCCCGAGGCCCCGAGGCTCGAGGGCGAAGGCGAGGTGCTCGAGGCCGCGGTGGTCATGCGCCGTTTCCCGGACGGCGCCCAGCTCGATCAGGTACTGACCCGCGAGGGCCTGCCGCTTGCGCGCATGGACGAGCTGGCCGAGCGCATCGCCGCCTTCCATGCCGCCGCGCCCCGCGTCGGGATGGACAGCCCCCTGGGCGAGCCTGCGACCGTGTACGCGCCGATGGCGCAGAACTTCGAGCAGATCAAGCCGCTGCTCGATGCGGACGATACCCCACGCCATGAACAGCTCGAGCGTCTGCGCCGGTGGACCGAGGCCGCCTACGCGCGCCTTGCCCCCACCCTTGCCGCCCGCAAGCGGGACGGCTTCGTGCGCGAGCTGCACGGCGACATGCACCTCGGCAACATGGCCCTGGTGGACGATGCCATCGTCATCTTCGACGCCATCGAGTTCAACGACAGCTTCCGCTGGATCGACGTGATGAGCGAGCTGGCCTTCCTGCTCATGGACCTGGAGGACCGCGGCCTGCCTGCCCACGCCCATCGCCTGCTCAACCGCTATCTGGAACACACCGGCGACTATGCGGGGCTGGCCCTGCTGCGTTTCTACCAGGCCTACCGCGCCATGGTCCGCGCCAAGGTGGCCCTGCTCGGCGTGGCCTTCGGCGGCACGCCGGAGCAGGTCGTGGAGGCACGCACCCGCTATGCACGCTACGTCGACCTGGCCGAGCGCTACACCCAGCCCGGCCATGCGCAGCTTCTCATCACCCACGGCTATTCCGGCAGTGGCAAGAGCCACGCTGCCCTGATCCTGGCCGAGAGCGCGGGCCTGATCCGCATCCGCTCCGACATCGAACGCCAACGCCTTTTCCCGGAGCGCGGCGAGGATGGGCTCTTCAGGGGGCGCTACAGCCGCGAGGCCACCGAACAGACCTACGCCCGCCTGCTGGACCTGGCGGAAGCGGTGATGCAGGCCGGTTTTGGCGTCATCCTCGACGCCACCTACCTTGCGGCTGCCCCACGCCAGGCCGCCCGCGCACTGGCCGAAAGGCTGGGCGCGCCCTTCCACATCCTCGCCATGCACTGCCCCGAGGACACCCTGCGCCAACGCCTGCTCGCCCGCGCCCGTGCCGGCGGCGACCCGTCCGAGGCCACGCTGGAGGTCCTCGCCGCCCAGCAACAAAGTGCCGAGCCCCTGGACGACGGGGAAAAGCGCCTCCCCCTCCCCATGCGCTGTGATGCACCTGCCGAGGGACAGATCGCGGAAATGCTGCCTGTCCTCGGGATGCGCTGAATCATTTTGTCACTTCCCGCAAGCCCCCGGATTCCGGCCCGTCGCCCCCCTCAGGGCTACGCGGGCCGACCGGTGGTCTGTTTCAGGCTCAAGGCCGCCAGGGCATCCTGAATCTGCTCCTGTGACGGCTCGATACCGTGCCGCTCGCGCAAGGCCTGTCCGATCTGCGCCACACTCGCCTCCAGCAGCCCCCCGTCCTCGATCAGCTCCCCGAGGTCCTCGATCGCAGCCCAGGGATAGGTCACCCAACGCCACTCGGTAATCTCCCGCGCGTAGTAGTCGGGCACGAACTTGGAGACGATCTTGTGCTGCAGGGCGCAGGTGCGCACCTCAAGGGGCTTACCTTTTTCGCGCAGATGATTCAGCGCGGCGATGAAACTGTCGCCGGTGTCGCTGACGTCATCCACCACCAGGATGCGCCGACCGTCGATAGGGATGCTCAACGGGTGCTTGACCCGCGCCTCCGGCGCCTTGTGGCGGGCACGATAATGCTCGATGCGGACGCAGGCCAGGTCCATGATGTCGAGGTAGTCGCACAGCACCCGGGCAGGCACCACGCCCCCGCGGGCGATGGCGACGATCATGTCGGGTTGGAAGTTGGAAGCGCGGATGCGCAGGGCAAGATCGCGGGCGAGCCGGTGGAAGGACGCCCAGCTGACCAGTTCAACGTTCATAGGATGCATTCTCCACGACGGGAGGTGAGCGATGATGCCGATCCACGAGCTGCTGAATCGGATCCATTGGGATCCGGCCTTCGGCGCGGCCCATTTCCGGCTGGGCTATATCGACCGCCTGGCCGGTGGCCTGGTCCACGGCGAGCTGCGCGAGCCCTTTTTGCGCGAAGGCGAGCATTTTTCCGTGCTCCTGTGGGACGAAAAAGGGGAACCCCACGAGGTTCCCCTGCATCGCATCCGGGAGGTCTGGCGGGATGGGAAGCTGATCTGGCAGCGCCCATGGCAACCGGGGTCGGACCCCATCGCGCCGACCTGAGGCGGCTTATTCGCCGATGTGATGTTTGCCGATCACGTGCACGGTGGTCGCCTTCGGCCCCTTCTCGCCCTCTTCCTCGGCGAAGCGCACCTCGGCGCCCTTCTCCAGGTCCTCGAACTCCTCGTTCAGCAGGCTGTTGGGGTGGAAATAGATCTCGCGCCCGTCCGGGGTGAGGATGGTGCCGTGGTCGGGGGTGATCTCGATCACGCGGCCATGAGCGGGCATTTCATGGGTCTTCACCTCGCCCCTCATCTTTCCCACATAGGCGTCCAGCTGCCGCTGGGCGGCCACGAAGGCATCGCGGATGGAGACATAGATATCTTCATGTTCATGCTTGTCGTGGTTGTCGCGGCTGACCACGATCTCGTGACCCGGGATGGTGATGTTGATGCTCACCTCGTAGAGCTTGCCCTTGTGGTGGTGCTTGTGCGGCGCCTCGACGATCACGCGGCAACTGGTGATGCGGTCGAAGTAACGCTCAAGCTTCTGCGCCTTTTCGCGGATGGCGGCTTCAATGGCTTCTGAAGGCGGGATATCGCGAAAGGTGATTTGCAGGGGAAGCTGCATGGTCGTCTCCTCGTCATGCCCGATGTCCGGGCGAAGCCTTTGATGAATCCTTGGTTGAATTAATAGCACCGGGCACGGCGGAAGCCAAGTTCGGTTGCCGCCTTGCGCCTTGTCATCCGTAAGCCATACTCGGGAAGAGCCATGCTGGAGTCGAGATGGATACGCGCGGACACTGGCAACATTTCGAGCATGTCGCCGACATCGGCGTGCGCGGCCTGGGGCCGACGGCGGCCGAGGCCTTTGCCCAGGCGGCGCTCGCGCTGACCGCGCTGGTCGTCGATCCAGCGGCGGTCGAATCCCGGGAGAGCATGACGGTCGATCTCGAGGGGGCCGACCTCGACTACCTCTTCTACGACTGGATCAACGCGCTGGTCTACGCCATGGCCACCCGCCGCATGCTGTTTGGCCGCTTCGAGGTCGAGCTCACACCGGGCCGGCTCCATGCCACGGTCTGGGGCGAGCCGCTGGACCGGGCACGGCACCAGCCGGTGGTGGAGGTGAAGGGGGCCACCCTGACCGAACTCTCAGTAAGCGAGGAGAACGGCCAATGGATCGCTCAGTGTGTGGTGGATGTCTGACCATTCTCTTGTGAGGGGGCAACATGGACATCGGCAAATTCGAGAAGGTGGACAACTACACCTGGCGCATCCCGCAGACGGGGGCCATGCGCGTGCCCGGTGTCATCTATGCCAGCGAGGCCTTGATCCGCGCCATGGACGACAAGGTGCACGAGCAGCTGTCCAACGTCGCCACCCTGCCCGGCATCGTCGAGGCGGCCTATGCCATGCCGGATGCCCACTGGGGCTACGGCTTCCCGATCGGCGGGGTGGCAGCCTTCGACCCCGAGCAGGGCGGCATCATCTCCGCCGGCGGGGTCGGTTTCGACATCTCCTGCGGGGTGCGCACCCTGCACACCGGCCTAACCCCACAGGACATCCGTGCGCGCCAGAAGGACCTGGCCGACGCCCTGTTCTACCGCATCCCGGCCGGTCTCGGCAGTACCGGCGCCATCCACCTGAACGATGCCGAGATGGACGCCATGCTGCGCGGCGGCGCGCGCTGGGCGCTGGAGCGGGGGTACGGCGTGCCGGAGGACCTCGCCCACATCGAAGAAAACGGCCAGATGTCCGGTGCCGACCCCGAACAGGTTTCGGCGCAGGCCAAGAAGCGCCAGCGCGACGAGATGGGCACCCTCGGTTCCGGCAACCACTACCTCGAGGTGCAGCACGTCACCGAGATCTACGACGAAACCCTCGCCGCCGCCTTCGGCATCCGCTTGGACGACATCAAGGTCAGCATCCACTGCGGATCGCGCGGGCTCGGCCACCAGATCGGCAGCGAATTCCTCAAGAGCATGGCCCTTGCTGCCCAGGGCTACGGCATCGTACTGCCGGACCGCGAACTCGCCTGCGCACCGATCAAGTCGGATGTCGGCCAGCGCTACCTCGGCGCCATGCGCGCGGGCATCAACTGCGCGCTCGCCAACCGCCAGATCCTCACCCACCTGGCGCGCGGCGTGTTCGCCGACCTTTTCCCGGGATCCAGGCTCGACCTGCTGTACGACGTCTCGCACAACACCTGCAAGCTGGAGGAGCATACGGTCAGCGGCCAGAAGCGCATGCTGTACGTCCACCGCAAGGGTGCCACGCGCGCCTTCGGCCCGGGCCACCCCAGCCTGCCCGCCCCCCTGCGCCCGCACGGCCAGCCGGTGTTGATCGGCGGAACCATGGGCACCGCGTCCTACATCCTCGCCGGCACCGAGGAGGGCATGCGCAAGGCCTGGGGCTCGGCCTGCCACGGCGCGGGGCGCAGCATGAGCCGGCACCAGGCGACCCACGCGTTCCGCGGCCGCCAAGTCGAGGACGAGCTCGCCGCGCGCGGCATCCTGGTGCGCAGCCCCTCCCTGCGCGGTGTGGCCGAGGAGGCACCCGGCGCCTACAAGGACGTCACGGACGTGGTCTGGGCCGCCCATCACGCCGGCCTTGCGCGCATGGTGTGCAAGGTCGAGCCGCTGATCGTGATCAAGGGCTGAGGTCATGGACGACCTGGCCCGGACCCTGTGGGAAGTGAAATACCGCCAGGTCGGCGAGCGATCGATCGAAGACAGCTGGAGCCGGGTGGCGACCGCCCTCGCAAGCTGTGAGGCGCACGACCGCGACGGCTGGGCGGCGCGTTTCCAGGCCATCCTGGCGGACTACCGCTTCCTGCCCGGCGGCCGCATCCTGGCCGGGGCCGGCACGGCACGCAAGGTCACCCTGTTCAACTGCTTCGTGATGGGCGTGATCGAGGATTCCATGGACGGCATCTTCCAGGCCCTGAAGGAAGGCGCGCTGACCATGCAACAGGGCGGTGGTGTGGGCTACGATTTCTCCACCCTGCGCCCGATGGGCAGCCAGACGCGCAGCGCGGCCGGCATGGCCACCGGCCCGCTCTCCTTCATGCATGTCTGGGATTCCATGTGCGCCACCGTGCTCTCGCAGGGCGCCCGGCGCGGGGCGATGATCGCCACCCTGCGCTGCGACCACCCGGACATCGAGACCTTCATCGACGCCAAGCGCGAAGCGGGCGTCTTGCGCCACTTCAACCTCTCCGTGCAGGTGAGCGACGACTTCCTGCGCGCGGTGGAGGCCGATGCGGACTGGGCGCTGGTGTTCCCGACTGACCAGCTCGCCGATGCCCCAGGTGAGACGATCCAGCGCCGCTGGACCGGGAGCCTCGGTCCCGTGCCCTGCCGGGTCTTCAGGCGGGTTCCCGCCCGCGCCCTGTGGCAGCGCCTGATGCGCGCCGCCTATGACACCGCCGAGCCCGGCGTGCTGTTCATCGACCGGATCAACGCCCTCAACAACCTCGGCTGGCGCGAGCAGATCAGCGCCACCAACCCCTGCGGCGAGGTGCCACTGCCCCCCTACGGGGCCTGCGACCTCGGTTCGCTCAACCTCACCCGTTTCGTGCGCAAGCCCTTCACCGAACAGGCCCATCTCGACCTGGACGAGCTTGCGTGGGTGACGCAGGTGGCGGTGCGCATGCTCGACAACGTCATCGACCTCTCCCGCTATCCCCTCGAAGCGCAGCGCGAACAGGCCCGGGGCAGCCGTCGCATCGGCCTCGGCATCACTGGCCTCGGTTCGTCCCTGGTCATGCTCGGCCTTCGCTATGACAGCGAGGCCGGCCGCCAGCACGCGGCCGTCGCCATGCAGACGGTGCGCGATGCCGCCTACCGCGCATCGAGCGAGCTCGCGCGCGAGAAGGGACCGTTCCCCTTCTTCGAACGCGCGGCCTATCTCGCCCGCCCCTTCATCCTCGGCCTGCCGGAGGACGTATGGGACGGGATCGCCGCCCACGGCTTGCGCAACAGCCACCTGCTGGCCATCGCCCCGGCCGGCAGCATCAGCCTGCTGGCCGGCAATGTCTCCAGCGGGCTGGAGCCGATCTTTGCCGAGCAGGCCGAGCGCGAGGTGCGCGTTGGGCCGGGCGAGACCCGCCGCTTCGCGGTGACGGACGACGCCCTGATTCGCTGGCGTGAATCCGGCCATGAGGGGCTGCCGCCCGCCTTCGTCACGGCCGAGGCCATCGACCCGCGGGATCACCTGCGCATGCAGGCCGCGCTGCAGCCCTTCGTCGACCACTCGATCTCCAAGACCATCAACGTCGCGGCAGACTTCCCCTTCGAGTCCTTCGCCCGCCTGTACGAAGAAGCCCATGCGCTGGGCCTCAAGGGCTGCACCGTCTTTCGCCCCAATCCGCTGCGCGGCGCCGTGCTGACCCCGGTGCACACGGAGGACGACCTGCCCCAACGCTGCGAGGTGTGTCTCACGACGTGAAGCCCCTGTTCCAGACCCATCTGGTCAACGGCCATTTCGGCGACCCGGTGGTGTACGTCGACTTCCTGTTCGACCGCCGCGCCCTGCTGTTCGACCTCGGCACGATCCGCAACCTGCCGCCGCGCAAGATCATGCGGCTGACGGACATCTTCGTCAGCCACACCCACATGGATCACTTCAACGATTTCGACTGGCTGGTGCGCCTCTGCCTCGGCCGGCCGGTCAGCCTGCGCCTGTACGGGCCGGAAGGCTTCATCGACCGGGTGGAACACCGCCTGCGCGGCTACACCTGGAACCTCGCGGCGGGCTACGCGGAGAGTTTGGACCTCGTCGTGACCGAGCTGCACGAAGGCGAACGGGGATACACGGCCCGCTTCGAGTGCCGGCACAACTTCACCCGCGAGGCCGAGTACGCGATCGACCTGCCCGGCAACGTGCTGCTGCAGGCCCCCGGCTTCCGTGTACGCGCCGCCATCCTCGACCACGGCATCCCCTGCCTCGCCTTCGCCCTCGAGGAGCAGCGCCACATCAGCGTGCGCAAGAACCGCCTGGCCGAGCTGGGGCTCAGCACCGGCCCGTGGCTCAAGGGCCTCAAACAGGCCGTGCTCCGCGACGCCCCGGATGACACACCGATTCGACTCGATGACGGCCGCACCCTCCCCCTCGGCCGCCTGCGCGACGCCATCATCGACATCACCCCCGGCTACAAGACCGCCTACGTGGTGGACTGCGCCTACACCTCGGAAAACCGCACGCGCATCGTCGAGCTGGCCCGTGACGCGGACGAGCTGTACATCGAATCCGCCTTCACTGCCGCGGACGCCAGCCACGCGGCCAACAAGCAGCACCTGACCGGGGTGCAGGCCGGGCAGCTTGGCCGCGCGGCGGGGGTGAAGCGCCTACACCCCATTCACTGCTCCCCGCGCTACCAGGATCAGGGCGGAGACCCGGTGGGCGAGGCCCTGCGGGCATTCGCGGGGGAGTAGCGATGGTGCATTGGGGCAGGGGGTGAGGGAAAAATCCCCCTCCTACTCACACCCACCTGCGCAGCGCGGCCACGCGCCGCCCAAGGAGCCGCGCGTTGATCGCCACGATCACCGTGCTCAGCGACATCAGCACCGCCCCCACCGCCGGGCTCAACAGCAGGCCCCAGGCTGCCGCCACCCCCGCCGCGAGGGGAATGGCCACCACGTTGTAACCCGTGGCCCACAACAGGTTCTGCACCATCTTGGCGTAGGTAGCGCGGGCGAGCCCCAGAATGGCCACCACATCGCGAGGATCGCTGCGCACCAGCACGATGTCGGCCGATTCGATGGCGACCTCGGTACCCGCCCCCACCGCAATGCCGAGGTCAGACTGCACGAGCGCCGGCGCATCGTTGACCCCGTCGCCCACCATCGCCACCCTCAGCCCGCGCGCCTGCACTTCGCGGATCTTGGCCGCCTTCTGCTCGGGCAGCACTTCGGCGAAGAACTCGTCCAACCCCAGTCCGTCGGCCACCTCCTTCGCCACCGTCCGGGAATCACCGGTCAACATCAGACAACGGACGCCCATGCGCTTGAGCGCGGCCACCGCCTCGCGCGACTCGGGGCGCACCACGTCCGCGAGGGCGATGGCGGCGAGGGGATGGCCGTCGACCAGCAGGAACACCACCGTCTTGCCTTCTGCGGCGAGCGCCTGCACGCGCGGATGGGCGATCTGGACGGCCGCCTCACGCAAGTAGCCTGCGCCAGCCACGGCCACCTTGCGCCCTTCCACCACGGCCTCGGCCCCCTGCCCGGTGAGGTTGCGAAAACCGGTCGCCTCCGGCCATGCAATGCCACGCTCCCGGGCGGCGCGGGTGATGCCGCGGGCGATGGGATGCTCGGACGGGTTCTCCAGCGCCGCCGCCAAACGCAGGCAAGACGTCTCGTCCAGATCGCCCAGGGGAACCACCTCGCTCACCCCGAAGCGCCCCTCGGTCAGGGTGCCGGTCTTGTCGAACACCACCGCCCCCAGATTGCGCGCCTGCTCGAACGCCGACCGGTCACGGATCAGCAGACCATGGCTGGCCGCCAGGCTGGTGCTGATCGCCACCACCAGCGGCACTGCGAGGCCAAGGGCGTGCGGACAGGTGATGACCATGACCGTCACCGCCCGCTCGATGGCGAAGGCCAGGTCGCGACCGAGCCCGATCCAGGCCAGCAGGGTCAGGGTGCCGCCCCCAAGCGCCATGACGGTCAGCCACAGGGCCGCCCGGTTCGCCAGATCCTGGCTGCGCGAGCGTGACGCCTGGGCGCGGCGCACCATGTCCATCACCTGGGCCAGGTAGGTCTCACCACCGGTCTTGCGGATCTCGATGGTGAGGGCGCCTTCGCCGTTGACCGAACCGCCGATGACCTCGGCCCCCTCTCTCCGCTCCACCGGCCGTGACTCGCCGGTGAGCATGGACTCGTCCATGCTGCTGCACCCGCTCACGATCACCCCGTCCGTCGGCACCCGCTCGCCCGGGCGAACCAGTACCCGGTCGCCTGGCCTCAATGCCTCCTGCGGCACGTCCTCGATCGTGCCGTCGCCCCGCAGGCGATGAGCCTCGGCGGGCAGCAGACGCACCAGCGCCTCCAGCGCCCCCGAGGCCCCCATCACCGAACGCATCTCGATCCAGTGACCGAGCAGCATGACGTCGATCAGGGTCGCCAGCTCCCAGTAGAAGCCCATGCCCGGAAGGCCGAACACGACGGCCGTCGAGTAGAGCCAAGCGGTGGTGATCGCGACGCCGATCAGGGTCATCATGCCCGGCTGACGCCCGGCGAGCTCCGCGGCCAGCCCCTTCAGGAACGGCCAGCCGCCGCACAGATAGACGATGCTGGCGAGCGCGAACAGGGCCAGATGATCGCCCGCGAAGGCCAGGAGGGGGGGGAGTCCGAGCAGGTGCCAGAATTCCGCCGATAGCCCGAGGATGGGCAGGGTCAGCGCCAGGGAGACCCCGAACCGGCGCCGGAAGTCCTCCACCCTGTGGGCATGATGTCCGGCGTGAGCGGACTCATGGTGATGAGAGTGATGCTGGGGATGGGCATGCTCGTGCATGGGCGATCCTCCCGGGGGGATGCCCAGAGCATAAGCCACGCGGAAGGCCCGCGCCGCCCGCCTCAGCTCAGCAGGTGCAGCTTGAAGTGGTGGTGCACCAGGCGCTTGAAGCGCTCCACCGTGCGCAGGGCGTCGCGCAGAAGGTCGCGCTCGAAGTGGTCGAGCCGGTCGGGGGCAATGTGGCTGTCGGTGGCAGGCAGCCCGGCGCTCACATCCTCCAGCATGGCCGTGAGCCGCAGGCTGAGCATGAAGTCGTAGGCCCCGGCAAGATCACGGGCAAAGGCCGGCTCGAAACGCCCCAGCTCGCGCAGGCGCTCGATCCGCTCGAAGGTGTTGGTCTCATGGATGCCCGCCTCCAGCGCAAAGACCCGCACCCCGTGCATGATCGGGAACAGCCCACCCTTCTTCAGGTCCAGCTCGCCACGATGCTCGCCCTTCTCCAACACGAAGCTGGAAAAGACGCCGAGTGGCGTCTCGAAGGCGAGGATCTGGCGCGCCATGCGCGCCAGAACAGCGGGATGCGCGGCCAGCTGCACGTTCAACTCGGCGCGCATCGCCTCCAGCAGGTCGATCCGGCCCGCCACGGCGCGGGCGTCGGCCAGCATCGCAAGACGCAGCAGGGCCTCCCCCTCGGGTTTCTCCATGTCCTGGCGGATGGCAGAAACCAGGCCTTCAACACGCTGCCGCCAGAGCGGATTGCTCGCCATGATCCCCCCGGGGCAACGCGGCAGGCCAAGCAGCTCAAGGGCATCCACCAGACGTGCAGCCGCCTCGGCCACCTCCGCCTCATCCAGTCCTTCAGCCAAGAGCAGCCCATTGTCCTGGTCGGTTCGCAACAACTGCTCGCCCCGCCCCTCGCTACCCATCAGCAACAGGCAGCTCGCATCCCGAAGGTTCTGGGGAGCGACCAAGGCCCAGGCCTTGGCATACAGCTTGGCATTCAACTCGCTCACCCAGCCGCTCAGGTGCCGCGCCCGCACCCCGCGCCCGTGCAGACCGCGCACCAGTTCAACCAGATGCCCTGCCACCTCATGAAGATCATCGATGCAGGTTGCGCGCTCGATCTCGCGATCCAGCAGCGGGGCATGACTGGCCACCAGGCTCAAAATGTCCTTTTGCCGCACCAGTCCCGCCGAGCCGTCCGCCCGCCAGACCACCAGCTGGCTGATGCGGTGGCGCAGCATCAGCTGCAGGGCGGCAAAGAGGTCGTCCGATGCATCCAGCGCCACCAGGGGGCGCCGGGCCTCAAGCACGGTACACGGGTCGTCAGACTGCGCCAACGCGGCGACCACATCGCTCTGGGTCAGCATGCCAAAGCCGAGGACCTCATCCTCCACCAGAAGCGCCTTCGCGCCGGCCTCGTGCAGGGCGCGGGCGGCCTCACGCAGGGTCACCGGTGCCTTGAGGCGGGGCAGAGGCTGTAACGTCAGTTCCGACAGGCATGTGTGCAGAAGCAGCGTCAAGGCACCGCGCTCGCCGGCCTCCAGGCGTGCGCGGCGCTTGGTCTCCAGATCCTCCCGGTAGAAATGCAGAAAGGCCGGATGCTGCTGCCCCAGCTCGTGGAAGACATGCGCGGGCAGCCAGTGGGCGATCAGCTCCTCCTCCACCGTAAGCAGGCAGGGATGCGTACCGTGCAGCAACCCGGGCGCCCCCACGGCCTCGCCCGGACCATGGAGCACATCCCCATCCGCCTCGTTGCACTCCCGCACCACGCCCTTGACGATGATCCACAACCCTGCGGCCGGTTCCCCGGCCTCGGCCAGACGCTTGCCACGCGGCGCGTACACCACATCCAGCGCCCCTTGCGCCCGGGCCTGTAAATTGTCGGGCAGGCGATCGAAGGGCGGGATCGTGGTGAGGGAGGATGGTTCGAGGAGGTTCATGGTTCCAGCCTCTCGAATGAATGCAAACCACAGCATAACCTCAAGCGCATTGCCACGCTTCAAGGGGACGTTGGCTTTTGGCGAGGCGCCTGCTTGGGGTTTGCTCGCGGAGGGGGGCTCGCTACAGCCGTGCGCACCAGCTCCAAGCGTTCGGTCTGCGTTCCTTGGCCGGACATCCACTCCCACGTGCAGGCTGATCCCCATGGGCATACCGTCATGGCACGATGGCCTATGCTTGGAGCAGCCCAGGATTTCGCCCATGAACGCCTCCCCCCTCACCGAACCCGTCTTCACCGCCCGCGGCCTGACCAAGACCTACCGCATGGGCGAGGTGGAGGTGCAGGCCTTGCGCGGGATTGACCTCGAGCTTTACCGCGGGGAACTGGTCGTGCTGCTCGGGCCTTCAGGCAGTGGTAAATCGACCCTGCTCAATATCCTCGGCGGGCTGGATACGCCCACGAGTGGGGAGGTCTACTACCTCGGCCAGCGCCTGAGCGGGGCCTCGGAGGCGGAGCTGACGCGCTTTCGCCGTGAGCATGTGGGCTTTGTGTTCCAGTTCTACAACCTTATCCCCAGCCTCACCGCGCGCGAGAACGTGGCGGCGGTGACGGAGATTTCCCCTTCCCCCATGCCACCGGAGGAGGCCCTCCGCCTGGTGGGCCTTGGCGAGCGGCTGGATCACTTTCCGGCCCAGCTCTCCGGCGGGGAGCAGCAGCGGGTGGCCATTGCCCGGGCCATTGCCAAGAACCCCTCGGTGCTGTTGTGCGACGAGCCGACCGGGGCACTGGACTCGGCCACCGGGGTGGTGGTGCTGGAGGCGCTGGAGAAGGTGAACCGTGAGCTTGGCACGCTCACCGTGCTCATCACCCACAACGTGGGCATCGCGGACATGGCCGACCGGGTGATCCGGCTCTCCGACGGCCGCATCGTGGAGAGCGGTGTCAATCCTCGGCGCAAGCCTGCCCGTGAGTTGAGCTGGTAGGCATGCGCGCGCTCGACATCAAGCTGCTCCGCGACCTGTGGCACATGCGCGGCCAGGTGCTGGCGATCGCGGCGGTGATCATGGGCGGGGTGGCGACCCTGGTGATGTCGCTCTCGACCTACGACTCGCTGGTCGATACCCGCGACCGATTCTACCGCGAATACCGCTTCGCCGAGGTGTTTGCCAATCTCAAGCGCGCGCCGGAGCCGCTGGCGGATCGGCTGCGCGCCCTGCCCGGGGTGGAGCGACTCGAGACCCGGGTGAGCGCAGGCGTTCGGCTGACGGTCGAGGGCTTTTCCGACCCCATCACCGGCCTGCTGCTGTCCGTGCCCGATGGCGACGAGCCGATGCTCAACGCCGTCCATCTCAAGCGCGGACGCATGGTGCAGCCCGGCAGTGAGAACGAGGTGGTGCTGTCCGACACCTTCGCCGACGCCCACGGCTTCGAGCCCGGCGACCAGCTCGCCGCCATCATCCAGGGCAAGCGCAAGGTGCTGACCGTGGTCGGCGTGGCGGTGTCGCCGGAGTACGTCTACCAGATCGCCCCGGGCGCCATCTTCCCGGACTTCAAGCGCTACGGCGTGCTGTGGATGGGGCGCCACGCCCTGGCCGCCGCGTACGACATGGACGGCGCCTTCAACAGTCTGGCGCTGACGCTCTCCCAGGGGGCGCAGGTGGAGGATGTGATCGACCGCCTTGATGCGGTGCTCGCTCCCCATGGTGGCACGGGAGCCTATGCGCGCAGGGACCAGTTCTCCAACCGATTCCTCAGCGAGGAACTGAACCAGCTCAAGACCACCGCCACCGTGTTCCCGGCCATCTTCCTCGGCGTGGCGGCCTTCCTGCTCAACGTGGTGCTGGGCCGCCTGATCAGCCTGCAGCGCGAGCAGATCGCCATTCTCAAGGCCTTCGGCTATACCCACCCTGCCATCGGCTGGCACTACGTGAAGCTGGTGATGCTGATCACCTTCCTGGGCGTGGCGGCGGGGACCGCCCTGGGCGCCTGGTTCGGCCAGGGGCTCGCCCATGTCTATCAGGAGACGACCTTCCGCTTCCCCTACCTGGATTACCGCCTGAATCCCGCGATCGTGCTCTTTGCCCTGCTCGTCGGTGCGGCTGCCGCGATCAGCGGCACGCTGTTCGCGGTGTTCCGTGCCACGCGCCTGACCCCGGCGCAGGGCATGCTGCCGGAGACCCCCGCTGTCTATCGCGCCACCGCGATCGAACGTTTGGGGCTTTCGCGCTGGCTGGCCGCGCCCTCACGCATGATCCTGCGCCATATCGAGCGCCGCCCGGTGAAGTCCCTCCTCACGGTGGTGGGCATTGCCTTCGCCTGCGCGCTGATGATGGTGGGCAACTACCAAAAGGATGCGATCGATTTCATGGTCGACGTTCAGTTCAACCAGGCCGCACGCGAGGACCTGGCGCTGACCTTCACCGACCCCACCAGCGGCCGCGTGCTGCATGAGCTGGCGGCGCTGCCCGGGGTGACGCATGTGGAGGGTTTCCGCGACGTGCCGGCCATCCTGCGTTTCCAGAACCACCAGTATCGCTCCGCGGTGTATGGCATCCAGCCCGAAGGGGCGCTGCATCGCTCGCTCGACCGCCAGCTCCGGCCGGTCGAGGTGCCGCCGGGCGGCATCGTGCTGACCGACCATTTGGCCTCCCGCATCCTGCACGTCCAACCTGGCGACATGCTCACCGTGGAGGTCCTGGAAGGCGACCGCAAGGTGCTGCAGGTGCCGGTGCTCGACATCACCCGTCAGTTCCTCGGCGTGTCGGCCTACATGCGGCAGGAGTCTCTCAACGCCCTGCTGCGGGAGGGACCGGTGGTGACCGGCGCGTATCTCGCCATCGAACCGGGGGTCGAGCAGGATGTCTACGCGCGCCTGCACGAGCGTCCACGCGTGCTGGGCATGGTGGCCAACGCCTCGGCGGTGCGCAGCTTCTACGCCACCATCGGCGAGTTCGTGCTGTTCTACACCATGGTCTCCACCCTCCTTGCCGGCGCCATCGGCTTCGGGGTGGTGTACAACAGCGCGACCATCGCCCTCTCCGAACGCAGCCGCGAACTGGCCTCCTTGCGCGTGCTCGGCTTCACCCGCGGCGAGATCGCCTACATCCTGCTCGGCGAGCTGGCCGTGCTGACGCTCGCCGCCATCCCGGTCGGCATGCTGCTCGGGGTGGGGCTGGTCGGCATCCTGGTCCTTGCCTTCACCAACGACCTCTACCGCCTTCCCTTGCTGCTGACGCCGAGCAACTACGCACTGGGAGCGACCGTCGTGATCGTGTCGGCGCTGCTGTCGGGCTGGATCATCTGGCGCAAGCTCGGCAAGCTGGACCTCGTAGCCGTGCTGAAGACACGGGAATGACGAATAACCCATACTCTTTTCGAAGCACCTGAGTCCGGACGATCCATGCAACTTCGCGCACGCATCGGCATCACCCTCCTCGCCCTCGCCGTCGCCGGCGGACTGGCCTTCGGCTTCATGCCTCGCCCCGTCCCGGTGGAGCTTGCGAGCGCCATTCGCGGACCGCTCGAGGTCGCCGTGGAGGAGGAAGGCAAGACCCGGGTGAAGGAACGCTACGTCATCGTAGCGCCCATGGACGGTTACGCCCGGCGCATCGACTGGAAGGTGGGCGATGCAGTGCGCGCCGGTGAGGAACTGGTGGTGATCGAGCCCGCACGCTCCGCCGCGCTGGATCCGCGCTCCCGCGCCCGGGCACTGGCTCAGGTGCAGGCGGCCGAGGCCAGGCTGGCCGCCGCGGGCGAGAACACCCGCGCTGCCGCCGCGCAGGCCAAGCTGGCCGGACAGGAACTGGCGCGCGTCACCGCGCTGCGCAAGGATCGGTTTGTCGCCCAGCAGGACCTCGACCGCGCACAGACGGAGCACGATCGCGCCCGCGCGGCCCATCTCGCGGCGGAGCATGCCGTAAACGTGGCCCGCTTCGAGCTGGAGACGGCGCTCGCCACCCTGGAACAGACCGAGCGGCTGCAGGCCGGCGGACCGGCAGAAACACTGTCCGTGCGAGCCCCCGTCGGAGCACGCGTGCTGAAGGTTACGCGCGAGAGCGAGGGACCGGTGCAGGCCGGCCAGCCGCTGCTCGAGATCGGCGACCCGCAGGCGCTTGAGGTCGAGGTCGAGGTCCTCTCCACCCAAGCGATGAGGATCGCGCCCGGCACCCGGGTGCTGCTCGACCGCTGGGGCGGGGAGAACACGCTCGAAGGCGTGGTGCGCGTAGTCGAGCCCTTCGGCTACACCAAGGTCTCGGCGCTCGGCGTGGAGGAGCAGCGGGTGCGCGTCATCGCGGACTTCGTCTCGCCGCGCGAGCAGTGGCAGCGGCTCGGCGACGGCTACCGGGTCGAGGCCCGCTTCGTGGTCTGGGCGGGAGACGACGTGCTGCAGATCCCCGCCAGCGCCCTCTTCCGCCGCAACAGCGGCTGGGCGGTCTTCGTCGTGCAGGATGGCCGCGCCCGTCTCGCAGCGGTGGAGATCGGGCAGAGGGCCGGCCTCATCGCCGAGGTCGCCTCGGGCCTCGCGCCCGGCGACCAGGTCATCAGCCACCCGGACGACAAGATCAGCGACGGGGTCCGGGTCGAGCCGCGCTAGACTGCCCCTTTTCAGGATCCCCCGACTGCATGGCCTATGACACCCCCGCCGCCGCGGCCATGGCGGAGATCGAGATCAAGAAGAGCCGCTTCATCGCCCATGCCAGCAAGGTCACCGACCGGCAGGCCGGCATGGCCTGGCTGGCGGAACTGAAGGCGGCCTACCCCGATGCACGCCACCACTGCTGGGCCTACCTCCTGGGCGATCCCGCGCGCGCCTCCTCCGCCGCCATGGGCGACGACGGCGAGCCCTCCGGCACAGCCGGCAAACCGATCCTGAACGTGCTGCAGCACAAGGGCGTGGGCGACGTGATGCTGGTCGTGGTGCGCTACTTCGGCGGTATCAAGCTCGGCGCCGGCGGACTCACGCGGGCCTACGGCCAGGCCGCGCAGGCGGTGATGGAGGTCCTGCCCATCGAGAAGCGCGAGCCGCGCACCACCCTCATGGTGCGCTGTGACTTCGCCCAGGAACAGGGCATCCGCCACTGGCTGTCGCTGCATGGCGGACAGGTGACGGGCGTGGACTACGGCCAGGACGTGCGCGTGCAGTTGGAACTGCCGGAGGCCGCCCTGGCCGACTGGCTGGCCTATGGCCGCGCCCACGGTATCAAATCCTCGCAGGGCGATTGACCCCATCGGAGTGCATGCGCGCGGACACGGCAGCCCTCGAAAAAGACAAAGGGCCCAGGCATGTCTGCCTGGGCCCCTTGTGGGTGTGGCGCGCCCGGAAGGATTCGAACCTCCGACCCTCTGGTTCGTAGCCAGATACTCTATCCAACTGAGCTACGGGCGCTAAACTTTGCTGGCTCCCCCGGTTGGATTCGAACCAACGACCAACGGATT
>JBFLVZ010000021.1:0-12655 GCA_040758295.1 Pseudomonadota bacterium
CTACGTCCCGAAATCAACAGAATCGGGAAAGCCGGGAAAGAACTACGGCGCGGACATTTCAACACTCATCCGCATGATCGAGAGCGGAGAGCTATGAACCCGTTTCAATCACGGAAATCGGATAGCCCATATTTGTTCATGGTTCTTTTCCCCGGAATTCAGATAGGCCGACGATGACGATGTTCATGGCTGTATCCCCATGCTGCCGCCCAGCGCCACCTACAGATTGACCGTACCGGTGAACAGGGCGAGGGCGCGCCGTGTCTGCACCATCGCCTGCTCGGCGGCAAAACGGGCGCGCTCGGCGTCGGGCACTTGGAGATAGACCGCCGCACCGCCCTGGTAATGCAAGTTGGAAAGCCGCGCACGCTTGGTTTGCACTGCTAGCAAGATGCTGAAAAACCTCTTCCTTGAGTTTTTCAGCAATACCGGGGCCGGCACATGCCAGGACCCGGTATAAGCAAATCAATCACTTACGTGATCGACTTGCGTGCGTGACACCTCCAGGACGTCTGCCACCTCGCGGAGGGCACCCTGCACTGTCAGCCCGTGAGGTAAACGCTGCATAAATCCATCATCGCGAGGCCCACAGGGCCGTGGCGATCCATAGGCTGCTGATTCTGCAAGCGTTCTGGATAGCTTCCCACCACGATCTTCGGCCTCATGGCTTAAGACAAGATCGCTCTCAATGACGGTTTTCGAGTTTTTCAGCCACTCCCTAGGATTGCCCAGGCCTGCCCGGGAAGGGGACGGGAAGCGCCGTCAACGTACTCCCTCCCCCAAGTACTTTATACAGCACGACACGGTTGACCGCCACCGAGAGGCGCGCGTCAATCAGCAGGGACTCCGCCGCATACAGGCTGCGCTGGGCGTCGAGCAGGCCGAGGTAGCTGTCCACCCCCGCGGTGTAACGCGCCTCGGAAAGGCGGAAGCTGTCCCTGGAGGCCTCGACCAGCCGCCGCCTTGCGTCCAGCTGCTCGCCCAGTGTGGCGCGCTCGGCCAGCGCGTCGGCCACCTCGCGGAACGCCGTCTGGATGGCCTTCTCGTAGCGGGCGATGCCGATGTCGCGCTGCAGCTCGGCCACATCCAGGCTCGCCCGCAGGCGGCCGGCCTCGAAGATCGGCAGGCGGACCTGCGGCATGAAGGTCCATGTTCCCGAACCGCTGGCGAACAGGCCGTCCAGTGAGCTGCTGGCCGTGCCGCCTGCGGCGGTGAGGGCGATGCTCGGGAAGAAGGCGGCGCGGGCGGCGCCGATGCTGGCGTTCGCGGCGCGCAGCTCATGCTCCGCCTGCAGGACGTCCGGTCGACGGACCAGCACCTCGGACGGCACGCCCGCCTTCAGGCCAGCCACTGCAGCCGCAGATTCCCCGAGCGATTCGGGCAGCCACTCGGCCCGCAGGGGCGCGCCGACCAGCAGGGCCAGCGCGTTCTCGTCCTGGTTTACCACGGCCTGGAAGCGCGCCCGGTCGGCCCGCGCGCCTTCCAGCAGGGTCTCGGATTGGCGCAGGTCGAGGGCGGATACCGCGCCGAGCTCGAAGCTGCGGCGGGTCAGCTCGTGCGACTGCGCTCGGGTCTCATAGGTGCGCTGGGCCAGGGCCAGGCGCTCGCGATCGGCGGCGAGCGTCATCCAGACCTGTGCCACCTCGGCAATCAGGCTGATCTGCACGCTGCGGCGCGCCTGCTCCGTGGCGAGGTACTGTTCCATGGCCTGCGCGTTCAGGCTGCGGATGCGCCCGAAGAAGTCCAGCTCCCAGGCCGCGAAGCCGAGCGTCGCGCTGTACTGGCGCTGGGTCATGGGCTCGCCCGTGGTGGTCAGGTCGCCCGGCAGGCGCTGCACCGTCTGGCTGCCATCGGCACCGACCGCCGGGAACAGGTCGGCGCGCTGGATGCGGTACTGCGCCCTCGCCTTCTCGATGTTGAGCGCGGCCACGCGCAGGTCGCGGTTGTTCTCCAGCGCCTGGGCGATCACCTCGCGCAGGCGCGGATCGGTGAAGTAGTCGCGCCACGGGATGGTTTCGGCCAGTTGCCCTTCGGGCAGTGCGCTGGCCTGGGGGAAGGCCTCCGGCACCGGGGGCGCCGGGCGCTCATGCTCCGGGGCGAGGGTCGCGCAGCCACTGGCAAGGCCGGCGCCGAGCGCCAGAGAGAGGATCCGCAGCCGCATCATGATTCCACCTCCTGGGTGTTGCGCGGGGCCGCCTGCGAGGGTCGAACCCTGAACAGGCGCACGACCAGCACGTAGAACAGCGGGATGAAGAAGATGCCGAGCAGCGTTCCCGCGGCAATGCCGCCGAGCAGGCCGGTGCCGATCGCGTGCTGGCTGCCTGAGCCCGCACCCGTGGCGATCGCGAGCGGCAGGACGCCGAAGCCGAAGGCCAGCGAGGTCATGATGATCGGCCGCAGGCGCATGCGTACCGCCTCCAGCGTAGCGGCCACAAGATCCTTGCCGGCCTCCCATTCGGCCTTGGCGAACTCCACGATCAGGATCGCGTTCTTCGCCGACAGGCCGATGGTGGCGAGCAGGCCCACCTGGAAGTACACGTCGTTCGCAAGCCCCCGTCCGGTGGTCGCCAGCACCGCGCCGAGCACGCCGAGCGGCACGACCAGCAGCACCGCGAACGGCACCGACCAGCTCTCATACAGCGCCGCCAGACAGAGGAACACGATCAGAAGCGAAAGCACATACAACACCGTGGCCTGCGAGCCGCTCTGGCGCTCCTCGTAGGAGGTGCCGCTCCACTCGTAGCCGATGCCCGGCGGGAGCTTCGCGATCAGCTCCTCGACCGCCGCCATCGCCTCGCCCGAGGACAGGCCCGGCGCGGCCTCGCCCATCAGCTCGACCGCCGGGACGCCGTTGAAGCGCTCCAGGCGCGGGGAACCGTAGACCCAGCGCGCACTGGCGAAGGCCGAGAACGGCACCATCTGCCCCTGGTCATTGCGCACGTACCACTTGCCGAGGTCCTCCGGCGTCATGCGCGCGTCGGCATCGCCCTGGATGTACACCTTCTTGGTGCGGCCGCGGTCGTTGAAGTCGTTCACGTAGGCCCCGCCCCAGGCCGTGGACAGGGTGTCGTTGATTTCCGCCACGGTCAGGCCCAGCGCTCCTGCCCTGGCGTGGTCGATGTCGATGCGGAACTCGGGCATGTCGTCCTGGCCGTTCGGGCGCACCCGCATCAGGCGGGGATCCTGCGCCGCCATGCCGAGGAACTGGTTGCGCGCGGCCATCAGGGCCTCGTGCCCGAGTCCCGCACGATCCTGCAGGTAGAGGTTGAAGCCCCCGGCCGTGCCGAGCTCGATCACCGCCGGCGGCACGAAGGCGAACACCATGGCCTCGCGGATCTGCGAGAACGCCCCCATCGCGCGGTTGGCGATGGACCTCACGTCCTGCCCGGGCTCGGTGCGCTCGCTCCAGTCATGCAGGTTCACGAAGCCGATGCCCATGTGCTGGCCGCGGCCCGCGAAGCTGAAGCCGGCCACGGTGAAGATCGACTTCACGTTGCCCTCCTCGCTCTCGAGGAAATGCTTCTCCACCTTCTCCAGCACCTCGAGGGTGCGCTCCTGGGACGCGCCCGCCGGCAGCATGATCTGGTTGAACATGAAGCCCTGATCCTCCTCCGGCAGGAAGGAGGTCGGCATGCGCATGAACAGGAAGCCGAGCACCACCACGAGCGCCGCATAGATGGCGACGAAACGCAGGCTGCGCCCGAGCATGCCGCCCACGGTGTTCGTGTAGCCGCGGGTGCCCCGCTCGAACAGGCGGTTGAAGCCGCCAAAGAAGCGCCCGAAGAGCCCGCCCTCGCCATGGCCGTGGCCCTTCTCCACCGGCTTGAGGATCGTCGCGCACAGGGCCGGGGTGAAGATGATGGCCACCAGCACCGACAGGGCCATCGCGGAGACGATGGTGATGGAGAACTGCTGGTAGATCACCCCGGTGGAGCCGCCGAAGAAGGCCATCGGCACGAACACCGCCGACAGCACCAGGCCGATGCCGACCAGCGCGCCGGTGATCTGGCGCATGGACTTGCGGGTCGCCTCCTTGGGCGAGAGCCCCTCCTCCGTCATCAGGCGCTCGACGTTCTCCACCACCACGATCGCGTCGTCCACCAGCAGGCCGATGGCGAGCACGATGCCGAACAGGGTCAGGGTATTGATCGAGAAGCCGAGCGCCGCCATCACCCCGAAGGTGCCGAGCAGCACCACGGGGATGGCGATGGTGGGGATGAGCGTGGCGCGCAGGTTCTGCAGGAACAGGTACATCACCACAAAGACCAGCAGGATCGCCTCGAGCAGGGTCTTGACCACCGACTTGATCGAGAGCTTCACGAACGGCGTGGTCTCGTAGGGCACCACCGACTTCACCCCGGGCGGAAAGAAAGGCTCCAGTTCCTTGAGCCGTGCATGCACGGCCGCCGCAGTCTCCAGCGCGTTCGCGCCCGCTGCGAGCTTGATGCCCATGCCACCCGCCGGCTGGCCGTTGTAGCGGGCCACGGTGCCATAGTTCTCGGCGCCGATCTCGACCCGCGCCACGTCCCCAAGGCGTACCTCGCCGCCCTGCGCGTCGGTGCGCAGCAGGATGGCCTCGAACTCCTCCGGGGTCGTGAGTCGGCTCTGCGCCGTCAGGGTGGCGGCGAAGCCCTGGCCGGACACGGCCGGTGTGCCGCCGAGCTGGCCGCCGGAAATCTCGGCGTTCTGCTCCCGGATGGCCGCCTTGAGGTCGGACGGGGTCAACCCGAAGTTGTTGAGCCTGGCCGGATCCATCCATACTCGCATGGCGTACTGCGCGCCGAAGACCTGCACCTCGCCGACACCGGTCACCCGCGAGAGCGGATCCTGGACGCTGGAGGCCAGGAAATCGGACAGGTCCTTGTTCGTCTTGCTGCCATCCTCTGACACCAGGCCGATGATCATGAGGAAGTTGCGCGCCGACTTGGAGACTGTCACGCCCTGTTGCTGCACGGCCTGCGGCAGGAGCGGCAGCGCATTCTGCAACTTGTTCTGCACCTGGACCTGGGCGATGTCGGGGTCCGTGCCAGTCCTGAAGGTCAGCGTGACCGCGCCGTTACCGTAGGAGTCGCTGGTCGAGCTCATGTAGAGCAGCCCGTCCAGACCGTTCATCTTCTGCTCGATGACCTGGACGACAGCATCCTCCACGGTCTTGGCCGATGCACCCGGGTAGGCGGCGTTGACGACAATGGTCGGCGGGGCGATCGCGGGGTATTGCGAGACCTGCATCTGGGTGATGGACAGGCCGCCCGCGAGCATGATGAGGATCGCGATGACCCAGGCGAAGACCGGGCGGTCGATGAAGATCTGTGCCATGGATCAGGACCTCACTGCGCCTGGGCGACGGGTTCAACCGCCGCCTTCGCTTCCTCAGCCTTCACCGTCGCGCCCGGACGCACCTTCTGCAGGCCCTCGACGATCACACGCTCGCCCGCGGCCAACCCGTCCGTCACCCGCCAGCGGTTGCCCATGGATTCGGCCGTCCGGATGACGCGCAGCTCGACCTTGCCCTCAGCATTGACCAGCAGCACCTGGGCATTTCCCTTCGGATCGCGCATCACGGCGGCATGTGGCACGAGGATCGCCTGCTCATCCACCCCCTGGACGAGACGCGCGCGCACATACATGCCGGGCAGGAGGTCACCCTCCGGGTTCGGGAACACGGCACGCAAGGTCACGCTGCCCGTGCCCTGATCGACCGTGACCTCGGAGAAGGCGAGCCGTCCTTCCGGGCCGTACTCGCTACCATCCTCGAGCACCAGCCGGACCGGGACCACGCCCTCACTCCCCCGCTGCAGCCTGCCCGCTTCGAACTCGCGCTTCAGGCGCAGCAGATCGGCGCTGGACTGGGTCAGGTCGACGTGGATCGGGTCCAGTTGCTGCACGGTGGCCAACGCCTCGGCCTGATTCGCCGTCACCAGCGCGCCGGGCGTGACCATGGAGCGGCCAATGCGCCCGCCGATCGGCGCGGTCAGGCGCGTGTAGTCGAGGTCGATCCTCGCCTTGTCCAGCACGGCCCTGGCCGAGGCCACGTCGGCCCGGGCTTGCTTCAGCGCCGCCTGGGCGTCGTCGTGCGCTTCCTTGCTCACCGCGTTGATCTTGACCAGCTCGGCCTGCCGCTCCGCCTTGAGACGGGCAGACTGCAGCTGGGCTTCGGCACGCGAAAGGCTCGCCCTGGCGCCATCGTAGGCGGCCTGGTAGCCGGACGGGTCGATCTGGTAGAGCAGCTGTCCGGCCTCGACCTCGCTGCCCTCGATGAACTTGCGCGACTTGATGATGCCCGTGACCTGCGGGCGGATCTCAGCGATCAGGTACGGCACGGTACGCCCCGGTAATTCTGTCGTCCGCGTCACCGGGCCGGGACGCACGGTCATCACGGTGACCACGGGCAACGCCGCCGCCCCGGCCGGCGCACTTCCCTCCTTCCCGCCATCGCAGGCCGTCAGCGCCAGAACACTGATCAGCACGGCGAGGACTGGCCTGAAAAGATGGTTGCGATGGATCGTCATGGAAGACCTCCCGGACAAGGGGGACGCGGCGTCACGAAGCACGCGACAACCCGACAAGATTGAGCGTTCATTCTAGTTTGAACATTCATTCTACAATGGGTCGTTTATACTGCAAGCATTCACCCCAGCCAGATCCAGATCATGCGCGACCTTGAACCCAAGACTGTGCAACAGCGTTCGGACGCCCGCCGGGCGCAGATTCTCGCCGCCGCGACCGACTGCTTCCGCGAGCACGGCTTCCATGGCGCCAGCATCGCCAAGATCTCGCAGGCCTCCGGCATGAGCCCCGGCCACATCTACCACTACTTCGAGAACAAGGAAGCCATCATCGAGGCCATCGTGGCGCAGGATCTCGAGCGCATGCTGACCCTGAACAGCGAGTTGCGTTCGGCGAGCGATGTGAAGGGCGCCCTCATCGAGCGCACCGCCGAGGGCGTGCAGGGCAAGCTCGACCCGCAGGCCGCCGGCTTGCAGCTTGAGATCATCGCCGAGGCCGCCCGCAACCCACGCGTGGCCGGCATCGTGGAGACGGCCGACCGGAATTGCCGCGCCAGCCTGGCCGAGACAATCCGCAACCTCCGCCGCGCCGCCGGCTTTGAGGACACCGAGACGAGCATCGCGGGCATGGTCGAGGTGCTCGCCGCGATGTTCGAGGGCCTGCAGTTCCGCACCATTCGCAACCCGGACATCGACAAGGACGTTGTGATCGACATGTTCCGGCGCGTGATCCACAACCTGCTCAGCCAGCCGCCGGGCGAGGCCGCCATGTCCCCAGCCCCGGGACCCAAGGAGCGCTAAGGACCTGAATCAGCCTTCACTTGACCGCCCTGCCGTCATGCCCAGGGCGGCAAGATCCCCCGGCGTATTGAGGTTGCGGGCCAGCGGGCCGGATGCCCCGAAATCCACGAGCCGCACACGATGGGCCGCGAACCAGCGCCAGGCGGCGTGCTCGCCCCGCTGCAGGCTGTCCTGCAAGGCGCTGCGAAAGGATGCGTCGACGAGACAGACGGTGGGGTGAAGGCGCGCCCCCGTCGCGGCCATGACCAGGGGGGCCCCCTGCCCCGTGGATGCCGCGAGGAAACGGCTGACGAGATCCTCCGGCAGTCCGGGCAGGTCGCATGGCACGCACACCACGCGCCCCGTCTCCACCGCCGTCAGCGCGGCATGCACCCCGGCCAGCGGTCCCAGCCCGGCATGGCGCGGATCATCGGCGATCAGCGGCAGGCCGAACGCCGCATAGCGCTCGTGGGCACGATTGGCATTGATGAGCAGGCGATCCACCTGCGGCGCCAAGTCCTCGATCAGACGGGCCATCAGCGGCCGCCCCTGCCAGTCCAGCAACCCCTTCTCCACCCCGCCCATGCGCGTGCCGCGGCCGCCGGCGAGGATCACGCCGGTAATCCCCCCGCTCATCGGGCGGCCCACCAGGCGCGGGCCAGCGCGAGGGCCTCGTCCCGACCGGCGGCCATCCCACGAGCCTGCAGCACACAGCCAACGGTGGCGATGACGGCGGCCTCGCCGTAGACATCGCCGACCTCCCCCTCCCAGACGGCGCGCAGGTGCGCGGGGTCGAGCCGTTCCGGCTTGAGTTGGCGGCGTTCAAGCAGGGGCGGCAGGTCGAAACCGCCCGCCACCGCCTCCCGGCTGACCAGCACCTCGGCTCCCATTTCGGGATTGATTTCCGCCTCCCCCCCCTCGCCCTTGAACACGAGCACGGCGGGCTCGCCGAGAAGCGCGGCGGCCTGCTGATGGATGCGCTCATAGCCGCGGTGGAAGATGCCGTGCACGGACAGCGGCGCACCGAGCGGGTTGAGCATGCGCGCCACGCTGTGCACCGGCGAGCGCAGGCCGAGCAGCTCACGCAGTTGCATCAGCCGCTTCAAGGCGGGGGAAAAAGCCTCCAGCGGCAGGAAGGCAAAACCGCTGGCGGCGAGTCGATCCCCAGCCTCCGCGAACGAGGCGGACGCGGACAGGCCAAGCGCCGCCAGCGCCGCGCGGGTGTAGAGCCGATCCGCGGACTCGCCCTCCGTGCCGTGCATGAACACCGGCAGGCCGTTGTGCGCCAGAAGCCGCGCGGCCAGCAGGAACCAGGGCAGGTGGCGGCGCTTGCCGGCGTAGCTGCCCCAGTCGATGGCGGGCGCAGGCAGCCCTTCGGGCACGGCGATGCGCTCGCGCACGGCGGCGACGAAACCGGCCGCCTCCTCCGGGGTCTCCTCGCGCACGCGGATCAGCATCAAAAAGGCGCCCACCTGCTCAGGGACGGCCTGCCCATCGAGGATCATGCCGAAGGCCGCGCGCGCCTCCTCCTGCGTCAGGCTGCGCGAGCCGTGGCGGCCCTTGCCGAGGATCTGGATGAAGGGGGCGAAGGGGTGCATGGCTTAGGCCGCGAACAGGGACAGATCGGCGACGGAATCCGACGGCGCGTCCATGAATCCCAGCCGCTCCCGCAGCCGCACCACCTCGCCGACCACGATCAGGCTGGGCGAGCGCGGCTCGGTCCTGCGCGCCACGTCCGGCAGGCTGGCGAGGGTGCCCTCGAACACCCGCTGGTCCGGCAGCGTGCCGCGCTCGATGATGGCGGCGGGCATGTCAGGCCGCATGCCGTGGGCCATGAGCCGCTCGCAGATGCGCTCCACATTTGCAAGCCCCATGTAGAACACCAACGTCTGTCCCTCCGCCACCAGCGCGCGCCAGTCGAGGCCCATGTCGTCCTTTTTCGTGTGCCCGGTGACAAAGCGCACCGACTGGGCGTGGTCGCGATGGGTGAGCGGGATGCCCGCATAGGCCGCGCACCCGGCCGCCGCCGTGATCCCCGGCACCGCAAGGCAGGGGATGCCGGCCTTGATGACCGCCTCCATCTCCTCCCCGCCCCGGCCGAAGATGAACGGATCGCCCCCCTTGAGGCGGGCCACGCGCTTGCCCTGCCTTGCCTGCTCCACCAGCAGCCGGTTGATATCCTCCTGCGGCAGGGTGTGGCGGCTCATGCTCTTGCCCACGTCGATCCGCTCCGCCTCGCGGCGGGCGAGGTTGAGGATGGCCTCCGGCACCAGCCGGTCATGGACGATGACGTCCGCCTGCTGCAACAGGCGCAGGGCCTTGAGGGTGAGCAGGTCGGCATCGCCCGGCCCCGCGCCGATCAGCCAGACCTCGCCCAAGGCCGCCGGTTGCCCCGCCGCCAGCGCCTCCTCGATCACCCGCTCCGCTTGGGCGATCCGGCCGGAGGTGGCCAGTGACACCAAGGGGCCCTCCAGCATGCGCTCCCAGAAGCGCTTGCGTGTCTGCGGCTCGGCAAAGCGTTGCTTCACCGCGCCGCGGTAGCGGCCCAAAAGCTCGGTCAGCTGGCCGAATCCCGCCGGGATCAGCGCCTCCAGCCGTGCCTTGAGCAGGCGCGCGAGGATGGGTGATCGCCCACCGGTGGAGATGGCCATGGTCAGCGGGCCGCGCTCGATGATCGACGGCAGGATGAAGCTGCACAGCTTGGGCTGGTCGGCCACGTTGACCGGGATGGCGTGGCGCTCGCATTCCTCGAACACCAGGCGGTTGACCGCGTCGTTGTCGGTGGCGGCGATGACGATGCGAAACCCCCTCACCAGGCCGGGGCCAAACACCTGCTCCCGCCACACCACGCGGCCGGCCTCGATCATGCGCCGCATCTCATGGCGCACGCGCGGGGCGATGACGGTCACGGAGGCCCCCGCAAGCAGCAGCAGCTCGGCCTTGCGCGCAGCGACCGTGCCACCGCCGACCACCAGGGCCGGGCGGTCTTTGAGGTTCATGAAGATGGGCAGGTTTTCCATGCTGGACTCCTCAGGCCGCCTTGTCGGCCGCATGCGTGTGAATCAGGGCCTTCAGCTCCGGGATGCAGGAGCCGCAGTTGGTGCCACACTTGAGGGCAGCCCCCAAGGCTTCGGCCGTGGCGCAGCCTGCGTCGATGGCCTTATGGATGGCGTATTCGCCGACGCGGAAGCAGGAGCAGACGATACGGCCGACGTCCTCCCCTCCGGCGGGGGCCCGCCCCGCGAGCAGGGCGAGGCGCGCGGTGTGCTCGCTCGGCGGCGTGTGGAAGGCCGCGGCCACCGCCTCCCGATCGATAGCGGGCCGGGCGGAAGAGACATAAAGGGCGGCGACGGGCCGCCCTTCGGCCCACAGCACGGCGTGATAGACAGACCCGTGCGGATCGCCAGCCTCCAGCCTGAGCCCCGCCAGCGCGACATGCGCCTCCAGCCAGGCCCGCCAGTCGGCCACGGCCGCCGTGCCCGCCAGCTCGTAGCGGATCACCCCCTCCCCCGGCACCTTCACCCAGTAGGGCACACCGGCAAGATCCGGCTCGGCGCGGCAGAACAGCATCGCCTGCCAGCCAGGCCTCCAGGGCTCGACCCGCACCGGGGTGTGCTTGGACTCCGGCTGGCCGGAGAGCGGGTCGGTCACCGCCGCAATCAGCGTGCCCATGCGCGCCTGGGCGGCGAATTGGCGGTTCCAGTGCATGGGCACGAACAACGAGCCCGGGCGCTGGCCCTCGCTGAGCCTGACCCGCGCCAGCATCCAGCCGGTGGGTGAGGCAAGCCGCGCCAGGCCGCTGTCCTCCAAGCCGACGCGGCAGGCATCGTCGGGATGGACCTCACAATACGGCTCGTCGATGTGCGCCAGCAGGCGGGCCGCCTTGCCGGTGCGGGTCATGGTGTGCCACTGGTCGCGCACCCGTCCGGTATTGAGCACGAAGGGGTAGTCCTCGCTTGGCGCATGAACCGGCAAACGCGGGGTGATGGGGATCAGGCGGGCACGGCCGCTCGGGGTGAAGAAGCGGCCATCGGTGAACAGGCGGGGCGTGCCCTGCGGGGCGGACGCGGTCACCGGCCACTGGATCGGGGTCAGGGCATCGTATTGCGCATCGCTGATGTCCGCCAGGGCGCTGATGTCGAAGGCCCGACGGCCCGCGTTCTCAAAGCCTGAGAGCGCGGCGTGCTCGCGGAAGATCTCCGCCGGGCGGGTGTAGGGAAAGGCCTCCCCAAAGCCCATGCGACGCGCGACCTCGGTGATGATCCACCAGTCGTGGCGCGCCTCGCCAGGCGGGGGCAGAAAACCGCGCTGGCGCGAGATGCGCCGCTCGGAGTTGGTCACCGTCCCATCCTTCTCCCCCCAGCCGGTGGCAGGCAGCAGGATGTGGGCGAAGGCTGTGGTGTCGGTGTCACGCAGGATGTCGGACACCACCACCAGCTCGCAGCCTGCCAAAGCCTGACGCACGGCATCGGCATCCGGAAGCGACACCACCGGGTTGGTCGCCATGATCCACACCGCCTTCACCTGCCCCGCGCCGATGGCACGGAACAGGTCCACCGCCTTCAGGCCGGGCGCGCGGGCGATGGTCGGGCTGCCCCAGAAGCGCTGCACGCGCGCCACATCCTCCGGGGCGAAGTCCATGTGCGCCGCGAGCTGGTTGGCAAGCCCCCCGACCTCGCGCCCGCCCATCGCATTCGGCTGGCCGGTGATCGAGAACGGCCCCATGCCCGGGCGGCCGATGCGCCCGCAGGCCAGGTGGCAGTTGATGATGGCGTTGGACTTATCCACCCCGCTGGAGGACTGGTTCACGCCCTGCGAGTACATCGTCACCACTTTCTCGGTGTCGGCGTACTGGCTGAAGAAGGACAGCACCTCCGCAAGCGGCAGCTCGCAGACCTCGGCCACCCGCACGGGCGTCCACTCGCGCGCGGCCGCCAGCGCCGCCTCGAAGCCCTCGGTATGCGCCTCGATGTAGGCGCGGTCGATCGCATGGGTGGCGGCAAGCCAGGCCAGCAGGCCATTGAACAGCACCGCATCGGTGCCGGGCTTGAGGGCAAGATGCAGGTCAGCAAGCTCGCAGGTCGCGGTGCGGCGGGGGTCGATGACGATCACCCGCAGGCTTGGGCGGGCCTTTTTGGCCGCCTCGATGCGCTGAAAGACCACAGGATGCGCCCAGGCGGTGTTGGAGCCGACCAGCACGATCAGCTCGGCGGCTTCCAGATCCTCATAACCACAGGGCACCGCGTCCATGCCAAAGGCGCGCTTGTAGCCGACCACCGCGGAGGCCATGCACAGGCGCGAATTGGTGTCGATGTTGGCCGCGCCGATGTAGCCCTTCATCAGCTTGTTGGCGACGTAATAGTCCTCGG
>JBFLVZ010000022.1:0-62897 GCA_040758295.1 Pseudomonadota bacterium
CTTAGGGAAACTGAAACATTCAGCGTTTCCCGTTTGGGCCGTCGCGGCTGGGCACATCCCCGTGCCCAGCCCTTCGGGGAACGCAAAGCGTTCCATCGTTGCTCCATGCAACGATATTGACTGTGCCGTGACGCTCTTGAGGGCTGAAGGCCAATGGGCCTGCCGGCAGGGATGCCGGAAGAGCCTGAGAGGAGGGAGCCTGTCGCGGACATGTGCCGCGACAGGGCGAGTTGAAAGAAGGCACGACGCCCTTTTTTCAACATCCTTGTTAGAAGCGGAGGGTCAGCCCTTCTCCGGCAGCGGGTTCGATGTGCACCGGCGGGCCGGCGCGAGTTTGCAGTTCGATCGAACCCAGCGTTCCCAGGTCGCAGAGATGCGCAAGCTTGGCGGCGTTCCTGCCGATGGCGATGCCCAGGCCCGACAGGACCTCGGGGCATCCGCAGGCGGTCCCTGCCCCGTCGGTGGCCAGGCATTTTCCCATGCCGTCGATGACGAGGGTGGCTGCGGGGCGGCGGTCGTTCACCATGATTCTCCCTTCAATTGTGGGTGAATCATTGTTGTAGACCATGATGACGGGGGTGTGAAGTGAGCAGGGTGTCGGCATGGTCCAAGGGCTCCGGCCCCCGGCCCCCGCCGTCGAGGCTTATCCCACCCTCCGGATGCACTCCAGGTAGGCCTGCTCGTCGGGGCCTTGCGGGCCCGCCTCGTTGAGGGCCTGCAGCAGGCAGGCGATGATGCGGTGCTCGGCCTCGTGGGCGTCTCGCAGTCTTACCGCCAGCCGGTCAAAGGCGGCCCGGATGCCCGCCGGTCGGTCGGTGCTCACCTGCTCGCGCAGGCCGAGGTGCATGCCCATGTGCAGGAAGGGGTTGCTCATCCCCTGTTCGGGCGACTCCTCCCACGCCAGGGTCTTTTCCTCGTCCTCGAGCAGGGCATGGTATTCGGGGTGCAGGGCGACGACGTCGGCGATCATCAGCTCGAGTGCCTCCATCGGCAGGCCCAGGCGGCGTTTGCGCCAGGCCTCGACGTACATCAGGCGCAGCTTGTTGCGGTCAGGGCTGAACAACATCGGGGAGTCTCGACGGATCGGGGCAGGGGGCGGTCTTGGCCTTGTAGTCGCACAGATCGCACACCGGACAGATGCCGCATTGGGGCTTGCGCGCGGTGCAGGTGTAGCGGCCGTGCAGGATCAGCCAGTGGTGGGCGTCCTGCATGAACTCCTTCGGAATGACCTTGACCAGCCGGTCTTCCACCGCGCGCACGGTCTTGCCCGGGGCAAGACCCGTGCGGTTGGCGACGCGGAAGATGTGCGTGTCCACCGCCATGGTCGGCTGGCCGAAGGCGGTGTTAAGAATGACGTTGGCGGTCTTGCGGCCCACGCCGGGTAAGGCCTCGAGGGCCTCGCGGCTGGCCGGTACCTCGCCACCGTGCCGCTCCAGCAGCAGCCGGCACAGGCCGATCACGTTCTTGGCCTTGGTCTGATACAGGCCGATGGTCTTGATGTACTCGCGCAGCCCCTCCTCACCGAGCGCGAGGATGGCCTCGGGGGTGTTGGCGATGGGGAACAGGCGGTCAGTGGCCAGGTTCACGCCCTTGTCGGTGGCCTGCGCGGACAGCACCACGGCGACGAGCAGCTCGAAGGGGGTCGAGTACTTCAGTTCGGTGGTCGGGTGCGGGTTGAGCGCGCGCAGGCGTTCGAAGAATTGGCGGCGGGTGTGGGCGTTCATCAGAAAAATTATAGCCCGGCCTTTATCTGCAAAAAGCACTCAAGCCTTGTGGGGTGCCTGCCGATTAACTGTTAGCATACGTCCAAGCTTCGTGGCCGGACTCCGGTCACAGATCAGAGTTCAGGGGACCAGTCAGGCATGTTCACAATCATCGGATGGGTCGTCGTCGCCGGCGTGATTCTCGGCGGCTTCGCCATGGCCGGTGGCCACCTCGCCGTGCTGATGCAGCCGGTCGAGGTGCTCATCATCTTCGGCGCGGCGGGCGGCGCGCTGGTGGCGGGCAACTCCACCAAGAACCTGAAGGCCTTCGGGGCCGGGGTGGCGGCGGCCTTCAAGGGCTCCAAGTACGACAAGGACATGTACATGCAGACCCTCGGCCTGATGTTCAACCTGTTCGCCCGGGCGCGCAAGGACGGCCTGATGTCGATCGAGGGCGACATCGAGGAGCCGCACACCAGCGAGATCTTCAGCAAGGCGCCCAAGGTGGCGGCGGATCACCACGCGACCGACTTCATCGCCGACTACATGCGCTTGATGATCAGCTCGAGCCTTGATGTGCATCAGATCGACAACCTGATGGACATCGAGATCGATACCCATCACCACGAGGCGGAAGTGCCCAGCACCATGATGTCCAAGCTGGCGGACGGGCTGCCGGCCTTCGGTATCGTCGCGGCGGTGCTTGGCGTGGTGCACACCATGGAATCGGTGGGCATTCCGCCGGCGGAACTGGGCAAGCTGATCGCCGCGGCGCTGGTGGGCACCTTCCTCGGCATTCTCGCTGCCTACGGCTTCGCGGCCCCGCTGGCGAACGTGATGGCGAAGCAGGCCGAGGAGTCGACCCAGTACTTCAACTGCATGAAGACGACCCTGATCGCCTTCATGAACGGCTACCCGCCGCAGGTGGCGGTCGAGTTCGGGCGCAAGACCCTGCCCTCGCACGTGCGGCCGAGTTTCCGCGAGCTGGAAGAGTTCGTGAAGAACAACAAGTAAGCGAACGTCGCGGTTATTGTTGCCATGCAGACCGAACACCAACGCCCGATCATCATCAAGAAGGTCAAGAAGGGCGGCCATGGCCACCACGGCGGCGCGTGGAAGATCGCCTACGCCGACTTCGTGACCGCGATGATGGCCTTCTTCCTGCTGATGTGGCTGCTCGGCTCCACCAGCAAGGAGGATCTGCAGGGCATCTCAGAATACTTCCAGAACCCCCTTCGGGTTTCCCTCTCGGGCGGCTCGGCCACCGGGGACCGCACCAGCATCATCCCGGGCGGCGGCCAGGACCTCACGCGCGTGGACGGCCAGGTGAAGAAGGCCGACGTCGTCGATCCGGAGGAGGTCAAGAAGCGTCTGCGCGAGCAGGAGGCCAAGCGCATGCAGGAGACCAAGGAAAAGCTCGAGAAGATGATCGAGCAGGATGCCGTGCTCAAGGAATTCAAGAACCAGCTCAAGATCGACATCACGCCCGAGGGCCTGCGGATCCAGATCGTCGACCAGGACAAGCGGCCGATGTTCGACCTCGCCTCCGCGCGCATGGCGCCCTATGCCGAGGCCATCCTGCGCAAGGTGGCGCCGATCGTGAACGAGCTGCCGAACAAGCTCACCGTGCTGGGGCATACCGACTCGCGCCCCTTCGGCAGCGGCCGCGGGGACTACTCCAACTGGGAGCTGTCCGCCGATCGTGCCAACGCCGCACGGCGTATGCTCAATGCCAGCGGCATTGCCGAGGGCAAGGTCATGCGCGTCTCAGGTCTGGCCGACTCCGTGCCCTTCAATCCGGGCGATCCCGCTGATCCCATCAACCGTCGCATCTCCATCATCCTGCTGAAGAAGGAGGTGGAGGAACAATACGTCGCCAATACGGGAGCCGTGGTGCCCCCGGCGGACGCCGGTGCCGCCTCGCCATCCCAGGATCACTGAACACCATGAGCCTGACCTACGATCTCGCCCGCCGGGCGCTGTTCCTGTTGCCTCCGGAGACGGCCCACGAGGTGGCGCTGGAGGGGATGCGCCTTCTCCTGCGCGGGCCGCTGGCCTCCTGGATGCGCTCGCGCGTGCCCAACAGCCCGCGCGAGGTGATGGGGCTGACCTTCCCCAACCCGGTCGGGCTGGCCGCGGGGCTGGACAAGAACGCCCGTTACATCGACGCGCTCGGCAGCCTCGGCTTCGGCTTCGTCGAGGTTGGCACGGTCACCCCGCGCCCGCAGCCCGGCAACCCGAAGCCGCGCCTGTTCCGCCTGCCGAAGGCGCAGGCCATCATCAACCGCATGGGTTTCAACAACCTCGGCGTCGAGCAGTTCATCACCAACGTCGAGCAGAGCCGCTTCGCCCGCGAGGGCGGCATCCTCGGCCTGAACATCGGCAAGAACTTCGACACCCCGGTCGAGAAGGCGGTAGACGACTACCTGTTCTGCCTGCGTCGCGTCTATCCGCATGCTTCGTACGTGACGGTCAACATCTCCTCGCCGAACACCGCCGGCCTGCGTACCCTGCAGCACGGCGATGCCTTCGATGAGCTGCTCGCCCGGCTCAAGGCCGAGCAGGCCCGGCTGTCCGACCAGCATGGCCGCTACGTGCCTCTCGCGGTCAAGGTGGCGCCCGATCTTGCGCCCGAGGAGGTCACCACCATCGCTGATGCCCTGCGCCGCCACCGCATCGACGGCCTGATCGCGACCAACACCACGTTGAGCCGCGAGGGGGTCGAGGGCCTGCCGCATGCCGATGAGAAAGGCGGGCTGTCCGGCGCGCCCGTGTTCGAGCGTTCCACCGCGATCGTGCGCCAGTTCAGCCAGGCCCTTGCCGGAGAGCTGCCGATCATTGCCGCCGGCGGCATCCTGAGCGGCGCGGACGCCCAGGCCAAGATCGACGCGGGCGCGAGCCTGGTGCAGATCTACACCGGCTTCATCTACCGCGGGCCGGAGCTGGTGCGCGAGATTGCCACCACCCTGGCGGCCTCGGCGCCGGTTCACAGCGACCGCGGCGCATTGTAGGAGGCCTGCCCCCGGGCCGATCGCTCGGGCGTCATCTCGCGGCGGGGGCGCAGATCCTACAGCAGAGCGTTGCCTGGAATCCGGGAGGTGGTGTTTATTGCAGCCCCGCTCCAACCTACAATACGCGCCTTCTCTTGCAGCCCCCGGAGCCTTCCCATGTCCGCCCAACTGATTGACGGCAAACGCGTTTCCGAGGAGGTCCTGGCCTCCGTGCGTGCCGGTGTCGAGCAACTCAAGGCCCAGGGCCGCCGCGTGCCGGGGCTGGCGGTGATCCAGGTGGGCGATGATCCGGCCTCGAAGGTGTATGTCGGCAACAAGCGCCGCGCCTGCGAGCGCACCGGTTTTCATTCGGTGGCGCACGACCTTCCCTCCGACACCACGCAGGAGGCGTTGCTCGCCCTGATTGATGCGCTCAACGCGGACCCCGTCATCGATGGCATCCTCGTTCAGCTACCCCTGCCCAAGCACATCGATGCCGAGGCGGTGATCGAGCGCATCCACCCGGACAAGGATGTGGACGGCTTCCACCCGTACAACGTCGGCCGCCTGGCGCAGCGCATTCCGCGTCTGCGCCCCTGCACCCCCTACGGGGTGATGCGCCTGCTGCAGTCGGCCGGGGTGAACCCGAAGGGCATGGAGGCGGTCATCGTCGGTGCGTCCAACATCGTCGGGCGGCCGATGGCGCTGGAGCTGCTGCTGGCCGGCGCGACCGTCACCGTCACCCACCGTTTCACCCGCGACCTCGCCGCCCATGTCGGCCGCGCCGAACTGCTGGTCGTGGCCGCCGGCAAACCGGGGCTGGTCAAGGGCGAGTGGGTGCGCCCGGGCGCCGTGGTGATCGATGTCGGCATCAACCGTCTGGCGGATGGCCGCCTGGTGGGGGACGTCGAGTTCGACGCCGCGGCCGAGCGGGCGGGCCACATCACCCCCGTGCCGGGCGGCGTCGGCCCGATGACCGTCGCCATGCTGATGCAGAACACGCTGGAGGCGCGCCTGCTGCGGGGCTGACCCCGCGCATGGAAAGTCCGCCGGGCAGGGGCTACGCTCGTAAGCCCGGCTGAAAGGCGTCTCATGCTGGCAGATTTTGCCATCGTTCTCGGCGGTACTCTCGTCATTCTCCTGCTGGCGGAGGTGGTCATCCGCCAGTCGGTCCTCATCCGTCACCACTACGGCCTGTCGGGCAGCTTTCTCGGGCTGACCCTCCTTTCCGTCGGCACCAGCCTGCTCGAGCTCATGAACCACGTGATCGGCAGCATTCACATCCTGCGCGATCCGGGGTCGATGGTGACCCTTTCCGCCCTTCTGCTGGGCAGCAATGTTGGCTCGGACATCTTCCAGCAGAACGTCGTGCTGGCCTTGGTCGGGCTGTTCGCCACGGTATCCGTGGTGCGCCGCAATCTGCCGATCGAGGTCGGCGGGCTGGTCGCCGCCTCCGTCCTGCTGTGGCTGGCCTGTCTGGGCGGGACGATCAGCCGCATGGAGGGGGCGCTGCTGGTCGCGGCCTATCTGGCCTATCTTGCCTACCTGCATCGGCACGGTGAGCACGCGGCCTCTTCCCGGCAGCGCCATCCCCGCTCATCCCGTCGTCTCGTTATGGCGTTCGGAGTCATCCTGGCGGGCTTTGCCGGCATGGCATGGCTGGCGGACCCGGTGCTGGTGGCGGCCAGTCATCTTGTGGAACGGCTGCCCGTGAGCGCCTCGCTGTTCGGGGTGGTGGTGCTCGGCATCTGTGCCGCCCTGCCCGAGCTTGCGACGGCGCTGGTTTCCGCCCGCAAGGGCGAGCGGGGCATTGCGGCAGCGGTTCTGATCGGCAGCAACATCACCAACCCACTGCTTGGGGTGGGGCTCGGGGCCATGATCTCGGGCTATGTGGTGCCGGAGGTGACGCTCGCCTACGACCTCCCGGTCAAGATCGCGACTGGCGTGCTGCTCTACTTCCTGCTTGCGCAGGGGCACCTCGACCGACGTGGCGCAGTGCTCCTGATCGTCACCTATGTGGGCTACCTGCTGTTGCGGGGCGTGCTGTTCCCGCAAGACATCTACTGATCCGTGCGGCCCGCTAGATGCGGTTGACCTCGTCCACGTCACGGAGATCCTTGAGCTTGTCGAGCAGCAGGGCGATGCTCTCCACGCTGGGGAGTTCCAGCGTAAGCCTGATCTGGCTCTGGCCGGTGCGCCGATCCAGACGGCTTTCGCTGCTGACCAAGCGGGCCTTGAACTGGGCGAGGACGTTGCCGACGTCGCGCAAAAGTTCCGGGCGGTCTTCGCCCAGCACTTCGACACTTGCCCTCACTGGCACGCCGGCAAGGCGCGGCCACTCGACTTCCATGATCCGCTCCGGGTGCTCCTGGCGCAGGTGGGCCAGGTTGCGGCAGTCCGCGCGGTGCAGGCGCAGGCCCTGGCCGCGGGTGATGAAGCCGACTACCGCATCGCCCGGGGCCGGATTGCAGCAGCGCGCCGGCTCGGCCTGCAGCCCCTCGAGGGTGATGCGGCGCGCAGGCGCCTCGGGGGCGAGCTGGTGGGGCAGGGATGGGGCTTCCCCGGGGCGCACGGCGGCAAGCATGGCGCGGGCAGCATCAAGGAAGGCCGCGCGCGATAGCTTGCCTTCGCCCAGCGCCTCCCAGGCGGCCTCCTCGCTCTTGAGGTGCAGGCGCTGTAGCAGCATGTCTTTCTGCTCACGCGAGAGGCCCAGGCGGCGCACGGTCTTGTCCCAGTGGCTGCGCCCCTCCTCGCGCGCGGACTCGCGCTCGCGGCTGACGAACCAGGCGCGCACCTTGGCGCGGGCGCTCTTGGAGACGAGGTAGCCGGACTTCGGGTCGGCCCACTCGCGGCTCGGGCTGCCCTGCGGGGCGCGCATCAGCTCGACCCGGTCGGCGTTGTCGAGGGGGGTGTTCAGCGGCACCAGGCGGCCGTTGACCTTCGCCCCCCTGCAGGCATGCCCAAGCTCGGTGTGGATGGCATAGGCGAGGTCGAGCGGGGTGGCGCCGCGCGGCAGCTCCATCACGTGCCCCTTGGGGGTGAAGACGTAGACGGTGGTGGCAGCAAGCGCGGTGCCTTCGCCTTCCTCCAAGGCCAGCCTCAGGCGCTCCATCTCCTCCTGGAAAGGATCGGTCGCGCCCTTGCCGCCCTCCTTGTAGCGCCAGTGCGCGGCCACCCCGAGCTCGGCCTGCTCGTGCATGGCGCGGGTGCGGATCTGCACCTCCAGGGTCTTGCCGTCCAGCGCATGCACAGCGGTGTGTAGGGACTGGTAGCCGTTCGGCTTGGGGTGGGCGATATAGTCGTCGTATTCGCCCGGGATCGGGTCCCACAGGGTGTGCACGATGCCGAGCGCGGCGTAGCAGTCGGCAATGCTCTCCACCTGGACGCGCAGGGCGCGCACGTCAAACAGCTGCTCGAAGGACAGCCGCTTGCGCTGCATCTTGCCGAAGATGCTGTAGATGTGTTTCGGGCGGCCGTAGACGCGGGCCTCGATGCCCTCGGTCACGAGCGCCCGCTGGAGCTGCTCGCGCACGCGGACGATGTAGTCCTCGCGCTCGGCACGGCGCTCGTCGAGGAAGCGGGCGATGCGCTTGTAGGTGTCGGGCTCCAGGTGACGGAAGGCGAGGTCCTCCAGTTCCCACTTCAGCTGGCCGAGCCCCAGCCGGTGGGCGAGGGGGGCGAACAGGTCCAGCGTCTCGCGCGCGACCCGACGGCGGATGTCGTCGTCATCGACGAGGGGCAGGGCGCGCAGGCGCTCCAGCCGGTAGGCCAGCTTGATCAGGATGCTGCGGGCGTCACTCACCATGGCCAGCAGCAGGCGGCGCAGGTTCTCGGCCTGGGCCTGGCTCTCGGTGGCGGCCTGGGTCTCGCTGAAGGTGTTCAGGCGGTGTACGTCCGCCACTAGGCGCGCCACGTGCGCGCCGTAGCGGCGGCCCATGTCCCCCTCGTCGAACGCGGGGCGGAGGCGCGGGTCGGCCAGGCAGGCGGCGAGCAGAGTGTCCGTGTCGGCCTTCATCTCGACCAGCAGCAGGGCGGCCCGCGGTCCGCGCGGCCGGGTGACATCGCCATCCCAGGCGGCGCCCGCCTCGGCGCAGGCCTCGCGCAGCAAGGGGCTGTCGCCGGCCTGATCACACAGGTCGGCGCAGAGTTTTTCCGGCGCTTCGTCGAGTGGGTGCTGCATGGCCCATAGGATGTCACAATGACGGGCCTATGAGTGATACCTCCAACCCTCCTGCCGGGCGGCGCTGGGCTGGTGGCGCGGTGCGCGCCCTGCTCGCGCACCTGCCCGCCGCGCTGCTGGCCCTGCTGCTCTGGCGCTTCCTGCCTGCGCTGGTTGAGCCGCCCTATCCGGCATGGGCCTTCTGGGCGGCCGAGGGCATCCTCGCGGCCCTGTTCGCCGTGCTCTTGCGCTGTGCCCCCTGGTGGTGGGGCATCAATGCCCTGTTCCCGCCGCTGCTGGTGCTGGCCCTCGGGCTGGATGTTTCCCCGGGCTGGATGGGGCTGCTGTTCCTGGCCCTGCTCTTGGTGTACTGGAACGCGCACGGCGAGCGGGTGCCCCTTTACCTGAGCAACACGACGACCCACGCTGCCCTGCGGGCGATTCTCGAGCGGGAGGCGGGCGAGGGGCGGCGGGTCGCAGACCTGGGCTCGGGGTTGGGTGGGGCCTTGCGCGCCATGGCGGAGGCGCCGCGTGTGGCCGAGGCGGTGGGGTTTGAGACGGCCCCGCTGCCCTGGCTGATCAGCCGTATGCGTTTTGGGGGGCACCCGCGCATCCGGCTGAGGCGGACGAGCTTTTGGAACGAGCGCCTGACCGATTTCGACGTGGTGTATGCCTTTCTCTCGCCCGCGCCCATGCCCCGGCTGTGGGCCAAGCTGGTGCGCGAGGCGCGCCGGCCCATGCTGCTGATTTCCAACAGCTTCGCCGTGCCCGATGTCGAGCCCGATGAGGTCATCGAACTGGACGATGCCCGGGGCACCGAACTTTTCCTCTACCGGTTGCCACTCCCATGAGCCTTCCTTATGCCTGGGGCGAACCGCCCGTGACCGGCCGCCTGCGCGCTGCGCCGGAGGACTTCGTCGTCGATGAGCTGCTCGGCTTCGTGCCCGAAGGACGGGGGGAGCACCTGTGGCTGGCCGTGCGCAAGCGCGGCGAGAACACCGCCTGGGTGGCGAAGCAGTTGAGCCGCATCGCCGGCTGCTCCGAGCGCGAGGTGGGGTACTCCGGTCTCAAGGACCGCCACGCCGTCACCACCCAGTGGTTCAGCCTGCCCGCCCCGCGCCAGCCGGTGGACTGGTCGCGGCTGGCGGTGCGCACGGCCGCCGAGATCCTCGTCATCACCCGCCATCCGCGCAAGCTGCGCACGGGGACACATCGGGCCAACCGCTTTCTGTTGACCGTGCGTGAGCTGGAGGGCGATCTGGATGGCCTGGACGCACGCCTGGCCCGCATTGCCCGTGAAGGTGTGCCCAACTTTTTCGGCGAGCAGCGCTTCGGCCATGAAGGCGGCAACCTGGATGCGGTGCGCGCCTGGTTCGCTGGCGGCAAGCCGCCTCATCGCGGCCAGCAGGGGATGTTGCTCTCCACCGCGCGCAGCGAGTTGTTCAACACCGTGCTGGCGCACCGCATCGAGGCCGGCAACTGGCTGGCGGTCCTGCCGGGCGAGCCCCTGATGCTGGACGGCAGGCACAGCTTCTTCATCGCCGGGGCGGTGGATGAGGCGACCGCCCGCCGCCTGGACGAGGGCGATGTGCACCCCAGCGGCCCCCTGTGGGGCAGGGGCGGAACGCAGGCACAGGCGGCCTGTGCTGCGCTCGAACAGGCCGTGGTGGCCGCCGACCCGTTGTTGGCCGAGGGGCTCGAGCGGGAGGGGCTGGAACCGGCCCGCCGCCCGCTGCGGGTGATCCCGCGCCAGATGCACTGGCGCCTGGATGCCGCGGCCAAGGCCCTGACCGTGGGTTTCGTACTGCCTGCCGGAAGCTACGCTACGGCGGTGATGAGGGAGATCGTCCGCCCCGATTGAGGGTGCCCGATCCAGGTGTTGCGGAATCAAAGGTTGTGTACTTTGCTCGGGTACACGACCCGCGCCGCGTATGCGCCGGGGCGTGAGTCCTGTCTCCGCTTCCTGTCCTTCCCCGATGCCGGAGACGTTTCATCCACCCTCACCTTGGGGGACTCCGTCATGAGCAAGTTCGGATACGGTGCGGCGGCCATCGTGCTGGCCGTCCTGTCGCTGCAGGCAGGGGCGGACGGTAGCCCCGGCAAGGACAAGGCAATCTACGGCAAGGCCGCAAGCATCGAGCAGGGGCGTTACCTGACCCGGATCGCCGGCTGCAACGACTGTCATACCGCGGGCTACATGGCCTCCGCGGGCAACGTGCCCGAGGCCCAGTGGCTGCTCGGTGACAGCCTGGGCTGGCAGGGCGACTGGGGGACGACCTACGCGATCAACCTGCGCCTGTACGTGAAGGACATGAGCGAGGAGCAGTGGGTGGCCATGGCACGCACGAAGCAGTCCCGCCCGCCCATGCCTTGGTTCGGCCTGCGCGAGATGAAGGATGCGGACCTGCGGGCGATCTACCGCTTCCTGCGCTTCCTCGGTCCCGCCGGGGAGCCTGCGCCGGCCTATCTGCCCCCCGGGCAGCAGGCGACCGGTCCGGTGGCCCGCTTTCCATCTCCACCGCCGCGGTAGGCGGCGCAAAAGAAAAGGCGCCCGGGCGGGCGCCTTGTCGATCATGAGGCGGATGGCCTTACTTGGCCAGACGCTCGATGCCGATGGCCTTGAGCACGTACTTCTCGTAGATCGGCTCGGACGTACCGGACTTCATCTTGCGGATGAAGTACTTCTCGAAGGCGATCTTGGCCAGGTGCACCCACTTGCCCTTGGCGAACCAGTTGACGTTGCGCGGCGGGATCTGCGGCAGGGCGATGAAGGCGGCGCCACGGTCGCCCATGTCAGCGAGGCAGATGGCCTGCCAGGTGCCCTTGTGGGTGGGCTGCTCACCCTTCAGCTCCTGCTCGATGTTGTGCACGATCGCGGTCACCATGGACTCGATCATGTAGCCGGTCTTGGGCGCGCCCACCGGCACGGGGGTGGCCTCGACCGGAGGGATGGCGACGCACACGCCGGCGGAGTAGATGTTCTTGTACTTCGGGTTGCGCTGATGCTGGTCGATCAGCACGAAGCCCCCGGGGTTGACGGTCCCTTCGCCCAGCGCGGCCACCGCGTCCACGCCGCGGAACGGCGGCAGCATCATCGAGTGGTTGAAGGGCAGCTCATGGGTCTTGACCACGTTGCCCTGCATGTCGAGCTCCTCGACGTGCATCTTGCCCGCCTCGACCTTGGTGGTGCGGGCGTTGCAGATCCACTTGATGTCATGCATGCGCAGCTCGGACTCGAGCATGCCCTTGGAGTCGCCCACGCCGCCCAGGCCCAGGTGGCCGATGTACGGCTCGGCGGTGACGAAGGTGATGGGCACCTTGTTGCGCAGCTTCTTCTTGCGCAGGGCAGCATCGAGGATGAAGACGTACTCGTAGGCGGGACCGTAGCAGCTCGCACCCTGGAAGGCACCGATGATGACCGGGCCGGGGTTTTCGCACAGCTTCTGGAAGTCCTGATAGGCCAGCTCGGCGTGGTCCACCGTGCACACGGAGTGGGTGTGCCCACCGTGCGGGCCGGCACCCTCGATGGCGGCGAAGTTCAGCTTCGGGCCGGTGGTGATGATCAGGTAGTCGTACTTGACCGTGTTGCCGTTGTCGAGGTGCAGGGTGTTCTGGTCAGCGTCGATCTTGTTCACGCTGCTTGCGATGAAGTCGATGCCCTTGCGCTTGAGGTACGGCTCGATCGGGAAGGTGATCTCGTCGCGGGTGCGCCAGCCCACGGCGACCCAGGGGTTGGAGGGCACGAACTGGAAGTAGTCCACCGCGTTGATGACGGTGATCTGGTGTTCCTTGCCCAGCAGTTCGCGTGCCTCATAGGCCGCCGGCATGCCGCCGATGCCCGCGCCGAGGATGACGATGTGCGCCATGGATCAAAGCCTCCTGATGGTGTGCCCTTAGTCGCGCCAGGGCTGAAATGCTTGTCTTTTGTCCCTGCTTATGCAAGGTGCAGCGATCCTAGCATGGCGATGATCAGGAGGCTCATTCTGTCGTCTTATGTCTTATAAGCAAATCTATGAGTCATAAATATCCTACCAATTTGGTCGTGTATTGGCTCGGCATGCGCCCGATCAGGCAGGAACGCGACCCTTGAGCATCTGCTCGTACAGCGGCTTGATCGCGTACAGGTCCAGCGCCCACCAGGCCCAGCTCGGGGCGGCCTGGTCGACCAGCGGGAAGGTCTGGATCAGCTTGAGGTCATAGCCGAACTCGACCAGCGCGGCCTTGCCCACTTCGGTGACCAGCGGGCAGGAGGTGTAGCCGTCGTACTTGCGCTCCATCGGCTTGCCTTCAATCAGGCTGACCAGGTTCTCGGCCGCGATCGGGGCCTGGAACTTGACGCTCGCGGCGGTCTTGCCGATCGGCGTGCCGTTCACATCGCCCACGCCGAACACGTTCGGGAAGCGCAGGTGTTGCAGGGTGTGTTTGTCCACCTCCAGCCAGCCGCCGGCGGCGAAGGGACCCTCCTTCCAGGCCAGCGCGCTGTGCTTGACCACGTCCGGAGCGGTCATCGGCGGGACGACGTGCAGGAAGTCGTAGTGCAGGGTCTTGTCGCCCTCGGGGGTGGCGAACACCGCCTCCTTGCGTCCGGCATCGACGGCCTTCAGGCGGTGCTGGTAGTTCATGGCAAAGCCGCGCTCGCGGAACAGGCGATCCGCCTGGTCGTTGATCGGCTTGACGCTGAACAGCTTGTCGATGGAGGAGTTGAAGGTGAGGTTGAGGGCCTCGCGGCGCTTGGCGTTGCGTGCGTGCGACTCGGTCAGAAAGCCCATCTTCAGCGGCGCGCCCGCGCACTTGAGCGGGGTGTGGGGCAGGGTGAACAGGCCATCGCCGCCCTTCTGGATGAAGGCCTGCATCTCGGTCCACATGGCCGCCGCCTGATCGGGGCCGGCGTACACGCTGACCAGGCCGTCGCGGCCGAGCATGTCGCGCGTGAGGCCCTCAATGGCGGCATAGTCCAGCTTCAGGCCGGTGGCGACGATCAGGTAGTCGTATTCCAAGGTCTCACCGCCCTGGGTCAGGACCTTGTTCGCCTCCGGCTCGAAGCCTGCGACACTGTCCCTCACCCAGCGCACGCCCTTGGGGATGTAGTCGGCGTTCGGGGTGGCCGTGGTCCAGGCGGCGTCGTGCACGCCGGCGGCGACGAAGACCCAGCCGGGCTGGTACCAGTGGGTTTCGCGCGGCTCGACGATGGTGATCTGGGCTCCATCCAGCCATTTGTTGAGTTTGGCCGCGGCGGTGATCCCTCCCGCCCCGCCGCCGACGATGACGATGCGGGCATGGGTCTTCACCGCGGCCCGTGCGTCGCGCGGGTGGGCCATGGCCGTGGTGCCGACGGCCGTGGTGGCGCCGAGCAGGCCGAGGGATTTGAGAAAGTCGCGACGTTCAATGTTCATCCGCTGCCCCATGATTGATTCAGTTGATTAATGGGCGCATAAATTACCAGCGAATCCATGAGGGGCCAAACCGGCCAATCCTTCAAGGCGCTGGGTTAAGGACGCGAGTGCTGATCGAGCAGGGCAAGGAAGTCGGCGCGCGGGATCGGGACAGCGCCGAGGCTTTCCAGGTGGGCGGTGGAGAACTGGCAGTCGATGACGGCCGGGATGAAGCCGAGGATGCCCTGGCAGAGGGCGACCAGAGCGACCTTGGAGGCATCGCTCACCCGGCTGAACATGGATTCGCCGAAGAACACCCGGCCCAGACGCACCCCGTACAGGCCTCCCACCAGTCGCCCGTCCTGCCAGCATTCGATGCTGTGGGCGTGGCCCATCGCGTGCAGGGCCAGGTAGGCCTGTTGCATCTCCGGGGTGATCCAGGTGCCGTCCTGCCCCGGGCGCGGGGCGGCGCAGCCTTGCAGCACACCGGAGAAATCGCTGTCCACGCGCAGCTCGAAAGGCGGGCGCCGGAGCGTCTTGCGCAGGCTGCGGTGGATCTTGAGGCGATCCGGGAACAGCACGGTGCGCGGATCGGGCGACCACCACAGGATCGGCTCGCCCGGCGAGAACCAGGGAAAGATGCCGTGCCGGTAGCCTTCCAGCAGGCGGGCGGGGGAAAGGTCGCCGCCGACGGCGAGCAGGCCGTTGGGTTCGCTCAGGGCCTGCCGGGGGTCGGGGAAGCGGATGTCGCTGGGGTCGAGGCCGTAGAGCGGCATGACCTCATCCGGATCAGCGCGGCAGACTGATCTGGGAGTCCTTGGCGCGCTTGCGGAACAGCACCGCGATGTGGCCGATGCTTTGCACCAGTTCCGCGCCGGTACGCTCGCAGATCACCTCGATCACGTCCTTCTTGTCCTCGCGCTCCATGCCGGGCACGCGCACCTTGATCAGCTCGTGGTGCTCGAGCGCGAGTTCGATCTCGGCCAATACCGCCTCGGTCAGGCCATGCTGCCCGAGCAGGACGACCGGCTTCAGGTGATGGGCAAGGGCGCGCAGATGACGCACCTGGTTGGGCTTCAGAGGCATGGAGTCGGTTCCGTGCAAAACGCGCAGTCTATCACGCCCCTGCCCGCGCCTGGCCTTCCTGGCCGCTGACGCGCGAGGAGAGGGCATACTGGGCTGCGCCGAACAGAGCCATCTGCAGGCCGAACACCAAGGCGGCCAGCATCAGGTGCAGCGGCTGCAGGAAGGCCGGGAAGCCCAGCAGGGCGAGCGAGAGGCCGATCAAGAGCTCGATCAGCACCACGCCCATCATCGCCATCGCCAGCCGCTGGATCAGCGGATGGTCGTTCCGGCGCAGCACGCGCAGGCCCAGCCACAGGTTGTAACCGACCACCACCATCGCGCCGAGGATGTGCACGGTCAGCGGGGCGCCCACCTGGGCCACCCAGGTGGCCCGCTCCGCGTAGTCGTACTGGAGGGAGAGGATGTCGATGCGCTCGCGCACCTGCACGCCGAGGGCGATCTGCACGATGGTCAGCACCATGCCGGCGATCAGCCAGGCGCGGGTGGACAGCGCTCCATTGAGGCTCATGCGCAGGGTGTCGCGCAGTGAATGGCCGATCGCCAGCACCAGGCTCGCCACCACCAGCAGCGAGGCGACCATGTGGGTGGTGATCATCGCCGGATGCAGGTTGCTGGAGACCACGACCTTGCCCAGCCAGCCGTTGAAGCCGACCAGCACGAAGGCAGACAGGGCATACCAGAACACCGGTGGCTCCTCCCGGCGGATGCGCCAGGCCGCCCACAGGGTCCAGATCGACAGGAAGCCGATGGTCACCCCGGTCAGGCGGTTAAAAAACTCGGTCCAGGTCTTCACCGCATTGAACTCGACATCCGCGTAGCCACGGTCGCGGTAGATCTCCTGGTAGTTCTCCGGCAGTTGCGACACGTCGGTCGGCGGGATGAGCTGGCCAAAGCAGGTCGGCCAGTCTGGACAGCCCATGCCGGCACCGGTGGCGCGCACCATGCTGCCGACCGCGATCAGGATGTAGACAGCGGCGATGGTGATCAGGGCAATGCGGCGGAAGTGGCGATGGCGGTCATTCATGGTTTGTCTTTGCGGCAGGTGAGCCCCGGTGGGCGGAACGGCTGGCGAGGCCGCCGAGGATGAGGAAAGGGACGGCGAGGCTGGCGATCACCCACAGGATGCGCCCGGGCATGCCCAGCAGCTCGCCGGTGTGCAGGTCATACAGCAGTTCACCGGCGCGCGCCCCATCGGCTTGCGGCACGAGGCCCCCCTTGGCCGACCACGCGAACCAGCGTACACCGAGTGTCCCGGCGTGGTGGGGCTCCTCGCAGGCGATGCGCACCCCTTCCTGGGCCAGGGGGGCGGCCCAGCGGGGCACGCACGCGGGCTGGGCGGCGTGCAAGGCAGCCAGCGCCGGGGTGGGGTCGGGCAGGTCGAATCGATGTGCTGGCGTGTGCAGCGTCAAATGCTGCACGTTGCCGTAGCCCGGTTGCCAGGCGAGGAAGAGCAGGCCTGAAGCGGCGATGAGTACCAGCACTGGGGCGCTGGTCATGCCCAGCAGAGGGTGGGTGCGGCCCGCGATGCCGCGGACCTGCGTGCGCCCGCGCAGCAGCAGGCCGCTGAGGATGGTGAGCAGCAACCCCACGGCGGCCAGGCGGGTGATCCAGCGCCCGCTCTCGCTCAGCAGCAGGGTGGTGTGGAGGCGCCAAGCCAGGCTGTACAGCCCGGTATCGACGGGCCTGCTGCCGCGCGGCTCGCCCGTGCGCGGATGGATATGGACCTCATGGCGCCCCCCGGCGTCGTCCTCCATCAGCACCAGGGCGGTATCGACCGGCGTGACCGGGAGGCCCAGGCCGATGATGCGCATGCCGGGATGCGCATCGCGTGCCCTGTCCAGCAGGTGGTTGGCGGACTGCGGGGGGGCAGCCGAGAAGGGGGCGGCGAGCAGCTCGACGTTGAACATGCGGTCACTCTCGCGCGCAAAACCGAGCATGGCCCCGCTCAGGCTGGCCAGCAACAGCGGCAGGGCGAACAGCAGGGCCAGCCATCCATGCAGGGGGCGCATATGCAGAGCGTCAGCGCAGGTAGTGGTCGGCGAGCAGGGCGGTGAACAGCAGCATCAGGTAGAGGATGGAATAGCCGAAGGTCGGCATCGCCAACCTGTTCTCCGGGTCGCGATACAGGCGCCAGGCATACATCAGGTAAACCCCGCCCAGGATGGCGGCGGCGAAGAAATAGGGCAGGCCGCTCATGCCGACGGTGGTGGGCAGCAGGCTCACGGAGACCAGCACCATGGTGTAGAGCAGGATCTGGTACTTGGTGTGCTGGATGCCCTTGACCACCGGCAGCATGGGGATGCCCGCCCGGCGATATTCCTCCACCCGGCGGATGGCCAACGGCCAGAAATGCGGGGGGGTCCACAGGAAGATGATCAAAAACAGGATCAGACCCTCGACCGTGACCTGGCCGGTCATGGCCGTCCATCCCAGCAGCGGCGGCGCCGCGCCGGCCGCGCCGCCCCAGACGATGTTCTGCGGCGTGCTGTGCTTCAGGTAGACGGTGTAGATCACCGCGTAGCCGATCAGGGCCATGAAGGTCAGCACGGCGGTCAGCACATTGACCTGCCACACCAGGATGCCCATCGACAGGGCCGCCCAGGACAGCGCCACGGCCAGCACTTCCCGGTTGTTCACCCGCGCGGTCGGGAGGGGGCGGTTGTGGGTGCGGTCCATCATCGCATCGAAGCGCACGTCCAGCAGGTGATTGATGGCTGCGCCTGCGGCGGAGGCCAGGGCGATGCCGAGTAGGGCAAAAAACACACGCTCACCATCCAGCAGGCCTGGCGGGCTGGCCAGCAGCATGCCGACGAAGGCCGTGAAGACGATCAGGCCAACCACCTTGGGTTTGGCCAGTTCATAAATCGAGCGGATCTTCTGCGGCAGGGGCAGGGCGGCGGCCTGGGTCATGAGGGATCTCCTGCGGATGCGTGTAAGCGCCGAAATTTTTTATGATTTTTATATGCGCATAAGTTTTGACGCAAGTGGAAGTGCGTGTCTTACGCTTAACTCTAGCTTGCAAGCCGCGAAACGTCGCCTGCTCTTGAGATTGGTTGAGTAAAATACTTTGTTGTATTGGTCGATAGATCAAACTTATAGTGTGTGAAATGCCACACCTCGGTCGCGGGCGTGTAGTGCATGCGGAAACTTCCACCCTTGGGGTCATTGCTGAGGAGAGTCATCGATATGACCAAGCGCGTCCTGATGATGGGGATCGCCCTGGCAGGCATGGCGGCGGCGGGCGCCGCCCATGCCGAGCACACGGGCGAGATGATGGCGCAGACGTGTGCGGGCTGCCACGGCACGCAGGGGCGTCTGGTGAGCGACACGGCATTCATGCCGCTGGCTGGTATGAGTGAGGCGAGCTTCGTGAAGGCGATGCTGGACTTCAAGAGCGGGGCGCGGCCGAACACGCTGATGGGGCCGATCGCGATGGGCTTCAACGAAGCCGAGATCCGATCGATGGCGGCGTACTTCGCCAAACAGCCGAAGTAGTGAGGAGAGAGCACCATGAAACCGAGCATGAACGCGCAGGACGCGATGCAGCGTCGCCACTTCCTCAAGCTGCTGGGTGCGTCGGCGCTGGCTGGAGCCGGGCTGTCGGGCAAGAGCGCCTTCGCGGGCGCGCAGCCGCACGTTGTCGTGATCGGCGGCGGGGTGGGCGGGGCGACCTTCGCCAAGTACCTGAAGCTTGCGGACAAGAACATCAAGGTCACCATCGTTGAGAAGGAACGGCAGTACCTGCGTCCGTATGGCTCCTCCGAGGTGATCTCCGGTCACATCACGATGCAGGACATCACCGTCAGTTATGACGCCCTGCAGAAAAACTACGGCATTGAGTTCGTGTTCGACACCGTGACCGGCATTGACTTCGAGGGCAAGAGCGTCAAGACCGCCGGCGGCACGAGCCTGGGCTACGACCGCCTGATCGTCTCCCCGGGCATCGGCTTCAAGTGGGAAGCCATCGAAGGCCTGACCCCGGAGGTTTCCGACACGGTCATGCCGCACGCCTGGATCCCGGGCAAACAGACCGAACTGTTGGCCAAGCAGCTGCGTGAACTGCCGAAGGGCGGCACCGTGCTGGTGTGCCCGCCGCCGAACCCGTACCGCTGCCCGCCGGGACCGTACGAGCGCGCGGGCCTGATCGCGCAGTACCTCAAGGAGCACAACCCGACCGCCAAGGTCATCATCCTCGACCCGAAGAACGGCTTCACCACCGACCTGACCATGCTGCAGGCGTGGAACCGGCTGTACGGGTTCAACATCCCCGAGCAGTTCAAGGGCTACAGCGTGGAGGGTCTGAAGGCCGCGGGCTTCAGCGAAGAGGCCGCCAAGCGCCAGCTGGCGGCGTGGCAGCCGGTCAAGCACGACAAGGCTGGGCTGATCGAATGGGTGATGGGTGACATGGGTGGGCGCGTGGTGCGTGTCGACCCGGCGACCAAGACTGTGCACACCGAGGGCGGCAGCTACAAGGGCGACATGATCAACATCATCCCGCCGCTGAAGGCCGGCCAGATCGCCATCGACACGGGACTTGCGGACAGCAGCGGCTGGTGCCCGGTGGATCCCGTGACCTTGGAGTCGACCCTGCACAAGTACGTGCATGTGATTGGCGACGCCTGCATTGCGGGCGACATGCCGAAGTCCGGCTACTCGGCCAACAGTCAGGCCAAGATGGTGGCGCTGCAGGTCAAGGCGCTGCTGGCGGGGGAGCACCTGGGCGATCCGGTGTTCCAGAACACCTGCTATGCGTTGGCGGGCAACCGAGAGTACGGTCAGTTCGTGGTGGATGCTTTCCGCGTGCGGGATGGAAAGATCAAGCGCGAACCGAACCCGCGCTATCTGCCGCTGGATGCAAGCCCCGTACAGCACAAGCTGGCGGCGATCTACACCGTCAACGCCTGGATGAAATCCTTCACCGACGATTGCTTTGCGTAATCGGAACCACGACATCAGGAGAAGAGCATCATGACTCCGGAAGAAGAGAAAAAGATCCTCGAGAGCTCACCGGTGGGTACCTGGACGATCCTGGCCATCTACGGCGTGCTGTTCACGCTGGCCTGGCTGTGGATGTGGTTCCGCTTCATCAGCCACGGCCCGGTGAACTGAGGGAGAAGACGACATGGCAACGATTCATATCGATCCGCTCGAGAAACGCTGGATCTGGGTGGTGGGCGGCATCGTCGCCCTCTCCATCGCCATCCAGGTCTATTTCGCGGCGACCGCGAACATCCATCCGCCGAGCAACGTGGAAGTCATCGACTCCGCCAAGCTGCACCTGGATGGCGAGTTCGCCGAGGACAAGCTGGGTGTGAAGCAGGAGGCCGACGGTTCCTACACCGTCACCATGGTCGCTGCACGCTACGGCTTCTATCCGCAGAACATCGAGGTGCCGATGAACACCCCGGTCAAGCTGCGCATCGCCAGCCTGGACGTGCTGCATGGCCTGCACGTGCCCTACAGCAACATGAACACGATGGTGGTGCCGGGCTACGTGTCCGAGGTCAACACCCAGTTCACCCGGGAGGGTGACTTCCCGATGATCTGCAACGAGTACTGCGGCCTGGGCCATGACTACATGTACGCCAAGGTGCATGTGACCGCCGGCAAGTCCTGAAGGAGATCTGAAGAATGAGCATTACTGCAGAACAAGCAGCGGATCTCGCAGCGGCAGCGCGCGAACCCTCCGCTGTCGTCAAGGCGCAGGGCAAAAGCCTCGGCCTGTCACACATGTGGGTTGGCTTCGCCGCCCTCGGACTCGGTCTGGTGATGGGGCTGTTCCAGGTGATGGAGCGCAGCGGCTTCTTCCCCAGCCTGGAGAGCACCGCCCTCTACTTCGCCTCGGTATCCACGCACGGCGTGCTGCTCGCCTTCGTGCTGTCCACCAACTTCATCATGGGTTTTGGCTATCACACGATGGCCCACAGCATCAAGCAGCCGCTGTGGAGCCCGCTGTTCTCCTGGGTGGGGTTCGGCGTCAACGTGCTGGGCATCGTGCTGGCGGCCTCGGTGCTGCTGACCGGCCAGGCCTCGGTGCTCTACACCTTCTATCCGCCGGAGATGGCGCATCCGCTGTTCTACATCGGCGCGACCCTGGTCGTGGTCGGCTCCTGGTTCTGGGTGGTCGACATGATCGTTGGCATGACCCAGTGGAAAAAGGCCAATCCGGGTAAGCCTGTGCCGGTGGTCATGTTCGGCACCACCATGAACGCGCTGCTGTGGATCTGGGCGAGTCTCGGGGTCGCTGCGGAGGCCCTCTTCCAGCTGCTGCCGCTTGCCCTGGGACTGGTGGATACCATCGATCCGGGCCTGGCGCGCACCCTGTTCTCCTGGACCCTGCACCCGATCGTGTATTTCTGGCTGCTGCCGGCGTATGTCGCGCTGTACAGCATCCTGCCCAAGGAGGCCGGCGGCAAGCTATTCTCCGACGAGATGGCGCGCGTGGCCTTTGTCATGCTGTTCATCTTCTCCGTGCCGATCGGCTTCCACCACCTGTACATGGACCCGCAGCAGGCCGCCGGCTGGAAGCTGCTGCACATGTTCGGCACCTTCATGGTGGCCGTGCCGACCTTCATCACCGGCTTTACCGTGCTGGCCTCGCTGGAGATCGCCGGTCGCCTGCGCGGCGGCAAGGGTCTGTTCGGTTGGATCGCCGCGCTCGACTGGGGCAATCCCGTTGTTCTCGCGGGCATCTTCTCCCTCCTGATGCTGACCGTTGGTGGCTGGGGGGGCGTGGTCAACGCGTCCTACTCCATGGATTCCATGGTCCACAACACCCAGTGGGTGACCGGCCACTTCCACCTGATCTTCGGGGGTACCACCGTCATCATGTACCTCGCCGCCGCCTACTGGCTGTGGCCGAAGATCACCGGCCGCCAGCTGTACTCGCGCAAGATGGCCGTGGTGCAGATGTGGACCTACTTCATCGGCATGGTGGTGCTGACCGGCCCCTGGCACATCCTGGGACTCCTGTTCCAGCCGCGCCGGGTCTCCAGCACTCCCTATGACTCCGAGCTGGTCGCCCAGTGGGGCGGGCATGAGGCGCTGATGATCGTGGGCGCCGCGGTGCTGGTCTTCTCGGGCATCCTGTTCATCTACAACCTGGTCAGAACCCACTTCAACGCAGCTCCCGAAGCGAACACCCGGGTCGAGTATGCGGTGGCCATCCACGAGCCGATGCGCGTGCCCAACATCCTCAACAGCCTGACGTTCTGGAACTGGGCGATGCTGGCTTACATGATTGTCAGCTACGGCTACCCGATCCTGCAGTTCGCCTTCATCGGCACGCCTGGCGTCATTCCGTGGGGGTATTGATTCATGAAGAACAAGACCATGAAAAACAAGTTCGTTGCGAGCATGGCGGCCGTGGTGGCCGCCCTACTGGCCGCCCCGCTGATGGCCGCCGAGCACGGGGCCGTCGCGGCGCAGGGGCCTTCCAGCAACGTGGCCTGGACTGCCGAGCAGATGCGTTTCGTTGCCAAGGGTGATGCAGGACGGGGCGGGGAGCTGAATCGCAAGCTCTTCTGTGCCTCCTGTCACGGCGACGCCGGCATTGCCCAGTCGGGCAACTGGCCGTCCATCGCCGGGCAGCGCGCCGAGTACACCTTCAAGATGCTGAAGGACTACAAGGACGGCAAGCGTCATGGCAGCCAAGCGGCCGAGATCATGGTGAGCGTCGCCCAGCTGATGAGCGACCAGGATATGGCTGACATCGCGCAGTTTTACGCCAGCTTCGAGCTGCCCAAACTGCCCACGGGAGTGAGCTTCGACGCCGCCCTGGCAGAGCAGGCCAAACCGGTGGTGGTGCGCGGCGACGGCAAGCGGCTGCTGGCCCCCTGCCAGGCCTGCCACGGGCCGAACGGCGAGGGTGCGGTGACCGACACACCGGCCCTGGCCGGCCAGACACCCGACTACTTCATCAAGACGATGCGTGAGTACAAGTCCGGTGCCCGCTCCAGCGACGTCTACTCGCGCATGCGTCTGATCGCGCAGTCGCTCACGGACGAGGAGATTGTGCAGATGGCGCATTACTATGCGGGCATGACCGCGAAGTAAGCCGGCACGCGATCTCCCTCCGCAAGGGCCCCGCAATCATCGTTTGCGGGGCCTTTTTCTTTTCCATACAGTGCCCCGATGGACAATTCTTCCTGCTTTCACTGCGGCCTGCCGGTGCCTGCCGGCATCGACCTGCGCCACCCCGTCCTCGGCCAGGAACGCTCCTTCTGCTGTGCAGGCTGCCACGCGGCTTGCAAGACTATCGTCGATGCCGGTTTCGAGGACTACTACCGCTACCGGGAGCAGCAGGGTGAGATCAGCCCGCAGGTCCTGCCGGACGTGCTCAGGAACCTCGCCCTCTATGACCGGCCGGAGATCCAGCAGGGCTTTGTCCGCACAGACGGGGAGTTGCGCGAGGCGGCGCTGATCCTGGAGAACATTCGATGCGCCGCCTGCCTGTGGCTGAACGAACAGCACCTGCGGGCGCAGCCCGGCGTGGTCGATGTGCAGCTGGACTACGCCAGCCAGCAGGCGCGGGTGAAGTGGGATCCCGCGCACATCCGCCTGAGCGACATCCTGCAGGCGATCACGGCCATCGGCTACGTGGCCCATCCCTATGACCCCGCCCACCGCGAGCGCCTGCTCGAGCAGGAACGCAGGCGCAGTGTCGAGCGCCTTCTGTTCTCCGGCATGCTCGGCATGCAGGTCATGATGTTCGCCCTTGCCACCTACTGGATGGGTGGTGTCAACGCGCAGGGCGAGTTGGAACTGTGGGAGACGATTGGCCGCTGGACCTCGCTCGCCATCACCTTCGTCATGCTGGTCTATTCCGGCGCCGATTTTTTCGTCGGCGCCTGGCGCGATCTGAGGAACCGGCAGCTTGGCATGGACGTCCCGGTCGTGCTCGGGCTGGTCACCGCCTGGGCCGGCAGCCTGTGGGCCACCATCGTGGCGGACGTGGATGTCTATTTCGACTCGATCGGCATGTTCATCTTCTTTGTCCTTCTTGCGCGGGTGGTCGAGCTGAAGGGGCGCATGGCGGCGGCCGATGCCATCGACCGGCTGATGAAGGTCATCCCGCCCACGGCCCTGCGGCTGGAGGAGGGTAGGGAGGTTGAGGTGCCGGTGGTCGATCTCAGGCCGGGCGATGTCGTCCGCCTGCGTCCGGGCGACAGCGCGCCGGTAGACGGCCGTCTGTTGGGCGGGGCCAGCAGCTTCGACGAGTCGCATCTCACCGGGGAGTCGGTGCCGGCCTTGCGTCGCGACGGGGACTGGGTGAGCGCCGGCAGCTGCAATGTCGACCAGCCGGTACTGATGCGGGTCGAGCGGGTCAGTGCAGACTCCACCATGAACGAGCTGCAGCGCCTGATGGACCAAGGGCTAGCCGTCAAGCCGAGGGTGGCGGAACTGGCCGAGCGCATCTCGGTGCCGTTCGTCGCAGGCGTGTTGATCCTGGCCGTGTTGACGGCCCTGGCCTGGTGGTTCATCGATCCCGCCCGGGTGCTGCCCATCGTCATCGCGGTGCTGATCATCACCTGCCCCTGCGCCCTCGCGCTCGCCACGCCGGTGGCGCTGGCCATCGCGGCGGGACGCTTCGCCTCGCTCGGCATCCTGCCGATGCGCATCGCCGCGGTCGAGGCCCTGGCCCTGGCCGATACCCTGGTGCTGGACAAGACCGGCACCCTGACTTCCGGCCGTCCCCGGCTGAGTGAGGTGCGGCTGCTGAACGGCATGGACGAACAGCAGGCGCGGGCCCTGGTCGCATGTATGGAACGCCACTCCGAACACCCGCTGGCCCATGCCCTGCGCGAGGGTGTCGTCCCGCTTGAGGCGGAGATCACGGTGCGCAACCACCCCGGCCAAGGGCTGGAAGCGGAGCACGGCGGGGCCGTCTGGCGCCTGGGGACACCTGAGTTCGCCCTCGCCGAGGGGGCTCTGGCGGACGCCGACCGCGACTGGCTGCGGGCACAGGTGGAGGATGGCGGGATCGTGGTGGCCCTCGGCCGGGAGGCTGAGGCGCGCGCCCTGTTTGTCCTGCATGACGCCGTGCGCGAGGGGGCGGAGGCGTTCGTGCGCGAGGCGAAGGAGCTCGGGCTGCGTCGGGTGGTCATCCTCAGTGGCGACCAGCCCGGAGCTGTGGCGCATCTGGCGCGCCGGATCGGGATCGATGAGTGGCATGGCGGAATGCGGCCGGAGGACAAGTTGGCCTGGATCCGCCAGGCCCAGGCGGAGGGGGCGACGGTGCTGATGGCCGGGGATGGCATCAACGATGCGCCGACCCTGGCTGCCGCGCAGGTCTCCGTTTCTTTCGGGGCGGCGACCACCCTGGCGCAGCTGCACAGCGATTTCGTCCTGCTCGGCACGGACCTGCGCGTGCTGACCAGCGCGATCCTTCTGGCACGCCACACGCGGCGCAACACCCGCCAGAACCTGGGCTGGGCCGCGGGCTACAACCTGCTCGCCGTGCCGTTCGCGGCGCTGGGTTTCGTCACCCCCTGGCTGGCGGCGATCGGCATGTCGCTCAGCTCGCTGCTGGTGGTGGGCAACGCCCTGCGCCTGCGGCGCCTGGGTTTGCCAAACGGCAATAAATGACTATAAATTGCTCTGATGAATCATCACGCAGAAGGACATCGCCCATGACGCAGCGCATCTTTGGCAAGGCTCCGCTGGCGGTCACCATCTTCCTCCTGCTCATGGCGGCGCTGGTCGTTGCCGTCTACCTCAAGTGGCAGCGTGCCAACGTTGACCTGGCCGCCGTGGTGGAGCCGTCGGTGCTGCGCATCGTGCCGCAGCCCATCCCCGTGCCCGAGGCGACACTTACCCGCATGGACGGCGCAGCCTTCGGCCGGAAGGACCTGACCGGCAAGTGGACCTTCCTCTACTTCGGCTACACCCTTTGCCCTGATGTGTGTCCGACCGAGCTGTCCGCCCTTGCCGGCGTGGCCGATATCCTGCGCCAGAAGGGCGTGCGGGCGCCTTGGCAGATGGTGTTCGTTTCGGTCGATCCGGAGCGCGACACGCCGGATCAGCTGGCGAAGTTCGTTACTTATTTCGATCCCGGCATCATCGCCGCGACCGGCGCGCAGACCGAGCTGCGCATCATGGCCCAACCGATCGGCGTGGGCTGGGAGAAGGCAGCCCTGCCGACCGCCAACGACGCGCCCTCCAGCGCCTACCTGATCAACCACACCACCTCGATCCTGCTGATCAACCCACAGGGGGAAATGGTGGGCGCGTTTCCCACCCCCCATGCCCCCGAGGCCATGGCCAAGGCCTTCCAGGCCGTCATCCACGAGTGAGGTTCACCATGCGTTCCATCCTGTTTGCCTTCGCCCTCTCCCTTCCGCTTGCCGCCCTGGCTGAGGTGAAGGTGGTCGAGCCGTGGATTCCCGAGGCGCCGCCCACCGCCCATGCGATGGCCGCCTTCATGGTGCTGGAGAACGACGAAGACCGTCCGGTCAGGGTCGTCGCCGCTCACGCCCCCGGCTTCGACACCATCGAGCTGCACAAGTCGGTGGAGGAGAATGGCATGCACAAGATGCTCAGGCAGGACGCGCTGGTGATCCCGGAAATGGGCAGCCTCGAGCTGCGTCCCGGCGGCTACCACGTCATGCTCATCGGCGTGCACGAGCCCCGGCCCAAGGCCGGCGACATCATCCCGATGCGCCTCGATCTCGAGGGCGGAAAGTCCATCGAGTTGAAGGTCCCGGTGAAGCGGCGCGCGGACATGATGCAGCGCATGCAGAACATGCAGGGGCACTGAACCCTTGTAATGGCGGCCAATGCCCCTATCCTTCACTTCCCCTTTTGACGAGGCAGAGGCATGGCCCGCAGCGTGAGCAGCCAGCGCTGGCTGCATGAACACTTCACCGATACCTACGTGCAGCGCGCAAAGCAGGAAGGCTGGCGCTCGCGCGCGGTCTACAAGCTGATCGAGATGCAGGAGCGGGACCGCATCCTGCGCCCCGGCCAGGTCGTGGTCGATCTTGGCGCGGCGCCGGGTGGCTGGTCACAGTACGCCGCGGGCGTGATTGGCGATACGGGCCGCCTGTTCGCCCTCGACATCCTGCCGATGGACAGCTTCGCCGGGGTGGACTTCATCCAGGGCGACTTCACCGAAGAGGCCGTATTCTCACAGCTGCTCGAACGTCTCGAGGGGCGCACCGTGGATGTGGTCCTGTCCGACATGGCACCCAATATGAGCGGCCAGGGGTCGGTCGACCAGCCGCGCGCGATGTACCTCGCCGAACTTGCGGTCGACTTCGCCACCCGCGTGCTGGGTCCGCAGGGCGTCTACCTCGTCAAGCTGTTCCAGGGTGCGGGGTTCGATGCCTACCTGCGCGAGTTGCGCAGCCAGTTCGCCAGCGTGACCATGCGCAAGCCCGATGCTTCCCGCTCACGTTCCAGGGAGGTTTACGCCCTGGCACGGAACCCGCGCGTGGTATAGTCCTTCAAACCCTTACGTCCTTTCGATTGATCGAGGCCATCCCTTGAACGACCTGGTCAAAAACCTCCTGCTGTGGCTCGTCATCGCCGCCGTGCTGATGACCGTCTTCAACAGCTTCCAGAATCGCGGCCCCATCAGCCAGCCGTTGTCCTATTCGCAGTTCCTCGGCGACGTGAAGTCGGGCCGGGTCGAGCGCGTGATCATTGACGAAAACGTGATCCGCGGCAGGACCACCGACGGTGGCGAGTTCATCACCTACAGCCCGGAGACGGACAACAAGGCGATGATCGGCGACCTGCTCAACGCGGGGGTCAGCATCAACGCCCTGCCGCCCGAGCGTCCGTCGCTGCTGATGACCATCTTCATCCAGTGGTTCCCGTTCTTCCTGCTGATCGGCCTGTGGGTGTTCTTCATGCGCCAGATGCAGGGCGGCGGAGGCCGCGGGGCGATGAGCTTCGGCAAGAGCCGTGCCCGCCTGATGGGCGAGGACCAGATCAAGGTGACCTTCGCCGACGTGGCCGGCTGCGACGAGGCCAAGCAGGACGTGGCCGAGCTGGTCGATTTCCTGCGCGACCCGGGCAAGTTCCAGCGCCTGGGTGGCAAGATCCCGCGCGGCGTGCTGATGGTGGGCCCCCCGGGCACCGGCAAGACCCTGCTCGCCAAGGCCATCGCCGGCGAGGCCAAGGTGCCGTTCTTCAGCATCTCCGGCTCGGACTTCGTCGAGATGTTCGTCGGCGTCGGCGCGGCGCGCGTGCGCGACATGTTCGAGCAGGCGAGGAAGAACGCCCCGTGCATCATCTTCATCGACGAGATCGACGCGGTCGGTCGCCAGCGCGGCGCGGGCCTCGGGGGTGGGCATGACGAGCGCGAGCAGACCCTCAACCAGATGCTGGTCGAGATGGATGGCTTCGAGGGGCATGAGGGGATCATCGTCATCGCCGCCACCAACCGTCCGGACGTGCTCGACCCGGCGCTGCTGCGTCCGGGACGCTTTGACCGCCAGGTCGTGGTCGGTCTGCCGGACGTGCGTGGCCGTGAGCAGATCCTCAAGGTACACCTGCGCAAGGTGCCGGCGGCGCCCGACGTCGATGCCATGACCATCGCGCGCGGCACCCCGGGCTTCTCGGGCGCGGACCTCGCCAACCTGGTCAACGAGGCGGCGCTGCACGCGGCGCGTTCCAGCAAGCATGACGTGACCATGGTCGACCTCGAGTGGGCCAAGGACAAGCTGATCATGGGTTCCGAGCGCCGTTCCATCCTCATGAGCGACGCCGAGAAGAAGCTCACCGCCTACCACGAGGCCGGCCACGCCATCGTCGGCCGCCTGGTGCCCGAGCACGACCCGGTCTACAAGGTCAGCATCATCCCGCGCGGCCGCGCGCTGGGGGTGACCATGTTCCTGCCCGAGCAGGACCGCTACAGCTACAGCAAGCGCAAGCTGGAGAGCCAGATCTCCAGCCTGTTCGGCGGGCGCCTGGCCGAGGAGCTGATCTTTGGGCCGGAGGCGATCACTACCGGCGCCTCGAACGACATCGAGCGTGCCACCGACATCGCGCGCAACATGGTCACCAAGTGGGGCATGTCCGAGCGGCTCGGCACGCTGGCCTACTCCGAGGAGGAGGGCGAGGTCTTCCTCGGCCGCAGCGTGACCCAGCACAAGAACATCTCCGAAGGGACGGCGCACGTCATCGACGAGGAAATCCGCGCGGTGATCGATCGCAACTTCGAGCGTGCGAAGACCATCCTGGTCGAGAACATGGACATCCTGCATGCCATGGCCGAGGCGTTGCTCAAGTATGAGACCATCGACAGCGAGCAGATCGACAAGCTGATGGCGCGGCAGGATCCGGGCGAGCCGAAGGGCTGGACGGAGCATGATCGCCGCAACCCGCCGCAGGATGGCGGCGGCGCTGTCGCGGTTGCGGACGAGGCCGGCGCGAAGCCGCGCGATGGCTCGATCGGTGGTCCTGCCGAACAGCACTGATCTCGAAGGCCGTACCCCGTCCTGCGGGGTATTGGCCATGGTTGGCCAATGGGCCTGAGAGGAGTGACCAGCATGGCGGCCTTCGACCTGCATGCCTGGGCGCGCGAGCGACCGCGCGTCATGGGCATCCTCAACGTGACCCCCGACTCCTTCTCGGACGGGGGTCGATTTTTTTCGGCCGACGCGGCGCTCGCCCAGGCCGAGGCGATGATCGCCGACGGGGTTGACATGATCGACCTGGGCGCCGAGTCGACCCGACCCGGCGCCAGCCCGGTCGGCACGCAGCAGGAACTTGATCGTCTCGGTCCGGTGCTCGAGGGGTTGCAGGGCTGCCCCGTGCCGCTGTCGCTCGATTCCAGCAAGCCCGAGGTGATGCGCGAGGCGATCCGCCTCGGCATCGCCCTGGTCAACGACGTGCGCGCCCTGCGCCTGCCGGGCGCGCTGGAAGCCGTATGCGAGGGCGGGGTGGCCGTCTGCCTCATGCATATGCGCGGCGAGCCGGGGGGCATGCAGCAGGAGGCGCACTATCACGACGTGGTGGGCGAGGTTGAGGGGTTCCTCCTCGGCCGCGCGCAAGCGTGCATCGCGGCCGGTATTCCCGCCGGGGCCATCTGCCTCGACCCCGGATTTGGTTTCGCCAAGGACTTCGGCCACAATCGCGAACTTTTCCATGCCCTGCCACGCCTCGCGGAGCACGGCTTTCCGCTGCTGGTCGGGATGTCGCGCAAGCGCATGATCGGCCAGCTGACTGGCGCGGCTTCGCCTGCGGAGCGGGATGCCGGATCGCTCGCGGCGCACGTGATGGCCCTGGACCGCGGGGCGCGCATCGTGCGCGTGCATGCCGTCCGTCCTGCGGTGGATGCAGTGCGCGTGTGGCAAGGGCTCACGCAAGGTGGGGATCTCTGATGAAGTATTTCGGCACGGACGGTATCCGGGGGCGGGTCGGACAGTGGCCCATGACCCCGGACTTCGCCCTCAAGCTGGGCTGGGCCGCGGGCAAGGTGCTCGCCGACAGTGGAGCGCGCAAGGTCGTGCTCGGCAAGGACACGCGCATCTCCGGATACATGCTGGAATCGGCGCTCGAAGCCGGGTTGATCGCGGCCGGCGTGGACGTGCGCCTGCTCGGTCCCATGCCGACCCCGGCCATCGCCTATCTGACCCGCACCCTGCGGGCCTCCGCCGGGATCGTCATCTCCGCCTCGCACAATCCCTTCGAGGACAACGGGGTCAAGTTCTTCAGCGCCCAGGGCACCAAGCTGCCGGATGCCATGGAGTTGGCGATCGAGACCCTGCTGGATGCTCCGCTCGAGGTCGAGGCGCCTGAACGGCTCGGTAAGGCGCGTCGAATCGACGACGCCGCGGGACGCTACATCGAATTCTGCAAGGCCACCCTGCCGCTCGGCACGAGCCTCTCGGGCCTGCGTGTCGTGCTCGACTGCGCGCATGGTGCCACCTATCACATTGCGCCCAAGGTCTTCGCCGAGCTCGGAGCCGAGGTCGTCGCGCTCGGCGTGGCCCCCGATGGGTTCAACATCAACGCCGGGTGCGGTTCGACCCATCCCGAGGCGCTGCGTCAGGCGGTGCTGGAGCACGGCGCGCACATGGGTATCGCCTTTGACGGCGACGGCGACCGGGTGGTGATGGTCGACGAGACCGGCGCGGTGCTCGACGGCGACGAGATCCTGTATGCCATCGTGCGCGAGCGCGTCGAACAGGAGGGGTACCGCGGCGGGGTGGTCGGCACCCTGATGAGCAACCTCGGCCTGGAGCTCGCGGTGCAGGCGCTCGGCCTGCCCTTCGTGCGCGCCAAGGTGGGTGACCGGCATGTGCACGAGGCCTTGGTGAAGCATGGCTGGATGTACGGCGGGGAAAGCTCCGGCCACATTCTCTGCCTGGATCGCGCCAATACGGGGGATGGGATCGTCTCCGCGCTGCAGGTGGTGGCCTCCATGCACCGTCGTGGGGAGCCGCTCAGCAGCCTGCGTCGGGCGGTGGTCAAGTATCCGCAGCTGATGGTCAATGTCCCGCTGATCCGGAAGGTTGATCTGGAGGCGCTGGGCGAGGTCTGGCGCCGTGTGGCCGAGATCGAGAGCGATTTCGATGGGCGCGGGCGCGTGGTCCTGCGGGCCTCCGGAACCGAGCCGCTGGTGCGGGTGATGGTTGAGAGCGACGACGATGCGCGCACCCGACAGGCGGCCGAGGAGCTGGCCGAGCTGGTGCGACGCGCGGTTGCCGACCTCTGACCCCATGCCGCAAGCGGGCCTTGCCGCCCGCCGTCCATTTGGCGCCCCCCCCCCGCGCTCGCCGGCGGCGGTGGCGGAATATCAGCCACTTGTGCTGCTTTCTCCTCTTCCAAGGCTGGTCCTGGCTGGCCGCTGAAAGAGTTTTTCAATGACCCGTTAAACGGTTTGATTTCGGCCCCCGTTCTGAGTAATCTTGGCGGCCGTTTTGGAGAACCCTTCGATACCCATGCGCAGACCGATCGTTGTAGGAAACTGGAAGATGAATGGCCGGCGTGCGAGCGTTGACCAGCTCATCGCTGGTTTGCGCGCGGTGGACGGCGTGGATGTGGCGGTCTGCCCGCCGGCCGTCTTCATCCGGCAGGTCATCGAGGGGCTGGAAGGCAAAGGCATCGGTGTCGGTGCCCAGGATGTCTCCCTGTATGAGCAGGATGGCGCCTACACCGGTGAGGTGTCGGCCTCCATGTTGAGCGATGCCGGCTGCTCCTATGTCATCGTCGGTCACTCCGAGCGCCGCTCCCTGTGTGGCGAGACGGATGAGGATGTGGCCCGCAAGTTCGCCAATGCCCTGCGCGCTGGCCTGTGTCCCATCCTGTGCGTGGGGGAGACGCTGGAGGAGCGCGAGCAGGGTGTGACCGAGTCGGTCGTTGCGCGTCAGCTGGATGCGGTGCTCGAGGTTTCCGGTGTTGCGGCCTTCGAGCGGGCGCTGATCGCCTATGAGCCGGTCTGGGCGATCGGCACCGGGCGTACCGCCACGCCTGAACAGGCGCAGCAGGTTCATGCCTTTATCCGGGCCCGCCTGGCGGCGCATGACGCGGGCGTCGCCTCGCGTGCGCGCATCCAGTATGGTGGCAGTATGAAGCCGGAAAACGCGGTCGAACTCATGGCCATGCCGGACATCGACGGCGGCCTGATCGGCGGAGCCTCGCTCAAGGCGGAGGATTTCATGGCCATTTGTGCAGCAGCTGGGGGTGCGGCATGACCGCTCTGCTGGTCGGTTTTCATGTGCTCGTCGGCGTTGTGCTGATCGGGCTGGTCCTGATGCAGCAAGGCAAGGGGGCGGACGCGGGTGCGGCCTTCGGTAGCGGCGCTTCGTCGACCGTTTTCGGTGCGCGTGGCGCGGCCACCTTCCTGAGCCGCACCACAGCCTGGCTGGTTGCGATTTTTTTCGTGACAAGCCTGCTTCTTGCGTATATTGTTACGTCCGCTCCGCAGCGGAGCAGCGTCGTATCCTCGGAGGCCCCCGTCAGCACGGAGGTTGTTCCGCAGGAAAGCAAGCCGGCGGATGTGCCGTCGGCCAAATGATCATCGCGGATGTGGTGGAATTGGTAGACACGCTATCTTGAGGGGGTAGTGTCGCAAGACGTGTGGGTTCGAGTCCCACCATCCGCACCATTTCAGGGTTCCGGTTCGCCGGGATTCATCGGTCGCCAGAACCGAGCATTACAATAACCACGATCAGGGCGCAAGGCTGGAATGCGGCACCTCGGTGCCCGGGTTTCTCCTGCGCCCAATTGTCCGGAGGAGTGAGGCGCGTGCTGGAGAACTACCTTCCTGTCCTGGTGTTCTTCGTGGTCGGCTTGGCGTTCAGTGTCGCCATGCTTGCCGCGGGCTTCGTATTTGCCCCCCGTCGTCCCGAGAAGGAGAAGGACTCGCCCTACGAGTGTGGCTTTGCCGCCTTCGAGGATGCGCGCATGAAGTTCGACGTGCGCTACTACCTCGTTGCCATCCTTTTCATCATCTTCGACCTCGAGATCGCATTTCTCTTTCCCTGGGCCGTGGCCCTGGATGAGATCGGCACCTTCGGTCTGCTGGCCATGGGCCTGTTCCTGCTCATCCTGGTGATCGGGTTTGTCTACGAGTGGAAGAAGGGGGCTCTGGAATGGGAATAGAAGGTGTTCTCGACAAGGGCTTTGTCACGACTTCTGCTGACAAGCTCATCAACTGGGCGCGTACCGGCTCGCTCTGGCCGATGACCTTTGGTCTGGCCTGCTGTGCGGTTGAGATGATGCACGCTGGCGCATCGCGTTATGACCTCGACCGCTTCGGGGTGGTATTCCGCCCGAGCCCGCGCCAGTCGGACGTGATGATCGTTGCCGGCACCCTGGTCAACAAGATGGCCCCGGCCCTGCGCAAGGTCTACGACCAGATGGCGGAGCCGCGCTGGGTGATCTCCATGGGCTCCTGTGCCAACGGCGGTGGCTACTATCACTATTCCTATGCCGTAGTGCGCGGCTGCGACCGCATTGTGCCTGTGGATATCTACGTGCCTGGCTGTCCGCCCACGGCGGAGGCACTGCTGTACGGCATCATCCAGCTTCAGAACAAGATCCGGCGCACCAGCACCATCGCGCGCCAGCCCATCGAGGCATAAGCCATGGCCAAATCCCTTGAGCAACTGCGCGGTGAACTGGAGTCCCGCTTCGCGGGGCGATTCAGCGCGCTGGTCCAGAAGCATGATGAGCTGACCCTCGAGCTGCGCGCTGAGGAGTTGCTGCATGTTTGCGACGTGCTGAGCTCGGTCCCTGAATTCGGCTTCGAGCAGCTGGTCGACCTGTGTGGCGTCGACTACAGCGACTATGGCAAGAGCGAGTGGCTCGCTGACGACAAGGTCAGCAAGGGCGGCTTCAGCAGGGGGGTGCAGGAGGCCACTGCGGGGCGGTTGAAGTTTGGTGACGACCTGCCGCTGGCCGCGCCGGATCGTCCGCGCTTCGCCGTGGTTTACCACCTGCTTTCCTATCGTCACAACGCCCGCCTGCGCCTGCGGGTGTACTGTGCGGATGCCGAGATGCCGGTCGTGCCCTCGGTCTGCGGCATCTGGTCCGCCGCCAACTGGTTCGAGCGTGAGGCCTTCGACCTGTTCGGCATCCTGTTCGACGGCCATCCTGACCTGCGCCGCATCCTCACCGACTACGGTTTCGTGGGTCATCCGTTCCGCAAGGACTTCCCCCTCATCGGTCACGTCGAGATGCGCTACGACGAGGCCAAGGGGCGCGTGGTGTACGAGCCGGTCAGCATCGAACCGCGCGTGTTGGTGCCGCGGGTCATCCGCGACGATCACCGCTACATCCTCTCCAAGCAGAAGAAGGGCTGAGCCGTGCCCGAGATTCAAAACTACACCCTGAACTTCGGCCCGCAGCACCCTTCCGCCCACGGGGTGCTGCGCTTGGTGCTTGAGCTCGATGGTGAGACCGTCGTGCGCGCCGATCCCCATATCGGCCTGCTGCACCGAGCCACCGAGAAGCTGGCCGAGAGCAAGCCGTACAACCAGAGCATCGGCTACATGGACCGTCTCGATTACGTGTCCATGATGTGCAACGAGCACGCCTACGTGATGGCGATGGAAAAGCTGGCCGGCATCCAGGTGCCGGAGCGTGCGCTCTACATCCGCACGATGTTCGATGAGATCACCCGCATCCTGAACCACCTGCTGTGGCTCGGCGCGCACGCCCTCGACATCGGTGCCATGTCGGTGTTCCTGTACTGCTTCCGCGAGCGCGAGGACCTGATGGACTGCTACGAGGCGGTCTCGGGCGCCCGTCTGCACGCGACCTACTACCGTCCGGGCGGAGTTGCCCGCGACCTGCCGGACGCCATGCCGCAGTACAGCCCGTCCAAGTGGCACTCGGCGCGCGACGTCGCGCGCATGAACGAGGTGCGCCAGGGCTCCATGCTCGACTTCCTTGAGGACTTCACCCAGCGCTTCCCGGTCCTGGTGGACGAATACGAGACCCTGCTGACCGACAACCGCATCTGGAAGCAGCGCACCGTCGGCATCGGCGTGGTCTCCCCCGAGCGTGCGCTGGCCATGGGCTTCACCGGCCCGATGATCCGCGGCTCCGGCATCGAGTGGGACCTGCGCAAGAAGCAGCCCTACGCCGCCTACGACAAGGTCGACTTCGACATCCCGGTCGGTGTCAATGGCGACTGCTACGACCGCTACCTGGTGCGGGTCGAGGAGATGCGCCAATCCAACCGCATCATCAAGCAGTGCATCGACTGGCTGCGCAAGAACCCGGGTCCCGTGCTGACCGAGGACCACAAGTTCGCTCCACCCCGCCGCGAGGAGATGAAGGCCGACATGGAGGCCCTCATCCACCACTTCAAGCTGTTTACCGAGGGCTTCTGCCTGCCGGAAGGCGAGGTCTACTCGGCGGTGGAGCACCCGAAAGGGGAGTTCGGCATCTATCTCGTGTCCGACGGCGCGAACAAGCCGTACCGCCTGAAGATCCGCGCGCCGGGCTTCGCCCACCTGTCCGGTCTGGACGAGATGTCGCGCGGGCACATGATCGCCGACGTGGTCGCCATCATCGGTACGCAGGACATCGTCTTTGGTGAGGTTGACCGTTGATGAACGCGCAAGAACGTGAACGCAAGATCGCCGTGCTGAGCGAGGAAACCCGTGCCGAGATCGAGCACTGGCTCGCCAAGTATCCGGTGGATCGTCGCCAGTCGGCCCTGCTCGCCGCCCTGCGCGCCGCGCAGCACCAGAATCATGGCTACCTGACGACCGAACTGATGGACGCCGTGGCGGCCTACCTTGGCATCCCGGAGATCGCTGCCTACGAGGTCGCGACCTTCTACTCGATGTTCGAGACCAAGCCGGTCGGGCGCCACAGCATCTCTGTCTGCACCAACATCTCCTGCTGGCTGATGGGCTCCGACCGCATCGTCGAGCATCTGGAGGGCAGGCTGGGCATCAAGACCGGCGAGAGCACCCCGGATGGCAAGTTCTTCCTCAAATGCGAGGAGGAGTGCCTGGCGGCCTGCGACGGCGGGCCGATGATGCAGGTCGACCACGTGTACTACGAGCGCCTGACCCCCGAGAAGGTGGACGCGATCCTCGACGCCGTGGCGCAACAAGACGATGGGCACTAAACCATGACCGTTCAGGTTTGTTTCGCAACCCGCCAGTTCGACGAGCCGTGGACCCTTGAGAACTACCTCAAGACCGGAGGCTATCAGGCCTGGCGCAAGATCCTGGCCGAGAAGACCGACCCCGCGGTCATCATCGAGGAGCTCAAGGCCTCCAATCTGCGTGGCCGCGGCGGCGCGGGCTTCCCCACCGGCCTGAAGTGGAGCTTCATGCCGCGCAACGCCCCGGGGCAGAAGTACATCGTCTGCAACTCGGACGAGTCCGAGCCGGGCACGGCCAAGGATCGCCAGATCCTGCTCAACAACCCGCACGCCCTGGTCGAGGGCATGGCGATCGCCGGCTACACCATCGGCGCCACCGTCGGCTACAACTACATGCGCGGTGAGTTCGGCGATCTGCCGTTCCAGCGCTTCGAGCAGGCGCTGAAGGAGGCCTATGCAGCCGGCCTGCTGGGCAAGAACATCCAGGGCTCCGGCATCGACATGGACCTGTACGGTTCGCTCGGCGCCGGTGCCTACATCTGCGGCGAGGAGACCGCGCTGCTCGAGTCGCTCGAGGGCAAGAAGGGGCAGCCGCGCTTCAAGCCGCCGTTTCCTGCCAACTTTGGCCTGTACGGCCGTCCGACCACGATCAACAACACCGAGACCCTGTCCTCCGTGCCGGCGATCATGCGCAACGGCGGCAAGTGGTTCGCGGACCTCGGCGTGCCGAACAGCGGTGGCACCAAGATGTTCTCCGTCTCCGGCCACGTGAACAATCCCGGGGTGTTCGAGATCCCCATGGGCACCCCGTTCGCCGATCTGCTGCAGATGGCGGGCGGCGTGCGCAACGGCCGCAAGCTCAAGGCCGTCATTCCCGGCGGCTCGTCCGTGCCGGTCGTTCCGGGGGAGGTCATGATGCAGGTCAACATGGACTACGACTCCATCGCCAAGGCCGGGACCTTCCTCGGCTCCGGCGGCATGATCGTGATGGACGATTCCACCTGCATGGTCAAGGCCTTGCGTCGCATCTCGCGCTTCTACTATTCCGAGTCCTGCGGCCAGTGCACGCCGTGCCGCGAGGGTACCGGTTGGCTGTACCGCATGCTGACCCGCATCGTCGAGGGCAAGGGGACGCTGGAGGATCTCAATCGCCTGGATGACGTGGCGAGCAAGATCGAGGGGCGCACCATCTGCGCCCTGGGCGATGCCGCCGCCATGCCGGTGCGCAGCTTCCTCAAGCACTTCCGCCCGGAATTCGAGTATTACATCGAGCACGGCCATAGTATGGTCGATGCCATGAGCCGCTGAAGGCCGCAAGGATCCTGAGAATGAGCGATGATCTGATCACCATCGAGGTCGATGGCCAGAAGCTGCACGGGCGCCAGGGTGACATGCTGATCGAGGTCACCGACGCGGCCGGCATCCACATCCCGCGTTTCTGCTACCACCGCAAGCTGTCCGTGGCGGCGAACTGCCGCATGTGCCTGGTTGAGGTTGAGCGCGCGCCCAAGCCGCTGCCGGCCTGTGCCACGCCCATCTCCGAAGGCATGCGCGTGTTCACCAAGTCGCCCAAGGCCATCGCCGCACAGCGCGCGACCATGGAATTCCTGCTCATCAACCACCCGCTGGACTGCCCGATCTGTGACCAAGGGGGGGAGTGCGAGCTGCAGGATGTGGCCATGGGCTATGGCGACGGGGTGGGACAGTATTCCGAAACCAAGCGGGTGGTGAAGGACAAGGACATTGGCCCGCTGATCGCCACCGACATGACCCGCTGCATCCACTGCACCCGCTGCGTGCGTTTCGGCGAGGAGATCGCCGGCCTGCGCGAGCTGGGCGCCACCGGTCGCAGCGAGCACATGGAGATCGGCACCTACATCGCCAAGGCGGTGACCTCGGAGATTTCCGGCAACGTCATCGACCTGTGCCCGGTCGGTGCCCTGACCGCCAAGCCCTCGCGCTACACCTTCCGCCCGTGGGAGCTGGCCCAGCATGCGGCCATCGCCCCGCACGACGGCCTCGGCTCCAACATCTACGTCCACACCCGCGACGGCAACGTCATGCGCGTGGTCCCGCGCGAGAATGAGGCGGTCAACGAGGTCTGGCTGTCCGACCGTGACCGTTTCAGCTACATGGGCCTTACGGCGGGCGACCGCCTGACCAGCCCGATGGTTCGTGTCGAGGCCGGCTGGCGCGAGGCGAGCTGGGAGGAGGCGCTGGAGATCGCTGCCCACGGCCTCAAAGCCGCTGGCAGCTCGCTGTGCACCCTCGTCGCCCCGCACAGCACGCTCGAGGAGATCTACCTCGCGCAGAAGCTGACCCGCGGCCTGGGTTCGTCCAACATCGACCACCGCCTGCGCCAGCGCGACTTCCGCGACCAGGATGCCCTGCCCGCCATGCCCTGGCTCGGCCATGATGTCGCCGAACTCGACAACCGCCAGGCCGTGCTGGTGATCGGCAGCCACATCCGCCACGAGCAGCCCCTGCTGGCCCAGCGCGTGCGCAAGGCTGCCCTCGCCGGCGCCAAGGTTTCCTTCGTCAACCCGGCCGTGCTGCCGCAGACCTTCGAGGTGTTCGAGCAGTTCGCCTCCGGCCACGCCGGCATGGTCGACGACCTCGCCGCCATTCTCGCCGCGCTCAGGCCGGAAGGCCTGGGCGGCGCGCTGGCGACGCTCGTGGCCCAGGCCCGCGTCGAGGCGCGTCACGAGGCGGTAGCCGCGTCCCTCAGGCAGGCCAAGCGTGCCGGCATCTACCTTGGTGCGCTCGCCCAGGGCCACCCGGACCTCGCCGTGCTGCGCCAGCTCGCCCGTGCGATCTCGGCCGTCACGGGGGCCACGCTGGGCGAATTCGCCGCCAGTGGCAACAGTGCCGGCGCGTGGTTGGCGGGGGCCGTGCCCCACCGCCTGCCGGGCGGGAAGGCCGCAGGCGTGGCCGGCCTGCACGCGGCGGCCATGCTCGCTGGCGCCGGCAAGGCCAACCTGCTGGTTGGCGTCGAGCCCGAGCATGACAGCCTTGCGGGTCAGGCCGCGCTCAAGGCGCTGGCCCAGGCCGAGTGCAACGTCGTGCTGACCCCCTTTGTCACCGAGGCCATGAAGGCCTACGCCCACGTGATCCTGCCGATCGCGGCCTTTGCCGAGACCTCCGGCACCTACGTCAACACCGAGGGGCGTTGGCAGGGCATGCGCGGCGTGGCCCGCCCACAGGGCGAGGCCCGCCCGGGTTGGAAGGTGCTGCGCGTGCTCGGCAACCTGGCCAACCTGCAGGGGTTCGACTACCTGTCCTCGGAAGAAGTGCGTGACGAACTGCGCGCCCTCTGCCAGGACGTGGCGCTTGACCAAGGCCTCGCGACCGTCGACGTCGCCCCCTCCGCCCAGGCGGCGGGTGAGGGCATGCAGCGCATCGGCGGCGTCGCGCTGTATGCCTCGGATGCCCTGGTGCGCCGCTCCCCGGCCCTGCAGGCAACCCTTGAGGGGGGTAGCGTGGTCGTCCGCCTGCATCCGGCGGAGATCGCCCGTCTCGGGCTGGTCGACTCGGCCGTGATCGCCGCGGGCGATGCGCAGGTCACGCTGGCCGTGCAGGCTGATGAAGGCATTCCCGCAGGATGTGCATGGATCCCCTACGGCGCGGCGCAGACCGCCGCCCTCGGCGATGCGCTCCACGTTCAGGTTCGCAAGGTGTAAACGATGGCCGAGTTCCTCTCCCCACTGTTGAACCTCTTTCCCGAGGGCATGCAGCAGGTCGTCCTGATCCTGATCCAGACCCTGCTGATCATCCTGCCCCTGACCGGTGCGGTCGCCTACCTGACCCTCGCCGAGCGCAAGGTGATCGGCTACATGCAGGTGCGCATCGGCCCGAACCGCGTGGGCCCGCGCGGCGCGTTCCAGCCGCTGGCCGACATGGTCAAGCTGGTGTTCAAGGAGATCATCGTCCCGAGCCAGGCGAACAAGTTCATCTTCTTCGCCTCGCCGGTCATCATCCTGATTGCCGCGCTGGTGGCCTGGGCCGTCGTGCCCTTCGATGACGGCTGGGTGGTCGCTGACGTCAATGCCGGCCTGCTGTACGTGCTCGCCGTCGGCGCTGCGGGTGTCTATGGCGTGATCCTGGCTGGCTGGGCGTCCAACTCCAAGTACGCGCTGCTTGGCGGCATGCGTTCTGCCGCGCACAAGATCGCCTATGAACTGGCGATGGGCTTCGCCCTGGTCGGCGTGCTGATGGCGAGCAAGAGCCTCAACCTGCAGGAGATCGTGCGCGCCCAGGACGGCAGCATTCTGAACTGGTATTGGCTGCCGCTGCTGCCGATGTTCCTGGTCTACTTCATCTCTGGCGTGGCCGAGACCAACCGCGCCCCGTTCGACATCGCCGAGGGTGAGTCCGAGATCGTCGCCGGCTTCCACGTCGAATACTCCGGCATGGCGTTCGCCATCTTCATGCTGGCCGAATACGCCAACATGATCCTGATCTCGGCCCTCACCGCGGTCATGTTCCTCGGCGGTTGGCTGTCCCCGTTCCAGGGCACCTTCCTCGAGGCCGCCTTTGCCTGGGTACCGGGCATCTTCTGGATGTTCGCCAAGGTGGCCATCCTGCTGTTCCTCTTCCTGTGGTTCCGTGCCACCTTCCCGCGCTACCGCTATGACCAGATCATGCGCCTGGGCTGGAAGGTCTTCATCCCGCTGACGATCCTGTGGATCGTGGTCGAGGGTGTGGCCGTGTACTTCAAGCTTGGCCCCTGGTTTGCGTGACGGAGCCTTGCCCATGAACGCCATCAAACAATTCATCAAGACCTGGTTCCTGTGGGAACTGCTGCTGGGGATGAAGCTGACCGGGCGCTACCTGTTCGCCCGCAAGTTCACCGTGCAGTATCCGGAGGAGAAGACCCCGATGTCGCCGCGCTTCCGCGGTCTGCACGCGCAGCGTCGCTACGCGAGCGGCGAGGAGCGCTGCATCGCGTGCAAGTTGTGCGAGGCGGTCTGTCCGGCGCTGGCGATCACCATCGAATCCGAACAGCGCGAGGACGGTACCCGTCGCACCACGCGCTACGACATCGACCTGTTCAAGTGCATCTACTGCGGCTTCTGTGAGGAGGCCTGCCCGGTGGACGCGATCGTCGAGACTCGCGTGTTCGAGTACCACTTCGAGGAGCGCGGCGAGCAGATCATGACCAAGGACAAGCTCCTGGCCATGGGTGACAAGTACGAGGCGCAGATCGCGGCCGACCGTCTGGCCGATGCACGCTATCGCTGACCGGCCGGGTACGACAGGCCAGAAATGACAGGTTACATCGCATGAGCTTCATCAAGCTGCTGTTCTTCATCTTCGCCTCGATCGCGGTGCTGTCCGCTTTCCGCATGGTGACCACGCGCAATGCCGTGCATGCCGCGCTGTACCTCATCCTGACCTTCTTCAGCACCGCCCTGGTGTGGCTGCTGCTCGAGGCCGAGTTTCTTGGCATCGTGCTGGTGCTCGTCTACGTGGGGGCTGTGATGGTCTTGTTCCTGTTCGTGGTGATGATGCTCGACATCAACACCGCGCCGATGCGCGAGGGCTTCATCCGCTTCCTGCCCATCGGCGCTACCGTTGCGGCGGTGATGATCGTCGAGATGTCGCTGGTGCTGGGGCCGAAGATGTTCGGCCTGGACATCTATCCTGCGCCTGCGCCGAAGCCGGCCGACTACAGCAATACGGCCGAACTCGGCGGCGTGCTGTACACCGTCTATGTCTATCCGTTCGAGATCGCGGCCGTGATTCTGCTGGTGGCGATGGTCGCCGCCATCATGCTCACCCTGCGTCGCCGTCCTGGCGTCAAGTATCAGGATGCCGCCGCGCAGGCCAAGGTGCGCCGCGAGGATCGTATCCGCATGGTCAAGATGCCCGCCGAGACCCGGGCCCAGGCCACGAATGAAGGAGAAGGCGCATGATCGCCCTGTCTGATGTGCTGATCTTCGGTGCCGTCCTGTTCGGACTGTCGCTCGCCGGGATCTTCCTCAACCGCAAGAACGTGCTGATCCTGCTGATGAGCATCGAGCTGATGCTGCTGGCGGTGAACATCAACTTCGTCGGCTTCTCTCATTTCCTCGGTGATACAGCCGGGCAGGCCTTCGTGTTCTTCATCCTGACCGTGGCCGCCGCCGAGGCCGCGATCGGCCTGGCCATCCTGGTCGTGCTGTTCCGCAATCGCCGCAGCATCAACGTGTCCGACCTCGACAGCGTGAAGGGCTAACACGCATGGAAACCCTGTATCTCTGGATTGTGCTCTCCCCGCTGATCGGCTCGATCATCGCCGGTCTGTTCGGTCGTCAGATCGGCCGAGCTGGTGCCCATAGCGTCACCATCGCCGGTGTCGCGGTGGCCTTCGTGCTCGCCCTGGTCGCATTCAAGTTCCACGTGCTCGACGGTGGTGCCGCCTTCAACGGCGCGGTCTACACCTGGCTTGCCAGCGACCTGTTCACCTTCGAGGTCGGCTTCCTGGTCGACAACCTCACCGCCGTGATGATGGTGATTGTCACCGGCGTGAGCCTGATGGTGCACATCTACACCATCGGCTACATGCACGACGATCCGGGCTACCAGCGCTTCTTCAGCTACATCTCGCTCTTCACCTTCTCCATGCTGATGCTGGTGATGAGCAATAACTTCATGCAGCTGTTCTTTGGCTGGGAAGCGGTGGGTCTCGTCTCCTACCTGCTGATCGGCTTCTGGTACAAGCGCGAGACCGCGATCTTCGCCAACCTGAAGGCCTTCATCGTCAACCGCGTGGGCGACTTCGGCTTCCTGCTCGGCATCGCCGCGATCCTGATCTACACCGGCACCCTGGACTACGCCAAGGTGTTCGAGCAGGCGGGCACGCTTGCCGCGACCCAGATCCAGGTGATCCCTGGCCTCGATTGGTCGCTGATCTCGGTGATCTGCATCCTGCTGTTCATCGGCGCGATGGGCAAATCCGCCCAGATCCCGCTGCATGTGTGGCTGCCGGACTCCATGGAGGGCCCGACCCCGATCTCCGCGCTGATCCACGCGGCGACCATGGTGACCGCGGGCATCTTCATGGTGGCGCGCATGTCGCCCATGTACGAACTGTCGGAGGCAGCGCTCGCCTTCATCATGGTCATCGGCGCCATCACCGCCTTCTCCATGGGCCTGCTCGGCATCGTCGCCAACGACATCAAGCAGGTGGTGGCCTATTCCACCCTGTCCCAGCTTGGCTACATGACCGCCGCGCTCGGTGCCTCGGCCTACTCGGCGGCGATCTTCCACCTGATGACGCACGCCTTCTTCAAGGCCCTGCTGTTCCTCGCCGCAGGTTCGGTGATCATCGCCATGCACCACGAGCAGGACATCCGCAAAATGGGCGGGCTGCGCAAGTACATGCCGATCACCTTCTGGACCTTCCTGATTGGTGCGCTGGCCCTGATCGGCTTCCCCGGCTTCTCCGGCTTCTTCTCGAAGGACGCGATCATTGAGTCGATCCATCACTCGACCCTGCCGGGCGCGGGGCTGGCCTACTGGCTGGTGCTGCTCGGCGTGTTCGTGACGGCCTTCTACACCTTCCGCATGTTCTTCCTGGTGTTCTTCGGCCAGGAGCGGATGGACGAGCATACCCGCGAGCACCTGCACGAGTCGCCGTGGGTCGTGACCCTGCCGCTGGTCGTGCTGGCCGTTCCGGCTGTCGTGATCGGCTGGATCGCGATCGAGCCGATGCTTTTCGGCGAGCTGTTCAAGGGCATCATCCATGTTTCCGAGTCGCATGACGTGCTGGGCGTGCTCGGTGCCTCCTTCCATGGCGCGGCCGCCTTCGTCCTGCACGGACTGATGACGCCCGCCCTGTGGCTGGCGGCCGCTGGCGTCGCGCTCGCCTGGCTGATCACCCTCAAGGCCCCCCGCATCGCCGACCAGGCCGAGCAGCGCTTTGCCTGGCTCAACCGCCTGCTCAAGCGCGGCTACGGCTTCGACGACTTCAACAACACGGTGTTCGCCGCCGGCAGCCGCGCCCTGGGCCGCGGCCTGTGGCAATGGTCCGACAGCAAGCTGATCGACGGCATGCTGGTGAATGGCACGGCCAATGGCATCGGTCGCCTGGCCGGCATCGCGCGGCTGATGCAGACGGGCCTCATGTATCATTACGCGTTCGTGATGATCCTGGCCCTGCTGGTGATGATGACCTGGGCGCTGTTCTTCTGACACGCCCGGGACCCACGCAACCACTCCTCTAACGTTAAGAACCTAGGACGCTTGGATGTTTGCCGATTGGCCCCTGCTTAGCCTGCTTGTCTGGCTCCCCATCATCAGCGGCGTGCTGGTGCTGATGGTTGGCGATCGCTCACCGCAGGCCGTTCGCCGCATCAGCCTGCTGGGCAGTCTGCTGGTCTTCCTCCTCAGTCTGCCGCTCGCATTCGGCTTCGACGCCTCGACCGCATCCATGCAGTTCGTCGAGCGATTCCCCTGGATCCCCACCTTCCACATCGACTACTTCCTCGGCGTGGATGGCATTTCCATGCCGCTGATCCTGCTCACCACCTTCACCACCGTGCTGGTGGTGCTGGCCGGCTGGGAGGTCATCCAGGAGAAGGTGGCCCAGTACATGGCGGCCTTCCTGATCATGGAAGGCATGATGGTCGGCACCTTCGCCGCTCTCGACGCGATCATGTTCTACTTCTTCTTCGAAGGCATGCTGATCCCGATGTACCTCGTGATCGGCATGTGGGGCGGTCCGCGCCGCGTGTACGCGACGCTGAAGTTCTTCCTCTACACCTTCCTCGGCTCGGTGTTCATGCTGGTCGCCCTGATCTACATGTACTTCAAGTCGGGCAGCTTCAGCGTGCTGGACATGCACGCCCTGCCGCTCAATGCCACCGAGCAGACCCTGATCTTCCTCGCCTTCCTGATCGCCTTCGCGGTCAAGATCCCGATGTGGCCGGTGCACACCTGGCTGCCCGATGCGCACGTCGAGGCCCCGACCGGCGGCTCAGTGATCCTGGCGGCGATCATGCTGAAGATCGGCGGCTACGGTTTCATGCGCTTCTCCCTGCCGATCACCCCGGACGCGAGCCAGGCGCTCGACTGGCTGATCATCTTCATGTCGCTGGTGGCGATCGTGTACATCGGTTTCGTCGCCCTGGTGCAGAGCGACATGAAGAAGCTGGTGGCCTATTCGTCCATCTCGCACATGGGGTTCGTCACCCTCGGCATGTTCATCGTGTTCATGATCATGGACAACCCGGTGGGCGAGGGCGGCGCCTCGCTGGCGCTTGAGGGCGCGATGATCCAGATGGTCTCGCACGGCTTCATCTCCGCCGCGATGTTCCTTGCCATCGGCGTGCTCTATGATCGCATGCACACCCGCGAGATCTCGGCCTACGGCGGGGTGGTCAACAGCATGCCCTGGTTCGCCACCTTCGTCGTGTTGTTCGCCATGGCCAACGTCGGCCTGCCGGGAACCTCCGGCTTCGTCGGCGAGTTCATGGTGATCCTCGCAAGCTTCAAGGCCCATTTCTGGATTGCCCTGATCGCCGCCCTGACCCTGATCATCGGTGCCGCCTACACCCTGTGGATGGTGAAGCGCGTGATCTTCGGCGAGGTGCGCCATGCCGAGGTCGCTCGGATGCCAGACGTGAATGCCCGCGAATTCTTCATCATGGCGAGCCTGGCTTTCTTCGTGATCCTGCTCGGCGTGTGGCCTGATCCGCTGGCCCATGTCATGCACGTCAGCATCGACAACCTCGTCCACCACATTGCCCAATCCAAGCTTTGAGCTTTGGTACCGACATGACCCTTGATGCGCTCAATCTGATGCCCGTACTGCCGGAGATCCTCCTCCTGGCTCTGGCCTGTGCGATCCTCCTGATCGACGTCTTCCTGCGCGATGGCCGCCGTGACGTCACCTACTGGCTCAGCCAGGCTTCCCTGGCGGTGACCTTCGTGGCTGTCTGGTTCGGAGCCAGCGCCGAGCAGCGCCTGAGTTTTGAGGGGAGCGTCATCAACGATGCCATGTCGGATGTGATGAAGCTGTTCATCCTGCTGATCACCGCCATGGCCTTTGCCCTCTCGCGCGACTATCTCAAGGAACGCGACATCCAGAAGGGCGAGTACTACATCCTCGGCCTGTTCGGCGTGCTGGGCATGATGGTCATGGTCAGCGCCTACAGCCTGCTGCTGGTCTTCCTCGGTCTCGAACTGATGTCGCTCGCCATGTATGCCATGGTGGTGGTGCACCGCGACGACATCCGCGCCTCCGAGGCGGCGATGAAGTACTTCGTCCTTGGCGCGCTGGCCTCCGGCCTGCTGCTGTATGGCATGTCCATGCTCTATGGCGTGACCGGCTCGCTGGATCTCCCGGCGATCCGCCAGGCGGTCATGGGTGGCACCGCCTCCGACACGGCGCTGCTGTTCGCCATCGTGTTCATGGTCGCGGGACTGGTGTTCAAGGTCGGCGCCGCGCCGTTCCACATGTGGTTGCCGGACGTCTATGACGGTGCCCCCACCGGCGTGACCCTCTATCTGAGCGCCGCGCCGAAGATCGCCGCGCTTGCCCTGCTGCTGCGCCTGCTCGGCGATGCCCTGGGCGCCATGCTGCCCGACTGGCAGACCCTGCTTGTCGTGTTCGCCGTGGCCTCGCTGTTCGTCGGCAACGTCATCGCCATCGCGCAGACCAGCTTCAAGCGCATGCTCGCTTATTCGACTGTGTCCCACGTCGGCTTCATCCTGCTCGGCGTACTGGCGGGCACCACGGCCGGCGCCTCGGCTGCGCTGTTCTACACCCTCGCCTATGCGCTGATGACCCTCGGTGGCTTCGGCCTGATCGCCTACCTCGCCTCCAAGGGCCTGGAGGCGGATCAGCTGGACGATCTCAAGGGTCTCAACGACCGCAGCCCGTGGATGGCCTTCATCCTGCTGGTGCTGATGTTCTCCATGGCCGGCATCCCGTTCACCCTTGGCTTCTGGGCCAAGCTCGCGGTGCTGCAGGCCGTGGTCGACATCGACATGGTCTGGCTGGCGGTGTATGCGGTGGTGATGTCCGTCATCGGCGCCTTCTATTACCTGCGCGCGGTGAAGATGGCCTACTTCGACAAGGCCATCGTGCAGGGCATGCCGGCCCGCTCCTGGGATGCGCGTCTGGTCATGAACGTGAATGGCCTGGCCATCGTGGCCCTGGGGCTCTATCCGACCAGCCTGATCGCGCTCTGCGCGAGCGTGTTCAACGCGGTCTGAGGCTGGACGCATGACCTCCCAGAGCGCCGTATTCACCCTGCTCGTGGCTGCCCTGGTGCTGGCGAACCTGCCCTGGATCAACGAGCGCCTGTTTGCCGTCATCGGCTTGCGTAACGGGTCCAAGCCGTTCTGGGTGCGTCTGCTGGAGTGGGGTGTGGGGTTCGGCCTGGTGGCCCTGCTGGCCTGGAGACTGGAGCTCGGTTGCCAGCTAAGCCTTGGGGCCTTCCTTGGCCTGTCCGAGTGCCCGGGCGAGCTGCATCCCAAGCAGTGGGAGTTCTACACCGTCGCGGTCGTCCTGTATGCGGTGTTCGCCCTGCCTGGCTTCATCTATCTGGCTGAGCGGAGGCGCCACCGCCGACCACGGCAGGCCTGATACCCGCACTCCAGCCTTCGCTGCGGGGCGCCGCGCCTCCCTTGATCAAGGGCAGGCGCGGCGCCCCGCAGCGTTTCTGTTCTCAGGCTTCGTCCACCAGCCTGATCCCGCCACGCAGCAGGCCATCTGCGGCCTCGAGGAAGCGCTTGCGACGGAAGATCAGGCTCAGGCGGCTCCCCCCGCACTGGTGCCAGAGCACGGCCGAGCGGATCCCCGCCAGCAGGGCGGCGCGGATGCGCTGGGCGACCTCCGGCCGGTTCAGCTGCTGGGGGTTGCCGTTGACGATCACCTTCGGGCTCAGGGTGCTGATGGTCCGCTGGTAGATCCCTGCCAGGCCTTCGATGACCTCCGGGGAGTCTGGTCCGAGCTCGCGCTGCTTGGCGTCGAGCGCCTGCAGGCCCTGCCCCAGTTGCTGCAGCATGTCCGGCAGGCGCAGCAGCTGGCCGGCCAGCTGGATCAGGGTGAGCGCGTGGCGGGTGACCTCGATGTCCTGGTTGCCGGCCTGCCCGGCCAATTGCTTGCGCAGATGGCGCAGGCCTTCGCCGACCTGGCTGACCCCGCCGTACACGGCGGGCACGTTGCTTGCGTCGATGCGGAACAGGCTTGCGAGGCTGGCCGCCTGCGCGTTGGCCGGTGCCTGGCCATGGTGCGCCAATTCGCGCACCAGCAGGCAGGCCTGGACGATGCCGGCGAGGGCAAGGGTTTGATCTTCGATCGTGCGGGCCATCAGTTCTCGTTCTCCAGCTTGATCCCGGCCTCGATCACCGCGCCGCCCAGGCATTCCTCGCTAAGATAGAACACCACGGACTGGCCGGGGGTGATGGCGCGCTGGGGCGTGTCGAAAACGACCCGCACACCATCGCCGTGGGGATAAATCATGCATTCCTGGTCCGCCTGCCGGTAACGTACCTTGGCGCTGCAACGCAGCGGCAGGGACGGGGGGGCACCCGCGATCCAGTGCACCTGGCTCGCGAGCAGGGCGGGGCGGTAGAGCGAGGGATGGTCGGTGCCCTGGGTGACGATCAGGCGGTTGTTGGCCAGGTCCTTGTCGACCACGAACCAGGGCTCCTCGGAAAAGCCGCGCAGCCCACCGATGCCGAGGCCCTGACGCTGACCGAGGGTGTAATACATCAGCCCATGATGACGGCCGATGACCTGTCCTTCCAGGGTGACGATGTCACCGGGCTGGGCGGGCAGGTAGCGCTGCAGGAACTCGGTGAAGCGGCGTTCGCCAATGAAGCAAATGCCGGTGCTGTCCTTTTTCTTCGCGGTGGCAAAGCCGGCCTGCTCGGCAAGCCTGCGCACCTCGGGCTTCGGCAGGTGGCCGATGGGGAACATGGCGTGACGCAGCTGCTCCTGGCCGAGGGCATGCAGGAAGTAGCTCTGGTCCTTGTTCGCATCCAGGCCCTTGAGCAGGTGAGCCCCGGAAGCATCATGGGTGACGCGGGCATAATGGCCGGTCGCGATGGCCTGGGCGCCGAGGTTGTTCAGCGCATGGTCGAGGAAGGCGCGGAACTTGATCTCCCGGTTGCACAGGATATCGGGGTTCGGGGTGCGTCCGGCGCGGTATTCCTCGAGGAAATAGGCGAACACCCGATCCCAGTATTCCTTGGCGAAATTGACGAAATGGAACGGGATCTCGAGCCGGTCGCACACCGCCATGGCGTCGATCATGTCCTGCCGTGCGGGGCAGTAGTCCTCGGTGTCGTCGCCCTCCCAGTTCTTCATGAACAGGCCTTCGACCTCGAAGCCCTGTTCCTTGAGGAGCAGGGCGGCGACCGAGGAGTCCACCCCGCCGGACATGCCGACGATGACCTTCATGCCCTTGCTCATCTCGGGAGGTGGCGGATCAGGTCGAGGGAGTGGCGGCGGCCGGCGAGGTGGTCCTCGATGCAGGCCATCACCAGCGGGCTGCGGTGCTGGGCCGCACGGGCGCGCGCCTCGTCCGGAGTGAGCCAGACGGGGCCGAGGATGCCCGTATCCAGAACGGCGTCGTCGATGACGCGCTCGATCTCACCGCCGAAGGCCGCGCGCAGGTAGGTGGCGCCGGTCTCGGGGGCGCGCCATTGGTACAGGCCGACCAGATGGGTGGGGCGGAACAGCAGGCCCGCCTCCTCGATCGTCTCGCGCACGGCGGCCTCAATGAGGCTCTCGCCCTCCTCGAGGTGGCCGGCGGGCTGGTTCAGGCGGATTTCGCCGCCGATGCGCTCCTCGACCAAGAGGAAGCGTCCGTCCTGCTCCAGCACGGCGGCCACGGTGGCATGGGGTTTCCAGATCATGCGCGCAAGGGTAGCAAATCGGGGGCGGGCTGTCCGCCGTGGATCGGGTATAATTCGACGTTTCAACCTTTCAACGCTAGGGTCGCCGATGTCCAAGATCAAGCTCCCCGCCTTTGGCGCCAAGATCACCACCAATCCCGACAATTCCCTCAACGTGCCGAACCATCCGATCATCCCGTTCATCGAGGGCGACGGCATCGGCGTGGATATCACCCCGGTGATGATCAAGGTGGTGGACGCGGCGGTGGAGAAGGCCTACGGCGGCGAGAAGAAGATCGCCTGGATGGAGGTCTACGCGGGCGAGAAGGCCAATGCGGTCTACGGCGAGGGTACCTGGCTACCGGCCGAGACCCTCGAGGCGGTGAAGGACTACGTGGTCTCCATCAAGGGCCCGCTGACCACCCCGGTCGGCGGCGGGATCCGCTCGCTGAACGTGACCCTGCGCCAGGAGCTGGACCTGTACGTCTGCCTGCGCCCGGTGCGCTACTACACCGGCACCCCGAGCCCGGTGAAGGAGCCGGAGAAGACCGACATGGTCATCTTCCGCGAGAACTCCGAGGACATCTATGCCGGCATCGAGTGGGCCGCCGGCACCCCGGAAGCGCAGAAGGTCATCGACTTCCTACAGAAGGAGATGGGCGTGAAGAAGATCCGCTTCCCGGCCACCTCCGGCATCGGCATCAAGCCGGTCTCCTCCGAGGGTACCAAGCGTCTGGTGCGCAAGGCCATCCAGTACGCGATCGACAACGATCGCAAGTCGGTGACCCTGGTGCACAAGGGCAACATCATGAAATTCACCGAGGGTGCCTTCAAGGAGTGGGGCTACCAGCTCGCCAGGGAAGAATTTGGTGCGACCGAGATCGATGGTGGCCCGTGGTGCAAGTTCAAGAACCCGAAGACCGGCCGCGAGATCATCGTCAAGGACGTGATCGCCGACGCCTTCCTGCAGCAGATCCTGCTGCGCCCCGCCGAGTATGACGTGATCGCCACCCTGAACCTGAACGGCGACTACATCTCCGACGCGCTGGCCGCGCAGGTCGGCGGCATCGGGATTGCCCCGGGTGCCAACCTGTCCGACACCGTGGCCATGTTCGAGGCCACCCACGGCACCGCGCCGAAGTACGCCGGCAAGGATCAGGTCAACCCGGGCTCCATCATCCTCTCCGCCGAGATGATGCTGCGCCACTTGGGCTGGACCGAGGCTGCCGACCTTGTGGTCAAGGGCATGTCCGGCGCCATCCAGGGCAAGCGCGTGACCTATGACTTCGCCCGCCTGATGGATGGTGCAACCGAGGTGAGCTGCTCGGCCTTCGGCGACGAGATCATCCGCCACATGTGATCCGCTGGCCTGCGCCTGCCTCGTCCGAACCCCGCCTTGCGCGGGGTTTTTCATGCGCCGCTGCCGAATGCCTGCTAAGTGTTGTGGGACAAGGTTATCGACAGGCGATGCCGACCATGCGAATCCTGATCATTCTTGGCCACCCCGACGCGGATACCTACTGTGGCGCGCTTGAGCAGGCCTATGCCCGTGGCGCGGACATGGCGGGGGCAGAGGTGCGCCGCCTCAACCTGGGTGAACTGGCGTTCGATCCGCTGCTGCATCACGGCTACAAGGAGATCCAGGAGCTCGAACCCGACCTGCGCTATGCCCAGGAGGCGATCCGCTGGGCGGAGCATTTGGTGATCATTTACCCCACCTGGTGGGGCGACATGCCCGCCGTGATGAAGGGGTTCTTCGACCGCATTCTGCTGCCCGGTTTTGCCTTCAAGATGATCTCCCCCTGGCGCTGGAGGAAGCTGCTGAAGGGGCGGTCGGCGCGACTGATCGTGACCATGGATACCCCGCCCCTGCTGCACTGGCTGCTCTACGGCTCACCGGGGATCCGGCTGGTCAAGGACGCCATCCTCGGTTTCTGCGGCGTCTCTCCGGTGCGGGTGAGTACCTTCGGGCCGGTGCGTCACAGCACGGAGGAGCGGCGCGCCCGCTGGCTGGCCGAGGTCGAGGCACTCGGCCGTCGCCAGCGCTGAGCCGGCCCTGCGCGGACAGGGGAACTTGAAGGGATATTTCCCTTCCAATTCATGCTATTGTCCGCACCCTTCCATGTCCGCCCGCCTCCCGGGAGGCTCATCCCATGCTCCCAGCCAAGAACATCTTTTCCTACCGCAAGTACTGGGCGAGCCGCTTCGGCACCGCGCCTTTCCTGCCCATGTCGCGTGCGGAGATGGACAAGCTGGGCTGGGATTCCTGCGACATCATCATCGTGGTGGGCGATGCCTACGTCGACCACCCCAGCTTCGGCATGGCGGTGATCGGCCGCATGCTGGAGGCGCAGGGCTTCCGCGTCGGCATCATCGCCCAGCCGGACTGGACCTCGGTGGAGGCCTTCCGCCAGCTCGGGCGGCCCAACCTGTTCTTCGGCGTGAGTGCGGGCAACATGGACTCGATGGTGAACCACTACACCTCGGATCGCCGCCTGCGCCACAACGACGCCTACACCCCCAACGACGAGCACGGCAAGCGTCCCGACCGCGCGGTGACCGTCTACGCCCAGCGCTGCCGCGAGGCGTACAAGGACGTGCCGGTCATCATCGGTGGCATCGAGGCCTCCCTGCGCCGCATCGCGCACTATGACTACTGGTCGGACAAGGTGCGCCGCTCCGTGCTGCCGGACAGCAAGGCCGACCTTCTGGTGTACGGCAACGCCGAGCGTGCCATCGTCGAGATCGCCCACCGTGCGGCCAAGGGTGAGCACCCGCGCGACATGAAGGACATCCGCGGCACCGCCTTCATGACCGATGGCACCATCCCCGAGGGCTGGGTGATGCTGGACTCGACCACCGTGGACGAGCCGGGGCCGGTCGCGCCGCATGCCGATCCGTACGCGATGACCTCCGCCGCCACCTGCGACAAGAAGGAGGAGGGCGGCGAGCAGGGGGTGCAGGTGGTGCACCTGCGCCGCGAGATCCCGCGCAATCACCCGCGCGAGCGCACGGTGATCCGCCTGCCGGCCTATGAGCAGGTGAAGGACGACCCGGTCCTGTACGCCCATGCCTCGCGCGTGCTGCACCTGGAAACCAACCCCGGCAATGCGCGTGCCCTGGTGCAGCGCCACGGCAACCGCGACGTGTGGCTCAACCCCCCGCCCATCCCCCTGACCACCGCCGAGATGGATGGCGTATTCGGCCTGCCCTACGCCCGCGCGCCGCACCCGGCCTATGGCGACGCGAAAATTCCCGCCTGGGAGATGATCCGTTTCTCGGTCAACATCATGCGCGGCTGCTTCGGCGGCTGCACCTTCTGCTCCATCACCGAGCACGAGGGGCGCATCATCCAGAGCCGCTCGGAGGCGTCCATCCTGCGCGAGGTCGAGGAGATCCGCGACAAGGTCAAGGGCTTCACCGGCGTCATCTCCGACCTCGGCGGGCCGACCGCCAACATGTACCGGCTGGCCTGCAAGGACGAGAAGATCGAGGAAAACTGCCGTCGCCTGTCCTGCGTCTACCCGGACATCTGCAAGAACCTCAACACCGACCACGGCCCGCTGATCCAGCTCTACCGCAAGGCGCGCGCCCTGCCGGGCATCAAGAAGGTGCTGATCGCCTCCGGCCTGCGCTACGACCTCGCCGTGCAGTCGCCGGCCTACGTCAAGGAACTGGTGACCCACCACGTTGGCGGCTACCTGAAGATCGCACCGGAGCACACCGAATCCGGCCCGCTCTCCAAGATGATGAAGCCGGGCATCGGCACCTACGACCGCTTCAAGGCGATGTTCGAGAAGTTCTCCCGCGAGGCAGGCAAGGAGCAGTACCTGATCCCGTACTTCATCGCCGCGCACCCGGGCACCACGGACGAGGACATGATGCACCTCGCCCTGTGGCTGAAGGCGAACGGCTTCCGCGCCGACCAGGTGCAGGCCTTCCTGCCGAGTCCGATGGCGCTGGCGACCGCGATGTACCACTCCGGCCGCAACCCGTTGCGCACCGTGCGCCGCACCGGCACCGAGGAGGTGTTCTCGCCCAAGGGGCTCAAGCAGCGTCGCCTGCACAAGGCCTTCCTGCGCTACCACGACGCCGAGAACTGGCCACTGCTGCGCGAGGCGCTCAAGCGGATGGGCCGGGCCGATCTGATCGGCAATGGCAAGCGCCATCTGGTACCGAGCTGGCAGCCGGCCGGCACCGGCCTGACCGGCGGCGAGGGGGCGCGTACCGGCAGAAAACATGGCCAGCAGAAGTTCCTGACCAAGCACACCGGCCTTCCGCCCCAGCCTTCGGTGCGGGACGGCAAGCCCGCCGCCCCCGCCCGACGCGCGAAACCGGCCGCCGCCAGCGCTCGGCCCGCGGGAAGCAAGCCGGGGCCAACGCGTGGCGGCAGGGCTGCGGGGCAGGGGCCGGCCAAGCGTGGCAAGGGGCGTTAAAGGCGATGGAGGAGGCCCGCCCCGGGCCGATGCTGATGACCCATGTTTTCGAGATGTCATCAGCTTTTTTGATGGGGCAGGGAGGGGGCGGACGGGCTAGGATCAAAGGGCAAGACCTTTGTCCGGAGGATTTGACATGCGCCATGCCCTGATCCCCATGCTCCCGGCGGCCTTCGCCGCCTCCGCCCTGTTCGCGGAGCCGGTCCTGGCGGACATCACCCGGGGCCAGAAGCTGCACGCCGAGATGTGCGCCGGCTGCCACAAGGCGCCGCACAACGCCGAGTTCTACACCAGCCGGGCCGGCAAGAAGTACCCGACCAAGGAAAGCCTGACCACCATGGTCCAGTCCTGCGTCACCTACTTCGACATCCCTTGGTTCGAGGAGGAGGTGCAGGCGGTGTCGGACTACCTCAACCATACCTATTACAAGTACAAGTAAGACTTGGCCGAGGATCTCCCGGACGATCCACTCCTGCCCCTGCTCGAGGCGCGGGTCGGGCGCATCCATGCGCGCCTGCGGCTCGGCATCGAGGCCGAGCACGAGGCCCAGGTCTTCGGCCAGGGCCGCACCTTCTTCCATATCGAGAACTGGTACTCCGTCCACGGCCTGATGCGCGGCCTGCTGCGCCTCGCCGGGGTACACGGGCGCGGGCGGCGCAATGCGCGCGACATCCGCCTGACCCGTAGGGAGGTGCGCCTCGAGCGCCTGCCCCCGGCCTTCGACGGCTTCCGCCTGCTGCACCTCTCCGACCTGCACCTGGACATGCACGCCGACATGCCGCATGCCATCGCCGAGGCCGCACGAAGGGTGGAGTGCGATGCCTGCGTCATCACCGGCGACTTCCGCGCGCGCACCTTCGGCCCCATCGAGCCGGCCCTGGACGGGCTGGATCGGCTGCGCGCCGTGCTGCCCGAGCGGGTGTTCGCCGTGCTCGGCAACCACGACAGCCTGCGCATGCTGCCTGGCCTGGAGGCGCTCGGCATCCGGGTGCTGCTGAATGAAACCGCCGTGCTGGAGCAGGCGGGGGCGCGGCTACACCTCGCCGGCGTGGACGATCCCCACTACTACGCCCTGGACAACCTGGAGAAGGCGACCGCCGGCCTGCCGCCGGATGAGTGCGCCATCCTGCTCGCCCACTCCGCCGAGATCTGGCGCCAGGCCGCGCACGCGGGCTTCGACCTGATGCTGTGCGGCCACACCCACGGCGGGCAGATCGCCCTGCCGGGCGGCGTGCCGATCCTGTGCAATGCCCACGCGCCGCGCCGGCTGTGCAAGGGGGCCTGGAGCCATGCGGGCATGCAGGGCTACACCTCACGCGGGACCGGGGTGTCGGTGCTGGACGTGCGGCTCAACTGCTCGGCGGAGATGACCCTGCATGTCCTGCGTTCGGGCCTGAGGGCGTGACTCAGTACGGCCGGTTGCGGATATGCAGGCGGTAGAGCAGGCGGGAGAGGGCGATATCCGCCAGGACGAACAGTCCGGCCGTCAGGGCGATGTCGAGCCAGCCGAGCCCGAGGGCAGGCTTGAGCAACAGCAGGGGCAGGAGGGCCTCCGGTAGCTGGTCCAGCAGGGGGGCGCGGCTGCTGGGGGCGAGGGCGAGACGCCGCTTGACGAAACTGCTGCCAAGGTCGCCCAGCATCGAGAAGAGGGCGAGCAGCATCCCGGTGATCGCGCCCAGTCCCAGCGCGGGGGCCATGGCGGCGGCGCCGAGCAGGGCGGCGATGAGGCCGCGCCAGGTCTTGCGCGGGCCGAACAGCGGGCGGCCGTCGAGGAAATGCCGCCCACCATCGAGCGGGCGGTCGAGCACTTGTCCGAACAGCCATCCGGCAAGGATGGGGGCGCCATTGGCAGCCATCAGCACCAGCAGCAGCTTGAGGTCAAGGATCGGGCTCATGCCAGGGCCATCGCATGAAGGTCTGGAGCGTTCGCACAAGGCGAAAATCCAGCATGCAAAGGGGCGTCATCTTCGCTCTGTTGAGTTGTAGGAGGCCCGCCCTCGGGCCGACGCTTGCGCACGATACACCTGTCGCGGTGGGGGCGCCGCCTGCATCGGCGTTTAGGGTGATGAGACAGGTTCATGCGCTTGCCCTGGGGCTCATGCCGTGGATGTGGCGCTGCGCTCTCCGAACCGGCGCAGGATGTCCACCGCCTCCTCGTCCTCCACCTGGCGGAAGTCGGCGAAGAACTGGCCTACCGCCCAGAATTCCGCCGGGCTGTGCAGGCAGACCAGCTCGTCGACCAAGGGACGGAGCCGGTTCAGGGTATCCGGCGGTGCGACCCCGATGGCGAGGATCAGCTTCTCCGGCTTCTTCACACGAATGGCCTGGAGCGCGGCCATGACGGTGGCGCCGGTGGCCACCCCGTCATCCACCACGATCACTACGCGACCCGCCGGGTCGAGCGGGGGACGCACCGGGGTGTATTGGGCGCGCCGCTTGCGCAGGGTGGCGAGCTGGGCGCGGGCCTCGGCCTCGATGTCCTCCTGGCTCGCCCCGGTCATCGCCGCGTGATCCGCGACGTGGATATGGCCAGACTCGTCCACCGCGCCGATGGCGAACTCCGGGTTGCCTGGGGCGCCGAGCTTGTGCACCAGCACCACGTCCAGATCGCCCTCCAGCGCCTCGGCGATGATCGCCCCCATCGGCACCGCACCGCGCGGGATGGCCAGCACCAAGGGGTGCCGGCCCTTCCATGACTTGAGGCGGCCGGCCAGCTGGCGGGCCGCATCCTCGCGGTCCCGGAACATCATGCCTTACTCCAGCAGGAAGGAGATCTTGGCGTTGATGCGGTACTTGACGATGCGGTTGTCCTCGATCTTGGCCTCGAAGTTCTCGATATAGATCGACTTGATCCCGTGCAGGGTCTTGGCGGCGCGGTTGACGGCCTGCTGGGCGGCGTCCTCCCAGCTCTTCTCGGATTCGGACAGGACCTCGATGACTTTGACGACATTGCTCATGGCCATTTCCTCCGGTGGTGCGAACAGGTCACGGTGACCTGCCATCGACTATAGACCAGCACCGGGTGGTTGGCGGGACGGCATCTCTTCATGCACGTCCTGTTCTCGCACCTCCTGGGCATCCATGCCCAGGACCCGCTTTGTGGGAGAGGCGCTCGAATCGTCTGGTTCGGAGCGGGGCGGTGCATGGTCCCGCGCGCAGGCAAGGCGGAAGACCCCGCGACCCGCCTTCTTGGCGGCGTACATCGCGCGATCCGCGGTCGCGATCAACTCCTCCGGCCCTTGCGCGTGCTCGGGCCAAAGGGCGATGCCAATGCTGGTGCCGATGGTCACGCTCTGCCCATCGAGCGGGAAGGGCTGCCCCATGGCCTGAATCACCTTGCGGGCCACGGCCCCGGCCTCCATGTCCGTATGCGAGCCGGGCAGGAGGATGACGAACTCATCCCCGCCCAGGCGGGCCACGGTGTCGGATTCGCGGCACAGGCCCTGCAGGCGCTGGGCCACCTCCTGCAGCAGGCGGTCGCCGGCCAGGTGGCCGAAGTCGTCGTTGATCGGCTTGAAACCGTCGAGGTCGAGGAACAGCAGGGTCACCCCCTGGCCGTTGCGCCGCGCCATGGCGATGGCTCGCGTCAGGCGCTCCATCAGCAGGCGGCGGTTGGGCAGCCCGGTCAGCACGTCGTGATGGGCGAGATGGGCGATGCGCTCCTGGTTGATCTTCTTGGCGGTGATGTCCTCATGGATGGAGATGTAGTGCGAGATGTTGCCCTGCGGGTCGCGGATCGGCGTGATGGTCTGCTGCACCACGTACAGTTCGCCGTCCTTGCGCCGGTTGATGGTCTCGCAGCTCCAGGCACCTCCCGCGGAGATGGTCTCCCACAGTTGCTGGTAATACTCCACCGGCTGGCGGCCCGATTGCAGCAGGCGGGGATTGTGGCCGAGCACCTCGCCCATGTTGTAGCCGGTCAGGTTGAGGAAGGCCTGGTTGGCCCAGACGATCGTGCCTTCCCGGTCGGTGATGAAGGTGGGGTTGCCGGCGGCCACCAGGGCATCATTCAAGAGGCGCATGCGCTGCTGGTCCATGGCCATCTCGAGGGTCAGGCTGAGGTGGTCGCTGAGGCGTTCGAGCCGGGTCCGGATCAGCGGATTGTCGAACTGGTCGGGGCGCTCGGCATAGAGGCTGCATACCCCCTCGACCTTGCCGCGCACGATGAGGGGAATGGCGAAACCCGCACGGATGCGGAAGCCCTCCACGACGGAGGCCCAGCGCTCCCAGGCGGGGTCGTCAGTGCTGGCGGACTGTGGCCGGCCGCTGTGCAGGGCTGCCAGGCCGGGGCCGAGCGTCCCCTCGGGTAGGCCGCCGGCATGGTTGGCCTGCAGCAGCTTGACCAGGCAGGGCTCCGCCGAGCCCGCCGCGGCGACCGCGACCAGCCTCTCTTCGGCAACATGCCGCTTGCCCACCCAGGCGAGCGGGAGCTGCAGGATATGCACGATCCGCCGGCACAGGAACTGCATCAGTTCGTCCCAGGACTCGCCCCTCAGGACATGCTGGTCCAGCTCGTGGGTCAGGCTCTCCAGCCCCTCAAGGAGGGTGCGCTCGGTGATGTCAGCGGCGTAGATGGCGACCTGCGGTGGCTGTCCGTCCCGCCGGACTGGCACAACACAGGTTTCGAAGAACCTGCCTGCGCGCTCGTCGTGCACCAGGACGGCTTCGTTGCGTTGCAGGGTCGCTTCGAATAGTTGTCGTCGCGACTTGGCCAGTTCGGGCGGCATGAAGCCGAAGAAGTCCTGGCCGAGCATGGCCTCGGGCGAGAGGCCGAAGCGGGCAGCCGCCACGCTGTTCAGTGCCTTCACCTTGCCGTGCTCGTCGAGCAGCAAGGCCGATTCGGGCAGGGCATCCAGCAGGGCGCGCAGCCCGGCCTTGGCCTCATGCATCGCGGCTTCCAGTGCTTTGCGCCGACGGATGTCACGCGCCACGCTGAGGATCACCTCGCGCCCGTCAAAAGGGATGACCTGGCTGTGGATCTCCACCGCGATCCGCTCTCCGGAACGGCTGCAGTGCACCGCCTCGAACAGCAGGCGCCCTTCCTTGCGCAGCGTGGCGACGCGCTCACCGATGAGCGCCCTTGAGTCCGGATCATCGATGTCCGCCGGGCTCATGCGCAGCAATTCATCCCGGCTGTAGCCAAGACGCTGGCAGGCGGTGTCATTGACCTCAAGGAAGTTGCCCTCAAAGTCGTGGATGAACACCGCATCCGTCAGGTGGTTGAACAGGATGGCGAAGCGGGAGTCATCACCCCGGGCCTCGGGGTGGGGGGACACGGTCATGCACTCTCCATGCTGCCCTGAACAGGGGGCTTATCCCTTACATAGCACACGGGCTTGATCCTCGCGATCGCTTCTCAAGACTTGGGCTCGCTGAGGACGTGCGCGCCGTGCGTGACCGCCGCGCCGGCGGCCATGGCCACGGCCACCATCACGGCCTCGCCGATCTCCTCCTCGGTGGCGCCGTGGCGGCGCGCCAGGCGGGCATGCACCTCGAGGCAGTAGGGGCATTGGGTGACCTGGGCGGCGACGATGGCCATCAGTTCCTTGTACTTGCGCGGGATGGCGCCGTCCTTGAAGGCGACGTCGTCCAGCGCCTTGAAGGCAGCGAAGGACTCGGGGGCGAGGTGGTCGAGTTGCGCCAGGCGGCGCAGGTGCTTCATGTCGTACATGCGTTTCTCCAAAGAAAAACAGAACGCTACGACGAGGCAGGGCGCAAGGGAAGAGGAGCGGCTCGGTTAAACTTCAGGGATGGTCCTGATGAGGCAAGGCGGAGGAAGGGGAGGCGGATGCGGATACAGGCCGTGTTGATCGACATCGGCGGGGTGCTGCTGGACGGGGAGATGCCCCTGCCAAGGGCGGCGGAGGCGCTGGCCCGGCTGCGCGTGGCCGGCCTGCCGTTCATGCTGCTGACCAACACCACCCGCACCGCCCGCAAGGATCTTTTGGCCAGGCTGGCCATGGCCGGCCTTGTGATCGATCCCGATCAATTGCTTACCCCGGCGATGCTTGCGCATGACTGGCTGGTGCGCGAGGGGCGCCGTCCCATGCTGCTGATCCATCCGGGCCTGCGCGCGGATTTCGAGGGTGCGGATCAGGCCGATCCGGACGTTGTCGTGGTCGGGGATGCGGGGGATGGCTTCAGCTATGCAGCTCTGAACGCAGCCTTCCGCCTGCTGATGCGCGGCGCGCCGCTGATCGCCCTCTCCGGCAGCCGCTACTTCCGCGAGGGCGGTGAGCTGTTCCTTGACGCTGGCCCTTTCGTGCGATTGCTTGAGGAGGCATCGGGCATGGAGGCCATGCAGTTGGGCAAGCCAGGGGCGGCCTTCTTCCGCCGTGCGGTGGAGCGGTTGGGTGTGCCGGCCGAGGCCGTGCTGATGATCGGGGATGACGTGGAGAGCGACGTGCGCGGTGCAATCGCCGTCGGCCTGCAGGCCGTCCTGGTGCAGACCGGCAAGTACCACGCGGGCGACGAGGCCCGCCTGCCACCGGGCGGACAGCTGGCGGGGGACGTTCTTGAAGCGGTAACACTCGCCCTGAAGGGATGATTCACGGTATGGGGCGTTGTGGGAGCCCCTTACCGCGAAGAGTCGTACCCTTCGTGCGCCTTCCTCAGCCGCGCGTAGGCCTCCAGCAGTAGGGTGTGGCGCTGCATGCCCCCATCCTCGCCGGCCAGGGCGGGCAGATCCGGCAGGCGCTCCAGGCCTGCGACCAGCCGCTCGGCCCGCTCGAACAGCCCCTCGCCATGCAGACGCAGCAGCACCGGGCGGAAGTCCGCCACATCCAAGCCCTTCTGCGCCTTAAAACGCAACAGGTCGGTGACCGCGCGCAGCAGGCGGGCGCGCCCTTCCGGCTGGCCGCCGAAGTCCAGCGCCCAGCCCAGATAGTCCCCCGCATCCCGGCTCTTGCCGAGGGCCAGCAGCAGCCAGCCCTTCAGCTCCCCCACGCGCAGGCTGGCCCAGGCGCTGTCACGGTCGGCCAGCAGCCCCAGCAGTTCGGCCAGCGGCTGTTCGTCGGCGAAGCCCATCTGCTCCAGCTTGCGCAAAAGCCCGCGCAGCCCGGCCTCGTCCAGCTCCGGCAGGCGGCGCAGCACATCGCGCAGGGGCAGGGCGGCGTTGCTGTTGTTCTCCCAGAGATCAGCGGCCGGATAGACCTCGGAGAAACCCGGCACGACGATGCGGCAGGCATACACCCCAAGGTGCGGCAGGTCGAGGACGTAGGCATCGCGGCCGTCCTCGTGCAACAGACCGAGCAGGTGGTGGAACTCCTCCTCGGTCGAGCCGCCGTAGTCCCAGGCGCAGAACTCCACGTCCGGCGCGCGGTGGAAGAAGTCCCAGGCGATCAGGCCGCTGTGGTCGATGAAATGGGTCTCCATATTGGCCGGGTCGGCCACCTCATCCAGATCGAAGGAGGGCGGGTGGAACTCGGCCAGCTGGTCCAGGTCGCGGCCCTGCAACAGCTCGGTCAGGGTGCGCTCCAGCGCCACCTCGAAGCGCGGATGCGCGCCCCAGGAGGCATATATCCCGCCGTTTTTCGGGTTGAGCAGGGTGACATTGAGTACCGGGTAGCGGCCGCCAAGCGAGGCATCCTTCACCAGGATGGGAAAACCACTTGCCTCCAGCGCCTCGATCGCGCGCAGCACATGCGGGTAACGCGCCAGCACATCAAACGGCACGTCCGGCAGACACAGGCCCTCGCTGATCACCCGGTGGCGCACATGGCGCTCGAAGATCTCGGACAGGCACTGGGTGCGCGCCTCGAACACCGTATTCCCCGCCGCCATGCCATTGCTGGCA